>CAWGAE010000032.1:0-19616 GCA_963820395.1 uncultured Actinomycetota bacterium | reverse complement strand
AATGAGGTAACAAGACAACACTGCCATGCTAGCGGCCGCTGCGGGCCGTTAACCGGGCTATGGGTGCGGCGGACCCGGCACGTCGGGGCTCTGTGGCGGGACGTGTTCAGACCGATGCCTGTGACGGATCGGCACGTAAGTGGTTCTGGTCCGTGCTCGACGATGCGCGCGTTGTGCCGCATATCCCTGAGCCCGCCTGACCCTGGACCCCGCTGTCGCCGCAGACTGCGCGGATCTGGCAGAGGAAAGCGTCGTCCTGCCACGGGTCATGGAGACAGGGTGGCTCTGCGTGTTCATCGACATCGGACGCGAGTGCGGCAAGCACAGCAAGCGCGGGGTCGCCACCGGACACGCCGCTACCGCCCGACACGGCACCGCCCGACCCAGCGGCGCCGGACTGGCGGCGGGCGGGCTCCCGCTCGCGAGCCCGCCGGGCCGCGAGCGCATTCAGCATCGCCTCGGTGCGACATATCGCACCGAGGTCGGCGATTTCCCCGCCCGATTCACCCGGCCGTTTCCGACGCCGCGAATCTCGCCAGCTGCTTCGCGGCGAGCGAGGTGCCCCGCCGGGCGCAGTCGGGTCGCGCCCCGTAGTCACGCAATCGACTCCTCGACGGCGAGCGCTCTCAGCCGGGCAAGTGCCCGGTGCTGTGCTACCCGCACTGCCCCCGCTGACATGCCAAGTACATTACCCGTCTCTTCCGCGGAAAGGCCTGCCACTACGCGGAGCGTTAGTAATTCGCGCTGATGGTCGGGCAGCCGGGCGAGCAGGGCGCGAGCACGTTGGGCCTCGATGTACCTGACCACGGTTTCTTCCGGCCCAGGCCCCTCGTCCGGGCCGTCAGGCAGGTCCTCGGTGGGTACGGCCAGCCGACCGGCGCTGCGCAGGGCATCCGCCACCTTGTGTGCCGCGATCCCGAAGACAAATGAAACGAAAGGACGCCCCATGTCACGGTACCTGGGAAGCGCGGAGAACACCGCGATGCACACCTCCTGGGCGACATCGTCAGCGATGTGGTAGTGACCCGTGACGCGGTTAAGGCGCGCGCGGCAGTATCGGACGATCATCGGCCGCAGCTGCTCAATCAGCGATTCGATCGCAGCCGGATGTCCTTGCAAGGCAAGGTCGGTAAGATCCCTCAGATCGATTTCGTCCGCTCGCGCAGCGAGGCCCGGCGTTTCCCCCGCAGCCCCGTCACCCGCCGTACGGGCGGTGCATCCCTCCGTCACGTCAGCATGATGCCCGGCATACGGCCAAGTATTGCCACCGTCCATGGCAACGGAATGGTCACCGTCATGTTGCACGCCCCCGAAACCCCACCATCTGCAATGCGCTGGTCACTGAAAGTACCAAACGCATTCGGGGCTTGGTAGCGCGAAGTGCCCTAATCGTATCGACAAAGCAAGCATTCTCTTACTGAGACGGACAACCCGATTCGTCCCCGCGTCGGACACTGCGTCGCCCGCACCCGGAAACCGACGGCCGATCGCCACCAGGGCGCGAAGGCCAGGACCCGCGCGCACGTGGCGCAAATGACAGCAAGAGCCGACGCGTGGCGTGGCTGGCCGGGTACATGACCAGCGGCCGTTGCCTGCCGCCCCGTTTCCCCCGTCGGCCGCGGGCAAGAAACGGCCCTGTCCCGCCAGCTGGCGGGACAGGGCCGAGTAATCTCGATTAGCCGCTGGCTGCAGCCGCAAGGGTAGCCATGACAGAATGCCGTCGCGACCGTGATCAGTGCATGTGACCGCCGGGACCGTGACTGTGGCCGTGACCCGCGGCGCCGTTGTCCTTCTCCTCCTCGGGCTTTTCCACCACGAGCACCTCGGTGGTGAGCAGCATCCCGGCGATCGAAGCGGCGTTCTGCACAGCCGACCGGGTTACCTTGACCGGGTCGATGACCCCCTGGGCCACCAGGTCGCCGTACTCGCCCGTCGCGGCGTTGAAGCCGTTGCCCGGCCCGAGTTCCCTGATCCTGGCGACTGTTACGGAGCCTTCGTAACCAGCATTCTCGGCAATCCAGCGGGCCGGTTCGGAGAGCGCGTGCCGCACTACGTCCACACCGGTCGCCTCGTCATCGCTCATGCCGAGGTGACCGAGCTCCGTCGCGACATGCACGAGCACGCTCCCGCCACCGGCAATGATGCCTTCCTCGATGGCCGCGCGCGTCGCGGAGATGGCGTCCTCGAGCCGGTGCTTCTTCTCCTTGAGCTCGACCTCGGTCGCCGCCCCGGCACGGACCACGGAGACACCGCCGGAAAGCTTGGCCAGCCGCTCCTGCAGTTTCTCGCGGTCCCAGTCCGAGTCAGTGTTCTCGATCTCGTTGCGGATCTGCCTGATCCGGTCCTGAACAGCGGTCTCGTCGCCGTCACCGTCCACGATCGTGGTGGTGTCCTTGTCGACCACGACCCTGCGTGCCCGCCCGAGCGCGTCAAGGTCGGTGGTGTCGAGCTTGAGGCCAAGTTCTTCACTGACAACCTGGCCGCCGGTGAGGACCGCTATGTCGCCAAGCATCGCCTTACGCCGGTCGCCAAACCCAGGCGCCTTCACCGCGGCTACCTGCAACAGGCCACGGATCTTGTTCACCACCAGGGTGGACAGAGCCTCACCGTCCACTTCCTCGGCGATCACCAGTAGCGGCTTCTTGGTCTGCGCGACCTTCTCGAGTAGCGGGAGGAACTCCGTCATCGAGGAGATCTTCCCTGCGTGAATGAGGATGTACGCATCCTCGAGGGCAGCCTCCATCCGCTCGGGGTCGGTAACGAAGTACGGGGAGACGTAGCCCTTGTCGAACTGGAGTCCCTCGGTGAACTCCAGTTCGAGGCCCATGGTGGTCGCTTCCTCGACAGTGATGACGCCGTCCTTGCCAACCTTGGCAAAGGCTTCCGCGATCAGCTCGCCGATCTTGGCGTCCTGCGCGGAGACGGTCGCCACGTGGGCAATGTCGTCCTGCTCACCCACGCCACGGGCGTTGGCGAGTAGCTGGTCGGAAACCGCCGCCGCGGCGGCGTCGATGCCGCGCTTGAGAGCCGCGGGATTCGCGCCAGCCGCCACCCGGCGCAGGCCCTCATGAACCATCGCCTGGGCCAGGACTGTCGCCGTCGTGGTGCCGTCGCCCGCCACGTCATTGGTCTTCGTGGCGACTTCCTTGGCGAGCTGGGCGCCAAGGTTCTCATAAGGGTCCTGCAACTCAATTTCGCGCGCGACGGTGACACCGTCGTTCGTGATGGTGGGAGCGCCCCACTTCTTGTCGATGACGACGTTGCGACCGCGTGGCCCCAGCGTCACCTTTACGGTGTTCGCGAGACGGTTGACGCCACGCTCAAGCGCGCGCCTGGCGTCCTCGTCGAACTCCAGAATTTTCGCCATGAAAAACCCCAAACTACGGTGGGTCAGTGTTTCTGCTAGGTGGTGTTTCTACGTTGTATTTCTGGTATTTCTGCGCTAACTTTTCCTGCGCCCGTTTTTTTCTGCGCTGGTCAGAGTTCCGCTGTGGCCGCCGTTCGCGTTGTGGCGCGTGCTGCCCGGTGGCCGCTCGGCATTTCGGCGACAGCTACGCGGCGGCGCTCTTCGCGTCGTGGTTCCGTCCTCTACGACCGGGGTTCCACGGCCGGGGTTCAAGTCGGGGCCCACGGTCGGGCCACCCGTCCTGAGAGTAAACGGCATGACCGCGAACGGCTGTGCCGCACATGCAACCGCCCCGGACGCCGGATCCGGAATCGCCGCCAGCGCGCCCAGGGGCGCCTTGGCGGCCGGACCGGGTCCGGGGCGGCTCCGGCTTACTTGTCGATGGTGGCGAGCACGTCGCGGGCAGAGAGCACTAGGTACTCCTCCCCGCTGTACTTCACCTCGGTGCCGCCGTACTTGCTGTAAAGCACGATGTCACCGACCTTGACGTCGAGAGGGACCCGCTTGGAGCCGGCCTCATCCCAGCGCCCCGGGCCCACCGCAAGGACCTCGCCCTCCTGCGGCTTCTCCTTGGCGGTGTCCGGGATGACTAGACCCGACGCCGTGGTCTGCTCGGCCTCGAGCGGCCGGACCACAATGCGATCCTCGAGCGGCTTAAGAACTACCTTGGTGGCGGTCGTCACGTTCAGACCTCCCCCTCCGAAAGGGATGAAGAGAGTTTGCTAGATATGGCGAGCACGGTGGCCTGCCGTCGCGGGTGTCAGACCAACCTCGTCGCATTAGCACTCTACTCTTGAGAGTGCCAGTCCTGAACAGTATCTGGACCGCGGTAACTCGTCAACATGAGCACGCGGCGAGTCACGGCTGGGGCGCCGCTGGCAGGTCACCCGCGGGCTCAACCCGCAAGGGCAGCCGCAGCCTCGCCCCATAGTTCATGCGCCAGGGGTGGATAATCGCCGAACTCTCGCGAGGCAGATCCGGACCCCGCTCGTGGCCCCGCCCGCATCTGCCTTAACCCGCCGCGGGCGGCGACGTCTCCCCGGGGCTCTGGTAGGCGTCCAAGGCGGCCGGCGCAAACCGCTGGGCGCCGCACAGAATGAACCTCAGCGGCGGGTTGCGCCTTCTGGCAGGCGGCTCACGAGTGCCCGGGTCCCAGCCTCCAGGCGATAGATGCGGGACCCTGGTGACGTAAGCTATACGACCGTTATACATCGCATCAATCGGGTAGCTGGGACCGGCTGTTCAGGTGGTTCCGCAGTTGCTCAGATTCCCGCGAATGCGACACCTCCTTACCCGTGAAAGGTGAGGATTTGCACGATGGGGGTGGATGCGTTATGCCCGGGTTCCGCTGCTGCGCCAATGGCGTAGATCATGTTGCCGATCGCCGCGACGGCCATCCCATGCCGTGCCACGGCGAGGCCAGGCAGCTCGGACCAGAGCGAGGTGGTCGGGTCGCATGCCCGGACGGTGCTGAATACGCTGGCCGGGCTTTCACCGCCGACAGCGATCAGCCGGCCGTCGACGATCGCCGCGCCGAGTTCACTGACGTGAGCCTGGGCAGTACCTAACCGCGGGGCGGGCCAACCCGCCCTGAACGTCAGGTGAGGAAGCGCGCCGACCGGTCATTACCGGCCTGCTCGGAGTTGCCCAGCTGGCTACCCGGCCACGACGGTGGTGACCGGGAGGGAGGAATCGGCGGGCAGGTCGAGCGGCGACGCAGGTACCCCGCGCGCCGCCAGCTCGGCGCCGAGGGCGGCGACCATGGCGCCATTGTCGGTGCACAATCCGGGCCGCGGCACGCGCAGCACGATCCCGGCACCGGCGCAACGCTTTTCCGCCAGCCCGCGCAGCCGGGAATTCGCTGCCACCCCACCGCCGACGAGCAGATGCGTGGCGCCATTCGCGCGGCAGGCGTCCACCGCCTTCCTGGTCAGCACGTCCGCGACTGCCTCCTGGAACGATGCGGCCACATTGGCTACCGGGACCGTGAGCCCGGCTGCGGTGCGGGCCTCGACCCAGCGTGCCACGGAGGTCTTCAGCCCGGCGAACGAGAAGTCGCTCGTGCCGTCGTGATACTTGGCACGAGGGAAGGCGATCGCCTGCGGATCACCACCGCGTGCAGCTGCGTCGATCGGCGGGCCTCCCGGGAACGGCAGCCCGAGCAGCCGTGCCACCTTGTCGTACGCCTCACCGGCCGCGTCGTCGATGGTGGCGCCGAGCGGCACGATCTCACCGGCGATGTCGGGCACGAACAACAGGGACGAGTGCCCGCCAGACACGAGCAGCGCGACGCACGGCCGCGGCAGTGGGCCATGCTCCAGCTGGTCCACGGCGATGTGCGCGGCCAAGTGGTTCACGCCGTACAGTGGTTTGCCGAGCGCAAGTGCATAAGCCTTGGCGGCGGCGACGCCGACGAGCAGCGCCCCGGCCAGTCCAGGTCCCGCGGTGACAGCGAAGGCGTCAACGTCGGCGAGCCGCACGCCCGCAACGCTCAGGGCGCGGTCCACCGACGGGACCATTGCCTCCAGGTGCGCACGGCTCGCCACTTCGGGGACCACCCCACCGAACCGGGCATGTTCGTCAACGCTCGAGGCTACCGCGTCAGCGAGCAGCGTCCTGCCACGAACGATCCCGACGCCGGTCTCATCACATGACGTCTCGATGCCGAGCACCAGCGGTGCGGTCATCGCGTGCCCGCCTTACCTGGCGCGCGGCGGCGCGGAATACGCAGGCGCATCACGATGGCGTCTGCTGATGGCCCGTAGTAGCCAGGTCGCCTGCCCACCTCAGTGAATCCGGTCCGCCGGTAGAACAGGCGGGCACGTGCATTCTCGGCGCGTACGTCAAGGAAGATCTCATGGCAATTGCGCGCTGTCGCGGTGGCAATTAGATCGGTGAGCAAGGCTGTACCGATGCCCTCGCCCTGGCGATCGGCCCGCACCGCGATCGTCTGGACGTCGCCACGACTTCCGGTGACGGCGCGGAGACCCGCGTATCCGGCGATCGTCCCGTCCGCCTCGGCCACAATGTAGTAGCGCGTGGCCGACTCTCCAAGCTCGTCAGCGAACATCTGCTCCGTCCACGCGTCCTCGGGAAAGATCTGCCGCTCGATGGCGAGCACGTCCCGCAGGTCACCGTCCCGCAGCCGACGGATACCGACGGTCATCGCGGCGTCACGGTCTTGGCTGGACCTGGGATTCTGGCATCTGGAAGGCGCAGGTAGATGGGCTGTGGCGCAAGCAGAGGGGTGCCATCCGCGAGACACCGGACGGCGAGCGCGGCAACCGCGGCTGCAGTCGGGTAGTGCGGCTCGAGCAATCCATTGAACGACTCCGGATAGAGCCACGCGCCCTGTCCTGCGGCCTGCCGCCCACGTGGTAGATCGGCCGGCCGGTTCACTTTGGGGCCGGACAGTCGGCTGCCTGTGACGGAGTACTCAGCCCAGTAGACCTCCTTGCGCCTCGCATCTGTGGCCACGAGGAAGGGGCCGCGTGGTGGGTCTGACGCGGCGCCGTCGTCCGCCACCGCGTGGGCGATAGCGTCAAGTGTGCACACACCGTGAACGGGTACGCCAAGGGCGGCACCGAGCGCACGGGCGGTCATGACACCAACGCGCAAACCTGTGTAGGGGCCTGGCCCGGTTCCAGCGGCCACCGCAGTCACCGCATCCAGTCCTGAACCTGCCTCGTTGAGGACGCCGGCGATCGAGGGCGCGAGCAGCTCGCCGTGGCGCCGGCCGTCTACGATCGACATCTCGGCAAGCACACGGTCACCGTCATGCACGGCGACGGTTACCGCCGGAGTCGCCGTGTCGAAGGCAAGCAAGAGCACGGATGACCAGCCTAGTGAGTGGAAAAGGATGGTTGGCGCGGACGCCTCGGCGGGACAAGCCGGTAAAGCCTCGCGCGACTTACCTGGCTTGTCCGCTTTGCCGCTAAGCCGACCGGGTGCGAAGCGCGGTGCTCACCCGAGCCTGGCCAGCGCGCCACGCCCGACTGCCTGCGCACCCGCGGTCAGCGTGCTGACCGGGTCCGTGCCGAAACCGCCGCCGGTGCGGGCCTCGAACACAACGGTGACCAACACGTTGCGGTAGCGGGCGACCAGCGTGACCATGTCAAAGACTGCGCCGCGCCTGAAGAGCTGGTCGGCTGTGAACGCTTCCTCGCCTAGCCCAGAGACTGAGGTCACGATCGCCGCTGGGTTCTTTGACCTGCTGGGCGGGGTCTGCTTGGCCACCTTCGCCCCGACGAAGGCGTCCTGCGCCGCCTGGCTGGCGCTGCCGTTACCAGTGGCGAGCCCGCTCGGCGCGTATGCCTCCAGCGCCAATTCCATGAACCTGTATGTCCGCGGCTCGTCCAGCGTCCACGAGCACTGGCTGGCCGCCTTGCCCTCCAGCGGCTGCGCTCCGGCGGGCTTCGAACTGCCAGCCAGGTACTGGTCAAGCACGGCTGCGGGAACCGCGGTGCAGGCGGCGGGCACCCGCTGGATCTCGCCGGGCATGAACGTAGTGACCAGGGCACCAGCCTCAGGGCTCGCCTTGCCCTGGCCGCCTTGCACCAGCGCCAGCGCGACGACCATTCCGCCCGCGACGGTCAGCCCGACCGCGGGCCAGAACCAGGCGGAGCGCCGGCCACGTCGGTGACGTCGGGGGGTCAGCCGCCGGGGCCGAGGCGAAGGCAGGTCAAGGCCTTCGTCGTCGGTCTCATCAGGTGACCCCTGATAGGTCACGGCACGCCTCCGTGGGAAGGGGATCGACCGTGCGCGACGACACGGGGACAGACGAAAGGTGCAAACTGTCCAAGGACTATAGAGCCTCCGAGCGCCGTTTCGTGGCAGATGTGTAGATCCCGCGCCGGTACCGTCACCCGACCACATGCCCTGGCCGCACCGGGGGGACCGCCACCGGGCACCGCTTGAGGTGGCGCGAGTCAGCGCGACGCCCACCGTGCGCCCGTACCGGTTAGCCGCACCGTACGGGTGTCGTCACCAAGCGGACCGCCGCGCGGCCGCCCGATCCTGATCTCCAGCCGGTCCTCGGCGAGCCGTTCCACCAAGCCTTGACCCCACTCCACCACGGTCACGGCGCTATTCAGATCGGTATCCAGGTCGAGATCATCCACCTCCGCGGCGTCACCAAGGCGGTAGGCGTCCACGTGCACGAGCGCGGGTCCCGCACCGAGCGGAGGGTGGACGCGGGCGATGACGAACGTGGGCGAGGTGACCGGGCCCCTGACACCCAGGCCGTCGCCGATGCCCTGGGTAAGCGTGGTCTTGCCGGCTCCCAGCGGCCCGGTGAGCACCACGACGTCCCCGGCGCAGAGGTGGCTCGCGAGCCTGCGGCCGAGTGCGCGCATTTCCGCCGCCGTCCGCACGCTGGTGGTGGTCTCTTTGATCGTTTCGGTCACATTCCTCGCCGCCATTCGCGCCTGGCTCCTGCGCCACCGGAACGGAAACACAGCACCATCGGAACCACAGCGCACACAGGGCTCTCAGCGGCGCGCAGCACACCGGACACGCCACACCCAAGCCAGGGCCTTCACACCGAGCGTATTCCCTTTGGGCTCACCGCGGCGCTATCGATCAGTTCGCGCAGCTGGGCGGTGACGAACTCCGGGCGCTCAAGCATGATCAGATGCCCGGCATGCTCATCCACGATCATCTCGGCACCTGGAATCTGCGCGGCCATCTCCTCGGCGAGCGATCGCGGCGTGAGCCTGTCCCTGCCGCCGGCGATGACCAGCGTGGGCACCTTACCGAGGGTGGGCAGGGCGGCGTACTTGTCGTGTTCGATCAGCGTGTCGACGAAGCGCGAGACCACCTCGACAGGGGTGGCCCTGATCATCTGCTCAACGAAATCGGTAATCGCCGGACTCGTGTTCGGGTCGCCGAACGCGAGGAACCTCGTGACAAGAAACGCAAGGTCGCCCCCCGCGTGGCGGGCACGCTCAACCAGAGCCGCGCGGCCCGCCTTCGCGGCGCCCCGGAGCACGCCGGGCGCCGCGCGACGCAGCACCGCGGCGAAGGGGCCGGGCAGCCCCAGCGTCATCTGACCCAGGCCACCCGCCGAGGTGGAGATGAGCACGAGAGCTGTGACCTGGCGGCCGAAGAGTTCGGGATGCTGGCCGGCCAGAGCCATGATCGTCATTGCGCCCATGGAGTGACCGACAAGCACGACAGGAGCGCCACCCGGCGCGACCGCACGGATAACGGCCTGCAGGTCACGGGCGAGCTGGTCGATGTTCTCACGGTCAGGATCCGACCGCCCGGACCGGCCGTGGCTGCGCTGGTCCCAGAACACGAGCCGGTAGCGATTGCCCGGCGCGCCGAGGTCCCTGCGCTGGAAGTGCCAGCAGTCCTGGTTGAGGGCGAACCCGTGGCTGAAGATGACCGTGATCGGCGCCCTGCGCGGCCCGTCGATCTCGGTGTGCAGCGGCAAGCCATCATCGGCGAGTACGGTCAGCGAACGTCCGCGCAGCTGGCCGAGCGGCTCGGCCGCGGCAGGGTCGGGGCGTAGCCGTTTCCTCCCCACGGCGACCTTCTCCGCGGCCCATGCGACACCGAATACTGCCGTGGCGGCGCCGACGGCGATGCTGGTGACCTCCGTAAACCGTCGCCACCGCAGCATGGGCGCACCCTCCTAGGCACGCAGGCGTAATCCAGGTTACTCAAGAGTAAACGCGCCGGATGCGGTTTCCGATGCCCGTGACAATGTCGTAAGAGATCGTTCCGAGGGTGTCCGCCCACTCCTGCGCGGTCGGCTCGCCGTCGTCGCCGGGGCCGAACAGTACGACCTCGTCTCCGGCCGCCGAGGGCTCGGACCCGAAGTCGACGACGAATTGGTCCATGCACACGGTGCCAGCGACCGTCCACCGCCGCCCTCGCGCCTGCACGAGGGCGCGACCGGCCGCGGTGCGTGGCACGCCGTCGGCGTAGCCGAGCGGTAGCAGGCCGAGTGTCGCCTCCCTGGTCGTCACGTAGCGCTGCCCATAGGAAACCCCGGTGCCCGCCGCCACCCGCTTGACCTGCGCGAGCCTGGTGCGCAGCGTCATCGCCGGCCTGAACTCTGCTGGCGCGCCACCAGGCAGTGTCGAAAGCCCGTAAACGGCACCGCCCGGCCTGACCAGGTCGAACCTTGCCGCTGGCAGGGTCAGCGCGGCAGCCGTATTGGCAATGTGGCGAACCTCCGGCCTAACGCCCGCCTTCTCCGCGCCCTCGAGCGCCCAGGCGAAAGCATCGAGCTGGCGACCCGTCGACGGGTGGCCGGGCAGGTCAGCGCTCGCGAAGTGGGACCAGAGCCCGGTGACACGAACATGACCGGCGGCCTGGGCGGCCATGGCCGCGTCCACGACGGCCGGCCACTCGCTGGCGGTCGCGCCACCGCGAGACAGGCCGGTATCGGCCTTCAGCTGCAGTCTCGCTGGCCGGCCGGCCCGCGTGGCCGCCTCGGCGATCTCGGTGACCATCGCGGTGCTCGCCGCGGTCACGTCGACGCCGACCTTGATGACCTCTTCATACGGCTCACCGGGGATGGCCATCATGCACAGCACCGGCGCGGCGATTCCGGCCGCCCGCAAGCGCAGCGCCTCGCCCACCTGCGCAACGCCAAGCCAGTCGGCGCCCACTTCAAGCGCGGCAACGGCGCATGGCACCATGCCGTGCCCGTACGCGTCGGCCTTGACGACCGTCATCAGCTGGGCGCCCGCAGCCCTTTCCCGCAGCAGGGCGACGTTGTGCCTGACCGCGGCTAGTTCGACGACAGCCCAGGCCGGAGTTTCCATCGGTCTCAGTCTGCCAGTGTGTTTGCCCGGCCAGCCGCGCGAGCCGCCCGCCGCGGCGTCTGCTGCCCGGTCAGCAGGCTGGCGAGCAGGGCGGTGCCGTCAGGCACACCCAGGCCGGTGCAGGCATCCCACCCGGGCCCGGCCGCGTACGCACCGTTGCTGCCGCTGGTGATGTCACGGAAGCCAGCCGCGGTAACGCGGGCCGAAACGCCCGCGTAAAGCAGCGGCGGTAAGAAGCCGAAGCGCCTCCCAGCGCCCTCCGCAAGCCTGCACACGAGCGCCGCCCACAGCGGTGGCACGGCGCTCGTGCCGCCGACCACCTGCTGCTGACCGTCCACGAGTACCTGGAACCCCGTCGCCGGGTCCGCGTCGCCAGCAACGTCGGGCACGCCGCGGCCTGCGCTGCCGCCCGCGCGGGCCGGCACCCCCGCGCCCGCCTGCCAGGCTGGCAGGCCGAAAGCGTCGCTTACCCCGCCGCCGGTCGCGCCATTCCCCTCGCCGTCGTTCCATACCGTCTCCGAGCTGACGGCGCCGGTGGCCGGGTCCGCGATCAGGCTTGTCCCGCCACAGGCCAGAACGTGCGGACTGGAAGCGGGGAAATCGGTGTGGCTCTGCCCGTCCTGTTGCCCGTCACTGCTGCCCTTATCACCCGCCGCCACGCAGACGGTGACGCTGAGCGCTGCCGCATCTGCGAGCGCCTGATCCAGCGCGGTGCGCGCCTGAGCCGTCCACGAGTCCTCGGACTGGCCCCAGCTGATGCTCACCGCGGTGGGTGTCTGGCTGGCGTGCACGGCGGTGGAAACCGCGTCGACGAAACCCTGGTCGGTGTTGGGCGCGAAATACACGGTTTGCGCGGCACCCGGGGCGAGCGCCCCCGCTACCTCGATGTCGAGCAAGACCTCAAGGTCCGCACCGGCCGGATCCTGCCCCGCAACGTTGACGGCACCGTCTACCCCGGCCGCCGTCACCGTCGGCGGGGTGATCCCCAGGCCAGCGAAGTAGGTGTTCACCTCGGCGGGCGAGAAGCCGCCCCCGAGCTCGATGATCGCCAGCGTCTGGCCGCTGCCGTCGGTGCCGGGAGGAAACCGGTAGCACACGCCGACCTGAGCAGGTGTGTACGTCTGCCGGGTCGCCGCCGCCTCCTTGACCCGGAACTGGGGCCGGGCCTGCGGCCGGTTGTCAAGGCCGAGCACCGCGGTGACGATGCCGCCAAGCTCCACGGGCAGCCGCAGGCTGCCCACGCGGTAGCGGTGCACGGTGCGTCCGCCGGTGGGGTTAGCGCTACTCACGCTGCTCAGCGATGCGCCGAACACCTCGGCCAATGCGGACACCGTCCCCGCCACCCGTATCCGCCGCGAGCTGGCGTCCGCGCCCGTCACCTCCAGTCCGTGAGCCGACAGCACCTCGCGGACCCGCACGATGTCGGCTGGGTCGGCGCCATACCGCTCGGCGAGTTCCTGTCGCGACAGCGTGCCGGTCCCCTCGACGTATTCCCTGGGGAGCTCCGCGCGGCGGCGGGTGACTAAGGTCACCTCGATCCGCTCGGATGCGACGAGCGGCTCCGCGCCCGTCGCATCGCCAAGTGGCCCGCGCTCGCTGCCGGGCAACGGCATGAACGGGTTCCCCGCGATGTCTGGCTGCCCTCCCATGCGTCGCCGGCCAAATCCCAGCTAATCCCGAACGGCTGCGCTGAGCAAGCCACCCCTGATCACCGTGACCGTGGCCTGGTCCGGATCTCAATACGCCCTTTGTATGTGAAGGCCCGCACATGAAGCACAGGAGCGTCCTGCGGAAGATCAGCTTCCTGCTCGTCGTCGGGGAGGCCTCGCGACACGCCGAAGCCGCCGGTCACCACGCGGACGCCGGGCGGCACGATGATCTCCATGTCCGACTTGTAGCCCAGCGCACGGATGGCGGTGACGGGCGCGGTCAGTTCGGCCGCGCGAAGGTCCAGGTGGGAGCCTCCCTTGTAAGCGAAGGTCGTCAGCCGGCGTGGCACACGCCAGCGCCCGCCGCGGCGAACAGAGCCCTTGATCGCGATCGCGAACGGGCCCTCGGCTGGCCAGTCATCCCCGGGCTTCAGCTGCCTCGCACGGCCGGCTCCGGGCAGATCGGCGAGCAACTGGTCCAGCTCCGCTCGGGTGCGCGCGCCAAGCGCCGCGCGCATGCGCTCGTCGAACTCCTCGTCACCGAGCCTGCCCTCCGCGAATGCGTCCTGAAGCCCGCGGAGGACGTCGTCCCGCTCCCGGTCGGATGCGCGGATCAGCGGTCCGGTGGACGGTAGGGCAGGCGGTAACTGTAGCTGCGGGACGGGTACGGTGCTGCCTGGCCCCACAGCTCCGGCCGGCCCGCCAGTCCCGGCCGTGCCCGCCTGCGGTGTCGGCACCGTCCAGGCTGCCCGCGCTGCCCGTGCCATCTTCGGACCGCGGCTCCATCGGACATCTCCCTTCACCGTTGAACCCTCACACTGTGAACGCGATGAACGATCAGCAGACGAGCACCCGACGCGCGTTGTGAACCGAGACAAATCGTAACTTGGCCGGGCGATGGCGCGTGCCTGCCGCGCCGCGCCGCAATCCGTCCGGCGCGGGCCCGCACCTTCAGCTGCGGTGCCCATACCTGGACGCCCACATAACCTGCATAGGTCCACGCGGCTCTACCCGGTACGTCTTGGCCGTTGACACGTCTACGGGGCTATACATCTACGGGCCTGAGCGCCACGCTGACGGCCTCGCGGAGCCTATCGACGTCCAATTGTCCCGGCGCCGGTGACCATGCGCCGCCGGGTGGTACGTAGCCGTCCAGGGCCCAGCAGGTTGTGTCGAGCGCGGCGGCGAGCGGGTTGACGGCACGTTCGCCCGTCCACATCTCTTGCCGCGGTGCGACGCGGAACATCCGGCCGAACTCCGCCACGCCGAGCCGGCCAGCGACGAACTGCCGCATGGCCGCGAGCTGGCCGCCAATCCCGCTGCCGTGCGGGACGTCGGCCGCACAGGAGCAGGCAAGCCATGCGGGCCGCCATGCGCGCCCGGATAGCGCACAGCCGTAGTAACGTGCGGCTTCGAGCGGCTGCGCCCAGGATCCGGCCGCGCCGCGTGTGAACTCGGCGAAACCTGCCCGCGCCCGGCGCAGGTCGGCTCCGGCGGCCGCCTCCGCAAACTGGTGCGGACCCGCGTGACTGGCGCCGCCAGCTGAGCGGACCCTACCGGCGCGGCGTGTACATGATGACCGCCGCCCCGGCCAGGCAGATCGCCGCGCCGAGCAGATCGTAGCGATCCGGCCGGTAACCATCGGCGGCAACGCCCCAGGCGAGTGAACCAGCCACGAAAATGCCGCCGTACGCGGCGAGAATGCGGCCGAAATGCGCGTCGGGCTGGCGAGTCGCGACAAAGCCGTACACGCCAAGGGCAGCCACCCCCGCCCCCACCCACGCCATGCCCCTGTGCTCGCGGATCCCCTGCCAGACAAGCCATGCGCCGCCGATCTCAGCGATCGCGGCGACGACGAACAACCCTAACGAACGCAGCACCGCCATGACGGTCACGGCGCCTGCGCGCCTGCGCGCCGGAACGCTTCTTGCAGGGCACTGATCACGTCGCCCGCGCCAATCGGAGCGCCGCCCGACGCGAGCCGCGCGGCCAGGCCGTGCAGATAGGCGGCGGTCGCGGCGGCGGCAGGCACCTCCATGCCCTGCGCGATCAGCGCTCCTGTCAGCCCGGAGAGTACATCGCCCGTGCCAGCGGTCGCCAGCCATCCGGTCTTCATGGTGTTCACCCAGGCTGGTCCATCCTGGCCGGC
Source organism: uncultured Actinomycetota bacterium (assembly GCA_963820395.1). GTDB lineage: Bacteria > Actinomycetota > Actinomycetes > Streptosporangiales > Streptosporangiaceae > DATFVJ01. Next base: position 4,634 of record CAWGAE010000032.1, on the reverse strand, counting down.
GATCACCGTGGTCGAGCCTTTCAACAGCACCGTTGCGCCGAGCTCCGCAGCGGCGCGCCTTGCGTGCTCCAGGCGCCTCGCCTCCACGTCGGCCCTGCTGGCGCCAAGAAGTCGCGCGAGTTCGCCAGCATGTGGCGTGAGCAACGTCGGTGCGGTGCGGCGCAGGGGCAGGGGCCTGGCGGCAAGCAAAGCGAGCCCGTCCGCGTCCACGAGGACCGGCAGATCTGTCGCCAGGACAGCGGTGAGCAGGTGACCGGCGTCGGCGCTGGTGCCGATCCCCGGCCCGGCGACCCAAGCCTGCACGCGGCCCACCTCACTGATCACATCCGTCGCTTCAGCCGCATCTCCGTATGCCCACGCGACCGTTATCACCGCCTCCGGCCAGCGCTCGCGGACCAGGCCCGCGACAACCGGCGATGACGCCAGGTGCCGCACCATCCCGGCACCGCCGCGCACAGCGCCGCCGACCGCGAGCACCGCGGCCCCAGTGAAGTGTTCACTTCCCGCGAGGACACCAAGGACCCCGCGGCGGTACTTGTCCGATCCGGAAGACGGGCGCGGCAACATCGCGGCGACATCCCCGGACTGCAGCGCTACCACGTCCGGCGCGGCCAGGTCGCCGCCCAGGCCGATGTCCACAAGCTCGGTCACGCCCGAATGTGCTGCGCCCGGATCGATCAGCAGGCCCGGCTTGTAGGTGCCGAAGGTGACGGTGACATCCGCCTGGACCGCCTTACCGGCAACGACGCCGGTGTCGGCATCGATCCCGCTCGGCAGGTCCGCGGCGACGACCACGGCGCCAGCGCACGCAGCCAATTCCGCAAGAGACGCCTGCGGGTCGCGCAGCCCGCCGCGGCCACCGATGCCGAGCATCCCGTCGATGATCAGATCCGCGTCGCCGATGAGCCGCGCCGCGGCCTGATCGGTCGCGGCGACCAGCCGCCCGCCCGCACGCCGCAGGGCCGCGGCACCGCCCGGGTGGAGCCGCGAGCCGGCGAGCACGGCGTGAGTGCGTGCGCCACGGCGGGTAAGCCGTTCGGCGGCATAGAGGGCATCACCGCCGTTATCGCCGCTACCGGCCAGCACCACGACTCGCGCCCCGTACACCCGGCCAAGCAGGCGGGCACAGGTCGCGGCGAGGCCGGCCGCCGCCCGCTGCATGAGCGCACCCTCAGGCAGGCGCGCCATCAGCGCCCGCTCGGCAGCGCGAACCTTCGCAACCTCGTGTGCGTACCTCACGCTCGCGTCCCTGTCATCATGCTTGCGCCCCTGTCATGGCCACTGCCCGCCGGTCATGTCGCTGGTCCGACTGCTCGCGCTGCGCCCTGGCCCGCCGCGGGTCGACCGCGCTCGTGGCGCCTGCCGCGTTCGCTCCCGGCGAACCGCGGGCGAACCGGTCCAACAGGTCGTGCGTCGCCGGGTGGAACCGCCGGGTGCCACGAGTGCCCTGCCGATGCCAGCGATCACGTTCCCAGCCTGTCACGGGCACTCCAGCGCGGTGTTCGCAGGCTGCCTATTCCCGGCCCGCGGACTGCCGCGCCCGCCCGCCGTTCATGCGGCTCCGCGCGGCCGGGCCCGGTGGCCGCCCGCGTCAGGCGGGACGGTCAGCCAAGATCGGTCCGGACGACCTCGGCAAGCCGCACCGCGATCCGGTGCGCCTGCTCCTGCTCGGCCGCCTCCACCATCACACGGACCGCAGGCTCGGTCCCGCTCGGCCGGATGAGAATCCTGCCGCTGTCGCCGAGTTCAGCTTCGGCGCTGGCCACCGCGACAGCGAGCGCGGCCGAGGAACTCACCCGGAATTTGTCCACGTCAGGCACGTTGATGAGCACCTGGGGAAACCTGTGCATGACCTTGGCAAGCTCACCCAGCGCCAGGCCACGCCTGGCTGCGGCGGCCAGCAGATGCAGCGCGGTCAGCACGCCGTCGCCGGTCGTCGCGTACTCGAGCATGATGATGTGCCCGGATTGCTCGCCGCCGAGAACGTAGCCGCCGGCCTTCATGGCTTCCAGGACGTACCGGTCGCCCACCGCGGTCTCGACCACCCGGATGCCGGCCTCCTCCATGGCGCGGCCGAAGCCCAGGTTCGACATCACCGTCGCAACCACAGTGTCACCGGTCAGCCGCCGTGTTTCCTTCAGCTCCAGCGCCAGGATCGCCAGGATCTGGTCACCATCCACCACCTGACCGTCGGAGGTGACCGCCAGGCATCGGTCGGCGTCACCGTCGTGCGCTATGCCCGCATCGGCACCGTGTGTGATAACCGCCGCGATGAGCATGTCAAGGTGAGTGGACCCGCAGCCCTCGTTGATGTTCAGGCCGTCGGGCTGCGCACCGATCACGATGACGTCCGCGCCGGCCTTGCGCAGCGCCGCTGGCGCGGCGTCGTGCGCCGCCCCGTGCGCGCAGTCAACCACAACCCGAAGGCCGGCCAGTGGGCTGGCGCCCTCCGGCTGGCCCGTGCCGTGCACTGCCGTGTTCGGACCGTCCGCCCCGCTGCCCTGCAGGGACGAGATCAGATGCTCCAGGTAGCGCTCACGCGCGCACGGTTGGTCCGTGACCCGGCCGAACCCGGCCGCGGGCGGCGCGTCTTGCGCAATGTCACCAAGCCGGCGCTCGATCGCATCCTCGACGGAGTCGGGAAGCTTGAACCCGCCGCGCGAGAAAAACTTGATCCCGTTGTCCGGAGCAGGATTGTGGCTCGCCGACAGCATCACGCCCAAATCCGCGCCGAGCGCACCGGTCAGATGGGCCACCGCCGGGGTGGGTATGACGCCGAGCCGCAGCACGTCCACGCCCCAGCCGGCCAGGCCCGCGACGACAGCGGCCTCCAGGAACTCGCCCGACGCGCGCGGATCACGGCCGACCACCGCGGCGGGACGTCGGCCTGCCCGTGCCGCCGCGGCGAACTCACCGGCATCGCCGAGCACGGAAGCCGCAGCCGAGGCGAGATCCATGGCGAGCCTGGCCGTGAGGTCACGACCCGCGACACCACGGACACCATCAGTACCGAATAGACCGCCCATATGATCTCGCTCCAGGGGATCCTGGTGCTTTCCGGCGCCCGCCAAATCAGCGCTTCGAGTACTGTGGCGCCTTACGGGCCTTCTTCAGGCCGTACTTCTTGCGCTCCTTGACCCGGGCATCGCGGGTCAGGAAGCCCGCCTTCTTCAGCGCAGGGCGGTTCTCCGGATCTATTTCCGTCAGGGCACGCGCAATGCCCAGGCGCAAGGCGCCGGCCTGCCCGGTGACGCCGCCGCCGGAGATACGCGCGATCACGTCGAACTGGCTCTCGGCGCCAAGCGTGACAAACGGCTCATTGATGAGCTGCTGATGGACCTTGTTCGGAAAGTACTCGCCAAGCGCACGTCCATTGATCGTCCACTGTCCCGACCCGGGCATGACGCGCACCCGCGCGATGGCCTCCTTGCGGCGGCCGGTGGCACCGCCCCGCCCGGTCAGCACGGGCCGCACTACGGCGCCCGCGGCTCGCGCCGGAGTCTCTGTGGTGTAATCCGACCCGTACTCCACTGAGTGGTCGGCGTCGTCAGGAACGCCGCCACGGGCGTCCCCAGCGAAATCCTCAGTGCTCGCCTCGACGTCCGCGGTGGGTGTCTCGGCGCCGGTGGGCTCAGCCACGGCATCTTCCTCGTGCTTCCTCTGTGCGCCTCATGGGCGGTGCGCTTATGGGCTGTGCCCCTTGCTCGGCTGTGCGCCTGGTTGCGCCTACTGGACGATCTGGGTGATCTCGTAGCGGACGGGCTGCTGCGCCTGATGGGGATGGTCGGGGCCCGCATACACCTTCAGCTTGCGGTGCATCCTCCTGCCCAGCGAGTTCTTCGGCAGCATTCCCCTGACGGCCTTCTCGACCACCTTCTCGGGATGCTTGTCCAGCAGATCCCGGTAGGCGATCGAGTGCAGCCCGCCCGGGTACCCCGAATGCCGGTAGGCCCTCTTCTGCTCAAGCTTGTTCCCGCTGAGCGCGACCTTCTCCGCGTTGACAACGATGACGAAGTCACCGGTGTCCACATGCGGTGCGAAGATCGGCTTGTGCTTTCCTCTGAGCAGCGTCGCGACGTGGCTTGCCAGGCGCCCCAGGATCACATCGGACGCGTCCACCACGTGCCACTGGGGCTGGATGTCCCCAGCCTTCGGGCTAAATGTGCGCACAGTCATAAAGCCTTCGCGTGTAGTTCCTGATCTTGGGATCAGCCCAGCTCGGGCTGCCGCGCGGGGTCCGCCTGCCCGGATGACCAAATCGCGCCATCCACACTGCGCCGTCTGCTGAGCACGCGCCATCGGCACACCGGTGGCCACCGACGTCAACGCAGGATACCGGGCAGCTGTCGGTGCGGGTCAAAGCGGGGCCGACAGCGACAGCCGTTTGCCGCTTCCCTCAGCGTCCAGTCTGTCATGACCTGGCAATATCCGCTGACACCGGCGTGGCAGCGGGACGGGACGCTACGCTCCCCCTATGGGTCACCCGGGCGAGCAGGATGCCGGTTGGCAGCGGCGCCGCCCCGGTTACCGGATGACCGCGCCACGGCACCGGGACCCAGTGCGCGGATTCCCCCCCACCCGGGACGCGCGTGACCCAGCGCACCTGCCCAGCCACGGTCAAGATGGCCGCGGCG
>CAWGAE010000031.1:0-97392 GCA_963820395.1 uncultured Actinomycetota bacterium | reverse complement strand
CAGGCCGACAGCCGACGCCGCCAAGCCGATGAGGCCCACGATGACCGCCGTGGCCGCCCCGAGCCGCAGCCGGGGCGGTAGGCCGGGCGGAGATGCCGCGTGACGCCCGGACGGTGGGTCGCGCCAGGAGGCGGGCGATCCTTTGCCCCTCCTCCTTTTCCGGCTGCTCTGCCACAGCGGCATGTTACGGCCTGAATCGGACGTCTGACGTAGACACCAATGTCACCCATCGAATTCCGCGGCCCGGCGGCCCTGCTCCGGCGTCAGGCGCGGCGTGCTCAGTGGACCGCTCAGTAGACGGGGAGCGACGGGTCCACCTGGTTGACCCATGCGATCACGCCGCCGCCGACGTGCACGGCGTCGGCGAAGCCGGCGCTCTTCACCACCGCAAGGCACTCCGCGGAACGTACGCCTGTCTTACAGTGCAGCACTATCCGTTTGTCCTGGGGCAGCGACTGAAGTGCGGCGCCGGAAACGAACTCGCCCTTGGGGATGAGCACGGCGCCAGGAATCGAGACGATTTCGTACTCGTTCGGCTCACGCACGTCCACCAGGAAGATGGCCTCGTCCCTGTCCAGCATGTTCTTCAGTTCACCTGCGGTGATCGTCGCGCCGGCCACGGCCTGCTGGGCCTCATCGGAGACGGTGCCGCAGAACGCCTCGTAGTCGATCAGTTCGGTGATCGACGGGTTCTTGCCGCACACGGGGCACTCAGGGTCCTTCTTGACCTTCACCGACCGGTAGGTCATCTCGAGCGCGTCGTAGATCATCAGCCGTCCGACCAGCGGGTCACCAATCCCGGTGATCACCTTGATTGCCTCGTTGACCTGGATCGACCCGACGGATGCGCAGAGCACGCCGAGCACGCCGCCCTCGGCGCACGAGGGGACCATGCCGGGCGGCGGCGGCTCTGGGTACAGGCACCGGTAGCAGGGCCCGTACTCGGCCCAGAACACGCTCGCCTGGCCATCGAAGCGGTAGATCGATCCCCAGACGTACGGCTTGCCGAGCAGCACGCATGCGTCGTTCACCAGGTACCTGGTGGCGAAATTGTCCGTGCCGTCGACGACGATGTCGTACGGCTCGAAGATCCGCATCGCATTGTCCGAGTCAAGCCGCTCCTGGTGCAAGACCACTTCCGTGAGCGGGTTGACCTGCCTGATTGTGTCCCGCGCCGATTCAGCCTTCGGCCGGCCGATGTCGGCCTGGCCGTGAATGATCTGGCGCTGAAGATTGGATTCATCGACGATGTCGTAGTCGACGACCCCGAGGGTGCCGACGCCCGCGGCGGCGAGATACATGAGGGCCGGGGACCCGAGACCGCCCGCACCGACGCACAGCACCTTGGCGTTCTTCAGCCTTTTCTGGCCGGACATCCCGACGTCGGGAATGATCAGGTGCCGGGAATAGCGCCGGACCTCGCCGACGGTGAGTCCTTCTGCGGGCTCGACCAGGGGTGGCAGCGACACGTTGCTCTCTTTCCGCTCTACGGGGCTGGCTCGGTTCTGCGCCTGCACGTGGGACCAGCCCCGCTACCCAGTGCAGCAATACCAGTGCACCAATACCAGTGCACCAATACCAGTGCAGCGGCCCGGTGTGCAGAACCAGCGATACCAGTCCAGCAATACCAGTGCGGCGGGAACAGCGGTCCCGCAGTACTAAACCCGGACGTCCGGCTACCGCATTCCCGGGATCCGCCGCCGTCCCACGCCGCGCGGCCGGGTGCGGATACGGCCAGGAGCTGGACCCGAAACGCCCATGCCTGGTTGCGGATCCAACGCGCGCGCCGCGACGGCTCAGCGGACCGCTGGTTCAGCCCGGCCGGGCCGCCACGCGCTGCCCCGCGCTGGAAGTGGCGGTCACGCGCTGCCCCCGCGCTGGGAGTGGGGTCATGCGGGAAGGTGCCATGCTAAGGTCGGCCGCCACCGGTGGCCGCGACGTCGCCCTTCTTGCGCTTGGCCCGGCGCCGCCGCCGCGCCGCTGCCCGGGCCGGCGTCCCCGCCATCACGCGCCTTCGCCGCCTCGACGCTCGCCCTTAGCGCAGCAATAAGATCTTCCGCCGGTACGGCTTCGCCGGGCGCTTCGGGCGGCCGGACCGCCTGCTGCCCGCTGATCTTCGCCTCGATCAGCTGCTCGAGCGCTTCGCGGTACTCGTCGCGGAACTCGGATGGGTCGAAATCGCCAGTCATCGTGTCGATCAGAGACCTTGCCATCTTCAGTTCCTGCGCACGGACGCCGATGTCCTCGGCAAGGAACGGGAAGTCAGGGGTACGTACCTCGTCCGGCCAGAGCATGGTCTCAAGCACGAAGACACCATCCGTGACCCGGAGCGTCGCGAGCGACTCGCGCTGCCGCAAGGCGACCTTTACGACAGCAACCCGCCCCGACTGTTCAAGCGCCGTGCGCAGCAGCACGTACGGGCGGACGCCGACAGCCTCCGGTTCAAGGTAATAGGCCTTCGCGAACAGAATGGGGTCAATCTGGTCGGCCGGCGTGAACTGGAGCACCTCGATTGCATGTCCGCTAGCCAGCGGGAGGCTGGCGAGATCGTCATCCGTCAGCACCACCATCTCCCCGCTCGGCAGCGGATAGCCCTTTGCCACATCCGCGTAAGGCACTTCCTCGCCACAGGCCGAGCAGACCCGCTTGAACTTGATCTGGCCGCCGTCTGCCCGGTGGACCTGACGGAACGTGATGTCACGCTGCTCGGTGGCCGCGTAGAGCTTCACCGGGATAGTGACGAGGCCGAACGATATCGTGCCCTTCCAGATGCTGCGCATGGCCGTTCCCTACCCGTCTGGCACTACCTCCCATCAGTCCATACTTGCCCATAACTCCGTTATCGACAATATGTTTGATGGCTGTACCCATGCCGACGGTGGGAAGTGACGGCGGACCGCGCGCCGGCTGGAAAGCGGGGGATCTTACGGGCGGGGCCCGCCGCAGCCGCCGCGCCAGCCTGATCCCCGGCCGGATAGCCTGGCGGAAATCTCGAGGCGCCGCCGGTATTCCCGCCCGGCGCGGCGGTGATTGCCACGGCGATGCGCCGCCGCGCGCCGACGGGCCCGAGCGCGCGTTTTCGCCGTAGGCTAACCGGCAAGGAACCGGCACCCTGCGGGCTCCCAGCCGGACAAGGAGGGTCGCTGATGACCGAGAAGGGCATGGAGGCGCCGGTCAACGATGCCATCGAGCAGGACCACAGCGTCCGCCCGGGCGAGGACGCCGAGCGCGAGGACTGGCCGCGGGAGATGTCGCTAGACGCCGACGAGGCCGATACTGCCGAACAAGTGCGCACAGTCGACCTCGACGAGGACGACTACCGCTGATCGCTGCGTCTGTGTGGCGCCAGCGATCCGGCCCGTTGGCCATCGCGCCTACCGGTGACCAGCACGGCTACCGGGCAGTAGGATTACCGCGACACGGCAAAGGCCCGCTGTGAGTCGAAGAGATGGCGCTACCCATCGGAGTGTGTGTTGACCGCAACCCCAGATGCTCGCCCGCGCGGCACGCGGCTGCCACGGCCGGCCAGGCGTCGCCAGTTGCTGAGAGCGGCACAGGAGGTTTTCGTCTCGCAGGGTTATCACGCTGCCGCGATGGACGAGATCGCCGAACGGGCCGGCGTCAGCAAGCCAGTCTTGTACCAGCACTTCCCGGGCAAGCTTGAACTCTATCTCGCGCTGCTCGACGAAAGCGCGGACGAGCTTGTCGCCACGATGCGGGAGGGGCTCGCGTCCACCACCGACAACAAGCAGCGGGTGACCGCGACTGTCGGCGCATTCTTCGACTTCGTCGGTGGTGAGGGCGAGGCGTTCCGGCTCGTCTTCGAGTCCGACCTGAGCAACGAACCCGCCGTACGGGCGCGGCTCGAACGCACCCTGCGGGACTGCGCTGAGATGATCAGCCAGGTTGTCCGCGTGGACGCCGGGATCTCCGACGCCGAGGCGCACCTAATTGGCATGGGTCTCGTCGGCATGGCCCAGGTGAGCGCCAGGTACTGGCTGAGGACAAACCGGTCCATCAGGAAGGACGTGGCTGAGCAGCTTTTGGCCCGGCTTGCCTGGCGGGGTATCAGCGGATGGCCGCGGACCAGCTGACGCGACCGGCCGTTTCGCCGGTCGCGTAGCCCGCTGCGGGCGTCACGGTGAGCGGGCTGGCGGGTCTACCCTGGCGATGGAGCGCGCGGCAACATCCGCCGAAAGGAGCCATGTGGAAGTCAAGATCGGCATTCAGTCAGTCGCGCGCGAGCTCGTCGTGGAGACCGATACGCCCGCCGAGGAGATCGAGCGCGACCTCGCCACCGCGCTCAGCGCCGACGGTGCGATATTCACCCTGGCCGCCGAGAAGGGCGGCAAGGTTCTGGTGCCGGCAGAAAAGATCGCTTATATCGAGTTCACCGGTGCCGAGCCGCGCAGGGTCGGGTTCGGCACGACAATCTGACCGGCCGACTGATCGAGTGGAGTGGCGACATCCCGCCCGCCGGGCCGCGGGTCACCGGGCCCGGAGTCATCGGCCCGCCCGCCCGCCGCCACTCGGTTACACTGTGAACGGCTCTTGATCGGAATTTAGGCTCACTGGACGGTGTTATACCGTGCAGTGACCGATAGCATTGGTCAAGACACGTTCAGTCGGCTATTGCCCGGACAGGCCGTCTTCGCCGCCCGTTGATGGCGCGGAAGACGGAAGGGGGCGGCAGCGACGGCCGACAGCACCACGGGGCCGCAGAGCCGGCCTTATAATGGAGGCGGAAGCCCTGACAAGCAACACCCTGACAGATGAAAGCATGCCGGACGACCGGAGTATCGCGGAGCTACAGCCTCCCTCATTCCGCGAACTCGGCGTCATGGACCCGATTTGCGATGCGCTTGACGCGCGGGGAATTACCTACGCGTTCCCCATCCAGTCCCTCACCCTGCCGATCGCGCTTGCCGGCCACGACATCATCGGCCAGGCCAGAACCGGAACCGGCAAGACGCTCGCCTTCGGCATCCCACTGCTGCACCGGCTTGACCCCGACGAAGTGCGCAGAGCCCGCGAGCCGCGCGCGCTCGTCATCGTGCCGACACGCGAACTCGCCATCCAGGTCGCCGGTGACATAGAGGCCGCGGGCGCGAGGATGGCACTCGGCGGCGGCGTCACGTCTCAGGGCGCCAGTGTGCTCACCGTTTACGGCGGCCGCGCGTACGAGCCGCAGATCGAGACACTCCAGGCTGGCGTCGATGTGGTCGTCGGCACTCCTGGCCGGCTGCTGGATCTTGCCAGGCAGCGCCACCTGGTGCTCTCCCGCGTGGAGGCCCTCGTGCTCGACGAGGCCGACAAGATGCTTGACCTGGGCTTCCTGCCCGACATCGAGCGCATTCTCCAGCTCATCCCGGCGGCAAGGCAGACGATGCTGTTCTCGGCGACCATGCCGGGCGAGGTCGTCGGTCTCGCCCGCCGGTACCTGCGCCAGCCGATGAACGTGCGGGCCGAGCAGCATGATGCACCTCAACTGGTGCCGAGCACCGAACAGCACGTGTTCCGCATCCACCACCTCGACAAGATCGAGGTGCTAGGGCGCGTTCTCCAGGCCGAAGATCGCGGTCTGACCATGGTGTTCTGCCAGACGAAGCGTGCGGTGGACCAGGTGGCAGGTGCGCTGACGGACCGCGGCTTCGCGGTCGCGGCGGTGCATGGAGACCTTGGCCAGGGGCAGCGGGAGCGCGCGCTGCGGGCATTCCGCAGCGGCAAGGTCGATGTGCTCGTGGCCACCGATGTCGCCGCTCGTGGGCTCGACGTCGACGATGTCACCCATGTGGTCAACTACGAGTGCCCCGAAGACGACAAGGCCTATCTGCACCGTATCGGCCGTACCGGCCGGGCCGGCCGATGCGGCGTCGCTGTCACCTTCGCCGACTGGCGTGACCTCCAGCGCTGGAAGCTGATCGACGCCGCACTCGGGCTCGGACAGCCGGAACCCGCGGAGATCTACTCCACCTCGGAGCAGCTCTACGCCGAGCTGCGAATCCCGCGGTCCGCCACGGGCACGCTGCCAAAGGCGATGCGCGGGCGCGCCGGGCTTGAAGCCGAGGCAGTCGAGGACATCGGGGAAACCGGGCGCACCCGCGCCGCACGTCCGCGCGAGACTGGCGCGAAGCGCACGAGGGTCAGGCACCGTACGCGTTCCGGCCGGCCCATCCTGAACGGCTCCGCCGCGGAACCAGGTACACCAGGCGGCACGGGCAAGGGGGCAACGGCCCGCCCTGCCGCGACGCGTCAGGCAGCTGACGGAAACGACAAGCCGCGCAGCCGGCGGCGACGGCACCGACGCAGTCATTGAGGGTTGCGGTGAGCGCAGGGTGCGGGCGGGCCCCGGGTCGAACTTGAACCAGGCCCTGCCGTGACAGCCCTGCCGTGACAGCCCTGCCGTGACAGCCCTGCCGTGACAGCCCTGCCGTGGCAGCCCTGCCAGCCAAGTTGCGACGACTCATCGAACCCGCCGGTGGCCCGGCTGCCCGGCCCCGTCGCGCGGCGCCCCGCATCCCCCGCCATCTCTTGGAACGCGACAAGGCTGCCCGTGACCAGCGGAGGCCGCCTTGGGCCAGGAAATTTCAAGACCCGCGGCGCGGCGCTGGCGAGGCACGCCCGCGTGCCCCGCATCCCCCGGCAACTCTTGGAATGCGACAAGGATGCCCATGACCAGCCGAGGCCGCCGCGGGCTAGGAATGCCGCGGGCTAGGAATTTTTCAAGACCCGAGGCGGCGCTGGCGCGGCACGCCCGCGCGCGAGGAACAGCGGCAGCAGCATGATGCCGATGTACAGCGGGGACGCCATATAACGGAACGCCTGGGTCGGAATATCGACGAGCACGGTCAACTGCTGCCCCACCACGATGGCAGCCAAGGCGAGCAGCGCCCAGTTCCTGCGTCGCCTCGCCACCGCCCAGACAACCAGGTAGGCAATGTAGCACCAGGTTGCGCCGCGCCACAGCAGCCACTCAAGCTGCGGCACCTCGCTCGCGCGGCGGAGGAATTTCGCCGTGGTGTTCAGCGGGCTCGACAGCGGCCGGGTGGCGAGATCCGCCCGGTAAGGGTTGTTACGCACGTTCGGGAGGTTCGCCGCGCCGAACAGGCTGGCGGGAATGTAAGACGAGTAGTGGTTCACCCTCGCGGATGGCGAGCTTGGGAAGACGAGCCATGCGATGGAGCCGCGGCAAACGCGAGCGTCCAGAATCAGATCCGGCGAGCGCCCGAGCACCCGCAGCCACAGCGAGAAGAACTGATGGCTCAATACGCTGGCGCGATGGATGAAGCCCGGGGCGGACGTCGTTGTGTCCGAGTCGTAGCAGTTCGCGATCTGCTTCCACGCTGCGAGCGGAGTCACCTGCTGCATCAACGCCTTGTCGGCCGCGGTGAAGCTTGACGGCCGGTCGGCATAGGCGACGGCGATGTCCGCATAGGCAGGGCCGAGAATCAGCGACGAGGGCGCCTGCTGAATGCCCACGGCAGGGTACACCGCATAATTGAGGACAAAAGTTGCGAAGATCACCGCTGCCGCGGTGGCGGCGAGCCGGGCCCGGATCCCGGGCAACAGCACCACCAGCAAGACCGCGGCAACTCCGGCGGTCAGGAAGCCGTTGTTCCTGAACAGGCAGACCCCAAGCAGTTCCATCCCCAGGGCGGCGACCAGCCAGTTCACCTTGCGGTCGCTGCGCCAGCCCGGACCGCCGCGCAGCGAGATCAGCTGCGCAACGGTGGGCACTACCAGGTAGGCGCAGATCGCGAACGGCACGTCCTTCCAGATGAAGACCACAAAGGACCCCAGCGGCGGCAGCACCGCCGCCACGACCGCAGCCACCGCGGTCCACCACCCCGGGACGCCGAGGCGACGGAAGGCGACCACGGTGTAGGCAAGCGCCGCCGACATCGCGACGGTCTGCAGCAACGTCAGCGCGCCCAGATCGCCGGTCGTGTGCAGGCTCAGCCAGACCATCGAGTCGTAGAGCACCGAGTGGTTGTTCACCCACGGCCCCGTCGTCACGTGCAGCACGTACGTGATCGTGTCGCGATTCCCGAGCCCTGGATAGAAGGCGGCCCACCAGCACAAGAAGATCAGCTGGCACGCCACGTACGTCGCGAGCGGCACCCGCCAGCGCGTCATCCGCTCAGTCACCGCGCCGAGCAGCCCGCGGTGACCGGCAGGCCGCAGCCTGACGGCCGGCCCTGGCGCCTGCTCCGTGCGCGGCTCGGTGGGCTGGGGCCCGGTGGGCTGGGGCCCGGTGGACTGCCCGGTGGACTGGGGCCCGGTGGGCTGGGGCCCGGTGGACTGCAGCCCGGTGAGCTGGGGCTGGGTGGGCTCGGCTGTCTCAGCCGGATCGTGTACGGGCATCGTCTTCCTGTATTACCCGGGAATATGAGCGAGCGCACTGCACATTCAACTGCCTCGACTGAGCAGGCGCTCGTACCACAAATGACCAGAGTACCGATTAGCTTGCACACCCATGGCCACAGTGGGTCGGCGACGGTAACATATGATCAAAGTAGACACCTCGGATCGGCCTCAAGGCGGACGAATCCGCCGTAAACCGCGCAGCAGGATTACTTTGCGCTTCCGCCGAATTACCTGGAGCAGATCAGCGCGATGAGTCCTGGGCAGGCACGTGACACGGCAGGACCCACGGCGAACGCGGGCTATACCGACCGGCTCGTCCGGCTCCGATCCGCCCGGTGGAAGCAGATCATCGACGTGCAGGCCCCGTACCGGTGGAACATCCGCAGGCTCCGCCTGGGCCGCACGCTCGACGTCGGCTGCGGAATCGGGCGCAACCTCCACCATCTCGGCGCGGCTGGGGTCGGTGTCGACCACAACATCGACTCGATCGCGGTCGCCCGCTCCCACGGATTGACGGCCTACACGCCGGAGGAGTTCCTCGCGTCGGCGGACTGCGGCCCGGCGAGCTATGACACCATGCTGCTCGCTCATGTCGTCGAGCACATGGACCGCGACGCCGCGGTCGGCCTCCTGAGGGACTACCTGGCATACCTCAAGGCCGACGGACGGGTCGTCTTCATCACACCGCAGGAGGCCGGGTTCCGAACGGACGAAACCCATGTGCGGTTCGTCGATTTCGACGGCCTGGCGGATCTGGCGACGGCCATCGGGTTCATCACCACGCGCAAGTACTCGTTCCCATTTCCGCGAATTACCGGCAAAATCTTCCCGCACAACGAGTTCGTCGCCGTCGCCCGGCCCGCCAGGTAGGCACGCGCGAACGCGGCGCTCAGGCTCGGACACCGGAACCTGCCCGCAAGCTACTCCACCTCGGAGCTGCTTCGCACCGAGCTGCGCCGCCGGGTCTCCCGGGGAAAGGGGCGTCACCCGCCCGGCGTCAGCGTTCCGGCGTCGCCCCGGCGGGCACGACCGCCTCGCAGAGCCGCTGGGCCCCCGGGAACGGGGCGTCACCCGCCCGGCGTCAGGGTTTCCGGCGTCGCCCCGGCGGGCACGGCCCGCCCCCGCGCGAAGAACAAGGGCATCAGCATGATCCCGATGACGATCGGGCTGACCATGTACCGGAACAACTGCGCCGGGTTGTCGGCCAGAACCGCCAGCTGCTGGCCGACCACGATCGATGCGAGCGACAGCAGCGCCCAGTTCCGCCGCGTGCGGGCGAAGGCGAAGACCATCAGGTAGCACAGATAGCACCAGAACGGAGCCCGCCACAGCAGCCAATTGAACTGGCGCGTCCTGCTGACGCTCCACAGGAAGGTCCCCGCCTTGTTCGCCGTCACGGCAAGCGGGCGGGATAGCACCGCGCGGCGGTAAGGATTGTGCTCGATACGCTGCCAGTTTCCCTTCGGCAACGGGAGACCCGCTATCAAGGTTTGCGCCTCGAGCCGGCTCGGGCCCTGGAAGACGCTCCAGGCGATGGAGCCGCGGCAGATGCGGGCGCCGAGCACCAGATCCGGTGAGCGCCCGAGTACCCGCAGCCACAGCGAGAAAAGCTGGCCGCTTACCCTGGTCGCGTTCGTGTCGAAGTCAGGGATGTGGCTCGTCGTCCAGTCCGAGTCGTAGCAGTTCGCTGTCGCTTTCCACGCGGCCAGCGGCGCGACCCGCGCCATCAGCTTCCGATCGGCGGTGGTGAAACTCCATGGCCGCTGCGCATAGGCGACGGCGATGTCCGCGTAGGCCGGGCCGAGCGCGAGCGATGTATCCGCCCGCTGGACGCCCACGGCCGGATACACGGAAAAGTTCAGCACGAACGTGACGCAGACCGCCGCCGCCGCCGCGGCGGCCAGCCTGGCCCGCATCCCGGCCAGCAGGACCACCAGCGCGACCGCCGCGAGTGTCACCGCCAGGAACCCGTCCTGCCGGAAAAGGCACATTCCAAGCAGTTCCAGCCCAATGGCGGCGATCAGGCGGTTCACCCGCCGGTCCATGCGCCAGCCGGCGCGGCC
Source organism: uncultured Actinomycetota bacterium (assembly GCA_963820395.1). GTDB lineage: Bacteria > Actinomycetota > Actinomycetes > Streptosporangiales > Streptosporangiaceae > DATFVJ01. Next base: position 86,962 of record CAWGAE010000031.1, on the reverse strand, counting down.
GCGCAGCGAAAGCAGGTGCGCGAGCGTCGGCACCACCAGGTAGGCGCAAATCGAGAACGCCACGTCCTTCCAGACGAACACGATGAACGTGCCGATCGGGGGCAGCGCCGCCACCACGACCGCCGCCACCGCCGTCCACCGCCCCGGCACCCCCAGCCGTCGGAACGCCACGACCGTGTAGGCCAGCGCCGCCGACATCGCCACCGTCTGCGCCAGCGTGAGCAGGGCCAGGCCGCTGGTCGCGTGCAGGCTCAGCCACACTAGCGAGTCGTACAGCACCGAGTGGTTGTTCACCCATGGCCCGGTCGTCACATGCAGCAGATAGGTAACTGAGTCGTAACTCACCAGCCCGGGATAGAAGGCCGCCCACCAGAACAGGAAGATCACCTGGCAGGCCGCATAGACCGCCAGCGGCAGCCGCCGCCGCGGCGGCACGCGCGGCACCACGCCAGCCCAGAAAGGGCGGCTGCGGGCCGCCAGCGGCGCACCCGCCACCTCCCGCGCGGGCTCAGTCACCCGCTCCCCGGGCGGCTCGGCGCGGCCAGCCGCCCCGGCCGTGTCATGGACGGACATGGGCCTCCCTCGTCACTGTCAGCGTGCCGGAGGGCACGCGGCAGGGCTCAAGCCCGCGAACTCAACAAGGGTCGGGCCGCCGCTCCAGCGCGACATGAATCAGCAGGATACCGATTAGCTCACGCGGCTCCGCACAGATGCCGCAGACAAGGTCATAGTGACGGCAACGATCCCCGGATCGAAGCCGGACGCCGGCCAGGGATCATCCCGCACCCTGCGCGGCTACCGGCCCGTCCCCCCGTCCCCCGGAAGGGCTCTGCAGAGTCTCCGGCGCCGGCTGGGCCTCCCGACGTCGGCTGAAATTTCGATCTACCCCCGCTATGCCCGGTATACTCGCGTCGCCATGAGAATCCTGGTCACGGGTGCAGCTGGATTCATTGGCTCGCAGTACGTGCGGGCCATGCTTTCCGGTAATTTGCCGGATTCGGGCGACGTGCGGGTAACCGTGCTCGACAAGCTGGCGTACTCCGGCAACCTGGAGAATCTCGCCCCGGTCGCGACTCACCCCGGGTACCGGTTCGTCGAGGGCGATGTCTGCGACTCGCGCCTCGTCGACGAGGTCGTCGCCGGTCACGACGCGATCGTGCACTTCGCTGCGGAGTCGCATGTCGACCGCTCGATCGAGACCGCGGCCCCCTTCATCACCACGAACGTGCTCGGCACGCAGGTGCTGCTGGACGCCGCCAGACGGCACGCGGTCGGCCGGTTCCTGCACGTCTCGACCGACGAGGTATACGGGTCGATCGAGACCGGCGCCTGGACGGAGGACTCATGCCTGGCGCCGAATTCGCCGTATTCAGCGTCTAAGGCGGCCTCGGATCTGCTCGCCTTGGCTTACCATCGCACTTACGGCATCGACATCGTGGTCACGAGGTGTTCGAACAACTACGGGCCTTACCAGTTCCCCGAGAAGGTAATCCCGCTGTTCGTCACCAACCTGCTCGATGGCCTGCGGGTCCCGCTGTACGGGGACGGCGGGAATATCCGCGACTGGGTACACGTGTCGGACCACTGCCTGGGCATCCAGCTCGTGCTGCGGTGCGGGCGGGCGGGCGGCGTCTACCACATCGGCGGCGGCACCGAGCTGACGAACAAGGAGCTCACCGCGCGGCTGCTCGAGGCTTGCGGAGCCGGCTGGGAAATGGTCGAGCACGTCACCGATCGCAAGGGCCATGACCGCCGCTACTCGCTCGGCATCGCCAAGATCCAAGAAGAGCTGGGCTACGCACCACGAGTTGCGTTTGACGATGGGATAGCGGCGACCGTCGCCTGGTACCGCGCCAACCGGTCCTGGTGGGAGCCGCTGAAGGCCCGGGCATTCACCGAGAGCAAAAGCGGGGCACGATGAGACTTACCGCCCTTACCGCCGTTACCGCCCTAGTGTTGCTCGGGGTCATCTTTGAACTCGTGCGGCGCAGGCAACTACGGGAGAAGTACGCAATTCTCTGGATGAGCGTCGGACTGGTCGTGCTGGTCCTCGGTTTCTTCCCGCGTTTGCTCAATTCGCTGGCCTTGCTGGTCGGCGTGGTGTCGGGCGTAAGCCTCGTGCTCTTCTTTGGCATCATCTTCCTGCTGGTGGTGTGCATCCATCTGAGCTGGGAGGCGAGCCGGCTGGAGGAGAAGACCCGCACACTCGCCGAGGAGATCGCACTGATCCGTGCGAAGCTTACGGAACGGGAGCCGATCGAGTGACGAACAGCAGCCGTGTGCTGATCATCGTGCCGGCCTGGAACGAGGCCGGCACGATCGGCGACGTGGTCCGTGAGATCCGGGGTGAACTGCCGGAGGTCGACGTCCTCGTCGTCGACGACGGGGCAACCGACGACACTGCCAGCATCGCGCGCGAGGCTGGCGCGACGGTGGCCAGCCTGCCCTACAACCTGGGCGTCGGCGGCGCGATGCGCCTCGGTTACCGGTACGCGCGCAGCGCCGGCTATGACGTCGCGGTTCAGATCGACGCGGATGGCCAGCACGATCCGAGATATGTGCCGAAGCTCGTCGACGGGCTGCAGGAGGCATCCCTCGTGATCGGTTCGCGCTTCGCGGGCGAAGGCGGCTATCGCGTCAGCGGACCCAGGCGCTGGTCGATGATCATGCTCTCGTTTGTGCTGTCTCGGATGGCTGGCTGCAAGCTGACCGACACGACGTCGGGTTTCCGTGCCTGCGACCGGACTTTGATCGAGCTGTTCGCGGACTGGTACCCGGTGGAGTACCTGGGTGACACAATCGAGACCCTGGTCCGGGTGATCCGCCTTGGGTACCCCGTGCGCCAGGTCCCTGTTGCCATGCGGCCCAGGTTCGCGGGGACGCCCAGCCACTCGCCGACAAAGTCCCTGATCTATCTGGGCCGGGCCTTCTTCGCTCTGCTCCTGGCACTCACCCGCCGATGAAGCTCCTGGCAAAGGCACTGGGAGTGCTTCCAACCGGAACACTCCTGGTGGGGGCCGGCTTGGTAGTGCTCGGCGCTGGTTCGTACGCCCACCTCGCGATCGCCGGCCACAGCCTTAGCACAAGCGGCATGGCAACCGTGGCGGTGCTGTGGTCGATCGTCTTCTTCCTCGGCCTTGGCCTGTTTTTCCCGGTCGAGCAGGAACTCATCCGGCACGTCGCCGCGCGCGCGGCGACCGGTGCGGGCATCACCCCGGTCGTGCGCCGGGGCACCCTGCTGGCCGGCGGCATTCTCGCCGTGACGCTGGTTCCGCTAGCGGCGGCGGCCCGGCCGCTAGCCGACTGGCTCTTCGACGGCGACATCGGGATGGTCGGGGCGCTTGCGACCGCGTTCGCGGCGCTTGCCGTCGTCTCGGTGAGCCGCGGCGTGCTCGCCGGAATGGGAAGGTTCAAGGCCTACGGCACCCAGCTCGGGCTGGACGGCGCGCTGCGCATCTTTTTCGCGGTCGCCCTCGCCGCGGCGGGAAGCCACTCGCCGCTGCTGTTCGGGCTGATCCTGACGGCCGCGCCGCTGATGTCAGCGGTCCTCACGGTCGGCCCGGCAGTCGCGGACCTGCGGCCGGGGCCGCCCATCAGGTGGCGTCAGCTGTGCCGGGGGCTTGGCCTGCTCATCGCCTCGACATTGCTCGCACAGCTGGTCGTGAACATCGCGGTCATCAACGTGAAGCTGCTCTCGCCAGGCGATCCCGCTGTGGTCGGCGCACTGCTGGCCGCCATGGTGCTTGCGCGGGTGCCGTTGTTCGTCTTCGCGTCGCTGCAGGCATCCCTGCTGCCGGGCCTCGCCGGCGCCATCGCGGCAGGCGACCAGGCACGCTACCGGCAGCTCGTGATCCGCGGTAACGCGATCGTGATCGCCCTGGGCCTCGCCTGCGGGCTGCCCGTGGTGATCGTCGGGCCCCGCCTGGTCCCGCTGCTGTTCGGCGTCCATCCGGTCCTCGGCTCCGGGGACTTTGCCTTGCTCGCGTGCGGGACCCTGCTCTACATGATCGCGATGGTTCTGGGCCAGAGCACCATGGCGCTGTCCCGCCACCGTGACCAGTTGCTTGCGTGGATCGCCGGGACCCTCGTGCTCGCCGTCATCACGATGGCACCAGGCACCGTCAAGCTCCGGGTGGAGGCCGCCTACGCACTCAGTTCGCTGACCGTCGCGCTCGGGCTGGCGGTCGCGCTCGGGTTCCGCCTGGCCAGGCTCCGGCAGCCCCCGCCACCGGCTGACGGGCGCGTCACAGCGGCGCTGTCCAGCGGAGGCAGTGAATGACGGCGACGGTGACGGCGGTCATGCTTGCCTACGGCGGCGAGCCGTGGCTCGCGGACGCCGTCCGCGCCGTGCTCAGGTCCAGCGGTGTTGACCTCAACGTCATCGTGGTCGACAACGGCTGCACCTCAGACGCCATCGACCGGATCAAGGGGCTGACCGGAGTACGAGTGATCACGCCCGACGCCAACACAGGGTACGCAGGGGGCTGCGTCCGCGGGGCTGCCGAAGCAACAGGAGAGTATCTCGCGTTCGTCAACTCGGACGCGGTGGTGGCGACGGAGGCGCTCGCGCGGCTGGTCGATGTGGCCGCCGAGCCCGCGGTAGGGCTCGCAATGGGATCCATCCGGCTCGCCGACTCGCCCGGATTGATCAACAGCTCGGGTAACCCGCTGCATTTTGCCGGCCTTTCATGGGCAGGCGGTTTCGGCGAGCCGGCCGCACGGCACGCCGAACGGCGCAGCGTCATGGCGGGATCCGGCTGCTGCTTCGTGATCCGCCGGCGCCAGTGGGAGGACCTGGGTGGGTTCGCCGAGGAATACTTCGCGTACTGCGAAGACACCGAATTGAGCTTGCGGCTCTGGCAGCAGGGCCTGACGGTCGAGTACGTGCCCGATGCTGTCGTCCGGCACCATTACGAGTTCTCGCGCAATGAGCGAAAGCTCTATCTGCTGGAACGTAACCGCGAGATCCTGCTGCTCACCACGTACCAGCGGCGCAGCCTGCTGGTACTCGCGCCGATGCTGTTCCTCACCGAGATGCTCATGTTCGGCGCAGCCATCGCCGGCGGCTGGGGCGGGGCGAAGCTACGCGGCTGGCGGTGGCTCCTGCAGCACCGCGCCTGGCTCCGGTCGCGCCGGGATTTGATCCAGAATGAGCGGGTCGTTCCCGACTCGGTGATCTTCGACCGCGTCACCGCGCGTTTCGATCCGGCGAACGTCGCGGCGCCGCCCGGAGTCAGCATCTTTAACGCGGTCATGAGCGGCTACTGGCGCGTCGCCCGAAAGCTGCTCTGAACCAGCGCGGTCCCGCCGGGGCCTACGGCCCGGCCAGCACGCGGTCCACCACGCGCGCGGCGGCCCAGCCATCGTCAAGGGCGCAGAATTTCGCGCTGAATGCCTCGTAGGCCGGCTGGTATGACCGAGCAGTCTGGTCGATGTCGCGGAGCGCGCCAACGACCTCATCACTTGTGCGCAGCAACGGGCCAGGCGCCTCGGCCTCGAAATCGAAATAGAAGCCGCGCAGCTGGTCGCGATAGCGCTCAAGATCGTAGGTGAAGAACAGCATGGGACGCCCGGTGCCTGCGAAGTCGAACATCGCGGACGAATAGTCGGTGATCAGCACGTCGCTGATCAGGTAGAGGTCGGCGATGTCCGGGTAACCGCTTACATCGAGCACACCCGGGCCTTGCGGGCGGCGGAGCGGGCCGCCGCGGACCTTGGTGTGCAGGCGGAGCAGGAGGATGTGGTCGCCGCCGAGTGCACGCCCTGCGACCTCGAGGTCGAGTTGCACATCGAACCGATAACGCCCGTCCTGGAAGGAGTCATCGCGCCAGGTCGGCGCGTAAAGCACAACGCGCTTGCCCAGGGGAAGGCCGAGCCGCTTCCTGATGCCCGCGATGCGCTGCTGCTGCCCGGTGCTGTCGTGCAGCAGGTCGTTGCGTGGGTATCCGCTCTCCATGATTTCCCCCCGGAAATCGAAGGCGCGGCGGAAGATCGGCGTGCTGAACCTGTTCGGCGAGAGCAGCACGTCCCAGCTGGCGACCTCGTTACGGAGCACATCTGGATAGATCAGGCCGGTCGGGAATTGCGGCCGTTCAATGTCGAGGCCGATGCGCTTGAGCGGGGTGCCATGCCAGGTCTGGAGGCACAATTGGCCATCTCGCTTCCTGAACCAGGCGGGCAGTGCATCGTTGAAGATCACGTAGCGGGCCCGTGCCAGCGCTTCGAAGTGGTCACGGCTGTCCGCGAGCACGACCCGCTCGCCGTCCGGCACGCTGACCTGCCCGTCGCGGCTCACCCACGCGCAGTCCAGGTCCGGCCGCACCTGCCGTAGCCGGGCATGGATCGCACCCGGGTTGCACGAGTAGTGCTGGCCGCTGAAGCTGTCGAAGACAGCCAGGTCGCGCAGCGGGCGCGCGAGTGCGCGAGGGTAGTCGTGCCCCGCCAGCCGACGCAGCGCGTAGCGGCCCCGTTCGTCGTCCCCGATGGCCGTCCGGACCCTGAGCCTGAGCGCATCGGTGCGGTACGGCTGCAGTTCGATCTCGTGGGTGCCAGTGCCGTGGAAGCCGGGCAGGCTTGGCAGCAGCACGCGGGCCGCCGTCACCGCGACCTCCTCGCGGTTGCCGAACCGCGCGAGCAGGTTCCAGTTGCCGCTGGCCAGCGGCAACTGGCCAGCTATATTCGGCATCCTGCCCGGTGCGAACTCCGCCGTGAACGTGCCGTTCTCCCAAGCCAGCGGAACAATGTGGGTATTGCCTGACTCGCTGTGGCGCAGCAACAGCTCTTCGGGCGGCAGCGGGTCCGGGTAATCCCCGCGGAGGATCAGCCGCTGGTCGCCCGTCCACTGCACATGCGTGACCACCGGGCGCCTGGTCCGCTCCAGCATCGAGAGGTAGCCGAACTGGGTCGCGAAGGCGGTGACTTCCCCTCCGCCGTCACGTACGCGCGCACCTGCCGCGCCGGGAGCGATGGCTAGCCGCACAGCGGCGCTGCCGTCACCTGGAGCCAGGGACAGGTCCCAGGTGATCTCGTCCTGACCGGGTGTCGCCCGGTCGCTGGCGCTGCCGCCCATCGCGGTGTCCACCAGCGATGCCGCGGGTATCAGGGCGCGGAAACATGCGCGACCGCTGCTGCCGCGGCGGCCGACCGGACCCGCTGCCCGATCCGCAGCGACCCGGAGCGGCGCCGCGCCGCCTTTGCGCGGTGAGATCACCACGGTCGCACCGGATGACAGCCTTGACGTTGTCCAGCCCTCGATCTGTATCGCATCGCCACTGACCTGGCAGCTAGTGACGAATGCGCGGACCGGACGGCCGCGGATGAAGAACCGGCCATCATGCTCGGCCGCCGGCTGGACCCAGACGTTGCCGGTGACCCACCGGCCCTCGGGCCACTGCGGCGACCCGGCCGCGACCGTGTTGATGGGCCCTTCGCGCCGCAGGCCACCACCGCTTACCTCGACCCGAAGTTCCCAGCTCGATGCCCGCCAGATCGCACCGAGGGTGGCAAGGCGCCGCGGATTGACCTCAACCGCGAACCCGGACCAGTCGTAGCAGGCGACGGCCTGCTCCGATCGCGCGGTGACGTCGGGCCGGCACATCCGCTGGACCGGCAGCCAGATGGTCCGCCGCAGCCTGCTGTTGCGCAGCATCACGCGGATCTGGCACTCGGCAGGAGAGGCGCTGAGCCTCCTGATGTACGCAAAGCCCTCGATGCGAAGCCTTCCACCCCGCCAGCTGACCACGTCGAGGCCTGCGGTCAAAGTCATCTCGGCCGTGACGTCGTAGACCTCGTCGGGAATTCCGAGGGCGGCGTCGCGAAAAAATGGGTAGCAGGCGTACCAGCGGGGCGGCGACCCGCCGCTTCGCGCTACCGGCGTTTCCAGGCCGAAGCCGCGGCGCCAGTATCGCAGCACCTCGAGTAGCTCGGCAGTCTTCTGGTTCCTAAGCAGGTAGTAGCTCAACCGCCGGGCCGCGGAGACCTGTTCGTACCCCGATTCGTCGACAGTGCGCAGGTAACGAGCGGCTAGCTCGGCAAGGCGCTCGCGCTCCGCTTCGCTTGCGAGCTCGTACGCTCGCATCAGGATGACGAGATCGGAGTTGAGCACGGACCGGTCGTAGAGCGGCTTGAGCCGCGGGGCGGTCGCGGCGAGGAAAGCACCGAAATCCCCTACCGCCCGCATCCTCTCCTCGATGTTGGGCAGCTCCGTGGCCTGCTGGGTAGTGGATAGCGGGCCGGCCTGCCGGGCCCGCCAGCAATACACCACGTCACGGAACACATCCACCGACGACGCCAGGACGTGCGCGCGCAACGCAACCGGTACGTCCTCATAGAAGCCCGCGGCGAAGGTCAAGCCGTGCGAATCCCAGAACGAGCGGCGGAACACCTTGTTCCACACGGTCCGGTCCCGCAGCAGGGCAGGCCGCCGGGAGACATGCGTACGTCGCAACGTCTCGCGGAACGGCTCCTCGTGCAGATAGGACGGGCCGACGCCGCCAGGAAGGAGCCTGCGGACACCGCCACAGGCGATGTCGGAACCCGACCTGTCCAGCGAGCCGACCAGCACCTCGTACGCCTGCGGGTCCAGCAGGTCGTCGCCGTCAACGAACGCGAGATACCTGCCTGCGGCGCTGCGCACGCCCTCGTTGCGCGCCGGGCCCGGGCCCTGGTTCTGCTGCTGGAGCAGCCGGAACCGGGGATCATGGGCAGCGAACGACTTGGCGATGACCGCGCTGCCATCCGTTGAGCCGTCGTCCACCATGATGACTTCAAGGTCCCGCATCGTCTGCCGGGCGATCGACGCAAGCGACTCTTCGAGGAACTCTTCGACGTTGAAGATTGGCACCACAATGCTGAGCTTGGCCATGCGGGCATGCCTCTCGGGCGGCCTACAGAGTGGTGGACCGACGCGGGGGGTAGCGGCTAGGGACTCACCCAATTGTCGCAATACTGGACTATTCGGTCAAACGTTGGTTTTGGGCTGGCAAAGTGCGGGCGTGTCGCCAGGTCCAGAGCGAGCGCTCGGCGGCCGTACCGCCGTCCGCCGCAAGCCTCAGTCAGGACGTTGCGGCGGCCGGGCCCGGTGCAGCCAGGCCATCCCACGGCAGGCGCGGCGTGGCCGCCGCCTGCCCCTCCGGGCAGTGGCGCAGGTAGTCGCACCAGCCGCAGGCAGGCCGCGGGTGCGGTGGGAAGACCTCGTCGTACCGCTTCGGGGTAAGCCCGCTGCGGTACCGCTCGTCGGCCGCGGCGCATTCGGCGGCGATCTCGGTGGCCCTGCGCAACTGGCGGCTCAGCGCATCGTCGGAGTGCACCCAGGAGAGCACCTGGCCGGTCGGCAGGTGGTGCAGTTCGACGCGGCGGCAGCGCCGCCGCATCACCCGCTCCGCGGCTAGCGCATAGAGGGCGAGCGGCAGCGAGGTTCGCGCGTCGTCGACGGTGAGCACGTGCCGCCCGGTCTTGTAATCCACCACGACCAGCTCGGTGCCGCCCGCCACCTCACCGTCCCTGTGGTCCCTGTAGCCCCCGTGTCTTGTTGCCCCCGTGGTCCTTGTTGTCCCCGTGGTCCTTGTTGTCCCCGTGGTCCTTGTTGCCCCCGTGATCCTTGTTGCCCCCGTGGTCCGTGACCCGCTCGTCGAGCCGGTCGATCCGGCCGGACAGCGCGATCCGGTCCGTCCGTGTCGCCACCGTGCGCTCCACGCCGACAGGCTCGTCGGCGGGGTCGAGCCCGCCGACATATTCCTCGACCATCTGGCGTGCGATTGCGCGGTAGAAGGCCGACTGTGCGGCGTCGGCGAAACCCTCAGTGATCCAGCCACGCTCGAGCAGGCCGCCCGCCGCGACGGCGGTGCGCTCAGCCAGCGGCAGCCGCCACCACCCGGCGAGCGCGTTGTGCACGGTCGCGCCGAGGCTGTTGTGCGCCCACGGCGGCCCCTTGGGGGGCGGCGGGCGGTCCAGATAGGTCATCCGGTACCGGCGCGGGCAGTCGAGCCAGGCCGTGAGCCGGGATGGCGTACACGGGTAGAGCCGCTGCGGCATGCCCTCGAAACCTAACTGGTCCACCCGCTTATCCTGACCTACCGTGATGCCTCCTGGCACAATCGACCGGCCGCCTGAGGATGAATCGTGATGAGCGCCGATCTGACTTACCCAGGCGAGCAAGATTGGCCCGCGGACCCGAAGCCCCCCGCGGGGAACTTCGGGCTAAGCAATCAGCGGAATCCATGCCGCAGCTAAATCAGGTGTCCGTGACGAGCGCATCCGGCCCCGAAGCCACCCATGAGTCGAACAGCTTCTCTTCGGCCGCGATGGTGGTCTCCTCGCCGTGCCCGGGGAGCACCCGGGTGCTCGCGGGCAGGGTCAGCAAGTTCTCGCCGATCGAGGTGAGCTGACCAGGGAAATCCGGATAGTTGTCACCGTAAGGCCCGGGCCTTCCCCTGAGCAGGGTGTCGCCCGAGAAGACCACGCCGAGATCCTCGCAGTAGATGCAGACCGCACCGCGGCTGTGCCCGGGCGTGTGCAGCACCTCGAGCCGCACACCGGCGACCTGGAAGCTGCCACCGTCGGCCATGTCGATGTCGGGCTCGTCCCCGGGATGGACCCCCCGCCACTCCAGCCGGTCGTCCGGGTGAAGCGCGATGGGCGCCTCGTCCCGCTCGGCCACCTCGACCGCCGCGCCGATGTGGTCGGCGTGCCCGTGCGTGCAGACGACCGCGAGCACCTCACGACCCCCCACGGCGTCGAGCACGACGGCGGCGTCATGGGCCGGGTCGATCACGATCACCTCCTCGTCGTCACCGACGATCCAGGTGTTGTTCTCCACCTGCTTGGCAGCGCGGTTCGCGTTGTCAGCGCCGTCCACGACAAGCACCCCGGACGAGACGACGCGATCAATGCGCGTGGTCACCTCGTGTTCTCCTTCCGCACAGTCGAAATCGTGCGCCGCCAGCAGGCGGCTGCATCGCTCACGCCACCCGGGTTCAGCCGCCCGCGCCAGGGCTTGCCGCTGGCCGGTGCCCGGGCAGGGGTGGTTGTGCGGGAGCCGCACCCATCCAGCGTATTTGGTTTCATGGCTGAATTCGGCGACATACGAACAGGCAGGCACCTTGTTTTCGTCCTGCACGCACATTGATTTTCCCGGCAAGAACCAGCCAACTACCCGTTTCCGGTGTTCTCCGCGGCACCGGAACGCCTGCACGAGGTTATGCGTGCGGTGTGCCCAGACTGATCTGAGACTTTGGCTGCGAACTGGCCGGAGTTTCAACATGGTCAGGGACCGCCGGAGCTGGCGCACGGCGGGTAAACCGACGCACTGTTCGAGGCCGCTCGTTTTGACCAGGGCGTGATCTTGAACGGCTCGCTCTCGCATTACCGGGTGCCCCGTCAGTGACGACCGCCGATCGAGGTGATCCTCCTTGACCGCCGGGACTTCTCACCCGCGGGCGCCCACGCGGCAGGGACTACAGTGGCGGGCCGTGCAGGGGCTTCGCGCCGGTCGCGAGCGCGAGGATGTGCTCGTATACGCCGGGCGACGTCGTCTCGCGGCCGATCCTGTGGCCGGTGAGGCTCCCGTGATCGTCGCTCGACCCCAGCACGAGCAGGCCTAGCTCACTCGCCTCGCGACGCAGCTGGGCCCGTTCCGCCTGGTTGTGATCGGGATGGTCAACCTCGATCCCGGCCAGCCCGTTCGCCGCGAGCTCGGCGAGCAGCTCCATTGAGAGCGGCCCGCCCCGCCCGGCTCGCGGATGGGCGAGGGCCGCCACTCCGCCCGCGGCTCGCACCAGGTCGATTGCCCGGGCCGGGGCCGGCCCGTACCTGCCGACGTAGGCTCGGCCGCCGGGTGCGATCCAGCGCGTCGTGAACGCCTCATTGAAGAGGCTGATCGCGCCGACGGCGATCATGGCACGGGCGACATGCGGCCGGCCAACCGTGCCGCCGTCCGCGATCTCGGTAACCTGCTGCCACGTAACGGGAACCCCAAGCCCGCGAAGCCGCGCCACCATGCCCCGAGCGCGCTCAACGCGGGACTCTCGGATTTTCGCGCATTCGGCCACCAGGTCCGGATCACCGGTATCGAAAAGGTAGCCCAGCAGGTGCACGCTGTGGGAGCCGACGAAGCACGACAATTCGATGCCTGGGACAAGGGTGAGTCCGGCCGGCAACGCACGCGCTGCCTCCCCCAGGCCCGCGGTCGTGTCGTGATCGGTCAGCGCGACGACGTCGACGCCCGCCGCGCGTGCGCGGCGCATTACCTCGGCCGGCCGGTCGGTGCCGTCGGACGCGCTGCTGTGGACGTGCATGTCTATGCGCACGACAGCCGATGTTAATGTCCTGTCTCAATCGATCCGACGCAGAACCGTGCTTGTGCTGTACTGGACGGTGGTCGACGACGGCGAACGGGTCGCGCGCGTCGCGGATGAGTGCCTGCAGCAGCTGCGACTTGGCCAGGACCCTGCGGAGAACACGACCGACGCGTCCACGGAAGCGCGGGCCGACTACGTGCGGTGGTGAAAGCAGGCCGGGCGGGACTGGCAGACGGCTGGGCGGGTGCGTCACCTGTCGCGAGCCGGGGCGCTCGTGATCTCCATTACAGCGCCGCTTAGCTGGGCTTGGGCAACCGCGGCGAAAGGGCGCCGAAGGGCACGTCCAGATCCTGGCCAGGATCCCGCAGATCGCGCAAGGTGAGCGTTTCCACTAGCAGCAAACCCGCGGAGTCCGGCCACAGCACCGCCCATAGCCAGTTCCCCATCGCCTCGCCCGCGAACACCGCACGGTCTGGCGCCTGCACGTGCCACAGCGGAAACTCGTGCCTGCCGTAGCGCACGCTCGCACATGGCGGCTTCGTCGCGAAATCCTCGCCGGGATCTGGCCCGTCAAGGCCGGCCAGCCTGGCGCCAAGGCCAACGCCGGGCTCCTCCGCCACCACGAGCAGGTCGCCGGGACCGCCGACCGGGTTCGGCCCGGACAGCGCGACGACGCACGCTCGCGCACCCGTCCGCTCGTCGCCGGCACCCGCGTAGCCAGTCACCAGCCACCCGGCCGGTAGCGGCCAGGGCAGCCACACCGGAACGGCAGCGTTGCGCAACAGCGCTTCCATGCCTTCCCGTGACGGCGCATGCGCGGGAAACAGCGGATATACCTCGCCGTGCCTACAGCAGCGCCACGCACTCGTCCATGCGCTCGGTTCGTGCACGGGCCCGCCGCAGCGCGGGCAGATTGCCGCCGGCTTCATGACTACACAAGGTGATTTCGTGCGATACTCCGGCTACCAGCCAAAACACCCTCCCTGGGCACTGTCCGGGACACTCACAGGGCACATCACCTCGCGCCATCCTCTCCGCCCGGCGGCTTGTACAGGTCCGCGAGCTCGTGGTCCAGGCCGGTCAGGTCCGGGTGCTTGGTGATGAGGAACTCCTCCACCGCCCGGCGCGCTCGGTCCGGCGTGCCCGGCATCAGATGCCGGTATGTCCGCAGTGTGAACCCCGGGCCGTGATGGCCCAGGTACTCGGGCCACCGCGCCGATGTCCACCCCCGCGTACAGCCACGCCGAGGCGGCGGTGTGCCGCAGCGCGTGCATCCCGTTCTCCCGCACCACCGGAACCCCGGCCGCCTGCAGGCACCGGTTCGACATCCCGTCGAACACTGACCTTTTCACAGGGCCGCCCTCCGGGGTGATGAACACCAGCCGCACCGTGACCGGTTTACCGTCCACTATCCGCCACTGCAGCGTCACCGCCACCGGCGGGAAGCGCTTCATGTGCGCCCGGCGCGCGGCCACGCTCGGCGGGAGCGGCACGTCTCGCGGCTTCCGGCCCTTGGGCGGCGCGAACGCCAGCACCCGGGCCCGGCCGTCCAGGCCCGGCACGATCTGAACCTGCCGCACGATCCGCACCATCCCGGCCGCGAAGCCGATGTCGTCGGCGCCGATCCGAACACCTCGCCTTGCCGGTGCGCGCACACACCGGCCGCCAAATCCCCCATGGCGTGGTAGCGCTGCGGCATGGCGGCCTGGACAGCCCGCAGCTGCGCCAGGTCCCACGGCACGACGCGCTTACGCTCGGGCTTCGGGACGCGCACAGACCGGGACGCGCACGGGTTACGGGCGATGATCTGGTCCTCGGCGGCCCCGTTGAACCCCGCCGACACCCAGGACACGATGCCACGGATCGTCCTCGGCGCAAGCTCGACCTCGAGGCCCCTGATCGATGCCTGCATGGTCGACGGTGAGCGCCCGAGCGGGCCGATCTGCTTGTCGCCGAGATGCGGGTAGACGTGCTTGCGCACCCGCATGCCGATCTGGTGGGCCGTCGTCACGTCGGTGGTCTGCGAACTGAGCCACTGCTTCGCGAAGACGCGGAAGGTGACCTTGCCTGACCTCGGGTCCACGTCGGAGCCGGTGTCCAGCTCTGTCGTGACCTTCGCGTCGAACCTGTCGGCGTCCGGGCGCCTGGCGAAGTTCTGCTTGCGCTGCCGCCCGTCGGTTCCGCACCAGCGGACCTGCCAGCGGTCACCTTCACCATGCTCAGCGGCCGGGACTTTCTTGTGCTCGAATTCGGGTTCACCAGGTGCGGGCCGGGACTTGTGCCAGCGGTCACTCACCGCCATGGGCAGCCGCCTCCCCGTCCGCGGCTTCCACCTTGCGGCGGGCCGCCTCCTGCTGCATGCGTGCCACGGCGGCCTCAGGGCCCTCGAGGTTGGTCGTGAGGATACCGATCTCGACAATCCGGCGGATCTCGGTTGCCGTCCTGCCCTCCGCCAGCGCGCTCACCACGCCCACCAGCAGATCACGCATGACCTTCGCCTGGGCTTCGCTAGCCGGAGACCCGCCGATATCCGCGTTCATGACAGTCAGGTAAGGCCGGTTATGAACGGAGAACTCAAGGTCTGGGTGTTCCCCGGTCCCGATCCAGGCATCCGCGCCGGGAACTTGCACACAGGGCGGCGTCTCACCCTGGGCCCATTCCCAGAGCTGGTCAGGCTGGCCGGTCACGCCCGCCGGGGTGAGCCTGACGCGGCGCGTCACACCCGGAAGGTCTATCTCCGGCAGGAGCAGCCTGTTCGGGGTGACACCGAGCGCGACCGCGAGTGCGACCAGGTCATCGACGTCGACCTTGCGGTCACCTTTCTCGATTTTGGTAATGCCGGTGTCCAGGATGGGCTGCTTGATCAGGCCGAGCCGCCGGGACAGGGCCGCGGTGCTGAGCCCGTCGCGGGACAGCCTGATCTTGCGGAGGTTCGCCGCGACCCGCGCGCTCGACGGCCCAGGCTCCTTTGCCCTTCCTGCCATCTTGGCAGTAAACCATGCCACTTGACCGGGCGCAACAGTTCTCGTACGTCCGGCTGTGATCCTATCCTAGCTGGATGACTTCCATTTTAGGAGCAACCATGTCAGTGGCGACCCAGGGGCGACGACGGCGAAGACGGCACATGAGCGTCGGCCGCTGGCTACGCCGCAGGAAGTGAGTGGGTGCGGAAACCGCCCAAGACTGGCACCCGGGACTACCTCGCCGCCTGCGCCGGTGTCCGGGTTGCACGATGCTAGCCGGGGTTTCGTCGCCGCACCTCACCGGTTCGGCGGCCAGCGCGGTCGTCATCGCCGTATCGAACCCGGCTGCGGCCTGCCCGAACGGCACCGCCGCGGTCGTCGTCGTGCGGCAGCAGCCGCACCTGCGGCGCGGGAAGATCCAGCAGATCTTCTCCAGCTCGATCGGCGGGACGTCCCAGATCTGCGTCCAGCTCGCGCCCCGCATCGGCGGCATCGGATAACCCGGCGCCGCACCCCGGGCATCCGGCCGGCGGATCGGGCTGCCCGGTCCGATCCGGGCAGACGTGGGCTCCAGCCCGGACCCCTGTGGCCCAGCTGCCCGGCCGGTTTGCGGTCCTTTTACCGCACCCGCTGCGAGGACGCTTTCTTCCGCTTGGCCTTGGCCCCGATCGAATCCTGCGACGGCGGGATCGAGGAATTCGCCGAATTCTTGCGATCTGCGCCCGCAACCTGGCCAGCTCGGCCTCTAACGCCGCGATCCGCTCATCAACGGCCGCGATCCGCTCATCAACGGCCGCCAGCCGTTCATCAAGGGCGGCCAGCCCAGCGGTGAAACAGCTGCGCCGCGACTGCCGCCGTCAACGCGCCGATCTCGGTGTCCTTGGCGTCCACCACCTGCCGCAACCGTGCATTGGCAGCGCGACGCCGCTCCTCGGCACGTGTACTCGGGGGCGACAGGCACAAATGACCATGATCACCATAACGCCCCGATCCTATGGGTTCCGCCCGGGCCGCGGCTGCCATGACGCAATCGGATCATTGTTCCAGACCTTGTACGGGAAATCGCGTCGAGTATGGATACTCGACGCGGACCTGGCTAGCGCATTCGACTAAATCAGCCACGAGCACCTCCTCGGTATGCTCGGCGGGTTCCCCGCGGAGGGGATAATCGTCGGTTGGCTGAGGGCGGGGATTTTCGAGGCCGGAAAGGGTTCGCGCCGACCGGGGAGGGAACTCCCCAGGGCGGGGTGATATCGCCTTTGCTGTTGAATATCGCATTGCATGGGCTGGAGGCGGCCGCAGGCGTCCGCTATCTACCCACCGGCAGGGACGCCGGGACATTGACCGGCGGCAGCCCGGCGCTCACCAGATATGCTGATGACGGTCGTGCGCTGTCAATCCAGGCAGCAGGCCGAGCAGGTTAAGGCGCGGCTGGCCGCATGGCTGGCGCCGCGGGGGCTGGCCTTCAACGAGGCCAAAACCAGGATCGTTCACCGCAGTGGGGCGTTCGATTTCCTCGGATTCAGCCTCCGCCGCTACCCAAACGGCAAGCTGCTTATCAAACCGAGCGCCACGGCCATCATGAGGTTCCGGAAACGGCTTGCCGGGGAGTTCCACGAACTTCGCGGGGCCAACGCCGCCGCGGTATTGGCGAAGATCGTCCCCATTACGCGGGGATGGAGCGCATGCCCGGTCCTTTGGGGGCCCCGGTGCGGCAATGCACCGGGGCTACCCGGCCGACCTGCCGAGGAAGACGGGAAAACCGTCTGCAGGGCAAGGGGGCACAGGCGACTGGATAGCACAATGCCTGGAGGTCTGCGTAATGCTAAGCGTCAAGACGGTGCTGGATTTCCTCCGTGATCGCGGCAGGCGTCGTGGGCATGGGACAACCCGGGAGCCGCAGAGTCCACCCGCAACGGCTGTGGGGAGGTCAGTCCGCGGCATGCCGGTAGGCCGACGATGTGTCTTGCGATGGCTCGCGCTCATGTTGGTAACAACAGGGGCCACGCGGCGACGCGCTGCGGTGCAAAGCTACGCCCTGCAGGTCCGAGGTGCCGATATCTCATTCACGCTCCAGGAGGAGTCCATCGGGACGACTTACTCGGTGGGCGGCACCGTGGCACCCATCGAGAAGATCCTGGCCGACGCAGGGGCCAACTACGTTCGCCTGCGCGTATGGGTCCACCCGCCGGAGGGGTACAGCGATCTTGCCAGTGCCCTCGATCTGGCGCGCCGGGCCAAGCTAGCTGGTCTGAGGCTCTTCCTCGACCTCAACTACACCGATTTCTGGGCGGATCCATTCAACCAGTGGACCCCCAGCGCATGGAGCACGCTAGATCTGGAGGCGTTGGAGCGGACGGTGCGCGACTACACGCGGGCGGTGCTCACGGCGTTCCAGGCCCAGGGCACTCCTGTCGACATGGTGCAGATCGGCAACGAAGTGAACTACGGAATGCTATGGCCAACGGGAAAAATCTATAGCGCCGGACCGGAGAACTGGGCGCCGTTCTGCGCGCTGCTGGGGGCGGGCATCGCCGGAGCGCGGGACAGCGAAATTGCCGGCCAGACGCTCCTCGTGGTCATCCATATCTTCGGCGACAACGGCGCCGCCAGGTACTTTTTCGACCACATCCTCGAGGGAGGTGTCAACAACTTCGACGTCATCGGGCTGACTTATTTCCCCTTCTGGAACGGCTCCCTGTCCAGCTTGCAGGCAAACCTGGAGGACCTGGGTGATCGCTACAGGAAACTACTTCTGATCGCCGAGACGGCGTATCCTTGGGGACTCACGGGGCTGGGGTGGTTCTGGAACCTCGGTCAGCTCCCCGACATCTCGCTGTTTCCGCCCACGCCAACCGGCCAGCTCGCGTACTTCCAGGCGTTGCGTGGCCTGCTCGAGCAGGTGCCTGATGGCAGGGGACTCGGGTTCTTCGACTGGGAACCGGGGTGGTTGCCAGGGGTGGGTAACGAGCCGGGAGGCGGGAACCCGTTCGTGGACCTGACAATGTTCGACAACCGTGGGGAGGCGCTGCCCTCCCTGAAGGAGGCTTTCCAGCCGTTATCATTATCCGCTATCAGCTTGGCGGCGGCGCGCGAGCTCCTATACCAACCGGGGCAACTCCGACACCCCTGATCCAGCAGGCGAGCAGGCAGGAGCCGCCATTCGCTGGCTTTCAGTGGTGACGGCGCTAGCTGAAGTTCCCCAATCCCCTGTCCCCGGGCCGACACAGCCACGACTACGTCCGCAACGGCACCACCAGACTGTTCGCCACGCCCGGCATGGCGACCGGGAAGGTCATCTCCCCGGTGCACCGCCCCCACCGCCACCAGGAGTTCCTGAGCATCGTCCGGGCCTGTTGGCTGGAAACCGTTCCTGTCTGCCCGGCCAAGACGATCGCTGCCCTGGGAGGACTCCGGCACGTTACCAGAGGTTCGGATCGACAGCGCATCTATCGCCGCGGTGGGCTCTGGGCGACCGCCCCGCCTACTGGCGGACAGTGCCGCCCAGCATGTGATGGATCGCCCGGTACCCCCGTCTCACCTAGCGTAGTAGCCGGTGGGTCAAATGCCCTCCCAGGTGGGGAGGGCCACCTCAACTTCCACCAGACGCGGGATGACGGCCACTACTATCGGCCAGAGTGTCCGCTCTCGGCCGCACCCTGACCGGTCTCCATCTCGACCGGGCTCGAAGACTAGCGCGGTCGCTCCCTCGCTCGGAGAATAAGAAGTGTTTGCACGGCGTCGGCTGAGGTCGGCCATACTGCTCGCGCTTAGCCCGGTTGCGGCCTCAGGCGGCACGCCAGTGCCCGCCGCGCCGGAGCTCCCCGAGCGGGTCCGCGGAGCGGACCTGTCGTTCACCCTGCAGCTCGAGGCCGCGGGATGCAGGTTCACCGATCAGGGGCGCACCGCCCCCGTCGAGCAGCTCCTCGCCGCGCGGGGGATCAACACCGTCCGGCTCCGCGCGTGGGTGAACCCGCCGACGGGCTACAGCAACCTCGCCTCCGCGCTCACCCTCGGCCGTCGCGCCTACGACGTCGGCTGCAAGATCCTGCTCGACCTGCACTACTCGGATTTCTGGGCCGACCAGTCCAACCAAACGACGCCGACAGCATGGCGGAGCCAGGACCTTGCGACGCTCTCCAACACCGTCCGCACCTACACTCGTGACGCCGTCGCCGCGTTCGCCGCCCAGCATACCCAGCTGGACATGATCCAGATAGGCAACGAGGTCACCAGCGGGATGCTCTGGCCGGCCGGGCTCGTTTACTCCGGAGGCCAGGAGCACTGGGACGGTTTCGTGCAGCTGCTGAATGCGGGGCTCGACGGTGCCCGCGAAGGAGCAACCGCTCCGCTGCAGACGATGGTTCACATTGACTGTGGCGGGGACAACGGCGGTGCACGCTACTTTTACGACAACATCACTCGGCGTGATGTCGACTTCGACCTCATCGGGCTCTCGTACTACCCGTTCTGGCACGGCCCGCTGGCGACGCTGTCGTCGAACCTGAACGACCTCGCGATGCGCTACGGCAAGAACGTCATGGTCGTCGAAACCTCCTACCCGTGGACGCTTCCGGCCGCTGATGGCGTCGAGTACTACGCCGCGCGTTCCGACCAGCTGCCCGATGTCGCTCGCTTCCCCGCTACAACCGCTGGCCAGGCCGCCTACTTCGAGGCGCTCCGCTCCACGGTCGAGGCGGTCCCGCAGGACCGCGGTCGCGGTTTCCTCGCCTGGGAGCCCCAATGGCTGCCCGGCGTCGGCTGGGGTCTGGGCGAGGACAATCCTTACGCGAACCTGACGATGTTCGACTGGCGGGGCGTCGGGCTGCCGTCGCTGGGGGTGTTCCGGGCTGATGGCTGAGGGCCTGAATCCGGGCCATCCGCGCCCGATGTCCGCCGGCCCGGGGATCGATCATCAGTTCCGGTCGAAGCAATCGACCTGAGGTCATCCCAAGGATGAATGGCGAGGAGAAGCTCGGCTAACGCCTTCTGCTGGTGTCCCGAATCCGACATATAGCACGTAGTCGGCCATTCAGCTCGTCGCCGACGGCCCAAAGGTAAGAAAAAGTGACGGTGATATTATTTGTCCCTTTAGGGAGGTATTCCCGGAGCGGCGCGCTGGTATGCCCATTCGTGTCGCGCTCCAAGGTGGTGGTTTCTCGTCCACACCGGTGGGGGATAAGGACCGTGATCACCACGGGGTTAACACCACGGGCCGGTGGGCACCATAGCCAATAATGACGAGGCTTGAGATATCTGACAATGCCGGAACGGGGACAGTACAAGACCGCTTCCGATCCTATTTCGATGGTTTCGTGCTTGCCCGCGCCCGTCGGCGGGGGGCAGACACGATCCCAGCGGTTCCCGTGATTGTCGGCCGATACTGAGCTCTCGCTAGTAGGCAAGGATCGCTTAGGGGGAGAGAGCGATGCGCATTGTAGTGACTGGAGGGTCTGGCTTTCTTGGCTCCCACCTGTGTGACGCGCTCATCCGGCGTGGCGAAGCCGTCGTCTGCGTGGACGACCTGTCGACCGGAAACCTGGACAACATCGCCGATCTGATGAGCCATCGGCGATTCCGCTTCGTCCAGGCCGATGTCTCGGCCGGGCTTGATCTGCCCGGGCCAGTAAATGTTGTTGCGCACCTCGCGAGCCCCGCCTCGCCGCCGGACTACCTGCGGCGCCCCCTTGAGACGCTCGCCGTCGGGAGTCGCGGCACGGAGAACGCTCTGCGTCTTGCCCTGCGCTCGGATGCCCGTTTCGTTCTCGCGTCCACCAGCGAGGTCTATGGCGATCCGAGCGAGCATCCACAGCGCGAGGGATACTGGGGGAACGTCAATCCAGTCGGCCCGCGCAGTGTCTATGACGAGGCCAAGCGATATGCCGAAGCGGTGACGATGGCGTACCGCCGCCACCATGATCTGAACACCGGAATCTTGCGGATCTTCAATACCTACGGCCCGCGGATGCGCCCAGATGACGGCCGCGTAGTTTCCAGCTTCATCGCCCAAGCGCTCAACGTACAGCCGCTGACCATTTACGGTGACGGCACTCAAACCCGCAGCTTCTGCTACGTGGACGATCTCGTATGCGGCATCATCGCGATGATCGATTCCACGGAGGCGGGGCCGATCAACATCGGTAACCCGGACGAGCGCACGGTCACCGAGCTCGCCCAGCTCGTCCTGAAGATCACCGACTCGCGTTCGAAGCTGGAGTATCACCCGCTGCCCACCGACGACCCGACTCGGCGCAAGCCCAACATCACTCTCGCCCGTGAGCAGCTCGGCTGGCGCCCAGAAGTGGACACCGAGGATGGCCTGAGGCGCACTGTGCAGTTCTTCAAGTACCGGCTGGAAAATGCCCGCACCGCTGCCGCAGCCCTAAGCGGCGGTCCGTCGACGGGCAGCCGGTTCGCGGGCTTGTCGACCAATGCGTAGCAGTGTGGTCGATATTACGGCAGCACGTCGAGCCGGACCAAGAATTGAGACAAGTAGTTCGCCTGAGGTCTTCGCAAATTCAGCGCACTGCAGGGAAAAAGGAGTCTTCAATGAGTGACGGATCGACGGTCCTGGTAACCGGGGGCGCCGGTTTCATTGGTAGTCACACATGTCTTGAGCTACTCGACGACGGCTACGAAGTCGTGGTCGCCGACAATTACTCTAACAGCTCACCTCGCGCCCTTGACAGGGTGCAGAAACTCGCCGGTCGGCCGGTGCTGGCATACGACGTAGATCTTCGCGACCGGGACTCTCTCGGCGAGGTCTTCGATCGTCATTCGATAGACGCAGTAATTCATTTCGCGGGGAAGAAGGCGGTCGGGGAGTCCATGGAGTTTCCGCTCACGTACTACGACGTCAACGTCGGTGGTACGGCCGTGTTGTTGCGGTTGATGGAATCGCGCGGTGTACATCAGTTGGTCTTCTCGTCCTCGTGCTCCATATATGGCCAAAACGATTGGCGACTGCTGGATGAGGGCATGGCGGCCAACCCGACGAATCCGTACGCCCGCTCGAAGTGGATCTGCGAGCAGATGATGGCCGATGCGTGCGCCCGCTACAGCGAGCTGAGCGTGGTCGCGTTGCGCTACTTCAACCCAGTCGGCGCCCATCCCAGCGGGGAGCTGGGCGAGGACCCCAACGGTGTGCCGAGCAACGTGATGCCTTACCTCGCGCAGGTCGCGATCGGCCGCCTGCATGAGATCGCCATATTCGGGTCCGACTATCCGACGCCCGACGGGACCTGCATTCGTGACTATGTCCACGTTGTCGACATTGCCGAAGGGCATCGCCTTGCCCTCGAGCACGTCGTAGACGAGAACGGTATGCGCGTTTTCAACCTCGGCTCGGGAAGAGGCGTGTCGGTGCTCGGTCTGGTCGCCGCGTTCGGCGAGGCGTGCGGCATCCCACTGCCGCACCGGCTGGCCGAGCGGAGGCCCGGCGATGTGGCCTCGCTTGTGGCTGATCCGAGGCGCGTCAAGGCGGCGTGGGGCTGGTGCGCTACCCGCGACCTCGCCGCCATGTGCGCAGACGCCTGGCGTTTCCAGAAGCTGAACCCGACCGGCTATGAGGGCTGACGTTCGCCGCTCCGTGTGACTATTTCGTGAGGACAGATCATTATGCGAATCACCGTTATTGGCACCGGATACCTCGGTGCGGTACACGCTGCCTGCATGGCTGACATCGGCCACGAAGTGCTCGGCGTTGACGTCGATGCGGCCAAGATCGAGGCCCTGGCCGCCGGCCGGCCCCCATTCCATGAACCTGGCCTCGGCGACGTCCTGACCTGCAACGTCAAAACTGGCCGCCTGCGGTTCTCCACATCGGTCACCGAGGCAGCCGGGTTCGGTGACGTGCACTTCGTCTGCGTCGGCACGCCGCAAAAGCCAGGCTCCAATGCCGCGGATCTGCGCCACGTCGACGCCGTGGTCGACGGGCTGGCGCCGCACCTGCGGACTGGCGCGCTCGTGGTCGGCAAGTCCACCGTCCCTGTCGGCACCGCTGCCCGGCTGGTGGAACGGATCCGCGACCTCGCCCCCGTCGGCACCGTCGCCGAGCTGGCCTGGAACCCGGAGTTCCTTCGTGAGGGCTTCGCCGTGCAGGACACCCTGCACCCCGACCGGATGGTCGTCGGGGTCACCTCGAACGACGCCGACACCGTGCTGCGGGAGGTATACGCGCCGATCCTCGAGACGAACCCCACCCCGTGGATCTCGACCAACCTCGCCACGGCGGAACTCGCCAAGGTCTCGGCCAACGCATTCCTCGCGACCAAGATCTCGTTTATCAACGCGATGGCCGACGTGTGCGACGCTGCGGGCGGGGATGTGGTGACGCTGGCTGATGCGATCGGTTACGACCCGCGGATTGGGCGCCGGTTCCTGTCGGCCGGTGTCGGGTTCGGTGGTGGGTGCCTGCCGAAGGACATCCGGGCGTTCATTGCTCGGGCCGGGGAGCTGGGCGTCGCTGAGGCGCTGAGCTTCTTGCGCAATGTCGATGAGATCAACATGCGACGTCGGCAGCGCGCTGTGGACGTGGCGCGGGAGTTGACCGGTGGGACGTTCCTCGGTCGCAACATCGCGGTCCTGGGCGCTGCGTTCAAGCCCGACAGCGACGACGTCCGGGATTCGCCAGCACTGAATGTCGCCGCAGCCCTGCAGCTGCAGGGCGCCCAGGTCCGTGTTCACGACCCTGCCGCGATGGACAACGCCCGCGCGCTGTACCCGACGCTTGACTACGCGCCGGACGTGGAGAAGGTCTGCGAGCACGCGGACCTGGTCTTGCACCTGACCGAGTGGCGCGACTACCGCGAACTGGACCCATCCGTACTGGCAGGGATCGTACGGCACCCCCGGGTTCTCGATGGTCGCAACGCGCTCGACGTGCAGATGTGGCGGGCTGCTGGCTGGGCGGTCCGCGCTCTCGGCCGCGCACACCACTGAGCGTCGGGTGAAGGAAAGCCGTCTCCTCGGCCTGGTCGCCGCATCTCTTTGAAAGGCTGATCGCCATGTTGTTGGTTTTCGCTGTCGCATTTGCAGTTTTCCTCATGATGGTGCTGCCTTCCACGTCGGGGATCGCCCGCTCGTGGCGACATCCAGTCCAGTTCCGCCAGTCGGTAACAGCGGTTTCTGTTCCGTTGCTCGCGCTCGACCTCAGCCTTATCGTGTTTGGTCGCGCCGACCAGTCTGCCGCCTACTACTTGCCCGTCATAACCCTCAATGTTGCCGCCGTGATCGGCCTGGCCATTTGGACGGGGACCAATCGCATTACGGTCAGTCCGACCCGGTTGCCACGTCGCATCCTCGCAGTCGGTGCTCACCCCGACGACATCGAACTCGGGTGTGGTGGGACTCTGGCGAAGTTCGTTGATAGCGGACACGAAGTTCACGCTCTCGTGATGACTCATGGCAGCACTGGTAGTGACGAGCCGACAAGATTCGCGGAGGCGAACGCAGGGTCGCAGTTCCTCGGGCTTACCGGTGTCACTGTCATGGACTTTCCAGACGGCGTCCTGCCTGAGTACGGCAAACCGATGATCGACGCCATAGAAGCACTGCTGCTGAGACTCAATCCGGACATCGTCCTGACGCACTCGGCGCACGATCGACATCAAGATCATCACGCGGTGCACCTGGCGACCGTTCGAGCCGCCAGAGCGCACCCAGCGGTTCTGGGCTACGAAAGCCCCTCGGCGACGGACGAGTTCACGCCCCGGTTTTATGTGGACATCGACCAGTACGTCGATGCGAAGGCCCGCTCGGTGCGCATCCACCACAGCCAGAGGGACAGGTCATATGTAAGCGCTGAGCAGGTCAAGGCGCTTGCCCTCATTCGGGGAAGACAGGGGACCGTCAAACACGCCGAAGCATTCGAAACTGTCCGGATGCTCGACTCGCGGCTCCGTCAGCTCTGAAGGGTCAGCTCTGAAGGGTCAGCTCTGAAGGGTCAGCTCTGAAGGGTCAGCTCTGAAGGGTCAGCTCTGAAGGGCAGACATACCTTACCAGGAGATTTCCCATGCGTATCACCGTCATCGGCACCGGATATCTGGGTGCTGTCCATGCGGCCTGCATGGCCGAGTCCGGGCACGACGTGCTCGGCGTGGACGTCGATCCAGCGAGGCTGGCCGCGTTGTCGGAGGGTAGGCCACCGTTCTTCGAGGCGGGACTCCCAGAGCTGCTGCGGCGCACCGTTGACTCGGGTGCGCTGCGGTTCAGCACGTCGCTGGCGGAGGCTGGTGAGTTCGGCGAAGTGCACTTCGTGTGCGTTGGTACACCGCAGCAGCCGGGTTCCTACGCAGCGGACCTGAGCCAGGTAGATGCCGTGGTCGACGGGCTGGCGCCGCACCTGCAGGATGGCGCGCTCGTGGTCGGCAAATCCACTGTTCCCGTCGGGACCGCCGCTCGACTTGCTGATCGGATCGCCGAGGTGACTGGCGATGTGGATGCCGAGCTGGCATGGAACCCGGAGTTCCTCAGCGAAGGTACTGCGGTGCAGGACACGCTGAAACCGGACCGGCTGGTGGTCGGTGTGACATCTGAGCGGGCCGATGCGTTGCTGCGAAACGTATACGCCCCGATGGTAGAGGCGGGAAGCCCGTACATCAGCACTGATCTAGCCACCGCCGAGTTGGTCAAGGTGGCCGCGAACTCTTTCCAGGCCACCAAGATCTCGTTTATCAACGCGATGGCCGACGTGTGCGACGCTGCGGCCGGGGATGTGGTGACGCTGGCTGATGCGATCGGTTACGACCCGCGGATTGGGCGCCGGTTCCTGTCGGCCGGTGTCGGGTTCGGTGGTGGGTGCCTGCCGAAGGACATCCGGGCGTTCATTGCTCGGGCCGGGGAGCTGGGCGTCGCTGAGGCGCTGAGCTTCTTGCGCAATGTCGATGAGATCAACATGCGACGTCGGCAGCGCGCTGTGGACGTGGCGCGGGAGTTGGCCGGTGGGACGTTCCTCGGTCGCAACATCGCGGTCCTGGGCGCTGCGTTCAAGCCCGACAGCGACGACGTCCGGGATTCGCCAGCACTGAATGTCGCCGCAGCCCTGCAGCTGCAGGGCGCCCAGGTCCGTGTTCACGACCCTGCCGCGATGGACAACGCCCGCGCGCTGTACCCGACGCTTGACTACGCGCCGGACGTGGAGAAGGTCTGCGAGCACGCGGACCTGGTCTTGCACCTGACCGAGTGGCGCGACTACCGCGAACTGGACCCATCCGTACTGGCAGGGATCGTACGGCACCCCCGGGTTCTCGATGGTCGCAACGCGCTCGACGTGCAGATGTGGCGGGCTGCTGGCTGGGCGGTCCGCGCTCTCGGCCGCGCGCACAACTGAGCACACCATGACAATCACGGCGTACTAAACGCACGCAAACCGCGCCTCCCTGATAAACCGAGGAGAACGAGTGACTACCGCAAGCCGACACCGACGTCACCGCCAGTTGGCCCGGGGCGCCCTCGACGGGAAGCTGGCCGCTGTGGCAATGGACGTCCGCCGGCTATCGGCCGGGAAGGTCTGGGAGATAACTCCGAGCGGCCCCGTGCTCGCCCCGCTCCCGGTGCGGCGCCGCTTGCGCAAGACCACGTTCACCCCCATCCTGGGCACCTTCGACCGGCTCGTCATCGCGGGTCTCACTATTGCCTGGGCGATCTGCCTAGCCGCCTTCTGGGTGTGGTTGCTGCAACCGGTTCACCGCGTTGGTGTCGCGGGCCTCGTGGTCAACAGTGCAGTGCTGCTCTACGTCACGTGTTACCCGGTATTCTTCGTCCTGAGCGTCAACAGGCTGCCAAACGTCAGCTCGTCGGTCTCCGTACCCTTGCTCCGGGTCGCCTTTGTCGTGACGCGGGCACCGTCCGAGCCCTGGGATGTGGCCAGGTCAACCCTCTCCGCGATGCTGGCCCAGGACTTCCCGATCCCTTACGACGTGTGGTTGTGCGACGAGCAGCCGTCCGCGGAGATCTTCGAGTGGTGCGCTGCGCATGGGGTTGTGATTGCCACCCGTCACGGTGTGGAGACTTACCATCGGGCTGCGTGGCCGCGGCGAACCCGCTGCAAAGAGGGGAACCTCGCCTACTTCTACGATCACTGGGGGTACCGCAACTACGATGTCGTCGCCCAGCTTGACTGCGATCACCGTCCCGTGCCTACCTACCTGGCCGAAATCGTGCGCCCGTTCTCCGATCCTGCAGTCGGCTACGTGGCGGCGCCCAGCGTGAATGACGCGAACGCCGACGGTTCGTGGTCAGCGCGAGGCCGCCTGCACCGGGAGGCGACGTTCCACGGGCCGCTCCAGCTAGGTCACAGTGCTGGCTGGGGGCCGGCCTGCATAGGTTCCCACTACGCTGTCCGAACGCATGCGCTGCGGGACATAGGTGGCATCGGCCCGGAACTTGCCGAGGACTTCTCCACGAGCTTCCTGCTGAATTCGGCCGGCTGGCACGGTTCATTCGCCATCAATGCTGAGGCGCACGGCGATGGGCCCAACACATTCGCAGCGATGCTGGTCCAGGAGTTCCAATGGTCGCGCAGCCTGACCACCGTCCTGCTGGGGCTGGTGCCGCGCAATCTCTCCCGGCTTCCCTGGCGGCTGCGGATCCGCTTCCTCTACGCATTGTTGTATTACGTGCTGCTCGTCACCACTACTCTCGTTGGGCTTACCCTCGCACCCATCGCGGCGGTGACTGGGCGGCCGTGGATCAACGTCAACTACATAGCGTTCCTGCTGCACTGGTGGTCGATCTCGATCTGGCTCGTGCTGATCACCCTTCTGCTCCGGCGCCGTGGCTTGCTACGGCCGCAGAATGCACCAATTCTAAGCTGGGAGAACTGGCTGTACACCCTCACCCGGTGGCCCTACATGGCGGGGGGGATCTGGGCGGCGGCTAAGCAGCGCCTCCGGCCCCGGCCGGTCACGTTCAAGGTAACGCCAAAAGAGGCCGGTGGCTTGGAGCGGCTGCCGCTCCGGCTCATGGTGCCTTACGTTGCGATCAGTGTCGCGTCGGCCGCGGCCGCGCTCGTGGGTGAGGCTACCAACAATGCCGCAGGATATGTCTTTCTCAGCATCCTGGGCGGGGCCATGTATGCGCTGGTCTCGGTGGCGGTACCTTTCCTGCACGCATCGGAAGCCGCCACCCGCGCCAGCATAGGTGTCAGCGCTGCCCTGTGGCGGACGAGCCGCGGTTCTCTTGTGATGGCAGTTATAGTTCTCGCGCCGGTCGCATGGGCGATGGCCCAGTATCCGGGCTACGCGCTGCGCGTATTCGGCTGGTTAAAACTCGGCACCGCAGATACCGCCGACAAGAAAGAGGCGAGCGGGTCGAGATGATTCTCGACGCTCACTACCCCACGAACGTGCAACAGCGCGGGCGGTCATGCTTGGCGACGAGATGATCGACGAAGCGTCCCGCTGGGCGCCGACACGCCGGATACGTCGTGTACCCGCGACCGCAGCATATCTCAGCGTCCCCCGGAGGTCGTGGGCGTGCCAGCCGATGGCCAGCACGCCCTGGCTGAGGATGAGGCCACCTCGCCGCCAAACGTTCCGCCCCTGCGACGCCGTCCGCACTGTATTGCCTGCTCACCCCCGCGTTGAGGAAAGGGCACGGGGGAATGGATCGGATGCCAGGGGAAACCAGGGGGATGAACGGATCCGGGTTCGGGGCAGGCGGGTCTAGGTGAAGATCAGGTTGTTGGGCCGGGTGCGACCGGTCATCCTCGTGGCGAGCATCGCGTGTACCGCTGCGGCCATCGCCATCGCGGCTCAGATCGGATGGTTCCTTCATACCTCGTCCGTACACGGTGCTGCTGTCATCCGTCACGTGCACGGCGCGATCGCTATGGCTAACCGGGCAGCCTGCCAGGGCCGGGTCGGCCGCGCGGGCGGCGGCAGTGCCGCCAGCCTGGCCCACCGGCACCCTGCTGCCGGCACCGCGGCGGATGGCACGGGCCCGCTAGGTCTGCTCGTGGCCCCCGCGCTCGGTCTAGTGGCCCCCGTGGAGGAGGGCACCAGCGATTCAGTGCTGAACGACGCCGTGGGTCACGTTCCGGCGAGCCCATGGCCCGGAGACCTCGGCACCGCCGTCTTCTCCGCTCATAACGTGACCTGGTTCTCCCGCATCGACCATCTCACCCGCGAGGACGAGATCCGGTACGTCACCCCCTGCCGTACCTATAGTTACCGGGTCACC
The DNA here is from genome assembly GCA_963820395.1 of uncultured Actinomycetota bacterium. Taxonomy (GTDB): domain Bacteria; phylum Actinomycetota; class Actinomycetes; order Streptosporangiales; family Streptosporangiaceae; genus DATFVJ01. The sequence continues at coordinate 57,522 of CAWGAE010000031.1, read as the reverse complement.
TCGCACCGGATCGTCGCGGCCGGCTCCGCCGTCTACAACTCGGTCGTCCCGAGCATCGTCTTGGATACCTGCTATCCGCTCGATGCCCTGTATCCGACCAGTGGCCGGTATCTCGTCTATGCGACCCTCGCCACCACCTCACCGACCTACTCGTCGCCGCGCCTGCGGCCTGGTTCGCCCCCGCTCACCCTGCCCGCCGTCAAGGGACTCGCCGCGCAGGGACTCGACCTCGGCCACAACGTCGGCCCGGTGGGGGTCCTCCGCTTCACCGGGTCACCCTCGTCGATTTGGCGCCAGACCAATGGGCCGCTTAAGGGCGAGGCCGCGGCGCTGGCCGCGTATTTTGGGGTGATCCGCAGTGCTGGCCAGGACCAGCGGACCTGGTGGGCAGATCTTGCCCCATCGGTGCCAGTGTCCGCCGCAGCAGGTCTGTGGAGCGGAGAGATTACCGGTTATGACAGCCATCTCGACATCACGCTGCGCGTCCAAGGTGACCGCATTCTGGGCGCGACGCTGACCGCCGTCGTCACCACCGGCACCTCCGCGCAACCGGGAACCTATGACCTCGCGGTGACCGAGATCGTCAACGGACGAGGCAAGCTGCTCGTCAACGGGTTCACGATGCGGCCCGCACACTCCTGACAATCAGCGCTTTGCACCGTGAGCTGAGCAGGCCGCCGGGTCTCCCGTCAGCCCCCACGCCCATCACCTGTACACACCCACCCATCACCTGTACACACCCACCGCGATCAGCGTCACGCACGCCAGTCCGAGCACCTGCAGCGTCCGGTTGCTCAGCGCCATCTCCTCCGGCGCCATGCCACCGCCGTCTTCCACCGTCAGCTCCACCAGCAGAACCCCCATCACGAATGGGAGAATCGACAGTTGGAACACGACCTCATCGGCATAGTGGGTGCCAATGTGAGCGGAGCGCCCGAACGCCCACAACGCGTAGCTGATGATGGCGACCGACCCCGCTATTATCCGTACCGCTAGCAGGAACGCCGCCGGGTAACGGGCCAGCACTGAGCGGTGCAAAGGCGCCGCCGCCGACAGCATGCCCTGCTCCGCGGTGCGCTTGCCCGCTACCACCAGCAGTGCGGCCGCCGAGGTAACGAGGATAAACCACGGTGACACTGCCACCCCCGTGGCCACGCCACCCGCTACCGCGCGGAGCACGAACCCCGACGACACGCAGGCCAAATCGATCACCGCCTGCCGCTTCAGCCACAGTGAGTATGACACCGATATCGTTATGTAGGCGGCGGTGACGATCACCAGTGGCGCACCAGCCAGCTCGGCGGACGCCGTAAGGGCCAGCGTCAGCGCCGCGCTTCCTGCCGTGGCGGCAACCGTCGCGGGCAGTTCCCCGGATGCCACCGGGCGTAGGTGCTTGACAGGGTGGAGGCGATCGGCCGGGGCATCCATCACGTCATTGATCAGGTAGACGCCCGCTGAGGCGACCACGAGGATAACCGCGGCCGCTCCCGTTCGGCCCATATCCACCGGGCGTGACAGCACCCCCGCCGCCATCGGCGCGGCGAATACCAGCAGGTTCTTGATCCACTGACGTGGCCTAGTCGCCGCAAGCAGCGCCGCTACCAGCGGGCGGCCCGGAGCCGCAGACCTGACCGGCGGCGTTACCTGTTCCCTGGTGGCACTCTCCATTGTTATCCGTCCGAACGGCGCGCGCAGTGCCGTATCAGGTGGCGCGGCGTCACCGCGCATACCGGCACTGTTAGTGCGGCGAATGCCAGTGCTCCAGTTTCCCATTGGTCCCCCCGTCCAGCTCATGACCCGGTTGTCAGGTGGCGGCGCGTGCCACCCGCCCTGGCAAGTTCCGCGCTGTAGACGTTCACCGTCCCGCTTCCGGGGGACCACACCCGGACCTCCAGGCGCTCACCCGGGGGCGGCTCAACGAAATCCGCCCGGAACGGTCCCCATCCTGAGTAGGAGCTGGCACGGTTGGCGGTGGTAGCGTCCACCGCCAGGGCGATCGACTCGATGCCGGTCGTCGGGGGAATGGTTCGCCGACCCAGCAGCGTGTGGCCGACGTCGTTCCAGACCTCGACGTTGACGGGCCCAGTCGCGGACAAGGTCACGAGTGCCCGGTATCGGCCGGGCGGCTCCTGCCAGGTGAGCCCGTCAGTGACGTAGCCTTCGCCGCCGGCCGATGTCACGTACCAGCTGCCTGCCGCCCCTGTCGTGACAGGCCGGCCAACCGCACCGGACGACGTCGGCGCGGCCCAAGCCGGGAGGGGTACCGACTCGCCGGGCACGGTGATCGTGTGCACTCCCGGTGGCGGGCGCCAGCGGAACGCCCACACCCCACCAGCGTGCGTGACGAGGGTAGCGTGCAAAGGGCCGGCCAGTTCTCCGATAAAGGCCATCGCGCTGGCCGTGCTCTGGGTCTCGATGCTCGCCCACGGAGTGATCACGAACCAGTCCTCGCCGTTGGCGACCGGGAGTGTCCCTGGCTGGATCAGCACCGGTGCGTCAGCCCGGCCGGAGAAGCGGCCGGCCACTCCCTGGGAGGCGATTACCTCGGCCGTGGCCGGGATGCGGGCCTCGAGGCCCGACAGCGTTGCCGCGGTGGCGCCGTGCACCCGCAGCCACTGGCTCACTGTCTGCGGCCCCCACACCGCCGCCCAGCCGAGCGCTTGCGCGGCCACGAGGCCGGCCAGCAGGAGCGCTGCCCGGCGATGGCGCCGGGCGAGCCAGCCGAGCACGGCCACGGTTCCGGCCGGCAGGAGGACGTAAATCGGCAGGCTCTGGAACAAAGGTTCGGCGAAGTTCACTCCGGGAGCCAAAGTGTCTACGAGCAGAACCGCGAGCGCGAGGGGGAATACCAGCGGGAAAGCGAAACCCAGCAGCCCGGCCGGTGCAAGGTTGGCCAGGAGATCTACACGCTTCGCCCACAGGGTGCTCAGCACCGCGAGCGGATGGCTGACGATGCTTTTGATCAGCGTGGTCAGGCCGAGCGGTGAGCCCACGGGTCCGGCAGCGGCGAGCTGGTTGTATGCTTCGAGCGAGCTCAGGTTTCCGTGGACAAGTGAGATGAGGAGCACGGCACCGGCGCCGAGAAGCGCCAGGACCGCTCCGCGCAACCGCGAACTTCGTCCGGCTAGCACGCCCCCAAGTCCCAGCCCGGCGAGGTAGATGCCGGCCACGTCGCCGCACGCGAGCAGGGGGGCGACCCATGCCCATGTCCGGCGGCGGCCGTTGGCGAGATCCCGTGCCAACAATGCGGCAAACAGGACGGCCAGCGCCTCGAGGTGGTAGCCGAACGAGACTGCCCACCACATCCACGGGTTGGCGACGAGGAGCACGAGACCGACCCCGGCGAGCCAGGCCGCGGCCTTGCCCAGGCGGGACCGCTGCGCAATCTCGCACAGCCAGGTGAACACCACCACTTCGGCCCCTGCGACCCCGACGTCCATCACGTAGAACAGGAGCACATCGTGCGGCCACACCCAGTACAGCGGCGCTAGCGGCCACACCAGGAACTCGCTGTGACTCTGCCAGAATGGGAATCCCTGCACCGTGTCGTAAGGGTTGAGGTGGCCATGCGCGATCAGGTACCAGGCTTGGTGGTAGATCGAAAAGTCGGCGGTCAGCGCGAAACGGCGGTAAAGGATCGTGCTCCAGACCAGAAACACCGCTAGCTGCAGGCCCAGAGCGACATAGCCGATCCGCCGCACCCGCAGTAGCGGTGCTGCGAGCGGTTTTGGCGGTGCGCCGGGTACGCCTTGCGCCGTCGCGGCGGCGGTGACCTCGCTCACGAGCCGAACCTCACCGCGAGGATCGGCGAATAGCCGTAGGGGTAAAACGACGCCGGGTTCACAAGATTGGCCTCGAAATAGACGGGGTCGCGGCCGGCCACCGGGGAATGGATCGTGAAGGTGGCCACGCCTGCCGCATTAGTGAGCGCCTCGACCGGGGTCTGGCCGCCCAGCCCCTGGTTGATGAATGCCTGGCTGTACTGAAGGCCGCGCTGCGCGTAGATGACCTGGCCGAGGTAGACAGGTACGTTCGCGTACCGCACCGGCTGATCCAGCCGGTTCACGATCTCGGCCTGCACCGTAATCTCCTGGCCGACCGCGACGGGACGGTCGATCGCATCCGGCTGGAGGATCACCCGCCACGCACTCGCCAGGTAGGCGCTGGTCCTGCTGACCGATGCCGGGCTCTGTAGGAAGGCGAGGACCTGGAAGCCGTTGCCGATCGAGGGCATGGCGAAGTAGCTGGGCGCCACGATCGTGTAGCTGGCTCGCTGATGCGGGCGGAGTACGGCGGGGCCCTGCTGGACGTGCCAGAAGGCCGTCAGGGCCGTGCCGTCCTCGATGGTGAAGGCGGGCCGCACATGCGCGCCCGTCCTGTTGTTGACGGCAAGGGTGAGCTGGTCCACCGTGGCGAGCTGGCCGGTCGTCCGCACCGACTGGATCGACATGGCAAGTGGGCTCGCGGCGGTGACGGCGGCGGCGGCCGCAATCGCGCTGACCGCGGTGCCGGTCAGTGCTACCAGCTTCCAATGCCGCCAGGCGGCGCCGGACGGCCGCCGCGTGGTGGCCGCGGCCGCGATCGCGGCGGGAATCAGCATCACCAGGTAGCTGCCGAACGAGCGGGTCGCGAAGAAGAGAACGACCGACGGGAGGAGGAACGCCGCGGGCTTCAGCGCCGGGTAGGTGGCTACGTAGCAGGCGAGAACGGCTGCGAGGACGACAACCGCGGCAACGTTGTAGGCAAGCAGCGACCCGCCGCCCAACCCGAGCGAGAGGCTGAGGCTGATCAGGCCCTGGCCGGCTGGCACAGCATGAGAGGACAGCGGTGTGAGGACCCCGTGCAGCCACGCGTGGGGCGCGCCGATCAGGTACGGGAGGTTCGGTGCGAGAAAGGCCACCACCGCGATGCCCGCATACCGCAGGCCGTCACGGACCGCTCGACCCCAGCCGCCCGCCCGCCGGGACTCCAGCGCGATGCCCGCAATGACGAACGGGGCCACAAGCCAGGGAGTCTGCTTGACCGCCATGGCGAGCCCCATCAGGACGGGTCCCCGCCAGGCGGCTGGGCCCCGGGTGGAGGCGAATCGGTCCCAGCCCACCGCAGCGCCTATGAGCAGCGGCACGAATAGGGAGTCGGTAACCCCGCCGACCGCGTAGCCGATATAGATGTCTACGCTGGCCACCACCGTCGCCAGGGGCGCCAGGCTTCTCGGCAGGACCGCGTAGAGGATCACGGCGCCGAGCGCCCAGGCGGCGACGTCGATCCAGACGGCCGCCTGGGTCGTGAGCCCCAGCGTCAGCAGGGGCAGGTAGGCCTCAAATGACAGCGCTGGATATGACAGCGTGGTGACGGGGTTTCCGTTCAGCTGGAAGGTGTAGCCGTTCGGCGAGACGTGGAACAGGGGGAAGGCCGGTGCCATGGACCGCAGGTAGGGATTGATGCCGTGCAGGGCCAGCTGCGCGGCGTACTGGTCGAAGGCAATCTCGTCGGTGCCGTAGTCGGGGGCGACGAAGATCTGGAAATAGCTCCACAGGGCCAGCGCGAACAGGACGGCCAATAGCGCGGCCCAGCCGATCTGGTGCTGGCGCCGGCTGCCCAGCACGGAATCGGGAAGCCATGCCGCGACGGTGATAAGCAGCCCGCCAAGCCCGAGCACCACGACTGGCACTGCCAGTGACGGGCGGAAGGTGAGGTATCCGGACAGCCGGAACGACCAGACGATGACGAAGACACCTGCCAGCGTCCGCAGCACCCGCACGGTCAAGGTCGTGTCATCACCGCCGGTGGCTCCCGGTGTGGCGGGGGTGTGCTGCCTGCCACTAGGAGCGGCCATCTCAGGGTCGGCAGCTGGCCGGGCGCGGAGCAGCGCTACAGCACCGGGCATCCTGCCGGTCGCGAACTGGTGCCGCCCCGCGGTGAGCCTCATCGCGTCGCGGCCCGGACGGCGCTAGGCCGCGAATGTCTGGATATTCCCATAGCCCGCTGTCCCTACCACCTCGTAGAGCTGGCTCCCACTGGCGGAGACAAGCACCTCGATACAGTTGCTCGGCGCCGGCAGGACACGCCGCACGCTCTCTGTGGCGACATCCACAACGGCGACATTGGCCGCGGCATCCGTGTCCTTCAGCGCGTACAGTGTGGTGCCGTCCGGGCTCAGGGCGAGCGATTGGCCAGAGTCGCCGACCACGAAGGTCGCCACGATCTTGCCGTCGGCGATGGAGATCCGGCTGACGCGCCCGTCCCGTTGCAACACATAGAGCGCGGTCTGCTGGACGTCGGGCGCAATAGACACGGCGTCAAGCGGCACTGGGACCGTGCCGCGCACCCGGCCGTCCTGGGAGTCCACGACCGCCACGCTGGAGGCGGACCCCCAGCCGGTCAGCACGTAGAACGTGGTGCCGTCACTTCCGACCGCCGCGTCCCGGGCGGGCGCAGAGAGCGGTACGGTCCGGATGACCTTCGCGGTGCGGCCGTCCAGCAACTCCAGCGCCCCCGTTGAATCCGTCCCGAGCGCGAGGCCGATCACCCCCGTCGCAGCCTGCGCTACGGACCGCGCGGCGTTGTTCACTGAGACGCTGCCAAACACCTGCCCGCTGGTGGGATCCAGCTCGAACAGGCCCCGGCTCACCGTGCTGCCCGCGAGCGTCCACAGGGTCCCGCTCGGCTGCGGCACGGCCGCGGCCACGATGCTCTTGGGCGCTTCCACGATGTGCTCGGGCCTGACCCTGGCCGACATGTCCGTGGTCGAACCCGGCGAGTTCGCCATTGCCCCGCCCGCGCTGCACGCTGCCGTGGCGATGGCGGCCGAGGCGAGCGTTATTGCGGCCGCCGCGCGGCGCCCCGTCAATCTGGCCATGGCTCCTCTCCTCGAGGTCGTTCTTCAGGTAAGCGGTCACCCGGTGTCACCAGCCAGCCGGCACGGCCCGGGAACCGTAGGCGGTCATGCCCTGGATGCGCCCAGCCGCTCAGTCGTTCGCACGCCGACGGCCGGAAAAGGCGAGCCCGCTAGCCCCGAGCAGCAGGAGCACCCAAGCGAGGATCCCCTCGCCCAGGAGCGGCTTGCCCGTGGGGGCGCTGGTGGCCCCTGGAATCGCGGTCGTTGCCGGGCTGACTGGCGTCAGGACAGCGAAGTCCGGGTCGGTGTCGAAGCTGGCCGTTACCTCGCCCGAGCGGGCCGTGGTGCCCGGCACGGTCACGAAGGCGGTACCGTTCCACACCACGACGATGCTCGATGCGGTGATCGACGACGACGACACGTCGAGGGTGAGCGGCTTGAGGAAGGTTCCTGGGTACGTCGAACCGTTCTCCTGAACCTGGATGTCCACCCCGGCCACGACCTTGAAGTTGCGGAAGCCTGCATTGCCCCCGGCCCACAGCTCCGGCGCGCACAGCGTGATCTGCACGGGGACCGGGAAGGCTCCTGCGGGCGCGATGACCGTGACGGAGGCCCCGTCGATGGTGACCGGCCCGACGGATCCGCCGGCCGGAGTGATCATCTGACTCGTCACCGCGCAGTGGTAGCCACCCGGAACCTTTGGCGGCACCGGCGCCGGAGGACCGTAACCACCGGCCGCCAGTGCCCCGCCGACGCCGGTGATGAGCATGGCCGCGCCGCCCAGCATCACAATGGCAAACATTTGCCCCAGCCCGCGCATCCATATCCGACACATCGTGATCACACCTCCGGTTCCCCCCGGCTGCGGAAGGCGTCGGTACGCCCATTCCCAGTTGGACACTTTCGGTAACTTAAAAACTACAAATTATAATCTGAGATGGCCACCCATCCTGGGCACGGTCACGATTTCGACAACCACGGCAAATCTGCGCAAATTCGCGCGAGATTAGCTTCTCCATACGTTGACTGCATCATCGCCAGTGATCTGACAATTTTGGGTAGCAGCGATGAGCCGGACGCAACCGAAGCCGGTGAGCTAGCCATGGTCCAATACATGATCAAGGTCGCAGACGAGGCAAAAACCACAACCGCATTGCTCGCGCACCTCACATAACCCGCAGATTCGTTTGGCGGCCGCGCCGTTTAGGCCTGATGGCGGGAACCAGAGCTCCGCGTCGACCTCGGCGCATGCGGCCCGGGCGAGCCGTTGACGGCCTCGGCGTTTGCGATTTACGGCAGCGATGATCAGCGGTTGTCACGTAAACATTCAGCCCCTGTGCTGAGCGCATCGGGAGGCGGGCCGGGGTAGCGGGCCTGCGACCGTGCGACCGCTGTTTTCTGGAGTGGTTTCTGTGATGTGGTATCTGTGACGTGGTTTCTGTGACGTCGGCGTGTCGATGGTGGCTAACTGGCTGGGATGCGCTGCGATCACGGGGTACCCGCGGTGGAGGGGTTGTCTCGTGATCAGCTGATCGCGCTGGTGGTCGAGCGGGATGCGCGCATCGCCCGGCAGGCCGGGCCAGTCTGGATGGGCAGATCACCGCGATGGCAACCCAGATCGCCGACCTGGTCGGGGCCAACGAGACGCTGGCGGGCAAGCTGGCCAGGCTGGAGCATCTGCCTATCCCCCAACTCGGGGAACTGGTCCAGTCCTCCGGCCAGGGACGATGATCCGGGCAAGACCCCGCTACCGGAGAGGAAGCGCCGCGGTGGTGGCGGACCGAAGCGGTCGAGGGGCAAGCAGCCGGGGGCCCGAGGGGCGAATCTTGGCTAGACCGATGACCCCGATGAGCGCACCGACCGGTTCCCCGCCGGCCGCTGCGAGTGCGCGCATGATCTGGCTGGCGCGACTGATCTGGGGGTGGCCGGCCGGCACCCGCCGGGCGTTTGAGGCTTCCGGGGGGAAGCCGCGATGATGCTGCCGTGGTGGGCGCACAACGTATCCGGTGTGTCGGCGCGGTGATCAGGGACGCGCGAGGAAGGCTGCTGCTGATCCGCCGCGGCCACCCGCCCGGCGAAGGTCTGTGGTCACTGCCGGGCGGCCGGGTCGAGACTGGGGAGAGCGACCATGCCGCCGTCATCCGTGAGATCGGCGAGGAGACCGGGCTAGCGATCGTGCCCGGGGTGTTGCTCGGGACCGTCGAGCGGCCGGGGCCAGGCGGGACGGTGTTTGACATCCGCGACTACCAAGCCGCCGCCACGGGCGGGGAACTCGCCGCCGGCGACGATGCCGCGGACGTTCGCTGGGTCAGCCCGGCCGGGCTCGTCGCGCTGCCGCTGACCCCAGGTCTCACCGAGGCGCTCACCGCGTGGCGCATCCTTCCGGGCCAGCCCGGCCAGCGGGACGCCGGCACCGACACGACCGCCAGCAACGGCGAGTAGCTGGTCGATGGTGACCGGGACTGGCCCGGCGGGCGCGGCGCCGCATCCGGCGCCTTGCACTGCGCGGCCTGGCGCGGCCTTCAGGCCGAAGAAGACCTGGTCGGCTGGTGGATCCTGCGCCCTGTCAATGAGGCCCGGACTGCTGCCGGGAACTGCCAGGCAACACCTTTGCGAACGAATTAAGCGCGCGATGGGCCAATTATGCCCGTGTCCTGGCAACCTGGTGGGGTGGATCAATTCCAGGCGGCGCTCGTCGAAGAGGCGACCAGGAAATCGGGCGTCATCTGGATCGCGGTGCAGGGTGCAGGGCCGCCCAGGCCGGCCTGGCATATCTGGCACGCCACGAACGCACCGCCGACGCGGCGCGGCGACGATCCAGCCCGTGGCCGACGCGGGGCTGCGTACGTGGTGACAGGGGACAGGGAACAGTCGCTGCCCGGCCTCGGCGATGCTCGGCAGGTGACCGTGACGGTGCCGAGCAAGGACTCGCGTGGCCGGCTGATCATCTGGACCGCCGATGTCGGCCGGGTCGCACCTGACAGCGGCGAATGGGCCGCGGTGGCCGACCTGCTCGCCGCGCGGCGGCGCGGCGGGACCGAACCGTTAGCCAGCCTGCCGGAGCGATGGGCCGCAGGGGCCGCCGTGTTCAGGCTGACTCCCGTCGATGCTGTGACCGACGAGGCGGCGCTGGCCCGGGAGGAGTATGCGACGCGAGCCGACCCGGGGGACGTACTCTAGCCCTCCCCCAGGCACAAGCGCACCATTAACCGGGCCTCGCCAGCCAGACTGGCCCGAGACGAGAGCGCCGGCCCGGTTTGTTGACGCGCGTAAGCAGAGTTGCACTCGAATTTCCCGGCAAGTACCGCGCTGTTCACTTGCACGGATCCTGACCGGACCATTATCGGCGTGGCATTAACCGGGGAGGCCATGGATGCGCCAGTCCTTCAAGGGCATGCTCGCAATCACGATGGCAGGCAGCCTCGCCATCGGGGTCAGCGCCGCGTGCGGACTCATCGCACCGGCATCGCCGATCAGCCACCAGCTGACCGGGTCGGGTACAGCGACGCCCATCCGGCATATCGTCGTGATTTTTCAGGAGAACGTCAGCTTCGACCATTACTTCGGCACCTACCCCAACGCAGCCAACACCGACGGCCAGCCATTCCGCACCAAACCGGGCACGCCGAGAGTGAACGGCCTGAACACGGCGCTGCTGACGCACAACCCGAACGAGTACAACCCGCGGCGGCTCAGCCCTTCCCAGGCACTCACCTGCGACCAGGACCACGCCTACACCGCCGAGCAGAAGGCCTTCGACGGCGGGCTGATGGACAAGTTCGTCCAGTACACCGGCAACAGCGAGTGCACCGCTCCAGTTGCCCACCCGCCAGGCCTCGTCATGGACTACTACGACGGCAACACCGTCACCGGGCTCTGGAACTACGCGCAGCGGTTCTCGATGAGCGACAATTCCTACGACTCCGAGTTCGGCCCGTCCACGCCCGGTGCGGTCAACTTGGTATCCGGACAGACTCACGGCGCTGTCGGCCTTAACGCGTCGGGCCAGGCGGTATCCGATCCCGGCGTTATCGGCACCCCCGACGCGCACGAGGTCGGCACCGTGTATAGCGACCAGGACCCGTATCTTGACGACTGCTCCAACCACGCAGGCCCGACGCTGAAGATGACCGGCACCAACATCGGCGACCGGCTGAACGCTGACGCCATCACTTGGGGCTGGTTCGAGGGCGGTTTCGCGCCGACCAGGACGACGGCCAGCGGCACGGGAGTCTGCGGCGCCACGCACGTAAACATCGGCGGTGAGACCGTCGCGGACTACGTCCCGCACCACGAGCCGTTCGAGTACTACGCCTCCACCGCCAATCCCCACCACGTGGCTCCGCGGAACGTGGCGGAGATCGGCCACAATGGGCGGGCCAACCACCAGTACGACCTGTCATGGTTCGGCAAGGCGCTGGACAGCGGCAACCTACCCGCCGTCAGCTTCCTCAAGGCCGCCGCGTATCAGGATGGGCATGCCGGGTACTCCGACCCGATCGACGAGCAGAACTTCCTCGTGAGCACGATCAACTCGATCCAGCGCTCCCCATACTGGCGGGACACGGCGATCGTGATCAACTATGACGACTCGGACGGCTGGTACGACCACGTCATGCCGCCGATCATCGACTCCTCGGCCGACCCGGCGACCGACGCGCTGAATGGACCCGGCGCCTGCGGGAACGGCACCTCCCTCGGCGGCTACCAGGACCGCTGCGGCTATGGAGCACGGCTGCCGATGCTGGTGATCTCGCCCTACGCGAAGGTCGACTACATCGACAAAACCATCACCGACCAGACCTCGATCGTCCGTTTCATCGAGGACAACTGGCTGGGCGGCCACCGGATCGGCGACGGCTCGTTCGACACACTGGCCGGCTCGCTCGACAGCATGCTCAGCTTCCGCCGCCCGGACCCCCGGCCGCTCATCCTCAACCCAGCGACGGGGGAGCCTGGGAAGTGAAAGCCCAAGCACATCCTTAACAGCCGGGCCGACCGTGCTGGCAGACGATTCTCGTTCAAGACGCCGCCGCGCTTCCCAGCCACCGGCTTCGGGCCGCCACCACGCTCTCCCAGCCACCCAAGCCACCCGCGTCCTGCTGGCACCACGTCAGGCCAGGTCTCCAGCGAGCTTCGACGCGGTGGCCGCGACCAGCTTCAGCTCGCCCGCGCCGATGCGATCGAGGAAGCATTCGCGGATGCATCGGTGATAGGTCGGCACAGAGCCCTCGAGGCGGCGGCGCCCCGATCCGGTGAGCACGGCGAACAGGCCACGCGCGTCACTGGCGCACGCGTGTCTTTCGACCAGGCCCTCCCGTTCCAGCCGGTCCACCAGTCGGGTGAGGCCACTGCGTGAAAGCAGCACACGGTCAGCTAGATCATTCATGCGCAGCCGCTGCCGCGGTGCTTGCCCGAGCTGCTGCAATACCTCGAAAGACGCCAGTGGGAGGTCGTGTCGCTCAAGCAGTTCGGCCTCGATCCGGCGCATGATCGTGACTTGGACTCGCTGCAAACTCCGCCAGACGGCGAACTCCTCGGGCGAGATCACGTCGGCAACCACATCCACCAGGCCATGCTATTAGCGGCTCCGCGACTCGGGGGCAGCGAGGGTCGACCGACTTGCGCTGGTTTCCATCAGCCGCACCGGTCTCACCAGCCACGTTCCCTTCTACGAGACCGGTCCCTTCGGCCCCCGCCGGCCCATCGGGCCCTTTGCCCGCAGCCACAGCAGTCACCTGCCCGGCCCGATCATGCCGCTCGCAACCCCGACCAGGCCCTTCGTGGGCCGTTCGGCCCGCGAATTCGTGATCGCGGTAACGTTTCGGCATATGCTTCGAAAATAACTGCGATCATGGGATGAGCGCGCGGCGGCACCGGCGCGCGGCGGAACGGGCGAATAGCGAAACTGGCGCACGGGCGAGGCGGCGGGGACAAGGACGGGGCTGTTCGGACCGCGAGAAACGCGCATGCGGGCCGTAGCATGAAAGCATGACTGCGCCCACCGTCGAGCGAGTGACTCAGGCTCTCAGCCGGGTACTCGATCCTGACATACGCCGCCCCATTACCGAGCTCGGCATGGTCAAGGACGTCGCCATCGCACCCGAGGGCTCCGTCCGGGTCGAAGTCTGGCTCACGGTCGCGGGCTGCCCGATGAAGGAAAAAATCACCAGGGATGTCACCGACGCGGTGAGCAGCGTGCCCGGGGTATCCAATGTGCAAGTCGGGCTGGACGTGATGAGCGATCAGCAGCGCCGCGGGTTGCAAGACCAGTTGCGTGGCGGCCAGCCGGAACGGGAGATCCCATTTGCGAAACCCTCCTCGCTGACCCGCCTATTCGCGGTGGCGAGCGGCAAGGGCGGCGTCGGCAAGTCATCTGTGACAGTGAACCTGGCAGCCGCGCTCGCCGCAGGCGGCCGCAACGTCGGGGTGGTGGATGCCGACATCTACGGCCACTCGGTGCCGCGGATGCTCGGTGTCACCACCCGGCCTATTCAGGTCGAGCAAATGATCATGCCACCTACCGCGCACGACGTTAAGGTCATCTCGATCGGCATGTTCACCGAGGGCAACACGCCGGTGGTATGGCGCGGGCCGATGCTACACCGGGCCCTCCAGCAGTTCCTCGCCGACGTCTACTGGGGCGACCTTGACGTGCTCCTGATGGACCTGCCCCCGGGCACTGGCGACATCGCGATCTCCGTCGCCCAGTTGCTGCCGACGGCCGAACTGCTCCTCGTCACCACCCCGCAGATCGCCGCGGCGGAGGTCGCCGAACGCGCCGGGGCGATCTCGATGCAGACCCACCAACGCATCGCCGGGGTGGTCGAGAACATGTCCTACCTGCCCTGCCCGCACTGCGGTGAGCGGGTGGACGTGTTCGGCACCGGTGGCGGTGAGGCGGTGGCCAGCGCCCTGACCCGGATCACCGGGACCCGGGTTCCGCTGCTCGGGCAGGTACCTATCGACGTCCGGCTGCGAGAGGGCGGCGATGCCGGCGTCCCGCTCGTCCTCAGCGATCCGGCGTCGGCGGCCGCGGCGACACTGCACGGGATCGCGAACGAGCTAATGCAAAGGGGCAGCGGACTGGTCGGCCGCCAGCTCGGCCTTACACCGGTGTGACCCTCGCCGGGGCCTACGGGGTTCCGGTGGGTCCCGCCCGGACCAGCACTAAGCGCTGTACAGATGTACCATGACCGCCCCCTGTGGACTCGTTGGCCTCCCTGTGGACTCGTTGGCCTCCCTGTGGACTGCGGTGGGGGTCGTTGATCCGCTACCTCCGACGATAAGGCTGGTGAAGGCGGCGCAGCAAGCGGAGCTGAAGGATCACGTCGCTTCGCGGTCATAGGGCGGTCGCTCGCCGGCCGGGAGCGACCGCCCCCCGGCGGCACCGTTGCCGGCCACGTCCGCCGCGTAGTGAACCGACGGGGGCTCGTTGAGGTCGTCTAGGTCATCGAAGAGATGCTTGCGCACGAAATTCTTCGGGTTGAGATCGGCGATGTCGAACTCGGAGAACTCAGGGCCAAGCCCTTCCCGGAGATCCTTCGTCGCACCGTCAGCCATCCGGCGAAGGTCCCGCAGGGCCCGGCCCGCCTGCGCGGCCATCCTCGGCAGCTGGTCCGGCCCGAAGAGGACGAGGGCGATCACGCCTAGCACCAGGAGCTTGCCGATGGACAGGTCGAACACGCAGATCCCCACCAAGGCGACGGCACACGCCGGGCAAGTGCCCGAGCGACCTCTCTAATGTAAACCGTCCATCGCCAGATCGGGCACCGCGCAGCGGCCTGCGCAGCTGGGGCCGGCCTGGGCTCGCAGCTGGGATTCACGAGGAACTGGCGGACCCGAGGGTGAGCGGTGACCGTCCGCCGCGCCCCGCCGCGGGTGAATGTTATCTGCACCTTGTCACCCGGCTGGCGGCTGCGGATGTCAACGATCAGCTCATCGGCGCTGGTAACCGGCTTGCCATCAAAGGCCACGATCACGTCTCCAGGCCGCAGACCCGCCTTGGCGCTTGGCCCGCCTTGGTATGATGGGCGGCTGTCCCCCGGTGCTCGACGTCGCGATCCTCGCGCCGATCCCCGCATAGGACATGTCGATGACTCGCGCCGATAACCGGGTGGACCGCCTTACCCGTCTGGACGAGTTCCTGAGCCACCCGGCGGACCTGGTTGATCGGGATCGCGAAACCAAGGCCGATGCTGCCGCTCTGCCCGCCGCCGTCAACCGAACCGGTGCCGAGCGTGGCTATGGCTGAGTTCACGCCCACCACCTGCCCCTGCGCGTTCACGAGCGGGCCGCCCGAGTTTCCCGGGTTGATCGGCGCGTCGGTCTGGATTGAGTCGATGTAGGCCTCCGATGTGCTGCCCGTCTGGTCGCCCGCCTGGACTGGGCGGTTGAGCGCGCTCACGATACCGCTGGTAACCGTACCCGCAAGCCCGAGCGGTGAGCCGACCGCGATCACCGGGTCCCCGACTACCACGCTGTCCGAGTTGCCCAGCCGCAGCGGGAACAAGTTCGAGATACCCTGCCGGCCGGATCACCGCGATGTCCGAGTAGGGGTCCGTGCCGATCAGCTTGGCGGGCGCGGTCTGGCCACTGTTGAAGACAACCTGAAGTTTCGCGTTACTGACCTGGCCGTCCAGGGTTATTACGTGGTTGTTGGTGATGATGTAGCCACCATCGATGATGAACCCAGAGCCCGTTCCCGTCCCGCCGTTCACCTTGATCATCACCACACTGGGCAGGATCCTCGCGGCGATTCCGGCGATGGACGTGGGCGGACGGTTCGTCACAGCGGCAGGCGTCCGCCCAGGGTTGTAGGCCTGGGCGGACGCCGCACCCAATGCCCGCCGCGAGCCTACGTATCCGCCGATCAGCCCGCCGAGAAGCGCCGCGATCACCGCAATGCACAGGCCAAGCGCGACGAGAGTGCCGGTGCGCGGGCTCCTGCGCTTCATCGGCCCGCCTAGCGGCTCCCCGGCCATGGCTGGTGGCTCCGCAGCCATGCCTGGCGGCCCCCCGGCCACGCCTGGCGGCCCCCCGGCCACGCCTGGCGGCCCCCCGGCCACGGCTGGCGGGTGAGGGCCGTACCACGGTCGGTAAGCCTCAGGACCGGGCCGGTAGCCACCAGGGCCCTGCTGGTACACTCCCGGACCCACCTGGTGCGCCCCCGGCCCCTCCGGGCGTGCCGCTGATTCGGGTGAATCCACCACCATACCGCCACCCTGAGCCGAAGCCCAGGGTGGCGGCAGTTCCGCCGCGGCACCTTGCGTCCGCGGGGCGGTGGGCCATGGCGGTTCCCCGGCGGCGCGGTGTCCTTCCCCCCCAGGCTGGGCGCTGCCGGGCGGGGCGCTCTCAGGCTGGGCACCTGCGGGCGGGGCGCTGCCGGGCGGGGCGCTTCCCCGCGGGGCGCTCAAGGGCTGGGCACCTCCGGGCTGGGCACCTCCGGGCTGGGCACCTCCGGGCTGGGCACCTCCGGGCTGGGCACCTCCGGGCTGGGCGCTCTCGGGCTGGGCGCTCTCGGGCTGGGCAAACTCTGGCTGGGCAGCATTCTCAGCCTGAGGGGCCCCGGGCTGAGCGTGCTCAGGCTCCATACGCCCAGGCCCTGGTCCCCGTGGCCCCGGCCGCGCGCGCCCGGGTTCGTCGGTCGTCATGTCCCTACTCCCTGCACCGCAGCGCCTGTCGAGCACACCGTGCTCGGCTTGCCCACCCCGTGGCGTCGCCCGCTCACGCGCGCCCAAGTTAACGCGCGCCAACTGCACGTGGCATAGATACATGTTCGCGTGAGGCGTGCCCGCGCAATGACCCTTTCATGCACGCCAGGGCGATATTGCAGGTCCAATCATGATCCATACCGGACAGGCCGACATCTGCCGACCCGGTCTCATCCGAATGGGTTCACCCAGGAGACGACGCGCACGAAGCCGTACCCGAGACGCGACCAGAAGCCACGCTGGGCATCGTACGGCAGCGCCCTGACGACAGCGCCGATCGTGGCGGCCGGGGCATCGGCTATGAGCGTAAGCACGTGACCGCGGCTGGACCAGGTGATGCCCTGCCCGATCGGGTCGCGCGCAAATACGGTCCGGCCGCCAATCTCAACCTCTCGCCAGCCGGCGAGTTCGCGCGACAGACCCCCCCGCTGCACGAACAGCGACACGCCGGAAAGCCCGTCTGAATAGCCAAGCTGGAACACCTGGCCAGAAGGCGTGACCGCCTGTCGCGCATCGAAGAGCACCAGCCCGCGAGGCAACTCGGCCGGCAGCGGCCAGCCCCTTGCCCGCAGCCGGCGAAGGTCGGCGGCGGTCAGGATGTTCCACGGCCTTGCCGCGGCGGCGGACGCGAGATCGGATTGTGCCTGCACCGAGGCTGCCGCTGCACGGTCGCCGAACTTAAGGTCGATGAAGGTGCTCTCGTTGATCATCCGGGACTGGTCGTCGAAGAGCTCACGGCGCAGCGTAATTTTCGTCACATCGTCCAGCCAGAACTTGGCGGCGAGGGTGCCGTCAGCGCGAAGCGCCTCCACGATCGTGGCGGGCCGGTCACACGACGAACCAGTTCCTGCCGGGACGACCTGGTAATTTGCGGAAAGCAGGGCAAAGGTGTCCTCGGTAACACCGAGCACATCGCCCGGCTGCGCTCCTGGCCCGCCTGGCACGAAGGCCTGCCCGCCGGGCGTGTTACCGGCACCCACAGCCTGCAGCAACGTTCCCAGCCGCGGCTGGTGTGTGACATCCACAGCCACCGCTGTCGATCCGTCCGGGCTCCACCAGGAGATGATCTGGACGCCTTCGTAGGGAACAGTCCGTCCCGCGGATGCCGCCTTCCGCAGCAACAACAGGCCCTCGTCGTCAGCCGGGCTGATGGTCCGCACCGCGCCGTGCGACACCGAGAAGTCACCAGCGGCGCGGTGGGCGGCGGCATACCCGGCAGGCCGGCCTGCCCGCATGAGACCGGGACTGCGAACTCACTGCCCCGGGCGACAGTGCCTCGGCGCCCGTGATGATGACGAGCGCGGTTGCCAGCACCAGGACCAGCAACGCCACCGACGTAACTGCCGAGCCAACCGGCCTGGTCACCGGTCGGGTTTCCGCGGGGACGGCGGCTCTCACGGTCCTCGGCGCGGTGCGTTCGGCGTGGGCAAGAACGTGGCGGTCGGATTGGCGAAGGGGATCTCACCCGTCGTAACGGAATGCTCCACTGTGAACATCTCCACCGGCGGGTTAATGCGCGGGCCCGGCGCACCCGACCCGCCGCCCACAATGAACGACAATCCGCCCATACCGACGACGAAAGAGACGACACCGGCGACCACGTAGTGCGCCCGCCGGCTGCCTGACCGCCCCGTCGGCTGCCCAGGTCGCCGCGGGGCCCTGCCAGCCCTGGCCCTGCCACCTTTCGCCGGGCCACCTTTCGCCGGGCCACCTTTCGCCGAGCGGCCCGCGAGTGCCTGTATCCCGCGCGCCTGGCCGCCCGGGAAGTGGGCGTCGGAGTAGGTGAGCAATGCGGGGCGCGGCCTCGCCGATCCGGGAAACACACGCCGCCGCCCCGGAACAGGCTCACCAGGCTCGGCAAGCGCGAACAGCCGCTCGAGCAATCTCGTGTCCATGACCGCTTCCCCGAGTTCCCCCACCCGCCGCTTGAGGGCGCGCAACGCCGCTGCCTCGGCCCGGCATTCCGCGCAAGCGGCCAAATGTACGTGCAAACGGTCCCGCTCGCCATGGCTGAGCTCACCGTCGACAAGCGCGGACAGGCGATCTCCCAGGTGACTCATGATTCCTTGACCTGCCCCGAGGATTCTGGTCGCAAATACGGCCCGCGCGGCCTGCGGTGGTCGAGAGCACACCGCAGATGGGCGCGCCCACGGTGGATGCGGCTGCGCACCGTGCCCAGTTTCACCCCGAGTGTGGCCGCGATCTCCTCGTAGGACAGGCCCTCGATGTCACAGAGGACCACTGCTGCGCGGTATTCGGGCGGGAGGGCCGCAAGCGCGGCATAGACGTCGGCCTCAAGGTGACGCTCCTCGAACGCCTCCGCAGGGGTTGGACCCGTAGCGGCGTGGAGCCGCTGTGCGGCGTCATCGCCGAGGCCCTCGAAACGTATCCGCTGACGGCGCCGCGCCATGTCGAGGAACAGGTTTGTCGTGATCCGGTGCAGCCACCCCTCGAACGTACCCGGCGAATAGCTCGACAGTGACCGGAAAACGCGGACGAACACCTCCTGCGTCAGATCCTCGGCGTCGTGGCTGTTCCCGGTCAGCCGGTAGGCGAGGCGGTAGACGCGTCCGGAGTGCGTACGGACGACTTCTTCCCAGCTCGGGGGGGTCCATTGCGGAGTAGCAGCCGACGGCGGTCCCGTCCCATCCACCGCTGCCCCTCTCCGCCCGCCCGTCTGCGTCACGACCATCGTGCCCGGTCTTCTCCGATTCCGCCAACCTGCCCAGTAGCCGGCTGTCCACGCCTGCTGGAACAACGCCGCATCGGCCCGGCCGGTTCCCGGCGAGGCACACGTCGAGCAGTGCGGCAGCGTGTCAAGCCCACGGCCGGTAAGCTGCGGCAGCAGAAAGGGCATGTCGTAAGGAGGCAGCGATCAGCAGCTCAGAGGCCATACTGGCCTATGTCGAAGGTTTCTTCGCCGAAGACGAACCGCTAATGACGGCCCGCGTGAACGCCGAAGAGGTTGGCGGCGCCTCGCCGGTCGGTCCCGGGGCGGGCGCGGCGCTTCGCTTCTTTGCCGCCGCGATCGGCGCGAGGTCGGTCGCGGAGGTGGGCACTGGCTGTGGCACCTCGGGTATCTGGCTACTGCGCGGCATGCGCCCGGACGGCGTCCTCACCAGCGTCGACGTTGAAGCCGAGCATCAACGGCTCGCCCGCAAGGCGTTCACGGAGGCTGGTTTCGCGGGCAACCGCTACCGCCTCATCAGCGGCCGCGCGCTCGATGTGCTGCCGCGCCTCACCGACGGCGGTTACGACATGGTGTTCTGCGACGCCACCAAACAGGAGTACCTCGATTACTTCGCAGAAGGCCTGCGGCTGCTGCGGCCGGGCGGGATCGTCGCGTTCGACAACGCACTATGCGGCGGCAGGGTGGCCGATCCGACGCAGCGCGACCCTGAGGCGGTGGCACTGCGAGAGCTTGGCGCCCAGGTCCGGGACGATGAGCGGCTGATACCACTGCTGCTGCCGGTTGGTGACGGCCTGCTGGCGGCGATCAAGAAGCCGCCCGCATAGCAAATTCCGGACGCGCACATGGCAGGCGCTGCCGACGCCCTACCCGCGCGGCCGCTACAGGCCAGCCAGCCACCGCAGGAGCAACCGGGTGCCGAAGCCGGTGCCCCCCTTAGTCATCTCGCCGTCATCGGTGGTCGAGCGGGCCGGCCCTGCGATGTCCAGATGTGCCCAACGGCGTCCCCCGCTGAATTCGCGCAAGAAGAGCGCGGCCGCGATCGCGCCGGGCGGGCCATGGCGGCGGGCGGGGATGTTCGCGAGGTCAGCCACCCCAGAATCGAGGAGCTCGCGGTACTCGTCGAAGAGCGGCAGCCGCCACAGGCGTTCCCCGCCTGTCTCCCCGGCGCTGGCCAGCGCGGCGGCCAGGTCGTCGTCATCGGTGAACATGGCGCCGAGCGTCGTGCCAAGTGCGATCCGGGCCGCCCCGGTCAGCGTGGCAAGATCCACGATCATGTCCGGGTCAATCGTCAGGTCGGCGTAGGCCAGCGCATCGGCGAGCACCAGGCGCCCCTCGGCGTCGGTGTTGAGCACTTCCACGGTCCGCCCGCCGAACTGGGTTATCACGTCACCCGGCCGCATCGCCGACCCGGACGGCATGTTCTCCGCGGCAGCCACCAGCCCTGTGACCTTGACCCGCGCTCCGAGGGCACCGAGCGCAGTCATGGCCGCGATGACCGCCGCCGCACCAGCCATGTCCGTCTTCATGGTCTTCATGCCGTCGAGCGGCTTCAGCGACAGGCCGCCGCTGTCGAAGGTGATGCCCTTGCCCACGAGCACGACGTGGATGTCCCACCCGTCGGGCTCGTAGCTGAGCTCGATCAGCCGCGGCGGGTGCGATGAGCCGGATCCGACCGCGACAATGCCTCCAAAACCTGCCTGCGGCGAGCTCGTCCCCGCCGCGCACGCGTACGCCAAGGCCACACCGCTGCGCCAGCTCCGTCGCCTGGTCCGCCAGCCATTGCGGGCTCTTGCGCGCGGACGGCGTGTTGACCAGGTCGCGCGCGAACGCGACCGCCCCGGCCACAGCGGCCGCACGGCCGGCTGCAGCCGAAATGACGGTCGCATCAGCCGGTTCCGTGGCAAGCAGCCGAACGGCTCCGCTTGGCGCGCCCGGCTTGCCTCGCGCACCGGGTCCTGCGGGCACACCGGGTCCTGCGGGCACACCGGGTGCCGATCCGCCTCGCACACCTGGTGCGCGTGCGATACCGGATTCGTCGTCAGGGGCGAACACATACCGGTACGATCCGAGCAGCACGCCTTCTGTGAAAGCCTGCACGGCATCCGGTGAGGCATCGCCGGGGAGCGTTGCCACCGCCGTTCGGCCGCCCGCTACCCGGCGCCCAAGGACGGCGCCAGCGCGACTCCATGCCGCGGCCGACCCGTCGCCTGTACCGATAAGCATCAGCCGCACAAGGCCGTTGCCCAGGTCGGTAACCGCCTCTGTTATCTCGCCCGCAGCGCCAGATGCGTCGTACGACGCAAGCAGCCCGCGTACGCCCCCGAGAAGAAACGGCTCTAGTTCCGCAGCGCCCGGTCCTGCCACCGCATGGCGCGCAGGGTCATAACCAGCCGGGCCGACGCGATCGTAAGCGTCGCTGTCGTGTTTGCCGTTGCCACCAGGGGCGCCGGCGCCGGGCTCCGCATCGGCGGAACGTACCGGCACGACGGCGAAATCGACGAGTTCACCGGACTCGCGTGTTGCAGCGATGTAGTCGCGCAACGGCGATGGCCCCGAGGCGGTCGCCGCGGTGATCGTGACGTGCAGCACCCGGCTTCAGCCGACGCTGACGACGGACTTGAGCGCGTCGCCCAGCTGGTTGGCCTCGTCCGCCGAGAGCTCGACCACGAGGCGCCCACCACCCTCGAGCGGGACACGCATGACGATGCCGCGGCCCTCCTTAGTGACTTCCAGCGGACCGTCGCCTGTCCGCGGCTTCATCGCCGCCATCCTGCATCCCCTTCCTGTCTGGGGCCGCATAGACCTTCCGGGCCGATACGGCCCGGCGCCCGCGGCGGGACCAGCCAGCCTCAAGCTCGTCGATCACTGGTACCTATTATCCCGTCTCCGGGCCCGGAATGGTAACGATCAGCTTCCCATCCTGTGCGTGCGGGCATCGTGCGGGCATCGCCAGGCCCGGCACAGGCTGCCACGCCACTGCCCGGCAGGGTGACGGATACTGCGCGGCCACACCGGCTTTGACGCGTTCGAGTCGGTAGCGTTCCGCACGGACGGCAAGACGGCAGATTCCTGGACACCAGCATGGATGGTGGCACGGTGCGATTGTGGGATAAAGCCGATTGTGGGACAAAGGGCCGCCTGCGCACTCACAACAAGAGCCGCCACACTAGATCGCGTGGAAGCACGCTCGGCCCTTTTCGATCTTTACGGCGATCACCTGCGATCACGCGGCGATCGCGCGCCGATCGCCGCGCTAGTCCGGCTGCTCGCGCCGCTCGGCATCAGTCCCCCGGCTGTCCGGACCGCGGTGTCGCGCATGGCCCGGCAGGGATGGCTCGAATCGGCGCGGATGCCCGAAGGTGCCGGATATGCCCTCACCCGCCGTGCCATTCACCGGCTGGACGAAGCCGCAGACCGGATCTACCGGCGGAGCAGGCGCGAGTGGGACGGCCGATGGCATCTCATCATCACCGAGCGGACAAGCGATAGATCACGACGTGAGCGGCTGCGTGCAGGGCTCAGGTATCTCGGCTACGCGCCGCTCGACGAGTCGACGTGGATCAGCCCGCGTCCATCGCCCGAACTCGACGCGCTGCTTGACACGGAACGCGTCCGCGCTCAGCAGTTCGTTACCCAGTACGAGGGTGACGATCGCGGACTCGCCGCCCGCGTGTGGGACCTGGATGGCCTGGCCCGCTCTTACCAGCGCTGGTTCGGAGTGGCGGATGACCTGCTCGCGCAGGCGGGGACAGAGCCGACGGACGAGACCGCCTTCGCCGTGCGGAGCAGGCTCGTGCACGAGTGGCGAAGATTCCTGTTCTCCGACCCAGCGCTGCCCGCCCAGTTGTTGCCTGGTCAGTGGCCGGCGCGGAAGGCGGCCGACTTGTTCGACGCCGAGGCGGCCCGGCTCTTGCCTCCCGCCGCGCGGTTCGTGGACCGTTGTCTGCGAACCGACACAGGGCTGGTAACCACCTGAGGAGGCTTCATGTCGGACAGCGCGGCTAATGACTGCGTCCTTTTCGATGTCGACGGCGCGGTAGCGACCGTGACGCTGAACCGTCCAGCGGCGATGAACTCGCTTACAGCCGCGATGAAGGGCAGGCTGCTTGAGACCCTTGAGGTGGCGGCAGCCGACGCGGCCGTCAGGGCGGTCATCATCACCGGCGCCGGCCGCGGCTTCTGCGGCGGCCAGGATCTGCGCGAGCACGCAGCGGCTCTCGAGGTAGGAGGGGGAGCAGACACTGTACGGCAGCACTACAACCCGATCGTGCACGCGGTCGTGACGATGCCCAAGCCGGTCGTCGCCGCCGTGAACGGGATTGCCGCCGGGGCAGGCGCATCGCTGGCGCTGGCATGCGACCTGAGGCTTGCGGCGGCGGACGCGAGCATGCTGATGGCGTTCGCGCGGGTCGGCTTCGGTCCAGACACTGGGGCTTCGTGGACCCTGCAGCGGCTCGTCGGCCGGGGCCGTGCGGCGGAGCTTCTCATGCTCGCCGAGCCTGTCGACGCGGCGCGGATGCTCGAACTCGGGCTGGTCAGGTCCGTAATACCAGCTGAGGAACTTGCGGCGGCGGCGCGGCAGCTAGCGGGAAACCTGGCCAAGGGCCCGACTGCCGCCTACTCGGCGATCAGGGAGGCGCTGGATTTCGCGGCAAGCCACAGCCTGAGCGAATCCCTCGACAAGGAAGCGGAACTGCAGGAGCGCCTGGCCGGGACGGCCGACCACGTGGCCGCGACACAGGCCTTCGTGCGAAAGGAACCGCTCCAGTTCCAGGGACGCTGACCGCCCGGACGGCCGTCCGCCGACACCTCGCAACCACACCCGCCGCGCGGCAAGCGCCACTATTGCGGGCCCTGACCGACAGGACGGGAGTGCTGATGGCCGTGCCAGCGGCGTCAGTCCCCCCCCGCCGCTGGCACGGCCACGCCGGGGACAGCCCTAACTAACCCCCCGGCTGCCTCCGGCGATGGGGGGTCCGGCCCGCCGCCCGCGGTACCGCGGGCGGCGGGCCGGACCCCCGGTGCCCCCGCTCCGGAGATCGCTTTGAGCCTCCGCTCGGCAAAACTTATTAATCTGTGAAACACAGATTATGAGTCATGTACGCGTCTTCGCAATGGAATCTTCATGATTGCCGAGGTCGAGCGGAGGGCACGTCCTGGTGCGCGGCTGACCGCCAGAGCTCTACCGGTTCAGCTCTCCGGGCTCTCCTGGCGAGTCCCGCTAGTTCTATTAGTCCTGACCGCGCGACCGCCAGGACGCCATTGACCTGCGCATATGCAGCTGGCGCGCGGCGCGTGTAAAGTCGAAATCGCGGCGGGCGTGATCCCGAGGCCGCCGCGCCTCGAGACAGGCGCAGTAATAGAAGAGTCCCCCGGAGGGCAGTCCGCGGGACTCTTCTGCGGGGCGTTACGCCATGACTAAATGTCGTAACGCCCCGCCTTAGCGTCCGCGAGGAACGCCGCGAATGCGGCACGGCCCACCACGTGGGCGCCTTCGTCAGGGCGCTTGCTATCCCGGACGGCGATCACGCCCGGGAGGTTGGCGGCGACTTCAACGCAGCCCCCGTTGTGCCCGCTGCTGCGGGCCTTCCGCCAGACGGCTCGAGACAGGTCGGTCATTTTGTTCACTCCAGTTTCTCAATGAGTTGTTCGAGGTAGGTCGTGGTCTCCGCAGGTTCGAGCGCGGCATCACGAGCCCGGCCGAATGCTTGACTGTAGGTCGTCACCTCCTCCTCGCTCGTCACCTCATGAATGGCTAGCTCGGCCTCCACGTAGACGGCGCTTGGCTCATCGCAGGGGAAGTCGAAAATATTGATCATTGAGAGCATGCCGGGAGGCGGCCCGTCGGCGAAGCGCTGAATGCGCAACTCCACGCCGGGACGGCGGCTCATTTCGGCGAGGTGCGCCACCTGCTCGCACCGCTCGACCCGAGTGCTCCAGCGGTACATCAGTGACGCCTCGGTAATCACCGCGGTCATCCGGGGCGCTGTGCCATCCTCGCGGTCGAGGATCTGCTGGCGCCGCAGGCGCGCCGCAAGCGCGCGTTTACGCCAAGCCAGGGGCCTGGGCCCGACCCGCAGGAGAGCATCGATGTAGGCCGGAGTCTGCAGCAATCCCGGCAGGACCAGCGGCATGAACACACGAATTTCGGTGGCGTCGGCCTCGAAGCCTGGGAATTCGTTGTCGAACACGTCGCCGAAGTCACGCCACCACGGCCTGGCGCGCGCCCGGATCGCGAGATCCTCCACCTCCCGGCGCCTCTCGTCGACCACACCGTAGATGCGTAAGAGGTCCCTGACATCGCTCATCTCGGGGCGCTTCCACTGATTAGCCTCGAAGCGCCCCACCTTGCCGCGGCCCCAGTTGAGGATGTCGCAGACATGGTTAGCCGTGTAGCCGTTCTCGACGCGGAGATCGGCGAGGATGCGGGACAGTCGGCGCTTCGCCACGGTCGCGCCGCGGGCGTCGTCGATCATCTGGGGCATCCTCCTTGACAAAGCATTGCCTTTAGCATAACGCTGCCCAAGTTGTGAATCACAAGTTTTGCCACGAATATTTGTGCGGACATCCACTCTCGCACCAGCAGGGCCGTTCCGCTCCGCGCGGGCTCGCCTGCCCAGTCAGCGACCGCATTGCGCCGCCAGGCCCTCGGCGGCGCCGCCGACGGCGGGAACGGATGACCAGCGAATGCGCCGCACCGCATGCCCGGCACGCACCGCGCCCCGGCAGCGCGCCCGCAATCGGACAGCGCGGGCCGCAATCGGACAGCGCGGGCCGCAATCGGGCAGTGCGGCCGCAATCGGGCAGCCCGGCCGGGGGCCGGCGGTCGGCGACGGGGGGCCGCGTATTTCAGCGCCCGGCGGACCACGACGGGCCGCCAGCCGATTATGATCAATCCGTCGCGCGCCCGCAGCGGCAAATTGGCGCGGTATCTTCCCTCAGCTGGATCCGTTGTCGAACTCGCCCGTCTTGACGCCGTCGAGAAAGCATTCCCATTCATGACGGTCATATGCCAGCACCCGGTCGGCCGGGTCCCCTGCCACGCGCATCAGGATCCACTCCCCCGCCGCGTTCGACGGATCATGGACGAACGCGATCTCGATCGCGCCAACGCCATCCCCCGAACGCTGCCAGGTCTGCGCGTCGATATCGATGCCCAATTCCTGCACGGTTGGCTTGCTCACCACAATGACCTCCTATCACGCGCCCAGACGGCGCGATATCCCCCCGCGCTCCGGGCGGACCGAAGGGTGTGCTGGGCGGGATCGCCGCCCAGCACACAAAGCTCAGGGACGGCGGGCGACTCCGCACCAAAGCCATCTTGACCCCTCGCTGTCCGCCAGCGCCGGATCCTCCGCACCCCACTCACCGGCATAGCAAAGGGCCGGCTGCGCACCCACGTAGGGTGCGACAAGCTCCAGCCCATCGAAGCACCGTTCTACCTCGTCTTTCGAGCAGAAACAGCGACTCTGGATGGTATTCCCATAGGCGTCGAGGAACGCTTTGACCGCCAGCGGCGGCTTATTGTCCGCGGTCATATGTGACAGCGCGAGGTAGCTGCCGCTGCCAAGCGCGGCCAGGTAGCGTGCTAAGAGCCGCCCCGGATCCCCGCCAGTCGCGAAAGTCAGGACCGCCGTCATCAAAAGCCCGACCGGTTCGGAAAAGTCGATCAGCCCGCACAGTTCCGGATCGTGCAGCACATCATCGGGATAACGAGCGTCGGCCGGGATGACCCGCGTGTTCGCGTTGAGGTTCGTCAGTGATCTCGCGTACGCCAGCACCATCGGGTCGTTTTCGAGGTAGGCCACGCGTGCGTCCCGCATCACCTTGTGCACGACCTCGTGCGTGTTGCCGACCGTCGACAGCCCACCGCCGACGTCGATGAACTGGCGGACGCCGCGTTCCGCGATCCAGCGGGCCGACCGCTGATGGAAGCCACGGTTCGCCCACGCAATGTCGCGGAGCTCGGGAACAACTTTCATGATCATTGCGGCGGCGTCCCGGTCCACCTGAAAGTTGTTCCTGCCGCCCAGATAGTAGTCGTACAGCCGCGCCGGGCTCGGTCTGCTCAGATCCACGCCAGGCGGGGGTTGGTCGACCTCGGTCATTTCCCCTCCACCGCCATTAGATAACACCATGGGGAGCAGGTGAATACGGTCGGGCATGTTTTTGCGAATCACAAACCCGTGACCCTCACGACAGGCTGCGTTCACATCAGCGGCTGCGATCATTGTCGAGCCTGGTCCAGATTGGGGTAGTCAGCGCGGTACGCACCCCGGCGGAAGCAGCCCTTGAGATGGTCGTCTACCAGCCCGCAGGCTTGCAGCGTCGCGTACGCAGTCGTGGGTCCGACGAACCGGAACCCATGGCGCCTGAGTTCGCGTGCGAGGGCCGTCGAGCCTGGCGTTTCCGCGGGCACATCAGCGAGCGTGAACGGCGCAGGCGCACCGGGGTCCGCGTACCGCCAGACCATTGCCGCAAGCCCTCCGGGCAGGTCCAAGGCCGCGCGGGCGTTGGCGATGGTCGCCTCGATCTTGGCGCGGTTACGTACGATGCCCGGATCAGCGAGCAGGCCGCTTATCTCGCCCGCCCCGAATCCGGCGACCGTCTCGATGTCAAAACCGCGGAAGGCGGTGCGGAAGTTCGTCCGCTTCCGCAAGATCGTCAACCAAGAGAGCCCTGACTGGAACGCTTCCAGGCATAGCCGCTCGAATATGCCCTGATCGTCGGTGACCGGGCGGCCCCATTCCTCGTCGTGGTACGTCCCGTATGCGGGCGCCGCCAGAGCCCATGGACAGCGGAGGCAGCCATCAGCACCCGGCACGGCCTCTCGCGCGCGCACCTCAGCCGCACTGTCTCCCCCGCGGGCCTCGGGCGAGACGTCACTCACCAGGTCTCTTCCTCGTCTGACTGCGACCGTGTGAAGGCTTCGTGCTGCGCGCCCGGCTGCGGCTGCGGCTGCGGATATGGATACGGATACGGATAAGAGGCCTCCGGCTTGGCACCGGCGAGCGGGTACCGCAGCGCCGCAGGGCCTGGCCAGGCGGGCCAATCTGGTGGCGCAGCATCAGGCACCGCAGCATACCCGCCTCGGGGGCCCTCGTCTGCCTGTCCCACAGCCGGTAACCAATCCCCGCGCTCCGCCATCCCCGAAGTCGGGGGTTCTTCGCGCTCGACGGCGTGGTCCTCGCCCTGAGTCCCGCCATCTTCTGCGGGCCCCGCGCTGCCTGTGGGATCATTACTGCCTGGACCCGTGCTGCCTGCGGGATCCGTGCTGCCCGCGGGACCGGTCCTACCCGAAGGTTCCCTGCTAACCGCGGGACCGGTACTACCCGAAGGACCCGTGCTGCCCGCGGGACCGGTCCTACCCGAAGGACCCGTGCTACCCGAAGGACCGGTCCTACCCGAAGGACCCGTGCTACCCGAAGGACCCGTGCTACCCGCGGAACCTGTAGTGCCTGCGGGACCGGTGTCCGTACCGGTCGCGGCTACCGCGGGGGCGGCCTCCACCGCGGCCGGGGCCGGGGCGCTCGTGGCGTGCCCGGGTGTGCGCCACGCGGTGTCGGCGGCCGCGGCCGATGCGATCTCCGCAGGTCCTGATCCGGCACCGCCCGTGGACAGCGCAGACGATGCCTCGTTCTTCATGGCGTCGTTCTTCATGGCGTCTGTGCTGCTCGTGCCGCGTGTACCGTCTGTGCTGGGTACCCTGCCTGCGCTATCCACGAGTCCGGTGCGCTGGGTACGCCTGGCGTCCCGGGCCCCGGCTCCGTCGGCGCCCGCCGGATCCGCGTACCGCGCGCCGCCTGCGGACTCGTCCGCCGCCGGTGCACGCGTGGAGCCGGCCGACCGGGGCGGACCGGGCACTGGCGGACGCGTGCCCGCTGCGGACGTGGGCACGCGAGCACGCAGGTCGGCAAGTTGCCGTTCGAGTGAGGCGATGCGCACATCGCGCTCGCTCAACACCAGTGCGATGCCACCGAGCGCCTCTTCGGTGGCCTGCATGTGATAACCCCACAGGGCGCTCGGTGGCCTGAACAGGGCCACGTCCGTGGCGGCGAGCGCGCCAAGTTCGGGCGGGGCGTAGTCATTCGGGAAACGCGCCATCTCGCCGCCCCGGCCGGTCGCGACGATCACGACGCCGGCCAGGATCGCGACGATGAGGACGACCATCAGCACGGGCACGTAATGCATGGTGCCATGCTCAGCCCGTGGAGTTGCGACTGCGGGGCAGAGTGCTACCTGACAGACCGGCGATCATGGCGAATATCGACTGGCCAGACACTGAGGGTGACGGCGACGACTGGCTCGGCGGCGCGCCGCACGGCCGCGGTGACGCATTTGCGGCGGTACCCGGCGCGGCTTTGGCGGCCGTGCGCAGCGCTGTGCGGGACGGTGCCCGCCTGGTCGACCTTGGCGTGGCCAACGCCGGCGCCATCGCCGCGGTCCGTGCCATCGACCCTGGTGTCATCATCTGCGCGGAGGCGCCAGGGGCAGACCTGACCCGCGATCCCGGCGTCGCGGAGCGAACCGGCGCGACCCTGCTGCGCGCGGGCCGGGTCGACGGCCCGCCGGGCGGCGGCGTCAGCGGTCGCCGTGCCTCCATCCTGGTTACCTGTGAGCCCGCTGACGTGGGCAGGCTTACGGCCGGCGGATGGGCGGTTGTGGTAGACGTCGACACTGCCGACACTACGGAGCTCGAGGGCACGCTCGCGGTCGCCGCGGTCTGTACCTGGCTCGGCGCGCGGATCGTGCGGACAAGGCACGTCGCCGCCGTCTGTCAGGCTGTTGACATGGTCGAATCCATTGGCGGCACGCGAGCGCCGACCTGGACCCGCCGAGGGCTCGCCTGAGGGTGTGCCAGCCCCTGCTCGATCGAGTTGAACGCCGCGTCGGCGGCGGTCACCCATGTGATGGCCTCGATGGCACCCGGCCGGACGAAACCCTGCATGCGCAGTTGCGCGGTGAACTCGCGGAACGGGGTAAAGATCCCCGCCGGGTCGAGCACCACGACCGGCTTGGCATGCAGGCCCAGCGTGCGGGTCGTCCACACCTCAAGCAGTTCATCGAGCGTGCCAAGGCCGCCGGGCAGGATGAGGAACGCGTCGGCCAGGCGCATCATCTCCGCCTTGCGCGTGCACATGTCCACGGTGACAACCAGTTCATCGGCCTCGCTGTCCGGGACCTCGGTACCCGCGAGCGCCTGTGGGATCACCCCGACCGTGCGGGCACCTCCGCCGCGTGCGGCGCGGGCGACGGCTCCCATCGCTGACACCGAGCCGCCGCCGCTGATCAGCACATGGCCGCGCCTGGCAAGCTCCGTGCCGACCTCGGCGGCCAGATCGAGGTGGCCATTGCCGATCTGGGTTGCGGAAGCGCAGAAGACGCAGATGGCCAGCGCTGCACCTGCCTGATCGCTCATGCCAGCCCGCCGTTCCGGTGGGCTTCCTTGATGACGCGCACCACCTCTGCGGGATCGTCGGTCAGGTGGAATAGTTCCGCGTCGCCGGGCGATATCTTCCCCTCGCCGAGGATCGTGTTCTTGATCCACGAGGTCAGCCCGCTCCAGTAGGAGCTTCCCACCAGCACGATCGGGAACTTCGTGATCTTCCCGGTCTGGACCAGCGTAACCGCCTCGAAGAGCTCGTCCATCGTGCCGTATCCGCCGGGCATCACCACGAAGGCCTGAGAATACTTGATGAACATTGTCTTGCGCACGAAGAAGTACCTGAACTCGATCCCGACCTCAACGAAATCGTTGAGTCCTTGCTCAACCGGCAATTCGATGCCAAGGCCGACGGAGACGCCGCCCGCGCGGGCCGCGCCCTTGTTCGCCGCCTGCATGATCCCCGGGCCGCCCCCGGTGATCACCGCATATCCGGCGCCCGCGAGCCCTGCCGCGATCTTCTCGGCGAGGTCGTAGTCCGGCGATCCCGGCATGGCGCGCGAAGAGCCGAACACGCTCACCGCCTTGCCGAGTTCCGCGAGCAGCCCGAACCCCTCGACGAACTCGGCCTGGATCCGCAGCACCCGCCACGGATCGGTGTGCACCCAGTCACTCGGACCGCGCCTGTCGAGCAACCGCTGGTCGGTGGTGGTCTGCGGGATCGCCTTGCCACGCAGGGTCGCAGGTCCCTGACGGCGCATCCGGCGCCGCGCGTCTGAATTCAGCCCCATGGCCACACGGTAACGAGGGATCCGGGCTCCTGGGCACGCCCGCGCCAGGGGCGCCCCAGGGGTGCAGCCAGTGTTCACCCAGCGGAGGGTGCCTGGTGGCCGGGCAGCCACCCGCGGTGGCGGCTGCAACGGATGTCGACGATCGCGATGACGAGGCGTAAAGAAGATACATCGTGAGTTCTCGTGCCTCGAGAGCTTTCCGCGAGCATTTTCCGGCCCGGCCGTGGTACCAGGCCGTGATGCCAGCAGGGGGTGACACCTGACCCTGGCGTCGCGTGCCGCGACAGCCGTGGCGGATCCTAGGCGTTTACACCGTGCTCACGGAGGATCTCGTTCAGCATCAGCTTGTCGTGCTGGCTACCAGCTGGCAGCCGCTTGAGGACGAGCACGCACGGCATGCCGAAATCCCCGCCGGGGAATCGCCTGGCGCGCGTACCCCCTACGCACACCGACCAGGCCGGCGCCTCGCCGCGGGGCAGTTCCTCGCCCGTCTCCACGTCGATGACGTGCGTGGTCGCCGCCAGGATCGTGCCCGAGCCGAGCTTGGCGCCCGCTCGGACACGGGCCCCTTCGACCACCATGCTGCGGGAGCCGATGAACGCACCGGCCTCGACGACCACCGGGACCGCGTTCGGCGGCTCGAGCACGCCGCCGATGCCGACGCCGCCCGACAGGTGCACGTCCTTACCAACCTGGGCGCAGGAGCCAACGGTCGCCCAGGTGTCGACCATCGTGCCGCTTTCCACGTAAGCGCCGATGTTGATGAACGACGGCATCAGCACGACGCCGGGTGCGATGTAGGAGCCCCAGCGCGCGATGGCGCCAGGCACCACGCGCACCCCGTCAAGCCGGGTCTTCAGCGGAATCCTGTCGTGATGGTGGAAGTCGCCCACCTGCGAGCGTGTCATCGGCAAGAGCCGGAAGCTCAGCAGGATCGCGCGCTTGGCCCGCTCATCCACGACCACCTGACCGGTCGACTCGTCAACGGCCGCCACCCGGGCCATACCGGAGTCGAGCACATCGACCGCGGTCGTCACGACTGATCTGGCGGCGGTGTCGCTCGGGCCGAGTTCGCCGCGCTTCTCCCATAGCTCGTCGATCTGTGCGGGCAGCGGGCTGCCATGGGCGGCCGGCGATGGGCCTTGATACCCCGTCGCCCTTGGTGCTTGGCTCATAACGAGCGAGCCTAGCGCGTCACCCGGCGCCGCCGCCGCGGCACGCTTGGCGGGCCCGACTTCGCGTACCCGGCCTGCCGATCGGCCAGCTGCAGGTACCGTCTGATGCTGTGCGGACCGGACGTGCCCGACGATGGGGAACGCTTGCCATCAGCATGGTCACGGCCCTGCTCCTCGGCATCGGCGGATGCGCCGTTTTCCAGCACGCCAAGCCGTTCCTGATCGGTGACGGCTGCCAGGTGGCCGTCTCCGGCCAAATCATCCAGCTCGACTCCGAGCAGGCCGCGATCGCGGCGACGATCGCGGGGGTGGGCTACCGGCGCCGTGTGCCCAAGGCAGCTATGACGGTCGCATACGCGACCGCCCTGCAGGAGTCCCACCTGCATAACGTCGGCTATGGCGATCGCGACTCCGTCGGCATCTTCCAGCAGCGCCCATCCCAGGGATGGGGCAAGCCGAGCCAGCTCATGGACCCGGTCTACGCTGCTAACAGGTTTTTCGCCGCGCTCGTCAAGGTGCCCGGCTACCAGGGCATGCCCATCGACCGCGCCGCCCAGGCGGTACAGCACAGCGCGGACGGCACCGCGTATGGGCAGTACGAACAGGTGGCCGCGATACTGACCCCGGCCTTCACGGGGACCGCGTCCCGTTCCGTCTGGTGCTGGTATACGCCCCACGCCAAGCGCCCCGCTCAGTTCGCTGCGGCGATGAGCCAGCTGAACCGCACGTTCGGCCGGCTGACCGAGCAAGGCACCAGGGTGGTTCCCGCGGGTGAGCCGGCCACCATCCAGACCGCAGCGCACACCCTGACCGTGCGTGTTCCGCTCCGGCAGACAGGCTGGGCCGTCGCGGCCTGGTCCGTCGCGCATGCCAAAACCTACGGCATCGAGCAGGTCCGTTACGCCGGATACAAGTGGCGCGCGTCAAGTGGTGAGACCGGCTGGAGGCACGACCCCGGGGTGGCCGACCGCGGCGTGGAACTCAGCTGACCTGGTGCCGGCACCACGACCGTCGGCGGCGGCAGGCCGCGGCGCGACGCTGGGCGGTGCCACGCTCGGCGGCGCCACGCTCGGCCGCGCCACGCTCGGCCGCGCCACGCTCGGCCGCGCCACGCTCGGCCGCGCCACGCTCGGCCGCGCCACGCTCGGCCGCGCCACGCTCGGCCGCGCCACGCTCGGCCGCGCCACGCTCGGCCGCGCCACGCTCGGCCGCGCCACGCTCGGCCGCGCCACGCTCGGCCGCGCCACGCTCGGCGGCGCCACGCTGGGCGGCGGGGCGGCCGTGCCGCTGGGCCGCTGCGGCGGGTCAGCGGCGCTCGGCAACGAAACACAACCGGACATAGTCCGCGTACCAGCCATCAGGCCGTAGCAGTTGCTCGGCGGCGATCTCGTTCACGCTGGCCAGCGCCTTCGGCACCGCCGCCACGGGCAGCTGTGCCACCATGTCGGCTCCGAACATCGCCAGCCAGTCCGCGATCCCGTCCGGGCACTGGTCAAGCAGGCTTGGCCGATCGAAGTAGCGCAGCAACCGCACTGTGAAGCCGCCGCGCTCCAGGCGTGCCGCGTGCTCCGCGGGGGACGGAAAGTACCACGGCACCACGAGTTCCACACCGTGACGTGCCCACACGGCACTGACGGCGGCGAGCAGCACCGCGCAGTTGCCTGCGGCGCCGAAATCGGCTACGAACCTGCCGCCCGGCACCAGCGCGGCATGCACGCGGGCGATGACCGCGTCGGGGTCGCGGCTCATCCAGTGCAGCGCGGCGTTCGAAAAGACCGCGTGCTGCGGCCGCGCGACGCTGAAGTTGTGACCGTCGGCAAGCTCGAACGCGAGCTCAGGGTGGTCGGCGCGGGCCTTGGCGATCATCTGCGCGGACGAGTCGACACCCAGCGCGGCGGCGCCGCGGGCGGCGATCTGCGCGGTGAGCACCCCGGTGCCGCAGCCGAGATCGACAATCCGGTCGCCCGGGCGCGGGTCGAGCAGGTCGATCAACGACTTGCCGTGCTGGGTCACGAAGGCGAATGAGCCCTGGTACCTGACCGCATCCCATCTCATGGCGGCAAAGCCTACACAGCGCGTCTTAAAGATCGGTACTAGATATCTCATAATATGAGAACGTGGCCATCCATGCCACCGGTCCAGCATGGATCTCGGCGGGTTAGGGGTGAAAGGGTGAGCACCCCGCGCGCAAACGACCCGGCGCATGGCGATACTAGGTACACACCCGCGGTCGGTCGTGGTGCGTCCCGGAGCAGATGCCGTGGCGGCCCGGACGAAAGAGGAGTTCGACGTGACCTACATCATCGCGCAGCCCTGCGTCGATGTGCTTGACCGGGCATGCATCGAAGAGTGCCCGGTGGACTGCATCTACGAGGGCAACCGCATGCTCTACATACATCCGGACGAGTGCGTGGACTGCGGCGCCTGCGAGCCGGTCTGCCCGGTAGAGGCGATTTTCTACGAGGACGACGTGCCCGATCAGTGGAAGGACTACTACAAGGCCAACGTCGAGTTCTTCGAGGACCTCGGATCACCCGGCGGCGCGTCCAAGGTTGGCAAGATCGACAAGGACCACCCGATCGTGTCCGCGCTGCCTCCGCAAGGAGACGAGCACTGACCCTGGCGGAGAGGCTGCCGCGGTTCCCGTGGGATCTCCTCGCGCCGTACAGGGAAAAGGCGCGGGCACACGACGGCGGGATGGTGGACCTCTCGGTTGGCACGCCGGTGGACCCGGTACCGCCGACAGTGCGCGAGGCGCTGGCGGCCGCTGCGGACGCGCCTGGCTACCCGCCCACCATGGGTACTGGACGGCTGCGTGCGGCGGCCGTCGGCTGGCTAGCGCGTCAGCACGGGGTACGGGCCCTTGCGGACCACGTGCTACCGGTTATCGGGACCAAGGAGTTCGTCGCCTGGCTGCCCACGCTGCTCGGCTGCGGCCCCGGCGACGTGGTCGCCCATCCCGCCCTGGCATACCCCAGCTACGACGCGGGCGCGCGGCTCGCGGGCGCCCGGCCTGCCGCGGCTGACTCGCTCACCGCGCTCGGCCCAGCTCCGGTCCGCCTCATCTGGGTGAACTCGCCGTCCAACCCAACCGGGCAGGTACTGCCGGCTGAGCACTTGCGCAAGGTGGTCCGCTGGGCCCGCGAACGCGGCGCGGTCGTCGCATCCGATGAGTGCTATCTCGGGTTCGGCTGGGATGCGCAGCCGGTCTCGATACTGCATCCCAGCGTGTGCGACGGCTCACCCGACCGTCTGCTCGCCGTGCACTCGTTGTCCAAGCGGTCCAACATGGC
The DNA here is from genome assembly GCA_963820395.1 of uncultured Actinomycetota bacterium. Lineage (GTDB taxonomy): Bacteria > Actinomycetota > Actinomycetes > Streptosporangiales > Streptosporangiaceae > DATFVJ01. The sequence goes on along the minus strand of CAWGAE010000031.1, from coordinate 21,637 downwards.
GGGTTACCGCGCCGGTTTCGTCACCGGCGACGCCGGGCTGATCAGCGACCTGTTCGAAGTCCGCAGGCACGCGGGAATGATGGTTCCCGCACCGGTCCAGGCGGCGATGGCGGCCGCGCTAGAAGACGATGACCACGCGCATGAGCAGCGCGCCAGATACGCGGCCCGGCGCGCGGTGCTCCGTCCCGCGCTGGAGGCCGCCGGCTGGCAGGTGGACCATTCCGAGGCGGGCCTGTACCTGTGGGCGTCGCATCCCGCCCGCGACTGCTGGGAATCTGTCCGGGTGCTCGCCGAGACCGGCATCCTAGTGGCGCCTGGGGAGTTCTACGGTCCTGGCGGCATCCGGCACATCAGGGTCGCGCTCACCGCAACCGACGAGCAGGTCGGCACCGCAGCGGCGCGTCTCGCTGCCGCTGCCGCTCCCACCGCGGCATTGATCTAGCCCGCCGGGATGGGCAGCCAAAATGTACGCGGCAAAGGTAGGTGGCTCATGGCTGGCCGAGGGCGCCCTCTACCGCAGCGGCGGCTGACATTCTGCGGGCCGGTCGCGCACGGCTTGCCTGCCGCGTCGGCTTTCCCTGCGCGGAAGCCAGATCTACGCGCATCATGCGGTCGGGCACTGCTCGTAGGCTGAGCACGTGTTCCAGCTATACGACACGCGGACCAGGCAAGCCGAACCTGTCGGCCGGGCGCGCCGCGGTCAACTGCGGATGTACACCTGCGGCCCCACCGTCTACCGCCACGCGCACGTCGGCAACCTGCGCAGCTACCTGCTCTCCGACCTGATCCGCCGCACCGCTGAGCTAAGCGGGCTGCGGGTCACGGTATGCCAGAACATCACCGACGTCGGCCACCTGGCGGACGACGCGGACCTCGACCCCGACGGCGAAGACAAGGTGCTCGCCCAGGCCCGTGCCGAGGGCAGGACAGCTCTGGAAATCGCCCGCTGCTACGAGGAGGCGTTCCGCGCCGACCTCGCGGCACTGAACATCCGGCCCGCCGAGCACTCACCGCGCGCGTCCGAATCGATCCCATTGATGATCGATATGATCGCCAGCCTGATCGAGTCGGGTCACGCCTATCCGGCAGCTGACGGCTCGGTTCTCTTCGACGCCCGATCCTTCCCCGGCTATGGCGAGCTGTCCGGTAACCGGCTCGACGACCTGCGGCCAGGGCACAGGCTGCGGGCAGGTATCGGTGCGAACAAGCGCTTCCATGCGGACTGGGCGCTGTGGAAGGGCACCGATCCTGAGCGCGAGATGACCTGGGACACCCCGTGGGGAACCGGGTTCCCTGGCTGGCACACTGAATGCTCCGCGATGTCCCTGCATTATCTCGGCGACCTCATTGACGTCCACACAGGCGGGATCGATCTGCGCTTCCCGCACCACGAAGACGAACGCGCGCAGTCCAACACCCTGACGGGCCACGAGGTGGTGCGGCACTGGGTGCACGGCGAGCACCTGCTGTTCGAGGGCCGCAAGATGGCAAAGTCGACGGGAAACGTTGTGCTCCTCGCCGATCTCGCCGGACGCGGACTGGACCCGCTCGCACTTCGCCTCGCGTTCCTGGAGCAGCGCTACCGGCAGCAGATGAACCTCACCTGGGCGACCCTCGGCGCGGCCGACAAGACGCTACGGCGCTGGCGTGAGCAGGTAGCCACGTGGGCCTGCGAGCCGAGTGCCCCGATGTCTCGGCGGCATGCCGACGCGGTGGTCACGGCCTTCGACAGCGATCTCGACACCCCGGCGGCCATGCGCGAGCTTCGCGCCCTCGAGAAGGACACCGGTGTCGCGCCTGGCGCGAAATTCGAAACCTTCGCGTACCTGGACCGCTGGCTCGGTCTCGACGTGGTGCGCGATGTCGGCAAGATCATGCGTAACACCGCGGGCACCGCGGGGAACGCCGCGAACACAGGGGGTACCGAACCACCGCTGCCTGAGGGCGCGGCGACCCTGCTCGAGGCCCGTGCGGCGGCGCGGCGTGCCGCCGACTGGACGGTAGCCGATCAGCTCCGCGATCGTCTCGCCAGCATTGGGGTCACGGTCTCGGACACACCGGACGGCCAGGCGTGGCGCGTCCGCGCGACCTGACCAGCGGGCTGCCACCCCGGGTAGTTGGTTGCACCTGGCGCAGCCGTTCGGGATAACGCAACAAACCGTATGTGCTCGCCAGAGATGCGCAATGGATCGCCGGGCACACGCATGTCCAGATGCCCTTAGGCACATCGAGGTTGCCCGTAGCATGATCACGACAGGCGACCAGTGAAAGGTGAGAGCCGAGGTGACCGCGATGTTCGAGACTGCCACATCCCAGCTGCCGCGCCGCGCGCCCGCCCAGGGCGAGGCCAGGCGAACCGCACCCGGGCTGCCCGGCCGACTCGGCGGGGGCACGGTCAGCGCCGGGCACCGCGTCGTGCTCGCGGCCGACGCGCCGGTCCTCGCGGCGGAGCACGCGGGAAGGGGTTTCGAGGTGCCCGTTGAAGTGTCTGAGTTCGCCGCGGCGGGAGGTGGACCCAAGTGCTGCACGCTGGAATCGCGACCGTAGGTGGGGCAAACGGGGAGCGTGATATGAGGCTGCGAGGTGCGGCGTGTACCGCGAGCAGCACCGGGGAGCTGAGGGCACTCAGCGAGGCGCATAGCGCGCACAACTACGATCCGATGCCGGTTGTGATCGCCGAGGCCGAAGGCGCGTGGGTAACCGATGTCGATGGCCGCAGGTACGTGGACATGCTCGCCGCGTACTCGGCGCTCAACTTCGGTCATCGCCATCCGCGTCTCATCGCCGCCGCGCGCAGGCAGCTCGATCGGGTCACGCTGGTAAGCCGGGCGTTCGACCACGATCAGTTCGGACCGCTGTGCGCCGAGCTCGCCGAGCTGGCCGACATGGAAATGGTGCTGCCGATGAACAGCGGCGCCGAGGCAGTGGAAACCGCCATCAAGACCGCGCGGAAGTGGGCCTACGAGGTGCGGGGCGTACCCGTCGGCCAGGCGGTGATTATCGCCTTCGAAGGGAACTTCCACGGCAGGACCACGACGATCGTCAGCTTCTCGACCGACGAAGCCGCGCGGGCGTCTTACGGTCCGTACACGCCCGGGTTCCGGCTCGTACCGTACGGGGATCTGGACGCGCTGGCCGCGGCCATGGAGGACGCGGGCAGCACCTGCGCTGCCGTGCTCGTCGAGCCGATTCAGGGTGAGGCCGGCGTGGTGGTGCCACCGCCGGGCTTCCTCGCCGGGGTACGGCAGATCTGCTCGGAACGCGGCGCGCTCATGATCGCCGATGAGATCCAGTCTGGTCTCGCGCGTACGGGCACCACGTTCGCCTGCGGGCACGAGAACGTGAGACCGGACATGTACCTGCTTGGCAAGGCTCTGGGCGGCGGGATCATGCCGGTATCCGCAGTCGTGTCGAGCCGCGCTGTCCTCGGCGTGTTCCGGCCGGGTCAGCATGGGTCCACGTTCGGCGGGAACCCGCTGGCCTGCGCGATCGCCCGCGAGGTGATCGCGATGCTGCGGACGGGCGAGTTCCAGCGGCGTGCTGCCCTCCTTGGCGCCCACATGCACGACCGGCTCGCGGACCTGCCGGCATCGGCGGTCGCCGACGTGCGCGGGCGGGGCCTGTGGGCAGGCGTCGAGTTCAGCCACCTGTCTGGACGTGCCGTCTGCGATCGGCTCGCTGAGCTTGGCGTCCTTGCCAAGGACACGCATGGCAACACCATCAGGCTCGCCCCACCGCTGGTGATCAGCGAGGGCGACCTGGACTGGGCCCTCGACCGGATCGCGGATGCCGTGCACTGACCGGTGCGGCCGACGGCGTGAGCCGGGCGGCCGGCGCCGGTGCGGCCGACGGCAGTGACCGGCGCGCCCGACCGCGGGAGCCGGCGCGCCCGACCGCGGGAGCCGGCGCGCCCGACCGCGGGAGCCGGCGCGGTCGGCAGCGGGAGCCGGCGCGGCCGACGGCGGTGGCCGGACCTCACGGGCAGGCCACAATGACCCTGGCCGGGGTTACCCGGCGTCTGCGGGCCGCGCCGGCCAGGTCTGGGCCGACAGGTGGACCGGGGCCGTTCAGGGCAGGCGCTACTACCGCCCGGATCTACGTGCCAGCGACGCCGGGCCATACGGCGGTAGGGGCATCGCTCGCTTGCGCGTCCAACTTGTGAGACCGACGCCGACCCCGATCGCGGCGCTGAGCGCCCCGGCGAACAGATACACCTGCCCCGCGGCGGTGTTGGTGATCACCACGCTCCCGCTGGCCCTCGACATCCCAAGGACAAAGGACGCGAGCAACCATCCGGCCGCCGGGCCCAGCGCGCCGCCGGTGGAACGCAGTCCCCTGCCGCAGAGCACGCACGTAAGGCCGATCGCGAGGGCGAAGCAGACCGCCGCCACCGGCACGGGTCCGACGCCCCGGCTGTACTGGAACGAACCTGTCACGCCCTGCAGCAAACCGAAGAAGAACAGGAGTCCGTAAGCGCCCGCAGCCGCGAGCCCTCCCGCACGGGCCACCTCCCGCTGGCGCTCAAGTGTCACAGGCATGCCCCCACGAGAGAAGGCTAGCCGAGAGCGCACGCCGCGCAACCCGCAGTGCGACCCCCAGCCCGCAGTGCGACCCCCAGGGCGCCGGCTGGCTAGGACAGCCCGGCGAACAGGTCGCCCTCCCGGTCGGCCGGCCCGCCACCCTGGCCGCGCGGGCCGGCCAGCAGCGTGAAGTACTCGTGGCCGAGCGCCAGCTGGCCGACCTTGTCGGAGAGCGCGAAGAAGGGGCTGTCCACCGAGATCTGGGTGGCGTGCGCACGCATCGCCGCCAGTTTGGCATCAAGGTAGGCGGTCACATCGATCTCGGTGGTTACTTGCTCGTCGGGCACCCCGAAGGGCAGGTCATCCACCGGCCCTGGCGGTCCGAAAGCCGTGTCGGCGGCGCGAACCGTCTCCAGTGCCTCGGTCAGGACCCCCTTGGGGATCGCGGTCGCGTAGAACTTCGCGACCTGCCACTCTTCACCGGCCGACTGCTCGAACGCGTGCCACGCCACCCGGTGCGCCTGGATGTGATCGGGATGGCCATAGAAGCCGTTCTCGTCGTAGGTGACAATCACCTGCGGGCGCACGGCACATATCACGCTGGCGAGTTCGGCCGCGGCCTCGTCGGGATCAGCCCGCCAGAAGCAGCCGGAATCATCATTCGCGAGCGTTCCCATCATCCCTGAATCGCGCCACCTGCCCGGACCCCCGAGGAACCGCTGATCGGTCACGCCAAGGGCCGCGCAAGCCCCGGCGAGCTCACCGATCCGGTACTCACCGAGGCGGTCCTCCCGCCCTGCCCGCAAGTGATCGAGGTCGGCCGGGATGACCTCGCCCAGTTCGCCGAGTGTGCAGGTGACGAGCGTCACCTGGGCGCCCTCGGCGGCGTACTTCGCCATGATCCCGCCGGTCGAGATCGACTCGTCGTCCGGATGGGCGTGCACCAGCAGCAAGCGCCGCCAGTTCTGCTGCGAACTCATGCCCCGCAGCGTAGTGGCCCTGCTAGTGGCCCTGCCGCCGCCCCGTTGGCCCTGCCGCCGCCCCGGGAGCCTGCCGCCGCCCCGGGAGCCTGCCGCCGCCCCGGGAGCCTGCCGCCGCCCCGGGAGCCTGCCGCCGCCCCGGGAGCTTGCCGCTACCCGGGGGCCTTGCTGCCGCCCCGCACGACTGCTGCCCGCCCTGCGGCCCCGGGTGCGTGCGGACCTGGAATGATCGGCAGCCATGACGGAGAGCTTCCCACGACAGTACGCTGCCACCCGCCGCTTCTCGCTCGGTGTACCGCGTGCCTTCACCATTTCCCCTGACGGCTGCCGCGTGGCATTCCTGCGCAGTAGGAGCGGCACCGATCCGATGAACTGCCTGTGGGTGCTCGATCTGGACAGCGGCACCGAACGCCTGGCCGCGGACCCGCTGGAGCTCGGTGCCCCGGATCACGACCTGCCACCGCCGGAGAAGGCGCGCAGGGAACGCGCGAGGGAACGCGCGGGCGGAATCGTGAGCTACGCCTGCGACCGCGACTTGCGAGTTGCCGTATTCGCCTTGTCTGGACGCGTGTACGTGGCCGATCTGGCAGGCGGGGGCGAACCCAGCGTCGGCGAGGTGCCGGTGCATTGCCCGGCAGTTGATCCGCGCCCCGATCCGGCGGGCCTGCGCGTCGCGTACGTCAGCGACGGCGCGCTGCGGGTCGCGGACTTGCCCGTCAGGTTCGAGGGACGCACCTGGGTGGCAGGTGCGTCCCCGGCAGCGGCCGGCGGAGCCGAGGTACCAGAGGGACCAGGAGAGCCAGAGGGGCCAGAAAGGCCCGGCATACCCGAGATACCCGGGGTACCCGGCGGACCTGAGATACCCGGGATGCCCAGTGGGCCCGGCGGATCCGGGGTATCCGGGGTATCCGGGGTATCCGGGGTATCCGGGGTATCCGGGGTATCCGGGGGGTTCGGTGGACCCGAGATACCCGGGATGCCCGGCGGGCCCGGCGGGCCCGGCGGAGCTGAGATACCCGGGATGCCCGGGATGCCCGGCGGGCCCGGCGGATCTGAGATACTCGGGATGCCCAGTGGGCCCGGCGGACCCGGGCAGGACCTCGTGCTGGCGGCGCCGGAGAACAACCAGGTCACCTACGGCCTGCCGGAGTTTGTCGCAGCCGAGGAGATGGGGCGGTTGCGCGGCTACTGGTGGGCGCCGGACGGGTCCGCCGTGCTTGCCGCGCGGGTCGACGAGAACCAGGTGCAGCGGTGGTACATCGCCAACCCCGCCAGCCCCGACCGACCGGCCACCGAGGTCGCCTACCCCGTAGCCGGCACGGCGAACGCTGAGGTCACGCTCATCCTGGCGCGTCTGGACGGCAGCCGCACACCGGTGGACTGGGATCAGGTCGCGTACCCGTACCTGGTCACCGTGTGCTGGGAGGACATCGGTGAGGAGGGACCGCTGTTCGTCGTCCAGGACCGAAGCCAGCGCCAGATGCGCATCCTGCGCGCCGATCCTGCAACCGGCCGATGCGAGCTTGTCCATGCCGCCAGCGACGACGCGTGGCTGGACATCGTGCCGGGGGTGCCCGCCTGGACCGCCGCCGGGAACCTGGTGTGGACCGCCGACGCGGATGGCGCGCGAAGGCTGTTCGCCGCGCCGCCCGCCGAGCTTGCGGATGCCGCACCGGTCACGCCGCCCGACCTTCAGGTCCGGGGTGTGCTCGACGTGGACGGCGACATCGTGCTGTTCGCCGCGTCCACGGAGCCGACCGAGATCGAGCTGTGGACGTACGGACCTGGCGGCCTGCGCCACATCGGCGTTGAACCCGGCGTGCACTCCGGCCGCAGGGCCGCAGGTACCACCGTGATCGCATCGCGGGCTCTGCACCGCACCGACACGCGGGTTGAGGTGTATCGCGAAGGGCATGAGGGCGTATTCGCCACTATCGGCTCGCTGGCGGAGCGGCCGAACCTGGCGACCCCAAGGGTGACCCCGGGGGCTACCACACAGCCGGAGATCTTCTCGGCCGGACCACGCCAGATCCGCACCGCCGTACTGCTTCCGTCCTGGCATCAGCCCGGCTCGGCCATGCTGCCCGTCCTGCTGGCCCCTTACGGCGGCCCGGGCCACCAGGAGGTGCTTGCCGCCGGCAGCGCCTACCTGGAGGCACAATGGTTCGCCGAGCAGGGTTTCGCCGTCGTGATCGCCGACGGCAGGGGTACCCCCGGGCGCGGCCCGCAGTGGGATCGGGCGATTTTCGGCGACCTCGCAGGCCCGGTGCTCGACGACCAGGTGGCGGCCCTGCACGCGGCCGCGGAGAGGTTCGGCGACCTGGACCTGCGCCGGGTGGGCATCCGCGGCTGGTCGTTCGGCGGTTACCTGGCCGCACTCGCGGTGCTGCGCCGCCGCGACGCCTTTCATGCCGCGATCGCCGGCGCCCCGGTGACCGAATGGCGGCTGTACGACACCCACTACACCGAGCGCTACCTGGGCCACCCGGAGGAGAGCAAGGGGGCGTACGAGCGCTGCTCGCTGCTGGCCGACGCGCCGCGGCTGGTACGGCCGTTGCTGCTCATCCACGGGCTCGCGGACGATAACGTCGTGGCCGCGCACACGCTCCGGCTGTCGTCGGCGCTGCTCGCGGCCGGCCGGCCGCACAACGTCCTGCCGCTGCCGGGAGTGACGCACCTGGCATCGCAGGAGGAGGTGACGGAGAACCTACTGCTGGTCCAGGCAGACTTCCTGCGCCATTCCCTAGAGCACGGCGCCGTCGAACCCGGTTCCGTGCGCCTTATCAAACCCGGTGCGGACGAGGCGGTTACTTAACGCCACCACTTAACCGCCACCTGGAACATGCGGCTCGGGTGCGAGATCCCGGCAGCTCGTGGGGCACATCAGCAGAGCATGGCGCGCGTTCGCTGGTGTGACCGCCCGCGCGGCCGTTAGGTATGGGTCAGGTTCACATATTTAGCGAGCGGCGCAGGGCCTACACGTCACCCTGTGCCGCATGCTGAGATGGACTGGAATAAAGTTCGTCAGCAACATGACCGGGCATGGGCCGGCCAGGGCGGTGCAGGATGATCCACGCGAGCAACGGAGGCGCCGGGAAATGACGCAGACGACAACGGCGCCGGAACGGACCAGGGCGAAGATCGCCGCCCGGACCCTGCGGACCGACCCATGGTGGCGTGAACCTGCCGTCGTAGCTGTGGGGCTCACCCTCTGGGTGCTCTACGCGTGCGTACGCGTCTTCATGGGCCGGTGGTACTGGGTGCCGCAGTACCACTACCTGACGCCTTTCTACTCGCCGTGCGTCAGCGGCGCGTGCACCCCTGAGGCGGCCAGCCTCGGCACGTGGTTCCCGAAGGTTCCCTCGATCGTGCCGTACGCGATCGTGTCGCTGCCGTTCATACTCGGTTTCCGGCTGAGCTGCTACTACTACCGGCGGGCCTACTACCGGGCATTCTGGCAATCGCCGACCGCGTGCGCCGTGCGCGAGCCGCATGCGCGCTACACGGGGGAGACCAGGTTCCCGCTCATCCTGCAGAACCTGCACCGGTACCTGTTCTATTTCGTACTGCTCGTCACTGTGCTCAACATCTACGACCTGATCGAGGCCTTCCACGGCAAGACGGGAGGGATCGGATTCGGCCTGGGCACGCTCATCATGCTGATCAACGTTGTGCTGTTGGTCGCTTACACGCTGGGATGCCACTCATGCCGGCACATCACCGGCGGCCGGCTCAAGAACTTCTCCAAGCACCCGGCCCGATACTGGACATGGACGCAGGTCTCGAAGCTGAACGCCCGGCACAGGCTGTTCGCGTGGGTCACGCTGGGCACGCTGTTGCTGACAGATCTCTACATCATGCTCGTGGCCAGCGGCACCATTTCCGACCTGCGCTTCTTCAATTAAGGTGACTGAGGCGATGACTGAGATCGAACGCCATTCCTACGACGTGGTGGTGGTCGGCGCGGGCGGTTCCGGGCTGCGTGCCGCCATCGAGGCGCGGCTGCAGGGCAAGAAGACCGCGATCATCTCCAAGTCGCTGTTCGGCAAGGCACACACTGTCATGGCCGAGGGCGGCGCTGCGGCGGCGATGGGCAACGTGAACGCCCGCGACAATTGGCAGGTGCACTTCCGCGACACGATGCGCGGCGGCAAGTTCATGAACAGCTGGCGGATGGCCGAGTTGCACGCGAAGGAGGCGCCCGACCGGATCTGGGAGCTCGAGGCCTGGGGCGCGCTGTTCGACCGCACCAAGGACGGGAAGATCAGCCAGCGTAACTTCGGCGGCCACGAATACCCGCGGCTCGCCCACGTGGGCGACCGGACCGGACTTGAGATGATCCGCACCTTGCAGCAGAAGGTGGTCGCGCTCCAGCAGGAGGACGCCGTGACGCACGGCGACCCAGACGCGCGGATCCGGATCTTCGCCGAGACCACCATCACCCGACTGCTCACCAGCGGCGGCGCGATCGCGGGCGCATTCGGCTATGCGAGGGACACCGGCAGGTTCCTGATTTTCGAAGCCCCGGCCGTTGTGCTCGCGACCGGCGGCATCGGGAAGTCGTTCAAGGTCACCTCCAACTCGTGGGAGTACACCGGGGATGGGCACGCGCTGGCGCTGCTCGCGGGGGCGACGCTGGTGAACATGGAATTCGTGCAGTTCCACCCGACCGGGATGGTCTGGCCGCTCTCGGTGAAGGGGCTGCTGGTCACCGAGTCGGTACGCGGCGACGGCGGCGTGCTGCGCAACTCCGAGGGCAAGCGGTTCATGTTCGACTACGTGCCTGAAGTGTTCCGCGCGCAGTACGCGGACACGGAGGAGGAGGGGGACCGCTGGTACACCGATCCGGACCACAACAGGCGCCCGCCGGAACTGCTACCACGCGACGAGGTCGCCCGGTCCATCAACTCCGAGGTGAAGGCCGGTCGTGGCACCGACCACGGCGGCGTTTTCCTTGACGTGTCGACACGGCTGCCGGCCGAGGAGATCCTGCGGAAGCTGCCCTCCATGTACCACCAGTTCAAGGAGCTTGCCGACGTCGATATCACCAAGGAATCGATGGAGGTGGGGCCGACGTGTCACTACGTGATGGGTGGCGTGGAGGTGGACCCGGACACCGAGTCGGCACTCACGCCCGGGCTGTTCGCGGTCGGTGAGGTGTCAGGCGGCATGCACGGCTCCAACCGGCTCGGCGGCAACTCGCTTTCCGACCTGCTGGTGTTCGGGCGGCGCGCGGGCCTGCACGCCGCTGAGTACGCTGACACGCTCGGCCAGCCGCCGGCCGTCGCCGACGCGGACGTCGCCGCGGCTGCGGCGGAAGCGCTCGCGCCGCTCGGGCGGGGAATCGCCGGTGCCGGGGAAAACCCATACGCGCTGCATGCCGAGCTCCAGCAGGCCATGAACGATCTCGTCGGCATCATCAGGCGGGCGGACGAGATGGAGACCGCGCTCGGCCAGCTGGAGAAGTTCCGCGAGCGGGTCGACGCGGTCGGCGCCACCGGCGGGCGAGCTTACAACCCTGGCTGGCACCTAGCGCTCGACCTGCGGAACATGCTGCTCGTGTCGGAATGCATCGCGCGCGCGGCGCTGGAGCGCGAGGAGAGCCGCGGCGGCCACACCAGGGACGACTTCCCGGAAATGTCACCGCAGTGGCGCAAGGTCAACCTGGTCTGCTCGCTCGACGGCGACGGGGTGGTACTGAAACGCCAGCCGCTCGAGCCGATGCGTGACGACCTGATCAGGATCTTCGACCGCGACGAACTGAAAAAGTACATGACCGCCGGGGAGCTCGCCGCCGTCGCGGATACAGCGCCCGCGCAAGCAAGCGCGACCACCGCGCAGAAGAAGGGGCAATGAGCTACAAGGCGCAGTTGCAGGTGTGGCGCGGCGACGCGGGTCAGGGTGAGCTCGCCGACTATCAGGTGGAGGTCCACGAGGGGGAGGTGGTGCTCGATGTCTTGCACCGGCTGCAGGCCACCCAGGCGAACGACCTCGCGATCCGGTGGAACTGCAAGGCCGGCAAGTGCGGTTCATGCTCGATGGAGATCAACGGCCGGCCGCGGCTCGCCTGCATGACCCGGATGAACACCTTCACCGAGGGCGAGACCCTCACGTTGACCCCGATACGCACCTTCCCGGTCATCCGTGACCTGGTCACTGACGTGTCCTTCAACTTCGGGAAGGCACGGCGGATCCCTTCGTTCACGCACGATCCATCGCTGAAGCCGGGCGAGTTCCGGATGGCGCAGGTTGACGTGGAGCGCTCGCAGGAGTTCCGCAAGTGCATCGAGTGCTTCCTGTGCCAGAACGTGTGCCACGTCATCAGGGACCACGAGGACAACGAGGGCCCGTTCGCTGGGCCGCGCTTCCTCATGCGCATCGCCGAACTCGAGATGCATCCGCTGGACGTGGCCGACCGGCGGGAGATCGCACAGGACGACTTCGGGCTCGGCTACTGCAACATCACCAAGTGCTGCACCGACGTGTGCCCGGAACACATCAAGATCACCGATAACGCGCTGATCCCGATGAAGGAGCGTGTGGTCGGGCGTAGGTACGATCCGCTGGTCTGGCTCGGCTCGAAGATCACCCGCCGCCAGACAGTCGACACACCCGCGGTGCCTGGCAAGAAGTAGCGCCCGCGGCGGAGATCCAGACCTGCCTCGCCGCCGCGGCGCGGCGGGATGGGGCGGCCTGTTATCTGGTGTGTGGGGCGATGCCCGGCTGGCCCTATCGCACATCTCACCTCATGCTGCCACTTAGCCTGCACCTGGCACGACCTGCGATCGGGGCATGGCGGCAAACGAGCGTCACGGCGCGGCTGCCGTTTGGCATGATTACGGACTGAGGTTCGGCAGGGCCGCCGGCGCCTGCCGTAGTGAGAGGCCGTCATGACGCACCTGACCTACGCGGAAGCAGCAATAATCGGTCTGCTGCAAGGCGTGACCGAACTGTTCCCCGTATCCAGCCTCGGCCACAGCGTGCTGCTGCCTGCGCTCATCGGCGGCCAGTGGGCCCGCGACCTGAACGTCTCCGCGACGGAGTCGCCGTACCTGGCGTTCGTCGTCGGCCTGCACGTCGCGACGGCGATCGCACTGGTGATCTACTTCTGGCGGGAGTGGGTCCGGATCGTCGGCGGGTTCTTCTCCTCGATCCGCGACCGCCGGATCGAGACCGCTGACCAGCGGCTCGCCTGGCTGATCATCCTGGCCACCATTCCTGTCGGCATCGCCGGCCTGCTGCTTGAGCACCCGTTCCGCGTCCTGCTTGGCAAGCCAATCCCGGCGTCGGTGTTCCTTACCGCCAACGGCGTGATCCTGTTCGCCGGCGAACGCCTGCGCAGGCAGGCGTCCCGCCGCGCCGACCAGGAGGTTGCGGCCGAAGTCGTGAGCGCTGGCGGGCATGGCCGGCACGCCGGTGGCCCGCGCGGGCTGCGACAGCAGGAGGCGGCAATCGACCTCGCCTCCGACCGGCGACTCGCCGACATCGGTTACGTCCAGGCCGTGATCATCGGTTCGGCGCAAATTCTCGCCCTGCTGGCCGGTGTCAGCCGGTCGGGTGTCACCATGGTGGCCGGCCTGTTCCGCGGCCTGTCGCACGAGGACGCCGCGCGCTTTGCGTTCCTGCTGGCGACACCGGTCATCCTGGCAGCGGGAGCGCTCAAGATCCCTGATCTGATGGGTCCGCTCGGCAACGGGATCCACGGCCAGATCCTGGTCGGCAGCCTGCTGTCGGGTGTCGGCGCCTACCTGTCCGTCCGCTTCCTCACCAGGTACTTCCAGACCCGGACGCTCACACCATTCGCGATCTACTGCCTGGTTGTGGGCATCGGCAGCTTCATCTACCTGAGCGCCACGTGACCAAATGCGCCCTCCGCAACGCCACGTGAGCGATCCGGAGTCAGGGCCAAACGGGGGCCAAACCGGTATATCCGGGCAGAGCGGCGCCGAGTAGCATCTGGGGATGGAAACGATAGCTGGGGCTGACGATCGCCTCACCGGCGGCAATGCCGACGGCTCGGTGCTAGTGCTCAATTCGGGTAGCTCCTCGGTGAAGTTCGCCTTGCTGGTCCCCGGCAGTGGCGAGCTGCAGCTGGGGGGGATAGGCGAGCGGCTCGGCACGGCCGAGGCGTCGATGAAGATCCAGCGGTTCCCGGCGCCAGCAGTCGAGGAGCCGCTGCCCGACGGCAGTTACCTGGCTGTCATAGCGCGGGTTCTGGACCATCTGGCCGAGGCAGGGAATGGCAAGATTCAGCTGCTCGGGGCTGGTCACCGGGTGGTGCACGGCGGTGAGCGGTTCACCTCTTCGACCCGGGTCGATAAAGAGGTGATTGCCGCGCTGCGCTCCACTGGTCACATGGCGCCGCTGCATACCCCGGCGAACGTGGCCGGCATGGAGGCGGTGCTTGCCCTGCAGCCTGACTTGCCGCAGGTCGCCGTGTTCGATACCGCCTTCCACCAGACGATGCCGCCGCGTGCTTTCCGTTACGCGGTACCCGAGGACTGGTACACGCAGCACGGGGTGCGACGTTACGGGTTCCACGGCACCAGTCACCGGTTCGTCAGCGAGCGGGCCGCAGGGCTCCTTGGCAGGCCGCTGGGCGACTCGCGGATTGTCACCGCGCATCTCGGCAATGGGTGCAGCGCAGCGGCGGTACGCGACGGCGTGTCGGTGGATACCACGATGGGGCTCACCCCGTTGGAAGGGCTGGTCATGGGGACCCGCTCGGGCGATATCGATCCTGGCGTGTTCGGCTACATGGCCGGCCGGACCGGCATGACTGTTGATGAGCTCACCAAGGTGCTGAACAGCCGGAGCGGCCTGCAGGCGCTTTCGGGGTTGGGCAACGACATGCGCACCATCGAGGCCGCGGCGGCTGACGGGAATGAGCACGCACAGCTCGCTCTCGACGTTTTCGTGCACCGGCTGTGCAAGGCGATCTCGGGACTGGTGGTCAGCCTGGAGCGGCTCGACGCGCTGGTCTTCACTGGCGGCATCGGCGAGAACAGCGTCGTCGTCCGTAGCATGGTGCTCAGCCGCCTCGGATTCCTCGGCCTGACTGAGGACGCTCAGGCCAATGCGGACCACGGCCGGGACACAGCGGGCCGCATCAGCGTTCCCGGCCCGGTGCAGGCGCTTGTCGTGCCGACCAACGAGGAGCTGCTGATCGCCCGCGACACCGCCCGTCTTCTCGCGGGCAGTTGAACTCCGCTCATCGCGGGAGTTGATTCCGCTCATCGCGGGCAGTTGACTCCGCTCCCGATTCGACCCGAGGATGACGGTATGGCCCGAATATTGCTGGTTGCACCTGCCGCGGCCGATGTCCAACTCGACAGGACGTGTCTCGGGCTGTTGCGGGCCCTCGACCGGCGCGGCGTGAAAATCGGCTTCGTCAAGCCGGTGGCCCAGCTCCGGGCCGACGGCGGTCCGGACCGGTCGGCCGCGCTGGTCGCCGCGATAACGCAGCTGCAGCCCCCGGATCCGGTCGCTACCGCCAAACTTGAGCAGCAGCTCGGCGAGGGCGGGCTCGATGTCGTGCTGGAGACGATCGTCGCCACCGCGGAGCCGGTCTGCGCTCAAGCTGATGTCGTCATCGTCGAGGCGGTCAGCCCGGGTCCGTCCATCGTGTACACCAGCGGGCTCAACCAGGCGCTGGCCAGGGCGCTGGACGCCGACGTGCTGATTGCCGGCCGCTGGCCGGCGGACACGGAGCGGCCAGCAACCCGCACGGCGGGTCACGGGTCAGGCACGGTCGCGGAAGTGCTGCGGGCGTGGATGCCCCAGCCTGTGCGGCCGGATCACGATCGTATTCGGGTGACCGCCGATGGCCTGGCCGAGCGAGTCGCTATCGCCGCGAGCGGGTACGGGGCTGGCGAGGACGCGCGCGTGATGGGCTGTGTAATCCACGGCCTGCCCACGACCGACCCGCCCGCGGCACCAGAACTGGCAAAGGCGCTGGCGCGACGCGGGCTCCAGCTCATCGCCGGGGTGCCGTATCACCCGGAGCTAACCTGGCTGCGGGTGCGCGACCTCGTCCGCGAGATGGAACCCCGGGTGCTCCACGAGGGTGACCTATCCCGGCGCATAAAGGACGTGGCGGTGTTCGCCCAGGGCGTCCCCGCCGGCCTGCGGGTGCTCACTAACGGCCGGCTCGTCGTGGTCCCCGGAGACCGCCATGAGGTGGTCATGGGTGCCTGCCTTGCCGAGCTCAACGGAACGCATCTGGCCGCGCTGCTGCTGAGCGCCGGGGTCGTGCCGGACCCGCGGGTATGGGAGCTCACCCGGGCCGCGTCCGCTACGGGACTGCCCATGCTTGTCGTCGACCACGGTAGCTATGAGACCGCGACGCGGGTGGGCCGCCTTGACCCAGGGCTGCCGGTCGATGACCTGGAGCGGATCGAGGCCGTCACTGACAGCGTCGCCGACGCGCTCGACCCGGCCTGGCTGGAATCTGTGCCCGGCTCCGCGCGGCCCCACCGGCTGAGCCCCGCCGCGTTCCGCTACCAGCTGGTTGAGCGGGCCCGCGCCGCCAACGCGTGCGTGGTCCTGCCTGAGGGCACCGAGCCTCGCACCATGCAGGCTGCGGTTGCATGCGCCGAGCGAGGCATCGCCCGCAGCGTGCTGCTGGGGGACCCGGATGAGGTGGCCGGGGTGGCGCGCAGCCTCGGGCTGCAGCTGCCTGACGGCGTCACCATCGTCGATCCCGAGGCCGTCGCCGAGCGTTACGTCGGCCCGCTGGCCAAGCTCCGCGAGAACAAGGGCTGGACCGAGGAGGTGGCGCGGGAGCGCCTCTCCGACGCCGTCATGGTCGGGACCATGATGCTCTGGCAGGGAGAGGTGGACGGCCTGGTTTCCGGCGCGGTGCACACTACCGCCGCGACAGTCCGCCCCGCGCTGCAGATCCTGGGCACCAAGCAGGGCAGCAACTTGGTCTCCTCGGTGTTCTTCATGTGCCTGCCGGACGAGGTACTTGTCTACGGCGACTGCGCCGTCAACCCGCAGCCAGACGCCGAAGGCCTCGCGGACATCGCCATCCAGAGCGCGGCGTCTGCGCGGGCCTTCGGCATCGACCCCAGGGTGGCGATGATCAGCTTCAGCACCGGCAGTTCCGGAGCAGGCAGCGACGTCGAAAAGGTCGCGCGGGCCACCGAAATCGTGCGCGAGCGCGAGCCCGATCTGGCCGTCGACGGCCCGCTGCAGTACGACGCCGCCGCAATCGAGTCGGTAGGGCGGTCCAAACGGCCCGGCAGCCCAGTGGCCGGCCACGCCAACGTGTTCATTTTTCCCGACCTCGATACCGGCAACACGACGTATAAGGCCGTGCAGCGCAGTGCACATGTCGTCAGCATCGGCCCGATGCTGCAGGGTATCGCCAAGGCGGTGAACGACCTCAGCCGCGGCTGCCTGGTGGACGACATCATCTACACGGTGGCGCTCACCGCCATCCAGTCGCGCGCCGGATAGCCGTACTGCCGCCAGACAACAAGCACCGTCGGCAGGCGCTGGCTGACGGCACCCTCAAGGGATCATCTGGATACCCGTGACGCCGCACTCCTACTGGCGAGCGCGGGCGCGGTGCCTACTGGCGAGCGCGGGCGCGGCGGGCGCGGGTCCGCTCGCGCTCGCGCGCGTCAAGGACGGCCTTGCGCAACCGGACCGCGGCAGGCGTGACCTCTGCGCACTCGTCGTCGGCGCAGAACTCGAGGGCCTGTTCCAGGCTGAGCAGCCGAGGCGGTACCAGCCGCTCCAGTTCCTCGCCGGTCGACTGGCGCACATTCGTCATCTTGCGCTCGCGGCAGATGTTCACGTCCATGTCACCAGGCCGCGAATTCTCTCCGACGATCATGCCCTCGTAGACCTCGGTGCCCGGCGACACGAAGAGCGATCCGCGCTCCTGCAACCCAAACATCGCGTACGGTGTCGCGTTGCCGGCCCGGTCGGCCACCAGCGAGCCGGAAGGCCGGGTGCGAAGCTCGCCGAACCAGGGCTGATAGCTATCGAACACGTGGTGCGCCACACCCGTGCCACGGGTGTCGGTAAGGAACTCGGTGCGGAAACCGATCAGCCCGCGGGCCGGGACCACGTACTCCAGCCGGACCCAG
The DNA here is from genome assembly GCA_963820395.1 of uncultured Actinomycetota bacterium. Lineage (GTDB taxonomy): Bacteria > Actinomycetota > Actinomycetes > Streptosporangiales > Streptosporangiaceae > DATFVJ01. The sequence continues at coordinate 4,036 of CAWGAE010000031.1, read as the reverse complement.
CCGCTGCCATGGTTGGTCATTTGCTCAAGCCGGCCCTTGCGGACGGCGAGCAGCTGGCTGACCCGGCCGAAGAACTCCTCGGGAACGTCCACGGTGAGGCGCTCCACCGGCTCATGCACCTTCCCGCGGATCTCGCGGGTGACCACCTGCGGCCTTCCCACGGTGAGCTCATAACCTTCCCTGCGCATGGTCTCCACCAGCACCGCGAGGGCTAGTTCACCGCGGCCCTGCACCTCCCAGGTGTCGGGGCGCTCGGTTGGGAGCACCCGCATGGAGACGTTGCCGACAAGCTCACGGTCCAGCCGGGCGGAAACGAGGCGCGCCGTGACCTTCGTTCCCTTGTCGCGACCGGCGATCGGTGAGGTGTTCACGCCGATCGTCATGGAGATAGCCGGCTCATCGACGGTGAGCAGCGGCAGCGGACGTGGGTCGTCAGGGTCAGCTAGCGTCTCGCCGATCATGATCTCGGGAATCCCGGCGACAGCGATGATGTCGCCGGGCCCCGCAGATTCGGCCGGGACGCGTTCCAGCGCGGCCGTTAGGTATAGTTCGCTGATTTTCACCCGTTCGATGCTGCCGTCACGGCGGCACCAGGCAAGCTGCTGGCCGCGCGAGATCGTCCCGGACATCACCCGGCACAGCGCGATCCGGCCCAGGTACGACGAGGCATCCAGGTTGGTCACCTGCGCGCGCAGCGGCGCGGCCGGGTCGTATCGTGGCGGCGGGATCGTCTCCGTGATGACCGCGAATAGCGGCGCCAGGTCCGGCGAGTCGGGCATCCTACCGTCGGCAGGCCGGGTCAGCGACGCGCGCCCGGCGCGGGCGCAGGCATACACGATCGGGAACTCGATCTGCTCCTCGGTGGCATCGAGGTCGAGGAACAATTCGTAGCAGGCGTCCACGACCTCGGCGATCCTTGCGTCCGGCCGGTCCACCTTGTTGATCACCAGGATCACCGGCAGCCCCGCCTGCAACGTCTTGCGCAGCACGAACCTGGTCTGCGGCAGCGGCCCCTCGCTGGCATCCACGAGCAGCAGCACGCCGTCTGCCATGGACAGCCCGCGTTCCACCTCGCCGCCGAAGTCGGCGTGCCCCGGTGTGTCGATGATGTTGATGGTCAAGCCGTCGCGATCGACCGCCGTGTTCTTGGCGAGAATCGTGATGCCTTTCTCGCGCTCCAGATCTCCGGAATCGAGGACGCGCTCAGCGACCTGCGCGTTCGCGCGGAAGGCTCCTGACTGCCACAGCATCGCGTCCACCAGTGTCGTCTTGCCGTGATCCACGTGCGCGACGATCGCGACGTTGCGCAGATCGTCGCGGGTGGCCGTGTTCGCGGCCGACACTGTCGTTACCGGTGCGGGCATGAAAGACGCCTTTGGCCCCGTTTAGGGAGATGGTGGATGCGCCGCCGGATTGCGCGGCCTGAACAGTGTATTCGAACCCCTTCCCGAACGGCTCCGCAGGCTGCCCTGCCCACGCCGGTTGGCACGATTTTTGGCACGCCCCGGCTACGCCCGTGCCACCACCCTCCTCCCCCTTCTTCTGCCCCAGATCGATCGGCGGCGGACCCTTCCGACTCATGCCCGGCATCAGTAGTCATGTAATCGAATATATGTTCGAGCACATGTGTTATCATGGCCTCATGACAGTGCAGCTTCCCTCGGGGTGGCCGACCGGGGTGCATCCGCCAGGTGCGGAGCGGTTCGAGGAGACGGCAGTGGTCTGGCTCCTCGACGTCGTGCCACCCGATTATCGGCTCTATGGCGTGCTGCGCCGCTATCCCTTGGCGCTCGCCCAGATGGCCCGCCATCACATACACGCCTGTGCGGAGGGCGCCAGACAGGGGTACCGCACCGCGCGGACCGATCTCGCTGGGACGATGCCGCCCCATGCGTGCAGCGCGGTTCTCACCGCCTACCGCCGGGAGGGCCGCAGGCTGGCCGCGACCGCTGCCGCAGTCGAACTCGTCGAACAGGCGCTGCGCGGCGCAGCACTTTCATGATCGCGGTCATCTTTTCCGAAAATACGTCTGGACCGCGGCTGCGCACCGTCGTCAGTGTTTACTGCGCCCGCATCACAATCAGAGCCAGGTCGTCCGCGGGCGGCTGCGGCGCGAAATTCCGGACGGCGCGCGTGATCCTGGCCGCGATCGCGCTCGCCTTCAAGCCGGCGCACTCGGCGAACAGCTGGCTCAGGCCATCATTGTCGTCGAGCAACTGACCGGCATGCCGTCGTTCTGTCACGCCGTCGGTGACACAGAGCAGCACGTCACCGGGTTCAAGATCTACGGTCTTACTGCGGAAGGCGACGTCGTCGAGCACCCCGAGCAGCGGCTGCGGGCTCGTGGCAGGCTCCGGTTTGGCCCCCGCCCGCAACAGCAGCGGCAGCGGATGGCCGGCGCACACCAGCGAAACCCGGGTCACGGCCTGCCGCCCCGACCAGCACGCAGCCGGGCCAGCCGGGCCCGCGCTGCCGCGGGTCGCGCCGCCCGCGATCGCACCATCCCTGGCGCGGCCAGCACGAGCGGAGTCCTCGGGGGACCAGCCGTCGCGCACCGTGATGAGCTCGCCGTGCACAAGCGTGATGAACCGTGCGCGCGGGCCTTCGTCCAGGATCAGCTGGTTCAACCGCTCCAGCACCGCCGCGATCCCGCGTCCCTCCCTGGCGAGGATGCGCATCGTGTACCTGGCAAGGCCGGTCACCGCCGCGGCTTCTGGCCCGGTGCCGCACACGTCGCCGATAGCGAACCGCCACCGGTCGGCGGCCACGGCGAACACGTCATAGAAATCGCCGCCGACCTCGTTCCCCTCTCCGGCCGCCGCGTACTCCACCGCCAGATCCACGCCCGGCACCCGCGGCACCTCGGGCGGCAGCAGGCTGCGCTGCAACGCCCGGCTGGTCTGCAACTGCTGCGAGTACAGCCGCGCGTTATCGAGCGCGAGCGCCGCCCGGCGACCGAGATCTTCCACCATCTCGATAGCCTCGCGCGGGAAGCTGTCACCGCGGGGCCGACCGATGACGAACACGCCGAGCACCCGCCCGCGCGCGACAAGCGGGCAGCACCATACGGCGTCGGAGGCTAGGTCGGCCGCACGTAGCGGGAGCGACGAAGCAGGCAGCTCGGAAAGTGACCACCGGCGCGCTCCCGCTCGCGACGGCAGCTGCGGCGGCGACACCCGGTCGAGCAGCGCGCGGAGCGGGTCCGTGAGCGCCTCGTCGAAGTGCCACACGTACGCGGGGCGGGGCACTCCCTTTGCTCCATCAGCCACGTTGGCTCCGCTGGATCCATTCCCCACCAGGTAAACAGCGCACCAGGTGGCCAGCCGCGGCACCACGAGCTGGGCGGCGAGCGCGATCGTCTGGTCCTGGTCGAGCGTGCCAGCGAGCAGATCGCTCGCCTCAGCGAGAAAGCCTATCCGCCCGCGCCGAGCGCGCTCGAGCTCGGCGAGCCTTACCCGCTCGAGAGAAAGCGCGACCCGGTCAGCGACCATCTGCAAGCGTTCCGCATCGGCATGGGTGAACCTGTCCTGCTCGGCGGCCGCGGCCGCGAGCACACCGGTCACCCGGCCCTCGACAAGGAATGGAACGGTCACCAGGGATCTGGCGGCATCCGCCGCAGCGGGCGCATCGGCGAACCTGCCCAGGTCGTCATAGACCGCGGGCAGCCGGGCGAGGCCGTCCTCGTCGTGCGGCGCCTGCGCGACCCTTGCCGCGGACCCGGCTAGGCTGACAAGCAGCTGCGGGTTCCCGATTCCGGCGCCTGCCCGTATCCGCAGCTCACCGTCCTCATCGGCGACGAGCGCATACGCGGCGTCGGCACCTGCAGTGTCGCGTGCCGTCTCCACGGTGTGCCGCAGCAGCTCGTCATAGGTCAGCCGGCCGATGGCGTCCATCGCATCGTGCTCGTCCGGCCCGGGCCGCCGCCTGCCACCAGCGGTCGCGGGGACCGCCCGGGGCGCCGTGTGCCCCAACGCCTCGCCCGTCGAGCCGTAGCCGGGCTCCTGCCTAACCGTCGGCCCATCGGTAACCGCCATGC
>CAWGAE010000030.1:0-163439 GCA_963820395.1 uncultured Actinomycetota bacterium | reverse complement strand
CGCGAACCCCAGCTGCCGCAGCCCGGCCGCCGTGATGTGCCGCATCGCCGCATCGTCCTCGGCGAACCGGAACAGCTGCACCGACCCGGCGAAGATCACCGTTCCCCGCCAGTGTCCAGGCGGCGCAGATCACGCGGCGAAGGCATCCCGTCCAGGATGGCGGAGGCAGCTGCGGACATACCCGCAGCCTACCGATATTTAACATATTATGCAAAGTACTACGGACAGTCAGCGCAGGTCAGAAGCACCTTTTCCGGAGATCTGGGACCGGCGTCCCTTTCGGGATGTATTCCCGGATGAGTCCGTTCGTGTTCTCGTTCGTGCCCCGTTCCCACGGTGAATGCGGGTGGGCGAAATAGACATCGATCTTGGTGGCGAGGGAGAAGGCGGCATGATCGGCCATCTCTGACCCCTGATCCCAGGTGATCGACTTCACCAGCTGCGCCGGCAGATCCGTGACCTGATCGATCAGGGCCGAGCGCACCCGGTCGGCGGTGCGGCCGAACGGAAGCGGGACGATCGCGGTGAACCGGCTCGTGCGCTCGACCAGGGTCCCGGCCGCCGTTGCCCCGTTCTTCCCCACAATGAGATCACCCTCCCAATGCCCGGGCACCTGGCGATCGGCGACCTCGCCGGGACGGTCCTCGATCGAGCGCATCCCCACAATCCGGGCGCCAGGCGTCTTTGCCCGCCCGCGCGGCTTGCGCTGCTCACGGCCGGAACGCAGCTCGACGCCCAGGCGGGACAGCTCGCCCTTCGGCAACGCGTATATCCAGGTGTAAATCGCCTCGTGCGACACCACCTCCCCAGCCTGCCCGCAGGCCCGGTCGTACTTCAACCGGCCCGCCACCTGATCCGGGGAGAAGCCGCTGCGCAAACCGGACACCACATGGCAGCGCAGCACCGGATCAGCGTCCATCTTCCTGGCTTTTGGGCGGCATCGCTCCTTTTCCGCCCGCGACTGCGCCCGGTGCGCCCGGTACTTCTCCCGGCCGCCATTACGGGAGATCTCCCGGCATACCACCGACTCGTTACGCTCGATATGGGCCGCAATCTCCTTGTTCGTCAGGCGGACCGCCAGACAGCGCGATATCTCCTCACGATCTTCAAGCGTCAACGGCCGACGCTGTTCCCCCACGGACCCCTCCACAATCATCGGGTCCGCCGAGAATCTCAGCAAAGAAGATCACCGACAGGAAGACATCGGTACCTCCGGGAAGATCCCGCTCTCCCGAATAGCCCGATTGCCTTCACCCCTTGTGATCAAGGTGCCGAAGTTGCCTCATCCAAGCACGGTAAATACTGCAGGGAAGGTAATTTATTGAGGGCCTCGCACTTTCTTGCGACCCGGCACTTCGGCGTGCCCGGTCGCGGGATCCACCGCCGTCGGCTAACTTCTGGGCTGCGGCGCGGTGCAGTGGATGTTCGGGTTCACGCCCGCGTAGTTGAGCGGACCGGCGAGGACCGTCACCGCGATCGTGCTGGCCTTGGTGCAACTGCCGATGTTCCCGTTGTAATAGCCGCGTTGCCCAGCGGCGACGACGCCGATGATTAGCCAGATGGCAAGAAGCGCCGATCCGATGTGCATTTGGACCTCCGTCAGAATAGCTGCTTAAAACATAAGCAGACGGCCAGCCGCGGGTGCTCAGCTCTCATCTTGGTCCGGGCACCCGGCAAGAATCATACCGTGTCGGTGCGATGCCGAGTCCGGTGTGTTCGAAGCTAATGCTTTTCCCAGAAATCTGGGAGTCGGTGCGGAACGACGAGTCGGTAGCGGTAGTGAGCTGAGCTAAACTCAGGCCTGCAGTACGGTTCGACAATAGGCGCTGTAACCATCGGTTCATAAGCGTCCGCTCATCGGCGATGCCGGGTGTCTCCCCGGATTTGAGCCGCAGCAGACGCTGGCTCGGTCAGCTGTCGGAGGCCATGTAGTCAGCCAGGATGTAGTTGGGGTGCCGGTCAAGATTCGCCTGCGCGCCGGGAATCCTGACGCTGCTTGAGCCGGTGCGGATGCGTGCCGGGGCTCGTCCTGGGACTCGGCTGCGGCAGTGGCCTGCTCACCAGGGAACTCACCGCCGCGGACCACCGCGTCGTCGCTACGGACGCCTCACCAGCGATGTTTGAGCTGGCCCGCGGCTACGCCCCGGACGCCGAGCACATTCGCCAGCTGACGCTTCCCGGCGACCCGCTGCCGCAGGCCGATGCCGTGGTGTCCGTCGGCCGGGCGCTAAGTTACCTATCCGATGAGCAGGCCATTGACCGGGCGCTTGTCGCGATCGCGCGGGCGCTGCGGCTGGGTGGGCTGCTGTTCTGTGGTCAGCGCCCGACAGCGGCGGCCTCACAGGGATTGGGGTCGGCGCTACCCTGCGGGCCGCCGACCCCTCCGGGTGGCTGTCCCAGCTCGGTGAGGGCTGGACCGGGCCTTGATGGCGAAGGGCCTGGTGAAGTGTTCGATGTAGTGGCGCCGTGCGCCGTGTCGCCCCGCTGGAACAGGTTGATCCGATCCGCCATGGACGAGCTGATGCCGCCGACCTTGGTCGGCCAACTACCCGGAACAGTGCGGTTCGGTGACATCGCCGTCGAGATCATGGAAGTGCACGGCCACATCGGGGCCAATCCAGAAGGTGATCCATGCAACGTCCCGGTGTCCAACCCGGGACGCCTTCGTCGCACCATTACGGCATGATTATTCGGCTGCCGGTAGGCGTGTTGTTCACAATCACGACTGCAACCTCGAGATCTCAGGGAGAGACATGACCACGGGCGATAGGCAACGATTCGATGACCTCGCGGACGAGCCAGGTCCGACCGACCAGCACGGTGACGCTGCGAAGTCGAAGTTCGATCAAGTGCTCGGCCGTTTGCCGAATGTGCTGAGCAGCAAGCCGGTCATCGCCTTCGGCATCCTGTTGTTCTTTTACCTGTTCGTCTTCGCCGGAATCGCCACGCTGCTCGGACATCCGGCGGCGGTCAGCGCCAACACCCAGCTGATCCTGGGGAACTACACGAACGTGTCCTCATCGGTCGGTGCGGGTATCGCGGCCGGCGCCAGCCTGACGCTCATCACCCGGCAGCGCAAGGCGCACCGGCTGGCCCGAGCCGCTCACGTGGCGGCTCTGCAGGCCAGGGCCTTCGCGCAGGAGACCCACATGCTGATCCACCTCGCCCATCCCGAGCACGCCGCGACCCTCGGACAGATACCGGGGCAACTGTCGGAACAGAGCGCCGCCGCCCTGGACAAAGCTCGCCACGCCGCCTCCTACGATTCCGGGCCGACTCGCCGCACGTAATAGAGCGCGATCTGCGGCATGAGCGTGCGTGACCGCGTGGGTGCGGCTGGCGCTGATAGGGTCGCGGTTCGTGCGGCGCGTATCGATGGTCGGTGTCTCCGGATCGGGGAAGTCGACCCTGGGTAGGGATCTCGCCGCACGTCTTGCGGTGCCGTATGTGGAACTGGACGCGATCTTCCATTAGGCGAATTGGACGCCGCTGCCCGAGGAGCAGTTCCGCCGCCGCGCTACCGCCATCGCATCGGGGGACGGATGGGTGATTGATGGCAATTACAGCGCCGTCCTGCGCCTGGTCTGGGAACGCGCGGACACGGTGGTATGGCTGGACCTACCCCGGCGGAATGTGATGCGCCGGATCATCTGGCGGACGATTCGCCGCGCAGTTGGCCGGGTTGAGCTGTGGAATGACAACCGGGAGCGCTGGCGCAACCTGCTCACCTGGGATGAGCGGGAGTCGGTCATCGCGTGGGCCTGGCGCCACTACCCGGTAAGGAGCGTTACACTGCCGCGGCGCGCGACCCCGCGTACGCCCATCTCGCGTTTACCCGGGTCGTCACGCTCGCTGATGTGTGCCAGCTCCTTGAGTCCGCCCGCTCGCCATGTCGTGCCGACAAAGGCCCGCCGCCTCGCGTGCGTCACACGCGACTTGCGCATGCGCGGGTATCTCCACGTTGGCACCTGGGTCCTGATTGGCACGCACACCTTCATGTCGAGAAGCCTCCTCGCCGGGCACAGATCGAGGACTGCTGGTGAACTGGGCCGACGATGACGCGTTCGGCCGACATCAGTTGTGGTGGCTGGCGGGCGCAAGAGGTTGTTCACCGGCATGAGCTGCATGCTGGTCGACATGGATGCACGAACGGGGAGGGAGGAACTGTGATCCCGTTGTTCGTCTGCCACGCGAATTGCAGCCGGTCGATGATCGCGGACTACTTGTTCCGCGATATTGCCGGGACGCCTGCGTTGTCGGCCGGGATGCAGGCCGGGGAGTCGCCGGCCGAGCGTGCGGTCGAGATGCTCGCGTACTGGGGGGTCGATGCCAGCGCGCACCGCCCGAGGCAGGTCGACCGCGCGGTCTGCGACCAGGCCGGGGCGATCTTCGTCATGGCCGCGCCGTACCTGCGCCGGCTTCTGCTTGAGTACGGCGACGACTTGGCGATCAGGAGTTACTTGTTCGCCGACCCGTTCACCCGGCCCGTGTGCTTAGCCCACCGCGAGTACGCTGTGATCGATCCCACGTGGGACCACCGGGCCGCTTGTGATCTTTGTGCGGAGCATGCCTGGATGCGTGACCGCGTCGCCCAGATCGATGAGGCGCTGCACGGGCGAGGGCGGCCGCTGGTGCCAGCAGCCGGCTACCTGGACCTGCTTGCCGAGGTGGATCCGAAGGACCACTGATCGGTCGACAGTGTCGCGGTGGCGGCTGCGATCCGGGTTGCCCGCGCCTCCGCCTGATCGAGGGAATGATCACCGGGACCGCGCACCTACGGGCACGCGCCGTGCTGAGCCCCGGCCCGCGCCGCTGCTGCGTCGTGGTGCACGGCGCCTAACTGGGCTAGGCGAGGCCGCCAACAATCCTGGTGGTCTTTACCCAGGTCCTCCCAAGGCAGCGGGCAGCGCGCATGCAGCGCGCGTTCAGTGGGCGGGGAACGCGCTGGCCAGGGCGACCTGGACGGCGGTGCCGCCCAGGATGCTCAGTACGGCGTTGTGCCGCCACAGGTGCAGGCCCAGGGTGGCGGCCAGGGCCAGCAGCGCGGGCAGCGCCCGGGCCGGGCTGGTGGCCGGAGCGCGCGACCAGCATCCCGGAGGCGATGCCGATCGGGAACACGGCCAGCCCGACGGAGCCGGAGGTCTTCAGCGCGGCCTGCAGGTCGTCGGCCTCCAGGTAGGCCACGTCGCCGCTCGGGGTCTGCTGAATCCAGACGGCCTCTCTGGCGCCCGCTGCCTTGTCGCTCAGCTCGCTATGGACCCTCGCTGTTCTTCGATCTCCGCCAGTTTCGCGTCTAACTCGGTGACGGTGAGAGCGTGGATGCGCATCGCCCTGCCGCGCCGGTCTGGGCACGTGCGGTGGGCGGTGTATCCCTCACCGTGGCCGGCTTCGACCGCCCTGATGCTCCATTCGTTGTGCCGGACCTTGATCCGTGCCAACTCCGCTGCTGGTGTCCTGCTCATGCTCGGCTACCCTTCCTGGTGGCCTGCCGCATGCCGAGCGCCGCCAGCAGTTCAGCGGCAGCACAGACGGCACCCGTCAGCCTCCAAGTCTGCGCTGAGAGAGCCGTTCTTCACACCGCGCTGCCCGAAGATGGCGCATCATGAGACTCACGACCCGCCAGGCGCGCTCCTAGCGCCGAAACCACCTCGCGCGCCGATCCCTCCACCACTATGCGCCGCGGCCGGGCCAGGGCCGCCACCAGTTCGCCGCCGAGTTCCTCGCCAACCTGCGCCGCATCGACGCCGCGCCAGCGGCAGTACGGCTGGAACCTGCCCGGCGGCAAACACGCCGACCTTCGTGGGGAGGAGCTTTAGCGGCCGTCCGCCGCGGCGGTGGGTTGAGCCGAGCCCGGTGCCACGACCGTGATCGGTACTGCGGTTCCATAATCACGGGCGATCTCCAACAGCCTATTCATCACCCGTGCCAGCTCGGGCGCGTCGACCGTGTCGACTTCCCGATACCAGTGCGAGCGTCCTATTCGGCCCTGTTTCAACGACGCCACACTCTTGATCGCCGCCGTTCGCTGCTGGAACACGTCCCATGATCTTTCCCGGCGCGGTGAGATCCAGAACCCGAGCACCCCTTCACACATGATCGCTTCCCTCGTCAGGTTGCCACGTCGTGCGTCCACGACATCCCGTTCCGCCTGATCCACCGTGTCATCACCGCGCAACGGCGCCAAGGCCCGGGCACGATCCCAGTATCGCTCGCAGCCGGCTATTTCCCCATGACCTGACCCGTGACGCCGCGTTCGCCTCAAGACGGTGGTCATGCCCAGGACCGGCGCGACAGAACGTCCGTTCCGGAGACACGACCGCTATCCAGAACGGCGGCGCGGGCCGCGCCAGGCTTGTGACGGAGCGTGATAGCCTGCTGGATCACATCCGGGGCCGTGGAGCAATTCCACGCCGCGAGAGGCTCGCCCAAGCACGCGAGAACCGCATCGGTTACGCTCGAACCACGACCCTTGGGGAGAACCAGTGGCCGCGCCCCGTCCCGGGCTGGATTCAACCCGCGACTGATTCATTAACTCAGACACACCTCAGTACCAGCGGCTTCGGCCCGCGGCAGTTGCAGGTTCGCGGCGGTGGACACGTGGGGGCGGCGACGTGTCCCCACGTCCGAGGCGCCTGGATCGCTACGCTGGCGGTTATTGCGGGCCCTCCGCTTGAGACCGGCGAGGGATGATGATCTGGTCCGACCACGAAGAGGCGCTCTACCAGGTTCGGAGGCGCCGCGAGAGGGTTTTGCAGCGGTTCACGCTGGTCACACTGGCGCACGTGGTCGCCGCGATCATGTTGGAGACGTACAACAGGCACCATCGGGCCCTTCACGTCTTGACCGTGTTGGCATTCATCACGTCCCTTGCCGGGTTCGGTTCGGTAGCCGTGCTTGGAGCCCGGTGGGGGATCAACAGCAACGCCGCCAGCAGGCAAGGCAGCGCCGATAGGAAGGCCCAGCGAGCACGCAGGGAGCAGGCCATCCGTGATGGAACATGGCGTCTATACCAGTGATGACGACCGTGATCCGCTGACCTCACCAGGACGGGCGACGGCCCCCGGCCGGGTGAATCCGGCCTCGCGAATCGCTCCAGCCCCGTGGTATCGACGACTGTCTCCAGGTCGTGCACCCAGGCGTCCAGCATGAAGGTGGACGCCTCGGCCGACGCGATGCGGCTATCGGTTCCCGCGCTGATGCCGCACCTGAAGGACGATCGGGTCTGGCGGTTCAGCAGGCTGAGGAGCTGCACTCCTTCATCCCCGGCAGCCGGTTGGTCGAGGTCGACAGTAACAATTACATCCTGCGAGCCAACGAGCGGGCGTTCGACAGCCTCCTGCACGAGGTGCGCGAGTTCCTCGCCACCGACGGCGTCTCCGGCCGCTGATCTGATGGCAAGAATCGGAAAGACGTTCGTCTCGTGCCAGCCCGCGGTGCCAGGCGCTGAAGGAAAGGACCGTACATTATCCCTAACGGCTGCCGCGTAATGGCGCGGGCGAAATGAGCGAGGTGCCGTCCGCAGGTCACGGCGTATTTTGCGGCGGGTCCTCGTCGGCTTGTTCACGAGATGGCACGAGCCAGCAGCTGAGTGGGACGACTCAGCGGACTCATGATCCCCGACCGGGAGCCCGGCACGGGCCTGACGACGCCCAATGCGAACGTGGGGATCCGCCTGGCCGATTGGCCCACCAGGGCGCGGCGGCCCCACGTAGGCTCATCGCCATGCCCGAGCACCTCGAGCTGCCGCGCCCGTGGAAGTTGCTGCGTACGGCGGGATGGAGCGCCGCTGAGTCGGCTGGCCTGCCGTTCGCAGCGTATATCGTGGCCACTTGGCTGGATGGCCGCGACGCGGGGCTGCTGGCCGGGCTCGGCGCCGTCTGGCTGACGGTCGCCGGCCGCAAGGTCATCACCGCAGCAGTGCCCGGGATGTTGTTGATCTCGGCGATCGTGCTGACACTGCAGACCGCCATTGTGATCGCTACCGGCAACACCTGGATCTACCTGCTGCAGTTTCCGCTCGGGAACCTCGCGTTGTGCGTGTTGTTCGCCAGGACCGCCAGGACCCGTCGGCCGCTGGTAGCCCAGCTCGCCACCGAGGTCGTCGCGCTCCGGCACCCGGGCGCGCGCCACCCAGGCCTGCTCCGCTTCTTCCAAGGCGCGACGTGGCTGTGGGCCGGCATCTTCTTCCTGCTTACCGCAGGGCTGGCGGTCATGATGATCACCGAGCCGTTCGAGCTGTTCATACTGCTGTCGACGGCCGCCACGGTCGGCCTGATCGCGGTCGGCACCGGCGTGTCGGCCCTGTGGTTCTTCACGGTCCTGCGCAGGTTCGGCCTCCGGCTGCGTTTCGCTTCCACCTGACAAGCGGAGCACCCGGCCGCGGGGCAAGCCTGCTACTGGACATGCGCCCTGGCCTGGACCAGGGAGCGCCGCCAGGCCGGCGAGTACGAGCGCCGCGCGGCATAAGGCACAGCAGTGCCCCGCCCAGTGTGGTTGGCGATCACGGGGTCCGCGGGCCGGGCAGGTACAATCGTGGGCCTGGGGTGACCGAGTGTCCATGCTGCAGCTGCCCGGCTGGGAAAGTCCATTCCACTGAGGGACCGGCGCATTTTGCGTCGCCGACCCATTCGGCTATCCCGGGGCCAAAGCCAGGAAATCGTTCCATACTAACTCTGCGGCCGCAGTCCACCGTCTGAACAGAAATAGGAAATAGTGAAAACGATCGCGATCGGATGGCGTCGACGCATCCAGTCGACAGGCCCAACCGTGGCAGCGGTTGCACTCGCCGTATCGGCGGTTTCGCTCAGCGCGTGTTCGACCTCGGCTACCACCGCGAAATCTTCGCCAGCAACGCCTACAACATTGCAAGCTCCGCAGGCATCAGCCATCGCCGCGATCGTCCGCAACGCGATAAACACCTATCACCTTCGGGCGGTCATCGTGAGAGTCACCGAGGGAAATAACGTCGTGACGACCCAGGCGTTCGGCCCGTCGATCACCGGAGAGCCGGCGACCACGGCCATGCATTTCCGCAATGGCGCCGTCGCTTTCGCCTACGTGAGCACGTTGCTCATGGAGTACGTGGACGAGCACAAGGTGAGCCTCGATGACACAATCAGCCGGTGGATACCGACGTTGCCGGAGGCCAACGAGGTCACGCTCAAGATGTTGGCCAACCAGACCACGGGCTATCCCGACTTCGAGACCGATCCGGCCTGGCTGGCGGCCTTCAATGCCGACCCGTTCCGCATCTGGACCTACAAGGAGCGGCTCGCCTATGCCTTCGCCCGGCCGCTGCAGTTCGCCCCGGGTACGAACTGGAGCTACTCGCATACCAACTTCATGATCCTCGGCCAGATCCTGTCGATGATCGGGAAGAAGCCGCTGGCCACGCTGTTGCGCCAGCAGGTGCTCGAACCAATGGGCTTGACCAACACCGTCAGCTCGCAGACCGCCTCCATCCCAAGCCCGGTGCTCCACTCGTTCAGCTCCGAACGGGAGGTGGCGCTCCGGATCCCGCTGAAGGTCTCGTTCTATGAGGAAGCGACGTTCTGGAACACCGACTGGGGGACGCCGGTCGGAGCGAACGAGACAACCAACATCTACGACATGACCAAGACGGCGATGGCCGTCGGCACCGGCGAGCTCTTGTCCAAGTCGGGCTACCACGCCATGACCGACCCTAACCTGCTCGGCTTCGGGCACACCCAGGCCGACTGCGCAGGCACGTGCTTCAAACAGGTACCCATCTACAACTTCGGCCTCGGCGTGGTGCGCTCGGGATCGTGGATCCTGCAAAACCCACTACTGAGCGGCTACAGCGCCACGGAGGCGTACCTGCCCTCCCAGAAGACCGCCATCGCCGTGGCCACGACCTTCGATCCCGGGGCGTTCAACTCGCAAGGGGTAGAGTCCAACGCTAGCGACACGATCTTCCGGTCGATCGGTGCCTACATGGCCCCGAACGATGCGCCTCCAGTGAAGCAGTGAACCGATAACCCTGCTCGGACCGCACCGGTCAAACCGGACGGGCCGAACCGGTCAACCAAGGAGGTGCACGCTTGCGGTGAACGCCCACCCTGGGAGTACGGCCGGTACCGCCGACTCGGGAATCTCGGTAAGGACGATCATTCGGGGATTGGCGCTGGATATCGGCTTGCCCCTGGCGACTTATTACGCTCTGCACCTCATCGGGGTGAGAGACTGGCCGGCCTTGCTCGGGGCGACACTCGTCGCTGGCGCGCGGGTCCTTTGGGTGGCGGTGCGTGCCCGCACGCCCAACCCGTTCGCCATGCTGATGGTGGTCGCGTTCGGCGTCGGCCTGGCTCTGGCCTTCGTCACCGGCGACGCCCGGTTCTTACTGGTCAAGGATTCGATCATAACAGCCGCGGTGGGCATCATGTTCCTGATGATGGTCGCGCTGGGGCATCCGCTGACGCTGGCCGCAGCCAAGGCGTGGGAACCGGACAGGGCCGCAGGGTGGTCTGAACGGTTCCGCACAAACGCTGCGGTGCGCCACTGGCACCGCACCGCATCGATCGTCTGGGGCGCCGGGTTGCTGACCGAGGCGATTGTCCGGGTTCCGCTAATCTTCCTGCTGCCCGTCCACGTGATGGTCGCGGTGTCCGCTGCGCTGGAGATCGTTTTCTTTGGGGCGCTGATCGGTTGGACCCGCTGGTACCTGACGAAGATCCGCAAGCAATAGCGGAACCGCCCGATCAGGGTTTACTTCCTGGCGAGCTCGTTTCGCAGGATGGTGTAGCCGACCATCGCAGAGTCCAGGTAGGCCCGCACCTCGACGATCGTGTCGCCGTCGAAGCGGCAGACCCAGCAGTAGCGGTTCGCGAACGGCGCGCCCTCGTTGCTGGTCGAGGTGGACAGCAGTTCGGCGATCGTGGTGTCGCCGTCGACGTAGAGGTGCTCTACCCGCAGCTTGATGCCGCCCTGCAGCACGCCGTCGAGCCGGTTGAATGTGGCGTCGATGAAGTTCTGCTTGCTGTGGTAGCGGCCGGCCAGCGGGTGGGTGCCCTCCACGGTCCAGTCGACGTCATCGGCGACCCGCGCCCAGAACTGCGGCTGGGTGGCCGGGCTCTCCAGCTTGCTGAACAATGCGATGCGGTCCGCGCGGATGCTGGTCATAACGGGATCCTCTCTGGTGAGCAGACGGCCCGATTGCTTTAAGAGTGGCAGCACGATTCACTTCGGGCCCGCGCCCCTCCATCCAGGCCGATGCGTCGCCTGAGCAACCGCAGTTTCTGGTTGTGACTCGCGCGCGGCAGCCGTTATGGATACTGATACCGAAAGGATGCCGCGGTTCGCGATTCCTGTCGCCCCGCGCAGCCCGGGTAGCACCTGCGCGGCGTGAAACCGGTCATTCGGTGCGAGCTGCTGGCCATCCTGGCCGGTGTCTTGTCGGTGGGTCGTCGTAGGGTCTGCGGCAACTGCGACGAAGGGAGTGACGATGACCGAGGCTGACGTGTTCGTGCTCGCCGACCGCGCCCTGAACAGCGTGGTGGCCAAGATCGCCGACGGCCAGTGGGACATCCCGATGCCCCCGGACTTTGCCAGGGCGGGCAGCGGCCACGTGCCGACTCTGCGGGAGATCATCAATTACCACGCCTACGACGACGCATGGGTGCCCGACATGCTCGCCGGGCGCACCATGGCTGAGGTCGGCCAGGACGCGTTCAAGGGGGATCTGCTGGGCGCGAACCCGAAGGCCAGCTTCGCGGGCTTCGTCGACAAGGCATGCGCTGCGGCGCTGGCACTTGATGACCTGGACCGGACCGTACACTGCTCGTTCGGTGACTTCACGGCCCGGGAGTATTTCTGGCAGATCAATATGTTCCGGGGGCTGCGCGCCCGCGACATCGCTCGGGTCACCGGGGTCGATCCCGGGTTGCCGGAAGACCTGGTCCAAGGCATCTGGGAGGAGATCAGCCCGCATGCGGAGCAGTGGCGCGCCATCGGAGTCTTCCCGGCAGCAGTACCGGTACCCGCCGGCGCCCCGCTGCTGGACCGACTGCTCGGCCTCACCGGCCGTGACCCCTATGCCCCCTGACGAGCACCGCCAGCGGGCATGCCTTTGGGGAGCCGAGGCCGCGCGGCCGCGGTGAAGGTGCTCGTGGGCACCGCCGCTGGCTGGTGGGCAGCCGAACGTCTCGCGACCTCGGCCGTGATCGCCCGGATGGCCGCTGCGAGACTTGAGTTATGCCCTCGCCACCGCGCTGCCTCGTCACGGGAGCATCTGGGTACATCGGCGGACGGCTAGTCCCTGAAGTGCTCGCCGCGGGCTACGGTGTCCGGTGCATGGCCCGCGACCCGGGGAAGTTAGACGGCCGGCCCTGGTCCGGTGACGTCGAGGTCGCGGTAGCCGACGCGATGGACGGGACCGCGGTGCGGCGTGCTCTCCAGGGTGTCGATGTGGCCTACTACCTCATCCACCCCCTTGGCACAGGCGCGTCGTTCGAACAGCGGGACCGCGACGCGGCGGGAATCTTTGCGGATGCCGCCAGGTCCGCCGGGGTGAGGCGCATCGTCTATCTTGGCGGCATCGTTTCCGGCCGTGCCAGTGGCCTGTCGCCGCATCTACGCTCCCGCGGGGAAGTCGGGGACATCCTCCTCGGCAGCGGCGTGCCGACCGCCGCGCTGCAGGCTGCCGTGATCATCGGCAGCGGGTCGGCGTCGTTCGAGGGGTCAAGCCCAGGCAGGCTAGCGGTCAAGCAGGTCACAAGCTGCCAAAGGCTGCGTCGAGCACGAACAGCATGCCTAGGCCGCCGACAACGACGACGATCATCCAGCCCGCGAGGGCCAGGCCCCCCGAGATGGCCCGGTCGCCCATGATCTCAGGATCGCGGGCGAGGCGGACCAGCAGCACCAGGCCGATCGGGGTGCCGAACCCGCCGATCACGCTGGCCGCGACCAGCATGCCGAACACCGGGACCCCGGCCAGGGTGACGGCGACCGCGAGCCCGGCGGACGCGGCCAGGACTGCGTAGAAGCGGCGGGCCTGGCGGATCGGCTGCGACAGCCCGCGGCGCCAGTCAAACTGCGCGCCGACCACGTAGGCGGTGCTGGCCATCAGCACGGGCAGGGCGACCACGGCCGAGATCACCAGCCCGGCGGCGAACAGGTCCCCGGCCGGTGGGCCGGCCAGCGGGCGCAGCGCCCGGGCGGCGTCCTGCGCTGAGGCAACCGGCTGGTGACGCCGGCCGAGCGTGGCGGCGGAGGCGACCAGCATGGACCAGAGGATCACCGCGGTGAACACCGCGCCGACGATGGCGCCGGCCCGGGCTCGCGTCAGTGCCGCACTGCCCAGGGCATCGTCCCCCTGCTCCTCCACCCCCCGCTGGACGGTCTCCCACACATAGACGTAGCTGGTCAGCGTGGTGCCGAGCAGGGCCAGGGCGCCCGCCAGGTCGTCGCGGCGCAGCGACAGGGCCGGTACCAGGCTGGCGCTCAGCAGACGGGGCCAGTCGGGGTGCGCCAGGACGGCGGCGGCGGTGAACGCCAGGAAGCCGAGCAGCAGGTAGCGCAGCACCGCCACCACCTGGCCGTACCTGCCGATCAGCAGCAGGCCGGCCAGTGCCAGGGCCAGCGGCGATACGATCCAGCGGGAGTCGATGCCGGCCAGCAGCCCGATTCCGGCAGCTCCGGCCTGGACGTCGGCGGCGATGGTGACCACGTTGACCACCACTACCGACACCATCAAGACGGCGGCCATGCGCCGGCCGTACCGTTTCAAGGTCAGCGACTGCAGGTCGCTGCGGGCCGCCATGCCGACCTGGGCCGCGATGGCAAGGACGACGGCCAGCAGCGGGGCGACCAGCAGTGCCACCCAGGACAGCCGGTACATGGTTTGCGCACCGACGACGGCGGCCGTGCCCACGTTGGTGGGGTCGTTACCCGACGCCCCCGAGACAATCTCCGGGCCGATGCTCCGCATCAGTCCCGGTACCCGGCCCCGTCGCCGTAGCCCCCGACCGTACATTCGCCCAGCATGCCCGCACCACCATCACCGTGAGCCGTTGACCCGCCACTCCTGCCCGGCAAACCGGATAGAACCGCCTGCCCCCGCAAACCCCGATCCTGGCACTCCGCCGTGACCGGACCCGGCTTGCTGCCCACACTCCGTGACCAACGCCGTGAGTGAGGCAAGATGCGCGGTCCCGCCGCACCAGGTGACCGTCATGGCGGCGTGGGCTGGCGCCGGGATGACACGCTGGCCTGAGAGAATTGTCTGTCACCTGGCGCAGCGCGGACAGCGGCTGCGGTGAGGAGCGCAACTGGTGATCACCGACCGGCGGATCGGCAGCCTGCTGTCGGTGAACGTGGGCCTGCCGCAAGATGTGGCCTGGCACGGCCAGACGGTGCACACGGCGGTGTGGAAACGGCCGGTTGAGGGCCCGCGGCTAGTGCGGCGGCTGAACATCGACGGCGATGGGCAGGGTGATCTGGCCGGGCACGGCGGGGAGCACCGGGCGGTGTTCGTGTACCAGATCGAGTCCTACCGGTACTGGCAGCAGCAACTGGGCCGCACCGACTTCTCCTACGGCCAGTTCGGGGAGAACTTCACGGTAGACGGCCTGGCCGATGACCAGGTGTGCATCGGCGACCGCTACCGGATCGGCGAGGCTGTGTTCGAGGTGACCCAGCCGCGGGTCACCTGCTACCGGGTCGGTATCCGGATGGGCGACCCGCGGATTCCAGCGCTGCTGGTCTCCCACCACCGGCCCGGATTCTATTTCCGGGTGCTCCGCGAGGGCGCCGTGCAGGCCGGTGATGACATCGTGCAGGTCGCAGCGGGGCCCGAAGCGATGACGGTGGCCGAGGTTGATGCCCTGCTCTACCTGCCCGGGCACCCCCGCCAGACGGTGGCGCGCGCGCTGCGGATCCCGGCTCTTCCGGACGGCTGGAAAGCCTCGTTCCAGGCGATGCTCGGCCAGCCCGAAACGCCCGGCGGTGCCGCGGGTAACGCTGGCCTGGCCGCGGTAAGCCCGCCACCGGCCTGGCCAGGGTTCCGTTCGCTGGCCGTGAGCGCCCTCGAACGGGAAAGCGACTCGGTGGTCTCGGTGCATCTTGCCGATCCCGGGGGAGCCGCCTTGCCGCCCGCCTTGCCTGGACAGTTCCTGACCCTGCGGCTGCCCGCCAGCCCCGGTGCTCCGCCCCTGCTGCGCAATTACTCGCTGTCGGGGGCCCCGGGCGCCGGTACTTACCGCATCAGCGTCAAGCGGGAGCCGTACGGTGCGGGCAGCCAGTTCATCCATGCCCGCCTGCGGGCAGGCGACCTGCTGGAGGTCGCCGCACCACGCGGCACCTTCACCCTCCAGCCCGGGCAGGCCCCGGTCCTGCTGATTAGCGCGGGCGTGGGAGCGACCCCGGTCTTGGCCATGCTCCATGCCCTGGTCGCGGCCGGGTCCGGCCGGGACGTCTGGTGGCTGCACAGTGCCCGCAGCCGGGCCGAGGAGCCGTTCGCCGCTGAGTCGCGGTCCCTGCTGGCGGCACTGGCCAGCGGACACCGGCACATCTGCTACAGCCGCCCGGGCCCAGGCGACGTCCAAGGGCGCGACTATCAAACGGCAGGGCGGCTGTCGTCAGGGGTTCTGGCCGCACTAGACCTTCCACGCGACGCTGATGCCTACATCTGCGGCCCGGCCGCGTTCATGGCCGACGTGTCCGCCGCCCTGGCCGGCCTTGGTGTCGATGGCACCCGCGTGCGCACCGAGATCTTCGGCACCGCGCCCCCGCAAACGCCGGGAATCGCGGCCGCTGCTGCCCGCCCGCCGCACTCGCCAGCGGGCGCGGCGGGCGACGGCCCGCATGTCGCGTTCGCGCGGAGCGGTCTGGCGGTTCGCTGGGATCGGGGCTACGCCAGCCTGCTCGAGCTGGCCGAAGCCTGCGACGTGCCGGTGCGCTGGTCATGCCGCACTGGCGTGTGCCACACGTGTGAGACAGCCCTGATGTCCGGAACGGTCAGCTACGCCCCCGACCCGGTCGATGACCCTGCCGACGGCAGCGCGCTGATCTGCTGCTCCCAGCCCGGCAGCGACCTGGTACTCGACCTGTGACCCGGGTATTGGCGGCACGGACCCAGCAGCCCAGCCCGGTTGACGACCAAGCCGGATCGCCGGAGGCAATCCGTAGCCGGACGCGGGTTGCGGCGCTCATGGGCATCTCCGGTTCGAGGCGCGATCGCGTGAGCGCCAAACGGCCCCACCCCGGGTGAACCGGGGTGGGGCCATGCGTTCGGTGATCAGGCGGCGGGCTGCTCGTCCTCGCCCGGCTCGGCGGGCGCCTCGACCGCCGGGGCGTCAGCCCGGCCGGTGGTGACGGCGATGCGGTGGGCCGTCGGCTCGGCCGTGGTGTAGGCGCCTGCCACCCGCACGGTCAGCACGCCGGCGTCATAGCTCGCGGTGACCGCGTCGGCCTTGACGTGCTCGGGCAGGCCGAACGACCGCTCGAACGAGCCGTAACGTACCTCGCGCAGGGTGCGCCCGTCCTTCTCCGCGCTGCGCTCGTTGCGCCGCTCGCCCTTGACGACCAGCCGGCCGCGGTCGATCTCGACTGAGACGTCCTTGCCGGCGTCAAGTCCCGGCAGTTCCAGCCGGATTACGGCGTCGTCGCCCTCGCGGCCCAGATCAGCGGCCGGGACGAACCCGGCAGGACGGATGGCCGGATAAGCCGTCGGCCCGAACGTCCGGCGGATGATCGCGTTCAACGTGCCGTCGAAGTCGGCGAAGGGGTCCCGCCGCATCCACAGGGAAAGGGTGCTCATGAATACTCCTCAAAGTTGTCGATGGGTCGGCACTGCGTCCGGCCTGCTTAAATAACTTTAGTCAGGCAGACTCATATTCCCACTCAGGCAAGCCTGACTGCACCCGATCATCAGGCACCTGTCACCGCGTTCGGCGGGCTGGCCTCCATGACCCATGGTCATCTGACCGTGGGCGTTTGCAGAGACGCGCTGATCGCGCGGATCGGTGCCGGGGGCATGGACGCAGCAGTCGCCGAACCGGGCGTTCGCGCGTTCGACGCGACCGGCCGGCCCGGGTCATCGGCGGGGTCCGGGTCGTGCGCGCGGGGCCGTCATGGCGGATTGGCAGGCAGCCGTGCGCCGCGGCTAGCCGGGCTGGTGTACTGGCGAGGTGGCCGAGCCGCTGATCTTCCGGCATGGCGCCGCCGCCGTGGCGTTTAACGTCGCGGTGGCGGCCTGGTTGGTGTTCGAGCTGGTGATGCGGGTGCGCCAGGGTCGGCGGGCAGGCGGCCCGGCTACCCGTGATCCCACCGCTTTTGTCCTGATCCCCTGTCTTGTGGCCGCGGTCATCGCGGCGGAACAGCTCGGCCGGCACGGTCCGCTGCCGTGGCCGGGTGGCCTGGTCTGGCCGGTCGTCGCGGGTGTTGCTTTGATCGCCGCTGGCGTTGGGCTGCGTGCCTGGTCGATTGGCACCCTGGGGCGCTTCTTCCAGTACCAAATCAAGGTCCAGCCCGGCCACCGGGTCGTCACCGATGGGCCCTACCGGTATGTGCGCCATCCGTCCTACAGCGGGATCGCGCTCGTGCTCGCCGGGATCGCGCTGGCCTGTGATGACGTGCTGAGCCTGCTGGCCGTCGCCATCCTGGCCGGGGCGGGCTTGGCGGTGCGCATCCGCGCCGAGGAGCGGCAGCTGACCCAGGTGCTGGGTGCCGAGTACGAGCACTTCGCGGCCGGCCGCAAGCGACTTGTGCCCGGGGTGTGGTGAGGGGCATAGCCCGGCTACGCGGTAGAGTTACCTGCCTATGACGAGCGAGGCAGGCGTCATCGTGCAGGTGCCGCGCGACGGCGCCGTCGACCGCCACCTGCGCGCAGACCCGCCACCAAGCGTCGCGAGCGGCCGGGTCGTGCTCGACCACATCAGGGGAGACCCGGACGGGCGGCTGGGCCCGCCGGAAGCCGGTGAGGTGGTCATGTCCGTGCTGTCGCCGGAGGCGCTGACCCGGGAGCCGCAGCGGGTCAAGGACGTTTTGCGCCAGGCCGCCGGCACCGAGCCGCTAGTGATCATCGTGCAGGCCGCAGCGGAACTGCGCGAGGATCAGCTTGCCGTAGTGCTGGCAGCGGCTGCCCACACGCATCGCCCTGTCATCCTGCGCATCATGGGGGGCGGCTAAGCACGCGGCTTGCTCACCTCAGCGTCAGCACCGGATGCATCCGACAGCGCACCGCACGCACCGCCGGGGTCGTCGTCGTCCAATCAACGCTTACCGCCGTCGCAGCCACCCGAGGGCACGCCTGCTGGCCTGCCTCGTCACCCTCATTAGGTGTTTCCCGCCGCGCGGCATCGGGCGTGCGTGACCGTCTGGTCTGGGTGCGCCGGGGCGCTGTGGTCACCCGGCCGCGCGCGCGGCGCTACGGGCGTCCCCGCCAAGACCGGTGACGACCCGGATCGCCATCGTGGCCAGCATGCGCTGCATGCCGGGACCAACATGGTGGACAGCGATCGCCTGAACCCGGTTGTCCTGGAGGAACCGCGCCACCCGGGCGTGATGGGCGCCCTCGGTCCCCTGGTCGTGCAGCGTTCCCCAGCCGACCGTGAACTCCTGCCAGTCGTGGATCTCGCCGTCCGCCACGTCAACGAGCGCGACGCGGTCGGCTCGTCCCCAGCGCGGGTCGACCTGGCCATCAGCGGTGATTGGCACGCAAACCTTCATGTCGAGAAGCCTCCTCGCCGGTCCCTGGGAGGTTGCCGGACGCCTACGCCGTTACCCTGGTCCCGATCGAATCAGGTGCGGCGGCCTCTTTGGAACCCGCCCCGCTGACAATGCTCCGGACCTGCGACGATGCTGTGCACCTGGGCATAGGGTTTCATCCCGCACGTTTCTGGGGCCGCGCGGCCGTTCCGGGCGCTGACCCGGCTGCCGGCGCCCTTGTTCGGGCTGCTCCTCGGCGCTTGCGGGGCGTCCCAGCGAACCGGGGTGCGGGCCGTTCGCCCGGGTCAGGTCCAGCCGAGCGTGGCGGGGATGATGTATAGCCCGAACCCGATGACCAGCAGGCACAGCGTCCAGGTCAGGTATTTACGGAAGCCACGCATCCGCCACTGCCGGGGCAGCGCCCTGGCCTCCAGAGCGAGCAGGAAACCTAGCACGATCGGCAGCAGCAGTGCGTTCATGACCTCCATGTCGACGCTCAGGCTGACCAGGTCGGCGCTGGTCAGGACCAGGATCGCGCCCAGGATGTGGGCGAGGGCGTAGGTGATGTAGAACTTGGCGGTGCGGCGGCTGGGGCGTTCGTTGAGGGTGTGCTGCCAGCCGAGGACCTCTGCGAGGCCCCGCGCGCCGGCCAGCGAGGAGACGATGGCGGCGACCAGGGCCGCGCCCAGCAGGCCGAGGCCGAACAGCACGGTACCGCCGAACTGCCCGACGTAGCGGGTCAGCGCGCCGGAGATCTGGCCGACGGTGGCGAGCGCGGTGCCGGGGTTGTGCAGGCCGATGGTGGCGGCGACCGTGACCACCACCGCGATCATGATGAGCTGGGTGAGGACGGCGCCGGCCGCGGTGTCCTGGCGGGCCTGGCGAATCGCGCCGGCCGACAGCTTTTTGTCGATCACGGCGCCCTGCTGGTAGAAGACCATCCACGGCATGATCACGGCGCCGACGTTGGCCGCAGTGAGGAGCAGGTAGGAGCTGTTGCCCATGGGCATCGAGGCCAGTCCGCGGGCCAGTGGGCCCAGGTGGGGATGGCTCATGAACATCGCTACCAAGAAGGTGAGTTCGGCCAGCCCGATGGCGACGCCGATCCGCTCGACCCGCGCGTAGCTTCCGGTCATCGCCAGGGCCAGCAGGAAGGCTGTGGCAACGGGGACGGTGACGCGGGGGGAGATGCCGAACAGTTGGCCCACGCCAGCCACACCCGCGAATTCGGTGAGCAGGGCGCCGATCGCCGAGATGAACAGCGTGCTCGCGGCCAGCAGCGCCCACCAGCGGCCGAACCGGGCACGGATCAGCGCGCCGTGACCCTGCCCGGTGACGATCCCGAGCCGTACCGTGATTTCCTGGACCACATACAGGATCGGTATGAGGATCACCTGGGGCAAGACCATCCTGTAGCCCCACTGGGCGCCGGACTGCGACGCGGTGATCAGCGACCCGGCGTCGGTATCGGCCAGCATTACCATCAGGCCTGGCCCGCACACCGCCAGCAATCCCAGCCCGGGCCACCAGCGCCGCCGGGACAGCGACTGCGGGCGGGGAGCCTCAGTCACGCCGCCGTCCGCCCGGGCCCGTATCCGCCCCGCTGCTATCTCGCCGGTCGCCACCGCTGCTTCTTCCGGTATGCCTGCGCGATCCCGGTGGCCGTGTTCCGCGCCGTCCGGGCGGCGGCACGGCCTCGCGCAGGTTGGCCGCCAGCCAGTCGGCCAGCTTGTCCGCCTCGGCCACCGGGCACTCCCGGAAGCCCAGGTGCGCCTGCTGATAGGCGATCGTGCTGCCCAGTCACTCATAGGAAACTCCAGCTCGGCTGGCTCCGCCGCGGCCTGCCGGGTCACGAGCTCCGCGGCCTGGCCGGACAGTTCGCCGGGCCGGCGCGCGAACCCCGCCGCGGGGACTGTCCGGGCGGGGTTTCGCTGCCGCGCTCAGCGGGGGTCGGTGTTTTTTAGCTGGATTTCGCGGCTTGCCTGGCGTCTGGGGGGTTTTCAGTGCCGGTGGCGGGTTCGCCGGTTACTGCTTCCCTGAGTGCCTGGGCGAGGTGGCGGGCCGGGCGCTGGCAGAAGTGCTCGATCTGTTGCCGGCACGACACACCCATCACTACCACTTTGGCTTGCGGCTGTGCGCGTAGTGCCGGGGCCACGCCCTGCTCGAGTGCGGCCTGGGAGGCCTGGTAGTGCTCTTTCTCGTAGCCGAAGGAGCCGGCCATGCCGCAGCAGCCGGCGTTGATCAGCTCGGCGTTGTAGCCTGCCCGTTGGAGCAGGCGGATGCTGGCTAGCGGGTTGGCCAGCGCTTTTTGGTGGCAGTGGCCGTGGAAGAGGACGCTTTGGCGTGGCGTGGGCGGCTCCCGGAAGTTCAGTTCGAGCTGGCCGTCGCTGGCCAGCTGTTCCAGGAATTCGTCTAGCAGCAGGCAGCGGCTCGCGACCGTCTCGGCCATCTGCCTGGTTTCGCTGTCGCCGGCCAGGTCTGGGTACTCGTGGCGGAGGGTGAGCAGGCAGGACGGCTCACAGCCGATGATCGCCACCCCGGGCGCCGACTGCTGGTACAGGCGGGCGATGTTGATCTGGGCGTGCCGGGCGGCCTGCGGCCGGTGGCCTTTGGAGATCAGCACCCGGCCGCAGCAGACGGTATCGGTCAGCTGCACCTGGTAGCCCGCCAGTTCGAGCAGTTCGGTGGTGGCTATCCCGGTGTCGGGGAAGTTGAAGTCCATGAAGGTGTCGTGGAAGAGCAGTACCTTGCCCCGGTGCCCGTCCCGGAGCGGGACGTGGTGGCGGAACCATTCCGGGAACGACGGCTTGGCGAAGGGGGGCATCGGCCGCGCGTGGTGGATTCCGAGGATGCATTCGAGTGCCGCGCCTGCCCCGGGCGCCTGGGACGCCCAGTTGCTGCAGGGGGCGAGGTGGCTGCCGAGCCGGGCCAGCCGGTGGTTGTTGGCGAGGACGGTGGTGCGGAGCCGGTGCCGGCGGTGGTGGGCGCCGAGGTGGCCGGTTTCCGCGAGTGAGCGCAGTGCCAGGTAGACCTTGGTCGGGTCGACGCCCTTGGGGCAGTTGGCCGCGCAGGTCAGGCAGGCGGCGCAGTCCCAGGGGGTGTCGAGCCCGGCGGCGGCCTCGACGTCGCCGAGCTGGACCTGGCGCAAGACGCCCTGCGGGTCAAACCCGAATGGGCAGCCCGCGGTGCACTTGCCGCACTGGTAGCAGGCGAACACGTTCTGGCCGCTGAGCTCGGCGACTTGTTGCGTGAGCTCGGAGGAGCCCGGCGACATGGGTGTGGTCATGGTCGCACTTTCCCTGCGTGTTGGAGGCCCAGGTTGAAGGCTTGGACGTTGAGTTCCTGCGACCCGCTGGGGACCGAGGCCGCCACCGCCTCGCGCATCGCGCCGGCGTCGAGCAGGCCGGTGGCGCCGATCAGGAAGCCGAGCATGACAATGTTGGCGGCGATCCGGCGGCCGAGGCCCTCGGCCAGGCGGGTAACCGGGGCGGTGCGGACCTGGCGGCCACGTTCGGCTTCCTCGTCGAGGGTGACCAGGTCCTCGTCGATGATCAGGAGCGCGTTTTCCGGGCGCCCTGCGCCGTATTTGCGGTAGGTCTCCTGCGACATCGCCACGACCACGTCGGGGTTGGTCACCCGCGGGTAGGCGATCTCGCTGTCGGAGATCACCAGCTCGGTCTGGCATGCGCCGCCGCGCGACTCGGGTCCGTAGCTTTGGGACATGACCGCGTTGCGGCCCGAATAGACGGTGGCCGCGCGGCCGAGGATGTTGCCGGCCAGGATGATTCCCTGCCCGCCGAAGCCGCCGAGCCGGACCTGGATGGTGGCTTTGGCCGCTCCGGGCGGGTCACCGGCCGGTTCCGGCTGTGCTGGTGCCGTCGCCGCGCTGCCCGCGCTGCGGCTTGCTGCCGATGCGGCCTGCGCCTTGGGGGCGAGCCGTTCCCTCAGCAGGTAGCTGAAGGTCGGCCGTTGCTCGTCCACGAACTTGCCGACCTTGACGTCGCCGCCGAGCTGGACGTCAAGCTGGTCGAGGTGGGCGAAGTTGTCCACCTCGGTGTTTTCTTTGTAGTAGCGGAGCTCGTCGACCGCTTCGCCGAGCCGGTTGCGCCGCCCGTAGTAGACGGGGCACGGCGAGATGATCTCGATGAACGCGAAGCCCGGGTGGGTCATGGCCTCGACCATGGAGCGGCGTAGCCGGCCCAGGTCGAGGACTGTCCAGCGGGCGACGTAGGTGGCGCCGGCGGCGGCCACCAGCCGGGGCAGGTTGAAGGGGGTTTCGACGTGCCCGTAAGGGCTGGTCGAGGTTTTCGCCCCTTCTTGTGTTGTCGGCCCGGCTTGTCCGCCGGTCATCCCGTAGGTGAAGTTGTTGACGCAAAAGACGGTGATGTCGACGTTGCGGCGGGCGGCGTGGATCAGGTGGTTGCCGCCGATGGAGGTGAGATCGCCATCGCCGCTGAAGACGATGACTTTGAGTTCGGGGTTGCCCATGTGGAGGCCGACCGCGAAGGGGATGGCGCGGCCGTGGGTGGTGTGGAAGCTGTCACAGGCGATGTAGCCGGCTACCCGCCCGGTGCAGCCGATGCCGGAGACCACCGCGAGCCGGTCGCGGTCGGTGTCCAGTTCTTTCATGGCCTCCACAAAGCAGGTGACCGATGTTCCGGTGCCGCAGCCGGGACACCAGATATGCGGCAGCCGGTCGGCCCGCAATGCCCACTCCGACGGGTGGGGCAGGGTCTGCTCGAGTAGCTCCGGAGTCCAGTGTTCGCTGGTCCCCAGTTCCTCCTCGACGTCGGGTGGCAGTGTCATCTCAAACCTCCGGTGGGAGCAGTTTCAGCTCTGCGGCGGTGATCACGGGACCGTCGCGGCAGACGTAGAACGGGCCGATGTTGCAGCGCCCGCAGTGACCGAGGGCGCACTTCATCCGGTTTTCCAGGGTGGTGACGATCTGCTCCGGGTGGAAGCCGAGCCGGTCCAGGCTCTGGAGCATGAAATGCAGCATCACCGGCGGGCCGCAGACGATCACCACGTGGTTGGCGGGCTGCGGGCCCAGCTTCTCGAAGATCTGCGGGATCAGGCCGACCTCGCCGTCCCACTCCGGGGTCTGGCCGCCCGGGTCCACGGCCCGCACCACCTGGACGCCGCGGATGGCGGCCCACTCCTTCATTTCCTCGGTGTAGACCATGTCGGCCACGCCGCGGGCGCCGTTCAAGATCACCACCTGGCCGTAGTCGTCGCGGTTGTCGAGGACGTAACGCAGCGGTGCGTGCAGGGCGGCCATGCCCATCCCGCCGCCGACGAAGATCAGGTCCTTGGTCCGCCATTCCTCGACCGGGAAGCTGTTGCCGTAGGGACCGCGGAACCCGATCACCTGCCCGACCGACAGCCGCCGCAGGCCCGCGGTGACCTTGCCCATTTCGCGGAAGGTGCACTCGATGTGGTCACCGCGGGTGGGCGGGTTGGCGATGGTGAAGGCGCTTTCGCCGAGCCCGAACACCGAGAAGAGCCCGAACTGCCCGGCGCGCCAGCTCAGCGGGGCCCGGTTCAGCTGGTCGAGCCGCAGCGTGCGGACATCGGATGTTTCGTCCCGTTGCGCGGCGATGCGCATGAGCTGGGGAACGTAGCCGGATGCATTCATGATCGCGCCTCCGTGGCGGTGGTGCCGACCGCGCTGCGGATGTCCATCCCGGCCGGGCACAGCGCGACGCAGCGGCCGCAGCCGGCGCACATCAGGCGGCCGTCGTTTTCGAGCGGGAAATAGGCGAACTTGTGCAGTACCCGCTGCCGGTAACGGCTGGGCTGGTCGGGGCGGGGGTTGTGACCCGAGGCGTGGCGGGTGAAACCGGCCAGGGTGCAGGTGTCCCAGGACCGGCAGCGGGTGCCGCAGTAGGCGTTGGCCTGGTCGCTGATGTCGAAGCAGCTGCAGCTTGGGCAGACGTAGGCGCAGATGCCGCAGCCGAGGCAACGCTCGGCGAGCGTGCTCCAGATGGGCAGCTCAAACGCGTCCATCAGCCGCCCGGGCAGATCGCCGGGGAGCGGGCCGCGGCCGATTTCGGCCGTCACCCGCTCCGCCTGCGCGCGCGCCTGCGCCCAGTCCTGCTCGGTGGCCGCCGGCCAGCCCGGGTCCGGGCCGCCGGCGAGCTCACGGCCCTTGGGTGTCAGCACCCGCAGCAGGTAACCTTGCGGCGCGGGCAGCGGCACCAGCTGGGCGTCGGCGCCTTCGGTGCCGTCCGGCGCCCCGCCCACGGCGGTGCAGAAGCATTCCGGGCGGGCCGCGGCGCAGGCCAGCGAGACGACCGCGGTCCGCCGCCGGCGGCCGGCGTAGAGCTGGTCGCCGTCCTCGCCGCCCAGGAACACCTCGTCCAGGCGCATCAGGCCGGCCGCGTCACACGGCCGCACCCCGAGCAGCACCTGCTCGGTGCCGGGCGGCTCCGGCGGTGCCAGCTGGACGCCGCTGTCGTCGAAGGTGTAGGACATCAGCGTCTCGGTGCGCGGGAACAGGAACTCCTTGGGCGACCACCTCGGGTGAGCGGTGTCCTCGAGCCTGGCCTCGGCCGCCGAGGCGACCTGGCGGAAGAGCACGAGCCCTCCGTCCCCGGCGGGCGCGATCACCCGCCGGCCGGCCGCCAGCAGGCTGTCCAGCCATTCCTTGACTTCTGCGGCGTCAAGCCGCCAGCTCGCACTCATCACAGGAATCCGTCCGGGTCGTCGGTTTGGAAGGTGGTGAGGGGAGCGGCAAGCGCGGGATCGGCGCCGGCCTGGTAGCCGTAACGGCCGGCGATCTCGCCTGCCACCGCCCGGTTCAGCAGGTCCAGCCGGATATCGGCGGGACACGCCCGGGCGCACTCGTCGCAATCGATGCAGCGGCCGGCCAGGTGCATCGCCCGGGTCAGGTTCCAGGCCATGTTCCCGGCGCCGTCGATGGCGGTGGGGATCCACTGCGGGCGCTGCTTGTCGGCGATGCACGCCGCGCAGTAGCACAGCGGGCACACCGCCCGGCAGGCGTAGCAGCGGATGCAGCGGCCGAATTCCTGCTGCCAGAACTCCCGGCGTTCGGCGGCCGGGCGTTCCCGCAGCACCGCGAGCTGGGCGCTGCGCGGGTCGGGGCCGATGGCACGGTCATTTCGCGGCGGCACCGATCCCTGCACGGCCCCGGTCGCGGTGAGCGTCCAGTCCGCGAGGGGGCTGACCGCCTCGGCGCAGCTGTGGCAGCGGGCGGCCAGGCGTTCTTGGTGCCAGATCCCGGCGCACTCGACGCCGAGCAGGACGGCATCTTCGCGCCGCACCTGGTTTTCCCGCAGCAGGCCCGCAACCGCCCGCGCGTCGCAGCTTTTGACCACGACCGCCACCGGGCCACCCGCCTGCTTCAGCTTCCCGGGCAGGTAGACCGCGAGATTGCCCGCGCAGCGCTCATTCCAGCTGAGCAAGCCCGCTTCCTGGCTGGTGCGGGCGAAGGCGGGCACCATCTGGCCGGGCAGCGAGCCGGCGGTGTGGCCGATGACGAGTTTGACCTGCCCGCCGTCGAGCAGCCTGGCCGCCAGCTCGCGCAGATGACCGGTGATCGCCTCCGGCTCCGCCGCGGCCGGCCTGGGCCGCGGCGCGGCGCCGGCTTCGGGCAGCTCGAAGGGCGGCTGCCAGGCATCGATGGCCGGCCGCGCCCACGGGCCGAGCGGGCCCGCCTCGCGGACCTTCGCGGTGACCTCGTCAACCAGCCGTGACCACTTCACCGCCTCCGAGGCCGAGACCCACGCGTAGTGCAGGCGGCGCTGGTCGAGACCGACGAAATCAAGCAAGGACCGCAACACCGTCAGCCGCCGCCGCGCATGCAGGTTGCCCTGCACGTAGTGGCAGTCACCGGGATGGCAGCCGGACACCATGACCGCGTCCGCGCCCTGCTCGAATGCCTGCAAGATCAGCAGCGGGTCGATCCGGCCCGAGCACAGCAGGCGGATGATGCGGACATAGGGGGCGTAGGTGCGGCGCGAGGTGCCCGCCATGTCGGCGCCCGTGTAGGTGCACCAGTTACAGACCAGGGCGACGATCTTCGGCCGCCACTGGCCATCGGCGGGCGGGGTCTCGGGCACTGCCGGTGCCCCTGCGGTGGTACTCATTGCGCGCCTCCCGGCACTAGCTCGCGTGCGCCCAGCGCGCCGAGCTGGGCGAAGGTCTGCTCGTCGTCGAAACCGAGGACGTCGACGCTGCGCACGCGGCAGGTACTCGTGCAGATCCCGCACCCCTCGCACATCGCCGGGTTGACCAGCGCCACGATCTTCAGCAGGTTCCCCTGACGGTCGCGGATCTCCTGCCGGCCGATCGCCCCGTAGGGGCAGACCCGCTCGCAGTCAAAGCAGCCGGTGCACGTGGCGGGGTCGACCCGCGCCACCGTCGGCTCGCGTTCCAGCTGCGGCTTGGACAAGATCTCGAGCACCTTGGCCGCCGCCGCGGACGCGTGCACCACGGTGTCAGGGATATCCTTGGGTGATTGGGCGCTGCCCGCCAGGAAGACGCCCGAGGTGAGCGTCTCCGCGGGCCGCAGCTTGGGGTGCAGCTCCTGGAAGAACCCGTTGGCGTCGGTCGGTGCCCGCAGCGTCCGGCCGAGTTCGGGGCCGGTGCCCGGCACGGCCGCCGTCGCCAGCACCACCAGGTCGGCGTCGATCATGACCCGCTGCCCGGACAGGGTGTCGGCGCCGTAGACCTTGAGCTGGCCGCCGTCCCGCACCACCCTGCTGACCCGGCCCCGGATGTACAGCACGCGCTCTTCTTCCATCACCCGGGTCACGAACTCCTCGTAGCCCTTCCCGGCGGCGCGGATGTCCATGTAGAAGACGAACGCCTGCCCGTCCTCGACCTTGTGCTTGTAGAGCAGGGCGTGCTTGGCCGTGTACATGCAGCAGATCCGCGAGCAGTAGGGCACCCCGCCCACCGGATCCCGCGAACCCACGCACTGGATGAAGACGACTTTCTTGGGCACCTTGCCGTCGGAGGGACGGTGGATCTCGCCCAGGGTCGGGCCGGAGGCGGACAGGATCCGCTCGAACTCCAGGCCATCGACCACATCCGGGTAGCGGCCGAGCCCGAGGTCGGCGGCCGGCCCGGGCTGCATCAGCTGGTAGCCGGTGGCGACCACGATCGCCCCCACCTCCCGCTCGATGAGCTCCGGCTTCATGTCGAAGTCGATCGCCTGCGGGCCGCAGGCGCGCAGGCAGCGCTCGCAAGCCAGCACCCGGTAGGTGCCGCTCTTGGACTCTAGTTCTGAGTTGACGCAGTGCCCGCCGTCCAGCGTGTACACCGCGGGCACCGCCTGCGGGAAGGGAATGTAGATCGCCTTGCGCCAGGACAGTCCCAGGTCGAATTCGTTGGGCAGCGCCGACGGGCAAGCCTGCACACAGTCGTCGCAGCCGGTGCACAGGTCTTCGCGCACGAACCGCGGCTTCTTGCGGAGGACCACCTTGAAGTTGCCGACGTAGCCGCTGACCTCCTCGACTTCGCAGTAGGTCAGCAATTCCACGTTGGGGTGCCGTGACACCTCCACCATCAGCGGCGTCAGGATGCACTGGGAGCAGTCCAGCGTCGGGAAGGTCTCCGACAACCGTGACATGTTGCCACCCAGCGACGGTTCCTTTTCCACCAGCGTCACCTGCTGGCCCGCGTTGGCGATGTCGAGGGCGGCCCGGATGCCGGCCACCCCGCCGCCGATGACCAGGGCGCGGCGGGTGACCGGGACTTCGATCGGGTACAGATCCTGGTCGCGCCTTGCCTTCTCAACCATCGTGGTGACGATGTCACATGCCTTCGCCGTCGCCTCCGCGCGGTCCTCGTGGACCCATGAGCACTGCTCGCGCACGTTGGCGATCTCCAGGCGGAACGGATTGAGGCCGGCCAGCGCCGAGGCCGCGCGGAAGGTCGGCTCGTGCAGGTGCGGCGAGCAGGAGGCCACCACCACGCCGCTCAGGCCGCGTTCGGTGATGGCGTCCTGGAGCTTGCGCTGGCCCGGTGCCGAGCACATGTACGGATAATCCTCGGCGTGCGCCACGCCGGGCAGCCGGGCGGCATGCTCGCGGACCTCCCCGACGTCGACCCGGCGCGCGATGTTCTCGCCGCAGTGGCAGATGAAGACTCCAAGTCCGGTCATGGCTACCGCGCTCCTGTCAGACTGGCCCGGGTCGGCGAACGGCCCTCCGCGGTGGCGATGATCGCCTCCAGGATCTGCCCGGGCTCGTGGATGTCGCCCCCGGGGTGGGTGACGGTGGCCACCGCGCAGGCGTCCGCCGCGCAGCGTTCCACCTCGCGCGACATCTGGCCGAGGTTGATCTCGGGCACCACGAAACCGCGGATTGCCGCCGACAGCTCCCGGATCCGCTCATCGGGGAACGGCCACGCCGTGCGGAGCCGGAACATGCCCACCTTGAGCCCGCGCCCGCGCGCGAGCTCGATGGCGTGAGCCGCGATCCGGGCCGAGATGCCGTAGCAGACCACCACCACCTCAGCGCCGTCCACGTCCCGCTCATCCACGTCGTAGATGTCGAACCGGTGGCGGCGGATCTTCTCGTTCAGCCGCGTCACCAGCGCCTGCTGGACGGGGGCGGTAGCGGCCGGATAACCCTGCTCGGTGTGCGTCAGGCTCTCCACGAACAAGTGGTAGCCCCGGCCCGCCAGCGCCATCGGCGGGATCAGGTCGTCATCGGGCGCGAAGGTCTGGTACCCCGCGGCGGGCCCGGCCGGGCCCTTGCGGCTCCAGACCTCGATCTGGTCTTCGGGCGGGACAACCAGCTTCTCGGTCACATGGCCGATCTCGGCGTCCGCCATCACCAGTACCGGCGTCCGGTACCGTTCGGCCAGGTTGAAGGCCCGGATGGTGAGATCGAAACACTCCTGCACCGACCACGGAACCACCGCGATGATCTCGTAGTGCCCGTGCGACCCCCACCTGGCCTGCTGCATGTCGCCCTGGGCGACCAGGGTCGGCAGCCCGGTCGAGGGACCACCCCGCTGCACATTGCAGACCACACACGGCGTCTCGGTGATGATTCCCAGGCCCAGGTTCTCCATCATCAGCGAGAAGCCGGGGCCAGAAGTGGCGGTCATCGCCTTCTGGCCGGCCCACGACCCGCCCAAGATCGCGGCGATAGAGGCGATCTCGTCTTCCATCTGGACGTAGACGCCGCCGATCTGCGGCAGCCGCAGCGCCATCCGCTCAGCGACCTCGGTCGAGGGGGTGATCGGGTAGCCGCCGAAGAAGCGGCAGCCGGCCGCGATGGCACCCTCGGCGATGGCGTTGTCGCCGAGCATGAAGTGTGTCCCGCTGAGCGTGGCTGTCATCGCCGCACCTCTGCTCTCCCGTTGTGTCACGTTCACGGCCGCACCTCCGCGCTTGCCGTCTCCCCGGCCGCCGTCTCGCGCAGCACCGCGAAAATGGCCAGGTCCGGGCAGATCTTGTAACAGGCCTGGCAGCAGACGCACTCATCGGCCGTCACCACCGGGTAGTGGTAGCCGGCGTCGTTGTAGCTCTCCGATCGCCGCAGCACGTGGACCGGGCAGCACTCAATGCACAGCTCGCAGCCCTTACAGCGCTGGGCCTGGATGTGGACGTCGCCCCGGACCGGCAACGGCGCGGCCAGGATCGGGGCGCGCCGCCTCAAGCCGAGGGCCTCAGCGATACCCTTGAAGTCTTGCCTCACAGTCGCCTCCCGGGCAGGATTGCCGCTATGTGCCAACTGTCGCCCGGCGGCTGCGATGCGCACAGAGCACTAGGTCTGCGAACACGGCGGACCTACGGCCAGGAAATCTGGCTATTTGTCGCTTTCCCACGGGAAAATGGCCTGCGCGTCAGCCGGACGGGCGTTCCCGGGATCGGCTGGGGGCTCCCCTTCCCCGCCCCCGGGGCCAGACGACGGATGCGTCGGCTCCCAGCCGCCTTCCAGGAACGGCCGATCTCGCCCAGGACGATCTCGTCGGGGTTCTCACCGAGGAGAACCCCGGTCAGGCGGTCTCCGACACGCCAGGGAAACGCACGCTGGCCCAGCAGTGCCTGGATGGCCGGGTGCTGGCACAGGTCGACGCCGCAGGCTGCCCGCAGGCGACGCCGCCAGACGGCCAGATGAGTCGTCCACCCGATCCTGAGTTAGCCGGGCTGAGTCAGCTCATCTGCGCGGCCGGTCCGTGGTAGGTCCGTGGTCACGGCCGGCCGGCGAGGGGTCCTTTCACATCATCGACGGCGCGGCGAGGTAGGACGGTCACGATGCAGGTGCCCGTGATGTGCGTGATGCGCCGCTCTCCGCCCGTGTTGGCGCGGCCTGGAAATCGACTTCTGTAGTATCAGGCCACCGGTCATGGGCTGGGACGGGCCGCGGGTCGGAAGGAAGCGACATAGTGACTTATTCCATCCTGGGATATGACCCGTCAAACGGCGACTTGGGCGTGGCCGTGCAGTCGAAGTTTCCGAATGTCGGAGGTCTGGTCCCATACGGCCAGGCGAAAGTCGGTGCCGTCGCAACGCAGGGATTCGCGAACCCACGTCACGGGAGCGTAGGTCTCGAACTTCTCCGGTGCGGCGCCGCGCCCCGCCAGGTCGTTGACATCCTGTTGCGGGGAGACGACCTTCATCACCAGCGCCAGTTTGCTGTCGTCGACGCCCAGGGGCGGTCGGCTAGCCATACCGGCAGCGCAGTGCATAGCTGGGAGGGGTGGGCCGGTGATCGCATCGGCGATCACTGCCTGGCGCTGGGAAATGGTCTCGCGGGTCGCCAA
Organism: uncultured Actinomycetota bacterium; assembly: GCA_963820395.1. Taxonomy (GTDB): domain Bacteria; phylum Actinomycetota; class Actinomycetes; order Streptosporangiales; family Streptosporangiaceae; genus DATFVJ01. The sequence goes on along the minus strand of CAWGAE010000030.1, from coordinate 132,032 downwards.
GTGGCCGAAAGAATGGTACACGCGTTCGAGCGTGGAACTGGCACTCTTTCGATAAGGCTGATCAGGGCCTTGGCTGCGGGTGAGGCAGCTGGAGGCGAGCTTCGAGGACAGCAATCGGCGGCCTTGCTTGTCCTCAGGGAAAATGGTGGTTATGGGGGACTTGACGATCGGCATGTGACAATCTCTATTTATGATCACAGACGTCCCATCGAAGAACTGGAACGATGCTACGAGATTCACAAGATGTCATACTTTCCGAGCGATCCGAAGAACCTTGTAGTAATAGGTCCTGAGCTTGCTGGTGAACTCAAGCAACTGATGCGTGCGCGTGGTTTCTACGACGGATCGATGGACGGGGGGTGGGAGTCGGATGCTATACAAGCGTTTCAGAGATTCATGGGCTGGGAAAATTACGATAATCGTATTCGTGATGATAATTTGATAGATACCGAGGTGCTGGCCGCCATGCGCGCACGCCGCAAGGAGAATTGCTGACTCTGCCGCGGCGGTAAGGCTCGGTGGCCAACAACTCCCGTAGCCGGCTGCTCGCCGAGGTGATTGCCATCAGGCTCACCAGCACAGCCCATGACCTGCCAACCGGGGTCAGGCTTTCCATGGTCGATCCGCTGGCAGGCTACGCCAACGCCGAATGCGTGGAGCAACTGAGCAAGGACGAACTAGGCGAGTACGTCGGAGCCCTGTCAGCGGCGTCGATGCGCAGCCTCAACCAAGCCCTGGCCATCGCGCTCGCTCCCACCTGACCGGTCGCGCACGGTGGACAACGGTAACCGCGCCCGCGACGAGCAGCACACGAGGAGCCGCTCCCTTGCTCATCGAACCGGATGCCGAGACAGTGGCACAGCTCAGTGCGCAGCCCCTGCACGCGGGGGATAGGAGCCGCCAGGCGCCGGGCATCACCACAGTCAGGTCGAGTAGCTCGGCGGGAAGAGGATCATGGGCCCCAACGGAGTTTCCAAAGGGCGCTGTCACCCCGCGTCGGCCGTTCTGGATTATTTTTGTGAACGGCTGCCGGGGCTGATAAAACGCCGTCGCGTCCGGCCCATTTCCCGATCCCATTTCCTGAGGTTGCGCCTCGCCCGCGGCAGCCGTTATGGATCATGATCCCGAACGGCTGCGCGGGATGGCGCAGGCCAGGAACGGTGGCGGAACGGTGGGGCAACCACGGGGTCCTGACGAATGGCCCGATGATGACGGGCTCGCCGGAAGTGGTGATCTCGAGGTCCGCGGCCCGTTTCACCCCTGCGGCTGTGGCAGGCCAGCGCCGACGCGTTGGTGCAGCCGGTTGTGCGGCTGCACCCACGCGCGGCCGTGGACGTTCCCAGAAGTCTGGGAAGTGAACCACATTCGTTGACGGCGCGTGCCTCTCCCCGCATTCTCACCGTAGGAACCCGGGCCGAAGGAGGGCGTCGCGATGGCCGATAGCAGTCAGCCTACGGAGCGCCCGCGCCGTGCTCCGATGCCAATGCGCACCCGCAAGCGCTGGGCAGTAGCGGGTGCCATCGCTGGGCTGTGGGTGCTTCTGCTTTCCGGCACTCATTCCATCGTCGGCGGCACGGCTCTGCTGGCGCTGCTCGCGGCACTGGCGATCGGGAGCCGGGTCACCCTGCGATTGCTGGGTATTGACCATGATCACCCATGGGTTCAGCGTGCGGCAACACGGCCGTGGCGCGACGGCTTTGACGTGCTGCGCCTGGCGCTGCGGCACCTTCCCGACGTCTTCGTCATCACCCCGAGCGGGTCGCTGCTTGCGCCGAACCTCGTTGAGCTGCGGATGAATCCCGCCGATGTAGCCTCCCTAACCGACGTGATGGAGCTGGCAGTGGTGAACGGCAGCGCGAGCGAGCTGTACGAGAGCAAGGTGACCGCGCACGCCGCCCGCCTCGCCAGCGTCGGCCCCGTCGAGGTGAGCGTTCTCGCCGACCCAGAGGTTCCCGTCGGCCGTTACCGACTCAAGCAGGGTAGGCGCGGCGATTTTGCATATCGGGTCGGCGATGTGGCTGGAACGTTCATGACACCGAGCGACGGCGATGTGGCTGGAACGTTCATGACACCGAGCGACGGCGATGTGGCTGGAACGTTCATGACACCGAGCGACGGCGATGTGGCTGGAACGTTCATGACACCGAGCCACGACGGGCGCGCCCATGATGATCAACAAATGACACCGACCCTTGTCCGGGATGTCCTGACGGTCGAAGCGCCCTCACCCGTACCGCTGCTACGGCTGGTGATGAACGATTCAGTCGCCGAGACCCGCGTTTCAGGTGCCCGCGCGGGCCGGGGCAGCGGAGTCGAGCTGTCGCTGCCGGACGAACCCACCGTGTCGAGGGTGCATGCCGAATTCGCCTTTGCGGCGGGACAGTGGCGGATCAGTAACCTCGGACGCAACGGCGTGCTGGTGAACGGAATGCCCGTCGACCGCGAGCACCCTGTCCGCGACGGCGATTTGATCAGCTGGGGACCGCATCCCGGCGCCCTTGTGTCGAGGGTCGAGGTCGGCTGTGGGTTGTGAGGGCCAGTCGTAAGCACGGCGGCCCTCAGCTAACCTGACGGCTGTGTTGGCTCTGTTGGCTCATGAAGCGGCCTCGGGGGGTGGGGTTATTGGCGACAGCGCGGCTTGTAATCTGGTCCCTCAAACTTGGTGAAGGGCTGTACTGCCCGCTGGATGAGATCACCTGGCTTGACCGGTATCTGCTGAGCATGGGCAGCGACGACACGCTGCACCGATCACCGCGCTGCGCGGGCATTCGGTATCTGGATCACGGGTGGGAGCTATTCAGCCACGACATCACCCACGAGGTGTACGTGGCGCCGTACGCTAACGAGATCCTGCCCTGCTACGAGAGTGCGGGCGACGGCTACGCACGTGCTGCCGGTGGCACGGGGCCGGTTCGAGCCGTACCCGCTGCGGCTTGACAACGGATCGTGGCTGGTCAGTGTCGGGAAATGGGTCTTGGCGCTGCAGGCCGACGGCACTGATCACCGTGCGCGCCCGGCTACCGCCGATAACGGCACCGCGACCCACGAGTACCGAAGCCGTGCAAATAGGCTGGCTGTGCGCGGTCGCTGCGGCGAGCCGTTGTCCGGGGCAATACCAAGCGTTCGCGCCTACTTCGAACGCAAGACCGCAGCTCGGCTGGCGATCGCGTATTACTACCAGGAATTCATCCTCGGTGCGCTCAGTCCGCTGACCGTGCCAATGATCGAGGTTGCCGCCGCGTTGGACCTCACCGGCGACGCGACGGTTTCGGAGTACAAGAAGGAGCTTCAGCGCCTCATCTGGAACGAGCAGGGTCATCAGCGTGACCTTGCCATGTTCCTGATCGCTAACGGCCTGGTCAGCAGGACGGACGTCGAGGCCGCCAGGAAGATAGCAGCCGCTAACCAGCGCAGCGGCACGACCAGGACGGCGCGGGCGCGGATGCGCTACCGGCAGAAAAAGTGCCAGGACCCCAGATCTCCGCTGCCGCCAGCGCTCCCTTACGCGGAGCAGCGTAGCGGGTTGCCCAACAGCATGACCTGAAGGCCGAACGAACTACCTGTGGAGTGTCGGCTGCGGCGGCCGGGCATCGCCGACGGCGAGACGCGGTATGACCACCGACCCAGACGGGCTGGTCATCGAGATCGGGAGGCGCCTGGCGAGAGCCTTGCCGGGGCCCGCTGCGGAGCGACCACCACGGTGCCGTCCAGCAGTTTCGCGGACACCGCCGTCGGCTCAGTAGTGGTGCGGGACCAGGCGAAGGCGCAGCAACTGTTCAGCGGCCCGGCGAAAAGGACCTTAGCGGCTGGCGGTGCCGGTGAGGACGATCTGGCCGCGCTGCCTGGCGTCGCTGGCGCGCGCGGCGGTGATCTGCATGGTGGGGAATTTGCGTGGGTCGGCGGCGCTCCACATCTGCATGCTTGCGCTGCCGCTGTGGCCGATGGTGAACGTGCCTGCGGTGATCAGGTCGGGGTGACCGGGCCGACTGCCCGGGCCCGCGTACCAGCATTCGTAGAAACGGTCAGGTCCAAGGCTCTGCAGGCCATGGACGGTCAGCTGGATGGACCAGCCGTCCGCGGTCTGATGGGCCCTTGCCTGGCCTGAGGCTGTTCCGCCAGATGGCTGGTGCAGCAGGATGGTGAAGGCGGGCGCGTGCGCTGGCCGCGACACCAGGAACGTTACACTGAGCACCGCCGCGATGATCACGGCAGCGGCCAGCGACGGTATCTTTGCGGCCCACCCTCGGCTTACGGCTACCCCCGCGGCCGGTCCGGCCGCGGCTGCCTGCTCGACGCTGGCGATCGTTCGTGCCTGCAGGTCTGCCGGGGGCTCGGCTGCTGCCGCGGGTCCAGCGGCAGGGACGGATTTCCGGAAAACCCGGGCCACCGGCTCAAGCTCAGCCACCGCCGCCTGGCACTCGCCGCAGGACCGCAGATGCTCCTCGAAGCGCCCGGCCTCGCTGGGATCCAGGGCGCCGAGCACCCAGCTGGCCACGTCAGGATGTCCCAGCTCCGGGTACGCGTCACGATCACGCATCGAAACCCCGCTCAATGAGCGCGGCCCGCAGCGCCCGCAGCCCGTGAAACAGCCGCGTTTTCACCGTGCCGAGCGGTAATGCGAGCCGCGCGGCGATCTGTGACTGGGTCAGGCCGTCCTCATGCACCAGCCTTAGCACCTCCCGATGCGCCGGGTTTAGCGAATCCAGCGCATCACGCACCATCAGGCGCTCAAGAATCCGGTCCACGCTGTCCAGCTGGGGCGGCAACTGCGCATCCTCCACCGGCACCAGCGGACGCGAGGACGGGCGCTTGCGCACATCCGCCGCCACACTTCGAGCGATCACAAACAGGTACGCGGCCACGGTACCGCGATCCGCATCAAACCGCCCTGCCGTCCGCCACAACCGAACGAAACACTCCTGCACCATCTCCTCGGCCAGGCCGGCGTTGCCCAGCGCCTGCAGCCCAAACCGGTACAGCCGCCCACCATACCGCCGGTATAACTCCGCCACCGGGGCCCCGATGTCGCCCGCAGCGACCTCGGCCATCAGATCGGCTTCCTCGCGGGCCAGCCGGTCCCCAACACCGATCATCGACACCAGCAGGATCACCCCGCCAAGTTATTCGACGCAAACCCGTCGACCGGTTAAGCCCGCGCCGAGTGTCTTGCCAACGGTCCGGGAACCCTGGCACCCCACCCACCTATGTGGCCGGCGAACCTGGACACCCCGATACCGCAGGCAGCTTGTCCTATTATGACTAGGGCGATCGGACATCGCGACCCTGAGTTCGCGTCGCCGCGGCGACGCAGCCACGGCCATCTTCCGATGACGAGACCACGCCGCGCATGGATGCGCGGTTGTGGCGGATCCCTATGCTCAAGGCCACTCCTGCGCCGGTAAGAACGTCACCCGTGGGCCGACGACCGTGATTACCTCCACGCAACGGCGTGATCACGACCACATCGCAGCACCGTAAGGCCTCACTGGAAAAGTGCCATGCAGGGTGTGAACCGCTTCGCTCATCTTTGTCGTACTTGAATCAACGGCGCAGCATTAGCTGACCAGAAGGAGACCAAATAACCGGCCACGACACCCAGCCCGGGCGAAGCCAGGCCGCCTCGGTGTCGCTAACCGGGCAAGACACGCAGGCAGGGATTAGCCATGCAACCCCGATCACCCGAGGCCCAACCGGTTGGCCACTTTGGCTCAAAGATCGCGACGCAGGCGTCAAGCGCTGGGAACACAGCTTCGCTGCACGGGAGTGAAGGGCCAGGCACCACTTCGCCAATGTGGATCTAGCAAACCCAGCAACCACGGAATGCACCCTGAGGACATGAGCTGCCATGACGTTTCCGTTATCGCCGGGCCGCCGGGAGCGCCCAGACGACCCGCCTGAGACAAGTGAGCAACCCGAACTGATCGCCGGATACGCCGGATGAGGGCGCAAGCGATGAACGTCAACGGCCGCGCCACGCCGTACGATACGGCGCATCCGCAGCCATCCACGAGGAGCCGCGACCGCGACGACGTCATCACGCAATCCGTCACCTGCCCGGTGGGCCGCGAGCCGGCCGAGGTCGCCCGGGCCCGCGAATGGGCCCGCGAGGCCCTGCCCCGCTGGGGCCTGTGCGAGCACGCCGACCTCGTCGAGCTGATCGTCAGCGAACTGGTCACCAACGCCATCCAGCACGGCCACGGCAAGATCAGCATCTCACTCTCCTACACCCATGGCGACTTGTGGATCGAGGTCACTGATCAAGGCCCGGGACGACCGCGTTTGCGCCACCCAAGCCTCGACGACACCAGCGGACGCGGCCTGGCCCTGATCGAAGCCCTCACCACGCTGAACGGCGGCGCGTTGGGATGCATCGACCCCACATCCGGCCCAGGCAAGACCGTCTACGCCGCGGTGCCCCTTCCGCCAGCCGCGCTGCGCCGATTGCCTGCTCCGAGCGCTTCTCGCCGGCGTGGGTCCGATCACCGTGGCGCCACTGATTACCGGGGAGGCGGACCAGTGAACCGTGTTCGACGACTCGGTCACGCCGTTCGCGGCACGGATGCAGGTACCGCGTCCCCGGGCTCCGGCCCCGTCGATTGATGCTGCTGCGATAGCGCTGGCGTGGCATGCCGCGCCGCGGTGGATCGGATCACCGTACGCTGGTTGAGCGGTCCGGCCGGAGGATCCGCGCCAATAAAATAGCGTAAGATGGCCACGACCCAGATCTGCCAGTGTCTTTCCCGCGACTTGCCCGCCTTCGACCGCCGAATCCGGCCGTATAGGTGAGGTCTAAGCTTACGAAGGAAACTTGACTACGACGCTGGCCAGCGCCCGATCCGCGCGGTGCCGCCGTTCCAGCAGCCACTCTGGAGATATGTACCCTGGCGGAGCTTCATCGCTACCAGGTCGCAGTAGGCCCACGAGATCCAGTCTTTCGCCGGCAGGCGTCAGCGCTGTCCGGGTGCCCTCGCCCAGGCAGCGGCCGGCTGGCGGACACCAGCGCTGCTGCCCTGACCGCGATCTTCCCCGCGCCGCACGCCGCCCACGGGGTGCCCCGTGTCACGAAGCGCCCGGTATTCATTAACCGTCAGCGAACACCAGGGACGCGTGACCCACGATGCCAGCGAGCTGGACCCGGGCGTGTCACGGGCCGAGGGCCATATTGGGCGTAGTCCATTGCTGTGACCATTCGATAACAATCAGTCCGGCCTCGCAAGAAATCTACGCCGCGCAAAAAACCTACGCAGAGTGAGAATATCTAGCCCAAACCACCGTCAGCAGATCTGCGCCGGTCCGCCCGGTGGCCCCCGGTGGCCCACACCACGGGGTTTCCTTCGGGGCACAACGCCTCACTGACCTGGCCGGGCAAGTCACCCTGCGCACCTACATTCGTTCGAAGATCGCGGCGATGCCCTGGCCCCCGCCGATGCACATCGTCGTGAGTGCGTACCTGCCGCCGGTGCGCTGCAGCTCATACAGGGCTTTGACGGCGAGAATGGCGCCGGTAGCACCGATCGGGTGGCCGAGGGAGACGCCGCTCCCGTTCGGGTTGGTCCGTTCGGGTGGCAGGCCAAGCTCGCGGACGACGGCAAGTGCCTGCGCGGCGAAGGCCTCGTTTACCTCGAAGACTTCGATCTCGTCGAGTTTGAGGGACGCCCGGTCAAGCACCTTCCGCACGGCGGGCACCGGGCCCATGCCCATAATCCTGGGCTCGACTCCGGCGTGGCTGTAGGCGACGAGCCGGCCGAGCGGGCGCAGGCCGCGGTCTTCGGCGAACGACTCGCCCGCGAGCACGACCGCCGCGGCGGCGTCGTTGACACCGGAGGCGTTGCCGGCCGTGACGGTGCCGCCATCGGCGAAGGCCGGCCGCAGCTTCGCCAGATCGTCCACGGTCACGCCGGGACGGACGTGCTCGTCGGTGGCGAAGGTGGCGGTGCCCGTCTTGGCCGGTACCTGAACCGGGGTGATCTGCTCGGCGAAGTAACCGGCCTGCGCGGCGGCTGCCGCGCGGCGGTGGCTTTCCACCGCCAGCGCGTCCTGGTCGGCGCGGGAGACACCGAACTCGGCCGCCACGTTTTCAGCCGTGACGCCCATGTGGCAGCTATCGAACGGGTCGGTCAGCGCGCCGACCACGGCGTCGACGGCAACGCCATCACGCATCCGCTGGCCCCAGCGCAGGGCGGGCAGCCAGTACTGGCCGCGGCTCATCGACTCGGCGCCGCCGGCGACGGCGGCATCGGTGTCGCCGAGGCGGATCGCCTGCGCCGCGGAGACGATCGCCTGCAGCCCGCTGCCGCAGAGCCGGTTGACGGTGAACGCGGGTGTCTGGACGGGGAGGCCGCCGTTGACGGCGGCGACGCGGCCCAGGTACATGTCCCGGACCTCGGTGTGGATCACATTGCCGAAGACGGCATGACCTACCTCAGCAGGTTCCACTGCGGCCCTGGCAACGGCTTCGCGAACCACCTGGGCGGCCAGGTCGCACGGCGGGACGCCAGCAAGACTTCCGCCGTATCTGCCGATCGCGGTCCGCACAGCGGACAGGACCAGAACTTCGGGCTGGTCGCCCATCGCATTTCTCCTCACATCTCAAGGCCGCCGTGCGGCCGGGTGACCAAGGCGACCCGGTCGGAGCGTTACCCAGCCGCCGCTCCGGCCGCTGCCCGCAGGTGCGGCTGCTGCCGCGAGACGAGCGTCGCCCGGCGTGCGCAGCATCTTCTCGATCTCCTGCGACGTCCAGTTCTTCAGTGCGGATCATCTGGCGTGTTAGCTCCTCCAGTGACACATTGCCCCTCGGTCTGCGCGAGGAGCCTGCGGTACGCGTCGACGGCCTGGCGCTCATGCGCGAGCATGTCCCGCAGCATTTCATCGACCGAACCAGGGCGGGCACGCACGAGCTCGCCGATGTCCAGTGAAACATCTCCGCCGAGCGTCGTCACTTCTTCGCCTGCCCGGGTGGCGTGGCCGAGCGACTCAAGAAACATCTGCTGCGCCTGGAACGTTGCCTCTTTGCGCAGTACCCGTTGCCGCTCTTGCTCCATCCAGGTGCGGGTCGGCACCGCACGGGCGATCTGTTCTTATTTGATCTGCGCCCCCCGGCTCGGCGGGCGCCTTGCCGCCGTCGACGTGCCGGCTGCCATCACCGTTCTTGACCATGACCACGCCGTACACCTGCTCGGCGTAGCGCGGGCTGACCCGGAAGTTGTTAACATCGTCCTCCACGAGCGTTTGCAGCCGGTCCAGCGGATCGCCGAAGCCGGGGCCGCCGCGCATGTAATTCAAGTACAGGTAGCCTCGTTCGAACACGGCTTCGGTGGTGACGCAATGCTGGTCGCGCTTGACGATCGCCCCGTTGGCCAGTGCTTTTTCGTACTCGGGGTGCTCCGGATCGAAATCCTTCGGCAGCCGGAAGTGCGTGCCGTTGGGCTGGCTCTAGCCGGGGATCTTCGCTGGGTTGGGCTCGTATTCCCACCCATGAGAACAGGAGCGTGGCATGACGACAAAGACCGCATTTTCACCGGAGCAATGGAAGCTGGTGCTGGATGGCCCGCCGAACGCCGGCATGATCGTGGCCACGGCAGCACGCGGGGGCATGTTCCGCGAGTCGATCGCGATGTCGAAGGCGTACGTCGAAGCGCGCGCCCAGCAGGGCGAGAGCGAGCTCCTCGACGAGATCGTGGCCGCCAAGCCCGAGGTGGACCACACCAAGTATCGCTCTGCCGAAGAGCTCACGGATAGCGGGCTACAGCACCTCCGCGACGCGGTGTCGCTGCTCAAAGGCAAGGCGACGGCCGAGGAGCTCAACGGCTACCGGCGCTTCGTCCTCACCCTGGCGAATAGGGTCGCGGCCGCGCACAACGAGGAAGGGCAGAGCGTGAGCCCCGCCGAGGCAGGGGCTATCCAGCAGATCGCAGCGGCGCTCGGCACGACCGATTCTTGAGGGAGAGCGAAGAACAGGGCGGACATGAGGCTCGCTGCACCGAGCTCGCTGTACTGCGGTCCAGGCGATTGATGCGCGGACTGCGAAGGAAGGTTGATACCTGGTCTTGCTCGTACATCGCGCTAGGTCACAGGCTTGCCGACGCGATAGCTTAACATAATTTCCTTGCATCTATTTTTCAAGGCTTCCGGTGACACAGTCGCACGCGCCCGAGAACCGCAGGGCGCGCCGGATCGCCCGCCCAGCGGCATGTGAGTGAGCCATTCGATCCATCGTGGGCCAGAACGTGCAAGCCGCGGCATCTCACGAGCGCGCGGAGAGCACCTGCCAGGACGCCGAGGCGGTTCTGCATGAAGCGCTGCAGATCCAGGAGCACCTACTCATCCAGGATCGAGAACTAGAAAAGCTGATCGCCCGGATCGGCTCCCCGCCGCCGACGCGATGACGAAGCTCCGCGTCGGCGAGGGCGCTCGAAGTCACTCGCTGGCGGGACGCCAGGCCCGGGGGACGCCTGGCTGTGATTGCAACCGGCGTGTGTTTCCGTGTACAACTTAGACTAAGTGATCTCCATCGGGCCGGGCACATCGAGACTGGCGCCGCCAGGCGCCAACTTCGGAAGGGCGGTCACATGAGTTCCCGCGACTACGGCTTCACAGTCGGCTACATCCATTACCTCTACGTTTTCATACTGTCCCTATTGATTGCTGGCTTCGTAGTTCCCATCGTCTGGGGATTCTTCGATCACAGTGTATGGCTCAGCACGGCGCTTCTCTGGGGCGCTTGCCTCGGCGGTGCTATCGGTCTCCTGACCCTGTCGAAATCCAGCTGAGCCAGCCGCAGCATTCCTATGTCCTCTCAACCCCTCTGGTGTAGGGACGTCACGTCCGTACTGCCACTCCCCGGCGGCCCGGCCCGGACGGCGAACGTGCGGTTGAGATTCCGGGACTCGATCGGCGTGCCGCACCGGTGATGGAGATCAGCCTCGAATCTCAGCTGCTGTCGCGTCGGGCCCGCTTTGCCGTCGATCCGTACAGCGGCGAGTGATCCTGCAGGCGGACAGGTGGCATACGCGTTTTTTTGACCTGTGGGGGGACCCGGATCTGGTCGGGCAGGTGGATGGCCGCACCGCTGATGCCGGCGCGTCCTGGCCGGGGCGGGCCACTCGGGTACGCGGGCAGTACAGTACATGCAACCGTAGGCATAGACGATGCTACTGGCTGATTGGTTACCGCGAAGTCAGCGAAATCCGTGTGCTGCGTCTGCGGGCTCGCCCAGGTCTTGTCAGAACCTCCGAAGAATGTGCTGAAGAATAGGCCGTTGATCTGGAGAGAGCTGACCGTACGGAACTCCAGGCCAGTGGCGTCAAGCACCTCAACACCGTTAATATAGACTATGATATAGCCATTAGACTCGCCCGGTGTATTCAAGCTCACGGTTTCCTGGACTTCAGTCCACTTTCCGGGCTGCCATACCCAGTTGCCGCACCCGAGCTGCGTACCATAGCCATCCGTGGTGTCCATGTAGGCATAGACCTCACCATTGTCGTCATTACGCCACATCAGCCGCGCACTCCAGCCATTCGTACCATTGGGGTCATTTCCACCAGAGGCAACGGATGTGTCACCACCGTAGAGGCCAGGCAGCTTGCCACCCTTGTTTGGCTCGAAGCCTGGCTGCGGGCGTACGTAGTACTGGAGGGTAGTCGTGGCAGACGTCGCGCCAGTGCTGAACGGCATCGCTGCCTGCGCACCGCCCAGCGGCGTCCCGAGCGTGGCCACGGAACCTGAATCGATGCTGCCCTGCGGGTAGGTGACCCGTAGCATCTTCGTGAACGGGGCGCCCGCAGGAACGCTGTCGGCGGTTATCACCGAGGTGTCCTCACTCCACCCGAAACTGCCAGCGCAGGACGGCGCGCAGGCGAACTGCGAGCCGAAGAAGCTGGCGGGCGCAGAGGCGCTGGGATGCAGGAATGACACGATGTTCGACCATGGCGAGTTGCCGGCCAGGCCCTGCGCCAGCACCCGGTAGTAGTACGTCGTGCCCGCCACCACGGTCGTGTCGGTGTAGCTGGCGGCGGCCGCGCCGACCAGGATGCTGGTCACATTGCTGGTGAACCCGGCGTTGGTCGCCCGCTGGATCAAGACCTGGGTGGCGGCCGGGGTGGTGGCGTGGTTCGTCCAGGTCAGCGACACCGACGACCCGGCGAGCGTGGCCGCCAGGGCGCTCGGCGCGGCCGGCAGCGGCGTGTAGAGGATCGATACGACGTTCGACCATGGCGAGTTGCCGGCTAGGCCCTGCGCCAGCACCCGGTAGTAGTACGTCGTGCCCGCCACCACGGTCGCGTCGGTGTAGCTGGCGGCGGCCGCGCCGACCAGGATGCTGGTCACATTGCTGGTGAACCCGGCGTTGGTCGCCCGCTGGATCAAGACCTGGGTGGCGGCCGGGGTGGTGGCGTGGTTCGTCCAGGTCAGCGACACCGACGACCCGGCGAGCGTGGCCGCCAGGGCGCTCGGCGCGGCCGGCAGCGGCGTGTACAGGATCGAGGCGACGTTCGACCATGGCGAGTTGCCGGCCAGGCCCTGCGCCAGCACCCGGTAGTAGTACGTCGTGCCCGCCACCACGGTCGCGTCGGTGTAGCTGGCGGCGGCCGCGCCGACCAGGATGCTGGTCACATTGCTGGTGAACCCGGCGTTGGTCGCCCGCTGGATCCAGACCTGGGTGGCGGCCGGGGTGGTGGCGTGGTTCGTCCAGGTCAGCGACACCGACGACCCGGCGAGCGTGGCCGCCAGGGCGCTCGGCGCGGCCGGCAGCGGCGCGTACAGGATCGAGGCGACGTTCGACCATGGTGAGTTGCCGGCCGGTTCTGCGCCAGCACCCGGTAGTAGTAGGTCGTGCCCGCCACCACGGTCGCGTCGGTGTAGCTGGCGGCGGCCGCGCCGACGGGTATGTCAGTCACATTGCTGGTGAACCCGGCGTTGGTCGCCCGCTGGATCCATACCTGCGTGGCGGCCGGGGTGGTGGCGTGGTTCGTCCAGGTCAGCGACACCGACGCCGGTGAGGTGGCGATCGTGCCCGTCAGGTTCGCCGGTCCCGCCGGCGCTTGCAGGAACAGGACCGGTCTTTCCGGCCGCAGGCCCACGATCGGGGGGGGCGGTAAGCCACGACGCCGCCTGGCCGGGCTCGATTGTGCCTGGTGGCGCCTTCGGGATGCGCGTTTGCGTTCGCCCGCGCGCGCGATTCGCAATGTGATCCCTTGCCGCCGTCACCCTGATGGCGGCCGGAGCGTTGCGGGCAGCGCCGTGCCCGGCGATAGCCGCTGGTGCCCGGGCCTGCGCGGCGCTGGCGGCGGACTCGTGCGCCGATGCCAGAGCTGCCTGCGCCTGGCTTAGTGACCCGATGACCAGGGCGAGCATGGTCAAAATGAGCGCGGGTTTCCTGTGCATGATCCCGTCCCCGAAGCAGGAGCTCGTATCAATGGAAAGCCGGGACGGCGTGCCGCCGTCCCGAACAGGCCGATGATCAGTTAGTTGATCACTTAAAGTATTGATCAGCTAACTCTCCGCGACAATAGCCTGGCTGCGGCTTTCTTCCGCCTCGTGCCAGATCCAGCGCTTATCGTTTCTGTCAAGCGTCAAAAACTTCCGCAACTTCCCGGAAAGGCGCCAGAAATTACTGCAATGCCTGCATATAACAGCACGGAATACGCAAAATTCCGTCATGGTATCCGAATTGGTCTTCGACGTTGATTGCGCCGCGCCCGGCGAGGGAACCAGCGGCGGTCGGCGGGGACCTGGCCGGGCAGGTCCAGGCATCGTCGGGTATGTCTCGCGCGCTGCGTTGCGATATGGCTTGGCGCAGCGCTCCGGCGGCCGGCCGTGCCTGAGCTAGCGCCCCGCGCGGCCTGGCTCGTTGTCTTCTACCCTCGAGGTAGTGACCAGGTTGGCCGCTGAGGTGAGCTGCTCCCGTTGCTCCCATGCGAGCGTGAGCACGGCCGCGCCCGCTGCCTGCATTGGCTCGTGCGCGGCGAAACGCTCGACGTTGCCGCGGGTGAATGCGAAGCCGCCGGTGTCGTGGCCGAGGACCCGGCCTTCGGTGTTGCCGGCCACCAGGCCGGCGAAGACATCGTCGAACACATCCGCGTCGATGACCGTGACCGTGAGGATATCGGCCGCCAGCGAGAGCGGATCGACGCCGACGGCAAGCAGATAGCTACGAAGCGAACCCTCGTCGCGCGCTCTGGTAAGGGCCCGGTACACAGGCCATGTGTCGTAGTCGAAAGCGGTGCTGTCGTGACCGTAGATTTCCGGGTGGCCGAGGAATTCCTCGCTGTACTCACGGACGGCGCACCGCCACAAGTCGAAGTCACTGTGCAGCGCGGCGTCGGTGTCGCTTGAGGGCTGGAACACCCCCACGGGAATGACCTGGTAGAGGCCCCCGCCATGAGCCACCTGAGCCGGATCTCGCGAATGGAGCAAGAACGTCATCGCGCCGTCGCGGTCCCGGCGCAGCGTCAGCATGCTGATCGCGGGGTTTACGGCGCGGCGCGCTGGGTTGGTGGGGTCGCCGACCAGAGCGCGGAACGGCAGGTCGGCCAGACGCGGTCTGGTGGTACCGCTCATGTGCCGGTCGGCGAACTCGTGTGCGACCGCCTCGCCGACGTTGATGCCGTCGAAGTAGGCGCCCGGGCCGAACGTCATGCTGGCCGACGCACCGTCGACGGCAAGGTCTGTGAGCCGGTAGCAGGCCTTGTTCTCAAGCATCCTGGGCGGGGCGAGCCCCGCAAGGGCCTGGGCGTAGGCCGGATGTCGCCGCCCGTCAGCTATCGGACGGACGGCCTTCGACTGCGGTTCCGTCCCGTCGATCTGCGGGGGCGGTGCCGCCGGGTCCCAGGCGAGCCTGACCCCAGCGAGGCTGATCGGCTCCGACGCAATCCATGCCGCCTGGCACAGCAGGGGGGCCGACCGTACCCGGCCAAGCCGCGGATACAAATCGACAGCGGCCAGGGCCAGTTCGTGCCGATGCTCGTTGAGGTAACGGCGTACGCGTCGCCAATGCTCAGGCCCGGCCTGGCCGGCCGGCCCGCCCGTGTCCACTAAGCCTAGCTCCTGTCCGGCGGATCTCGTCTCTGCTGCGACGCCAGGCTATGAGGTGAGCGAATGATCCGATGCCGCCAGGGCCCCCGTATGGCAGGGTGCCGGTCCAGCCGGCAGGCGCAAACGCGCCAGCAGACAGATTTTCCTGAGTGCGCTTGACATTCCCTGACCACACCGGCGTCGTTGCTACGGTCCTCTTCATGAAGCTGTCTCGCGCACGGCCGAGTCGGCCGACTTCGTCGGCTCGGCGGAGTCGGTGGACTCGGCGGGGAAGGATCGTCGCCGGGCTGGTGGCCGCCCTCTGCGCGATCGGCGGCGCGGTCGCAATCGCTGCCAGCATCGGCCGTCCGGCGCCGGTCAGCGTCCGCGACCAGCGCATCGCAGTCTTCGACGGCCCCCGCAGCGACCAGCGTGTCGTGCTCGACGCCAGCTTCTTCACCCCGGCGGGCACCGCACGGGTCCCCGCGATCCTGCTCGCGCACGGGTTCGGTGAGACGAAGAATGCCGTCCGTGCCCAGGCTGTCCAGCTCGCACAGGCCGGATTTGCCGTGCTCACCTGGTCCGCGCGGGGGTTCGGAGCTTCCACCGGGCAGATCGCGCTCGACTCACCGGACTACGAGGTCAAGGACGCCGAGCAGCTTGTCAGCTGGCTGGCCCACCAGCCGCAGGTGCTGCTGGACCGGCCCGGCGATCCGCGGGTCGGGATCGCGGGCGCCTCTTATGGTGGCGGGCTCGCGTTGCTCGCCGCGGCCTACGACCGCCGGATCGACGCGATCGTCCCACAGATAGCGTGGAACAACCTGGCGACCGCGCTGTTCCCCAATGCGGCGGGCGGCGGCCCGGCGGGCGGCGTCTTCAAGAAGCAGTGGGCTGGCCTGCTGTTCACCCAGGGTGCCGTCCGGTTCGGTGCGGCGGCCCGGCCGGGCCCGGCTGGGCAGGAAGCGCCGGACGGCTCCGGATCGCACCACAGCGCCGCCGCGTCGCCGCAGTGCGGCCGGTTCATGCCGCAGATCTGCGCCATCTACCAGCAGGCCGCAGCGCTGGGGCGGCCGACACCACAGGCGGTCTCGCTGCTGCTGCGGTCCAGCCCGGCGAGCGTCGCGAGCCAGATCGACGTGCCCACCCTGCTGATCCAGGGCGAGAACGACTCCCTGTTCGGGCTCGACCAGGCGGACGCCAACTACGAGGCGATCCGGGGTAACGGCGCGCCGGTCGACATGGTCTGGTTCAACGGCGGCCATGACGGCGGTGACCAGGAAACCGCCCGGGTGAAAGAGCTGACCACGCGCTGGTTCGACCGCTGGCTGAAGCAGGCGCACCCGGCGTCTTCCGGCCGCGGCACCGGCCAGCCCGGGTTCGCGGTCAGCCGGGTCCTGGGATTCGACCCGTCGAGTGACACCGACCTGCTGGGCGTCGCCACCGCGGCTGTTTACCCGGGCCTGAACGGTACCCGGCGGGGAACGGTTCAGCTCACCGGCCCGCCGCAGACCGTCATCAATCCGCCCGGCGGGACCCCGCCGTCGATATCCGTCCTGCCTGGTCTGCGACTGGCCGGCTCGGGATCTTCGGCGGGGTCGGCGGCGAGCGGCCTCACCTTCGACATGCCCGGCCAGAGGGCGGCTTTCAACTCGGCCACGCTGTCCGCGCCGCTCCAGGTAACCGGCGCGCCCACGGTCCGTATCCGGGTCAGTGGCGCCGCCGATGTCACGCTTTTCGCCAAGGTCTGCGATGTCGACCAGGCTGGCAACGTGACGCTGCCGTTCCAGCTTGTCGCGCCGCTGCGGGTCACCGGGGCGGCCGCTGGGCGCGTGGCCACTGTCCAGCTCCCCGCCGTGGACTACGGGTTTGCCGCCGGGCACCGGCTCCGCCTCGTGCTGACAACCACCGATTTCGGCTACGCAACCCCAGCGGCGCCGGCGACGTACCGGGTGGCCCTGGCCGGACCGGAGCTGTCAGTGCCCATGGACCATGCCCTCACCGTCCAGAACGGAGGGACCCCGTGGTGGGTGTGGGCGGCCCCGGCAGCAGCGCTGGTGGCGGCTGCCCTAATCCTCATCATCGCCCGCCGCCGGGCGGACGATGTGATCTTCCCCGACCTGGTCGGCGTTCCCCTGGAGATCACCGGCCTGACCAAGCGCTTCCGGGACG
Source organism: uncultured Actinomycetota bacterium (assembly GCA_963820395.1). Lineage (GTDB taxonomy): Bacteria > Actinomycetota > Actinomycetes > Streptosporangiales > Streptosporangiaceae > DATFVJ01. The sequence goes on along the minus strand of CAWGAE010000030.1, from coordinate 114,851 downwards.
GTCAGCTCGCCGTCGCCGACCTGTCGCTGCGTGTCGAAGGCGGCCAGATCCTGGGCCTGCTCGGACCGAACGGGGCCGGGAAGACCACCACGCTGCGCATGCTGATGGGCCTGATCCACCCGGACGCGGGCAGCATCACGATTTTCGGCCGACTGGTTCATCCCGGTGCGCCCGCGTTGTCCCGTCTCGGCTCGTTCGTGGAGGGACCGGGATTCCTGCCGCATCTGTCCGGCCGGGCGAATCTCGACCTGTACTGGCGGGCGACAGGGCGACCCGCCGCCGCCTCCCATATGACGGACGTCCTCGAGGTGGCGGGTTTGGGCGCGGCCATCGACCGGCGAGTGCGCGCCTACTCCCGCGGTATGCGGCAGCGGCTGGCGATCGCTCAGGCCATGCTCGGCCTGCCCGACCTGTTGGTGCTAGACGAGCCCATGAACGGCCTAGACCCACCGCAGATCAGGGAGATGCGCGACGTCTTGCTGCGCTACGCGGCGGGCGGCCGGACGGTGATCCTGTCCAGCCACATGCTCGCGGAGGTCGAGCAGACCTGTACGCACGTGGTTGTCATGAACCTGGGGCGCCGACTCGCCGCGGGCCCGGTGAGCGAGATCATCGGCGAAGGCGCAGCGCTCGTGGTGGGCACCACGGAGGCTGGCCGTGCCGCGGCTGTGCTCAGCGAACTCAGCGGAATCGAGCGCGCGGAGCCGCACCCGGACGGGGTCCTCGTGCACCCCGACGGCGTGCCCGCCTCGGCGGTCGTCGCCGCGCTCGTCGGGGCCGGGATACCAGTGGACCGGGTGGTGCCTAGCCGCCGCCTGGAAGACGCCTTCCTCGCGCTGATCGCCCGCCCCGCTGACGTCCAGGTTCCGGTGGGCGCGAAGGAGGGGCGGTGATGGTCGCGAACGCCGGCGCGCGGGACTCCGGTGCGCGGGATTGCGGAACGCAGGGCTCCGGGACGCACGGCGAGGGCGCCGGGAGCACGCGGGGCATCCGGGACGCACGGGGACGCCGGGACACAGGGCGCCGGGACGCAGGGCTCCGGGACGCAGGGCGCCGGGACGCAGGGCGCCGGGACGCAGGGCGCCGGGACGCAGGGCTCCGGGACGCAGGGCTCCGGGACACAGGGATTCCGGGAGACGGGGCGCCGGGACACTGGATTCCGGGAGACGGGATGTCGGCGTGGGAGGGTACAGCCCGCACCGCACGCTTCCGTTCACCGTCGAGGCGATTCGCCAGCTGCGGCGGTGGCGGACGATCGGGGCGTTCATCATCCTGCTGGTCCTGCCGTGGATCCTGGTCGGCGCGTTCGAGCTCGGCGGGCCGCGGCAACCAGGCAGCGGCGCGCCGGGCCTCGTGGATCTCGCGACCGGGGGCGGGCTCAACTTCGCCGCGTTCAGCTTCTTCGCCTCCGCCGGGTTCCTCCTAGTGGTCGCGGTAGCGCTGTTCTGCGGGGACACCGTAGCGAGCGAGGCAAGCTGGTCGTCGCTGCGGTACCTGCTCGCGGCGCCAGTTCCCCGGGCCCGGCTACTCCGGCAGAAGCTGGCCGTCGCGTTCGCGTACGCGACCATCGCGGTGACGAGTTTCCCGCTGATGGCGCTGCTGGCCGGGACGGTGGCGTATGGCTGGCATCCGCTCAGGCTGCCCGCCTCGGGCGTGGAGCTGCAGGCCGGCGCCGCGCTGGCCCGAATGGTTATCGTTCTGGCATATGTCCTTATCACCGAGCTGGTGGTGGCGGGGCTGGCATTTCTGCTCTCGGTGTCCACCGATTCGCCGCTCGGCGCGGTCGGCGGCGCGGTCGGGCTGGTGATCGTCAGCAACATCCTCGACGCGGTGACGGCCCTCGGGCCATGGCGGCAGATCCTGCCGACCCACTGGCAGTTTGCCTGGCTCGACGCCATGCAGCCGCAGATCTCCTGGGGCGGCATGATCGAGGGCGCAGCTGTGTCCGTGTCCTACGCCCTGGTTCTGTTTGCCCTGGCGTTCCGCCGGTTCCGGGTGAAGGACATCGTGTCCTAGCCGACCTCACCCCCGCCGCGCTCTTGCGCGGCGGCCGACGTAGGCGGACCATAGCAGCGTGCCGTCGAGCTCGTGAGGGCGGCGGCACTGACGGAAGGAGGCTTCTCCGGTGATCAAGTATGTCTACGAGATCGACTATCCGCAGGGAGAAAAGCGCAAGTACATGGAGTGGGTCCGAACGATCGCGGACACCCTTGAGGCGCCTGTTGAGCTACGGCGGCTGGCATCGTATGACAACGCCTTCTCGGCCTCACCTCATCGCGTCGTCGAGTTCACGTTCGATTCGCTCGAAGACGCCGGGCGGTACTTCGACCGAAAGGAGATGATCAAGATATTCCAAAGCGAGCTGCCAGCCCACGGTGAGAACATCTCGATCAAGATCTATTCGCTCCGTGGGGATTACAGCAAGGACGTCGTGACTGGGTAGGTCTCGCCCGGACGCCCCTTAGGTTAGTCCTGAGTTCCGCTCGTACGCCTACCCGATCTACCGCCGCCGGAGGCGACTTCAGCGGGAATGGTGGCGGCCGGCGGCGGGGTCAGGCGGGCATTGCTGGAACGCGGAGTTTGAGCGCCCGGCTTGAGCGGCCGGGCTTTAGGGGATGGGCTGGAGCCCGGACGGGAGTGTGGACCGCGGGACGGGCGGATGGAGCCCGGCGGGGAAGGTGAACCGCGGGACGCGGGGCCGGAGCACAGGAGGTTGATGCGATGGCCTTCGTGGTGGATCGCCATCAAGGCCCGCCGCCAGGCGAGGACCAGATCGTCGCACGGATGCGCGCCGCAGGCCTGGCGCCGCACGGCTGGGGCAATGGCCCGGGCGACGTCTACGACTGGCATGAGCACGGCTATGAGAAAGTGCTCTACTGCATACGCGGCGGGATCGTATTCCACACAGACGAGGGCGATGCCGACCTGCGCCCGGGAGATTGCCTGGTGCTGCCACCGCATACACGGCACGCGGCCAGTGTCGGCGCCGAGGGCGTGCGGTGCATCGAAGCGTCCCGCGGGGGGTAGCGAGCGATCCTCATGACTTGACGGGAGCGGCTCGGTCTTCCCTGAGCCGTGCGTATCGCGTCGAGCTGGCCCTGTGTCAGCGTCGGCCCTTGGGCTGCGCCGAAGCCGGACTGTAGAAACCGATCGCAAGGATGATGTTACAAGTTGTAGCGCCGTCGGGCTCGCGTGATCGATATCCATCCACGACCGAGCGGGCGTCACCGCGCGAGCGCCATCACCTCGTCCAGGCTCGCCCTAAGGTCCTCGGCGAGTCCGCCGGCGTCGGTGATCGCAGGCCGTATCGGTGTTCATCCCGGTGAACGAGGCGCTGGCCGCGGTTGGAATCCGGGCACACGAGACCGACCTGGCCGAGCTGATCGTGCAACTCGGCCGTGACCGGCCCTCCCACATCCTGGTGCCGGCCATCCACCGGAACCGCGCGGAGATCCGCGAGATTTTCCTGATGGGGGATGTGAACCCGGGGCTGACCGACGATCCGGCTGCGCTGGCCGACGCGGCCCGCCGGTATCTGCGGCGCAGGTTCCTTTCGGCCAGGGTCGGGATCAGCGGCGCCAACTTCGCGGTGGCCGAGACTGGCGCGCTCGGCGTGGTGGAATCCGAGGGCAATGGCCGGATGTGCCTGACGCTGCCGGAAACGCTGATCACCGTGATGGGGATCGAGAAAGTGATCCCCGCGTGGCGTGACCTCGAGGTGTTCCTGCAGTTGCTGCCCCGCTCGGCTACCGGCGAGCGGATGAACCCATACACCTCGATCTGGACCGGGGTGATGCCGGGGGACGGCCCGCAGCAGTTCCATCTCGTGCTGCTCGACAACGGGAGGACTGCGGCCCTCGCCGACGAGACGGGGCGGCAGGCCTTGCATTGCATCCGCTGCTCCGCCTGCCTGAACGTGTGCCCGGTGTACGAGCGGGTCGGCGGTCATGCCTACGGTTCGATCTATCCGGGCCCGATCGGCGCCATCTTGTCACCTCAGCTGACCGGTATCGAGGACAACGCTTCCCTGCCGTACGCGTCGTCGCTCTGCGGCGCCTGCTACGATGTGTGCCCGGTGAAGATCGACATCCCGTCGGTGCTTGTCCATCTGCGCGCCCGCCACGTCGGGGCCGCTCGCCATGCTCACCGGCTGCCAAGCCCGGAAGCGATCACGATGGCCGCGGCGTCCTGGGTGATGGCCGACCCGGGCCGCTTCACGACGGCGCAGCGCGCGGCAAAGCTCGGGCGCGCGGTCGGCCGCCGCGGCCGGATCCGCGCGCTTCCGCCGCCGTTGTCCGGCTGGACCGAGGCACGTGACATGCCGGTGCCCGCAGCCAGGACGTTTCGTGAGTGGTGGCGGCACGAGCACCGCCCGGTGCACGGCCGCAAGGACGGAGCGAGCGGGTGAGCGCGCGCGCCGAGGTACTGTCGCGCATCCGCACCGCGATCGGCGCCCAGGCTGGCAACGAAGGCGCGTCCGCCGCCGCGGGCGATGACGGCCGATCCGCCGGTTCGGCCGGCGAGGTGCCCCGTGGTTACCGCCTCCACCGCGAGGTAGACCACGGTGAGCTGCTCGACCTCCTCGCGGACCGGCTCGCCGACTACCGCGCGACCGTGCGGCGCACCACCCCTGGCCAGCTGGCTGCCGCGCTCGGCGCGGCCCTGGCGCAGCGCGGGGCGCGGTGCGTGGTGGTGCCGCCCGGCCTCGACCTGCCTAAGCTGCCCACCGGGGTGGAGGCCGTCGCCGACGCCGAGTTCACCGCAAGCGAACTGGACACCTTCGACGGCGCCGTCACCGCGGCAGCGGTCGCCATCGCGGAAACCGGAACCATCATCCTCGACGGCTCGCCAGATCAGGGTAGGCGGACCATCACGCTCCTGCCCGACTACCTCCCCTGTGCATCGTGCGCGCGCGCCAGGTCGTCGCCCTGGTGCCGGAAGCGATCATGCGGTTGCGCCCGGATCGGCCGCTGACCTGGATCAGCGGACCGTCCGCGACCGTCGACATCGAGTTCCACCGCGTCGAAGGCGTGCACGGGCCGCGCATACTCGACGTCGTCCACGTTGAGCCATCCTGAGAGCTACCCACTCTTGTCGTCGCTCTCGCGCTGGGCAGGGGGCGAGACGTCTTCGGGTGTCCGCGGTGTGCGCTGAGCCGATGTGGCTGTGGGATCCCTGTCGGTGAAGGACACCTCAACCTGCTGCTCGTTCCGCCGCTGGTTCTGCAGGGCCTGCAGGGCCAGCGAGGCGCGGTCGGCTTCGGTGAGCGGAGGCGCGACGATCGAGCGCGGCCACAGCCGGCGCGCCAGCACGACGTTGACCTCGGCGGCATACACCGTTACCTGGACCGCCAGGTAGATCCACGCCACCAGGCCCAGCACCGTCGCGAAGACCCCGTAGACAGAATCACTGCGCAGGTAATGGTGGACGAGATAGGTGCCGATCGCCTGCAGCAACGTCCAGGCCACCCCGCCCGCGGCTGCGCCAGGCACCAGCGCGCGGCTCGGCACGCCCCCGGGAGTCAGCACGCGGAAGGCGACGAAGTACAGGCCGAAATTCGCTAGCAGCGCCAGTACCTGTGCGAACGCGACAACGGCGGCCGCGTGATGGCCGTGGGTGTCCAGGCCGGTCAGCAACGTCGTAACGATCACCCCGGCCGCCAGCACACAGAGAAAAGTCAGCGCCCGGCCGAGACGCGGCAGGAAACCCGGCCGCGCGGGCCCGGGCAGGTTCCATACCTGCTCCATCGTGAACAGGCCGGACTGTGCGAGCCCGGTTCCGCCCCAGATCAGGCCGGCCAGGCCGACGAGCAGCCCGATCACGCTCGAGCGCCGCAAGGCGTGCACGTTCCCGGCCAGCTGACTGCCGACGAGCGGGAACTGCTCGGCCGCGGCGTCGAGGACATGCTGCCGCAGTGACGGGTCGCCGGAGGCGACGAGGCCGAGGATCGTCACCAGGACGAGCAGCAGGGGGAACACCGAGACGAAGGCGGAGTGGGCCAGGCTCGCAGCCAGTGCGCCCCCATTGTCGTCGCCGAATTTCTTGATGACACCGAAGGCAAACGCGGAAATATGATGCCGCTGCTGTGCGCTATCGGCCCGCCGGATGGCACGCTCGACGGGTTTCACCGGCACGCACAACCTCCCTGCTGGCCGCGGCGCTGCCCGGAGGTCTGCTGCCCGACGGTCTGCTGGCCGCGGGGCTGCCCGACGGCAGCGCTCGGATCGCTGCGTGGCGCGGTGGGGCCCTCCGGCACGAGGCGTCGTTTCTCCATCGCCATGAGCTGCCCGCGGACGAGCGCCGCAAACGAGAGCGTCAGTACATCTGACCACCCGGGGCTCTGCCCGCCGTGGGGCCCGCCGTGGGGCCCGCCGTGGGGCCTGCCGGGGCCCGCCGTGGGGCCCGCCGTGGGCCGCCGTGGGCCCGCCGTGGGGCCCGCCGTGGGGCCCGCCGTGGGGCCCGGCAGCGTGTACCTTATTAGGTAAGCCTATCTGTCTTGATGGCTAGTTATTCTTCTGTAACATTTGCCTGGTATACGAGCACGACCACTCGCACGTCCTATCGGTAGAACGTCCTGCGGCCGAGGGATTGGGGAACGACGCTAGCTAGCCAGCTCCGCAGATTAGTCAGTACCGCACATCTGCGCCGCAAAGAAGATGTGCGCGGCAGGGATCCGCGCCGCAAAGATTGAGGCATGAAGGGTCGGCAATGGCCGGAGGCACGGCAAGAATTACTGGCCAGTGGCTGTCGATTTTTTATTCTCGGCTCGGCCTTTTATTCTCAGGTCGGCCTTTTATTTCTCAGCTAATCAGTCGCGATTAAGCCGTTCGGGGGTTTGCTGCGTGTTATTCCGGGGCCGGTACCAGCGACGGCAGCTTTGTGACCTGGCTGACGAAAGGACCACCATGTTCCGCAAGAAAGCGCCACCACCTCGATCCGCGCCACCGGTCTCCTCGGTCGACTGGTCTGATCTGGGGATGATCCGCCGCGAGTGGCCCGCCGACGAGCTGGACCCAGCCGCCGATCTTGCGGCCTGGAGATTCGGTCAGCAGACCTACGACGCAAGTGACGAATACTACTCGATGATCCGCGCGGGCGCGCTCATGTGCCAGGCTCTGCGCCATCACCTCTACGGGGACGGCATCTTGGCGGCAGCTGACCTGCCGGGAGCCGTCCTCGGCGTGCTGTTCGCGTCCACGGCCACACCACCGGATGGGGTCACGCTGACCTACCAGGCGCGCAAACAGCTCCGGCTAGCCCTGACGGTCTGCAAGAAGCATGGCTGGCAACCCGTGTCCATGGGTGGCGACGAGACACTCGGGCGCTTCTTCGAGGGTGACATGTTTACGCACTTCTGCGCAGCTGTGGCACCGCCGAACAAAACCGCTGCTGACCTGCGGGCTTTCTTCATGTCCCACCCGATCGGTGTGGCGACCGGCACCCCGCAGACCGGCACCCCACAGGCACCGGTCAGCCCACCCGTCCCCGCGCAGCAGAGCGCTGCCTACCGACAGGAAGACGCCGCCTCCACCGCCGCCGTGGAGAACGTCATTGCTGAGGCTGGCGCCGGAGACGCCGCGAGCCAGGCGCGAGCCCGAGGCTTCGCCGCGGATATGCGGGGCGAGAAGCAGGCTGCTGTGGCGCATTACGAGCAGGCCGCCCGGCTCGGCGACGTCGGCGCGATGTTCGATGCCGGCTGTCTCAACAACGACCTTGGCCGCACGGCCGCGAGCACGTACTGGTGGGAATCGGCCGCCGCGGCCGGCCACACGGACGCAGCGAGTAACCTCGCCGCGCGCGCCATCCGGGACGGGAACCTGCCGCTCGCCAATGAGTGGTTTGGTAAGCTCGCCGAGCTCGGCGACAGCAGGGGCTTCGCCGCGCTGACTCAGCTGGCCGAGGACGCCGGCGATGCGCAGGCAGCGCTGGACTGGTCCCGCCTCGGCGCCGACGCGGGACACCCCTTCTGCCTGGTCCGGTACAGCCAGCTCCTGGTGCAGGCCAACCCCGGCGATCAAGCCGTGCTGCACCGGGCCCTCGCGATGCAGGAGCGGGCCGCGGCTATGGGGGACGCCAACGGCATGTTCCTCGCTGGCATCACCAACGGGCAGCTCGGCAACCTTGCCGAGGCCCGCCGCTGGCTCGAGCACGCCGAAGACGCTGGTTACTCACGGGCGAGGAGCTTCATCGAGAGGTATGGGCTATAGCCGGTGACCACACCGCAGCCCGGTCGCGCCAGGCGAGCGGGTTCCCGGCTCGCTGCCCGCTTGCGGGGCCCCGCTCGCCCGATTCACTTGGTCGCCCGAATCACTTGCTGGGCTGCGGCGTTTTACACGAAATCTTCGGATTCATGCCGAGGTAGTTAAGCGGGCCCGCGACTATTGTCACGGCGATCGTGGCCGCTTTGTTACAGTTTATGGCGGAATCGTTGTAGTAATGACGCTGGCCCGCGGCGAAGGCGCCGATGATTAGCCACACGACGAGCAGCGCCGATCCGATATGCATGTTACCTCCGCTGGCCGCGCCCGGTTACGCTAGGTCGAGATGATTCATCCCTAATATCGTAGCTATCACGTTGGGGTGCATGGACGCTTGGCGTGCCCGCACGCCACAGCCCCAGATCTCCGGAAGTTGGACCGGGACCGCCACGGTGGTCCCTTGCCTCAGGAGGCGCCTCAGGAGGCCGGTCTCCGCCGTTCACTGTCGAGGACCGCCATCTGCGCTGCGTCGTAACGGCTCCCCGCCACCCGATCAGCCGGTATCGCGGCTTCGATGCCGGCCAGATCGGCCTCGGTAAGCACGAGATCGAGCGCGCCGATCGACTCCCGGAGCCGCTGCCTTCCCTTGGTGCCGATCAGCGGAATGACATCCATGCCGCGGGACAGCACCCACGCGAGGGCGACCTGCGCGGCTGTCGCGCCCATCTTCAGCGCGACCTTCGCCAGTTCCGCCGCGAGCTCGCGGTTGCGTGCCAGGTTCTCGCCCTGGAAACGGGGAAAGCGGGCGCGCGGATCGGAGGCGCCGACGGATCGCGCGGTAGGGGTGTCGAGCAGGCCCCGCGACAGCACCCCGTAAGCGGTTACACCGATGCCCAGCTCACGGACCGTGGGCAAGATTTCTGCCTCGATACCCCGGCTCACCAGCGAGTATTCGATCTGCAGCGCGGTGATCGGGTACACGGCGTGTGCCCGGCGGATGGTGTCGGCACCCATCTCCGACAGGCCGACGTGACGCACGTAGCCTGCCTGGATGAGTTCGGCGATGGCGCCGACCGTGTCCTCGATGGGAACGGCGGGGTCCAGCCGTGCGGGCTGGTACAGATCCACGTACTCCGTACCCAGCCGCTGGAGCGTGTAGGCGAGCCAGGTCTTCACCGCCGCCGGCCTGGCGTCGTAGCCGAGGAAAGCGCCCCTCGGATCGCGGTGAGCGCCGAACTTCACCTGGACGAACACGCCCGCACGCCGCCGCCCCGTCAGCGCCTGGCGCAGCAGCAGCTCGTTGTGCCCCATGCCGTAGAAGTCAGCCGTGTCCAAGCAGCGTGATCCCAGCGTCCAGAGCCGCATGGATCGTCGCGACGCTCTCGGTCTCGTCCGCGGGTCCATAGACTCCCGACATCCCCATCAGGCCGAGGCCGACCCTGGAGACCACCGGGCCGGACATCCCCTGTTCCTGCCGGAGGCCCTGGCCGCGATCGCGCCCGGGTGACGGGTCCTCGCCGGCCGGTCACCGATATGTCATATCCGGCGGATCCGCCGACCGGTGACGCGCGTTGGGGTGATGCGAACGAAAAGCTCCCTGGTTCCGCCTGCCCATGGTTCGACGCCCGCCTCCAGCACCGATGCCCGCTCGGCCGCTGATTCCACATGGTGTGCCGAACCTTGGATGAGGACGCTCCACCCTTCCCGTGCGGCAAGGTCAATCTCGTCGATCTCGAAGGCCACGCTGTACTCGGCGTCTTTGATTCCGGTGCGGAGGTCCTCGTCCGTCGGGCTGTCCTGCGCGGTGCGGAACACGATGGTTGCCTCGTGCAGCTTGTAGTTGACCGGAAGCACCGTCAAGCCGAACCGGCCGGAGTACGCGAGCCGGCCGAGGCCACCCGGCGAGATCAGCCGCAGGCACTCGGCCTCATCCAGCCGTTCAAGCACCGGCTGCCGGGTCGCCGGGTCATGTCCCGGCCCGGGCTGGGCCGAGCTGCCGTGAGCGTTGCCGGTCGTGTGATCAGGCATGAGTCATCCTGTTCAGGTGCGGGCGGGCGGACGCCATCGAGACCAAGGAAATTCCCGGCGCTGTGCCATCTAATCGCGTCCGGCAAAGACGTTCCAGTGTGCCCGATCGCCCCCGGTCTCGTCATCGACCACGCAGGGTGGCACGATCAGCCGGCGCCCCCGGCAGGCACCTCGTCAGCCGCTTCTGCCGGTGCCGCGGCGGGTACCGCCGGACGGCGGATCCTTGCCGCGAGCAGGTCGCGGAGCCTGATCACGCCGAGCAGTTCCTTGCCTTCCACCACTGGCAGGTGGTGGAATCCGTGCAGCATCATGACCCGAGTGGCATCTTCCAGCGGCGTGTCAGGGTTCACCGCTTGCGGGTCGCGGGTCATCCACTCAGAGACCATCGAGCCGGAGGGGTCCTCACCCGAGGCGGTCGCCCGCAGGACGTCCCACTTGGTCAAGATCCCGGCCAGGAACGACGACTGTACGACGACGGTAGAGCCTACTCTTGCCTTGACCATGGCGGCGGCAGCGCTCGCTACCGTGGTCTCCGGAGTAGCCGTCACGACGCTGGTGTGGATGAGCTCTCGCACGGTCGCCGCGGGGGTGCCGCCTCCCCCGGGCGAGCCCTCAGCCACTGTCCCCGACCTCATCGAGTTCGGCACCGCCCTGCGGAGCAGCGAGCCCTTCCAGCTCCTCCGAGAGCATCCTCCACAGCGACCCGGCCCAGGCGGATACGCCCGGCCACTGTTTCCAGAACACCTGGAGGGTGGTCTCATCGAACTGGATGTGCGCCCGCTCCGCGGTGATGGTGTCAGTGATCTCGTCGAGGCCGTGGATCAGGCCGAGGAACCGGCTGGCGTTTTCGTCCATGTCACCACCTTTCGCAGAGTGTATGCCCGCGTTCCACGGATCGGCCATCCCCCGGGAGACACGTTCACGTCCGCGCCCCGTGAGCCCCGCCAGCCTGGCGCATCCGTGCAGGCGGCGGGCCGAGCGGCTACAACCGGGGAACGCGCGGCCCGACACCGAGGTCGTTTTCGATCCCGTGACCTACCTCGGCGGAGTGCCCTACGGCGCGCTTGACCGGCTCCGCCCGGATCGGCCGGTCGTCTGGGTGGACGAGATTCCCGTTCTCGGCTGGCCGCGCGGTCCGGGCTTCTGGCTTGTGCTCCCTCACGCCGATGTCGAATCGGTCCTGAAGCGGCCGCGGCTGTTCTCTTCCTCTCGCGGCGGGACGCAGATCCGCGACCCGGCGACACCGGAGGCGCTCGCCTTCGTCCGCCGGATGATGCTCAACATGGATCCGCCGGAGCATTCCCGGCTGCGGCGGCTGCTGGGCCGCTCGTTCACCCCGCACGGGACCGCGTAGTACCGGAGCCATCAGCGCTGCAGCCGCACTCGTGCAAACGTTCCGGTGGTAATAGCGTGTCATCATGGAAGTGCCGCTCACGCCGCTGGAGTTCGCCCGCCGCACCCGCCGCCTGCATGGTCACCGGGAGGCGGTGGTCGACGGGGACCTGCGGCTGAGCTATGAACAGTTCTTCGACCGCTGCGACCGGTGGGCGTCGGCGCTGGCGAGCATGGGTGTCGAGCGGGGTGACCGGGTGGCTACCATCGCGCCCAACACGCATGCACAACTGGAGTCCTTCTACGCGGTGCCGCAGATCGGCGCGGTGCTGGTGCCGATAAACTACCGGCTCGCCGCGGCTGAGTTCGCCTACATCGTGGACCACTCCGGGGCCACCGTCGTCTGCGTTGACAGTGACTATCTGGACGCGGTGGACGGCGTCCGCGACCAGATGCCGCAGGTGCGGCACTTTGTGGCATTCGACGGGGCGCGGGCCGGCTGGGTCGACTATCCGGCGGAGGTGGCCACCGCCTCGCCTGGTTTCGAGCGGCCGGAGATCGGTGAGCGGGACCTGCTCACCATCAACTACACCAGCGGCACCACCGCACGCCCCAAGGGCGTTATGATCACCCACCGCAACGCGGCAATCAACACCATCGGTACCCTGTTGCACCTGCCGATCGGGGTCGGCGAACGCTACCTGTGGACGCTGCCGATGTTCCACGCGAACGGCTGGACGTACACCTGGTCCGTGACGGCCGCGGCGGGAGTGCATGTCTGCCTGCGCAAGATCGATCCGGCGGCTGTCTTCGGGCTGATCCGCGAGGAGCGGGTGAGCTGGCTTTGCGCCGCGCCTACCGTGCTGATCTCGCTCGCGAACGCCTCGGCTGAGGCGCGGGGAGAGGTACCCGCCGGGGTGCACGTGGTAACGGCCGGGGCTCCGCCGGCGGCGGCTACCATCGAGCGTCTGGAGGGGGAGCTTGGCTGGGAAGTCACCCAGGTGTACGGGCTCACCGAGACGGCACCGTTCATCACCATCTGCGCGCCGCTGCCCGAGCACGAGGCGCTGACGCCCGCCGACCGGGCTGTGGTGAAGGCGCGGCAGGGCGTTGAGCTGCTTACGTCGGGTGAGCTGCGCGTGGTCGATGAAGTGGGGAGTGAGGTCGCCGCCGATGGGCAGACAATGGGTGAGATCGTGGTGCGGGGGAACGCGGTCATGGCGGGCTACTACCGCGACCCGGACGCGACCAAGCAGGTAATGGGCGATGGCTGGTTCCACAGCGGGGACGTGGCGGTGGTTCACCCCGACGGCTACGTCGAGATCCGCGACCGGATCAAGGACGTAATCATCAGCGGCGGCGAGAACATCTCCTCGGTGGAGGTAGAGGGTGTGCTGCTACGCCACCCGGCCGTCGCGGAGGCCGCGATCGTGGGGCTGGCGGACACGAGGTGGGGCGAGGCGCCGTATGCGTTCGTGGTGCTGCGCGACGGCGAGCAGGCAACCGAGGAGGAGATCATCGCGTTCGCCCGCGACCGGCTGGCGCACTTCAAGGCCCCGCGCGGGGTAAGCTTCGTGGCGGAGCTGCCTAAGACGGCGACGGGTAAGATCCAGAAGTTCGTCCTGCGTTCCGGCTCCCCGAATCTCGCGCGCCAGTAGGTGGCCCGGGCCTGACCCCGGTTGTGCCATGCGGGCAGCGGACGTGCCACGCAGCGGCAGCCGTTCAGGATAAATTCCTTGCCACCGCCCTGAGGCCGCGACGTCGGGCTGACCCATCACCGCCCTATGATCGCCCTGTGACCGGCAGCGTGCGAGCCATCGACTTCCACGTACACCTGCCAACGGCCGACTGGCTGGACGGCAGCATGGCGGGCTACGTCGAGGCGGCAGAGGCGTACTTCCGCTCGCCAGTGCAGCGGGGATCCCTGGACCAACTCGCCGCGCGATACCGCCGGTTGCAGGCGAGGGCGGTGCTGCTGGCCTGGGATGCTGAGACGGCGACCGGCCGGCCGCGGGTACCCAACGAGACTGTCGCCGCCGCCTGCCGCGACCACCCTGACGCGTTCATCGGACTCGGATGTGTCGACCCGCACAAGGGGGATGCCGCCATCGCCGAGGTGGCAAACATCGCCGGGCTCGGGTTGCGTGGGGTGAAGTTCCACCCGTCGCTTCAGGCATTCGCCCCCGACGACGCCTCCTACTCGCCGATCTTCGACGCGTGCGAGCAGCACGGTCTGCTCGCCTTGTTCCACACCGGGACCAGCGGAATTGGCGCCGGCCAGCCCGGGGGCCAGGGCATTCGGCTCGATTACGCCCGGCCGATCAGGCTCGACGCCGTCGCCGCCGCCCACCCCGAATTGACCGTGGTAGCCGCGCATTTCGGCTGGCCGTGGCACATGGAGCTGGTCGCCATGGTCCTGCACAAATCCAACGTCTACATCGACATTTCCGGTTGGTCGCCGCGCCGGATCCCGCCGGAGCTGATCACCGAGCTACGTGGACGGTTGTCCACGCGGTTCGTGTGGGGCAGCGACTTCCCCTTCCTGACCCCTGAACGATGCCTCGCCGAGTTCGAAGGCCTCGGCCTGCCAGAGGACGTGGTGAGTCAGGTGCTGCACGCGAACGCGGCCCGGATTCTCGGCCTTAGCCGAACGAATTATTCGATGTCAAAACATTAGATAATTATGCGTTGTGCTACCATTGCGGCATGCCGCCTCCCGGCCCGCCGATCAGTCCTCCGATCGGTCTTCAGCTGGCCCGCACCGCCAAGGCAGTGAGCCGCGCGTTCGACGACGCGCTGGCCGAGGCGGGCGGCTCGGTACCCATCTGGCTGGTCCTGATCTCGCTCAAGACCCGGCGGCTTGCTAACCAGCGCGAGCTCGCGGAGGCGGTGGGAATCCGGGAAGCAACCCTCACCCACCACCTGAACGGCATGGACGCCGATGGTCTGGTCACGCGCCGGCGCGACCCGGCCAACCGCCGCGTCCATCTGGTGGAGATCACGCAGGCCGGTGGGGCGGCGTTCGACCGGTTGCGCGCGGCGGCCATCGCCTTCGATTCCCGGTTGCGTGCCGATATCGGCGACGAAGAGATAGCCAGGCTCGGGCTCGTGCTCGACCGGCTGCGCAGCAACGTTACCGGCGACGCCGTTGCCGCAGATGCCGCGGTACGGGCATCGCGCGCGCACGACTCCACCGGACCTGCGCCGTCCGGCATGGATTGACCACGGAGCCCCGCACTGGGTCAGCCCCGATCTGGGGGTGCGCCTCCGCGGCTCACGCCGCCTCGGCGAGGATCGCGCGCAGGTCATCTTCGGCCAGCACAACGGGATTGCCTTGCGTGCTGCTTGCCTTCATCGCCTTAGCGGCGACGTCACCGAAGTCCTGCGGCCGCACGCCGAATTCGCGCAACCCGGGAATGCGCAGGAGGGTGACCGTCTCGCGGATCCAGCCGACACCGTCCTCGATCGCGGCGCCCTGGTCGCCGGTCAGCAGTTGCGCGGCTTCGGTATACCGGGCAAGGGCAGGGCCGCCCGGCTGCCCGGACCGCAGCGCGCGCACGTTCGCCTCTACGACGGGTGCGAGCAGCGCGGCGCAGGCGGCGCCGTGCGGCACGTCGGCGGCTGCGCCGACGACACTGGCGAGCCCGTGGACCGCGCCGAGCTTCGCGTTGGCGAGGGCCATCCCGCCCAGCAGGCTGCACAGGGTCATGTCACCGCGCGCCTCGGCGTCCATGCCGTCGGCGTAGGCCCGCCGCAGCCCTGCCGCGGCGCGGCGCAGCCCGCCGCGCGCGAGGCAGTCGGTCAACGCGTTCGCCCGGACCGAGACGAAAGGTTCCAGGCACTGGGTAAGCGCGTCGAGCCCGCTGGCCGCGGTCACCGGCGGCGGGCAGGTGAGGGTGAGGAGTGGATCGACGAGCGCGACCCGCGGGATCATCAGGGCGCTGCGCAGGCTTGCCTTGACCCGGTGCGTACGGCGAGGCGAGCACGGCGTTGGCGGTCACCTCCGCCCCCGTTCCGGCGGTCGTGGGAACCGCGACCAGCGGGACGGCGGGCTTCGTGATCTTCCGGCCGGAGCCGACGACTTCCAGGTAGTCCAGCGGGTCCCCGCCGTTGCCCAGCAACATGGCCACGGCCTTACCCAGGTCGATCACGCTGCCGCCGCCGATCGCGGCAACCACGTCGGCGCCGTGCTCGCGGGCCGTTTCGGTCGCCGCCCGGGCCGACTCGGTCGTCGGCTCGCTTCCCACCGTGACAATCGCGGCGGGCAGTTGCAGCCCCGCCAGCAGCCCGGCGTGGCTGGCGGGACGTGAGCCAGTGCACACGAGGACCCGCGACCCGAGCCCGGCCAGCACCGACGGGAGTTCGGCGGCCCGGCCGGGCCCCACGATGACCCGGCCGGCCGTGGCGAACTCGAACGGCATCCCGTTCACCGCGGTCAGCTTGCCCAGTCGCTGGTTCTGCGCGGAAAGACGGCGGAGAATTTCGTCGACGCCCGCGGCTGAGCCATCATCTCCGCGACACCGTCCCGCCAGGCCGCATAGTGCGCGGTCTCCTTGTGCGCCGCCGACGCACCCGCGTCACGGTAGACCTCCACCAAGACGACGTGCGCCGGGTCGGCGTCGTCCTGAATGACGTCGAAACGCAGCACGCCGGGCTCGGCCAGCGATGCTCGCGCGTTGACGAACGTGGCGGCCAGGAAGTCCTCGACGCGCTCCGGCCTGACCCGCACATGAACGTGTACGACAAGCATGCGCCCATCTTGCTACACCGAGGCTTGCTGCACGCATCCGGCTGACCAGCCGGCTGCCCCCGACACAGGTCCTCGGCCGCTGCCGCACGGCGGCGCCACCCGCACGCTCGTGCACGCGCCCCGCTCAGTTGTTTCTCGAGAAGATCCGCAGGAAGAACAGGAACACGTTCAGCGCGTCGAGGAAGATCGATGCCGCGATCAGTGGCGCGGAGTCGAGATCCTTCGAACGCCGTAGCCGCTGAAAGTCGAACATCGTCAGGCCCGCGAAGATCACCAGGCCAAGAACCGAGTAGACGAGTGAGCCTTGCGGGATACGGACGAAGATCATCACAATGCCAAACGCGATCAGCGCGATGAGCGCCCAGAAGCACAGCCGGGCGATGCCGGAAAGATCTCGCCGGGTTGCGTAGCCGGCTGCTCCGAAGCCGGCGATGAACAGCGCGGTGGCGCCGCCGGCCTGCCAGAGTGCCTGCGGGTTCGCGCTTGCGTAGTAGACGATTGTCGGCGCCATCGCCAGCCCGAGCAGGACTCCAAGTGCGAACAGCAGACCGGCGGTAAGCGGCCCGGACCGCTGCACAGTGAAATTCATGCTGATCAGGCAGGCAAGGGCGGCGATGAAGAATACGATGGCCCAGCCGGAGGAGAGGGTACGTCCCAGGTAGGCGCCGAGCGCGAAGAAGCCGGCCGTGACCGCGACGTACCCCATCGTCTGCCCGAACAGGGTATGAGTCCGATCGCGGGTTGTCGCCCCGATTCGGCGGTAACTGAGAGACTCGCTCATGACCTGCTCCTTTTACCACGTGCCTTCGGCCGATCAGTGACCTCGCGGGCGTTGCCAAACGGTCACTGCCGCTCGCGGCGACCCCCTGGTCGATGGACTCAGGGATCCAGGGCGAATGATGACCCTGCTCATTCAACACCAGGCGCACCGCCTGGCAGGCACCGCAAGGTGCCGATCGGCTCGCCCGCGCCCCGGGCGTCTTCGGCGGTTAGGCTCGGCATATGCCAGACGAGCCGGGCCCAGCACGGTACGCATCCGACATCGACGCTGCTCGCCAGCGGCTGCTCGGCTTCGTGGCACGCTGCAACGCCGGTGACTGGCGTGCCTGCGTTCTGGATGGGGATCCCAGACCGGTGGGCGTGATCGTTGATCACGTTGCGCACTCGTATGAATACCTGACCGGATGGATGCAGGAGATTCTCGCCGGACACAGCCCACAGGTGAACGCGGACCTGGTCGATGAGCTGAACGCTCAGCACGCGGCGCAGGCCGCCCAGGTGACCCCGGCCGAGGCTGCGGAGCACCTGCGCAGGAGTGGAGACGTCATCATCAAGCTGGTGGCCGGGCTCGATCCGGGCTACCTGGAGGCTGGTGGCGGCCGGCTGCGGCACCTGGCTGACGTGGCGATCCGCCACGCGGACGGCCATCGATCGGAGCTCGCCACCGCGCTCGCAACCGCGGGCTGACGACTGACCGCGCATACCATCCAGCCACCTCGCAGCGCAGTCACCAGCGGGGCCGGTCGTCCGCGTCGCGCTTGTCGGCGACCCGCAGGGTGCCGTGTTCGGCATCATCCAGCCGGCCAGCCAGCCCGCCTGACACGCGGCGCACAGGCAGTCAGGCCGCGGCGCACTGACTCATGCACTCACCAGCGCGAGGATCCGCGCCCGGAGCGCGGGTAACCACCCGGCTCGCCGGGCAGCCAGTCCCGGCGCATCCGCCGGCGGATCCGGCCGGCCAGGAACATCCGTGCCAGGCACGAGACCAGCCACAACACTACGATCGTTTTGATGACCGTGAACAACAGCCACCCGCCTCCGGCGGGAATCACTAGCGCCGCGAGCAGCGCTAGCGCCGCCAGCGGCAGTATCGCCGGCACGTGGCGGCGGGAGCGCCGGGGCGGCACAGCCCGCGGCGCGAGTTGCTTGGCCCGCGGTGGTGCGGGGGCGGGCTCGGGAAGGTCTGCCATGACGCGGCGCAGATCACCGAACGTCTTCGAGTTCAGCGCCGCCGTGACCCGCTCGTCCAGTTCGTCGGCCGTGAGCCGGCCCTCGGCGAAGTGGTCGCGCAACCGGGCGGTGACGCGGTCACGGTCGGCGTCTGAAGTCCGGATACGATCGTCCATTGCTCGTCCTGCTCGTCTTCTACTGTTCGTCCTGCTCGCCGTCAGCGGTGTCGGCGTCGTCGGCCAGAATCTGGTACAGCCTGCGCCCGGTCTGTTCCAGTAGCCGTTCGGCGGCGTGGATCTGCTCGGGCGTGCCGGCCTGGGCCATCTGCACGATGCCGGCGCCGAGCCGTGCGGCCTGGGCGAACAGGCCAGGCACATCCCCTGGTTCCTGCTGGGCCATTGACTCCCACGCGCCTCGGGCCATGTCGGGGTTCTCCTCGACATAGCTGCGGCCCGCGTCGGTGAGGGTGAACGTGCGCCGGCCGCCGGACTCCTCACCTGCGATCAGGCCCTCATCGGCGAGCTGGGCCAGCGCCGGATAAACCGCGCCGGGGCTGGGCCGCCAGGCGCCAGCGCTGCGCTCCTCGATCTCGGACATGATCTGGTACCCATTGCGCGGGCCTTCCCGCAGCAGAGCCAAGATCGCCGCGCGCACATCGCCGCGGCCGGCCTTCGCGCCCCGTGATGATCCGGGAGGTCCTGGAGGCCCCGGCCACCAGCGGCCCCACTGGCCGCCGAAGGCGCCCGCCTGCGGCCTTCGGCTTCTCGGCCGTTCGGAGTCCCGGTCCCACGGTCCGCCGCGCGAGCCCGGGCCAGGCCCGCCGGACATCCTGGCCACAACGTCCTGCACCCGGCCGAGCATCTCGCTCACACAACTGACGACATCGAGGGGATCGAAGTCCCCGGCCCCTGAACATGCTGTCGGCATCCCGCTCTCCCGTCCAAACTCTCGCGACACGATCAAGATATATCGGCAGCTTACGACCCCCGGCTGCCGGTGACAAGATATAGCTCGATTATCCCGCTGCCAACCGGCGTTTTCCTGGACCCACATCCCAGAGCCGGCGCGGAATGCCCCTGCCGGGCCAGGATGATGCCATGCAGTTGCGTTTCGCGGGCAGCGGCGACGCCTTCGGCAGTGGCGGACGCTGGCAGACATGCATCCACCTGGCCGGCTGCGGGCAGGTTCTGCTGGTCGACTGCGGCGCCACCAGCCTGGTGGCGCTGAAGGCCCAAGGGCTGGAGCCGAACGCGGTCGACGCAGTGGCCGTGTCCCACCTGCACGGCGACCACTTCGGCGGGCTGCCCTTCCTCATCCTGGACGGCCAGTTCGCGCACCGGTCCACGCCGTTGCTTGTGGCCGGGCCACCGGGCATCGGTGCCCGGCTGAGCGAAGCGATGGAGACGCTGTTCCCAGGCTCCAGCCAGGCGCCACGGCGCTTCCGGGTGGACGTGGTCGAGCTGGCAACCGACGGGACGCCAGCCATGCTCGGCGCGGCTACCGTGCGCGGGTGGGAAGTTGAGCATGCTTGCGGCGCCCCACCGCTGGCCCTGCGGGTCGAACTCGACGGCGTGAGCTTCGCCTACTCCGGGGACACCCAGTGGACGCCCGCCCTGGCTGAGGCGGCACGCGAAGCCGACCTGTTCGCGGCCGAGGCGTACACTTTCGACCGGCTCGTCCGCTACCACCTCGATTACCAGACGTTGCGTGCGCACCTCGATGACCTCCACGCGCAACGGGTCGTGCTCACCCACATGTCAGCGGCCATGCTCCGCAGACTCACTGATGCCGAACTACCCGCGGCCTACGACGGCATGGTCATCGATCTCTGACAGATGCGTGTGTCGATGAAGCGCGCCCGCTTGTCAAGCTCACTCCATGCGATCGTCTGGCCGGTGACCGGTGACCGGTGAGCACCGCGATCGAGGCAATGATGCCGGTGTCCCTGTCGCTGACGAGTTCCCACGCCCGGAAGATTCCGATCAGCAACAATCCGACCAGGAGGTTGCTGACGAGCCCCAAAGCGCTGTGAGGGTTCAGGATGAGATCAATGCCGCTAGTGAGCTCGAGTCCGAACGTCACCAGTAGGAGCGTGATCAATCCGAGTTGTCGCCGCATGTGGTGCCGCGCCGAAGGGCTGGAGAAGATGGATCGCGTCCCTGCGGCGGTAAAGAAGATGCCGATGACAGCCAGTACGGTGGCTGGGTACCCGACATTGTTCCCGGGTACAAGGCCGAACAGCGAGACCGCGAGCGCATTGGTGAAAGCCAAGATGGAGCTTGCAGCGCGGACCTGCTGGATGACGATCGGGCGATAGGGCCTGCTCTGGCGCGGCGCTACGGACACGGCGACGAACAAAAGGCCGGTAAGCGCCGCCGCGGAGGCAGCGATCGCCGCGAACAGATCCCGGTAGGTCCCGATAAGCACCGGTTAGACACTACCTACGGAACTCTTCGATGGACAAGAACAACCGCGGCCCACGGTCGGTGGGACTGCCTGGCTATAGGTCGCTGGCCGGTCGGACAGCAGCCACGGTCTTCGGCGACGAGACCACGATCACCGACCGGGCCCGGACCGGGCCAGGCGACTACCCGGTGCTGGCACGGTGGCCGCCGCCTTCTCGCCGGGCATTTTGACCATGACGACGGGGCACGGGGCGCCGGCCGCGCAGCGCTGGCTGACGGAGCCGAGCAGCAGCCCGGCGAACGGGGACCGGCCGCGGATGCCGACCACCAGCAGGTGAGCTTCGGTGGCTGCGGCGATCAGGGATTCGGCTGGGTCCCCCTCGGCGACGAGGGTGCGGACCGGGACTTTGGGTGATGCGGCGACGGCGCTGACGGTCTCGATGAGAAACTCCTTGGCCGCCTGCTCCAGTTCCTCGCGGTCGAAGGCGCCGGGGATGGACAGGAAGGGATACTGCCAGGAGAACACGGCGGTCACCTCGCCGCGGCGGGCCGCGGCTTCGTCGAGTGCCCAGCCGAGCGCGGCGTTGCCGTGCCGCGAGCCGTCGACTCCGACCACGATGCGGTATGTCATGCCGGCTCCAGCCTCATCTCGGGGGCAAGTGCTTCTGCTATCCACAGCAGCATGCGGTGATGGAGTTGATCAGCGAGACCTGGGCCGTGGACGGGTTCCACTCCGGCTTTAGCAGCGCCACCACGATGCCGATCACGAACAGGTCGTAGGCATCAGTCAAAAAACCCATCCCCGAGACGAACATGATCTCCCACTGGAAGCGGGTGATCTTTGAGTCATCGAGCGCCGTGAGAACGCTGGACGCCGGTGGGAGTGCGGCCATCTCGCTCATCCCGCGAGGGTACGTATCCGCACGTTGCGTCATGGGAAGCTAGAAATAGCTGCCAGGTATACGGTCGGCGAATTCTTTCCACCTGACGTCGGGGTCCTGTCTTCATCCGCGCCCCTGGGTGACCCACTCGGCGCCGGTTTTCCGCACGGTGACGGGGGACTTAGGTTGAGACGAAGAAACGCCAGCCGTCCCTGCTGTGGAGGACCCGCACCAAGAGACGGTGTTCTCCGGAAAGGAGAAGCTCGATGGCCGATGATCAGGAGAGTACCTCTGGCGGGGTTCCCGGCTTGACGCAGGAGTTCATCGCTCAGCTCCAGGGGCTGAACGCGAAGCTGGAGGGGCTCACCGGGTTCGGTGTGCCCATGCCGTCGGTGCCTGCCCTGTCTTCGTTGCCGGTCCTGCGGAGCCTGCCGGTACCCGGCGCCATTACGGCGGCGCAGCTTAACGCGATCGCCTCCACGGTCACTGCGCAGCGGCGCAGCATCGAGGCGCTCAAGACCCAGCTGACGGCGTTCGATGAGCAACTCGCGGTGCTGGAGCAGATCCTCGGCCCGCTGGCGGCGTCCAGCCACATGTGGGCCCAGCTTGAGGACCGGCTGATGAATCTGAGCCCCGGGTCCGGGGCTCAGGACCAGGCCGTCGATTCCTGACGGGCCGTGGCAAAGCGGCGCGCGGTGCCGATGCGCCGTCCGCCAGGCGGCCAGAGCCTCCGCGGTCCGCTCCTCGAACCGGCCCCTCCCCGGTGCTTACCGTCCCGTGTCCGGATGCTTGACGACGAGCCACACCGGGGTCCCCACTATGGCAAGGAATATCAGCGCGCCAAGCGGGATGTTCAGCCAGACCCGGTTCGCCATTTCAGCCTCACCTGATTGCGTCGGCATGCCAGCTGTTGTTATCCGTTACCGCAGCCTCGCCCGCCTGGTTCTGAGCGCCCTCGGACGAACTTCAGAATCGGCTCTGAACACGCACGGTAGCGAACGCTCGCGACTTGTGCGTGACCCACGCCACCAGAACGCCATGGATACCTGTGGCAACAGGCCGTGCGGTGCCGATCGCTGGCAGTCACCCGCCGCGTGCGGTAGAAGATGACTATGGCGGGCAGGGCGTTGGTGCTGGGCGGCGGCGGGGTGACCGGCGTGGCATGGGAGGTGGGCCTGCTGGCTGGGCTTGCGGAACGTGGCGTTGACCTGACGGAGGCGGATCTGGTGGTCGGCACCTCGGCCGGTTCGCTGGTGGGTGCGCAGGTCACTTCCGGTGTCAGCCTGGGCGAGCTGTACGCGGCGCAGCTAGCACCGCCGGTTGGGGAGGCCGCGGCGAGGCTCGCCGCTTCGACGCTGCTGCGATGGGCCTGGGCCGCGGTCCTATCACGGGACCCTGTGCGGGCACGCGCACGGATCGGGAGGCTGGCCCTGGCCGCGGAGACGGAACCGGAGGCCAATCGCCGTGAAGTCTTCGAGGCTCGCCTGCCGGTGCATGAGTGGCCGCGGCGGCGGTTGCTGATCACCGCGGTAGATGCCGGCTCTGGCAAGTTCATCGCCTTCGATGCGGCTAGCGGGGCCCCGCTGGTGGACGCGGTGAGCGCCAGTTGCGCAGTGCCGGGAGTCTGGCCGCCTGTGACCATCGGTGGCCGCCGCTGGATGGACGGCGGCGTGCGGTCGGCTGCCAATGCCGATCTGGCTGCGCCGTGCGGAACGATCATCGTGCTGGCTCCGATCAGAGCCGGGTTCGGGCCGATGCCAGCTCTGGCCGCCCAGGTGGCGAAGCTGAGGAAGCGGGCCGCCGTCGTTGTAGTGTCGCCAGATCACCGGGCGCGGCGTGTCATTGGCCTCAGCTTGCTTGACCCGGCGCGGCGCGTGCCTGCTGCCCGCGCGGGTCATGCCCAGGCCGCGACCGTGGCAGCGGACTTGGCCACGGTATGGGCTGGCGCGGTTCATGGGTCAGGTGTATGACGCCGCGACAGCATCAGGCGGGCTGCGGGTGCCCGGGGGGAGTGACGCCGGTGCCGGGGGAGCGGCGTACCGGCCGCCGACCGCCTACCGCTCAAGGCGGGGCGGCAGGCCGAAGGCCGCGAACAGATCGGTGTACAGGAAGTTGTGGATCCCCGAGATGCGTCCGGCCGAGACTTCGAGCACCTGGAGGGCGAACGGTTCGTATGTCCCCGGCGCGGCGGGGTGGTAGCTGCCGAACGCCGTACAGCCATTGGCCGCGGTCGGCACCAACCTGGAGCCACGGCATGCCGCACCCGGGCCCAGCAACCACCGGCTGACCTCGAGCGGCCCGCGCAACCACATCGGGTAGGGCGGCATCGACAACGTGGCATCTTGGTGCAGGAGTGCGACGAGAGACGCGATGTCGTACCGCTCGAAGGCGTCCACGTAACGAGCGAGAAGCTGTCGCTGCTCGGCGTCCAATGCGGCCGGCTCGCTGCGCTCAACGTCCACGTCGAGAGCGCTGAGCGTGCCCCGGGCGCGCTGGAGCGCACTATTGACCGAGACGACGCTCGTGTCGAGCAGTTCGGCCACCTCGCTGGCCTGCCAGCCCAGGACTTCGCGCAGGATCAGTACCGCTCGTTGCCCGGGCGGCAGGTGCTGCAGGGCCGCCACGAAGGCAAGGCGGATCGTCTCCCGCGAGACGGCAAGCTCAGCCGGGTCGCCTTCGGCGGACAGCACCCGGGCGTCGGGGACGGGCTGGACCCAAGTGTGCTCAGGCGCCCCCGCGGGCAGGACGCAGTCTGCCGTCGACGACGGCCCCAGGTCCATCGGCCGGGCCCGGCGCTGTTGACCTCGCAGCATGTCAAGGCACACGTTGGTCGCGATGCGGTAAAGCCACGACCGCAGGCCCGATCGTCCCTCGAAGCCGTCGATGCCCCGCCATGCCCGGACCATCGTCTCCTGCACAGCGTCCTCGGCCTCGAAGCCCGAGCCAAGCATCCGGTAGCAATAGCCCGTCAGCTCCCGGCGGTGAGTCTCCAGCTCCAGCTCCAGCACGTCCGCCTCGGGGCGGGTGCCGATGGCGGTGGCGTCGCGATAGGTGCTCACGCTGAGAGATCGTAGCGGCCTCGCTACTCGACTGCCGCCAAGCCGTCGCCGTCCCGCCCGGCCAGACCTGTCCTGACACCACAGCTTGCGCTTTCCAAATCTCCGGGCATCAGATCTCCGCGCATCAGCGACGCCCAAGACGCCGTTCGCCACCACTGCCGGGCTGGTAATTCAGGTCATAATGCCGGAAGACCGCCTCTTCGTCACCGGCTGGCAACACCCCGTCCGTGCCGATCGATGGCGCGTCCTTCACCAGGCGCTTGGTATAGGTGATCTTGAGGTACCCCGGACCCACGGTCGCTCCAGCAAGGGGCACGAACACCAGCCGGTGCCGGGTCGGCAGCCCGACCGTGACGGTCGCGAACGCGGGCTGGTCGGTGGCGGTATCCACATAGACCGATTCCAGCGTCCCGATCTTGTGGCCGCTGCGGTCGACCACGTCGTGGCCGCGCCACTCCCGGATGTCGCCAGCCTCGAACATCGGTGTCCTCCTGTCCTGATTCACATCCCTACCCAGCTCGCGCCATCGCAGATCCCACCGGGAGACAGATGGCGGCGGCGCGGAGTCTTCATCGGCCACTGGCCCGAGGACACAGCGGTGCAGCGAGTCTCCAGGACCGTCGGCGCCGGACAGGTCGTGGACGAACTGGTGATGTCGTTCACCCACGACGTACCCATGGGTGCGCGCCTTCCCGGCGTCGCACCCACCGGTCGGTTCGTTCGGCTCCCGGTATGCGTGGTCGCCGGGTACGAGGACGGCAAGCTGACCCATGAGCACATCTACTGGGACCAGGCATCGCTGCTCGTGCAGGTGGGCCTGCTCGATCCTGCCGGGCTGCCCGTTGCCGGCGTGGAACAGGCGGAGAAGCTTCTCGCCCCCCGCGAACTGCCCGCCAACACGCTGCTGGGAAAGGATTGGCCCTCGCTGCCCGGCGAGCAGGTCAGCGAACGACCTTGACGTTGAAGCTCGGGTTGCCGAGCGAGCCCATCAGCCAGATCGGAAGGTACATTTCGGCGCCCCGGGCGGCAGTGATGTCACCGAGGTCGATGACGTCGGTGTGGCCGAAACTCTCCAGCAGGCTGGTGACGGCCTTCTTGGCGTCGGCGTCGTTGCAGCAGACGAAGACGCTTTGGTCGCCGTCGGCCAGTTGCCGCGGGTTGACCATCAGGGCGGCGGCCAGCGTGTTGAGCGCCTTGACCACCCTGAGCTCCGGGAAAGCGGCCTGGATCTGCTCACCCAGCGAGTCGGTGTCCTTGACGAACAGCGTGGGCGGGAAACCCGCCACTGATCGACTGCAGCTCGGCCATGGCGCGCTCGGGACCCTGCTCTGTCGGGCGGTCCGCGTCCAGACGGCCCTCAACCGTGGCGCGGCGGCCCGGCGGTATCCACATGCCCCGGCGCCACGGTGGCGACCGCGATGCCGTATGGGGCCAGGGCCCGCGCCAGCTACTGGCCGAACGCGTTCAGCCGGGCAGTCCCGCCAGCACCTCGGCGGCGAGACCGGCCGAGTGGCCATGGTGGACAGCGACCCGGTCGCCCTGTTCGGCAAAAGCCTTCGCGATCGCACGACCGATGCCCCCAGCCGCCCCGGTCACCAAGGTTGCTCGCCCGCTCACCCGGCCGACCCTAACCCTTGATCGGCAGGCCGCGCACAACCGCTCCCGATGCCTGCCGCCGACACCGGCGGCCCGGGGTCGGCGGGTCGCCGTCAGCCTCTCCGCGGGGTACGGTCAAAAGCAGACACCCCTCGGTGCAGTCGAAGTAGACACCCTTTCGGTGCATTGGCGCACTTATGATGCGACCGCTGCCCGGCAGCCGTCGCTCGAGACCCCGGCGACACATCACCAGCACGGCCACGATGTGCATCCCCAGGAGTTGCTACGGTGCGAACCTCCCGAGCAGAAGCTGCCGTGACCGGGCCGTATCCCCGGCCGGCCCCCGGGCCGCCCGCGGTGAAGCGCGGCAGCCAGTACGCCCAGCTGTCCCGGCAGATCAGACAGGCCGGGCTGCTGGAGCGGCGCCCGGGTTACTACATCCGGAAGATCGCGGTTACCGTCCTGGCGCTGGCTGTGGGATGGGCGGCCTTCGTCCTGGTGGGCGACTCCTGGTGGCAGCTAGCGGTGGCCGCGTTCCTGGCAATGGTCTTCGCTCAGATCGGCTTCCTCGGCCACGACGCTGGGCACCGGCAGATCACTGGCTCCCGGCGTGCCAGCTATCTCCTGGGTATCCTGCTCGGCAACCTCGGCATCGGGCTGAGCTACGGCTGGTGGGTGGACAAGCACAACCGTCACCACGCCCACCCCAACACCGAGGACGCGGATCCCGATATAACGCTCAGCGTGCTGGCCTTCACCCCGGGCCAGGCGCACTCCGGCCGGAGGCTAGCCCGGCTGGGGTTCCGCTACCAGGCGTACCTGTTCTTCCCGATGCTGCTGCTGGAAGCGGTCAGCCTGCACGTCGCCAGCGTCCGCGCGCTGACACGCCGGGCCTCGCGCCACCGGCCCTGGGAGGCGGCACTGCTCGCCGCCCACGTTGCTGGCTACCTGGCTGTCGCGCTGCTGGTGCTCTCACCCGTCAGGGCCGTGGTGTTCATCCTGGTGCAGCAGGGCCTGTTCGGCCTGTACCTGGGGTGCTCCTTCGCCCCCAACCACAAGGGGATGCCCGTCCTGGACGCTACCGACCAGAGCGACTTCCTGCGCCGCCAGGTGCTGACCTCCCGTAATGTCCGCGGCGGCTGGCTGACCGACTTCGCCCTTGGCGGCCTGAACTACCAGATCGAGCACCACTTGTTCCCTTCGATGCCCCGCCCAAACCTGCGGTTCTCCCAGGACCTGGTCAGGGCGTTCTGCCGGGAGCAGGGCCTGCCCTACTGCCAGAGCAGCCTGGCGGGCTCCTATGTCCTGGCCCTGCGTCACCTCAACACCGTGGGCAGGCTGGCCGCGCCGGCACCGTGACCTCACCGGTGCTCCAGGTCCCGGGCGGCCAGGCGGGGAAATGACGGCTATCAGCTCGTGGGAGTCGTTCCCGTGATGCCTGTGGCGACCCTCGGGCCGACCGCGATGATATCGACGCTCAGTGCCAGGATCCACGCCGGAAACAGCAACTCCACCCAGGCCGAGAAGCCGACGCCGACCAGCAGTACCAGCGCGGTCGCGAGCCCGGCGAACACGAGCGTCTCCCCCAGGCCTAGCCCCCGTGTCCGCTCAGGGATCCCTAGCGGGCACTCCGCAATGTCCGCTCATGAGCTGGGGTGCAGGACTACCCCGTGGAAATCTTGCCGTCCAGTCGATCGTGGTAACTTTCGTTGACCTGGTCGAGTATGTAATTTGCGGCCGGCGCCTCAGGTCGTGGCCCCCGAGGAGGGCCTTGGGGTGGCTGATTCGGCTGCGCGCCGCCCGGCTGAGCCGAGCCAGTCGGTGATGGCGTTGGCGGTGTCGCGCGGCGCTTCCAGCTGAGGTACGTGGCCGACGTCGAGTATCTCGACCAGCGTCCAGGCTGGGTTGGCGCGCGCCGTGGCCCGGGCAGCCCCGACGGGCACCAGTCGGTCGCGCGCGCCATGCAGCAGCAGTACCGGGCAGGTCACTGAGCGGATCCCGCGCCGGTACGCCCCGCCGCGCAGGTAGCCGATGTTAGCGAAGACAGAACGGGCGGCAGCGGTGAACTCCCGATCCGCGTCGGTGAACAGCAGGCGGCGCCGGGCCACGGCGACATGCTGAGCGAGGACGTCGGCTGGCACGCGTGAGGCATCCACGCAGCACAGCGCCAGCACGGTAGCAACGAGGGCCTCGGGCGGCATGCGACGGCGGTGGCCCAGCAGCACCTGGCGAAGGCCCGGCGTGGCGTAGGCGGCAAACATCGCGGCGACCAGCGGGTCCGGCCGCGCTGGAACGAACGGCAGGGCCGGGTCGATGAGTACCAGACCGGCGACGGCACCGGGAGCGGCGCTCGCCTCAAGCAGCGAGATCATTCCGCCCATCGAGTTGCCGATCAGGATTACCGGGCCTGCCCGGCACGGCGTCGATGAAACGGTGCAGCAGAGCCCGGTTCGCCGCCACGTCAGTGCCGCGTCCGAAAGACTGCGTCAGGCCGTGCCCGGCCAGATCTGGGGCGAGCAAGTGGTAACAGTCTGTCAGAAACGGCGCGATCGCCGACCAGTTCACCGCCGAGCCGGCCAGCCCGTGCACGCACACGATCATCGGCCCGTCGGCCGGACCGCCGAAGTCGAGGTAGTGCACAGCACCGCCGAGGTCGATCCAGCGCGAGCGTTCGTCGAGGCTCAGTACCGGCCCGTCAGCGCCGGGCGGGCGCGGATCGGCGGTCATCGGCGCAGGATCGGCCCGGTTGCGTCGCGCAGCGCCGGGGCGTGCCGCTGTCCGCTTGCCGCGCGGTGGCCGGCGGCATCTGGTCGACCATCCATCGTCATGGGACTCCAGAATCAGCGGGCGCGTGACGGGTGTCAAGTCGCACTTCACCGACGGCGGTCCGCTCACCCCTCGCCGGAGCCGGTAACACTCCGCTGGATCTGCCGTGCTACACGATCTTGCGGGTTGACACGCCGGTGGCTGCGGGGGAGTGTCGACTCTTGCGGCTACGGGTGGCTGCGACGGAGGGTAGCCAGGCCCAGGTCACGCGCGGCCGCGCCGGGAGTCGCCGTGTTGCATGTCCGGCTCAACCTCATCACCGCAGATCCGCTACGGCTGGGTGACGCGATCAAGTACATGGAGGCGGAGGTTCGCGCAGCGGTCCAGATGCAGCCGGGCAACCTACCACCCGTGGCAATTTAGAGCTTTCCTCGATTTCTCGAGGCGAGGATGATCTGGGTGACCAGGTACGTGCTCAATCGGAGCTTCTGCGCAATCTCGTCGGGCCGGAGTCCTTGCTGGTTATAGAGAACCGCAAGTCTCTCCTGCGACTTGCTCCACGGTCGGCGGGCCACCTTACGGGGAGATTGACGGAGCGCGGGCGGGGTCGGCGGCCTGGCGGCCTCGGGAGCGTGCACGACGCGGGTGGCCGCCCCGGCACCGGATGACCGCGCGGAGGTACCGAACGAACCTCGTCGCTGGTCATGGTACTTTCCGCTGGCCAATTCCTCGCGTGTCCGCTCATCAAGTATCAGGTACTGGTCGGCCGCCTTATTCACTCCGACCGCCACCATGGTCAAACCCTTGGCATTTTTCTCCTGGCACGCGCGCGCCATGCAGTAGTTGTACTTTTCTGCTCTCTCAGGATGCAACTCGCTCCCGCACGTGATGCACTGCGCCATCGTCTTTCTTTCGCCTGCTACATGAACACAGCCACGGCCCCCGCCGTCGGGTACCGCGCGCCGCACGAATAATCCGCCCCGCACCAATGAACATCGGCGCTGCGCGCTGTGTTCCTGGTCCTTCCTCAGGCGAGCAACGGCCTGCCGTTGAAGACACCCAGCTCCTCACGGTAAAGCTCGAGCCCGACGCCGTTGGGGTCGCGGAAGTATATGCTGTCCAAGACCCCGCGGTCGGGCCCTAGATAGTCCACGCCTGCTTGCTCGAACCGCTTCCTGGCGGCATCGAACTGCTCCGCCGACACCGAGATCGCGATGTGCTGGACGCCGCCGATCGTCTCGGTGAAAGCCGGGTGATCGTGGCCAGGGAAGTCGAAGAAACCCAGCAGGTTGCGGTTGCCGATGTCGAAGAAGAAGTGACTCGAACCCGCGTAATCACGGTTCTCCACTAGCTCTACCAGCGGGAAGCCGAGGAACTCCTGGTAGAAGCGGATGGTTTCCTCGACGTCGCGGCAGATGAGGGCGATGTGATGCACACCCTCCACCGTGGTCTCCGGGCGCTGCCCTGCTGGCCGCAGGTAGCGGTCGCGCAACTCCTCGCGGTGCGCCCGGATGTCCGCGAGCTCCTGACCTTGTGGCTGTGGCATGACTCGCCTCCCACCTCGTCGTACCTGCTGCGCGGGCGCGGCAGGTACCGCCCCACCGTCGCAGGCCTCAGTAACCGAACGTACCCGTGTGCCATGGGCAGGGCGCGGCGGTGAGCAGGGCGGCACACGCCCGCCCGATCTGCATTTATCCAGAACGGCTGCCGCGGCCTGTCACCCCTGGCTGGTCAGAAGAATCCGCCGGGGCGGCCGTTGCGACCGGCGATCAGGCCCGCAAGAGTGGCGATCGCGATCTCGGCGGGTGTCCGCGAGCCAATGTCGAGGCCGATCGGGCGGTGCACGCGCGCGATGTCTTCCGGCTGGACACCGAGTGCGGTGAGCGCGGGAATGTGCGGCGCCGGAACGCGCGGGTTGCCCATCACCCCGATCCAGCGCGGCGTCCCCGCCAGCGCGTCGCGAAGCACAGCGCCGAGTTCCAGCCGGTGGTGGTCGGTGACCACGACGTCCGCCGTCTCGTCCAGGCTCCCCGAGACCGCGGTCACCACCGCATTCACTGCCGTGCCGCCCGTTTCCCCGGTGTTGCCTGTTTTCCCGGTGCCGCCGAAGGCGCGCGCGGCCTGCGCCAACCGCTCGTCAGGTTCCACGAGCACGGTGCGGAACCCGGCATCACCGCCGTAGCGCAACAGGTATTCGGCGACTGGTGAGGCGAAGACCGCGATGAGCACACGCCCGTTCCGCCGGGTCGGCACGCGGCCGTGAGCGACATCGCATGCCGGGTCTGCGTCGGAGCTTGTCATATTTCCGAGCCTGTCACGGTCCGCGCTGGCCCGCGAGGCAACAGGGCCGGTGGCGCGGAGGTGATCACTACGGCTTGCGGCCCACCCCGCTCCACGTGGTGGATGCGCTAGCGGCCTCGAGTTCGCAGACCGGCCGCCATTCTGGTGCCCGCACGATGCCCGGCTCCACCAGCGTCAGACCGCCGAAGAACCGTGATACGCCGGCGCGGCCCCGCAGCGTGACCTGCTGGGCCATCAACCTGTTGAGGCGCTTCGCCATGTCTGCCATGGCCTTGCCTTCGATGTCGCTCGCCGGGTGGGCGATCACCAGGTAGCTGCGGGAAGGCGCGGCAGCAAGCAACCGGGCCACGATCCCATAGGGGTCGTGGTCCTCTGGAATGAACTGAAGAACCGCCACGAGCATGACCGCGATCGGCTGGCCGAAGTCCAGAATCCGCGCGGCCTCGGCCAGGATGTGCCCGGTGTCCCGCAGGTCGGCGTCGACGCAGGCGGTGGCCCCCTCGGGCTTGCTCGTCAGCAGCGCCCGCGCGTGGCTCAGCACGACCGGGTCGTTGTCCGCGTAGACGATCCGGCTTTCCGGCGCCACGGACTGTGCGACCTGGTGGGTGTTGTTCGCGGTGGGAATGCCGGTGCCGATGTCGAGGAACTGGCGGATTCCGGCCTCGCCGGCCAGGTAACGGAC
Source organism: uncultured Actinomycetota bacterium (assembly GCA_963820395.1). Taxonomy (GTDB): domain Bacteria; phylum Actinomycetota; class Actinomycetes; order Streptosporangiales; family Streptosporangiaceae; genus DATFVJ01. Next base: position 82,903 of record CAWGAE010000030.1, on the reverse strand, counting down.
GGAGCGCGCCAGGAACGCCCGGGTGGCCCGCACCGAGGCGACCATATCGGGGTACGCGGCGATGGCCTGCTCGCCGGCCTCACGGTCGGCGGCGAAGTTGTCCTTTCCGCCCAGCCAGTAATCCTGGACCCGGGCGATGTGCGCCACGGTGGTATCGAATTCAGGCCGCCCGCCCGCCCGCCCGGCAATCACGCTACGGAGCCCTTCGCCTACCACGGTCCCTTCCTCCAAGGCCGTCCGAATTCGCTGCGCCGTGTCCTGTCATGGTGAACCTTAGCCTCATCGGACATGGTTCCGCCGCCGGGGCGGAACCGGCGGTTAGCTAGCATCGCCACATGGCGCTGCACATCCCCAGCCCGCCCGTCAACGGTATCCACCTCGGTCCGCTCGAAATCCACTTCTACGGACTCATGTACGTGGTTGGGATCACGCTGGCGATCATCATTACCCGACGGCGCTGGAGTGCCCAGGGCGGCGACCCGGACCTCGTCGCCGACGTGGCGCTGTGGAGCGTGCCCGCCGGGATTGTCGGCGGCCGGATCTACTTCGACATCACCACGCCCAGGTACATCCCGCCGCATTGGTGGGGACCGTTTGCCGTGTGGAACGGCGGGCTAGGCATCTGGGGCGGGATCGCACTCGCCTCCGTGGTGGGCATCTGGCGGCTGCGCAGGCACGGCGCGAACGTGCCGGTCTTCATGGACGCCGTGGCACCTGCGCTGCTCGTCGCCCAGGGCATCGGGCGCATCGGCAACTACTTCAACCAGGAGCTTTTCGGCGGGCCGACCAGCCTGCCCTGGGGCCTGGAGATCTCACCGGCGCACCGGCCCCCCGGCTACGGACGGTACACGACATTCCATCCGACCTTCCTCTACGAGCTGATCTTCGACTTCGCGCTCGCGGCGGCGCTCGTGTGGCTCGGTCATCACCGTGGCGTCCGGCCGCCTGGGCTGTTCGCGTTGTACGTGACCGGATATTCGGCGTTCCGGATCTTCGAGGAGTCGCTGCGCGTCGACCCGTCGGAGCATTTCCTCGGCCTGCGGCTGAACTTCTACGTTGCCTCGGTACTGACCCTTTTCGGCCTCGCCTGGTTCATCCGCACCCAGCGCAAGGCAAGGGTCGTGACGGGCACGGCCGCGCTGATCGTCGTCGCCGCCGTTATCGGTGGTGCGGCTGGCTGCGCCCAGGCCACGCACGTGGCCGCCACGGATCCGGTCGGTCAATCGGTGACCACGGCTCGTCACGCACCTCGAACCGGAGTCCAGATCTTCGTAGGATACCGGGGTGGCCTCCCCCGAAATCGGCTCTGAGGTAGACGAAGCGTCGCGGGTGTTGCGGCGGGTGTTCGGCTACGACTCGTTCCGTGAAGGCCAGCAGGAGATCATCGATCACGTCGTTGCCGGTGGCGACGCGCTCGTACTCATGCCGACCGGTGGCGGCAAGTCGCTGTGTTACCAGATCCCCGCGCTCGTGCGGAAGGGCACCGGCGTCGTTGTCTCACCGCTGATCGCGCTCATGCAGGATCAGGTCGACGCCGCGGCGGTGCTTGGCGTGCGGGCGGGTGTCCTGAATTCCACCCAGGACCCTGGCGAGCGCCGTCACGTCGAATCGGCCTTCCTCGCCGGGGAACTTGACCTGCTCTACCTGGCACCGGAACGCCTGCGGGCCGAGTCTGCGCTTGAGGCTGCTCGACCGCGGCGACGATCTCGCTCTTCGCCATCGATGAGGCGCACTGCGTGGCCCAGTGGGGGCACGACTTCCGGCCCGACTATCTTGCCCTGTCCGCGCTGCACGAGCGCTGGCCCGCCGTGCCCCGTATCGCCCTGACCGCGACCGCGACCGAGGCCACACACGCGGAGATCGCGTGGCGGCTTAACCTCGGGGGAGCCCGTCATTTCGTGGCGAGCTTTGACCGCCCGAACATCCAGTACCGCATCGTGCCGAAGAACGAGCCCAGGCGGCAGCTGCTTGAACTACTGCGCGCCGAGCATGCGGAGGATGCGGGTATCGTGTACTGCCTGTCACGGGCCTCGGTCGAGAAGACCGCCGAATTCCTGGTGGCCAGCGGGATCGAGGCGCTGCCCTACCATGCCGGGCTCGACGCGCGCACCAGGGCCGCGAACCAGGCGCGCTTCCAGCGCGCCGATGGCGTCGTCATGGTCGCCACCATCGCGTTCGGCATGGGCATCGACAAACCCGACGTGCGATTTGTCGCCCACCTCGACCTGCCCAAGTCGGTCGAGGGCTATTACCAGGAAACCGGCCGCGCCGGGCGCGACGGCCTCCCCTCCACCGCCTGGCTGGCCTATGGGCTGCAGGACGTCGTGCAGCAGCGCAGGATGATCGACACCTCCGAAGGCAGCGACGCTCACCGCCGCCGCCTTGCCGCCCACCTCGACGCCATGCTGGCCCTCTGCGAGACGGTCGGGTGCCGCCGCGTGCAACTGCTCGCCTATTTCGGTCAGCGCAGCGCCGCATGCGGCAACTGCGACACCTGCCTGTCACCGCCGCAGGCATGGGACGGCACGGTCGCGGCGCAGAAGCTTCTCTCCACCGTGCTGCGGCTGCTGCGCGAACGGCGTCAGAAGTTCGGCGCGGGCCAGGTCATCGACATCCTGCTCGGCAGGAAAACGCCCAAGATCATCCAGCACGGCCACGACTCGCTGACGGTGTTCGGCATCGGCACGGAGCTGAGCGACTCCGAGTGGCGCGGCTGTGGTGCGCCAGCTGCTCGCCCAGGGCCTGCATGGCCGTCGAGGGCGATTACGGCACGCTGGTGCTCACCGACGCGAGTGCCGACGTGCTGAGAAAGCGGCGCCAGGTGCTGCTGCGGCGCGAGCCAGCGCGGGCAGCGCGAGCGATCGTGGGTGACCGCGCTGGTAAGGCGGGCAAGGCTGACAAGCCGCGCCGCGCCGCGCCGGCCGACCTGCCCGTGGCAGCCGTAGGAGTCTTCGAGCGGCTGCGTGCCTGGCGCGCCGCTACGGCGAAGGAGCAGGGCGTCCCCGCGTACGTGATCTTCCACGACGCGACCCTGCGCGAGATCGCCGCCCGGAGCCCGTCGTCGCTGGCCGAACTGGCCAAGGTGAGCGGTGTGGGTGAGAACAAGCTGGCGAAGTATGGGCAGCACATCCTGGCGGTGTCACAGGAGATCCGCGAGGGTGATCGGGAGTGAGCGGACACGCCGGCCGGTGGCGTGGAAGACGGCATTGGCGATGGCGGGGGCGACGCCAACGATGGCGATCTCGCCGATCCCCTTGACGCCGATGGGGTTCATCGGGTCGGGCTCGCCTACGAAGATCACATCAATGTCCGGAACGTCGGCGTTGACCGCGACGAGATAGTCGCCGAAGGTCGCGTTGGCGACGCGGCCGGTCCCGGGATCGCAGACCGTCTCCTCGAGCAGGGCCATTCCGATGCCGCCGACCGTCCCGCCGATGACCTGGCTGGTGGCGGTCTTCTCGTTGAGGATGCGCCCGCCGTCGATCGCCGCCACGACGCGGGTGACCCGCACCAGGCCCAGATCGGGATCGACATGGACCTCCGCGAACTTGGCGCCGAAGGATGCCCGGCTCGGCGTCCCGGTCCCGGCGACGGGCGCTCGCGCCGTCGGCTGTCAGCTCGGTCAGCCCGTGCCGGCTGAGGATGGCTGTGTAGGTCTCGCCACGTGCGGGTTCACCGGCGGGTGAGATGCGGCCGCCGGAAACGGTCACGTCCGCCGCGGCGCAGCCCCGCAGTGGAGATTCCGCGTCGTCGGCCACGACATCGAGGAAATTCTGCACAAGCTCCCGGCAGGCGGTATGGACCGCGCTGCCGAGTGCGGCGGTGAGGCCCGATCCGCCCTGCAGGGGCGCGGGCGGCATCTCGGTGTCCCCCAGCTCGAACCGGACCGACGCCGGTGGTAGTCCGAGAGCGTCGGCCGCCACCTGCGTCATCACCGTGTAGGTGCCCGGTCCGATGTCTGTCGCAGCGCTGCGGACATAGGCCGCCCCGTCGCGGCCAAGCGACGCACGGGCCTGGCAGGGTGCCTGAACATAGCCGTAGTGGGCGCTGGCCATGCCGTAGCCGATGAGCGTGCGGCCATCGCGCATCGAGCGCGGCTCAGGGGTGCGCCGCCACCATCCGAATCGCTCCGCGCCCCGCTCATAGCAAGCGCGCAGCGCCTTGGTCGTCCATGGTTTGCCGGTCTGCGGATGAACGTCAGCGTAGTTGCGAAGCCGCAACTCTACTGGATCACTGCCGAGCTCATGGGCAAGCTCGTCAAGTGCGCACTCAAGCGCGAATACGCCGGGTGCCTCGCCGGGCCCGCGCATCCAGGTCGGGCAGGCCACGTTCAGCCGCACCTGGCTGGTCCGCGTGGTCACATTGGGGCATGCGTACAGCACTGCCGTGCTCCTCGTCAGCGACTCGGCGAACACGTCCTCCATCGCCGCGGGTTCGATTCCCTCGTGGTCGATCGCGACGAGTTCCCCGGTCCGGGTGGCCCCGATCTTGAGATGCTGCACGGTACGGGCTCGGTAGCCGACGGACGTGAACATCTGGGCGCGAGTCAGCACGAGCTTGACCGGACGGCCCACCACGCGCGCCGCGAGGGCGCTCAGGAAGACGTGCTGCCAGACGCGAAGACCGGCACCGAACGCGCCGCCGACGAATGGCGCGAGCACGCGGACTCCGCTCTCAGGCACACCGAATGCGGTGGCGAGCGCCGTACGCACGAACGCTGGCCCCTGCGTGCAGTCGTGCACGGTGAGCGCGTCGCCGTCCCAGAACGCGACCGTGCAGAAAAGTCCGAGCGGGTTGTTGGTCTCCGTCGCCGTGGTGTAAGTAACGTCCACAGTCACGTCGGCGGATGCGAGCGCGCCTGGCACATCGCCGCGCGCGACGTCACTGCGGGCCGCGTTCTCGACGCGGCTAGCCCGCGGGTCGTCGAGATCGAGCAGTGCCCCGGCTGGCTCGTAGCCGACTCCGATCAGCTGCGCCGCTGCCGTCGCCTGCTCGGCAGTTTCCGCCACCACCACCGCGATGTGCTGGCCGTGATGCAGGACGCGGTCGTCCTGCAGCGGTGGTGGCGGGCCCATGGTGATGCCGCCGGGCGCGCGTGCCAGCCGAGGCGCGTTCTCGTGCGTGATCACCGCGAGTACGCCTGGCGCCGCCCCGGCCGCGCGCGTGTCGATGCGGCGGATCCGCCCCGCCGCCACCGTGGCCTGTAGCAGCGTGGCGTGCGCCATGCCGGGGAAGCTGAAATCCGCCGGGTAGGGCGCCGCACCAGCCACCTTCAGCGGCCCGTCGACTCGGTCAAGCCCGGGACCGGCCGCCGTCATCGTCTGCGTGGCGGTCACCGCGGCGCACCCGCCACGGTGGACAGCGCGCGGATCACGGTCCGCCGGGCCAGCTCGATCTTGAACGCGTTGCCCGCGCGCCCGGCTGCGCCCTCAACCGCGGCGTCCGCGGCGGCACGGAATGTCTCCGCTGTCGCGGGAGCCCCGCGCAGGACGCTCTCGGCGCGGCGGGCACGCCACGGCAGGGTCGCGACACCGCCGAGGCACAGGCGCCCTTCCATGATCACACCGTCCTCCACGTTCAGGGCCACCGCCGCGGACGCGAGTGCGAACTCGTACGACGCGCGGTCACGGACCTTCAGGTATCCGGAGCGCCATTTCTCCGGTAGCACGGGCACCTCAACCGCGGTGATCAGCTCGCCGTGCGCGAGGGTGTTCTCCGCATCCGGCGTGTCACCGGGCGCGAGGTAGAACTCCTGTCAGCGGGATCGCGCGGCGGTGCGCGTCGGCGCCGCGCACCGCCGCAACCGCGTCCAGCGCCACCAGGGCGACCGCCAGGTCCGATGCGTGCGTCGCGATGCAGTGCTCGCTGGTGCCCAGGATCGCGTGCAGCCGGTGAAACCCCGCCATGGCGCCGCAGCCCGACCCGGGCTCACGCTTGTTGCACGCACAGCTGACATCGCGGAAGTAGCGGCAACGCGTCCGCTGCAGCAGGTTCCCTCCGATCGTCGCCATGTTCCTCAGCTGGGGCGAAGCGGCGAGCAGCAGAGCATCCCGCACGACGGGCAGCCGCTGCGCCACTGTGGGGTCGGCGGCTAGCTCCTCCATGGTCGTCAGCGCCCCGACACGGATCGAGCCGTCGCCCTGCGCGATGCCCCGCAGCGGCAAGCGGGTGATGTCTATCAGCATCTCGGGGCCCAGCACACCGTCTTTCATCAGGTCGACCTGCGTCGTGCCGCCAGCCAGGTAAGCGGCGGCGGGATTGGCTGTGACGGCTGCCACGGCCTCCGCGACGCTGGTGGCACGTACGTACTCAAACGGTCGCACCATCACCCCCGGCGCCTTCGGCAAAGCCGCCCCGGCTGGCCGCGACGTCACGAATGGCCGCGACGATGTTCGGATAGGCCCCGCATCGGCAGATGTTGCCGCTCATGAACTCGCGGATGTCGTCATCGGAGCCCGCCCGTCCCTCGGCGAGCAGGGCGACCGCCGACATGATCTGGCCTGGCGTGCAGTAGCCGCACTGAAAGGCGTCATGGCGGATGAAGGCCTGCTGCACCGGGTGCGGCGCATCGCCGGTCGCAAGGCCCTCGATGGTGGTCACCTCGCGGCCCTCGCACGCGGCGGCGAGCGTCAGGCAGGACAGTACGCGCTTACCGTCGGCCAGCACGGTGCAGGCGCCGCACGCGCCCTGATCGCAGCCCTTCTTGGTGCCGGTGAGGCCCAGCTGGTCACGCAGCGCGTCAAGCAGGGTCACGCGGGTGTCCAAGCGCAGCTCGTGTGGCATGCCATTGACGCGCAGAGCCACGGCGACCTCGGGCACCCTCACGGTGTCACGGTCGCGGGGCGCCGCCATTCGCCAGTCGTTCAGCATGATCCATGGCACCTCGATTCGTTCGGTCAGTTCACGGTACGTCAGCCGTCACCGCTGAGCTCGCCGGACTGGACTGCGAGAATGCCGGAAATGGGAACTACTCGTCGCCGGTCGCGGCCGATCGGCTCCGCGGACTCGTCGATCTTGAGCTTGGGCTCCACGGGGTCGATCCTGAGCATCGGCTCCGCCGGGTCGATCCTCAGCATCGGTTCGGCGGGGTCGATCCTGTCGGTGGGCTCGGCCGGCTCGATCGGCTGCGTGTTGTCGGTCGGCTCCGCGATGAGCGCCGTCTCGGTGCTGTCAGCGTTCTCCCGCTGGTCCGTCCTGGCGTGGCGGTCCCGGGGGCAAGACCTCGAACGCCGGATGTTTGGGCGCTATGGCGCGGACCTGCTCGTCGCCCGAGTCCGGCCCGACGCCGTCGAAGAACACGCCGACCTCCGCCTTCCAGCGTCTCAGGTAGGCCCGTAGCACCGGCACCTTCTCGTCGTCGGTTAGCTCGCGGCCGCGGAACACTTCGCTGCGCTTGCCCACACGAAGCTCGCCGGTGCCGGCGGCCCGCAGGTTGCGCACCCACTGGCCCTCGCCACGTGCCGACACGAGGTAGCGGTGCCCGTCGTGTTCGAGCAGGTTCACCGGCGTCGTGCGCCACTCGCCGCTCTTGCGGCCCTTGACCGCGAGCACCCGGGAGCCGAGGATGCTCACCCCACGGGCGGTCAGGAACGCCACCAGCCGGTTGGCGACATTGCGGGTGAACCAGCCAGGCGCGCGGTAGTGAGCGGACATGACCACAGTGTGCCCCGGTGCCACCTGACGGGCCAAACCTGCGGCAGTGCCGCCTGGCGGCCAAAACGCCGCGGATGCGGGTACGGGTGCGCAGACGTGGTCGCCCCGCCACCTTATACTTCGGCATCATGGATGGCCGATCTCAGCGGCTCTCAGCACCGCTCACGCCGCGCGCCAAGCGGATGATGGCGGCGGTGGGCGTTCTCGCCGTGGCCGGTTTGGGTGGCACGGCCATCTGGGGGGCGAGCCATCAAGACGCCTACGGCCCCTCCCGCAATGGCTGCATTACTGTCTCGGTGGCCAGTTCCACCGGTGGGGCCATGTTGCACGATTGCGGCGCCGGGGCACGTGCCGTGTGCCGGAGCGCCTTTGCGGGCCGCGACAACATGGCCCTGCTCACCCAGCGTCAATGCCGTCTTGCCGGCCTCGGCCCGGTGGACCGGCGCGTCAGCGGCTGAACCGGGACCGCGCGAGCCTGGACAGTGCGGCCGGCCCGGTGACCGGCCGGAACCGGGTCGCCGCGGCGCTGAGCGCCTCGTACTCTTCGCCGGTGAGGTCGATCTCGGCGGCCGCCGCGTTGCTTTCGAGCTGCGCCACGCTTGAAGCACCGGGGATCGCGGTGACCGATGGGTGGTGGATGACCCAGGCGAGCGCGACCTGGGCGGGGGTGGCCGAGCGCGCACTGGCGACCTCGTGGAGCGTTGCGATCAGCTCACCCGCGCGGTCGAGGTTCTCGGGCAGGAACAGCGGGTTGGCGGCCCTGATCCGGTTGGCGGGGCGGTTACCCGGGCCGTACTTGCCTGAAAGCAGCCCCTGGGCCAGCGGGCTGTAGGCGATCACGATGCGGCTGTGTTCGCGTGCGAATGGCAGCAGGTCGCGTTCGGGTCTGCGGTCGGCGAGGTTGTACCTGACCTGGTTGCTCAGCACCCGGCCGCCAAGTGCCCGCTCGGCGTCCCGCCACCGCATCAGCGGGTAATTACTTACCCCGACGTTGTCCACGAGGCCAACCGTCTGCAGGGCTCGCATGCCGCGCATCGTCGTGCGGTCGCGGATGACCGGGTTGGGCTGGTGCACTTGATAAAGGTCCAGCCTGCGGGCCCCGAGCCGGTTCGCGCTCGCGATCGCCCGCTGTTCGACGACGGGAGCGAGCGGCAGGATGGGGAAGATCTTCGTCGCGAGGAAGACAAGCTCGCGGTCGTCACCGAGGGCGCGGCCAAGGATGCGCTCGCTCCGGCCGAACGCGTATGCCTCGGCGGTATCGAACAGCGTGATCCCCAGTTCGAGTGCGCGGCGCACGATGGCGTGTGCCTCCTGGTCCGCGTACGACTGGCCGTAACCCCACTCGGGCGAGCCGAACTGCCAGCTGCCAAGCCCGATCTTGGAGATCTTCTTGGCGGTGTCGATTTCCAGGTAACGCATATCGTCAGTGTCCTCCAGCGGGCTGGTCTGGTGCGGATCGGCCCCAGGCCGGCGGAGTTCCACCGGTCGAGCCGACCTGCGAACCCGCCGATGCCGGCATCACCGTCAGCATCCCACCCCGCCACCACGACATCCTCGCCGGCATCCTGCTTGACGCCGTCCTTACCGACGAGACCGCCGGCCAAGGCGCGCGTCATGACGCGATGTGCGTCGCGCGCGCCAAGGGGGCAGAACCCGGCGCCGCGGGCCGGGCGCGGCTCCGGCCGGGCCGGCTGGGTGCCGAGCGCCCGCTCACGCTGGCGGGGGAGATCCTCGAAGGCTGTGGTTTCGAGCCCGCGAGGGACGCCCCGACTCTGCTCAGGCTGCGCAACTGCCCGTTCCACCCCCTCGCGGCCAAGGCACCGGACCTGGTGTGCGCGATCAACCACGCCTACCTCACCGGCCTGCTCCACAGCCCTGGCGCGACCACCGTCGCCGCCGTGCTCGCCCCCCGGCCAGGCGCATGCTACGTCGAACTGCTGGCTCATGGGGCCGGAGGTACCGCGAGCCCTCAGCCGGTTTCCTCAGGCACGTAGTGGCGGCTTTGGTCCGCCGGATCGATCCAGACCCGCATGATCTTGCCTGTGGCCGGATCGCGGAACCGCTCGGAAGTCGGCAGCCAGCCGGTACCTGGCGTGGGCGTCTGCGCGTGCCGGCGCCCGCGTACCCGGGCCCGCTTGGCTGCGCCGCGGCCGGAGCTGGGGACTGAGCCGGGGACGGCGAGCGCCGGTAGGTCGTCCACGGCCGGTGCCGCCTCGTCGGCGAATTCGGCGGAAAGTACGATGCCGACCCGCCGGTCAAGCTCATCGAGGTCCAACCGGCCCTGGGCATAGTGCTCGCGCAGCAGCGCGATCAGCCGTTCGCGGTCTGCGTCGCTGATCGCGGAACGCGGCCCGCCCGGCCGCGGCGCGGACACGGCTATGCCATGGGATGGACGACGACGGCCGTGCCATAGGCGACGATCTCGGTGAGTTGCTGACCCATCTCGGAGGAGTCGAAGCGCATTGCGACCACGCCGTTGGCGCCGAGCAGCCGCGCGTTCTCGATCATCCGGTCGATCGCGTGACGCCGGCTGTCCTCGAGCAGCTCTGTGTACTGTGTTACCTCTCCCTGGCGCAGCGCCTTGAATCCGGCGCCGACCGATCTGGCAAAACCCATGCTGCGCACGACCAGGCCGAACGCGACACCAAGGTCTTTCTCGACGGTCATGCCTGGCAGTTCGAACGCGGTGGTGACCGGGATGCCGGACCCTGATGACTGCGCCATGCCGTCATCCTATGGAGAGCGCGCCCGCTGGCATCGGAGGCGGCCCATATCCACCGCCGCCGGGTGTCTCGATGACGAACACGTCACCGGCCGCGACCGGCACGGAGTCGCATGCTCGCATCGGGGTCACTGAGCCGTCAGCGCGCTCCACCCAGTGCCTGCCAGGCTCGCCCGGCAGCCCGCCCGCCAATCCGTATGGCGGTACCCGCCGGTGGGTGCTGAGAGTGGTCACGGTCATCGGCTCGAGGAAGCGAATATGGCGCCGGCCGCCGTTACCACCTGGCCAGCGTCCGCCGCCGCCGCTGCCACGGCGGATCTGGTAACAGTCCACCCGGACCGGGTAGCGCCACTCGAGCACCTCGGGGTCGGTGAGCCTTGAGTTGGTCATGTGGGTCTGCACCACGTCGGTGCCCGCGAATCCGTTCCCCGCCCCGCTGCCGCCCGCCACCGTCTCGTAGTACTGATGGCGGTCGTTGCCGAAGGTGACGTTGTTCATCGTGCCGGCGCTCTCCGCCATGACGCCGAGAGCGGCGTAGAGCGCACCGGTGATGGCCTGCGATGTCTCGACATTGCCCGCGGCGACGGCCGCCGGGTAACCGGGCGACAGCATGCCTCCGGGCGGGATCGTCACCCGGATCGGCTTGAGGCAGCCTGAATTGAGCGGGATGTCATCGGCCACCAGGGTCCGCAGCACATAGAGCACCGCCGCCATCGCGACCGAGGACGGCGCGTTGAAGTTGTCGGTCAGTTGCGGCGACGTGCCCGTGAAGTCGATCGCCGCGGTCCGCGCCCGCGGGTCGACGCGGACAGCCACCTTGATCACCGCGCCGTTGTCGAGTTCGTAGCTGCACTCGCCGCCGCGCAGCCCGGGGATGACGCGGCGCACCGCCTCCTCGGCGTTGTCCTGCACGTAACCCATGTAAGCCCGCACCACGTGCAGCCCGTAGTACCCGACCATCCGGTGCACTTCCCGCACGCCTTTCTCGTTGGCGGCGATCTGGGCCCGCAGGTCCGCGATGTTGGTGCCCGGATTGCGTGAGGGGTAAACCGCGGAGCGGAGCAGCCGGATCGTGTCGGACTCCCGCAGTTCGCCACCGGCGGCCAGAAGCCAGTTGTCGATCAGTACCCCCTCCTCCTCGATGCGGGTGCTGAACGCCGGCATCGAGCCGGGGGTCATGCCGCCGATCTCCGCGTGGTGGCCACGCGACGCGACGTAGAAGAGGATCTCGTCGCCCGTCCGGTCCTCATCTGCTGTTTCGCGGAAGACCGGGGTGACCACGGTGATGTCGGGCAGGTGGGTGCCGCCATGGTAGGGGTCGTTGAGCGCGTAGACGTCGCCGCGCCTGATCCGGCCCGCGTTGCGCCCCGCTACCATCTTGATGCTTTCGCCCATCGAGCCGAGGTGGACCGGGATGTGCGGTGCGTTGGCGATCAGATTTCCCGCCGCGTCGAAGATCGCGCAGGAGAAGTCGAGGCGCTCCTTGATGTTGACCGAGTGCGCTGTGCTCTGCAGCCGTACCCCCATCTGCTCGGCGATGGACATGAACAGGTTGTTGAAGATCTCGAGCCGCACCGGATCGACGGCCCCCGTGGCAACGGCGCGGCGAGCCGGGAGCGCGTTCACACGGCTTACCAGCAAGTCACCCGGGCCGGTGACCGTCGCCTGCCAGCCCGGTTCGACCACGGTGGTGGCGAAGTCCTCGACAATGATTGCCGGACCCTCGGTCACCTGGCCCGAGCGCAACTCGCCGCGGCGGTGCAGCGGCACATCGGTCCAGGAACCCGAGACGAACATGCGGACCGGTGGAGCAGGTTCGCCGGGCGCGGTAACGTGCCCGGCGGCGGGCGGCTCGCCGCCGTCGGCGGCCAGTTCGACCGACACGGCTTCCACGACGATCGGCTTGTCGCGCATGAGGAAGGAGAAGCGCTGCTGGTACCTGGCTTCGAACTGGCTGACCATGCCGGCTAGCTGACCCATTGGGACCACCACGGCGGTGTCGGTTCCCTCGTAGCGAAGGTGGGCACGGCGGATGGAACGGACCCGGTTGCCCGCGGCGGAGCCCGTACTCCTCAGTTCGGCGAGGGCATCGGCTTCGAGGTCCACCGCGACACGGTCGAGTTCGGGCAGCAGCCCCTCGGAAAGCCGCGCCTCCACCGCGGACTCGCGCATTGCGATGACGTCCGCAAGCCCCATCCCGTATGCGGACAGGACCCCGGCGAGGGGGTGGATGAGCACCTTGGTCATGCCGAGCAAATCGGCGACCGCGCACGCGTGCTGCCCACCCGCGCCGCCGAATGTCGCGAGCACGTAGCGCGTCACGTCGTAACCGCGCTGAACCGAGATCTTCTTGATCGCATTGGCCATGTTGGTCACCGCGATCTCCAGGAATCCTGCCGCCACTTCCTCGCTGCCTCGCCTGTCGCCCGTGGCTTCCTCGATCCGCCGCGCAAGAAGGGCGAAGCGCTCGCGTGCGGCGGCGGCATCGAGGGGCTGGTCACCGCTCTCGCCGAACACCGCGGGGAAATAGGCCGGCTGGATTCGGCCAAGCGCGATGTTCGCATCGGTGACGGTGAGCGGCCCGCCGCGCCGGTAGGCCGCCGGGCCGGGATTCGCGCCCGCGGAATCCGGGCCGACCCGGTACCTGCTGCCGTCGAAATGCAGGATCGATCCGCCCCCGGCGGCGACGGTGTGAATGCTCAGCATCGGCGCCCGAATGCGGACCCCCGCCACCTCGGTCTCGTACTGGCGTTCGAACTCGCCCGCATAGTGCGAGACGTCGGTCGAGGTGCCGCCCATGTCGAAGCCGATCACCCGGTCGAAGCCGGCCGCGGCCGAGGCGCGCGCCATGCCGACGATGCCGCCGGCCGGGCCGGAGAGGATCGAGTCCTTGCCACGGAAGGTCCGGGCGTCGGCGAGACCGCCGTTGGACTGCATGAAAAGCAGCTGGACTCCCCGCAGCTCGCGGGCCACCTGATCCACGTACCTGCCGAGGATGGGCGATAGGTAAGCGTCCACGACCGTGGTGTCGCCGCGCGACACCAGCTTCATCAGCGGGCTCGTCTTGTGGGACTCCGACACCTGTGGGAAGCCGATGCCGCGGGCGATCTTACCGATCCGGGTCTCGTGCCCGGGGTAGCGGTAGCCGTGCAGGCACACCACGGCGACCGAGCGGAAGCCCTCGCTGTAAGCGTCACGAAGGTCGCGCGCCAGCGCGCCCTCGTCGAGCTCGGTGATCACCTCGCCGCGTGCCCCGATCCGCTCGTCGGCCTCGATCACCCGGGCGTAAAGCGGTTCAGGCAGGACGATGTCGAGGTCGAAGATGCGCGGCCGGTTCTGGTAGGCGATCCGGAGCGCGTCGGCGAATCCCTTGGTGATGACAAGCACGGTCGGCTCGCCCTTCCGCTCGAGCAGGGCGTTCGTCGCCACCGTGGTGCCCAGCCTGACCACGCCGATCCGCTCGGCTGGCACCGGCTCCCCCGGCCGGCACCCGGAGCAGCCTGCGGATTCCCGCGATGACCGCGTCGTCGTACCGTTCGGGGTTCTCCGACAGCAGCTTGCACGCGGTCAGCCTGCCGTCCGGCTGCCGCGCGACGACGTCGGTGAACGTGCCACCCCTGTCAATCCAGAACTCCCACCGGGACATAAGTCACATCAATACCACAATCCCACCGGGACATAAGTCACATCATGCTCTGACGTCCGGCCCTGCCATCAGACGCGGGCGGGGCGCAGGCTGGGAGTCAAGGGGACGCAGGCTGGGGGTTAAGTCGGAACAGGAGGAGCGGCCATGCAAGTTCTCATTGTATACGAAAGCATATTCGGAAATACGCACCAGGTCGCCATTGCCATCACATGCGGGATCCGCGACGCGGCCGCCGGGACCGCGGTGAACTGCGTGCCCGTGTCCGCCGCCACGCCGGACCTGGTCGAGGCCGCCGATCTGGTGATTGTCGGCGGGCCGACGCACGCGCGCGGCATGACGTTCACCCGGAGCCGCCGGGATGCTGTGCAGGGTGTGACACGGAATCCACCCCCGGCATGTGCTGGAGATTCCGGAGGCGATGGAGGTTCCGCTGACGAGCACCCGCTGGACCCGGACGCCGAAGGTCCCGGCCTGCGTACCTGGTTCCACGCTGTCCCCAAGGCGGCCAAGGGCCGCCGCGCAGCCGCCTTCGACACCCGGCTCGGCAGCCGGCTGGCCGGCGGCGCCGCGAGGGGCATCGCCCGCCGCCTGCGCGAGCACGGCTACAGCCTCGCCGCCGAGCCGGAGGGCTTCATCGTCGAGTACGCGGAGGGCCCGATGCGCGCTGGCGAGCTCGACCGGGCGCACGACTGGGCCGCCATACTCGTCGGCGCCGGGGTGCCCGCCAACTAGCCTCCGCTGGGTGGCCGGGAGCACGTGGCTGACGCTCAGGAAGCCTCGTCTCCGGGTCCGACATGACCGGGTCCGACATGAGTAACCAGCCAGTCCTTGAGTGGTGCCGCTTGAGTGGTGCCGGCTCTTTGAGTTGTCCGCCTCGAGCCCTTCGTAGAACCCGATCGCCACTGCGGGCGAGCCCGAGAAAACCACTGCGGGCGAGCCCGAGAAAACCACAGCGTCAGGCTAGCGCGGCCGGCGGGCGCGTGGGACAGTGCGCCTGTGACGGTGTCTGTCTATCAGCGGATCGCGGCCGAGATCGGCGCGGCCGAACGGCAGGTGCGCTCGGCCGTGGAGTTGCTCGATGGCGGGGCAACAGTCCCGTTCATCGCCCGCTACCGCAAGGAAGCGACGGGCATGCTCGACGACGTGCAGCTGCGCACGCTGCAGGAGCGGTTGCGCTACCTGCGCGAGCTTGACGAACGGCGGGCCGCCATCCTCGAGTCGGTCCGCGGTCAGGGCAAGCTCGGCCCCGATCTCGAGGCGCAGATCATGGCCGCCGATTCGAAGGCGCGCCTGGAGGACATCTACCTGCCATACAAACCCAAGCGCCGCACCAAGGCCCGGATCGCCAGGGAAGCGGGGCTGGAGCCGCTGGCCGATCAGCTTCTCGCCGATCCCGCGGTTGATCCGCGGCTGGCGGCCGCAGCGTTCGCCGACGACGCAAGGGGTGTGCCGGACGCCGCGGCCGCGCTCGAGGGCGCGCGCGCGATCCTGGTCGAACGCTTCGCCGAGGACGCGGACCTGATCGGGACGCTGCGCGAGCAGATGTGGTCGCGTGGCCGCCTGGTGTCGAAGGTGCGCGAGGGCAAGCGGGATGCCGGGCCGAAGTTCGCCGACTACTTCGATTTCTCAGAGCCCTTCACCAGGCTGCCCTCGCACCGGATCCTGGCGCTGTTGCGGGGTGAGAAGGAGGAGATCCTCGACCTCGAGCTTGAACCCGGGGAACCGCTCGCGCTTGAACCGGGGGAACGGGACGGCCCCAGCGACTACGAGCTGCGGATCGCGCGGCGTTTCACCATCTCGCTTTCCGGGGGGCCGGCCAGCCGCTGGCTGATGGACACGGTGCGCTCCGCCTGGCGGACGCGCATCATCGTCCATCTCCGCATCGACCTGCGGATGCGCCTATGGCAGGCGGCTGAGGACGAGGCGGTGCGGGTGTTCGCCGCCAACCTGCGCGACCTGCTGCTTGCCGCGCCCGCCGGCACCAGGCCCGTGATGGGCCTGGATCCCGGTTTCCGCACCGGCGTGAAGGTCGCCGTGGTGGACGCGACGGGCAAGGTGGTGGTGACCGAGACGGTCTATCCGCACGAGCCGCAGCGGCGCTGGCACGAGGCCGTCGCTGTGCTCGCGCGGCTCGCGGGCGAGCAGCACGTCGAGCTGATCGCGATCGGCAATGGTACCGCCTCGCGGGAGACCGACAAGCTCGCGACCGAGGTGATCAAGCTGCATCCGGAGCTTGGACTTACCAAGATCATGGTATCGGAGGCGGGTGCGTCGGTGTACTCGGCCTCGGCCTATGCCTCCCGTGAGCTACCCGGCCTTGACGTCTCGCTGCGTGGCGCGGTCTCCATTGCCCGCAGGCTCCAGGATCCGCTCGCCGAGCTCGTCAAGATCGACCCCAAGTCGATCGGCGTCGGCCAGTACCAGCACGACCTGTCTGAGACCAGGCTGTCGCGCTCGCTCGACGTGGTCGTGGAGGATTGCGTGAATGCGGTGGGGGTCGACATCAATACCGCCTCGGTACCACTGCTCGCACGCGTCTCCGGCATCAATGACGGGCTCGCCGCGGGAATTGTCGCGCACCGGGACGCGGGCGGCCCGTTCCGCTCGCGGCGGGCGCTCAAGGACGTGCCCCGCCTTGGCCCGAAGGCGTTCGAGCTGTGTGCCGGCTTCCTGCGCATTCCGGGCGGCGACGATCCGCTCGACGCCTCCGCCGTGCACCCGGAGGCGTATCCGGTCGTGCGCCGGATCCTCGCGGTGACGGGCGGCGACATCACCGCGCTGATCGGCAACACCACGGTGCTGCGCGGGCTCAAGCCGATGGAATTCGCCGACGCCACGTTCGGCCTGCCGACCGTGACCGACATTCTGCGGGAACTGGAGAAACCAGGTCGCGATCCACGTCCCGCCTTCACCACGGCGTCCTTCAAGGAGGGCGTGGAAACCCTCGGTGACCTGCGGCCAGGCATGCTGCTCGAGGGTGTCGTCACCAACGTCGCGGCGTTCGGCGCCTTCGTGGATGTCGGTGTGCATCAGGATGGTCTGGTGCACATTTCTGCGATGTCGAAGAGCTTCGTCATGGACCCGCGTGAGGTGGTGAAACCAGGCGACATAGTTCGCGTCAAGGTGCTCGGTGTCGACATCGCCCGCAAGCGCATCGCGCTCACGCTGCGCCTCGACGACGAGGTCCGCAGCGTGGCCAGCGGCGGAGGTGACACCATCGGCGACGCCATTCGCGCGGTCAGCGGCGTTGACGGCGGCGAAGTCAGCGGTGCGTCCGGCGGCGATGTCAGTGGTGAGTCCCGCCGCGTCGGCGGCCGGGGACACCCGCTGCGCAGCGGGCGGCCGCGCCGGGCGGACAGTGGCCATGGCCGCGGATCCGGTGGTCCGGGTGGCGGGGGCGCGATTGCGGACGCACTTAGGCGCGCTGGGCTCGTCGATGACCCGCCTGGCCCGCCTGGCCCGCAGTCGCGATAGCCGGGCGGACTTTGCCCGCTCAGGTGGCCAGCTGCCGGGCGGTCCTGCGAGGTGGCCGTGCCAGGTGTTACTGCGATGCGGCCGTGCCAGGTGGCCGTACGAGCCGGTCATGCCAGCCGGCCGAGCCAGCCGGGGTCATGTCCTGCTGACCCGGTATTTGCGGCCCGCCGGGGGTGGTCCATTCCAGGGCGCCGGGTTCGGGTTGCTCGAGGTGCCAGCCATGGGCTTGTTTGACCTGGCGATGTCCGCGTAAGGGTGCCAGGGCCGCGCGCCATTGGCGCGTCGGCGCCGGCCGCGGCGACGGCGAAATTCGTGCCGCCGTCAGCCGCGGTCGCGCCGAGCGGGAACTCGCTGCCCGGCAGCGCTGGCGCGCTCTGCGCCGCGGTGGCGGGTGACGCCTTGGCGGGCGCTGCCGCGGTGCTGGCGGCCGCGGGCCGCGGAGGCGGTGTCATGGCCGGGCCTGCTGGGCAATACTGCGGATCACGTCGCCGACCGAGGTGACCGCGCCGTGGCGGCGGCGGATCACGTCGGCGATCAGCCCGGTCCAGCCGGTCTGATGCGAGGCGCCGAGCCCGGCGCCGTTGTCGCCGTGGAAGTACTCGTTGAACGTCAGGTTGTCTTCCCAGGCCGGGTCGTGCTGCAGCCGGTCGACCCGGCCGAAGCAGGGCCGCCGGCCGTCCGGCCCGACCGTGAAGATGGAGATCAGCCGGTCCTGCAGGTCCAGGGCGATCATGTCGAGCGGGACCTTATACCCCGAGCCGGCCGGGTACTCGAACGTGAGCTCGTCACCGAAGAACCGGTAGTAGCGCTCGAGCACGTTGACGACGAGGTAGTTGAGCGGGAACCAGATCGGCCCGCGCCAGTTGGAGTTCCCGCCGAACATCGCGGTAGTGGATTCGGCGGGCTCGTAGTCGATCGTGGCCCGGATCCCCTCCACGTCCAGCTCGTAGGGATGGTCGCGATGGTAGGCGGACAGCGCCCGGAGCCCATAGGGGGAGAGGAACTCGTTCTTGTCGAAGAGCTTGGCGAACAGTTTCTCGAGCCGGTCGATGCCGACCACCGACAGCAGCAGATGCTGGCCGCCGGGCATATGACGCAACATGCCCTGTTCGCTGAGCTTGTCCGGGTCGGCCAGGCCATGCCGGTCCAGGAAGCCCGCGAACTGCTTGCCGACCACCAGTGCCCGGGCGAGCCACCCTTGGTCGATGACGGCCGCCGACAGCATCGGGATGACACCGACCATCGACCGGACCTTGACCGGCACCGCGGTCCCGTCCGGGGTGAGCAGCCGGTCGTAATACAGCCCGTCGGCGTCGTCCCACAGGCCCTGGTCATCCATGGCCTGGGTGATGGCGGCGAAGTGCTCGAGGAACTTCAGGACAAGATCGACCGCCGGGCGCCGGCCGCTGCGCTGCAGCACACCGGCGATGGTCGCCATCGCGATCGCGTAAAACGCCATCCAGCCGGTCGCGTCGGACTGCTCCAGGGTGCCGCCGACCGGCAGGTGCGACCGGTCGATCGGGCCGATGTTGTCCAGCCCGAGGAATCCGCCCTCGAACACGTTGTTGCCGCCCGCGTCCTCCAGGTTGACCCACCAGGTGAAGTTGACCAGCAGCTTGTCGAACACCCGGCTCAAAAAATCCAGGTCGCGGCCGCCGTCGATGGCGAACACCTCCAGCGCCGCCCACGCCTGCACCGGCGGGTTCACGTCACCGAAGTCCCACTCGTAGGCGGGCAGCGCCCCGTTCGGATGCTGGAACCACTCCCGGCACAGCAAGATCAGCTGGTACTTGGCGAACGCCGGGTCAACGTGCGCCAGGGTCACACAGTGGAAGGCCAGGTCCCAGGCGGCGAACCAGGGGTACTCCCACTTGTCCGGCATGGACATGATGTCGAAGGAATCGAAGTGGCGCCACCGCGAATTGCGCCCGCCGCGCCGGCCCGGCGGCGGCGGCGGCTGGGTCGGGTCGCCATCGAGCCAGCGGGCCGACGTCGTAGTTGTACAGCTGCTTGCTCCACAGCATCCCGGCGAAGGCCTGCCGCATCACCATCGCCTCATTCGCGCTGGCCCCCTGCGGAGTTAGCTCGGTGTAGAATTCGTCGGCTTCGGCCCGGCGCTGTTTGACGACGCGGTCGAAGTCGCTGCCGAGCGCGGCCGCCGCCCCCGCTTGAACGCCGGCCGCCTCCGCGTGCGCGCCGGCCTCCCCCGCCGGGCGCAGCCGCAGCCGCAGCTCGGCGGTGTCGCCGGGTGCGACCGTCAGCCGGTACCAGAACGCGCACTTGGTGCCGTGCTGATCGGGGTTGACGGTGGCCGCACCGCTGATCAGATGGTCGTTGATGCCGTCCTTGGGGTACGGCGTCGTCGCGAGCGCGCCGAAGAGGCGTTTAATGTTGGTCTCGTTCTCGCAGAACAATGGCACCGGGACCGTGCGGTCCGGGCCCTCGCCGGCCAGTAGTTCGAGTGAGCCGAGGAACGGGTGCCCGATCGTGATCGCCGAACCGCCCGCGCCGGCCATTACCGGCTTGGGCGCGCCGGCGTCCCACGACCAGGTGTTGCGGAACCACGCGGTCGGCAGCACGTGCAGGGTGTCGGCTTCCGGGCCGGCGTTGGTCACCCGGACCGTCATCAACAGGTCAGTCGGGTCCGCCTTGGCGTACCAGACCTCGGTGATCCAGTAGCGATCATGGTCGAACACGCCGGTGTCGAGCAGCTCATACTCGGGATCGAGCTTGCCGCGCCGGCCATTCTCGGCCCGCAGATCCTCATACGGGAACGCCGCCTGCGGGTAGTGGTACCGCCAGCGGTTCCACGCGTGGCTGGGCAGGGCGTCCAGGTACCACCAGTACTCCTTCACGTCCTCGCCATGGTTCGCCTCTTCGCCGGTCAGCCCGAAGGCCCGCTCCTTGAGGATCGGGTCACGGCCATTCCACAGCGCCAGCCCCAGGCACAGCCGCTGCTCGATGTCGCAGAAGCCGGCCAGGCCATCCTCGCCCCACCGGTAGGCATGCGAACGGGCGTTGTCGTGCGGCAGGTAGTCCCATGCCTCGCCGTCGGCGCTGTAATCCTCCCGGACCGTTCCCCACTGCCGCTCGCTCACATAGGGTCCCCACAGGTACCAGTCGCTCGCCTGCCGCAACCCATCCTCGAGCGGCCCGAACCCGTTCGCCCGCTCACCTTCAGCACTCATCGCCGTTCCTCTGGATCTTGCAGTTTCCCTGGTTCTTTGCCGTTTCGCCCGCCTGTGAACCGTACGCATACCACAGGCCCGGATGCGAACGGCAGGCCCGGCTTGCCCGGGAGGCGCCGGCGATCAGGTGCATGACGTGGCCTCGAAGGTTAGGGGCGCTGGCTAACTGTCGGTCCGCACGCAACTTGTCGCACCTCACCCGCAGTGGGTGACCTCTGACGGCTTGTGCCTGGCCGTGGAGAGTTCACCTGGGTCGACACGGGCAAAACGGCCGGGTGATCGTCAGATATCGCGTTCAGCCTTGATGCGTCCCGAGGCGGCAGCGGCAGCGAGCGCCGAGTGGTCGCGCTCGGTCTGGTCCGCATAGGCGCTGGAGAATTCCGCGATGGCCCGGTCGAAGACGTCGCTGCCGCCAAGGTAGGAGGCGATGGCGATCCGGTCGCCAGAACGGCCGTGCGCCCGCGCGAGCGTCCACCCGCACAGCTCGCCGTACAGCTTGAGGCCGCTGGGGACCATGGCGGCGATGTCGACGGAGAACTTCCCGTCGCGCAGCTGGCGGACATAGAAGTCGCGGGCCCGCCCGTCGAGCCCCTGCTCAGTCCGCTGCCAGCCCAGGAAGATGTCACTCGAGGCCTGCATGAGCCGCTGGCCCGCGGCGACCCGCTGGCCCTGGTTGGTGTACTCACTAGCGCCGGCGAAGGCGCTGAGCACGGACGGCTCCGCCTCCTTGACCTGCAGGAATAGCGGATCGGTCTCGTCGCGGCCGAGCATCAGGGTGATCCAGCACCGGGTGCCCACGCTGCCGACCCCGACGACCTTGCGGGCCATGTCGGCGAAAGTGAACTGCTCGAGCAGGTAGCGGCGGTCGGTTTCCAGGGTGCGCCGGTACTTCGAGATAAGCGGGTCGAGCTGCTCTTCGAGGCCGGTGGCGTCCGCCTGTTGCGGCGCCAGGTCGGCGAGCGGCACAAGCAGCGGAGGGTCGGCGGCGATGCGCGGCCGACCGTCCACTACCCGGGTCATTTTGTCGAACGCCTGCAGGCTGTCCCGCGTCTGCGCCTTCGCCATGCCCTTTTCTAGGGCCTTGCGCTGCCGCCTATCCAGCATGGCGCCGAACTGGGCCCGAAGCTCGTCGAGTTCCGCGTGCGCGTACCAGACCTGCAGGTTGGGCATGCCCGCGAAGCGCCGCATCGCTTCTCTGTAGCGGGTGACAGAAGCTAGCACGATCTCGCGGCGCTGCTTGGCGGTGAATCCGTTGCCGCGCGCCGCCACCTCCAGGCTGGCTGCCAGCCGCTTGACATCCCATTCCCACGGCCCGGGCAGTGTCTCGTCGAAGTCGTTGACGTCGAACACCAGCCGCCGCTCCGGCGACGCGTAGACACCGAAGTTGGACAGGTGCGCGTCACCGCATACCTGCACGATGATGCCGGAGGCGGGAGTCTTGGCCAGATCGCTGGCCATGGGCAGGGCGGCGCCGCGGAAGAAGGTGAAGGGCGACACAAGCATCCGCCCGTACCTGACCGGCACCAGTTCGGGCACCCGTGAGACTGCCTGCTGCTCGAGCAGGCTGACCGGGTCCGGGCGGTCCGCCGGCGGGTCGAAGACCGCTTGGCTGTCGCGTGGCACGGCGGCCCGCGCGGCCTTACCGCGTGCGGCTCGTTCCGCGGGGGTCAGCTGTACCAGCGCCTCATCGGGTCGCGACCGCGGCGTGCGAGGCTTGGCGGGAGCCGTGCCGGGCGATGATTTCTGTGATCGCGGTGATCGGTTCGAGGGATCTTGTGCCTTGCTCTTCACCACGCCATCACGATGCCGCGCGTGGCCGGGGCCCGCGTCACCCGCTCCGGGTGAGTCCTCCAGACAGCCCGCCCGCTGGCTTGCGGCCGACACCTGCGTGGTTCGGCGCTCGGCACGGGGACCCGACGCCGTCCACCGGCCGCCACCGGTTCGTCGCCACTACCCCGGGCTCGAGCAGGTCGAGACCATCGAAGAATCGGCAGACCTCCGCGTGCGTGCGCCGGGTCTGCGGGGGGGAGACGAGCGCGTTGTAGCGCTGGGTCGCCCTCGCGGCGGCCACCGCGTCGATGTCGCTCGCCGGATGTGACAGCACCAGGTGACTGCCGGGCGCGATGGCGTCCATCAGCCGCCGCACGATCCCGTACGGATCATCAGAGTCGGGAATCAGGTGCAGGATCATCAGCAGCATCACCGCGACCGGCTGGCTGAAGTCAAGGGTTCGTGCGGCCGACCGGAGGATCTTCCCCGGGTCGCGCAGGTCGGCGTCCAGGTAGGCCGTTGGGCCGTTGGTGTTGTTAAGCAGCGCCCGTGCGTGCACCAGCACGATCGGGTCGTTGTCCACGTAGACGACACGGGACCCGGGCGCGGCCGATTGGGCCACCTCATGGGTGTTGTTGGCGGCAGGTATCCCGGTGCCGATGTCGAGGAACTGCCTGATACCCAGCTGCCCGGCCAGATAGCGCACGGCCCGCCCGAGGAAGGCGCGATTCGCCCGGACGCCGACAAGGATGGCCGGCTGCGCCGCGATCACTTGATCGCCCGCCTCGCGATCGGCGGCGAAGTTGTCCTTGCCGCCCAGCCAGTAGTCGTACACCCTGGCCGCGTGCGCGACGCTGGTGTCTATCGCGGCAGGGCGGCCTTCGGTCGCGGTTACCCCGTCGGGTAATGGTTTTGCTGCCACCGCAGTGCCTCCCAGTAGGTGCCAGTCCCGTCAGGCCCAGTCGTGCCAGGCGTTTCAGCACGAGCCTACCCAGCTGGGAGTGCCGTCCCCGCCCCTGCTCGGGCATCCGGAACAAGCCGGAGTAGCGTGCGGGCTATGGGAGTGGGCGACGGCGCGCTGTCGACGCAGTTGACCCGTGAGTGGGGGCTGCGGCACCCGCTTGTGCTCGCTCCCATGGCCGGGGTATCGGGCGGGCGGCTTGCCGGCGCGGTCGCGGCCGCGGGCGGGCTCGGCCTGATCGGCGCGGGGGAGTCCGCTACTACCGGCTGGCTGGACCGTGCGGCGGCCGATGCGGCCGCCGCCGATGGCGTGTGGGGCTTTGGCTGTGTCGCCTGGGTCCTGCGGCGCCGTCCCGAGTTGCTCCGCCACATGCTCGGCTTGTGCCCTCCGGTGGTCGCGATCTCCTTTGGCGACATCACGCCATGGGCGCGCCAGGTCATCGACGCGGGTGCCAGGCTCGCGGTTCAGGTACGTACCCGCGCCGAGGCGGTGACGGCCCTGGCGGCAGGCGCCGAAGCACTGGTCGCCCAGGGCACGGAGGCCGGCGGGCACACCGGGTTCATCGGCACGCTCACGATCCTGCAGGTGGTCCTGGACGTCGTGGGGGACAAGCAGGTGCCTGTCCTTGCCGCTGGCGGCATCGCCACCGGCGCGGCCGTCGCGGGCACGCTGGTAATGGGCGCCGCGGGCGCCTGGATCGGCAGCGCGCTGTCCGCGGCGCAGGAGGCGGATGGGTCGCCGGCCCGCAAGGAGCGCCTGCTTGGTGCCGCCGAGACCGACACCGTGCAGACGCGGGTGTTCGACATCGCCCTCGGCGCCGGGTATCCGGTGCAGACCCCCGGGCGAGCGCTGCGGAACCGTTTCACCGATCAGTGGCACGGTAAGGAAGCCGACCTGGCGGCCCGCCAGCCCGCTGAGAACGAACGGCTCCGCCAGGCCCGCGCGGCGGATGATTTCGACATCTACCACGTTTACGCGGGCCAGGCGATCGGCCTGGTCCGGGCGGTCGAGCCTGCCGGTGCCATCATCGACCGCCTCGCCGCCGAGGCCGCGGAGGCGATCAGGCGCAGCGGTACCCTCCTCGGGCCGGATTCGTGACCGACGGATCGCGTACGGTCTCCTCATGGGCAAGAGCTGTCGCGCAGCCGTTAAGGATCAATGGCGCGCGCTTGACCGGAGGATCAGCGCCGTGCGGGCTGACGTGCCCCGGGTCCCGGGCGGGCCGGCGTGAGCCAGGATTCAACCGATGGCGCCATAATCAGGCAGTTGTCGTCGCGGGTCGTCTACCAGAACCCGTGGATGACAGTCCGTGAGGACCAGATCGAACGACCCGATGGTTCACGCGGCCTCTTCGGCGTGATCCACAAGCCGGACTTCGCGCTTGTCATCCCGGCGGAAGATGGCGGATTCCACCTGGTCGAAGAGTATCGCTACCCAATAGGGCGACGTACCTGGAGCTTCCCTCAGGGCACGATGCCCGGCGGTGCACAGGCCGATCCTGAGCACCTGGCGCGCCGTGAACTCGCCGAGGAGACCGGCCTGCGCGCCGGTAAGCTCGCGCATCTTGGCTACCTGCACTGCTCGCACGGAATGAGCCGGCAGGGCTACGACGTCTATCTCGCCACCGAGCTGAGCCACGGGCCGGCGCAGCGCGAACACGAGGAACAGGACATGCGCCAGGCATGGTTCTCCCGCGGCGCATTCGAGCAGATGATCGCGGACGCTGCCATCACCGATGACTCCACCGTGGCCGGATACGCCCTCCTGAGCCTGCGTGAGCGAGGTCGCGGGTGTGGCGGATCGAGTGCGTGATGTGCTGGTGACCGGGGCCGGCGTGTCCGGCCTGACAACGGGCATCTGCCTCGCCGAGGCCGGGCTCAGCGCCGCTGCGCCCAGAGGTCCGCGTCGAGGCGCAGCATGCCGCACCGCCGCCAGCTCACGCAGCGGCGCCAGCTCACGCGTCGCGTTCGATTGGACACGTCATGCAGTGTGAGCCACCCCGGCCGCGGCCAAGTTCGTTGCCCCGGATAGTGATCACCTCGATGCCGCTGCGCCGAAGGAACGTGTTCGTGGTGTCGTTGCGCTCGTACGAGATCACCACCCCGGGTTCGAGGGCCAGCACATTGCAGCCGTCATCCCACTGCTCACGTTCTGCCGTGTACACGTCGTGCGTCGGGGTCAGCATCTTGACGCCATCAAGCCCGAGCGCCGCGGCGAGCGCCTTGTGCATGTCGGTGGGCGCATGGTCGGTGACCTTGAGCTCCTTCTCGACCGCTCCGGGTTCGATCGTGTAGGACGGGAGCATGCCGAGCCCGGCATACTTGGTGAAAACCCCGCGGTCGACCATGGTCATGACGGTGTCGAGATGCATGACGGCCCGTGCTTTCGGCATGTTGATCGCAACGATGCGCTCTGCCCCGCCAGTGGCGAACAGGCGTCGCGCGAGCATCTCGACCGTCTGCGGCTGGGTCCGCTCGCTCATCCCGATGAGCACCGATCCGTTGCCGACCGGCATCACGTCTCCCCCTTCCATCGTCGCGGGCGCCGTTGCGCTGCCCTCATTCCAGATCTCGAACAGCTCGCCCGCGAACATCGGATGCCATCGGTACAGCGCCTCGTAGTGAATGGTCTCGCGCCGCCTCGCCCGCTTGCGCATCGCGTTGATCGACACGCCGCCGTAGATCCAGCACGAGGTGTCCCTGGTGTACAGATGGTTCGGCAGCGGGCTGAGGACGAAGTCGTCAAGCGCCAGCGAGTGGAACCAGACGCTGGGCGGCTGCGGGATCCGCTGCAGCAGTTCGCGCTTGGTGATGCCGCCGATCAGGTACTGCTCCAGGGTGTCGACGTCCATCGCGTCGAACGCGTTACGTATCGCGTCGATGGCCATCGGCCCGTAGAATCGCTCGTCGAAGGTATGGTCGAGGATGTAGGTTCGCGCCTCGGGGTTCGCGATGGTGGCGCGGAGCAGTTCACCGAACTGGTGCACGGTGATGCCGCGTTCCCGCATCGCTGCGACGAACTCGTCGTGCTCCTCGCGCGCCCGCCGCGCCCACAGCACGTCGTCGAAGAGCAGGTCGGCGGCGTTGGACGGGGTCAGCCGGTTCAGCTCAAGACCAGGCCGGTGAACGATGACCTGCCGGAGGTGGCCGACCTCGGAGTTGACATGCAGAGCCATGGTTGCCTCCAGGCAGACACGAGCACCCATGATCAGAAATGCCCAGCACCGGCTATTCCCGAACGGCTGCGCGGTGCGGGACCGCGCAGCACCAGTGAGACTGGATCGTATGTGGCCCACGCAGGCTGATGCGCTGATGGCCGAGCAGCGGCGCCTTGCGGCTGCCGCGCCGCCCGCGTGGCTGCCGCCCGCCGGTGACCTGCTCATCGCGGGCTGCTTCGTGTGTTTCGGGCGCCATCAGCAGGGCTCGGGTGCGGCGGGTGATCCGGCCTGGGCCGCCGCCGCGGCGCTCCGCGGCCGCCGTCAACTGGCCGGGACGGTTCGCGCGGGCGTAGCCGTCGGTCGCTACCAACCGGGTCTGCTGGCGTTGCGCGAGGGCCCGCTGCTCGAGGCCGCCGTCCGGGACCTGCCCGCCGAACCCGCCGTGCTGGTTGTCAATGCGACCGGGCGCGATCACCCGCGGCGCGCTGGGCTGGCCCTGCACCTCGGCGCCGTTCTCGGCCTGCCCACCGTTGGCGTCACCCACCGGCCGTTGCTCGCGGCTTCGGCAGTGCGGCCGGCCGGGCGTTCGACCGGGTGGCCGGCTGATCGTCACGGTGCCGCGAGCCCGCTCGTCATCGATGGCGAGGAAGTCGGGTGCTGGCTGCGGACCCGGGCCGGAGCACGCCCGGTTGCCGTCCACGCCGCGTGGCGCACCAGCGTGGACGTGGCGGCCGATGTGGTGCTCAGAAGCTGGTGCAGGCACCGCACCCCCGAACCGCTCCGCCGGGCGCGGCACCTCGCGCGCGCCGCGCGTGCCGCCTGAACTGGGTCTCCCTAGGGGCGCGCGCGCAGGTGGACGCTGCCCTCACCCGCTGGCGAGCGCCCGGCGGGTGTTCTGGGTCGCAAACGGCTCCAGCCATGCTAGGTAGGCATCGGTCCGGCGGATGGCGGTGGCCAGGCCGGCCCGCCACGCTGGTGCACCTGCCGTGCACGCCTCCTGGCTCAACCAGATCCGCGTTACGTTAACCGGCACTCGGGCAGACGGCGCGCCCGGACGGTCGTCGATGACGTGCGCAAGGTCGGCTACGAATACGGCTGCGCCATCTGGCCCATCCGTAGCTCACCGGGACGCATGCACTGCCACGCACCTACGTCGGCGACGCCGACTCGCCGCTGCGGCTGCGGGCCAAACGGCTCCGCCACCGGCTGATGTGGCTGCCGGCGGCGCCGCTTCTCCGCCGTTTGGGCTAGGCCGTCTACCCCTGAAGCACGAGGTACCAGGGGGCCACCGTTGCAAGAGTTGGTTCCGCGTCAAGAAATCGATGGCGGGGGCAGGTGCCTTCCGCACCGGCATAGGGGGACACAGTGTCAGAAGACCGACTCTCGCTTGCGATCAATGGCACGGAGCGCAGCCTGCGGGGGAGATGGGACATAAACGCGACCAAATTGATGGTCGTCCCGGTGCGAACCGGATCGGGGATGGTCTGCCTGCGGTGCGGGCGGCTGCCGACCGGGGAACGGGTTGGGATCGCGTTCACCACCGAAGCCCGGCTGGCCGGGGTCATGGGAGCCGATCAGCCTTGGATACATCTGAACGACCAGGCAATGAAGGCGATGCTCGCGCCGCTTAGCGTGACCCGGATCCAGGTGGACCCGGGTCTGGTCGCGGCGGGTATGCCGATTTCGGTGCCGGCGTGATCGGCGAGCCCCGGGTTGAGTTCCGGCTGACCTGCGGGTATCCGGGGCGTCGTGTTCGCCGCTCGTCCTTGTGAGGCTCGTCACATGAATGGCGTGAGTGTTGCGGGCGCGCTGCACGCGCTGGTGTGCCTGCAGCTAAGATCCGGCGTCGAGCCGGGCGGCTTCGAGTGCACACCTGCGCGCCGAGGCCGCCGTCGCCTAGGCGTGGCAGCTGGGCGGCGCCTGTGACTTCGAGGTGCGGCTGTCCCGCAGGAACCTCGCCGACCTGGACGCTGGTGGTAACGGAGCACCGGGACGCTGGCGGCACCATCTCCACCATCGTAGCTCTCCGCCACGTCCGCTTAGCGGCGTGATGAGCATTTGGCCGCTCACCGCGCCGTCGGCGCGGTCGGTCGGTGGTGTCGGCTTGACCGAGATCGCTGAGCGTTTCGGTCCCCCCGGCACCCGGACAGGCCTCTCCGGGTAAGAATGGTCACCTTCCCTCGACGCCCGCCGCGTCTACGTGACGGCCCCTGTCGATGGTGACGGGCTTCGCCATCTGATGCTGGCTCACCCAGACCGTCCCGCCTCATACAGGTTTCGTGTTCGCCGGTGCAGAGTTTCGCCTCGGGCTTCCTCCCGAGCGGCCGGCGGTGCCGCTTCTCCGCCATTTGGGCTAGGCCATCTACCCCTGAAGCACGAGGTACCTGGGGGCCACCGTTGCAAGAGTTGGTTACGCGTCAAGAAACCGATGGCGCGGGCCGTTGCCTTCACCACGGGTATTGGGGGACACACAGTGCCAGAAGACCGAATCTCACTTGCGATCAGTGGCAGGGAACGCAACCTGCGGGGAAAGCTTGCCGCCTTCCAGATGCCGGCCGAGCACGCTTCTCACGTAAGCAGCGCGAACGGAAACGGCAGCGGCGACGTGCAGCTAGCGCCACGCCGGTGGTCGGACAGTCGGATGCCCGTTCGTGATCCAGATCCGAGTGAGGAACCGGTGCCCCTATCAAGTGAGCTGTCGGTTCCGGCTTCCGAGCTGGCGGTTTTCCCCGCGGCCGCAGCGGCACCGGAACGTACGTTGATCGATGTTTTCGAGTGCACTGTGGCGGACCACCCGGAGGCCACGGCCTTGGACGACGGGCGCGTCACCCTGGATTACCGGGCGCTTGCCGCCGAGGTGGGTTCGCTGGCGGCCCGGTTGCACGCCGCCGGCGTCGGCGCGGGCGACCGTGTCGGCGTTCGGGTGCCGTCCGGAACGGCCGACCTGTATGTGGCGATCCTGGGCGTCCTGACCGCCGGGGCCGCCTACGTCCCGGTGGACGTGGATGACCCGGACCAGCGCGCCGAGTTGGTCTGGTCGCAGGCCGGCGTCTACGCGGTCCTGAGCGCCGGGCTGGCGCTGGCCACCCGCCCGGGGGTGGTGCCGGATGGTGAGGAGCGTCGGCCGCGCCCGGATGACGACGCCTGGGTCATTTTCACCTCGGGCTCGACCGGAAAGCCCAAGGGCGTGGCGATCAGCCACCGCTCGGCCGCCGCGTTCGTGGACGCCGAGGCGACGCTGTTTGTGCGCGAGCGGCCGCTCGGTCCAGGTGACCGTGTGCTGGCCGGCTTGTCGGTGGGGTTCGATGCGTCCTGCGAGGAGATGTGGCTGGCCTGGCGGCACGGCGGCTGCCTGATGCCGGCGCCGCGGGCGTTGGTCCGTACCGGGGCCGACCTTGGCGACTGGCTGGTCGAGCGGCGGGTGACCGTAGTGTCGACCGTGCCCACTCTGGCCGCGCTGTGGCCAGCGGAGGCCATCGCGCGGGTCCGGCTGCTGATCTTGGGTGGGGAGGCGTGCCCGGGCGGGCTGGCGGCCCGGCTGTGCGACGGTACCCGTGAGGTCTGGAACACCTACGGC
The DNA here is from genome assembly GCA_963820395.1 of uncultured Actinomycetota bacterium. Taxonomy (GTDB): domain Bacteria; phylum Actinomycetota; class Actinomycetes; order Streptosporangiales; family Streptosporangiaceae; genus DATFVJ01. The sequence goes on along the minus strand of CAWGAE010000030.1, from coordinate 52,755 downwards.
CCGACCGAGGCGACCGTGGTCGCCTGCGCGGCGCCGCTGTCGGCCGGCGGCCCGGTCCGCATCGGCTTGCCACTGGACGGCTGGCAGCTGGCCGTGCTCGGCGCCGAGGGCGAGCCGGTGGCGTGGGGCGAGGCCGGGGAGCTGGTGATCGGCGGCGTCGGCCTTGGCCGCTACCTGGACGCGGCCAAGGACACTGAGAAGTACGCTCCGATGCCGCGCCTGGGTTGGGAGCGCGGCTACCGCAGCGGCGACATGGTCCGCGCCGACCAGGCCGGCCTGTTGTTCGTCGGCCGGGCGGACGACCAGGTGAAGCTCGGCGGCCGGCGGATCGAGCTGGGGGAGGTCGACGCGGCGCTGCGGACCCTGCCGGGGGTTCGCGCCGCCGCGGCTGCGGTGCAGACGACCGCCGGCGGCGCCCAGGTGCTGGCCGGGTATGTCGTCCCAAAGGAAGGGGCCACAATCGAACCGGCGCGCGCCCGTGAGACGCTCGCCGACCAGCTGCCGACGGCGCTGCTGCCGCGGATCGTCGTGCTGGACAGCCTGCCGACCCGCACCTCCGGCAAGGTCGACCGGGCCGCCCTGCCCTGGCCGCCGCCGGACTCCGCCGGCCCGCAGCGGGTGACTGGCCGGGCCGAGGACCTGGCGGGCACGGCAGGTGCGCTCGCCACCCGCTGGAGAGAGCTGCTCGGCGTTGCCGTCGAGGATGAACACGCGAACTTCTTCGCGCTCGGCGGCACCAGCCTTGCGGCCGCCCAGCTGGTCACCACGTTGCGGCGGACGTATCCGGGCGTCTCGGTCGCAGACGTCTACCAGCACCCGGCGCTGCGTCAGCTGGCCGGCCGGCTCGACGAGCTCACCATCCCGCAGCACCGGCGGCGGGTGGTGCGCCCGGCACCTCGCGGGTCCAGCCTGGCCCGGATGCTGGTGCTGGTGCTCACCGCCACGGTGACCGGGACTCGGTACCTGGTCGCCCTGTGCTTCCTGGCCGACTTGCTCCGGCTCGGCCGGGTGGACTGGCTGCCATATGTACCGGTCCCGGTACTGGCGGTGTTGTGGCTAGTGCTGATGAGCGTCCCGGGGCGACTGGTGCTCACCGCGATCGGCGTACGGGTGCTGCGCTGGCGGATCGAGCCGGGCGAGTACCGCCGCGGCGGCCTCGTTCACCTGCGGCTGTGGGCTTGCGCGGCGATCGCCGCGGCATTCGGCATGGCCGGCCTCTCCGGCTCGCACTGGGCCGCCCGTTACGCGCGGTTGCTGGGCTGCCGGACCGGCGAGAACGTCGACCTGCACGCCGATCCGCCGGTGACCGGCCTTGCCGCGTTCGGCGACGGTTGCGTGGTCGAGTCAGATGTGGACCTGTCCGGCGTCTGGCTGGACGGGGACGTGCTGCACGTCGGCGCGGTGAGCGTCGGCGCCGGCGCCCGGGTGGGGACCAGGACGACGCTGATGCCCGGCACCGAGGTCGGCGAGGACGCCGAGGTGGAGCCCGGTTCGTGCGTCAACGGGTACGTCCCGGCTGGCCAGCGGTGGGCCGGCTCCCCGGCCCGCTACGCCGGGTCGGCCGGCGACACCTGGCCGCAGCCACGCGCGTTCCGCTCCCGTCGGTGGTACATCGTCTACACCGCGACCCTGCTGTTCAGCTCTGTGCTGCCGCTGCTCGCGGCCGTGCCGAGCCTGCTGGTGGTTTATCTGTTCGTCCGCAACGGGGACAGCGTGCGCGGTGACGCGCTGCTCATCCTGGCCAGCTCACCCATCACCGTGACGCTCGGCCTGGTGACGTATGGCCTCATCACGGCAGCACTGGTCCGGCTGCTGGCCCGCCTGCTGCCCCCGGGGTTCCACCGCTCCGACGGCCGGGCCGGGTGGGCGGCCTGGTTCACTGAGAGCCTGGTCGGCGGCGCCCGCAGCTGGCTGTTCCCGATCTACGCGAGCCTGCTCACCCCGGTGTGGCTGCGGTTGCTCGGCGCGCAGGTGGGAAAGCGGGTAGAGGCGTCGACCGTGCTCGCCCTGCCGCACCTGATGCGGGTGGCCGACGGCGGCTTCCTCGCCGACGACGCCCGGCTCGCTCCGTGCGAGCTGCGCGGCGGCTGGCTGCGGCTCGGCCATGCGCGGGTCGGCGAGCGGGCGTTCGTGGGCAACTCGGGGATCGTCGGCCCGGGTCGTGAAGTGCCGGACGGCGGCCTGGTCGGCGTGTTGTCCGCCGCGCCGGCCGGCGCGGCGGCCGGATCGTCGTGGCTCGGGCAGCCGCCGATGCTGCTGCCGCGCAAGGCCGACGCCGCGGACCCGGCGCGCACCTTCGACCCGCCGCGCCGGCTGGTGCTGGCCCGGGCCTGCGTCGAGATGTGCCGGCTGATCCCGGTGATCCTGTCCGGCGCGCTGGGCCTGCTGGTGTTTATCGTGCTGGCCTCGTTGCTCATCCGGTACGGGCTTGCGCTGACGGCCGCCGCGTCTGGGCTGGTACTGCTCACGGCCGGCCTGCTCGCATGCGCGGTGACGACGGCCGCCAAGTGGCTACTGGTCGGGCGGTGCCGGGCGGCCGAGCACCCGCTGTGGAGCTCGTTCGTCTGGCGCAACGAACTGGCCGACACCTTCGTCGAGGAGCTGGCCGTGCCGTGGCTGGCCGGCCGGGCGATCGGCACGCCGCTGCTCAACGTCTGGCTGCGCAGTCTCGGCGCGCGGATCGGCCGCGGCGCGTGGATCGAGACGTACTGGCTGCCGGAGCCGGACCTGATCGAGATCGGCCAGGATGCGACGGTCGGCCGCGGCGTGGTCGTACAGACGCACCTGTTCCACGACCGGATCATGCGGCTCGACCGGGTTCGGATCGGCGAGGGTGCCACGCTCGGCGCGCACGTGATCGCGCTGCCCGGGTCGCTGGTGGACGAGGGCGCCACGATTGGACCGCAGTCGCTGGTGATGCGGGGCGAGTCCGTCCCGGCCCACAGCCGCTGGACCGGCAACCCCATCTCGGCCTGGGAGGACGCCCCGGCCGCGCCGCCCGTCGGCGACCTGGACGAGGCGGCAGGCTGCCGGACCGGCGAGGAGCTGGCGGCAACCTCCCTGTGCTGAGGACCCGCCGGCCGACTGCGACGACCCCGCTCCGCCTCCCGCGCGGCGGGGCCGCCGCAGCGCGGGAGGTGCGGTAAGCCGCCGGTCTCGGGCCTCGCCCGGCCTTCCGCCCCGAGCGGTCGGCTGATGCTGGCTCAGCGTCAGCGCGCCACGCGTAGCTTGCGACCACGCTTTACGACGCGGTAACCGTCACCGTCGCCACGCCCGAACACAGGACTCTCGAATGGAAGCCGGTCGGTCGGACGTCACGCTGCCCCTGCCCCTGCCCCTGCCGCTGCTGTCCGCCCGTGCGGAGCAGATCGTCCGTGCGCCGCCAATACCGCCTGCCTCGGGAGCACGCGAAGCGGGTCCTCTATCGCTCCGTCGCTGGCCGGACGCCAATTCCGGTCACAGTGCCGTCCTACACGAGACCCGTCGCGACAGCCACGAGGGTTGGTATCGGCTTCACGGGCTACGTCTTGATGGTGGTCTCGACCAGGTCGTAGGCGAGATCGAGGTGGACGCCGTCGGGGTTGGTCAAACCGGACGCGCTGTACCAGGAGGCGGGGGCCTCGGGGTGCGGCCCGGACACGCCGACGCTGCCCTTGCCGTACCGGGCGACCACCGCGGCAGCGAGGCCATTGGAGTACGTGGCGAGTACGGTCGCGCCGGATCTCGGCCGCAGCCAGAAATAGGGGCCGTTTTGGAAATAGAGATGGCGAGACTGACCACGCCAACTGACCGCGACCAGAGCGTTGCTATCCGTCCGTACCGTCGCGCCGGTAGCTGTGATGTAGTCAGCGCTATCACCGGGCAGGAGCCGGAACCCGGGGTGAAAGCCGGCCAGATAGCCGCCCATGCAGATTCCGAGGTAGTGGCCGCCGCCCCGTACCCAGTTGCGGATGTCTTCGGCGTAGGGGCGCATCTCCGACCACGCAAGTTTAAAATTGTCTCCGCCGCCGGGTTGGGCGTAAAGCAGAGCGGACGACAACGCCTGCGCCGACAGTTGCACACTCTCGTCCGGCCCGCAGTACACAACGTTGAACGGAGAAGGTGCGGTCTGCAGAACCACGGCGACCGCCTCCGAACAACCTCTGCACCCTGCCGGGCCCCGGTAGATCAATGCCGTGGGCCGGTTCGCGGAATTGGCCGGGCTTGAGGAAGATGGCTTCCGCCCGCACCCCGCGGCGAGAGCTAGAGCCCCCAGGGGAAGAACGCGCGTCCAGAGCTGCCGGCGGCTAACGCCGGTTGCCGACGTCCGGAGACGGGGAGCCGCGTGAGGTGTGCTTGAGGCATCTTCCGTCACCGACGCCACCTCCTCCCCGTGGTGATCTCTCACGGTCCGCGTCACGTGGGAGCCCCTCGTTCGAGACCACGCTACAGCGGCGTCCAACAGGCGTCGCGGCGGACCTGCTATTTGCCCGGGTCGGACGGTCCTTTCCCGGTTTCGGAACTATGGGACCTGGTGGAGATTGGCGACCACGCCGCGCTCAATTACGGGGTAGTGGTGCAGGGGCCACCTCTTCGAGGACAGGGTCTTCAAGAGCTCGCACCTGACGGTAGGAGCGGAGTCATCGGCGGGAGACATGAGCGCGGTGCTCTACGACTCCGAGCGCGGTGCCGTCGTAGGGCCGCTCTCGTTTTTGATGAAAGGGGAGACGCTCTCCAGCGGAACGCGCTGGCACGGCACCCGACCGTGCAGGCAAGGGAACCTGTCTTGAGGCCCGGATATCCACCTCGTCTGCGACAGCTACCCGACCACAAGACTCCCGCGATCAATGCGTAGTTGGGCACGCGGGTCACGTCATCAGCTGATCACAGGCAGTAGGATCGCCGATGGGTGCTCCGGGTCGTGAAAGACCTCCTGATCAGCGGTGACCATACTGGTGGCGCTCAGCGGTTCCCCGGTTCCGGGGTTGCGGTCGACCCACGGATAAGCCCCGCTCGCTACCTGGACGCGTACCCGGTGACCTGGCAGGAACCTGTGCCCGGCCGGCCAGAGCTCGACCTGCGCGCGCCGCACGCCATCGGCGTCGGGCTCCGGGCTTCCAGGCACCATGCGGCGCACACCTTCGCAGACGCTGATCGACGCTCCGGTCGGCCCGACATCGCAGAGCCGTACGACGAAGTCGGTGTGCGCGCGATTGGATCTGACGTACAGGTCGGCAGTGACCGGCCCGATGATCTCCAGACCGGACGGCAGCGCCGGGCTGGTGAATGTGAGCACGTCCTTGCGCAACTCCAGCCGCCGGTTGTCCTCAGGCTCGGACTTGCCGACGAGCGTGGGGCCGCTGAGCGCGGGTGTCGGGTGCGCGGGATCGTAGCGGTACGTATCCGGCAGCGACCCCGCAGGCTGCCCGGGCCGAAGGCCTCGGCCGGGCTGCAGGTGCCATCGTTCCTGCCGCATTCCAGGCACTGGCCAGTCCGGATAGTCGCGCCATTCGCCCGCGCCGGTGATGTACAGCCTGACGGGCTGGTCACGCAGCTGCGACCGGTCGCCAAAGAGGTGGGCGCGGAACCAAGCGAGCGCGTCGGCGCTTGCCGCACGCAGCTGCCGTGGGTCGGCGTGATACCAGGGCCCGATCGTCAGCTGCGGCTGCCGGCGGGCGTCGCGCAGCACCGCGTAGTCCCGCAGCTGCAACGGCAGGAAGACGTCGTACCAGCCGCCGAGCAGGCTGACGGGCACGTCGACGTTACCCACGCTCCCGCTATGGTCGCGCCGCTGCCAGTAATGCCCATCGGCCGCCGCATTGCGTAGCAGATCCTGGAAGAAGGGCACTGGCGCACCAGCGGCCAGCGTGTCAAGCTCCGCAAGCGGCCGACCCGACAAAGCGGCGCGCCTGGCCCGGCGGACGGACGTGAAGGCGGCGGTCAGGCCGCCGATCGGCCGCTCGATGCGCGTGGTCAGGTCGCTCCAGGTGAGGGTGGACTCGAGAGCGAACGCGCCGCCGACGTAGGCCGCATCGTGGAACTGAGACGCGGCCATCTGCGCAGCCATCGCCCGCAGCTCGGGCCCGGCGTCGGCAGCGATAGCCCATTGCGAGTAGCCGAGATAGCTCGGACCGTACATGGCGAACACCCCGCCGAACCACGGCTGCGCCTTCAGCCAGGCGACGGTGGCGAGCCCGTCCTCGCGCTCGTTGCCGAGCGGATCGAACACGCCGCCCGACCCGAACGTGCCCCGCACGCTCTGCACGACGGCCTGGAAGCCGTGCTGTGCGAAGAAATGCCCGTAGGCGAGGCCGACCACGCCGCTGCGCCCGTACGGCGAGCGCACCAGGATCACCGGCGGCTGGCTCTTTCCCGATGAATCCGCCGAATCCACGGGAAAATACCTGTCGGCGAGCAGGGTGACGCCGTCCGGCATCGCCGCGGCGAGGTCACGCTGCAGAGCCACCTGGAGCTGCCCGCGCGGCAGCCGCAGCGCGGCGGCACCAAGGCTGCGCGCGGTGGTCGCCGCCCGGCCTCTCGCCGCGGCGGCGGCGCCGTCTCCACCCGGGGAGCGGTGGCGAGCCAGCCACGCGCCGCCGTTACGGAACCTGCCTGCCGTGGCGCGCACGGTGCCGCTGCGCCCTCCGGTGGATCGCGCGGCGGTCTGCACCGTCGCATGCATGGTTGCCCGGGCCGCGACCGCCAGCCTATTGGCCAGATGCCCACTTGCCGACCGCACCATTACCCCCTTATCAGATTACTTACCAGTTAGTAATCATACTGGCCGATCGGGGAGGCCAAGGGATGATCCTCCGCTCCGGGCAGCGCTGGGGCCGGCGTCGACGTGGCCAGGGCGTCGGATGCCTGTGCTGTTGCCGTTGCTGGCTGCTGCTGTCGCTGCCACGCCGTTGCTTGGGTCGCTCATGTTGCCGAGCCGGCGGCGGCGCCGGTCAACAGGTTCCCCCAGCGGGCGAGCGCGGCGTCCAGGTCGAGTGGCGCGATCATGCCGCCCTTCCGCACCTCCTCCTCCCAGTCCTCGGCCGGGACGCGCCACATCACCTCGAACTCGATTCCGTCCGGGTCCTTGGCATAAAGCGACTTGGACACCCGGTGATCGCTCGCGCCGACCAGCGCACCGTGGGCGGCGAGCTTGCCCCGGATCTCCGCAAGCTCGGGCAGGCTCCCGACCTCCCAGGCGAGGTGGTACAGGCCAGGTAGCGGGCCGTCGGGTACCCGGTCGGCCCCTTGGCTCCGCGGCTGCCGCGCGGCGTTCCCCACCTGGAAAAGCCCGAGGTCGTGGTCGTTGGCCGTGCCAGGAGCGCGCAGGAATGCGGCATGGTCGGCGATCTCGGTCGCGATCTCGAAACCGAGCGTCTCGCGGTAGAATCTTACGGAAAGTGACAAATCGCTCACGTAAAGCACGGCATAGTTCAGCCGGTGAACGGACATGACGCCAACTCCTCGCGTTTCCCCTGAGAACCAGAATGCCGGCACCCTCGCCGGTGATTCCCACCTGCCGCGTCCGGGTGCGGACGTGACACCCAGGACCGGATCAGTTACCGAATGCAGCGGGCTGTTCACAATTGAATGAGCGTCGCAGATTGCGAGTCAGCGCCGCGCTGGCAAGGGACCTGTCGGCATCGTCGCAGGTCACATGATTTTCGAACGCGCCCTCCGGGGTGGCCTGAAGATCAACGGCTAACCAGCTGGCGAGGTTGGCGGCTGCCGATGTCTTCCCGACGCCGCCTGTACGTGGCGTGGATCTTCAAGCTGCGGCGATCTTCGTGAGACTGGCGATTTGCTGGGTGCTACGAGTGCTGGTGAACCGGGAGAAATGCTCGCCGAACTCGTCGCGGGCCCGGCTCGCCGCCGCGTCGAGTTGTGCCGCGAGCTCGCCCATGGCGAGCAGGGTCGCGGCCGGCGCGGCGCGCTCGGCCACCATGCGCGTAGCGAGCGCCCGGATCATCTCGCGCTGGACGTGCCCGTCCTGAATCTCACCGAGGCAATCCTGTAGCTGCTTCAGTTCCCTGACGGCCCTGCGGTGTGCAACCGGGTCGTGCAGTGGGGCGAAGAACTCGAGCAGGTAACGCAGTTCCTTGCCGCGTTTGCGCACCGTGTGGAGATCCTCTTCGGGTGAAGCGGCGGTAATGGCGTAGCCCGTCTTCGCCAGCCCGCGGTAGGCCCGCCCGATCCGCGCCGCGGCGAAATCGGCGATGGGCCCGTGCGCCAGGCTGCCCCGGCCACGTCCGGATCCGTGGGATGGGGCGGTGTTGCCGAGCGCGGCGCGCCAATCCCTGGTGAGGTTGGCGAATCGGGCCGACCGCAGGCCGCCGACCAGGCGCCGGTGCTCGCCGGCGCGATAGCGGACCAGGCTGTCGTGCAGCGGCGCGAGATCGGCGGCCGGCGCCGTGACGAGGCCCGCGGCGGCCGCCGGGAAGCCGAGCAGGTGCACATCCAGGTCACGGGTCGGTGTGGTCAACTGCCCGAGCCACCTGAACTCGGGTGCGAACCGGGCTGCGAGATCACCGGGTAGCGCGCCGCCCGCGAGTTTCAGCGCCGCCCGCGTCCGGCGTACGGCAACCCGGAGATCGTGCAGGAACTCCGTGTCGATGTCGCGGATGACGCCGTCGAGGTTCGCTTCGGCTATGTCGAGCAGGCGCGTCAGCACCGCCGCGACGGCTGTGCCCGCAGGCATCGACGGTGTGAGCGCGACGTCCACGTGGCTGCTGTAGTCGCAGGCCTGCCGCCTGCTGGCGGCGAGCGCCAACTGGAAGGCCGATACGTCGGCCGCGGTCACGCCGGGCAGGCCGGCGAGTAGCCGCCCGACCTGGTCGGCCTGCGCGTCGTGGCCGCGTAGCGGGGTGATCGTCAGCCGCGGCGGGAAGGCAGCCGAGGCGGGGCCGCGCCCATCGGTGTTGTCAACTGTGACGCGTACCACTGTCTTGCCCTCGCCGTCGAGCACCCGCAGACCGCGCTGTGTGCTCGTGCTCTCGGCCACCGGAAGCAGCGCCCGGATCCCAGCGATCCGCGCGACTCGTTCGCGCACCAGACCGGCGGGAACAACCCCGGGCATGCGGGGCCAGCTAGTTCGCGGCACCTCCGCGGCTAGCCGCTCGCCTTCCGGCGTGACAAGTGCGAGCTCGTGCATGCCGGCGCTGCTGCTGTATTCGAGCGTGCCGCCAGCGCGGTAGAGGCGCCAGTCAAACGTGTCCAGCCAGACCCGCCGGAGCGTGCGCGTGCCATCTGCCGCCACCTCAAACCGGGACCGCAGCACGTCGGCCATCCCTGTCCACGCCGCCGTGCCGGTGCCCGTACCCTCGAGCATGAGCTCGCGAAGCTGCTGGGGCAACGCCCGCCTCCCAGTCGATGTTGATCCGATAGATGCCGGTAACCGCTGCCCGCCCGGCGTCACCGGATACGACGCACTATAGCCACTCTTAGTTAATTTACTGTTTGCCCAACCGTGTCCATCCGTTAATTATCTGGATTGGCGCCGCAGTGCTAGATCCCCTTCGCCCGGGCCTTGACGCCGTCCACCGGCGCCCCGGGGGTAGATCATCAGCGCCTCGATCACCAGGGGCAACCGCGCCCCATGCGGCACCCGAGACGCCTTAACCGGCAGAGTCGGCGACTGTAACCGGCAGAGTCGGCGAGGACCGGAACGCGGGCGATGACCCTCACCCGTCGCGGGTGAAGCGTGAGGACGTGGCGCGCTGGGAGGCTCGAAACGTGCCTGACCTCCCGCAGCACAGGACTGCCACGGCGGGGGAGGTACCGGACGGGTGGCAGCGCCTGCGACGCGGCGGGCACCGGCTCGGTATGCTTCCTCATCTCCAGCTGGCTTGCCGTCGAGGAAGTCTGTCACGCACGGTGGTGCGTGCGCCGCGGAGACGTCTCTTGGTCCATTTCGGCCGTCAACCTGCTCGGCTCGATCTTCTTCATGCTCGCCGCCATCGCCGCTTTCGTCCGGCCCGCGACCGGTGATCTGCTCGGCGCAAGCATCGCCAACAGCGGCATCTTCCTCGGCGTTTCTTCTGGGGCGCTCGCCTGCTGCTGGTCGCACCGGCCGACAGCAGGACGCGGCATCCTGCCCAGGTAGCGGCATCCTGCCCAGGTAGCCGTTGCCTGACAGCGCGCGCCCCTGATCCGGACTGACGATCACCGGCACGCGCAAGATCCTAGTGGCACCGCCACGTCGCGCGCCCGGCCGGGCCGGCGAAGGCGCCGCGGCGATCGTACTGCGGGAAGATGCTGTAGCGGGCCACCCTTGCCGGCCATGCTGAAGCCATGAAGGTCCTCATCTCCGCGGACATGGAGGGCGCCACCGGGGTCACCTGGCCTGCCGACGTAGCTCCAGGTACCGAGCAGTGGCAGCGTTGCCGCCGGATGTTCACCTCGGATGTCAACGCGGCGATCGCGGGCTTCTTCGACGCCGGCGCCACCGATGTCGTCGTCAACGAAGCGCACGCCACCATGCGCAACCTGCTGCTCGAGGAACTCGACGGGCGGGCCACCATGCTGACCGGCCGCCACAAGGACCTGGTCATGGTGGAGGGTATCCAGCATCCTGACGTGAGCGCCGTCGCCTTCGTCGGCTACCACGCGGGCGCGGGAGAGGTAGGTGTGCTCGCGCACACCTACCTGCCGAATTCGATCATCGGCGTGCGGGTGAATGGCGTCCAGGCCAGCGAGGGACGGCTCAATGCCCTGGTCGCCGCCGAGTACGGCGTACCCATCGTCCTCGTCACCGGTGACGATCGCACTTGCGCCGACGCGGCAGGTTATGCTCCGGCCGCGCGACCGGTCGCGGTCAAGGACTGCGTGAGCAGGTACTCTGCCATCTGCCGCACGCCCGCTGTGACGGCTGCGGCTATCCGGGCCGCGGCGGCCGGCATGGGCAAGCTCGCGGGCAGGCGGGAACCGGTGCGGGATGCGCATTACCACGTGGAGGTGGATGTCGATGCCACCCAACTGGCTCAGGCGGCAGCGATTGTGCCGACGGTCGAGCAGACCGGCGAGCGGACGGTCGCATACGACAGCCTGTCGGCATATGAGATGATTCGCTGCTTCAAGGCGGTCGCGACCCTGATTTCGGCCGCCATAGAAGACAGATATGGCTGAACCGGCGGGGGCCAGCGCTGGCGGCGCGGGCCTCCGGGCCAGCGCCTCCCCGCTCACCCTGGACGGCGCTTAACGAGTCGCGGTCACCTCTGGTGCTCGGATTCCCCTCGCCCGGCGTCTCACGAGTGGAGTTACGGAAGTGAACTGGTGTGAGGCTCAATCACGCGGTGACGAATTGAGCGAGGACAGCCCAGAGGCGGAACTGCCGACCGAGCCGCAGCGCGCACGGTCGGCGTCTCCGGCGCCGGCGGCGCCTGCCGCGCAGCAGCTCCGCAGCGTGCACGGGACGGTGACCGCGGAGCCGTTCGGCTGGATGGCCGACCGTCGCGACCCGCGGCTGCTCGCCTATCTGACTGCGGAAAGGGAATACTATTTGGCGGCCGTGCGCGCGCTTGGCCCGCTACGCAGCCGGCTCGGCGCGGAGTTCGCGGAGCGTCTGCCCGCTGACGAGGCCTCAGCTCCCTGGCGCCGCGGCCCGTACAGCTACCTCGAGTACACGCCGCCCGGCGCCGAGTGCCCGCAGTTGCTGCGCCGTCACCACGACAGCGATGACGACTACGAAGTGGTCCTCGACGGCGGGACAGTCCCGCCTTCCCGTGCCAGCACGGCAACCGAGGAAAGCCCCGAACGTCCACCTCGACCAGCAGACCCCAGCAGTTACTTCCGCTTCGGCGTCTGCGAGCCGAGCCCGGACGGCGCGCTGATCGCCTACTCGGTCGATTTCACCGGCGATGAGGTATATGAGTTGCGCTTCCGTGACACGGTGGGCTGCACCGATCTGGCCGAGCGCATCGGCCGCAGCTATTACGGCTGTGCCTGGAGCGCCGATTCGCGCGCGTTCTTCTACGTGCGCCACGATGCGGCCTTCCGGCCATACCAAGTGCTACGGCACGTGATCGGCACGGACCCGGTCACGGACGCGCTGGTATTCAGCGAACCGGACGCGCGCTACCATGTCACGGTCGGTGCAACTCGCAGCGGCGACTGGATCGTGATCTCCACTGCTGCGCGCGACACCAACGAACAGTGGATCATTCCCGCTGCCAGGTACGATGCCCCGCCCCGGTTGATCGAACCGCGCCGGCCCGGCGTCGAGTATTTCACTGAGCACCTGGCCGGGCCAGTCGGCGCGGGCAGGGCCGGATTCGCGATCCTCACCAATGATGGCGCGCCCGAATACCGGGTGGTCTCGGCTCCCACCGCGGCAACGGGCCGCGGTAACTGGCGTGAACTCGTGCCTGGCGACCCGCAGACCAGGTTCCGCGGGCTGGACGTGGTCGGCGGTCACCTCGTCCTGTCCTGCCGGTCGGGCGGCGATCCTTTCCTGCGGATCGTGCGGCCGGACGGCAGCCACCACGACCAGCATCCGGGAACCCCGGCGGGGCTCATAGAGGCTGCCGCGGCGGGTACCTACGACGCAGCGGAATTGATCGTGTCTACGCAGTCGCTGGTCGCGCCGAAGCGGTGGTGGTCGGTGGACCTGGACACCGGTGAGCGGACGCTGCTGCGCGCCATCAGGCCACCTGGTTACGACGAGAGCCGCTACGAGACGCGGCGGCTGTGGGCGCCCGCGCCTGACGGCGAGCTTGTCCCCGTGACCATCGCCTGCCGGCGCGGGATGCCGCGCGATGGCAAGGCGCCGTGCCTGCTCTACAGTTACGGCGCGTACGAGAGGTGCGCGGACCCGCGGTTTTCCGTTACCCTCGCGAGCCTCCTCGACCGCGGGTGGGTGTATGCGATCGCGCATGTCCGCGGTGGCGGCGAGCTTGGCCGCCGCTGGTGGCTGGATGGCCGCCTGGCGGGCAAGCGCAACACCTTCAGCGACTTCGTCGCGGTCCGCGATCACCTGGTGGCGGCGGGCTGGGTCGCCCCGGAGCGCGTGGCCTGCCGCGGCCTGTCAGCTGGCGGGCTTACCGTCGCCGTTGCCTACACGTTCTGGCCGGACCGATTCTCGGCGGTGATCGCGGAAGTGCCGGCCGTGGACCTGCTCAACCAGATGCTCGACCCGGCGATCCCGCTCACCGTCAACGAGTACGACGAGTGGGGCGACCCGGCCGATGAAGAGCAGTTCAGCTGGATGCGCTCGTACACCCCGGCCGAGAACGTGACCGATGCGCCGCGCCCGCCGCTGCTAGTGACGGCGATCCTGCACGATCCGCGGGTGATGATCTCCGAGCCCGCGAAGTGGGTCGCGGCGCTGCGCGCCGCCGACACCCACGGGAACCGCATCCTGCTCCGCCCCGAACTCGGCGCTGCCGCGCACCGCGGGCCGGCCGGCCGTTCGGGCTCTCTTGCCTATGAGGCTGAGCTTGCGGCCTGGATCATGTCTGTCACCCCCGATACTTAACCTACTACCGCTTCTCGTGCACGCGACGTAGCACGCCTCACCCGGCGATGACGTCGTCGTCGGGCCGCTGCCGTAAGCTTGCCCGCGCCTGACGCACGCGCTCCAGGTCGTCGTCGAGCAGCCGGTAGCGCACCGCGAAGGATGCCGCCTCGAGCCGTGAGTGCACGCCGAGCTTGGTGAGCAGCGCCTGCACGTGACTGCGGACGGTAGCGCGCGAGACGCCGAGCCTGGCGACCATGGCCCCGGTATCCAGGCCTTCCACGAGCAGCATGAGGCACTCCCGCTCCCGGTCTGTGAGGTACGAAGCCAGCCGGTGCGCGTCGCCCGCTTGCACCGGCCGCCTGGCCGGGGTGGCTGCGCCAGTCTTGGGAACGCCGACCACCACCTCGCCGCGCAGCACCCGGTCGATTGCCGCCGTGAGCGCCGCGACGCCCTGCGTCTTGTGCAGGTAACCGGATGCCCCGGCACGCAATGCCCGCAGTACCTCATCGCGTGCCGGCATCGGCGCTGAGCACGAGCACCTTCGTGTGCGGGCTCGCGGCGATCACGTCCCCGATGGCCTCCACGCCGTCGTCCTCGGCAAAATGGCGGTCTACCAGGCAGATGTCCGGCTTGGTGCGGCGGACTGACTCCACCGTCTCGGCCGCGTTCCGCGCCACAGTGACGTCGAAGCCGTGCTGGCAGAGCACAGTAGACAATGCGTCGAGGAACACGGCGTGGTCGTCGCCGATCACCAGGTCAGCCATGTTGATCAATTACCCGCACCGGCGCGCGCACGCGTCCGCACGCGTCGTCGCGGCGGCTGCCCGCCTGGCAGCGCGATTCGGACCCGGGTGCCGCCCGCCGCGGGCGAATGCACCTCGAGGCTGCCGCCGCAGGATTCGAGCAGCGATGTCGCCACCCGGAGGCCGAGCGAAGCCGTTCCCCGCGGGCCGTTGCCGAAACCAGGGCCGTCGTCGATCACGTCGATGACGGTCTGCGATGCCTGCCCGATGACCACCTCGACCCGGCCTGCCTCGCCTGCCGCGCGGGTGGCGTTGTCGACCACATTGGCCAGCGCACGCCACAGCAGCGTCTCGCTCACCTTGATGTTCACGGCAGGCCCTGGCCGCAGTACAACCGGCGTCCCGGAGGCGGCGCTTGCGAGCCGCGCAAGCTCGCTGGCCATTGCCCGCACGTCGATGGGATCGGTAGCCTCGGCGCCGGAGAGCGCTTGCCTGATGATCTTGAGCAGACGTGAAACCTCGAGTGAGACGAGCTCCATCCTGGCACCCGAGTCGCCCGGCAGCTGCGGGATCGCCGCGAACCGCCTCGACCAGATAGGACAGCGTTGTCATCTCGTGTCCGAGGTCATGCAGCAAGCCGCGGATCGCGAGATGTATCGCGGCCATCGGAGGCTCGACGGCCGGGCCCACGCCGCCGGTCCAGGAACCGCTCCGTCGGCATGCCCGTGTTGTCCATGGGTAAAGCGTGCTGCGCGGGAGTAGTGGCGCGGGTTGCCAGCCAGTTGCATGTCGGTTGCACGTGTCGCCTTCTTAAGTTATCGAGACATAAGTTACTAGCCAGTTAACATAGTCGGTAGAGGGACAATTCCCTACGGCTGCCGCTCGGGGGCACACCGCACGGCCCTGGCCCAACTGGCCCTACCGCACTGGGTCACAAGGCATTCGGCAGCCAGACCCTGACGATGGTGCCGCGGCCAGGCGCCGATTTCGAGCGTCGCCTGACAGCCATGCGCCATGCGCGCTGGCGATCGCCTGCAGGATCGACAGGCCAAGACCAGCGCGGGCGGGTCAACCCAATACGGCGGCTGGCCGACTAGGACGCGGTAGGCCAAGAGCCACGACTTCAACAGATCCATCGGATTTCGGTCGGGATGAGCGGCACCGTGCGCGAACCGTCGCACCGCGAAGGCACATTTGCCCGTGATGATCGTGAGCCGCAATGTCCGGATCCATCGCCCCCGCCCCGCGCACGGCTTGTGCGCCCGCGCCGCCCTCCAGCCGGGTGATGACGGCCGCGACCCGCGGTGGTTCGGTCATGCGCGCAGGCTCCGCACGCCGTAGCCCGGCGGCAAGCGCCATGCTGACTGCCTCGAGGCGGTTATGCACATCCAGCTTGGCGAAGATGTTGCGGGTGTGGGTGCGTACGGTATCCGTCGAGATCAGCAACTCTTCGGCGATCTGACGGCCGCGCTTACCATCCATCATGCTCAGCAGTACGTCGCGTTCACGCGGGCTGAGTATGGCGAGCGGGTCAGAATTGTCCCTGGCGCGGCTCACGTCGGCCCGCAATTCACGCATGATCTCGCCGAGCATGTCCGGCGGGAACCAGGACTGACCACGGGACACGCCGCGCAGCACGGTCTCGAGTTCCGCGGCGCCCTGCTCCTTTGCCACCCAGGCCGCGGCCCCTGCCCTGGCGGCTTCGACCGCGTGCGCGACGTTGTGGTCGGCGCTCAGCACGACCACGTGCGCGGCCGGCCTGGCCGCTCTGAGCCGCTGCACCATCTCGCCGACGGCGGACCCCAGCGGCTCGACCTCGATAGTGATGACGTCTGGTCGCACGCCACGGACGATGTCGATCAGGTTGGGGTCGAGTGTGGCGCACCGCCCGGCCACCCACAGATCCAGAGCCGCAGACAACCGGGATGCCAGCGCTTCCGTAACCATCAGGTGGTCGTCGACGAGTAGTAGCCGCAGGATGTCCACATCACCACTGTGCAGCACGGGCGCGGCTTCGTCCTCATCCAGATGCATGAGGGCGTTCTCAGCCGTCACCGGATGCCCGCGGGGATGACCGGATGGGCCCAGGTGCTGGGGCTGAGCGGCGACACCTTGATCCGTGACAGGACCAGGGCGGCCGCCTGGATGGCGGGCGCCCCGTCGTGGTGAGCCCAGCACCCGATCGGTATGCGGCGTCCCGTCCGAGGATGTCACCTGGCAGATGCCGCCGCCGGGCCATGACCCGGCGTCGGTGTGCCGGACTGCGATGGCGGCTGGGCCGCCGGCTGCGCGGTGCGAACCAACGCGATTTGCGCAGCGGCTTTCACCGTCGCGAGGCGGCCGAATCTGCGGTCCGGTCGGAACGAGGCAAACCCCCCACTATGAGGTAAAATCCATGGTTTGTCCAGTGCGGCACGTGATCATTTCTCCGGGCGGGAGACCGAATGAGGTCCATTTCCGTGCTGTCCGCGCGGCGGCTCGTGGGCGCTGTCGTCGCGGCTGGCGCCGTGGGCGTGGTCCTTACGCTCGCGGGCGTGAGCACGCCGCTCCAAATGCTACTCGTGCTTCTGTTTCTCACGGTTGCGCCGACCGCGGCCATCGCTGGGCTGCTCCGCGGTCTGGACATGTTCCCCCGACTGCTCACGGCAGCGACAGCAACCATCATCATCAACGCTCTGGTCGCCGAGACGACGCTTTATGCCGGTAGCTTCCCGTCTCGTACTCAGTTGATCGCAATTGTGCTGATTGCGGCAGCGGTTGCGGTGGTTCAACCGCCACGAATACGCGCGGTGGTGAAAGCGTGGCTGCCCGTCACGCGGGTAGCGAAGCCGCATGACGCCACCCTGGCCGGGGACGCAGACGGGTCGGAGCCGTCGTCGGTCGGCACGCGGTCGTCGGTCGGCACGCGTCGTCGTCGGTCGGTACGCGGTCGATGCGGTCGCGTCACATGCGGTCGTCGGTCGGCATGCGGTCGTCGGTCGGCCCATCGTCGTCGGTCGGCCCATCGTCGTCGGTCGGTGGGCCGTCAGCGTTCGGCACGAAACCCCCGCCGCGGCCGGGGATCCCGATTCCGCCCGCTGGCGAGCGGGTGCTACATCGACGTCCCGCGCGCCGGGCCGACGATGGATCCACCAGGTGCCGCAACCGTGCCAGCTGGTCTTTCGCCTGGTATTCGCTCGCCCGGTGCTGGTGGGCCCGGTGCTGGTGGGCCCGGTGCTGGTGGGCCCGGTGCTGCCTGGCCGGGTGCTGGTGGGCCCGGTGCTGCCGGGCCGGGTGCTGGTGGGCCCGGTGCTGCCGGGCCGGGTGCTGCTGGGCTAGATGGTGCTGGGCGCGATGGTGCTGGGCACGATGCCGCTGGGCCCCGAAGCGCCGCAGCTGGGACTCCTGCGGCGACCCTGCCTGGCCAGCGTCCCCGCAGGGTGGGCGCGCGTACCGCGCTCAAGGCGGGCGGGACCCGGACACCGCACCAGCGCCCGGCCACGGTCGGCAGGCACGCCACAGCCGGTCAGATGCGGGCAAAGAGGCCCCGCCGCGTGCAACTGGCGGTGGCACGGATCGAACCTTGGTCGGTCATGAAGTTCAGCTTCGTGATCTCACTGGCCTGCTTCATCGTACTTTTCGTGGCGGTGGCCTTGCTGTACGGCACGCTCGCCGGGCTCGGCGTCTTCGACTCGCTCCAGAAGGCCATTCAGGGAATGACGTCCGGCCGGGGGTCGACCGACGTCAACCCGGCGACCTGGTTCTCCGCATCACGAGTCTTCGACTATGCGGGGCTCATCGGAGCCGCGAACGTGATCTTGATCACCTCTCTCTCGACCGTCGGCGCGGTCCTCTATAACGTGGTCTCGGGCATGCGTCGAGGCATCGAGGTGACGCTGCGGGAGACGGACTGAGGCGTGCGGGACCGGCTGGGCGTGGGACCTGCTGGGTGTGCGGGAGCGCCTTCGCACCCCATTTCTCGCTGGCGCGCCGGAAGGGCAAGTCACGTACTTGGCACTCACGGTCTGTAGCTCAGCCGGCTAGAGCGCGTTCCTGATTAGCGCTGGCTTTTCATCGCTGACCAGCGGAACATCGGCGCGCCAGCAATAGGAAGTGCTCCTGACCTGGGACTGGCGCTCGGGGACCCGATCACCGCCCTGCCCCCCAGGCACCGGCGGCGGCTGATGGTCACCGCCGATGGGGCCGGGGGAAGCCACGGACTGATCGCCCGCCTGGACAAGCCCGCCACCCGGCCCGGGCACCAGCTGGTCTACCCGGTCGGCTGGGATCTGGGCGGGCGCGAGCGGGACGCGATCCGGCTGGCCCCGCAGGACGCCTGGCAGCGTGGCTGGCCGCCTCCCTGATCACCCCCACCCTGCTGGCCTGGCTGCGGCTGCTGGCCCTCGACGGTGACCTGGCCCGCGCCGAGCCGAAGGCTCTGCGTGTTAACCGAACTAACGGGGTGGGTTCCCTGGTTCTCGTGACTGGTAGCGGACGGCGGTCCTAGCGTCCGGGGGCATGATCGAAGATGACGGGCCGCTGGGCCTGGTGGTGCCGCTGGTCGGCGCGGTGGAGGCGACCGGGGATCCGTTCGAGCCGTACCGGCTGGTTGATCCGGCGGGTGAGCTGGTCTCGCCGGTGGCGGTGTTTCTCGCTGATGTGCAGGCGTGCGGACGGGCTGCGGCGACGCAGCGGTCGTATGCGATGACGCTCTTGCGGTGGTTCCGGTTCTTGTGGGCTGCTGAGGTGCCGTGGGATCAGGCGACTCGCGTGGAGGCACGCGATTTCGCCCGCTGGGTTCAGGTAGTGGGCAAGCCGGCCCGCAGGCATTGGCGTGGCGACGATGACGCATCCGAGGTTCGCCCCGGCGTTCCGGTGCCGAACCGGGTGACGGGGAAGTCGCCGCCCGGTCCGCAGTACGCAACGGCGACGGTCGCGCACGGTGAGACGGTGGCGCGGACGTTCTACGACTTTCACCTGCAGGCGGGGACGGGTCCGCTGGTGAATCCCTTCCCGCCGGCCAGGGCCGGACGGGCGCACGCGGGGCCGGCAGCTGGCGCCGGAGGAGGTGGGCAAGGTCTGCGGCGAGCTGGCGAGCTACCAGCGGTTCGCCGCGCTGACCGGGGAGATCGCGGAGGTGAGCCAGTCACCTACATTCGTGTGCCACACCCCGCCCGGCCCGCCAGCCGGGCCACTGTCATACCCGCCACCTAAACTCAAGATCCGCAACGGCCGTCCGGAACACGCAGGAAACGATCCGGCTCGGCGCCGAGCGGCCGCCTCTTTGCCATTGCCCGCAATTTCGACCTTGGGGGACGATCCATTGCGGATCTTCGTCTGCGGGTCGCGGCCACCCTGCTTTCGGGCAGCGGCGTCAGTGGTCCGACAAATCCGTGACAGGTTTGAATAGGCTCGCACTAGGGTGGCACTAGGGTCCATGTGCTCGCTGGTGGCGGAAGCGCTGCGTGAGTCGGCGGAGCAAATGGAGACGGCCGGGGTCGATCTTGCCAGGTTTACCGGGTGGTGATCACCGTCGCATGCACAACCTCTACGGCTCCAGGCGTTCACGATGCGCTGCGCAGACCGTGTCGTTGAGCGAAGTAATTTCGCAGCCTCAACGCAAGCAAAGATGTTTTCTAACTTAGAGTAATCGTCTGTATTCTTACAGTTATTAAGGTTGCTAACTTAAAGAAGTTTACTGATGACGTTATGTAGCAACTCTCCGGTCAGGCGAGTCGCTGCCGGTTGGGCGCACCGAGGACGTAAACCCCACGGACGGGTCGGGCGTCATCTAGGCAAGTGCGCGATCTGCGCCTCGTGCGCCTACCGAGGAGTCCTGTTTATGGCCTGACTGCCACAAAATTGATTCTTGAATTTCTTAGCCAGATCCCCAGGGGAACCGGGATACGCCGAACCAAAAATACAGGATTCCTAGCTGCTGAGAACAGCTAGCAAAGTCTTAACATCCCGAGCGCATGCCACGTCACATGTTTGTTCCGCATAAGAAGCTCGACCAAGAGGAGTAAAAGTTAAGACGTGAGGCTTTTGGGACGTGAGGAAGGGGTCTTGTGGGTGATAGGACTATGCAAGCTGACAGTAACGGGCACTACAGTAACGCGCAGTACAGTCCGCCGGAGCATGCCAGTTCGGCCATTCAAGTGGGGTCGGTGAACGGGTCCTACAAATTGCTTCCATATCGGCCCGTCTCAGCAGCGCTCGCGATCACGCCGAGCGTCAGCGTGGTCATACCGGCCTTGAACGAGGCGGCCAATATTCCGCATGTCTTCGCCACGCTGCCGCGATGGGTGGACGAGGTTGTGCTGGTGGACGGCCGTTCGACTGACGACACTGTCGCGGTGACCCGCGCGATCTACCCAGATGTCAAGATCGTAGAGCAACAGGGTGCCGGCAAAGGAGACGCACTTGTCGCGGGCTTCGCTGCGTGCAGCGGCGACATCATCGTGACGATTGACGGAGATGGCTCGACGGACGGATGCGAGATTGTTCGGTTCGTCAGCGCACTGGTGGCCGGCGCTGACTTCGCCAAGGGATCGCGGTTCGCGAGCAGTGGTTGCAGTGACGACATAACACTGGGTCGGCGTTACGGGAACAGGCTTCTCAACCTCCTGGTCAACCGCATATACCGCACCCACTACACGGATCTGTGCTACGGCTACAACGCGTTCTGGGCGCGGCATCTGGACACCCTGGCAATCGACTGTCCCGGGTTCGAGGTGGAGACCCTGATGAGTATTCGCGCGGCCAAGGCCGGGCTCCGGATCCAGGAGATTCCCAGCTACGAACGCTCGCGTCTGCACGGCTCGAGCAACCTCCGGGCGATCAGGGACGGCTATCGGATCCTCAAGGTGATCCTGCGGGAGCGATGCCGCCGCGGCCAAGCACCCGTCGGTCTTCCGTTCGGCGCCGGTCGCGGGGCTGCGACTGGAGACGGCGGCGATCATGGCGGTTCCGTAAGGCGAGCACGAGGCCGCGTGAACCGGACATTGACGGTGTGGCCCGGCGGGCAGCAGAGCCCGCGGACGGCTGCGGTGGATGCTGATCGGGTAACTCGAGGTCCCCGCACCGCGCCGCATCCGTCGGCGGTATCCAATGACGTGTCCCCCGCGGCCAATGCGTCCGCCGCGGCCAACGCGCCAGCCGTGCCCGACTCGTCCGCCGCGGCGAATGCGTCCGTCGCGGCCAACGCGCCAGCCGTGCCCGACTCGTCCGCCGCGGCCAATGCGTCCGTCGCGGTCAACGCGCCAGCCGTGGGCAACTCGTCCGCCGTGACCAACGTGTCCGATGCGTCCGCCGTAACCGATGTGTCTGTCGTCATCTGCGCCCACACCGAGAAACGGTGGGATGACACGCTCGCCGCGGTCGCATCCGTACGGGCCCAGACCCTCGCCGCCCGCGAGATCATCCTCGTGGTCGACCACAACCCGGTCCTGTACGAGCGGCTGAAATCCGCGCTGCCGGATGTGACCGTGGTGGAGAACCGCGAAGGCCGAGGACTCTCGGGCGGCAAGAACACCGGCGTCGCCATTGCTCGGGGTGAGATCGTCGCGTTCCTCGACGACGACGCGGTTGCGGAGTCGGACTGGCTGAGATTCTTTGTTGACTCCTACGGCGATCCGGGCGTGGTCGGCGTAGGCGGGCTCACCCTGCCCCTCTGGGAGACCAAGCGGCCATCCTGGTTTCCTGGGGAATTCGACTGGGTGGTCGGTTGCACCTACGTTGGCATGCCACGGTCTCGTGCACCTGTCCGCAACGTGCTCGGTGGCAACGCGTCGTTTCGGCGAGAGGTCTTCGCAGTGGTCGGGGGCTTTCAGAGCGGGATCGGACGGTCACAGCACAAACGGCCGCTCGGCTGCGAGGAAACCGAGTTCTGCATCCGGCTGGGTCAACGCGTGCGCGGTGCGGTGCTGCTCTTCGACAACCGCGCCGTCATCTGGCATCGGGTGCCCGAGGCCCGCTGCAGGTTCTCGTACTTCCGCGCCAGGTGCTATGCGGAGGGAGTTTCGAAGGCATTGGTCACCCGCAGCGTTGGCGCCGGCGACGGTTTGTCGTCCGAGCGCCGGTATACGACCCGGACACTGCCTCGAGGCGTGGTGCGCGGAGTGGCCGACACTTTCCATGGCCATGCCACCGGCCTCGGCCGCGCCGGGGCCATCGCGGCCGGTCTCGCGGCCACGACGGCGGGCTACACGGTCGGCCTAATGCAGCGGTGCGGCGAATCCGCTGGTTCCTCCGGCAACCAATCAGCGGACGGGAGGGGCAGATGATGAATGCGATGACAGCGGTGGCGCCGATCCTGATGTACCACCAGATCGCGGCGAGCCCGGAGGCGACCAGTCGGCTGGCGGTGCCGCCCGATGCCTTCGCGGCGCAACTCGCGCATCTGCACGATGAAGGCTTCACCACGCTTACTGCGTCCGCTGCCGCCGCGTCGGTTAGCACCGGTGCCGGTCGGCTGCCGGACCGGCCGGTAGTGCTCACGTTCGATGACGGGTTCGCCGATTTCCATCGGGCGGCGCTGCCCCTGCTGCGCAAGTATGGGTTTACCGCAACGGTGTTCGTGACGACCGGCTGGATCCAGGATGCGGGGACGCATTCGGCGGGCCGCAGACCGGGCCGGATGCTGAGCTGGAGCCAGATTCTCGAGGCGGCGGACGCCGGAGTGGAGATTGGCGCGCACAGCCACCGGCACCCACAGCTAGACCAGATAGCCGACCTTGACCTGCGTCGTGAGCTGCGCGGCAGCAAGGCGCTGCTGGAGGACCGGCTCGGGCGAGCGGTACCGGGCATGGCATACCCATTCGGCTATTCCAATGCGCGGGTCCGCAGTGCGGTGCAGGAAGCGGGTCATGAGTATGCATGTGCGGTCGGTAACATGATCGTCGGCCCAGCGCCGGATCCATTTGCCCTGCCTCGGCTGACGATCAGGCGTTCTATCCGGCTTCGGGCCTTCGACCAGGTTGTACGTGGCCGCAGGCTGCCAGTGATCTACCTGAAGGACCACTCCCTCACCAAGGGCTGGGCCATGGTACGGCGCGCCAGGGCCCTGCTCGGCGGTGTTTCGCAACGTGCATAGCACGGCGGCGCATGGCTGCGCCCCGGGCGACCGGGGCCCCACGCAGGACCAGGGCGAGCCAGTCCGCCTGGCTGGGCAATCCCACCTGAACGACCTCTCCCACTCGGACGCTGGCTTGCGTGGGGGTCTGGCGGGGCGGCGCGGTGGCCATCTCGGTCGCCAGGCACGTTGCCGGCAGGCGGCGCCGCGTCATCAGGAAGGGGCCGGCCCGCAGTCTGCGGTCCCGCATCCAGCGCCCCCTCCGCAGGTCGGCCGCGTCGTGGCGCCAATTGACCGATCTGCGCGGCTATTACGTGATGTTCCGTGCACAGGTCGCCGACCCGCTTTTCCGCAACGCCTACGCGTTGATGATCAACACGGGGACCACCGGTCTGCTCGGTCTGGCCTACTGGTTACTGGCCGCGCGCCATTACGCGGTCGCGGATGTCGGGCGCGCATCGGCCACGTACGCGGCGATTAACCTGTTGTCAGGACTCACCGCGCTCAACCTGACCGGTGCACTCAGCCGGTTCCTCCCGCAATCGGGTCAGCGCACCGCGGGCCTGGTGATACGCACGTATGCGGTGAGTTCCTTGGCCGCAGTGGCTATCGCGGTCCCGTTCCTGCTCACCGTGAGCCATTGGGGATCTTCGTACGCCCAGCTGAGCGGACTGACCGCCGGTTTGTTCTTCACCGTGTGCGTGGTCACGTGGGGCATCTTCACTCTTCAGGACGGCGTCCTCGTCGGACTGCGGAGCGCGATCTGGATACCGATAGAAAACGGAATTTTCGGCGTCGTCAAGATTGCCTTGCTGGTCGCACTGGCGGCGGCGCTCCCGCGCGTTGGCATTTATATCTCCTGGATGCTGCCGCTGGCGATCAGCCTGCCGCTGATCAACCTGCTGATCTTCGGCAGGCTCATACCGCGGCATGCCCGGGCGACCGCCGAGCGCTCGCCGCCGACCGGCAAACAGATCGCCCGGTTCCTGGCCGGTGACTACACGGGTGCTCTCTGCGTGCTCGCCAGCACCACCCTCGTACCCGTTTTGGTGGCGATGCGTACTGGTCCGGGCCTGTACGCCTATTTCTACATCGCATGGATCATCGGCGGGACGCTGGATCTGTTCGCCGTCAACATGGCGACTTCGCTGACGGTGGAGGGCTCGTTCGATGCCGGGACGCTCGCCGTGAACTGCCGTGCCGCCCTGCGCAAGGCAATCCTCATCCTGGTGCCGATCGCCGTCGGCCTCGCGCTGCTCGCGCCGCAGGTGCTTGCCCTGTTCGGCGCGGGCTATTCTGCACACGGGGCGCTGATCCTGGAGTTGCTCGCGGTCGCTACACTGCCCAAGACCGTGACCGAGATTTACCTAGGAGCGTTGCGTGCGCAGAGCAGGACGTCGCTGATCGCTCTTGTCCAGGGAGTGCGATGTGCTCTGGTGCTCGGCCTCGCGGTCGCATTGACCGGGCTGGTGGGAATCGTCGGCGCGGCCCTAGCGGTGCTAGCCAGCCAGGTGCTCGTGGCCGCGGCGGTCGCGCCGGGACTGCGGCGCATATTCGCGGGGGGCCGCTCGCAGCCGGCACCTCTCGTGGCGGATGGTGATATCCGTTGAGCCTCACGCCGGGAGACTCGCGGACGGCTGACGGCGGGTCTGCGCCGCCCGCGCCCGCCGACCGGCCGACCGGCCGAACGCATACCGGGTCTCCTCCATCGCGGCCAGCCTGGACGCGGGGCTGGCCGTCGGATTGGCCGCCCGCTGCGGCGCTCTTCGTGCTCGCGGCGGGTGGCCTGGCGCTGTTCCTGGTGCCGCTAAGCGGCGTCGACCTGAGCCGGATGAATGGCCTTGGGCTCATTTCCGTGCTGCCCGTCGAATCCCTGGCCGGGGTGGGGTTGCTGGCCTTCACCTTCACCCTCGCGCTCGGCCTCCCCAGGGCTCACCCGGTCATGCTCGGCCTAATGCTCGTCGGCCTGGTCATCTGCCTGGACGGGGTCACCGTCATAACCGAGGCCGAGCCACGGTTCGCCACCGCCTACCAGATCGCTGGGTTCATCGACTACATCAGCCGGACCGGGCACACAGCGCCAGGCATCGCCGCCTACTTCAGCTGGCCCGGGTTCTTCGCGCTGGTGGCCATGGTGGAAGGCATAGTCGGTAAGCATGACTTGCTGCCCGTGCTCCGGCTGTGGCCGCTCACTATCGACTTGCTGTGCCTGCCACCGCTGTTTCTGATCATGCGTAACCTCCGCGTTACCTGGCGCGCGAAGTGGTTCGCTGCGCTGCTTTTCTGCGTGGGCAACTGGGTTGGCCAGGACTACTTCTCGCCGCAGGCCTTCAACTACCTGCTCTACCTGCTGTTCGTCGGGATCCTGCTGACCTTCTTCGGGCCTGGTAGCCCATCCCGGCGCGCATCCCGGCGCGCACCAGCGGATCACCTTACCCGTCGGCTCGCCCATCTCAGCTGGCGCGGCGGCCTCGAGCCGGGCGAACTGCCAGCCCGCCCGGCCAGCACCGGTGAGCGGGCGATCCTCCTCTGGCTGCTGATTGGTATCTTCGTGGTCGATACGGCCAGCCACCAGCTCACGCCGTTCTTCTTCATTGGCGCCTGCAGCGGCCTGGTCCTCGCTCGGCGCTGCACCCTCACCGGGCTGCCGGTGCTGCTCGGTGTCATCCTGGTGGGCTGGGTCAGCTTCGCGGCCGTCGCCTACTGGTCGGGTCACCTGTCGGACGTCTTCGGTGGCCTTGGCCACCTGGGTGCCAACGTCTCCACAAGCATCACCGGCCGGATGACCGGCAGCACGTCCGTGCACGTGCTCGTCCTGTATATGCGGACCGGGCTCGCCGCGGCGGTGATGATCCTTGCCGCGCTGGGCTTCCTGCGGCGCCGGCACCGGGCAATTGACGATCGTGTCGCGCTGGTGCTGCTATGCGTGCCGTTCCTGGCGTTCGGGGTGCAGAACTACGGCGGCGAAATCGCTCTGCGCATCTACCTGTTCGCATTGCCCGCCGCGTGCATCCTGGCTGCCTGCCTCTTCTTCCCCGCGACGCGATTGCCGGCCCGCGTCTGGCGGGCGCTGCCGGCCGCAGCGGGCTGCGGTGTCGTTCTCGTCCTCGCGTTCTTCGTCGCGCGCTACGGCAATGAGGCGTACGAGCAGATTCCGTCCGGTGAGTTGACCGCCGCGAATTACGTGTATGCGCATGACAGCTCGGGAGCCAGGCTCGTGTGGCTGAGCCCGACTCCTGAGACCGACGACACGCCGCAGATGCCCTGGCAGTACCGCGATATCGAGAAGGTCGACTACATCGCCGCGCAAGCGCCACCTGACCCCGCAAGCGTCGCAGGACTTGTCGCCACGCTCCGTAGCTTGGGTCCGGGCACCTACCTGATGACCACCAGCACCCAGGAGACCTATCTCGAACAGGCGGCGGGCTATCCGCCTGGCTGGGGCAGCAGGTTCCGTGCGGACATGGCCGCGGCTCGCGGTGTGCATACCGTCTTCGCCGATCGTAATGCGGTCGTATACGCCCTGCGGTGGCGCCGCGGCACCCCCACCAGGCCGTTGAATGTCAGCGTGGGCGGCGCGGCAGGCCGGGCGACCCTGTGGACCCCGGTCGGGATCGCCGTCTTTGGGCTTCTCCTCCTGGTGCTCCTGGCGCGGGAGTTCACGCGGGCCTGTCGGCCGGCTTCGCGGCGGCTCTTGCGGATTCTCACGCTGGCGTCGCTACCCCTTCTTGTGCTGCTGCTCGTCGTCGCGGCCGAGCGCTTCGTTATCCTGTCGTGACATTTCGGAAGATAGTGCAGACGGGAGGTGCGACGGATGGCTAGGCCGCTGGTGGAGGCGGATCGCCGGGTCCCGGCGCTGATCGTGAAGATCGGCAAGTACCCCTTGCACCACGGCGGCGTGGGCGCGATCCGAACGTTAGGGCGGCTGGGTATTCCCGTCCACGCGGTCACGGAGGACCGGGCCACCCCGGCCGCCGCGTCCCGATACTGCAGAGGCCGGTTCGTGCTGCCGACGACGGGCAAGGAAGACCCGGAGGAGTTGGTCGAGGCGCTGGTCGGCATCGGCCGCCGGATCGGCCGCCAGGCCGTCGCCATCCCTACGGATGAGGAAGCTGCGGTGCTCATCGCCGAGCACGCGGCCACGCTGTCGGAGTACTTCCTCTTTCCGCAGGTCCCGGCCGAGTTGCCGAGGAAGCTGGCGAACAAAGGAGGGCTTTACGAACTGTGCCTCGAGCATGGCGTACCCGCGCCGGACTCTGCGTTCCCCACGACGGCAGATGAACTGGCTGCCTTCGCGCGCCACGCCACCTTCCCCGTGGTGGCGAAGAATCTCGAAGCCTGGGTGCGGCGGAGTGCGCCCGTGGTGCCGGGCACGACCGTGGTGAGCTCTGCCGAGGAGTTGCTCTGCGCTCGCCCGGGACTGGGGTAAGACACCAAGCGTGATGCTGCAGGAATACGTGCCGCGGGAGGACGCGGAAGACTGGATAGTTCACCTATACCGCGATGCGGATTCCGGCTGCCTGGTCGAGTTCACCGGAGTCAAGGTCCGCTCCTGGCCGCCGCACGCCGGGATGACGGCGTGCGCCTATGTTGTGGCCAATCCGGTGCTGGCCGGGTTGGCGAGCCGGTTCTGCGAGAAGATCGGCTTTCAGGGGATCGCCGACCTGGACTGGCGGTTCGACCGGCGCGACGGCCGGTACAAACTTGTCGATTTCAACCCGCGGATGGGCGCTCAGTTCAGGCTCTTCGAGAACACCGCGGGCATTGATGTTGTGCGGGCGCTTCACCTCGGTCTCACCGGTCGCCCGGTCCCCGCCGGCGATCAGGCAAACGGGCACCGGATGATCGTCGAGAACATCGACCCGTGCGCGTATCTTGCGTACCGCCACAGCGGATACTCCGTGCCGTCCAGACCCCGCCGTGCGACCTCGACCGAGCTTGCCTGGCTGGCATGGGACGATCCGCTGCCGTTCGTGGTGATGTCGCTCCGTTCCCCCGGGCCGATCGTCATCCTACCTCACCCGGGCTTGGCGGTCGCGCGCAATGCGCAGGCGGGTTCTGCGCTCACCGGTCACTGCGCCCGGCCGTCGGGCCGCCAGGGATGGCCGGGCGCAGGGGCCGGGCCAGCCGGGCTACCGCCCTGATCGCCCGAGCCGGGCAAGCCAGGTCGCCCATGATGGCCGAGCCCGGGCCGACGCGGGGCCTGCGCCGCCGATACCAAAGGATAAGGATGGCGCCCAGTGAACACACCCGCTGTTATGGGGGCTGCCGCCATCCTGGCATTGCGGGCTGTCCGCGGCGGCTCATTCGCGCGCATGTGGCGCGCGGGTCCAGACATTGGTCCCGGCTGACTTCTGCACCGCCTCGGGGATGCATTTCCGGGCCCGCTGGCAAGGACAGGAAACCGGCGGTGCGAACTGGCGGCGGGAGAAGGGCGAAGATGGTGCAGATCTCAGTAATCCGTCCTGGTGAGCTGGCAGCGGCCGAGGTTGCGGAATGGCATTCCATGCAGCGCGCGACGCCGTCTTTGGCCAATCCGTTTCTGTGCCCGGAGTTCGCGATCGCGGTCGGCAGGTGCCGTAGCCGCGCCCGTATCGCTGTGCTCAGCGATGGTCCGCAGACGGTCGGGTTCTTCGCGTTCGAGCGTGGCCGGCTTGGTGCCGGGGTGCCGATCGGCGCGGGCCTGACCGACTTCCACGGCCTCGTCCACGCACCCGGCGCGGAGTGGGATCCCCGGGCGCTGCTCCGCGCGTGCCGGATCCCGGCATGGGAATTCGACCATCTGGTGCCCGGCCAGGCGCCGTTTCAGCGCTATCAGGCGGTCTCGGCTCCCTCGCCCTACATAGATCTGAGTGATGGGTTTGATGCCTACCACGCGAAGCTGCGGGTCAGATCCAGCTCCTTCTGCCGGACAATCTCATATAAGGCGCGCAAGCTTTCCCGGGACGTGGGTGAGGTCAGCTACGTGCTCGACTCCCGCGAGCTCGGCGCGCTGCGCACGCTGATGGCCTGGAAATCGGATCAGTTCCGCCGGACCGGCCGTATTGACCGCTTCGGTGAGCCGGGGATCATCGAGTGTGTCGAGTCGTTGCTCGACGTCCGCGGCGACGGCTTCAGCAGTCTGCTGTCCGTCCTGTACGCGGGAGGTGAGCCGGTCGCCGGGCATTTCGGGCTCCGCTTCGACGGCATCCTCGGCGGCTGGTTCCCGGCGTATGATCGCCGCTTCCACAAGTACTCCCCAGGGCTGGTGGGGCACCTGCGCCTGGCCGAGGCGGCGGCGGGCGCGGGCATCCGCCAGATCGATCTCGGCAAGGGCGCCAAAGATTACAAAGAGTCACTGAAGAGCGCCGACATCTTTGTCGGCGAGGGCATCGTCACCGGCCGCTCGCCGGCCGCGGTCCTGCACTGGGCGCGATGTACTCCCGCGCACTGGACCGTCCGCCAGGTAAAGCAGAGCCCGCAGCTCTTTCGTGCCGCTGACCAGGTGCTCCGGCGCTACGGGCGAGTCCGGAGCGCGCTGCGCAGGCCGCCGCGCCTGGCGCGGCCAGAGGCGGCGCACCCGGATGGTCCGGCTGCGGCCGCGCTGTCCGCTGGTGAGTCCGCGCACATGTCGGAACGCCGCTGTCGATGACGTTTTGTAATCGACCGCCGCCGCCGTCACTGGTGCCCTGTCATTGTGGTCGCAGGCGCAGCAGCAGGCCGGTTCCGGTGCGTGTACGGCTCATATCCCGCCGGTGACGGTCACGCCACCAGCGTTCTTGCGTGGCGTTCCGACGCCGACGACCACGTTGCCGCTTGAGGCGACGACCAGCTTCTGCGGGCCGCCGCCGAACAAGAACCCGACGTCGCCTCGCCCGGTGCCGACGATGACGTTGCCCGGTGACTGACACGTATCCGGTGCCGCCTCCGGCCTGCCCGCCCCCGGCCTGGACGGCGATGTAGATGTACCGCGCGCCTGCCGTCTCGCCGCGGATGTTGAAGACCTTGTTGCCGGAGATCGCGGACCCGACGGTGCCGCTAGCCGCTCCGGCGATGCCGTACCACGTCCCAGAGTGCTGCCCGGCGCCGAAGTCCTCGACGTAGTTGTCCGAGATCGTCGTCCCGAACAGCCGGTCGGCGTAGATGCCATCCTGGTGGTCTCCGTATACGTGGTTGCCCGAGACGACCCAGCCGGCCGCGTTGTCGATGTGAATGGCGTCCTTCGCGGAGGATGCGATCTGATTGCCTTCCAAGAAGCCGTCGCTGACCGCGTTGCCGCTGTCGGACACCTCGAACCCGTACTGACCGCTGCCGCTGATGAGATTGTTGTCGAAGCGGCTGTTGACGCTGGTATTCGTTATTGCCTGCCCGTTAGCGGTCGTGTTGGTGTCCACGATGCCCGAACCGCCGCAGCCTGACACGTCCACGTGCTGCACGTCGGTTTGCCAGTTGAGGACGATGATCCCGTCCGTGCCGCCCGATCCGTCGCAGCTGACGGTCAGGTCGCGGATGGCGAGCGGGGTACCGGTCGTCGATGAGTTGCCCACGTACGCTGCCGATGCGAGCATGTAGGCGAGGTGGGCGCCCTGCTTGAGTACAGTGCCCGTGGTGGCGCCGCCGGTGTAGGTCCGGTCGCCGGGTAGGGAGATTCCCTGAGTCAGCAGGCAAGTCCCGCCCTTGATGTCGATGACCGCGCCGGCGCGGGCTCCCGTTGATCGCGCGCTGCAGAGTCGCCGCGTCAGAGGCGTTGCCGTCGCACCTGACGGTGACGAGATACGGTGCGCTGGCCGGCGCCGGTGGCCCGGTGGCCGCGCTGGCCGGCCCCGCTGGCCCATTGGTCGCGCTGGTCGGCGCGCCAGATCCGCGCGACAATAGCACGGCGAGGATCACCGCCGTAACGAGCAGGACCGCCGCGATCACCGCGGTCGCCACCTTCGCCCTCATGTGGCAACTCCCCGCATGGGTCGCGAGGAGCAGTAGCGGCTGGCCAGCGCGAGTGCTATCGCCATGATCGTCAGCTGCGGGTTTACCTCAGGGCCGTCGGCAGGACCGATGCTCCGCCACCCAGACGCCGTGCGTCCGCGCAGCCGTCGGCATCCACAGGGCAGCGCTGCGGGTCGGTGCCCATCCGGGCGCTGCCGGTCGGATGGAAGGCGGCCAGACGCAAGGCGGATGCCGGGGCGGCGGCGGCGAGCGCGGCCAGGTCGGCGGTGTTACGCGCGGCGGGACGGCCGGGTAGCCCGCTCAGCACCTCCCTGGCCCCCGCGGCAAGCAGCACCTTGCCCATCGCCACGATGGCCGTTCGCAGCTTGGCGGCGTCCCGCTCGGCTAGGCGGTAGCGGACGACCGGCCCGCGGCGGCCGTGCACGGATCCGGAAGGCGCGTCAGCGATCATGGCGGCGAGGAACGCCAGCCGGTCCGCCCGGTCGAGTTCGCGGCGGAGCGCGCGGCCCACCCCCGGCGGCAGGAACAAGCTCATCCCCGGCGGGCCCGCCGTGGCCTCGACCAGGAGACCGGCCTCGCACGCTTGCGGCAGCGCGTTCAGCTGGACGCCGTTCGTGGCGTCCCGCGGGCAGCCGAGGTTGCATTCGCAGCAGCCACTGCAGCCGGGCGCGTTGCGCCACAGCGGCCCGGCCCGCCAGCCAAGCTCGCGGGCCCCCGCCAGCGCGATCAGCCCGTTGCTCCCTAGGATGCCGAGCGGGCGGTGGCGACCTGGAGGGTCTGTTCGACCTCGTCGAGAAGCTCGCCGAAGCCGTCCATATTTATCCCGAACGGCTGCTGCCAGCGTGACACCACGCGGGCAGGCGGCCGGTGGCACGTGCCGAAGCTCACCAGCGTGGTGCCGCCGACGCCGCGGCCGGACATCAGTACTATGGGCGGCCGGCCGAGGGCGACGGTCAGGCCTGCGTTGCCATCCTGGCCGCTCCGGCCGTTTTGCCCAGGTCTCCCGTACAGGTCAAGGAACCGGTCCAGCGGCGGCCGCTCCCGGAATTCGTCCACCGTGTAACGCCGCCCCGCCTCAATGATGACGACCCTCGCTCCCGACCTGTGCCAGCGTGCGTGCCGCCATCGCGCCGCCAGCTCCAGAGCCGATGACCACGGCGTCCGCTTTCGCTGCGGACGGCCATTCGGCCGCCGGGGTGCAGTCTAGCGGCGGATCAGGCCCGGGCGGCGGGCCGGTATCGCATGTGCCGTGATCCGCACTCGCGGTCCCGCTCACGGCGGCGATGTTGAACCACTCCGCGCCCGCCGCCAGTAGCATCGGCATTTTGAGCGCGTTGATCAGTGGCCCGCCGCCGTGGCTGGCCACGGTCGTGCACACCCAGTCGCGCTCGGGCGGCGTAAGCTCGGCCAGCGGCTTACCCGCGATCAGCCGCGAAGCCATGTCGAGGGCAGCGGTTGCCGCGCGTATCCCCGATCCCGCGGGTGCGGGCAGGCGCGCCGCGACCTCACCCGCGCGCGCGGCAACCCGGCGCGCCTCCTCCGGGTCATCGATCCCGAGCAGGGCCGCCACCGCGGCGGGGCCAGGCCCGCGGTCACTCACGAACGCCGGCCTCGGCGTGCGCGGTGCCGTCAAGTTCCCAGAGCCGCTTCGCCTGCCAGGTGGGCAGGTCAATCCTGGCGATGCAGCGGGAGCCGCGTGCACCAACGGGTCGCCCGGCGGCCAGTCCCTCGCCGTCCGGTGCGGAGCCGTACAAAGGGCAGCGGCGCCAGCTTGCTCGGCGCGGGGCCGCTGCGGGCGTGGCCGCAACTACCTCGCAGACGTCGCCGCCGAGGTCGGCGTGCAGCCACGCCCAGCGCTGCGGATTGCCGTGGCCGTAGCTGCGTGCGATCGCGCCGGGCGCGCCGGTCAGGATGAGCTCACGGTCGCCGTAGCGCAGCGTCCCGTGGCAGGCGGCCGCCGGGACCGGGACGACCTGCGCGCCGGGCAGCCCCTCACGTTCCCATGCCCATCGCGGGAACGTGTACAGCGGCGGGCGGTCGGCTGCAGGCCCCCTCCACGGCCCGGTCCGAACCTGGCCAGGACCGGCACGCCGTCGAAAACCGCTGCCCAGCCGTGCACGTAGGCTCGGCGCCGGCCGAGGGCGCGACGAGTTCGTGGTGCAGCCAGCAGCCGGTCCCCGTCGCAGGATCGGTGAGCGTCGTGCCAGACCTCGACCGGCCGGGCTTGCCGCGCCATCGGACGGCAGGTACGCCCGGACCTGGGCGCGCCGGGGCCGCCCGGCGACCCCGGGCCGACCCGGAAGCTCGCGAACATCGGGCCGAGTGCGTGCCGGAAATCGAACCTGAGCTGCGTCCCGCGATGTGCCCGGTCTCGTCCGTGATCGTGGCGGGCAGCGTCGTCATCGAATGCAGCAGCCGGGAAGCTCACCGACTTCCAGCCGTCCAGGTGCATCTCGCGCCCGTCGTGGTGGTGAAACCGAGCCGGTAGCGGATGCGCCGCGCGGTTACCGGCGCGATGCGCAGGGTGCCGGCCGCGCCCGGGTCATCGGCCCAGCCGCCGATTCGGACGTGGCCAGCCAGCGCGGCTTCGACGTCAGCCCAGGGCAGCAGCAGCCCGGGAACGTCCGCCGCGGCGTCGAGCAGCGCGGGCCGTGGCCGCTCCTCGCCGGCCAGCCGTGCCTGGCCCGTCATGATCTCCTGGAATCTCGTGTGCATGACAAGCACCTCCGTGAGCGTGCCTGCGTCCATCCGGCCCACCGCCATGCAGCCAGAGTAAGCAGAGCCAGCAGGGCGGCGCTGTTCATGGCACCCTGAGCGCGCGGAGGGCGACGCGGGTGACCCGCTCAGCCGTGCGTCCGGGTGGATCGAGCGGGAGCATCAGATGGCTTGCGGTGAGCCGGACCAGAGCGCTCGCGATGGCGTCGTCGTCGCTGAGCCCGGGGGTCTGGGCGCGCAGGTACTCGCCTGAGCAATTCGGTCGCCTCGGCGATGAGCGACCGTGACTGCGCCGTGATGATCGGAAGCAGGTCTATCGTCACCAGCAGCCCCGCAGTAGGCAGGGCAGCACGGCGCGAAGCAGTGGGCTCGCGGTGCTGCGCTCCAACGCATCAGACAGGGCGGCGTGGATCGCATCCGGAACATCGTCATCGCGGCGCTTGCCTCGGTCATGCCTTCGACGAGCCTGGCAGCCTCGCGAAGCACGAGCGCCCGTCCCACCTCGTCCCTCGAGCCGAATTCCTTGTAAAGGGTCGGTCGGCTGACGCCTACCCTGTCGGCCAGCGCGGTCATCCGCGCGCAGCTCCATCCGCCGGTCACGGTCACGTCGTAGGCGGCGTCAAGGACCTCGTCACGTAGCTGGCGGCGGACCCGGTCACGGAACCGGCCGAGGGCCGGGACAGGATCAGGGACATCGCAACGTTGCGGCTGGGCATCGCGATAAGTTCTGATCATGCATCCGAGTGATCCGATTATTGTCTTGATCATCCTGGCCGTGCTGATCTTACTTATCGGCAAGGGCAAGTGAAAGGGGTGATGACCGGTGTGCCGCAGCACGGGTACGACGCGGCCGCGCCCTTCACCGGCGGCCTGGCGGGCGGGGGTGGGCAGGAGCTGGCCGCCGCGGGTTCAGCTCGATTGGGCAGTTGATTGACAAATCGGCTGAAGATGTCAACGATGCGTGCAAGAAGTTGCAGGAGCTGATGGGTCGCGCGCTCCGCTGGTGGACAGCGGTCAGCGCGCTGTCTCATCCTCAGCCCGCCGGTCACCGTGGGCGCCCGGTTACGCTGGGCCGCGCGGTCACTGGGCGGCCGGTCACGGCGGGTCGCCCGGTCACCGTGGCCCGCCGGTCACGGTGGCCCGCCCGGTCACAGTGGCCCGCCCGGTCACAGTGGACCGCCCGGTTGCAGTGGGCCGCGCCGTCGCGCTGGTGTCCGCGCTAGGTTGCCGCTGCCATGATGGCTTCCGGTGGACCTCATGACCATGATCGCGGTAAATTGCGGGCAATTGTACCGCGATCCACTGAGACCATCCCGGCCGTCCGCCCGTCCCGCCGTCCTGGGCGCCGGCGGGCAGCAGGCCAGCAGGCCAGCAGGCTACTTCGTCACCCTGCCGAGACCGCACGCCTCCGAGTGCGGCTGGTAGGGGTCAGGGCACCGGGCTGCTGCCAGGTGCGAGGGCTTCAAGGATCTCCCCGGCGCGCTCGACGGCGGCCGCTGGGTCGGTGTCGGGCGATCCGATCAGCGGATCCCAGTTGAGGTCGTAGAACACTTCTGTCACGCCCTGCGTCTCGAGCCAGGCAGTATCCTCGCGGATCTGGTGGTAGGAGCCGGCCAGCCGCGGCCGTGCGGCCTGCGCCCCTGCCCGCCTGTCCTTTCCACGAGCGCGCCCGCCTGAACGACTCCGCGGCAGACCACGCGCACCGACGCCGGGTCGCGCCCGGCTTCCTCGGCGGCCCGGCGGACGATCGCAGCCTGCTCGGCGATCGTGGCGAGGTTGGCGCGGCTGCTGCTCAGCCAGCCGGCCGCGAGCCGTCCGGCCCTGCGTAGCGCGGCGGGCACCACACCGCCGAGCAGGACCGGCGGACCGGGCCGCTGCACCGGCTTCGGCGCCATCCGGCTCGGCGGGATCTCGTAGAACTCGCCGTGGAACTCGCTGACTTCGTCCGCCCACAGCGTGTTCAGCGCGGCGATGAACTCCTGCGCCCTCGCCCCCCTGCGCGCGGTGTCCGCGCCGCTTGCCGCGAATTCGACCGGAGACCAGCCCACGCCGAGGCCAAGGTCGAGCCTGCCGCCCGAAAGCACGTCGACGGTGGCGGCCTGCTTGGCGAGCAGCGCCGGGGACACGAACGGGATGTTGATGATGGACACGCCGAGCCGGATCCGCGACGTACCCGCAGCGGCGAAGCCGAGCGAGATCAGCGGGTCGAGCACGCTACGGTACACCGGCGCGGGCTCGTCGTCGGCCGGCACGAGCAGCCGCTGAAAGGCCCACAGCGAGTCATAGCCGAGGTCTTCGGCGCGCCCGGCGAACTGGGCGAGGGTTTCCGGGTGTGCCCACGCGCCCGCCACCGGCAGGCCGAATCCGATACGCATGCGGGACACCTTACTTCCCGGCCCCGCCGCGGGCCCGAGTGCTCCGCGGCCTGGCGGACGGCGCAGACTAAGCTGCCGCCGCATGGGTGGCCGCCCGGATGCTCGCCCGCTCCCTGGGAAACTGCCGCCGCGCGCAGCTGTTTAGTCAGCCGGTCGCCGCGCCCAGGCTGGTGACACGGGATATCGTCACGCGAGGGCGACGGCGTCGGGGCCCTCAACGGCTGCCGCCTGGTACCCCGGCGAGCGATGTGACACCCGTCGTGCCCGATGGGACCTTGTTAGGTTAGCCTTAGTTAGGCTAACCTAAGCTACCGCAACGTAACCTCGCGACTGGGAGCCAGGGCATGTCCTCAGGAAGCATCGCGCTGCTCGGCGCCATCGCCGGCCTGACCATCTTCCTCGGCCTGCCGATCGGCCGGGTGCGTACTCCGATGCCCAAGACTAAGGCGCTGCTCAACGCTGTGGCGATCGGAATCCTGGTCTTCCTTCTCTGGGATGTGCTCGACCACGCGTGGAGCCCGGTCGACGCGGCGCTGTCCAAGCACGATTATGCGGTAGCGGTACGTGACGGGGCTGTGATGCTGTGCTGCGTCGCGATCGGCTTGATCGGCCTGGTCTACTTCGACCGCTGGATAGCGCGCCGCGCCCGCCGCCCCCTGCCCGCATGGCGCGGCCCGAGGGCCCGGGAGCCGCCGTCGCGGCCACCAGGCCGACCGGCGTTTCCCGCTCTGCCGCTACCGAGTTGTCGCTGCTCATCGCGATGGGCATCGGCTTGCATAACTTCGGTGAAGGCCTGGCGATCGGCAATTCCGCCGCGGCGGGCGAGCTCAGCCTGGCCGTGCTGCTCGTGATCGGTTTCGGCGCGCACAACGCCACCGAGGGCTTCGGGATCGTGGCTCCCCTGGCGGCAGCGGACGTCCGTCCGTCCTGGGGACGCCTCGCGCTGCTCGGGCTGATCGGCGGCGGCCCGACGTTCCTCGGCACCCTCGTCGGCGAACAGGTTACCAGCGACGTCCTGTCCATCGCATTCCTTGCGCTCGCGGCGGGCTCTATTCTTTACGTCGTCATCGAGCTTCTCGCGGTGGCACGCGCCATGGCGCTCAAGGAGATCACGACGTGGGGCATCCTGCTGGGCCTGGCCCTCGGCTTCCTGACCGACGCCATTGTCACCGCGGCCGGTGCATAGACCGTGCGATCACCTGGTGCCTGGGTGACCACTCCCCGGTTCGCCCTCGGCGACCGCCGCGGCACGATCGTTTACACCGAGCTTGGGTAGCTGTGCAGCAGTTGGGTCTTGACGGTGGCCTCGCTGCTGAACAGCTTGGCCGCCGGCCTCGATCGCGGCCAGCAGATCGCCGTCCGGATAGGTCACGAGCACGAGCACGCGCGCGGCGGCGCCGCGCCTGGACGGCGCCAGCGTTCGCGCCGACGCTGTCCATCCCGGGCATCCGCAACCGAAAATGTCGAATACCTGTCCGCGGCCACGGCTCCGCGACAGGTATTCGACGCGGTTGGCCGTGCCCGGGCTAGGTGATCTGACGAGTGGCGCCGTAGTTTTCAGCTGCAGTTGCGTCCCATCGGGCACGATGCGCTGAACGATCACCTTCGTGGCCGCTTCCCAGCTGACGCCGGTGATGCTGATGTGCCCAGCTGGGCGGCATCGGCGCTGTTTCGAACGCCAGCGCGAGCGCACCGCCCCGGCGGGACGACCCCCGGGATCGGATCGCTGGCCCGCAGGTGGCGCGCACCGCGGCAGCCGTTAGGGATCATTTGGCTGTCACCGGCCGGGATCGGTGAAAGGTTCCGGCGATCTTCCCCCGCTCAGCCGGTGCCGATGGCGAACACGTGGATGGCGCTGCCAGTACCGCTGGTGCGGGTGCTCGAGGTGGGCAGCGTCACGCTGGCCACAGTCTTGCCAGCCCGCAGGGCCGCCGTCACCGCGTACACGTACCCGGTGACGGTCTGGCCGCCGCCGCTTGTGGTGTTGCGGTACGGCAGCCGCGCCGCGATCGTGTCGCTCGGCAGTACCTTGTACGCACCCATCCCGAGGGTCCAGTCGCTGAACGCGACCGGGATCCGCTGGGTGGTGCCATCGGTGTAGCTGACTGTCAGGATGCCGGTCGCACCGGAGCCTGCGGCGCCGCTCGCGCTGCCGAGCAGGCCGATTGTGGTCGTGCCCACGGGGAACGCCACCGGGATTGTCTGGCCGGCCGCCACGGTGTTGTCCGGTTGGCCGGCCGGGACGTCCGGCCAGGTGTAGGTGAGACCGCCCTTGGTGACGATGCTGCCTGGCGTGAATCCTGCCGCCGCGAGCGCGTTCGCCGAGTACAGGTACCGGGAGGTGAAACCAGAGCCGACGGCCTGACCGTCGGACGAGATGCCGGCGTTGTCGTAGTAGGGCCAGAGCTCGCCGGGCTTGGCGACGTCGGCAGTGAGGGTCGTGCCACGCAGACTGGACCCCGACCCGGTCGTCGCGGCGAAGGTCACCGGGTAGCCGCCGTCATTGTGCCCGGCTGTGACCCGTACCGGCGCTGAGCTTGCCGAGTTCGCGGGCACGGTAAGTGATCCGCTGGCGGGACTGACGGTAACGCCGCTCGCCGCGCTTGCCGTCCAGCTCACGGTCAGGCTGCGGCCGGTTATGTTGGTGACGTCGAACGACGTGCTGCCCCGCGACCCTGGTGCCAGGATCAGCCCGCCGGACGGCGTCACCGAGGTGAGGGCGGGCTGCTCACCCGTCGGGTCAGACGGCGGCGCCGCGTCAGGGCCGCTCGCCCAGGAGGCGTCGGGCGTGGTGGCCAGGTCGTAGTCGAGTGTCGCGCCCCTGGCCAGCGCGCGGTAGTCGACATAGGCCTTGTCCCATGGCTTGCCGTTGAGGGTGAGACCCTCGCACATACGGCGCCGCGGCCCGCGCCCCTGGCGCGTTGATTGTGATCGCGGCGCCGTCGGCCGGGTGCACGACGGTCTTCCGGAACACCGGGCTGCCGAGCACCAGCGTCGTCGTGCCCGGGGTCTCCGGGTAGAAGCCCAGCTCGGACCAGACGTACCAGGAACTCATCGCGCCGAGGTCGTCGTTACCAAACTGGCCGACCGGCGCGTCCGCGTAGAGATCCTGCTGCACTTCGCGGACTGTCCGCTCCGCCAGGTACGGCGCACCCGCGTAGTCGTACTCCCACGGGATCTCCAGGCTCGGCTCGTTGCTCAGGTTGGCGTTGGTGCGACCGGGCTTGGTGATGTTGGAGAGCAGGCTGTTCAGGTAGCTGATCCATGCCTGATCGCCGCCTCGTGCGCTGATCAGCGCCCGCAGGTTGAACGGCACCATGGGCGTGTACTGCGCCGATGTGCCTTCGACGAATCCGGACCTGGTGCCGGGGGTGAACCCGCCAAGCCACTGGCCGCTGGCCAGTCTCGCCCGCATGTGGCCGGTGGCGGTGTCGAAGACGTTCTGCCAGCTCTGCGCCATCGTGGCCAGCTTGGTGTAATCCGCGGTGTCGCCGGTCGCTTTGGCGAGCGCCGCGATTGCGTAGTCGGCGGTGTCGTACTCGAGCTGGGTCGAGACCGGGCCATAGGGGTTGCAGCAGCTGTAGGAGTGGTCATACGGTAGGTAGCCGTACCGTTGCAGCTCGGCAAGGCCAGGACGGATGTTGTTCGGCCGGGTTGCCTCGGTGATCATCGCCTTGAGTGCTTCAGCGGTGTCGAAGCCACGTGCGCCGAACGCGTACGCGTCCACAATGATCGGGTCAGCCGGGTCGCCGACCATGACATACGACTCGCCGCCGCCGAGGTTCCACTTGGGCAGCATGCCGGTCTGCTCGTAGTCGTCAAGCATCGACCTGATCGAGTCACTGGTCTGCCGCGGAGCGACCATGGCGGCGAGCTGAACCTGGCTGCGGTAGATATCCCAGCCTGAGTAGTTGGCGTATTCGGCGTGGCCGGGACTGGCCGCCTGCACGCGCCCGTCGAAGCCCATGTACTGGCCGGTCTCGTCGCTGATGACGTTCGGGTGCAGCAGCGAGTGGTAAAACGCGGTGTAGAACTGCACCCGCTGCACCTGTGAACCGCCGTAGATCTGAATCCGTCTGAGGACCCGGTTCCACGCGGTGTGGTTGGCCTGCCTGACCCGGCCGAAGTTCCAGCTGGGTATCTCCGCCTTCAGGTTCGCGCTGGCCCCGGCGTCGCTGGTGAAGGAGATCCCCACCTTGGCCGTGATGGTCTGGTGCTTTGTTGTGTCGAAGGTGAGGTAGACGCCGCCGGGGTTCGTTACCCCCGATGCGGTCTGCGGGGCAATGCCGTGGGTCGTGGGCGACGTCTCCTGCCGCACTGTGAATCGCGGCTTGGTGCCGGCGAACACCCTGGTGGACGGTGGCGCTGGCTCCGTCGGCCCTGGTGCCGATGCTGCAGGGTGCCGCGTCGTACGCTGAGTGATTTGCCGTTTCCCAGGCGTGATGGCCGAGGTCCTGGTGCCGCCCCAGGAGCCGCTCGCGGTAAACGGATGATCGAAGCGAACGTCGAAATGGAGGGTGTAGTCGCGCTCCCAGCTGCTCGGCGCGCCGCAGAAATGCCCGGCTGTCACCGATCCGCTGACCTCGTTGCTTCCGATGATCTGGGCGCTGGTGCCGTCGACCAGGTCCTCGCTTCGGGTCAGCTTGAGCAGCAGGTTCGCCTGCGTGCTGGCCGGGAAGTTGAACGTGCCGATGCCCGCGCGGGTGGCGTCGGTGAGGTTCACGGTGACGCCATTTCCCAGCGTGACGGAGTAGTCGCCAGCCCGGGCAGACTCGCTTGCGTGCGAGAACGTTGCCGTCGCGGCGCTGGGGGAGGTGCCGATGTGTCCGACCGTCGGCAGGATCGGCACGTCGCCGTAGGCTCTGCACCCAGGACCGCTAATGTGGGTGAGGCTAAAGCCGCTGAGGCTGGTGTCGTCGTACTCGTATCCGCCACCGTCCGGTCGGTTGGAGGAGGTATCCGGACTCCACTGCATCATTCCGAACGGCATGTCCGGGCCAGGGAACACGTTGACAGATCCGGACGTGCCAACGAACGGATTGACCAGCGAGGCGGGATCGTTCACCGGACTCAGGGCGGAAGCTGAGCTGACGCCCGCTGTGACCACGTTACTGAGCGCGCCGGCCATGGTCACAAGCGCATGAATGAGGATTCTTCGGCGATGACGCACCACGAAAGCCGCCCTTCGATCCTGGGGAAACCGGGGTGGCCAGACCCGAGGCGCCGACGGCGCCACGAGTCCCGGCAGTGTTTGCGTTGGGTTACTGAAACGTTGCCAGAAGTGACCGTAGCTCACCCAAGCATTTCTAGACAACGTTGTCAAAAACCTGCGCTCTGTCGTCGCGGATCGCGCCGGTCCCGGCGTGCGGATCGCGCCGGGCGTGCGGATCGCGCCGGGTCTGCGGATCGCGCCGGGTCTGCGGATCGCGCCGGGTCTGCGGATCGCGCCGGGTCTGCGGATCGCGTCCGCTCCCACATCGCGCTGGCTCGGGCGCCTGGCGGATCGCGCGTCGGCTCGAGCGTGGCGGGATAGCTGGCAAGCTGCAGCGTCGCGGATTCGGGTCCGCGCCGGCATCAGGCCCGGTCCGCGCCGGCATCACGCTCGGTCCGCTCCCAGCGGGCGGTGAGGGCGGGCGGCGCGGGCGGCCGGGATTCGCGGACGGTGGCCGCGTCAGCGCAGATGATGACCGCTAGGTAGCGCAGAGCCGCGTGCACCGAGGATGTCGGACGAGGGCATGATCCGCGATTGTGTTAACTATCCTGCGCTATTCGCCGCTTGGTTAACACCGGTAGGGATCATGGTCGAGGGTCCCAGGGCAGTTAGCGTCCTTCAGGCTCCGGGCGCGGGTGCTCAAGCGGCGGCGCGGGCACCGATGGCGGGGTCAGCATCGAGGTAGCGGCCGATGGGTGCGCGTGCTGGCGCAGGCAGCGGCCCGCGCGCGGGGACGGCGCACGTGGAAGGCGGGCGCGCTGCGCCGCGGCCGGCGACGTGCCTGCGCACCGGGCGGCGCTGCGCAGGCCGCGGCGCAAGGCCGATCAGCGGCAGGGGCGGATCAAGGACATAATCATGATCAGCGAACGGTCGGCTGAGGCCGCCGACCGGGCGGTCCCCGGCCATTGGAAGGCGACTTGATCATCGGCAAGGACGGCCGGCGATCGGCACCCTGGTCGAGCGCGCCACCCGGTCTTGACCCCGGGGACCCCTGCGGCCCCTGTCGGCGGTCAAGCGCGGGCAACCCAGCGCCGGTGACGGTCGAGGAAGTCGCCAACCTTCGCGGGGGACCGGCGCCGAAGGCTTCCACCTCCGCCTCGCATTCGCCCAGCCAATCCCTTTGCGACCATCGAGCCGAACGGCGGTCAACGGGGAGGCGAAACCCGTTCAGCGCAGCGGCACCGACGGCTTCGACCGAGCCTGGCGGCGGGACCGGGATCAGCGCAGTGCGTCGTATCAAAGACCACAGCAGCCTCTGACGCAACAGATCCCGGTGACCCCGGCTAGAGTCCTGGGGTGGGCGAGGGGGAGGACGACGGCGACCAGCGGGCGATGGCGACTGTCGAGGTGGGCACGTCCACGGTCGGCCGTCGGCTTGTCGGCTGGGAGGTCCTCGTCGTCTTCGCGGTCTCACTCGGCGCGAGCGGCGTTACGGCCCTAGTCGAGTTGATCGGCTCGCTGACCGGGCCCTCGGCCCTACGCCAGCAGCACGCGGTGCTGAACGGCTCGCTCGCGCCGGGCCGCCCATGGCTCGATCTGGCGCTGCAGGTGACGAACATCACCCTTTCGCTCGCGCCGGTGGCGCTCGTCATCTACCTGCTGGCCCGGTCCGGCGAATCAGTCTCGTCGATCGGCCTGGACCTGCGCACGCCGGGTACCGATGTCGTACGCGGGATGGTGCTGGCGGCGGTGATCGGCGGGAGCGGCCTGCTGGTCTATCTGGTTGCGTTCCGCATCGGGATCAGCCTCAACGTCGTGCCGGAGCAGCTACCTGCGGTGTGGTGGCGGATCCCGGTGCTGATTGCCTCCGCCGCGCAGAACGGCATCCTGGAGGAATCGGTCGTCCTCGGCTATCTTCTGCATCGGCTTGACCAGCTTGGCTGGCCAGCGGGGCGAGCCATCGTGGCAAGCGCGCTCGTGCGCGGCTCCTACCACCTGTATCAGGGGTTCGGGGGCTTCGTAGGCAACGCAGCGATGGGCGTTATCTTCGGCTACCTTTACCGCCGCTGGGGCCGGGTGATGCCGATGATCATTGCGCATACACTCATCGACTCAGTCGGGTTCGTCGGCTACGCCGCGTTGCATGGCCGTGTCTCTTGGCTGCCGTAAGCCATGCCGCCGGGCTGGTCCGCGCTCGTCCCGGCTGCCGGGAGCGAAAAGCGGCCGTCCCGCACATCAGGTTGATCCAGCATTGCCGGGCAGGGGAGCCGCCCGGCCGAAATGGTCGCGGTGGCCGGCGCACCCCTGGTGGGGAACACCGTTGCGACCGCGTTCCTTCAACGGCGCTCGACCTGGGCGCGACCGCCTCGCTGTTCGTGCTCACAAGATCGGGCAGGGCGCCGGTCACTCGGAAGCCCACGCTCGGCCTCATCACCACGACGCCCAGCTACGCGACGAACTGCGGCGCTGACGGCACCATCGGCGGCGGCATCCCGGGACACCTTCGGGCGTCAAGCTGCCTCCCGACCAGGTCGTTGACGTCCGCTCTCGCGGTGGCGAGCACGACGCATGCCGCCAGCCTCGTCTGACCACCGCGGCGCCCGGTGACCACGACGCAGTTGGCGGATTCGCTCAGGGCGATCCCGTAGCGCTCGCAGAAAGCCGCGGTGTCTGCGAGCTCGGGATCGATTTCCGCGACACCGATCACGGTGGCAGGCACCGCGTTCTTCCAGTCGGCCAGGGCGGCAGCGACTGGGGTCGCGAGCAAGTCCGGGCGGTCCGCGGCCGCCACGATGTCCAGCGGTCCTATCCGCGCTTCCATAGCCAGGTAGGTAGGACGGCTCGGAACGGCAACGGTGCCGTGCAGCCCTGCCCGCGGGGAGGTGCGGGGGCCTGCCGGTCCGGCTCACGTTCATGTCTGCCCCGCGGCGTGAGCCGTGGCTGATCGTGCTAGTCGCCGCGTTTGGGCAG
Organism: uncultured Actinomycetota bacterium; assembly: GCA_963820395.1. Taxonomy (GTDB): domain Bacteria; phylum Actinomycetota; class Actinomycetes; order Streptosporangiales; family Streptosporangiaceae; genus DATFVJ01. The sequence continues at coordinate 8,396 of CAWGAE010000030.1, read as the reverse complement.
CCACGAGTGCCGAGCGCGCGCCTGCGAACGCTTCGATGATCGAACTTCTTAACGGCCGCGCGGTGTGGCCCACGATCGCTCGCCAGCTCACGTGCGGGGGTCAGGATAGCCTGGCTTGCATGGAATCGTGGCGTGCCGTCAGCCTCCCCGACCTGCCAGGACGCGGCCCGGAGCCCCGGCTGGCCAACACGGCGAGCGGCGCGCTTGCCACCGCAGCTGAGGGACACACCGCACGGATGTACGCGTGCGGTATCACGCCGTACGATGCGACGCATGTCGGGCATGCCGCGACGTACACCGCCTGGGATTTGCTGGTACGCGCGTGGCGGGACGCCGGCCACGACGTGCTGTATGTGCAGAACGTGACCGATGTGGATGATCCTCTGCTCGAGCGCGCCGCGCGAGACGGGGTGGACTGGCGTGCGCTCGCCGACTCAGAAATCACGCGGTTCCGGCTCGACATGGAGGCGCTCCGGGTCCTGCCGCCCGCACACTTGATCGGCGCGGTGGAGGCGCTGCCGCTAATTGAGGCGATGACCAGGCGGCTGGCGGAGCGGGGCGCCCTGTACGAGCTTGAGGCCGACGTATATTTCGCGCGATCCGCGGATACGTCGTTCGGGTTGCTGTCGGGGCTCGCGCCCGAGGAGATGCTCCGGCTGTTCGCGGAGCGCGGTGGCGACCCCGGGCGTCCGGGAAAGAAGGATCCGCTCGACTGCCTTGTGTGGGTCGGGCGGCGGCCCGGGGAGCCGTCGTGGCCGTCCGCGTTCGGGCCAGGCAGGCCTGGCTGGCATATCGAGTGCGCCGCGATCGCGTCGAGGTTCCTCGGGATGCGGTTCGATGTCCAGGCTGGCGGCAGGGATCTGGTGTTCCCCCACCATGAGCTGAGCGCGTCGCATGCGCGGGTGGCCTCGGCGGATCCAGCCGCGTTCGCCCGTGTGTACACGCACGCGGGAATGGTGCGGCTAAGTGGCGAGAAAATGTCCAAGTCACTTGGGAACCTGGTCTTCGTCTCGGCGCTGCGTGCCGCGGGCGAAGATCCGATGGCGGTGCGGCTCGCGCTGCTGGCCCATCATTACCGGTCCGATTGGGACTGGACCGTCGCAGGCTTGGCGGATGCGTCAGCGCGGCTCGCCCGCTGGCGTCGCGCGGTCCTGGCACCTGCGGGGCCGCCGGCTCAGCCTGTACTCGCCCTGGTGCGCGCGCGGATGGCCGATGACTTGGACGCGCCAGGGGCGCTCGCGGCCGTGGATGAGTGGGCGGACGCGGCGCTTGACGCTGCGCCGCGGGTGTCCTCGGCCCCGGATGCGCCAGCGCTGATACGGGACACAGTGGACGCCGTACTGGGCGTGGCTCTCTGACTACGCATCGGTACCTCTGGGGGTAACCCCGCTTCGGGCAACCCGATTTGGTCTTGGGATGAGGCAGCTTTCAGGTGACGCCAGATCTGGGGTGACGCCCACTCTGGGGTGAGGCCCGCTCTGGGCTAATCCGCGGCACCTCGTGGTTCGGTTCCCTAAAGATGCAGTTAGCAGAGTGGAACTAGCTAACGGGCCGGATGGGCCTGGACCTGCAGCGCTGATCGGCACGAGAAACCCGCGGAGCGGTTTCCCGGGAACCCTTCCTGCCTATTCGCCACACCCATCACGTGAACTGGTTTTCTGCAGCTACGATGTCTTTACTGGCGCATCTTTTTGTAGCGTGGCAAGCTATTCAGGTGTTAACTCCCAATAAAGCGCAGGAAGGACCTTCGGGTCAAGCTCGGTTCATCGCCTGTGGATGACCCTGTGGATAAATCGGTGGATAATTCCGTTGTCCACAGAACCGTGTTCTCCTCTACCGGCAAATTGCCCTACCGCGCACGCTGGGTGGCATGAAACGCCATTCATCGTCCACCGGAGCGCAGCCCCGGCTCATCCCGCCGGATCAGTCGAATAGCCCGGGCCAGCCGCCGGTCAGGGTCGGCTCTCCGGCCGAGATCCTTGCGGCCGTGCCCTACCTGATTGGCTTCCACCCGACCCGCAGCCTTGTCGTGATCGGCGCGCGCCCGCCCCACGACCGGGTCCACGTCAGCTTCCGGTACGACCTGCCTGATCCGCCGGAGGCTGGGTATGCGCGTGAGATAGCGGAACACGCGACCGCAGTGCTCGTGAACCAGCATGTCACCGTGGCGATCGTCACTGGCTACGGTCCTCGCGCCCTCGTCACCCCGATCGCGGAGGAGTTTCGTGCGCGGCTTAGCGAGGCCGGCGTCGAGGTACGTGAGGCGCTCCGCGTCGAAAACGGCCGTTACTGGTCGTACCCGCCGGAGATAGCGTCCTACCTGCGCACATGGCTACTTGCCACCGTCGCGGGCAACGTCCGGGCAATCCGCGGCGGACAGCGCCGCATCGATGATGCCCCGCGTCCGGTCCTCACTGCCCGGCATCATGTGCCCGTACAAGTCGAGCGTCGTCCGCGCCGACGCATGGCCGAGCCACATCTGCACGGCCTTTATGGACTCGCCGTTATGCAGCAGCGTGCTTGCGAAGAAATGCCTCAGCGCGTGGAACCCGTTGTCGCGGGTGTCCGGTATCCCCGCCGCGCGGCGCGCCGGCCGCCAGACATGCTCGTTGAACCGCTCCGGCATCCACGCCCTGCCGCGCGACCGCGTGAAGATAAGCGGAACTGTCACCGGGTCGCCGTCCGGCACGCGCCACGGCAGCGTCACCGCCACAGCGGGGAACTGGCGGAGGCTGCCGGCGAGCGCGAGCTTCACGGACTGCGCCAGCGGCACATCGCGCTCCTTCCTCCCCTTCGGCGGGCCGAACACGAGCCTGTCGCAGACGAGGTGGATCTGGCGGCGAACATGAACGACCCCCCGTAGCCAGTCGGCATCGTCCGGGGACAGCGCTATCGCCTCCCCGTAGCGCAGGCCAAGCCCGGCACCAGCGTCGGCCATCGCCCGGCAGCTGGGCGGCATCGCGGCGCGGACCGTTGCCACCTGGTCAGCCGTCCACGGGACGATCTTTCGCTTGGCGGGCCTGGGCAGGGTGACTGATGGCGCCTTGCAAGGGTTCCGGGTGATCCTCTCGTCAGCGACCGCGCAGTTGAACACGGTGCCCACGTAGGTCATCAGCACCTGCGCGCTCGAGTCCGCCATGTCATTGCGCAGCCGGGCGATCAGCGCCTGGATGAGACTGGGGGAGCGGGCAAGCTGACCGAGCAGCTTGCCGCCGATCACTGGGTAAACGTGCTTGGCCAGCCTGCGGCGCATCAGCTCCCGCGTGCCCTCATCCAGGGTCCGGTCGCTGATCACCTGTTCGGCGTAGCTCCTGAACGTGATCCGCCCGGCGTCCGGGTCGATGTAAGTGCCGCGCAGGATGTCGGCCTCGACGATGGCTTCGAACCGGTCCGCGTCGACCGCGCGATCGAAGCTCTTGTTCCGCTGCCGCCCGTCCGGGTCGACGTAGTGAACGCGGTAGCGGCTGCCTTTGCCCCACCGGGCGGTCCGCACCCTGGCGGGCTTGCCGTCCGGGCCGGTGACCGTCTTCTGCCAGCGGTCCTCACGAGAGGCCATCGGGCACCACCGTCTCAAGGCCGGCCTCTGGCCAGGTAGGGGCCAGCGAGTCCGGGTTAAGCCGGTAGCAGTTCCTGTCCACCGTTTCGATGGCACCCAGGCGCCCGTACATCATCCCAGCGGCGAACGCGAGCAAGAGATTACGGTCCCCGCTGCCCAGCTTGCTCAGATCGACCTCGACGACGTTGCCCGCGCGGAACATGCCCGCCACGGTGCGGACATCCTCGCGGCCGCGGGGCTGGAGCCTGAGGATCGGGGGACGGCCGGGCGGCTCGAGAGCACCCGGTTCACCGGGTACGACTTTCTCGAGCGCTTCGGCGAGCCTTTCCCGGAGGTCTGTGATCCTGGCACCGGCCTCGTCGGCGCGGGCCTTGGACGCGTAATTGACGGCGAAAGCCTCCGCCTGCTCCTTCTCCGCCTCGGCCAGCGCGAGCCTCAGCGCCGCGATGTCCTCGTCCTCACTGGAGCGTCGGCACAGGTCCGTGAGGCGCACGCCCAGGACGTCGGCGATTGCGACAGCTTCCCGAAGCCCAACCCCCCGCTGGCGGCGCTCGATGCGGGTGATCGCGGTCGGGTCCAGGTCGATGGTGCCGCGCTGCGCGAGAAGTGCGGCGAGCCGGGCCTGGCTGAGCTTCATTGACTCGCGCAGCTCCTTCAGGCGCTGGGCGAATGTTTCCTCGACGTCCTGCACATGTCACACCGTACTGCTTAACCCGCAGCAGTCAACAGTGGCATGGTACCGTCCATACTGCGATTACCACAGTGACATGCCAGGAGTGCAGCGATGGCAAAACCAACGACTCAGTACATGACCGTGGAAGAGGTCGCGGCCCACTACCGCAAACCGGTTGGGACCATCCGCTACTGGCGGCACAAGGGGATCGGGCCCAAGGGGGTCAAGGCCGGCACGACGGTCCTGTACCCGCTTAGCGAGGTCGAGCGGTACGACCGCGAGCTTGCCGAACAGAAGCCCGCGCCCGGCCCAACCGCGGCGTGACCACGTGTCCCTGCACCTGATGTCCCCAACCACGAACGCTTGGGGAAGTGATGCGCAAGACGACCCGCGGCCTAGCCGCTCACCCCAGGTACCCGAGACCGCACAGGAGGCGTGTGCCGCGGGCGTCCCGTTCCCCCGATAACAGAATCAGCCCAGCCGGTTCACCACACCAGCCGGGCCGATCCGAAAGTTCAGCGGCCTCCACCGCCACTACTTACACCAAGGCCATCATAGACGACCGTGGCCTTACTGTGCAGGCACGACGCCACGGCCGCAAAGCAACCCCGCTGACCCCAGTGTCGCTTTACACGCCATCCGGCCGCCGTCGCTGGTGGTGGTACGCCCATCGATGCCGGCTGTGCGGTACCTTCCAGCTCGGCCGGGCCCGTGACCTTGAGACTGTCCCGGGCGTGCGGCGCGCATCCTGCGGCCACGCGGTTGAGATCATGGTGGCGCGTGTATATGGGCAGGCGTCGTGAACGCCCTGGGCGCCGCGGCGGCAGCGGCCCGGCGCGGCTGGGCGGTGTTCCCGTGCCTCCCACGAGGCAAACGGCCGGCGGTGGACCGCTGGGAGGCACGCGCCTGCGCTGACCCGGAGCGGGTAGCCCTGTACTGGCCATCAGACCGCCACAACGTTGGTGTCGCCTGCGGGCCGTCCCGCCTGGTTGTCCTCGACCTGGACACCGCTGAACACGGCGGGGAACTGCCCACCAGACTGGCGCATACCCGGCGTCGTCAACGGCCTGGACGTGCTCGCCGTCCTGTGCGAGCGCGCCGGGCAGCCCTGGCCGTGCACGTTCACCGTGCGCACCCCCTTGGGCGGGTGGCATCTGTACTTCCAGGCGGTCAGTGGGCGGGAGATCCGCAATAGCGCGGGCAAGACCGGTCCGATGATCGACGTGCGTGGCGGCGGCGGGTACGTGCTCGCCGCAGGCTCGGTGATTGACGAGCGTGCCTACGCGGACAACCCGCTGGCGCCGCGATCGTCAAGGGTGGCAAAGCGTACGAGATTATCGACGGCAGCCCCCCGGTGCCGCTCCCGGAATGGCTCACCGGCCTCGCCGACCCGCCCCGGTCAACACCAGAAAGCGCATCCGTCAACGCGGCGCGCGGCCTCAGCGAACGGGTGGCCGCCCGGTTCGACTCGCTCATCGCCACGGTCCTCAGTGCCCGCGTCACCCAGCGGAACAACACGTTGTTCTGGGCAGCGAGCCGTGCGGCGGAGATGGTCGCCGCGGGGCAGATCACGTCCGGGCAGGTCCACGCCTGCCTGGTGAGGCCGCCATCTGCGTCGGCCTCACCGAGCGGGGATCCGAGCGCACCATCGCATCGGCGCTCCGCGGCGACCGGCTCGGGGGCGCGGCATGACTGGACGGCGGGAAACGCGCAAGCAGGCGGCCGAGATCCGGCGCAAGGCGGGCGTGCCGGACGACAACCAAGAACACGCCCCTGAGGAGCGGGTAAACCGGGCGAGACCGCGCCCCGGCGCAGGCTTATCCCACCCCGGCGTCGGAGATCGAACCCGAGCCTGTCGTGTGGGCGTGGGAGGACAACGGCCACGGGCGTATCCCCGCAGGATCGCTGGGCCTGACCGCCGGCCGGGAGGGCACCGGTAAAAGCTCGTTCGCGATATGGCAGGCCGCCAGGGTCACAATCGGCACCCTGCCCGGCGCATTCCACGGCCGCCCGCGCGCGGTGATCTACGTCGCCGTTGAGGACTCCTGGAAGCACACGATCGTGCCCCGGCTCATGGCGGCCGGCGCCGACCTCACCCGCGTCTACCGGGCCGAGGTGAGGACTATCGAGGACGAGGCGGTCAGCCTCAGCCTTCCGGCCGACAACAAGCTGCTCGAGGATGGCATCACAAAGTACGACGTGGCGCTCGTCGTGCTGGACCCGCTGATGTCAGCCATCAGCGACACCCTTGATACGCACGTCAACCGGCAGGTCCGGCGGGCACTCGACCCGCTCGCCGGGATCGCCGACCGCACAGGCGCGCTGATCATGGGCATCGCGCACTTCAGCAAATCGGCCGGGACAGACGCCTCATCCCTGATCACCGGTTCGGGGGCGTTCAAGGACGTGGCCCGCTTCATCTTCGCGTTCGCTACGGACGAGGACGACGACACCATCGGCGTCATCACCCAGACGAAGAACTCCCTTGGCCGAGGGCTGCGATCCCTCGCCTACCGGATGATCGAGGCCATCGTCCCGACCACGAAAGGTGACGCGAAGGTCGGGCGGTTCGTCCTTGATGGCGAGTCGGAACGCAGCGTCCAGGACATCCTCGGTGGTCAAGGAACCGCCGAGGACAACACGAGAAGGTCACCGCTGAAAACTTCCTGCGCGAAGCGCTCGCTAGCGGCCCCCGGCGCTCCAGGGATGTCGAGGAAGAGGCGAAGGAGCTCCATGGCATCAGCCAGCGCACACTGAAGCGTGCCCGTCGCGACCTGCACATCAAAGCTGCACAGAAGGCGACCGGGCCGAGGAAAAGAGTCAAGACGCAAGGAATTGGCGGACGGCCCACCGGCGAATGAATGGTGGATATGCCTGCCTGAGTACCAAGGCGACCTGGAGGATCTTGGGCAGGGTGCCAACCGCGATGCCAGAGCGCCAGAGCCAAACGCCCCGACCAGGGCAGAGTGCCAGCGTGCCAGCGACGGCCCAAGAGACACAGCTTGGCCCCCTGGCACTCTGCCCCCGGTTGGCGAGACGCCCCAGAGCGCCAATGGTCAGAGCCAGGGTGCCCGGCCGTGACACCGCGACAAGGGCAGAAGGCCAGGGTGCCGAACCTGCTGTAGGGGACACAGCCCGGCCCTCTGGCCCTCTGCCCCCCGGGGCGGTCCGCGAACTCCTGCTCGACCACACCACAGGTCAGCTCATCCCAGCCACGAAATCCGCACAGGACCCGGCCGCATGAGCCGCGAGGACGCCGTCGCCAAGGCCCGCCGCTACCTCGCCGAAGGACGCCTGCTGGTGACCGGCGTGTCCGGTGACCACGTCACCGCCGCATGCCGTGGCGACGGCGAAATCTACCGCCTGGCCACAACCCCGGCGACGGCTGGTGGTGTTCCTGCCCCGCCCGCACTGACCACTGCGAGCCGGGACGGCAGGATCTTGATCCGGGCGCCGTCCAGCAGCACGTGCACGCTGGCCTGGTCGGCCCAGATGGTGACCTGCCGCCCGGCCGGCGCGGGGCCGAGCCAGATCTGCTGGCCGCTGATCCACAGTTCCCCGACGGGGGCACCACCCGGTCGGACTCCACGGCCACACCAGCTGGGCACTCCGCCTCGGCGGGAGGCTCCGGAGCCGTGTTCACGGCAGGCACCCAGGGCTGCGGGACATCGCAGGCAGGGCCTGGCGGCCGCCGGCCCGAGCGTGCTGGGCGCCAGCTGGGCAGGCACCCGCAGCCCCAGCGGCGACACCGAAGGCGTGAACCGGTCGGCGGGGAAGCCCATCGACAGCGACTGGTGCGGTCGGCTCCTGTTGTACTCGGCCCGCCAGGCGTCCAGGGCTGCCTGCAGCGCCTCGATGCTCCTGGAACGGGCCACGCACATCGAGCAGCCCATCTTGCATGGTCTGGGGCAGCCGCTCGATCTTCCCGGTGGTCGTCGGCAGAGCGGGCCTTGGTCAGCCGGTGGGTGATCCCGTTCTCCCGGCAGATCCGGCCGGACAGCACCTCCACCGGCACGCCCGGCTTGTGGAACCGGCCGGTGAACACCTTCCCGTTACCGGCGGCACCTCCTAAGGCAGCCCGTAGACCGCCATCGCGTCGATGAATGCCCGGCAGACCGGGCGGGCGGTGGCACGCAGGGCCGCCTTCGCGATCACGCAGTACCGGGA
>CAWGAE010000029.1:0-179887 GCA_963820395.1 uncultured Actinomycetota bacterium | reverse complement strand
GCCGACGCCCCATGCGATTTGCAACATTAAGTATTAGGCATCTTACTCTATGTAATACAACGCGGGTAGAGCTGTGCCGCCCGGCCGCCGGCTCGGTTATCCGCCGGCTCGGTTATCCGCCGGCTCGGTTATCCGCCGGCTCGGCTATCCGCCGGCTCGGCTATCCGGAGCCGGTCACCGACCCCGGACGGCGGGGTGCAGGCGCGCGGGTCATCCGCTAGGGAAAAGGAAGACCAGAACCAACACCGCGGTGCCCCCGTGCGGCGCTCTGTCCCGGCCCGGCGGCTCGGGCCTGTGGGCAGCGAACGCTAGCGCACCTGATGGATGTCATACCAGCCTCTACCCCGACTGCTGGCCTGGTTCGGGTGCTACGCGGCACGGCTACCGATGACGCCTGAGGAGGCCGCCGCGTCCGGTGGCATGGTCGAGCGTCAGTAGGGCACGCCGATCTTCCGCCATCTGCGGCCGCCGGTACCTGGCTCGGCAGGCTGGACAGCCTGGCGGCTCCGGTAGACGATGTAGGGCCGCCACAGGTACCAGATCGGATAGCTCCAGGCGTGCACCAGGCGGCTGAACGGCCAGAGCGCCCAGATGAGCCATGCCCCGGAGGCGTGCACCTGGTAAATGATCGGTGCCCCAGCGATGGCGGTCACGTCGGGCTGTCCGCTGAACAGGCCGCGGAACCAGGGCGCGACGGTGGTCCGGTAGTCGTAGCCGTGCCCGATCAAGTTGACCCCGATGGTCGGGGCGATGCCGGTGAGGATGACGATCAGCAGCAGGATCAGCGTGACATAGTCAACGGCGCTGGTGGTGGCCCGGACCCGGGGGACGAGCAGGCGGCGCGCGGCGAGCACGACGACACCGCCGATGACCAGGATTGCGGCGAGGGTTCCGGCGGCGGCGGAAAACCATCGGTAGGCGCTTTCGGGAATGCCGATCGCTCTCGTCCAGGCCTCGGGGATCAGGATGCCGATGACATGGCCGGCGATCGCGGCGAAGGTGCCGTAGTGGAAGACAGGGGAGCCCCATTTGAGCAGGCGGCGTTCCTGTAGCTGGGTGGAGAGGCTGGTCCAGCCGAACTGGTCGTAGCGCCAGCGCCAGATGTGGCCGACCACGAACACCCCGAGCGCGACGTAGGGCAGGATCACCCACCAGAACACTTGCGCGGCGCTCGCGCTGCTCACCGCCGTGCCCCCGGCCCGGCCAGGTACTCGGGCGGGGCGAACGGTTCAAGGCCGACCTCCTCGCGCGGCGGCCCGCCATCCCATGCCCTGGTCAGCAGCTCGAGATCGCGCCGTCCCAGCTTGGGCAGCCGCGCGCACACCGCCTCGACCAGGTCGGCGTACGGCGTGCCCGCCTCCCGCAGCGCGCGGCGCAGCAACTCGAGGTCGGCTCGGTGGCTGCGCAGCAGCGCCTCGCCGCGCGGCGCCAGCGCCGCGAAATCCAGCACCATCGGCAGGTAGTCGGGCAGTTCGCCGTCGGACGGCTCGAAGCGGGCCGACCGGTAGGCGGCCTTGAACGCCAGCATGGCCATGCCGCGCCGCCGGGTGTCGCCGTAACGGTAGTAGGTGAGGTACAGGGCGCAGCGTCGGCGCAAGTCGAAGGTGGCTACGTAGTGCTGCGCCACTTCGGCCGACGGGGTGGCGCGCAGCCACGCGAGGAACCGCTCGAACGCCTCCCTGGTCGCCCGCGGCGAGGTGGCGGCGGCGGCGTCACCGAGCGGGGCGAGCCCGGCGAGCAGCGCCGCCGTCGGGTACTGGAGCAGTACCGATGCGAGCTTGTACGGGCTGATGCCGGCCGCGCTCACGGCGTCTCCCGGTCCGGGAAAAGGTGCGGTGAACTGCCCCTGCCGTCCCAGCCGAACAGGTTGAAGTGCACCCGCCCGTCGCCGGCTTTGAAGGTGCCCTGCTCGCCCGCGCCTGCGGCCGGGTGGAAGGCCTCGACGTCAGTCGCACCAGGCGGGCCGTTGCCGCCCATGCCGGGGCCACCCTCGCCGTCGAGGCTGCAGAACAACTGCTCGTGCTGCGCGGCCAGCAGGCCCGCGTCCTCCGCGTGCGCAGGCGGGATGACATAGCGGTCCTCGTACTTGGCGATGGCCAGCAACCGGTACAGGTCCTCGATGTCGGCCGCGGCCGCACTTCCCGCCGGTGCCAGCGCCGGACCGGCGCCTCGGCCGAGTTCGGTCGCCCGCATGTAGGCGCGGACCGCGGCGAGCTTGCGTAGCACCTGGCGGACCGTGTCCGCGTTGCCAGCGGTGAACAGGTTGGCCAGGTACTCGACGGGGATGCGCAGCGCGTCGATGGTGGCGAAGACACGGTCGGGGTCGGCGTCGTCGTAGCCCGCCGCGTGGACCACATCGGCGACCGGCGACAGCGGCGGGATGTACCAGACCATCGGCAGGGTCCGGTACTCCGGATGCAACGGAAGGGCGATTTTATGCCGAACGGCTAGCGCGTACACCGGCGAACGGATGGCCGCGTCGATCCAGTCGGCCGGGATGCCCTGACGTGCCGCCGCGTCCTGCACGGCCGGGTCGGCTGGGTCGAGGAACACAGAAAGCTGCGCCTCGTAGAGGTCCTGCGGATCCGGGGTCGCTGCGGCGGCGAGCACCGCGTCCGCGTCGTAGAGGAACAGGCCGAGGTAGCGCAGCCGGCCGACGCAGGTCTCCGCGCAGATGGTGGGCTGGCCGACCTCTACGCGCGGGTAGCAGAACGTACATTTCTCGGCCTTGCCGGTGCGGTGGTTGAAGTACACCTTCTTGTACGGGCAGCCGGACACGCAGAACCGCCAGCCGCGGCAGCGGTCCTGGTCGACGAGCACGATCCCGTCCTCTGCCCGCTTGTACATCGCGCCGGACGGGCAGGATGCCACGCACGATGGGTTCAGGCAGTGCTCGCAGATGCGCGGCAGGTAGAACATGAACACCTGCTCGAACTCCAGCCGGACCCGGTCCTGGAGGCCGGCCAGGTCGGGGTCGGCCGCCGCGTGCGCGGCGCCGCCGGCCAGGTCGTCGTCCCAGTTGCTGCCCCACTTCGGCTGCATTGCCCGGCCGGTGAGCGCGGAGATCGAATGCGCGCTCGGGTTGGGTGTGCCAGGCGGGGCGTTGATGAGGGTCTGGTAGTCATAGGTCCACGGGTCGCCGTAGTCGTCAATCGCCGGCAGTTCGGGGTTGTAGAAGATCGACAGTAGTCGCCGCAGCCGGCCGCCGGCCTTGAGCTGCAGGCGGCCCTTGCGGTCGAGGGCCCAGCCGCCCCTCCAGGTCCCCTGGTCCTCGTAGCGGCGCGGGTAGCCGACGCCGGGCTTGGTCTCGACGTTGTTGAAGTACACGTATTCGGTGCCTGGCCGGTTGGTCCACACCTGCTTGCAGGTCACCGAGCAGGTGTGGCAGCCGATGCACTTGTCGAGGTTCATCACCATGGCGACCTGAGCCATCGGTCTCATCGGGTCGCTCCGGTCGCTTTCATCGGGTCGCTCCGCTCCGGTCGCATCGGGTCGCTCCGCTCCGGTCGCATCGGGTCGCTCCGCTCCGGTCGCATCGGGTCGCTCCGCTCCGGTCGCATCGGGTCGCTCCGCTCCGGTCGCATCGGGTCGCTCCGCTCCGGTCGCATCGGGTCGCTCCGCTCCGGGGCATCAAAACTGCACTTCCTGGCTGCGGCGGCGGATGACGGCGACCTCGTCGCGCTGGTTGCCGGTGGGCCCGTAGTAGTTGAAGGCGAACGACAGCTGACCGTAGCCGCCGATCATGTGAGTCGGCTTGATGACCAGCCGGGTGAGTGAGTTGTCCCCCCCGCCGTGCCAGCCGGAGATCTCCGAGCGTGGCGTCATCAGGTGCCTATCCTTGGCGTGGTACATGAACACGGTGCCCCGCGGCATCCGGTGGGTGACCACCGCGCGGCAGACCACGACCCCGTTGCGGTTGTAGGCCTCGATCCAGTCGTTGTCGGCCACGCCGATCTTTGCCGCGTCGTCCGGGCTCATCCAGATCACCGGGCCGCCGCGGAACAGCCGCAGCATGTGCAGGTTGTCCTGGTACTCGGAGTGGATCGACCATTTCGAGTGCGGAGTGAGGTACCTGACGGTGATCTCTGGCCGGCCAGCGTCACCGATGCCTTGCTCGCCGAAGTGCCTGGCGTAGTCGAGCGGCGGCCGGTAGGTCGGCAGGCTCTCGCCGTACTCCTTAATCCAGTCGTGATCGAGGAAGAAGTGCATCCGCCCGGTCAGCGTGTGCCACGGCTTCTTCCGCTCGACGTTGACCACGAACGGTGAGTACCGCCTGCCGCCGGTCTCGCTGCCCGACCACTCCGGCGAGGTGATCACCGCACGCGGCTGCACCTGCGTATCCGCGAAGGTAATCTGCTCATCCGCGCGTTCGGCCGCGAGGTCGGCGAGCGGCACCCCGGTACGTTGCTCCAGTTGCCGCCAGGCCTGCACCGCGACCTGGCCGTTCGTCGTGCCGGAAAGCGCCAGGATGGCCTCGGCGAGCTGCACGTCCCGGGCCAGCGACGGGCGGCCGCCGGCAATGCCACCGCGCACGACGCCGTTGGCCCTGCGCAGGTAGTCGACGGCGTCGGCGGGTACCCAGGTGACGCCCTTGGTGGTGGTGCCGAGCGTGTCCACAAGCGGGCCGAGGGCGGCCATCTTGTCCGCGACCGCGCCGTAGTCCCGCTCGACCGCGACCAGCTTCGGCATGCTGACCCCGGGCAGCGGCTCGCACTCGCCGGCCCGCCAGTCCCGCACCCGGCCACCCGGCTGGGCCAGTTCGTCCGGTGTGTCGTGCATGAGCGGCGCGGCGATCACGTCGGTCCTGGTGCCCAGATGCCGGGCGGCGAGCCTGGAGAAGTCCCTGGCGATCAGGGTGAACGCGTCGAAGTCGGTGCGGGTCTGCCACGGCGGCGCGATCGCTGGGTTGAACGAGTGTACGAACGGGTGCATGTCCGTGGTCGAGATGTCGTGCTTCTCGTACCAGGTGGCGGCGGGGAGCACGATGTCGGCGTACGTGCAGGTGCTGGTCATGCGGAAATCGATGGTGGTGAGCAGGTCGAGCTTGCCGCGGGGTGCCTGCTCGCGCCACTTGACTTCGGCCGGGCGCAGGCCCGGCGGCGACTCCGCGGCGCGGACAGCGTCTTCGACGCCGAGCAGGTGCCGCATGAAGTACTCGATGCCCTTGCCCGACGAGCCGAGCAGGTTGGCCCGCCACACCGTCAGCACCCGCGGGAAGTTACGCGGGTCGTCCGGATCCTCGCAGGCGAAATTCGGCCAGGCCCTCAGCTCGCCGACCACATGGGCGCCGACCGGCACGGCCCGGCTGGCCTCGTCGGCGAGGTCAAGCGGGTTGCGGTCGAAGGCCGGATGCGACGGCGTCCAGCCCAGCCGCCCGGCCACCGCCAGGCAGTCGGCAAAGCCGCGGCCGGCGAACAGGCCGCGGCCAAGCGGGCTGGCTAGTTCGGCCGCGCCGAAGTGCTCGTACCGCCACTGGTCGGTGTGCAGGTAGAAAAATGATGTGCCGGTCATGTGCCGGGTCGGCCGCTGCCAGTCGAGCGCGAACGCCAGCGTCGACCAGCCGGTGAACGGCCGGACTTTCTCCTGCCCCACGTAGTGAGCCCAGCCGCCGCCGTTGACCCCCTGGCACCCGCAGAGCATCGTCAGCGTGAAGAACGTGCGGTAAATCTGGTCGGAGTGGTACCAGTGGTTGGTGCCGGCCCCCATACTGATCATCGAACGGCCCCGTGACAGTTCCGCGTTTCGGGCGAACTCGCGCGCGACCCGGGCGGCGGCCGCGGCCGGCACCGAGGTGATCCGCTCCTGCCAGCCGGGGGTGTAGGGGCGCGGGTCGTCGTAGCCGTCAGGCCACTCGCCGGGCAGGCCGTCGCGGCGCACCGCGTACTGGGTCATGAGCAGATCGAAGACCGTCGTGACCAGGTGACCTCCGACGCGTGTCACCGGGACCCCGCGGCGGATGACCGTTCCGCCCTCGGTCTTTCCCCCGTCGAACAGCGGCAGGTCCACGGGGACCGCATCCGCGCGGCCGTAAAGGGTCAGCACCGGTTCTACCCCGGCCAGATCGAGGTTCCAGCGGCCCTGCCCGGCCGGGGAGAAGCGGAATCCGAGTGACCCGTTCGGCACGCGCGGCTGCCCGGTGGCCGCGTCGAGCAGCACGGTCTTGTGCACGGCGCCCTCTGCGGCGTCGCCGAGGTCCGCCGCGGTCAGGAACCCGGCGGGGACATAACCGCCCTCGTGTTCACGCAGGGTCACCAGGAACGGCAGATCGGTATAGGTCTTGACGTAATCGGTGAAGTAGGGCACCTGCCGGTCGCGGAAGAACTCGCTGAGGATGACGTGCCCCATCGCCATCGCGAGCGCGCCGTCGGTGCCCGGCGCCGCCGCCAGCCAGTCGTCGGCGAACTTGGTGTGGTCGGAGTAGTCGGGGCTGACCACGACGACCTTCTGCCCCCGGTAGCGGGCCTCGGTCATGAAGTGCGCGTCCGGCGTGCGGGTGATCGGCAGATTGGTGCCCCAGATGACCAGGTACGTCGAGTTCCACCAGTCCCCGGACTCGGGCACGTCGGTCTGGTCGCCGAACACCTGCGGTGAGGCGATCGGCATGTCCGCGTACCAGTCGTAGAAAGACAGGATCGTGCCGCCGATCATCGAAAGGAACCGGGTGCCCGCCGCGTAGGAGACCTGCGACATCGCCGGAATCGGGGAGAATCCCACCACCCGGTCCGGGCCGTAGCTCTTGATCGTGTGCACGTGGGCGGCGGCGATCAGCTCACTGACCTCCGGCCAGGACGACCGCACGAACCCGCCCTTGCCGCGCGCGTTCTTGTAGCGTGCGGCGCGCTCCGGATCGCTGGTGATCTCCGCCCATGCCGCCACCGGATCACCCAGCCGGTCCCGCGCCTCCCGCCAGATCTCCAGCAGCTGGCCCCGCGCATAGGGGAACCGAATCCGCGCGGGGGAGTAGGTGTACCAAGAGAAGGACGCGCCCCGTGGGCACCCGCGCGGCTCGTACTCGGGCGAGTCCGGGCCCACCGACGGATAGTCGGTCTGCTGGGTCTCCCAGGTGATGATCCCGTCCTTGACGTAGACCTTCCACGAGCACGACCCGGTGCAGTTCACCCCGTGCGTGGACCGCACGACCTTGTCGTGCCGCCACCGTTCGCGGTAGAAGTCGTCCGCGCCGCGCCCGCCCTGCCTGTGCACCTCGCGGTAGTCGCCGGACGGGGTGCCGGGCACGAAGAACTGCGCCCGCCGCAGCAGTTGCTCGACCGGCTCGCCGCCGGGTAGCAGCGGCGCCAGCAGGTCACGGCGGTGCCCGGCATCCGCGGCGCGGGCGGGGCCGCCCCGATCATCATCCCCGCGCCCGCCGGTGGCGGGCCGGGATGTCGGCTCGGTCATGCGACCACCTCGGTTCTTGCGGTGCCCCGAGCTCAACGCGCGGTCAAACGCACAGTTCCACGCGCGCGCCTGCCACCTGCGCCACCGCCGTCACGATTGCCCAGCGGCCTCCGGGATCGCTTGGTTTGTTTTTACTACCGGCAAGGAGCAAATTACAAGGTGCGGCCACCATGGCCTGACAACGGCGCGGCCGGCTCCTTGGTGTTTGCCGCACGTCAAGGCGATCGTGGCGCTGGCGGTTGAGGTGTCCGCCGAGGGCGTCGGCGCCCCACGACGGGGCCGTGGCATGCTGGCGGAACACAGGGACCAGAACCCGGAACACGGCGGGCGCCCCTACCTCCGGGCCGAGGCCGAAGAGTGCATTCGCAGCGCGGGATTGTGCCCTGGCTGGAGAAGCCACACGGAAGGAGGTCCGCATGGATGAGGACAGGTCCAGAGCCGGTCGGCTGGGTGCACGGCTCCGGATAGTGATCGTCGGCGCGGGTTTCGCCGGGTACCACTGCGCCCGCGGCCTTGAGCGCCGGCTGCCGGCCGAGGCCGCAGAGATAGTCATCATCTCGCCGACGGACTACATGCCCTACCTATCGCTGCTGCCGGAGGTCGGCGCGGGCGTCGTGGATCCGCGGCACATTGCCGTATCGCTGTCCTCCACGCTGCGGCGCACGCGGCTTGTCCCCGGCTACGCTGTCGGTGTCGATCTTGCCGACCGCACTCTCACCGTGGTCGATCCGGAGGAGCAGCGACGGGAGATCGCCTGGGACCGGCTGGTGCTCGCGCCGGGCAGCGTGTCCCGCACGCTGCCGCTCCCCGGGGTTACTGAGCACGCCAAGGGGTTCAAGAACATCGCCGAGGCCCTGTACCTGCGTGATCACATCCTCGGGCAGATGGAGTTGGCCGACGCGAGTAACGACCCCGCACAGCGCCGGGCCCGGTGCACGTTCGTCGTGGTCGGCGCCGGCTATACGGGCACCGAAATGGCCGCCCAGGGACAGCTGTTCACCCGGGCCGCACTGCGCCGCTACCCCCGCATCCGCCACGACGAGCTGCGCTGGTTGCTTGTCGACGGCGCGTCGGGTGTGCTGCCCGAGCTAGGCCCGCGGCTCGGTGTCCCGGCGCTGCGTATCCTGCGCCAACGCGGGCTCGACGTCCGTCTGGAGACCACCGTCGAAGAGATCACCGACCGATGGGTCCGGCTCTCGGACGGCACCACAGTGCCCACCCACACGCTGGTGTGGTGCGTCGGGGTCACACCTGGCCCCCTCACCAGAGCGCTCGGGCTGGACACCGTCAAAGGCCGCATCGTTGTTGACGAATTCCTCACCGTTCCCGGTCACCCGCACGTCTTCGCGGCGGGCGACGCCGCCGCGGTGCCTGATCTCCGCAAACCCGGGCGTCTGACGCCGATGACCGCCCAGCATGCGCAGCGGCATGGCGCTGCCGTGGCGCGCAATGCCGCCGCCTCCATAGGCCACGGGACCCGCAAGGCGTACAAGCATCGCGACCTCGGCTTCGTCGTCGACCTCGGTGGCTGGCAGGCCGTCGCCAACCCGTTGCATGTTCCGCTGTCCGGCGTCCCGGCCAAGATTCTCACCCGCGCTTACCACCTCTACGCCCTTCCCGCGGGCCGGCTGCGAGTGGCCACCGACTGGTTCAACGACGTCATCGAGCACCGCCAGTTCGTCCAGCTGGGCCTGATCCGGCAAGAGCACTCCGGGCTCGTCGCCGCCGAGCACACCGACATTTACTACCGAACCGACGGGCAGCCGCTCGACAACCCCGACCGGCCCGCTGGATCCGGAACCTGATCGGGGCCGTGATCGATGCCGGTTGAATCGTCAGCCTGGCTGGCGCAGTTCCTCGGCGAGTACGGCCGCTTGGCTGCGGTCGATGTCCTTGGTGGCGGTGAGCAGCGTAATGGTCCCTGAGTGGGCCACGGCACGCAGCCGGTCGAGGGCCGCCTTGGGCCCGGGTTCGGCTAGCTCGGCGTGGTAGCGGCGGCGGAACTCGTCGAACTTGTCCGGATCGTGACCGTACCATCTGCGCAACTGGCTCGACGGCGAGACATCCTTGGCCCACTCGTCCAGGTGGGCCGCCTCCTTGCTGAGCCCACGCGGCCATACCCGGTCGACGAGTACTCTCGTGCCGTCCTCAGATGACGGGTCGTCGTATATCCGACGCAGCCGTATGCGCCCGTCCATCCGGGCCTCCTTCCTGCCGTCGGTGACGAACCTGCCGTCGGTGACGAACCTGCCGTCGGTGGCGAACCCGAGCCTTGCCGCAGGGTCCGCCGACCCCGCCACGAGCGCGATTAAGATGATAGGCGGCGCTTTGACCTCGACTTGCGAACAGAAACGTGCCCGGCATGCTCCTGTCGCGCGGTAATGGGCTGCTACCGCGTAGGAGCTGCCGGCCCGATCGCCTGCCGGCGCTTGCCTTCGGTGATCCAGCGTGCTCGGCGCGTCGGGGTCGCCGCCGACCGGGTACCCGAAGTCAGGATAATGGTGTGAAGGTCGACAAGATGAGCGTGTCGTTCGATCCGGAACTCGGTGACGCGGTGCGGTTGGCGGCTGCGGGCGATCCCGAATTGTATGCATGGCGCCCGGGCCGGCAGGCACGGCCACGGCGGCCGGCGGCGATGGCGACCTTGCGGCATTCCGGCGCGAGTCAAAGGAGGCTGCGAGCCTGCCGCAGCGGCACGGATCTGACGCGAACGAGATAATCCGGCGATATGAGGCTTCTTTGGCGCATGCACCGCGCTTGGCCGCAGGGACTACGTAACTGGAACCGCTGGAAACACCGTTAGGGCTCACCGAGAATTAACTTCCCGTGATGCCGGGAGTGTCGGCAGCGGGGCGGGGAAGAGGGTGTAGTTCCACTCGCCGTGGAAGTCGTGGCGTCTGATCGAGTTTTGCTCCAGGGCCTTCATCTCCTTGTCGGAGATCTTGATGCCCTTCTGGTAGATGCCGGTGTCCAGGGCGGCCTGGACGGTCAGCCCGGTCTTGGTTGTGGTCGCGGCGATCGTCTCGACGATGACTTCGTGGCTGGTCAGCGGCCTGCCGCGCCAGTTCATGGAGATCTGGGCGAAGAGCCGGTGCTCGATCCGGTTCCATTTCGAGGTCCCCGGCGGGAAGTGGGACACGCTGATCTGCAGGCCGAGTTGTTGCGCGAGCCTGGCCAGTTCCACCTTCCACAGCCGCAGCCGGCTGCCGTTGGAGCCGCCCGCGTCAGCGGTGATGAGCAGCCTGGTGGCGTGCGGGTAGGCGGCCTTGCCGATGTTCTCCCACCAGCGGCGGATCGACTCGACCGCGAAAGCACCGGTGTCGGCGTCGGTGCCGACGTTCACCCAGCCGGCGTTGGCTGTCATGTCATAGACGCCGTAGGGGACAGCGCGGCCCAGTTCGCCCTTGAAGTCGTGCACCTGCACCCGTTCAGGCTGGCCGCCCGGATGCCATTCCTTCCCGCCGTTCCGGTAGTTGCCGACCAGCTCTTTCTTCTTGGTGTCCACGCTGATCACCGGCTCGCCGGCCGCCTGGAACGCCCGCACCAGCGTGTTGATGAGCCGGAACTGGCCGTCCCGGTCCGGGTGCTGGCGGCCCTCCACCGTCTTGGCGTTGCCCTGCAGGCTGTAGCCGTCCTCTTTCAGCAGCCGCCCGACAGTGTCAGCAGACACCCGATGGCCCGCGGACGCCAGCTCGCCAGCCAGCTTCTCCGTCGACTTGGTCGTCCACCGCAGCGGCGACTCCGGGTCACCGCGGGTGGCCGGATCCACCAGCCGGCTCAACGCCGGCACCAGCCCCGCATTCACCTCGGCCCTTGGCCGCCCAGCCCCGCCCCGCCGAACCCGGCCATCCGGTTCAATGCCCCGCTCCAGTTCCCGGGCTCCCCGGCCCACCGTGTCCGGATGAACCCCGGCCAACACCGCCACCCGCTTGATCCCGCCCCGGCCCAGCGACCGCGCCTGCGCCCCCAGCAGCAGCCGCCACTGCAGCTCGTTCAGATGGGGGCGCACCTCCGCGAGCATCTCCGAGAACCGCTCCTCAACCACCACCAGTTGTCCCATACCACAACCGTAGGCAACCATCTCGCACAAACATAGTTAATTTAGCGGAGGACGCTTAGTTAGTGAGATAGACCCGCGCCACCACGCGGGCGGGCGTCAGGTCGTCCCAGGGAGTATCGGGGTGGTGCAGTCGGCGTTGGTGTCGTCACCGTAGGTGTAGTTCGCGTTGGTGTCGCCGGCGGCAAGGTCCGCCCGGCATAGGTCCCGTTCGACGAACGGTTCGAGCCGGTGGGCGATGATGGGCGCCCGCATCTCGGCCAGTGCGCCCTGCATGAGGCCAAGGTGAAGCGGGCACACGACGCCGGGGTGGTGCAGCGCGACCTCGCGGAACGGGCAGTTTCGGAGCAGTATGCGGCGCCGCATATCGTCGCCGGTGGCTTCCGGCGCGAACCCGATCTCCTGCAGTGTTCCGGTCAGGCGTTCGATCGCCTGGTCGGCGTCAAGATGCTGGAACGGGGCTGGGCGCTGCGTCAGGTACCGGCCCCAGATTCGGCCGGCCTCGGTCGCGGCGCCGCCTGGTTCGGCCGTCGTATCCGCGATGAGGTTGCTGAGTATCTCGGCGAGCAGATGGTAGCTGCGCCGTCCGATGGTTCCGCCGGCATCAAGCGCCCGGTACACGGTGCGGGGACGGCCCGGCCGGGCCCGCGCCTCCGGCGTCCGCTCGGCCAGGCCGGCTTCGACCAGGCCGTCGAGGTGGAAGCGGGCCGTGTTGGTGTGCAGGCCGGTTCGGTGCGCGATCTCCTGTACGCCGAGCGGCGAACCGGCGGCCCGCAGCAGGCCAAGCACCCGCGTCCGGCTCTCGCCAAGCGATGCGCCCTGATCAGGCGCGAGCAAGGCTCGGACGTCCATCCATGCAGTTTACCCGAGTTTTTCTAGTAGAAACTAGACCATCGTGGCCTGGCCTGGGGTCTCCCGACTCCCAGGCCTCCGCCGGGACCCGTTCCGGCTGGGGTGGGCGCGGCGCCGACGCGGAAGGCCCCCCGTACCGGCTGGCGTTCGGCCTGGCCGGGTTGTTGCCACTTAGTTTTAAATATCAGATCTGTTATAAATTAGTCAGTGCGGCGATGAGGGTAAGCGCGAGCTCATCGGAGACTTGGACGTCCCGCGGCCAGCTGCCGACCGCCGGGGGAGGTCATGCCGGCTCCGCGGGAAAGGTCATGCCGTTGACATTCTGCGGGGGAGGTCATGCCCGTTCTCGGGGGGGGAGGTCCGGCTCAGGTAGTGTTGCCCTCGCCAGTAGTTGACGCGCCGAGGAGGTGAGACCCATTACCGCGAGATCAGGCCGGGTTCTCCCAACTCACGGCTGTGCGGTCCACCCGGCATAGGTGACCGAGAGAGCGCCCATCGGCGTCCCGAAAGGCTCTCATGTCGGCTTCCCCGTCACCTCGCTCTCGATCCGTCATCGTCACCAGGCTTCGGGCCGTCGGCTGTGTCTTCGCCGAGGACGAGGCGCGGTTGCTCATCACCGCGGCACGGACGCCGGCCGACCTCGCCGCCATGGTGAACCGGCGCGCTGCTGGCATGCCGCTCGAACATGTCCTCGGCTGGGCGGGGTTCTGCGGCCTGCGAATAGCCGTGGACCCGGGAGTCTTCGTACCCCGCCGCCGCACCGAGTTCCTCGTCCGCCAGGCGGCCGCCCTCGTCCGCCAGGCTGTCAGCCCCGTCGGCCAGGTCCTCGCTCAGCCAGGAGCTGTCGTTGTCGACCTGTGCTGTGGCTCGGGCGCGGTCGGTGCCGCGCTGGTCGCGGCCCTGGACCTGGCCGAGTTGCATGCAGTCGACATCGACCCCGCCGCGGTGCGGTGCGCCCGCCGCAACGTCGCTGCCGCCGCCCGTGGTCAGGTGTATGAAGGTGACCTCTACGAGCCGCTGCCCGCTATGCTGCGGGGCCGCGTCGATGTGCTGGTCGCCAACGCACCCTACGTGCCCACCGAGGCGGTCAGGCTGCTGCCACCGGAGGCCCGCATGCACGAGCCGCGGGTGGCGCTCGACGGTGGCACGGACGGGCTTGATGTCCTGCGGCGGGTGACCGCCCCGGCGCCACGTTGGCTGGCACCGGGCGGCTACCTGCTGGTCGAGACGAGCGAGCGCCAGGCGCCACAGATCGTCGAAGCCATCGCGCGCGCCGAGCTGATCCCGCAGGTGGCCAGTTCCGACGAGCTGAACGCCACGGTTGTCATCGGAACGAACCAGGCCGCCAGGTGATCCGGGGGTGCGTCTGCACCGACGGGGCCACGGCCAGGGGCATTTGCAGGCTTGGTCGCGGCGTTCTCGTCGCGGCGTATTTTTCCACCGCGGCTCCGGTAGGGTCGAGCTTGGTCAACAGGGCGTACCAGCCGTTGGTGGCGGCTTTGGCGTCGATCGCGCTCTGGTGCAGGACCGGCCGAGGGGTCGACTGATTCTCGGCGGAAGAGATCGCCCGGCTCACCGAGGTGGCGAACACAGCTATCACCGGGGAGATCAAAAGCGAGCAGGAGAAGCCGATAGGGCCGGGTTTGCCGGCGGCGTCGGCAACGGCTTCCCCGGCAGGGATACCACGACTGAGCTGGCATGCAGGCAGCGCTGACGCGCCGGGTACGGCTGATCGCCTGGATATGGGCGGTGACGGCCTGGCCGGCTGGCTAGCTGCGCCTGGCGGGGGATCGGCTGGTCAGAACTCGAAGTGGCCGGTCAAGCATCGCGCCGAGCATGGCAAGCAGGACCGCGACCCAGACGGCGAGAGCCACCCAAGCTTCGTCGACGCCCAGTGTCACCAGCCACGCGACGTGCAGCGCCGCGCCGAGTGCGTGGCTGGCCACTCCGTACATGCCGACCGGGAAGACGATGCTCCACAGCCCGGGCTCGTAGGCCAGCCGGACCCGGCGTATCAGGTGCCGCCACACCCCCAGCCCGATGAGCAGCGGGATGACCCAGGTGCCGAACGCCCACAGCACCACCGACGTCCCGGCGACCGCTGGCCGCATCGCCGCCACCAGCGGATCAGCCGGCAGCCGCAGGATTTGCGCGCCAGCGAGCACGCTGATGGCGGTCGCGCCCATGAACACCCAGTACGGCGGCGACAGCCCGGCAGGTTCCACGGGACACTGAAGCAGGCTTATCAGCACCATCGAGGCGACGACAAGGTAGAGCACCACACCCACCGACCAGCAAGCCACCGACAGCGCGGCGATTGGATCCGACACCGGCGGCGGCAAGGAGGTCGCCGCAACCGCGATCGACTGGGTGCCGACAACCCAGAGAAACCACGTACCGTTCGCACCCGCCAGCGCCGGCCGGGAAGCATGCCGGGTCACCAGGACGAGCGGGACGCCGTAACTGAGCAGCAGCCAGGCGAGACCGGCGACGACCAGGAGCACAGCTGTCGCCCAGGCGTGGCCGTACGCGGCGAGCCCCGCGCCGAGCACATTCGATCCGGCGACGAAGGTGAAGAATGCGAAGGCCTTGCTCGGATCGCGGGCGTCGGCCAGGAATTCGCTGCGGTAGGCGGCGAGGCGCCACCCGTAGGCCACCACCAGCGTGACGTACGAGACCACCGTAAGCGAGAGCAGCAGGTCCGACAGGTATGCTCTCCCGTCGAGCCCCATGGCACGGGACACGATTCCGGTCGCCATCACCACCGCGAAGTAGCCGGGGTTCAGGTCCCGGATCCCGGATGCCGCAGCAGGCCCGTTCTTCACCGGGCGCGAGCCGGACCGGCCCGTTGCTCCGTCCACAGCCGTCCTCCACTCGCCGTGGCGGCCGTCCGCATGACGCACCTGCACCCATCCCCGCAGGCTTCCTGAAACCCACGGCCGTAACCCATTGGGCGGGCGCAGCTCGCGAATACGCAGGGCCGCCTCGCGACGTTACGCGAAGCGATTAGCGAAACCGGTTCTACGATGCTACTGCTCAGCTGCTGGGGTGCTGCCACCTTCCCCATGCGCTGCTGCGGCTGTTGCGGTTCGCAGACCCGCCTAGAGCATCTGCTTGCCTCGGTTGGGTACCGCCGAGCCGGTACACGAACAGTTTGGGCCGGCCGATCGTCCCAGCCGAACGCCAGTTGCAGCCGACAGCCAAAGCTGCTTGTTGAAATTAACGGCAAACATCCAACTTCGGAGGAAATTAATGAACCTTCGCGATCGCACCCGGATCATAGCCTGACGACGCCCCACGGCGGGTCGCCTTCGGCTTGCCGCACGGTCGCTTTCGGCTTTGCCGCACGGTGTGGCGATGGTTTCATGATCGTGTTCATGCATTCGCCATCATGCGCACAGGATCGTTCCCGGGTCAGCGGCAATATTATCGATATCTATGAACTAGTTTCCGGTAATCTGTCATAGAAATCCGGCATACCGGAGCCGATTTCCCGGCGCACTCCGGCGTGACCCCGTCTCCGACCGTCGCCTTATGCCGTCAATCTTCGATCCGGTCTGACCGCCACCCAACCGCCACCCCGGCCACCGGCCTTCAGGTCGCGCGCCCAAAAGGTCGCTTGCACGCAAGATCGAATGCTCGCATGCTAACGTTCGCGAGATTAGACGGAAATTCCGGACAAGGAGGTAGCATGCGCAGGACGTTAGTCGCCGTGATCACGGCGGTCTCGGCAACTGTGATGATCA
The DNA here is from genome assembly GCA_963820395.1 of uncultured Actinomycetota bacterium. Lineage (GTDB taxonomy): Bacteria > Actinomycetota > Actinomycetes > Streptosporangiales > Streptosporangiaceae > DATFVJ01. The sequence goes on along the minus strand of CAWGAE010000029.1, from coordinate 163,834 downwards.
GCGGAGCGAGCGTTGCGGCCGCGAGCGCCAGCCCGGCCCGGGCGGGGATCGAGCACGTCCGGGTCGTCAGCAACTCGGCGACCTCGAACAAGAGCCGCGCGCTAGCCACCGGCTTGTTCACCGCCCGCGGCGTTGACATCAAAACGGGCCCCAGGACTGACACGTTCAAGTTCCCGGGTGGCACCTTCAGGGTCAAGCACCATGCTGTCCGCACTAAGCGAAGGTTCACCGGCAAGACCTGCCTGTTCACCGACAGTGAGCGCGGCACCTATACGATCGGCGGTGGCACCGGCAGGTATGCCAGGATCCGCGGTTTCGGAAGCTACGTCGCAAATGCCGTGACTGTCGCTGCCCGTAACTCGAAGGGCAAGTGCTCACTGAGGCTGCGACCGGCCGCCTTCCACTTGGTCATAACCGCGCGTGGCCCTGTCAAGCTGTAGCCTCGGCGCAACCTTCCAGCCCGGGCCCGGAGAAGGGCCGGCAGCACCGCATCTGCGCCGCGACGGCGACGCTGCTGGCCCCCACCCCGAAAGCTCTACACCCGCTGTTCTCGGCGCCCGACCGGGGACTCTCGCCGCGCCGCCTACGGTCGTGCGGTAAGCGCCACGGCGGCCTCGGTCGTGTACACAAAGAAGGTTAGGGATTCCTGGAAGTAAAGCTGAACGCTGGTGGCGTCGTGTGACAGGTAGCCGATGGACAGGTCCTGCCCGACGCGCAGCTCGTAGTCGCCGCCCCGGGTGGAAAGCACGAATGCCCCCTCGATCGCTGGCGCCCAGATGATGTCCCCGTCCACGACCCGTGCCAGGTGCTCGTGAATGGGGTAACCGTGGTCTGAGGTCTCGGTGACGACGGTATATGCGTCGGCGCTGAGCAGCACCGAATAGGGACCGTTGACACCCGCGAGACGCAGCGAGCTCACCGCCTGGCTGATGATGTTCGGATACTCGAGGGCATCGTCAGGCAATGCCAGGGCGGGGTTTGAGGAACTCTCCCTGACTCCCACGATGCGCGCGGCCGGGTAGCTTTCGAACACCGCCCGGTCCTCGGCGAAGGCGATTTTTCTCGCCGCGTCCTTCACCGGCTGCCAGTCGGAGTCCTTCGCGCCGCGTTCGACGTCATCGACGGCCTGCCGGTCTACGGTGAACGGCACCCGAAGTTCGATGATCGGCTGCGAGTGCCGCGCCCGGGCGATGACACCATCGGCCGGAGGTTCGATATCGCTCAAATGGCCGGTTCCGGCTGCGGACAGGGCCGTACCGTCGGGACCCTGCACGTCCACCACCCGCCGGCCTGCCACGTGGCGCTTGAACGTGCGCCGGGCCTCCTCTTCGATGTCGGCCCAGGCGGCGGCGGAGATGGGGGCAAGTTCGCGGTGCAGGTTGTTCATGACGGGATGCTCTCTTTCAGGCCGCCGATCCCCAGGGAACCGTCGGACGCGGACAAGACATCGGGCGCGGTGGCCGCGGGCGGTGAATCGAGCCGGTCACCCTCCGGTGCGGCCGGTGTGGCCGGCGGCGTGCTGGCGGCGGAGGTTCCGAGCGCCGGGGGATCGGGCAGGTCGTCGAGGAAGTCAGCGGTCGGTACGAAGAACAGCGTGCCGGTAACGGCGGTAGAGAAATCGAGCACCCTGTCTGTGTTACCCGGCGGGTTTCCGATGAACATGTTCTTGAGCATCTGCTCGGTGACGCTCGGTGTGGCGGAGTAGCCGATGAAGTAGGTACCGAATTCGCCCTTCCCGATGGCGCCGAACGGCATGTTCGCCCGCAAGATCTCCCGCTGCGTCCCATCGGGTTCGGTGATGGTGTTCGCGGTCACGTGGGAATTTGCCGGCTTGCTGTCGTCGGGAAGTTCGATATCGGACAGCTTGGTGCGGCCGATCACCTTCTCTTGCACCTCCACAGGAAGCGCGTTCCACGCCTTCATATCGTGCAGGTACTTTTGCACGATGACGTAGCTCCCCCCGGCGAATTCCGGGTCCTCCGCGTCGATGAAGGCGGCGGCGCGGGCCGCCTGCCCGGTGGGATTCTCGGTTCCGTCGACGAAGCCGAGCAGGTCACGTTCGTCGAAGTATTTGAACCCGTACACCTCGTCAGTCACCGTTACCGAGCTGGCCAGCCTCTCCATGAGCTGGGCGGCAAGCTCGAAGCAGAGATCCATTTGCCCGGCACGGATATGAAAGAGCAGATCTCCGGGTGTGGACACCGCGTGGTGCCTTTCACCGTTCAGCTCAAGGAAAGGGTGAAGCTCCGCCGGGCGTGGCCCGCTGAACAGGCGGTCCCAGGCTGCCGAACCCACACCGGCCACGCAGCTGAGCCCGGCAGCGGGGACACGGAAGCCGACCGCCCGCTGCAACCCGGCCAGGTCGGCAAGGAGGTCCCGGGTTACCGTCTCGGCGCCAGGATTGATCGTCACCACGAGAAAGATCGCCGCTGCTGCTGGTGGGCTGAGCACTGGCTGGGATTGGGCCGGCGGGCCCGGTTGCCCTGGCACTGTCATGGCTATGCGCTCCTTCGCGGGCGGCGCCCTTTCTTGCTGGCGGCACCGTTGGGGACAGATCTTGCTGGCGGTACCGTTGGGAACAGCCTCCCATGGCCGGTCCCCGGCGCCATGCGCACCCGGCACTAGGTCGTCACCAGCCGGAGGCTGTGGCGTGCATTTCCCATACGAGAATCTCAGCGGGCTCTGCCGCGGTTACCCGCTGGCCGCCGGTCGCGGTGAATCGCACCGCGTCGCCCTCGGCCAGGGCGCCGGTGCCCTCCAGGGTGACGTTGCCGCGCGGGACGAACAGGTGCAGGAACTGTGCCTCGGGAAGCTCGAGCGTGTCGCCGACGCCAAGGCGGGCGGCATGCAGCGCGGCGTATTTGTTCTTGATCCGGATGGCCGAGGCGCCATCGTGCTTGGCCATGCCGGACGCGACCGGCACCAAGCCGCCGTGAAGCAGCTCGTCGCCGATTTCGAGTTGCTCGTAGCCGGGGGTGATGCCCTCCTCATCCGGCACGACCCACATCTGCACGAAATGGACCGGATCGGCGTGCCGCGAGCCACCTTTCAGGCGCCATGAGTCGTTTTTCTCGGAGTGCAGGATCCCGGTGCCCGCGCTCATCCGCTGCGCCAAGCCGGGGTAGATGACGCCGACGTGGCCGGTGGGGTCCTGGTGTACCAGCGAGCCCTGCAAGACCCAGGTGACGATTTCCATGTCTTGATGCGGGTGCGTTTCGAATCCGGTTCCTGGCCGCACGATGTCGTCGTTGTTGACCAGCAGCAGGCCGTGGTGGGTGTTGAGCGGGTCGTAGTGGCGGGAGAACGAGAACGAGTGCTTCGAGTCCAGCCACGACAGCCTGGTCTTGAACCGCTCGTCGCGACGGCGTACATCCACCGTCGGTTGCAGTGGCGGAGACATCTCAGTCATCTGGCAGCTGTCCCTCCGGGGGAGATCGGATCCATGCCACTCGTCCGTGGGCCGCTTGCGCGCGCCCGCTCGTCCGTGGGCCGCTCGTCCGTGGGCCGCTCGTCCGTGGGCCGCTCGTCCGTGGGCCGCTCGTCCGTGGGCCGCTCAGCCGCGGCGCTCATGCGCGCCCGCTCGCGAGCGGCGACCCCGGCGAAAGCAATGACGGGCGCGGTCGCGGTGATGTGCAGCTGCGCGCAGTGCTGCTCAACGTTTGTGGTCATTACACCACGAAGCGCTGGTGATCATGTTCGGGCGCGGCCGGCTCGTCATGCTTGTCATGGTAGATACCGGAGAACGAACCCGGCGAGGATGTGATGCCCTCGGCGGGGAGGTCAAAGCACTGTCCGGCTCCACGGCGTAGGCGGCTAACCGGCACGTCTCATTCGGCGGCAGGCAGGGGGGCCAGGGCCTCGCGGGCTTCCACCAGGCCGAACGAGATCACCGACCTGGGCACCCTCAGCCAGCAGATGTGACTGCGTCAAACTGAAGCTAGACCAAGCTCCTGGGGTCGCCTGACCAGGCCATCACGTTCTGCGGGTGTTGTTTCGCGCTTGAAGTCGTTCTTGGGCGTGGCTAACCACGCCCTACGACTGTGATCACGGTGGGGTGGGTACTTATGCGTCCAGGCGCTATTCGCGCCGTGATGTGCCTCTCAGAGCCTTATACGGTGCGTCTACGGCTTCTGGCGGCTGGCGGCCAGGCGGGCTTTATCTTTGTCGCGCCGGGCGAGATCTGCCTCGTGCTGGACCAGGTGCTCTGGGGTCGTTTCACAATGGCCGGACATCGTTCGGCACCGGGCGATTGCGTCATACGTCATGCGGCAGTACGGACACCTGTCCACCTCGGTCCCGAGGTAGCTGAAAGGCCTACGTGATGCACGCATGGAGATTTCTCCCCGGCGCGGAAAACGGTGTGCGGAGACGGGAGACACTCAGACGTGAGCGACGCTATGAGGCCGTCCTAGCAGGCAGACGAATGTTGTTACTCTAAGTGACGGTGGCGGGGGAGCGACGGGGACCCGAAGACTCATCGGGAGCAGGAGGCCAACGCCATGGCACGCCTCCTGGGAGGTCGGCAGGGCCGAAGGACGCGGTGACGTCATCGGTTACGGTCAGCCACTCCCAACCGAGGTCATGAGCCACTGTCAACCGCATGCACCCGTTGTGGATCACGCCGTCGATCACGCATACCGGGCTGGCCTGCCCGTACGCCTCCATCGAGGCACGGAGATCCTCGTACCAGATCGCGGTCTGCTTGAAGCCAGTGATGTCGCCCCAGGGTGGCCGGCGTGCTCAGGGCGGTCCCGTCGAACGGGCATCCTTCCATGGCGCCGACATTCTTCCTCGTGTAATGGTGCGTCTCCGGGCCGGCGCACACCGCGAAGTCAACGTTGTCAATCGTCGGCATGGAGAGCAGCTCCTCGACGCCGCGGCGTGCGCCTGGGCTGGGGGTGCTCGGGCGCGCTGCGGGTCCGACTGCGAGGTAAGTCATCGGTGTTACGGGCAGGATTCTCCGAACTTCACCACGCCCAGGCTAACGGGCTGACCGTTGAACTGTGCGCCGGGTCTGGGGTGCTGCGTGCAGACCTTCCAGTTGCTCTTGACGATGATCAAGCGACCGCGACCACTGACGTCCTTGGAAGTGATACTCGTGCCGGACGGCAGCGAGCCCGTGGCCACGTTCAGGCTCTTGCCGACGAGATTCGGCATGCCTTGGCCCTCTGATGCTGACGAGGGTGATTGAGTGCCCTGGTCGGCGGCTGGGCAGGTCTCCTCAAGCTTGACTACGCCGAAATCGATCGTGGTGTCACGGCTAACCGACGAACCAGCCACAGGCGACTGGAAGCAGACCTTCCAGTTACGGTCAAGGATTTGGTGACGCGCTCGCCCGCTCGCATCGTGGCTCGTGAGGTTGGGGAACCCGGCAGCCTGCGCGTCATCCTGGGCGGTCTGTAGCCCCTTCCCGATGAAGTTCGTTACCGTGCTCTCAGCCGACGCGGGCGCGCCTGACGTGGCTGCGACGGTGGGTGATTGGCTCCCGCTCCCGCAAGCGGTGAGCAGGGTCCCGGCCGCAACAACCGCAAGAACGGAGATTCCGCGTAACGCGCGTGCCCCACCCCAAGCAGTAGATTTCCGATCTCTTCGACTCGTGGGCATGACGACCCCCTACCCGTGCCGGACCCCGGTTCACCTAGATCCCCACGGTAACGGCTCCGATCTGGATTGGCCGCAGATTCGCTATCCCCAGCCTTGCCGGGCAACCTGATCTCGACATCAAAACTAGATTCCCTTCGCCATCACCGGGACTGGCGGTCCGGCATGTTGCATTTGCTGGTTCGCCGGGCGGGGCAGCGTGCCGGGGAATACGATTTTGGACGTGCCGCGCCCGGTAGCCCCCTTGTAAAGCCGGTCCCGCCCCGTCTGGTGTTGGCGCCCGTGCTGGTCTATGTGACTGCGCAGGTGGAGGCGTTGACCTTCGGCTGGGCGTTTGGCCCCATCGAGTAGATCTTCAGGTTCCCGTTGGGCAACTTAGCCTTGGGGTCGCAAATCCAGTGCTGCTTTGTGGTGCTGGTTGATGCCTGACGTGCCATCTACCTGGATCTATGCAAGTTGGATGATGCTGAATTTGGCTCAACATCTGTCGGTATTGGCTACCATCTCCGCTACCTAACGATCATGAAGGCCCACTGCCGCAGCACGGTCTACGGCACGGGCGGGCGGTCTCCTGACTGACGCCGGGCTTGCCAGGTAAACGCGCCAAGGTCATCGCGCGTATCGCGTCCTCAAGCCTGCGTTGCCGCCATCTCCCGCAGCCCGCTGCATCATTGCCACGACGCGGCCCGCCTCGCATCCTGATGAGGTGCTCTAACAAAGTGAAAGCCTGCACACCATCCCCGAACCAGGACAGGTTTGCAGGCTTTGGCTACGTGATCAGTGATGATGGTCCCGATAGCATACCCTGATCCAGTGGGTGTGGTGATGGTGGTGTATCCGCTCCCAGCGGCAGTGACGTCGGCCATGATCGTTGCCGTAACCGCCGTAACCGCCGTAACCGCCGTAACCGCCGTAACCGCCGTAACCGCCGTAACCGTTGTCCTGGCTGTTGCCGTGATCTCCTGGCCCTGGTCCTGGTCCTGGTCCTGGTGTCACTGCAGCTCCAGCCGCAGGTGCTAGCCCGCCAGCACATGCCAGTACCAGTGCGCCGACACCTGCGACCTTGGCAGCTCTTGCTTTGAAACTCATGATCATATCCTTGTGTGAGTTCCGCTCACGGCTACATGACGTCTGAGTGTGGCAGAAGCTAGGCGAGAAGGAATGTCGTTCACTTAAATCCCTGTTCGTACAAACCAGCCGGTGTGTCGGCCCACGTTCAAACTGACCCACTACCGGCCTGCGGGAACAGTCACGCAAGGGGGTCAGGGTAAAAGTCAGGGCTAGGTTGCCAAACTGCGGGCGTTTGCGAGGGTGGTGTAGTCTGCCCAGCGCTGTTCGGCAATCTCGGCGCAGATCTCCGCCGCCTGCTCGCATATGGGGCTGTCGAGGTCCGCGGCATTTAGCGCTATGATCATCTTGTACCTGAGATCTTCCATAGCCACCTCCCGCGATCAGCATGTCCGGCCGGTATAGCCGCGCGCCCGGCGGCTGGATCGCGGACGTACCAACGATGCCCGCGCGCCGCTGCCCCACGGCTGCCGTGGCTCTGGTCCCGCCGGGTCCGTTGCCGCTTCCGCGCTAGTGCGGCGGACCGAGCCCGGTAACGCTCGTGTGCACCCACGTACTTCTGCTAGGCCCGTTACAGGATTATTAGACCCGTTCCGGGATTCGGCTCAGGTACCGGGCAGTCGCGGTGCCGGCCGCGCGGGTACTGGCCGCCGACCGCTGCGTGAGCAAACTGACAAGTTCGGCGGCCTTGTGCGGCGGGGCGGCCGCAACCGCTGGGGCCCCGAGCGCAAAGGCGGCACTCGCCAGCTTGCCATCCGCGCGCCAGGGACGGCGTTAAAGTTCGTCCTCATCGCGTCCCGGGGCATCCGAGCGGACAAACTTGTCGTCCTCCTCGACCGCCGCGACGTCCGCGGCGGCGGCCCTCTTGATCTCGGCTGTGTGTGCTGACAACGTGCCCTGCGAGCGCCGCGGGCGCATGCCGAGCACGACCACCACCACCAGGGCGATCACGGCGACGAGGACGAACAGCGAAATCGCGTCCGAGATGGAAAAACTCGACGACGCGGACGTCACGGCTGCCGTCCAGGCTGTGACCGGGCTGAGGCTGTATATCATCGGCCTGCCTCCAGACCTTGGGGACCAAATGGCGCCCGCCTCAGACAAACACTCATCCTATGTATATCTGCGGACGCGGACCGGGCTGACCTGATTGTCGTTCATAACGACAGCAGAGTCACGTGCGGCGGGCTGGTGCCGGGTGTTCCCAGGCCCCGCACCGGCACCGCGTAACCGTCCCACCCGGCCGCACACCGGGCCGCACACCGGGGCGGACTCGCCGCGTCCGTGACGTAGGCGCGGTAGATGGTCTGGACGGTGCTGTCGCCCCTGGCGTCTACGACGGTTCCGCGCGCAGGCAAATGCCCAGGTGCGCGACCCCGCCGCCGGCCGGCCATGCTGTGGTCATGCGGCTCGCCACGTGGAACGTCAATTCCGTGCACGCCCGGCTGCCCCGATTGCTGGAATGGCTGGCAGAAGTCCGGCCCGATGTCCTCTGCCTGCAGGAGACCAAGACCTCAGCGGACGCGTTCCCGAATGCGGAGATCGGCGAGCTTGGGTATGCCGTAGCCGCGCACGGGAATGGTCGCTGGAACGGGGTCGCCATTTTGTCCCGGGCAGGGATCGAAGAGGTGTGCCGCGGGTTCCCCGGTGAACCCGGCTCCCCCGCCACGCAGGCCAGGGCTATCGCGGCAACCTGCCACGGCGTGCGTGTGTGGTCGGTGTACGTGCCCAACGGCCGGTCGCTCGACAGCTCTCAGTTCGCCTACAAGCTCGAGTGGCTCGCGGCGCTGCGCAATGCCCTGTCGGCGCAGGCCCGCGCAACCCCGCCGCTCGCGGTCTGCGGGGACTTCAACGTCGCGCCGACCGATGACGACGTTTGGGATCCGGCGGCCTTCACCGGCGCCACCCACGTCAGCCCGCCGGAAAGACAGGCGCTGAGTGCTCTGCTGCGGATCGGGCTCACCGACATACGCCCGCGGCCGCTCAAGGGCCCGCAGCCGTTCACCTACTGGGACTACCGGGCGGGAGCGTTCCACCGCGGGCTCGGCATGCGCATTGACCTCGTCCTCGCCAGCGCGGCGGTGGCCGAGGCGGTGCGGGACGCTTACGTGGACCGTGAGGCCCGCAAGGGAAAGGCGCCCTCCGACCACGCGCCGATCGTCGTCGATCTGGACCTGGCCTCCCGATCGGTGTCAGGGGCGACGTCGAAGTGAGTGCCGGTAACCAAGATGTCTTGGAGAGGTTCAGCTGGGCGACGCCGTGACCAAGAGCGTCGCAGCGCTACGATGACGTCGTGGCAGCCACGCGGGGGCCCGCATCCTCGGGTTGTGCGGCCGATGGCTCTACCCGAAGGAGCTTTGCGGCCCAGGGCGGAAGCCACCAGTTCCACCCGCCGAACAGCGAAACCAGAGCCGGGACGAGCAGCGACCTGACGACGGTCGCGTCGAGCAGGATCCCCGCGCCGACTCCGGTCGCGAAGATCTTCAAAAACGTGAAAGGAGCGCTCGCCAGCGCGGCCATGGCCAGGAACAGGATCAGCGCGGCCGAGGTGACAAGGCGCCCGGTCCGTCCGATACCCGTGATCACCGCTTCGTTGGTCGAGCCTATCCGGTCGTATTCCTCTCGTATCCGGGTCAGCAGGAAGACTTCATAGTCCATCGACAAGCCATAAAGGAACGCGAACACGAACAGCGGAATCCAGGCGGTGATCGCGCCGGTGGCCGGCAGGCCCCAGATCGCCTGCGAGCCGTGCCCGTCCTGCCAGACGAGAACCAGGACGCCGTAGGCGGCGCCGACGGACAGCAGATTCGCGAGGACCGCCTTGACTGCCAGCAGCAGCGACCGGAACGCGCGTGCCAGCAAGATGAACGTGATGAGCGCCAGAATGGCAAGAACAAACGGGAAGTCCCCGTAGAGGGCGTGGACTTGGTCGACGAGCCCCGGGGCGTAGCCGCCCACGAGTGCGGTCGGCGATGCCGTGGCGAGACCATTGCTCACAGCGGTGGCGGCCGCCTGGCCGGCCGGACTGGCTCCCTCGGGCACGGGGAGGACAGCCACCATCGCTGTGCCGTCCCTGCGCCAGGTCGGCTCAGCCGGGGCCACCGCCGTGCGGATGCCAGGAACGCGCGATGTTGCCGCGACGGCGCGCGCCGGGTTTGCGCCCCTCGGCACGAAGACCTCAATAGGGGTCAGGACCCCCGTCGGGATGCCAGCCCGCTCGAGCATTACCACGCCAGCGCGCGCGGGTCCCTGCTGCGATAGCGAGTTCACGCTCGCGTCGCCAACGTGCAGCCCGAGGGCCGCGACGCAGAGCAGGCAGAGGACGATCAGGGCGCAGGCCGCCGCGATCCATCGGCGCCGGACGACCAGGCGCGCCCACGCGGTCCACCCGCGTGAGGGGAGATCCTCGTGCCGCAGCCTGGGCCACTCGAGCCGCCGTCCCGCCCCGGCGAGCACCGCCGGCACCAGGGTCAGCGTGACGGCCACGCTGATCAGCGGGATCAGCATGCCGCCCAGCCCAATACTGCGGATGAACGGGATCGGCAGTGCGATCAGGGCGAGCAGCCCGAGCGCGACCGTGACGCCGCTGAAGACGATGGCCCGTCCGGCCGTCGACATGGCCAGCTCGATCGCCGTCTCGTTGGTGTGGCCGTGGGCGAGCTCCTCGCGCCATCGGGTGATAAGGAGCAGCGAATAGTCGATCGCCACGCCCAGCCCGATTAGACCGACCAGGAATTGCACGATGAAACTGATGTTGGTGACATAGGTGAGGCCGAGAATCGCCAGGAACGCTGTGGTCACCGATACCGCGGCGATGACCAGCGGGAGGAGTGCCAGGAACGAGGCGAAGACGAAGACCAATACGGCCAGCGCGCCGAGCGCGCCGATCAGGATCTCGTCAAGCACGCCGGCGCCGCCGGCCGATCCGCCGGCTCCTGTCAGCGGTGTTACTCCGGTGACCTGCACCTGTGTCCCCGCCGGCAGGTGCACCGCGAGTGCCTGCGCCGCGGCCGCAGGCTTGATGACCGGGTCCTGCAGCTGGTTGCCGTTGGTAGGGGTGAAGACAAGACCGAAGGTCGTTCGGCCGTCCGCGGAGACAAACCGGCGATCGCCCGTATTGGCGTGGGAGGCGACCCTGGTGACCGCGCCGTCACGCCCGCCCAGTGCCGCTACGGCACTGAAGCCGGCCCGAAGCATGCCAGCGACTTTCGGCTGCTCGGCGGTGTCGCCAGGCGGCAGCCGGACGACCGGAACCAGTGGAGTCTCGCTCCCGCCGCTGCGGTAGTGGGAGACGATGGCGGCGTCCGCGACGTCGCTGCGCGTGCCGGGAATCTCGAAACTCTGGCTCAGCTGGCTGCTGAGGGTGGAGGACGCATATCCGCCGATCACGAGTGCCGCCAGCCAGATCAGGCCGACGATCCGGCGGTGCCTGATCACGAACGAGGTCAGCGAATCCACTCGTAACCGTGCCTTCCGATCGCCGGAGTTTGCCGTCGACCGCCCGCCGCAGCCTTTGTTCAGTGACGGTAGTGGTCGTTAAAGTAGTGGTGCGCGACCCGGGGTGGTACGGGTACGGCTGAACGGAGCCTACGTCCGGGTCCCGGCGCATCCCGGGATTTACGCGCAAGCCGGCAGACGAGTCGTGTCGGCTCAGGGTAATACCACGTTCACCCAGAGCTCTTCGGCGCTGACCGGCCCGTCGGCCTCCGCGACTGCCTGCGCGACGAGCAGCTTCCCAGTGTTGGAGACATGCTGCGCCATCGCCTCGCCGGCCGCGGTCACGTCGGCGGCCGCGATGGCGTCGAGGATCGGCAAATGCTCGTCGGCGATGGCGTCGAGGTCGCGTGACCGGTCCACGGTGGAGGCGCCAAGCAGGCGGGTGGCGTCCCTGAGATTGTCCGCGATGCCAACTATCCGGCTGTTGCCCGTCGTGGCCAGGATCCGGCGGTGCAGGCGCTGGTCGTGGCGCATGAACACCGCCTCGTCGTGGTCAAGTGCCGCCTCGCGCATCTGCTTGAGCTCCTCGCGCAGGCCGGCCACCAGGCCTGCGGGCGCCGCCATGGCGGCCCCGCGGGCCGCCGGGACCTCGAGCAGCAGGCGCAGCTGGAATATCTCGGCGATCTCCTGCGGCCCCGGGATCACGATACGGAACCCGCGGTTGCGTTCGAACGCCACCATGCCGGCCTCCGCGAGCCGCATCAGGGCCTCGCGTACCGGGCTCCGCGACACACCGAGGTAGCTGGCGAGCTGGTAGGCCGAGTACAACTGCCCGGGCTGCAGTGTGCCGTTGCGCACAGCCTGACGAATCGCCGCGACTGCCTGATCGGTCAGTGACGCGGCGGGGGCCATCAGGGGCTCCAGCGGAGGCGTGCTCAGGTCTCCGGCCATGCGCACACGATACCGGCGGGACCGGCGCCCTGACCGGTCTTGACATGCGACATGCGACATGCGACGTTGCTTATTCAAACGCTTTCCCGGGAGGTCAGATGGCGGCAGCAACGAAGCTGCATGTGCTCGACTGCGGCGCGATGAGCTGCGACCTCACGTGGCTGCTCCTGAAGGCGGGGCGCAGCATCCGCGGCCGCGCCGACAGGGAGAAGCCGGTTGAGTGGTATCCGTGCACTACCCACGCGGTGGTCGTGGAGACTCCCGAGGGGACGATGTTGTGGGATACCAGCTGCCCGCGCGACTGGGAGAGCCGCTGGGTGCCGACCGGCCTGCAGGAGTTCTTCCCCTACGATCAAGTCGCCGAGGAGCAGTACCTCGACTCCCGGCTGGCCCAGCTCGGGATCACCGCCGACAAGCTTGACTACGTCGTCCTCTCCCATTTGCACTTCGACCACGCGGGCAACGTGCGGACCTTCGCCGGTGCGGGCCCGCGGCTGGTCTGCAACGACAAGGAGAAGGAGTGGGCCTTCGGGTACTCCGGCGCGTTCAATGGCGCCCACCTCAAGGCCGACTACGAGGGGCTTGAGTTCGAAACCGTGTCCGGCGACGCCGAGTTCCTGCCCGGCGTCACCTTCATCGAGGCTCCCGGCCACACCCCCGGCACCATGGCGATGCGGGTTGACCTGCCGGAGACCGGCACGATGATCTTCACCTCGGACGCCGTCTACATGGGCGACTCCTATGGCCCGCCGGCCACCCCCGCGGCGATCGTCAACGACCTGTCCGCCTGGTACGCATCGGTGGAGAAGGTCCGCGACATCGCCGAGAAGTCCGACGCCACCGTGGTCTTCGGGCATGACGCCGACCAACTGCGGTCCCTGCGGCGTGCCCCCGACGGTTTTTACGCCTGAGGGGGCGGAAGTGAGCATCAGCCTGCCCGCCAACCCCGAGGCCATCTTCACCTACGGGGCGCCGCACCTGAAGTTCGGCCCGGGCGCTTCCGAAGAGATCGGCTTCGACCTCAGCCAGTACGGGGTCACGCGGGCGCTGGTGGTCACCGACGCCGGGGTCGCGGCGACCGGCGCACCGCAGCGGATAGCCGATCAGATGGCGCGGTTCGGCATCGAGGCCCGCGTGTTCGACGGCGTCCATGTGGAGCCCACCGACGCGAGCCTGAAATCCGCGATCGCCCATGCCCGCGAGACCGGCCCATGGAACGCGTTTGTCGCCGTCGGCGGCGGGTCGAGCATCGACACCACCAAGGCGATCAACCTGATGCTGACCAACCCCGGCGAGCTGATGGACTACATCAACAAGCCGGTCGGCGAGGGCGCCGCGCCGGTAAACCCGCTCAAGCCCCTGATCGCGGTGCCGACCACAACGGGCACCGGGGCGGAGTCCACCACGATCTGCGTGCTCGACGTGCTGGCCCTCAAGGTGAAGACCGGCATCAGCCACGCCCGGCTGCGGCCGACTCTGGCCGTGATCGACCCGCAGCTGACCCTGACCCAGCCGGCCGGCGTTACCGCATCGGCGGGCATGGACATCCTGTGCCACGCGCTGGAGAGCTACACCGCCCGCTGGTACACCACCTACGAGCACAAGCAGGCCGAGCAGCGGGTGCCCTACTGCGGCTCCAACCCGATCTCGGACATGTGGTCGGAGAAAGCGCTGCGGCTGCTCGCCTCCTCGTTCCGGACCGCGGTCCTACACGGTGACGACGCCGCCGCGCGCGCCGACATGGCGATAGCGGCGACCTTCGCCGGAATGGGTTTCGGCAACGCGGGAGTGCATATCCCGCACGCCAACGCCTACCCGATCGCCGGCCGGGTGCGTGATTTCCACCCCAAGGACTATCCGGCCCACGAGCCGATGGTCCCGCACGGCATGTCGGTGGCGCTTACCGCGCCGGAGGCGTTCCGCTACACCTTCGACGCTTCCCCCGAGCGTCATCTGCGCGCCGCGGAGCTCCTCGCGCCCGGTGCGGACCGGCCGGCTGACGCCGCGCAGACCCTGCCGTCCGCCCTCGTCGCCCTCATGCAGGACATCGAAATACCCGGCGGAATCGCCGCCGTGGGTTTTACCGCAGGTGACATTCCCGACCTCGTGGGCGGGACCATGAAGCAGCAGCGGCTGCTGGCCACCGCGCCCAAGGCGGTCACCGAGGACGACATTGCCGCGATCTTCTCCCGGTCGCTGGAGCTGTGGTAGCCAATGCCCATCTACCAGCTCCGGTGCGGCCAGGGCCATAGTTTCGAGGTGATCCAGTCGTTCCGCGCGCCGCTGCCGGCCTGCCCGGAGTGTGGCGGCGGGACTGCGAAGGTGCCGTCGGCGTTCGGGATCGGCGGGCGGGCCGCGGGGACGCTGCCGCCGCCGCCGGAGTCCATGCCGCAGACGTGGCGCGGGACATATGAGGGAAACCGTGAGTACGTGGCGCAGTTGCGGCGGACCGCGGAGCGGCGGCGGGCGCTGGAGGATCGCCACCCCGAGCTCGCGGGCGACCGGCGCCCCGTTCTCGCGCACGAGGGGCGGTTCGCGTCGGCGCCGCTGCGGGCCGGCGACCAGCTGCCGCCTGGGCCCCATGAAGCCCCGGGGCCCCACGGAGCCTCCGGGCCGCAGGGATCCCACGGGCCGCAGAGATCCTCCGGACCGCAGAGATCCTCCGGGCCCCAGGGATCCCACGTGCCGCAGGGATCCTCCGGACCGCAGAGATCCTTCGGACCCCAGGGATCCCACGCGCCGCAGAGATCCTCCGGGCCGCAGGTATCCTCCGGGCCGCAGGGATCCCCCGAGCCACATGGATCCCCTCGGCAACACGGAGCCCCCGGGCAGCATGGGCCCGCCAGCCACCACGAGCAGGCGTGTCCACGCCCGGCGTAGCGACGTCACCTCAGGCAGCCGCGGCGTCCGAGGTAGCGGCAGCCCTCAGGAAGGCCGGCATCGCCGAGCTGAGTGACAGTGTCCTGCAGCGCGCCCTGTACTCATCGGACGCGTCGCTGTACCGAGTTGTCCCCGCGGTGGTGGCGCACCCGCGCAACACCGACGAGGTGGCCGCCGCAATTGAGGTGGGCAGGACCCTGAGCGTGCCACTGACGTGCCGCGGCGCTGGCACGTCGATCGCGGGAAACGCGGTCGGCACCGGGATAATTCTGGACTTCAGCAAGCACCTGAACCGGGTACTCGACATCGACGCGCAGGCCCGTGCGGCGACCGTACAGCCAGGGGTGGTGCAGGCGCAGCTCCAGCGCGCCGCGGCGCCGTCCGGCCTGCGGTTCGGGCCCGATCCGTCAACGCACAACCGCTGCACGATCGGCGGGATGATCGGCAACAACGCCTGCGGCTCCCGTTCCCTGCAGTACGGGCGGACGTCCGACAACGTCTTCGTTCTCGATGTGCTCACCGCTGCGGGCCGTCAGCTCCGGCTCGCCGGGTCCGGTGCCGCAGGGCCCAGTGTCGCAGGGCCAGGTGCCGCAGGGCCCAATGCCGCAGGGCCCAGTGCCGCAGCGCCCGAAGCCGCAGGGGCGGGCCCGGACGACAGCGGCCAGCTTGACGGGCTGCGCGCCATCGTGACCGGCGGGCTGGCCACGATCCGGACCGAGCTTGGCCGCTTCGACCGGCAGGTGTCCGGGTACGGGCTCGAGCACCTCCTGCCGGAACGGGGGTTCGACATCCGCCGCGCCCTGGTCGGCAGCGAGGGGACCCTCGCCATTGTCACCAGCGCCACCCTGCGCCTGGTCAGTGAGCCCGCATACCGCGTGCTCGCCGTCCTCGGCTACGCCGACATGGCGAGCGCGGCGGACGACGCGCCCGAAATCCTGCGCCATCACCCGGCGACATGTGAGGGCCTGGACTCACGCATCGTGGACGTGGTCCGGGCGCGGCGGGGCCCCGGGGCCGTCCCCGACCTGCCGCGCGGCGCCGGCTGGCTCTTCGTCGAGCTCACCGCCGAGAGCGAGGCAGCGGCGGTCAGCCGGGCACGGCAGGTGGTAACGGCCGCTGGCGCCCTTGCCGGGACGGTGGTCTCCGACCCGCGGCATGCCGCGGCGCTGTGGCGGATCCGCGAGGACGGAGCGGGGCTCGCTGGGCGCGGGGCGAATGGTGAGCCGGCATATCCCGGCTGGGAGGACTCGGCCGTCCCCCCGCGCTCACTCGGGCCCTACCTGCGGGATCTCGACGCACTGCTCGCCGAGCACGAGCTGACCGGCATCCCCTACGGCCATTTCGGCGACGGATGCCTGCACCTCCGCCTCGACTTCCCGCTGCAGCGCCCGGACGGGCGCACGGCGCTGCGCAGGTTCTTGTTCGACGCGGCCAGGCTCGTCACCCGTTACGGCGGATCACTATCCGGCGAGCACAGCGATGGCCGCGCCCGGAGCGAGCTGCTCCCCATCATGTACTCGCCGCAGGCGCTGGAACTGTTCCGCAAGGTCAAGGAGTTCTTCGATCCGGGTAACCTGCTCAACCCCGGTGTTGTGGTGCACCCCGACGCGGTCGACGCCAACGTGCGGGTCAGCGAGTCCAGGCCGGTCCGCCAATCCCTGGCCCTGGCCTACCGGCATGATGGTGGCGATTTCGGCTCCGCGGTCCACCGCTGCACAGGGGTGGGAAGGTGCCTGGCGGACACCACCAGCGCGGGTGGGGTCATGTGCCCGTCGTACCTGGCCACAAGGAACGAGAAGGACTCCACCCGCGGCCGTGCCCGCGTGCTGCAGGAAATGGTAAACGGCACGCTTATCACCGGCGGGTGGCAGGCCCCGGAGGTCCGCGCCGTTCTCGATCTGTGCCTGTCGTGCAAGTCTTGTTCATCCGAGTGCCCCGCCGGGGTTGACATGGCCGCCTACAAGGCGGAGGTCCTCTACCAGGCCTACCGGTGGCGGCTGCGCCCCCGCGCCCACTACGCGCTCGGGCAGCTGCCGCGCTGGGCGCGGCTGGCCTCGATCGCGCCAGGCCCGGCGAACGCGGCGCTGACGACTTCCATCGTCGCCCGGGCCGCCCGTTTCGCTGCGGGCATCGATCAGCGCCGGGGCCTGCCGTCCTTCGCGCCCGCGTCGTTCCGCGCCTGGCACAAGCGGTACGCACACCGCCCTGCCGCCGGCGCCTCACCGCTGATGCTCCTCGTCGACACGTTCACCAACTACTTCAGCCCGGAGGTCGGCATCGCCGCGGTCCGGGTTCTGGAGGATGCCGGGTTCAGCGTGGCGATTCCCCGTCATCCGACGTGCTGCGCGATCACCTGGATCAGCACTGGCCAGCTGGGTGCTGCCCGGCGGATCCTGCGGCGTACGGTCGGCGAGCTCAGCCCGGCCGCCGAGGCGGGGGTCCCCATCGTCGGCCTGGAACCTTCGTGTACGGCAACGCTGCGCTCCGACGCCGTCGAACTGCTCGGCACTCCTCGCGCCGAGGCCCTGGCCGGCTCGGTCCGGACGCTGAGCGAGATCCTGGCTACGGCCCGCGCCTTCGAGCCGCCTGACCTGCGCGGCATGCCAGTTGTCGCCCAGCCGCATTGCCATCACTCCGCGGTCATGAGCTGGGACGCCGATGCGGCGCTGCTGCGCCGGGCGGGCGCGGAGCTGACCCGCCTCGGCGGCTGCTGCGGGCTGGCCGGAAACTTCGGCGTCGAGCGCGGGCACTACGACGTGTCCGTCGCCGTGGCCGAAAACGCCCTGCTGCCCGCGGTCCGGTCGGCTGGCCCGGACGCCGTGCTGCTAGCCGACGGCTTCTCGTGCCGCACCCAGCTGGCTGACCTGGCCGGCCGTACTGGCGTGCATCTCGCGCAGCTGCTGGCCGGCCGCTGGCGGACCGCCGCCATGGCCACGGCGCGAGCTAGCCGGACGGCTGCTGGTGCGGCTTCGCGGGCTGCCCCTCTAGGCGCGTGCCCGCTTGGGCATCATGTGATAGTGGTGCCGGGCAGAACCTTCTTGCGGCCGTGGCCGCGCAGGTACTGGACCAGCCCGGCCGAGTGGCGGTCCGTCGCCTCCGCCAGCAATAACCGAGAGCTGCGGAGGGCGACACCCACTTCGGTCAGCAGACCGATCTTCGGCGCGGGCGGCAGCGGTGACGGCAAGCAGGCACATGCCGGCACCTGGCCTCGGACCACAGCGGGATAGCGGAGCAGAAGGGGACATATGGCCGAGGCCCGCGATGGCGTGGCCCAATTTGAGGCCCTGCTGTCTGCTCGGGGCCAGGAGCTACTCGCCTATCTCAAACAGCAGATCGTCAACTCGGACACCGCGTTGCGCCTCGGCGCGAGACTGCGCACCGGATACCCGGCGGGGTTGGTCGCTGATGCGCTGGCCCAGCATGAGTTGCGGCTGAAGGCTCGCGGCAAGTTCGACCGGGCGATGGACATGTTCTTCACCCGGTCCGGTTTGGAGCAGTCCTCCGCCGAGATCGTGGCCCGTCACCGCGCCGGCCGCTACGCCGGCGCCAGCCAGGTGGCCGACCTGTGTTGCGGGATCGGCGGGGACCTCATCGCGCTGGCCGAACGCCACCGTGTACTCGCGGTGGACCGTGACGCGTTGCGGCTGCGGATCGCCAGGGTGAACAGCGAGGTGTGCGACGTGGCGAATAGCCTCACCACAATGGAGAATGACGTCCGCGATGTTGATTTGACCGGCGTGGATTCGGTGTTCATCGACCCGTCCCGGCGGACGGATCGGCGGCGGCTGCGGACCGGAGACAGCGAACCACCCCTTGACTGGTGCGTGCGCCTGGCCGACCGGATCGCGGCGGTGGGCATCAAGGCAGCGCCTGGCCTTCCGCACCAAGCGGTGCCCCCAGGGTGGGAGTTGGAGTTCATCGCTGTGGGGCGTGACTTGAAAGAAGCAGTCGCCTGGTCACCCGCCCTCGCGAAGGCATCCACGCGGGCGACGATTCTTCCCGGGGGCTACACGCTTACCCCCAAATCAGGCGGGCCGGTGGAGGTGCGCAGGCCCGGCGAGTTCCTGCTCGACCCAAATCCAGCGGTCACGAGGGCCAGCGTGGCGGAGGAACTCGCGCGGCTGTTGGGCGCCTGGAAGATCGACAAGCGGATTGCGTTCCTGTCCGCCGACTCGGTGTTGTACACACCGTTCGCGCGTACGCTGCGCGTGATCGATTCGGCTCCATGGAACCAGAAACTGCTCCCGGCCAGGCTTCGCGCGCTCGACATCGGCACCGTCGACATCCGTCGGCGCGGATTGGCGGGCGACATCGACCGGCTGCATCGAAGCCTCAAGCTGTCCGGCTCACGGCGAGCGACCCTCGTCATGACCCGGGTTCAGGACCGGCCATGGGGACTGGTCTGCCTCGACGTCGGCCAACCCGACAATTTCCCCTTGCCCACCCTTGCTTGACAGGCGCCGGGACCCTCAGCGCTTCGCTCGCGCGCAGCCCTCCCGCGCTCCATGTCGCGGCCGCAAAAACCCGCGGCCCGGGTGCTTTGGTCGCCTTGCGTAACCGGACGCGGCGTAACGGATTGGCGCACCGGCAGCCCAGTACCCTGACGGCCGGTGCTGCGGGCGGGTGCCTGCTAGCGGCCATCAAAGCTCGCGAAGTATGTTGCGGCCATGTCTTCTGCGGCGTGGCCGAGTTCGGCGGTCCTGCGGAACCGCCCGGCCACGGCGGGGGCGAGGTCCAGGCGGATGCCCGCCGCCTGTGCCGCCTCAGTGATCAGGTTGGCGTCCTTTCCGGCCATCGCGACGCTGAAGCTCGGGGAGAAGTCGCCCTCCAGGATCGCTTCAGCCTTGGTCTGCAGGTACGGGCTATCGAGCGGTCCGCCGGAGACGGACTGCAGGAACAGGCGCGGGTCGACGTCCAAGCCCCGCGCGAGGGCCAGCGCTTCCGCCGCCGCCGTGGTGAGGCTCAGCACCCAGCTGTTGACGACTAGCTTGAGCCGTGATGCGGTCCCGGCCTCGCCGAGCCATTGGGTCTTCCGGCCTATCGCGTCGAAGACCGGCTGGGCGAACGGACGGGCGTCATCGGGCCCGGCGGCGAAGACGGTGAGCGCGCCCTGTTCGGCGGGCTTTCTGGTGCCCAGCACGGGCGAGTCCACGAAGATCAGGTCGTGCTCACGGGCGAACCGGGCCAGCGGCTGCAGGCCGGCGATGCCGACGGTGCTTGTCTGTGCCCATACCTGGCCAGCGCGCAGGCCGGGAGCGGCGGCCGCCATCGCGTCCGCGACCGTGCGGCTATCGGCGAGCATGGTCACGATGACCTGGGCATCCCGCACCGCATCGGCGGGGGTGGCCGCGACGGACGCGCCCGCCACCTTCAGTACTTCTGACTTGGCCTGCGTCCGGTTCCATACGGTCAGCGGCAGGCCAGCGCGCAGCATGCTGCGGCCCATCCCGGCACCCATGATCCCGGTGCCGAGCAGCGCGACCGGTGGCCGTGAGCCAGCGTCTTCAGCCATGTTTAAGGTCCTTCCCCTTTGGCGGCCGGCGCTCGGCGGAGCCGCAGGCAGATTTTCTGTTTGGACGCGCGGCAGGGCCTGGCGGAACAGGGAGGGATGGGAAGTGAACCTGTGACCGCAATGATGCTGCTCCGGGGTGGCCTGGTGGCCGACGGGATCGCTGCCACGGCGCGGCGTGCCGATGTCCTCATCGACGGTACGGTGATCGCGTCGGTCGGCGCCACCAGAATCCTTCCGACTGGCTGCGATGTGATCGACCTGGAACCGGGCAGCGTGATCTGCCCCGGCTTCATCGACGCGCACGTCCACGCCGAGGGACCGCTGCTGGCCAGTGGCCGGGTTGACGGCGCGCTCGCCCAGGGTGTCACGACCCTGGTCGTCGGCCAGGACGGCCAATCGTGGATCGGCGCCGCCCGAGACACCGCCCGGTACCTGAACCGCTACTTCGCGCCGGTGAACGGCACCCTGGCACCAGCCCGCGACCTCAGTGTCGCTGGGTACCGCGACGCGCTGGCCGGGAAGCTGAGCCAGAACGTCGCCGTGCTGGCCTCCCAAGGCACGATCCGGCACAACATCGCCAGCATGATGCGAGGGCCCCTCGGCCAGCACCAGAGGGCCGCCGCGCGGCGGGAGGTGGAGAACGCGCTCGCGGACGGGGCGGTCGGGCTGTCCAGCGGCCTTGACTACCTGCCCAGCCGGTTCGGTGACATCGGCGAGATCGCCGACATGGCCGGCCCGCTGGCTGCGGCCGGACGCCCCTACGTCTCACACCTTCGCGGCTATGGCCCGGAAGTCCTGGCCGGCCTGGACGAACTCGTGGCGGTCGGACGCACCGCCGGCATCCGGGTGCACGCGAGCCATCTATGGGGCCCGCCCGCCGACATCGAGACCGCCTTCCGGCGCGCCGAGGCCGCCGATGTTGGCATCACGTACGACATGTACCCCTACTGTAAGTCGAGCACGATCCTGGCGATGCTCCTGCTCCCGTTCGACCTGCAGGCCGACGGTCCCGAGCACACGCTCGCCGCGCTCACCGACCCGCGCCAGCGGTCGGCCCTCCTCGCTGGCGAGAAATACACCCGCGAATACCTGGACGGCCTCACGCTTGGCTGCCTGCCCGCCGACACCGCCGAGTTCGCCGGGCAAACCATCACGCAGGCCGCGACGCGGAGCGCACGGCCAGCAGGCGAGTGGGTCCTGGACCTGCTGGTCAGCGCGGATCTAAAGGTGGGCGCGCACCTCGACCGGCCCGCGCTCACCTGCGACGACCTGGCCTGGCTGGCGACCGGCGAACGGCACTGCGCCGGTTCGGACGGCATCTACCAGGGCCAGCACCCACATCCGCGCGGATACGCCGCGTTCGCCCGTCTCGCCGGCTACTACCTGGCGAGCGGGCCCGAGACCGGATACCAGCAGCTCGCCCGTCACCTGGCCGCGCGCGCCGCCGACACCTACGGCCTGCACGACCGCGGGCGGCTGGCACCCGGCATGGCGGCCGACATCGCCGTCATCGGCCCCGCCGGGATCACCGCCCGTGCCACCTACGACGCTCCCCTCGAGCAGGCGACCGGAGTGGTCCTGGTGATCGTGAACGGAGTCATCACTTGGCGTGAAGGCAAGCCCCTGACAACCGAGTTCCCCGGTCACCTCGTCAGCTAGCCACGCCAGCGGCCGCGGTTGTCCCTATATGTGATCACCGACCACTACGACTGGCCGGTCACCGACGTGGTCGCCGGCTACCGCTCCCAGTCCGATGCCGAGTTCTCCTTCCGGCAGATGAAAGACCCGCACGTGGTGTCGTTTTCGCCCATGCATTCGGCGAGTTGACGGGAGCGGGCGGCCACAGCCGCAGGACACGCAGCCTGCTGAGAGGACCGCACCGGTGTAGACGGCAACGTCAGCGCGCCCGGAGGCGGCGGCGGGGGATCTCCTGCGCGAGTTCCACCACAAACCCATCCGGATCGGCCAAGTGCAGCGTCCGGTGGCCCCAAGGTCGGTTCTGGGGCCCGCTGAGCACCCGTGCGCCCCGCGCCGCGAGCAGCTCCGCGCGGGCGTCCACGTCGTCGACGACGATCACGACCTCCGCCGCCGGCCCGGGCACCACCGGACCGGCCGTCAGCCACTCCGCCCGGCGCCGTTCATACAGGGCAAACCGCGTTCCTTCGGTGGCGAATTCGGCGTATCCCGCATCCTCGAACTTGAACGGCAGCCCCAGCACATCCCGGTAGAACGCGATGGAGGCGGTGAGATCGGAGACGTAGACAATGACATAACCAATGCGGGTCATGTTCGCCAGCCTAAGAACGCGACGCGGCACCGCGCTCAGCGCCGCACTTGACGCCGGGGCCTGGAGCGCGGCGACAGGCCGCACAGCACATCATCGACAGCGAAGGGCAGGGTACCGGATAGGTCAGCGCGAACCTGGCTGCGCCTCCAGGACCACTTCCGCGTGCAGCCACGCGCGCGGCGCGAAGACCGCGAGGTCCTTCTGTTCTCCAGAGTGCTTACGCTGGATAAGCAGGAAACCGGCAGCGGTGACACTGAAGGCATCCGCTTCTTCGTAGATTACCGTGTTCTGGGCCGCCGAAGCGCCGCCGAGAAAGACCTTGACAGCCATGACGGGCAACCCTTCGCACGCAGGCGGGTGTTCATTGGGTGCTACGCTACCCGGCGGCCGGGCATCCGGGCGTTCCGAATACTGTCCACATCTGGTAACCCGGACCCAGCTAGCCGCGACCGCAAGGGCGTCATCCAGTCGCACGGCGGCGGTCGCGGTGTCTGGGTCGAAACCGGCGCGCAGCGGGACTTAGCTCGGCTTCGCTGGTCAGGACGTGCTCCGCAGAAAGATGATCACTACCAGGACGAAAGATGATCACTGCGGAGGCGCCACGGCGGGACGGTCGCCGGACAGGTCGAGTTCGGCGAATGTCGCCACCCGCGGGTGATCCCGGGCTCCGTTCCTCCTTGCGCGGCTCACTGGGAGGGTCCTCCTTGCGCGGCTCACTGGGAGGGCGACTGCCCACCGGATGCCAGCCGGCCTGCCGCGCGAGCTCATGAATTCCATCGGCTAGCCGCGGCATACCAGCCTCGTTGGCCTGGCGCCGGTACCCCGCCCGGGCGGTCGCGGCGGCTCGGCCCGGCGTCCGCCGCCGGTAACGGCGGGACCCGCAAACGACGCGGTGGACCGGCCGACATCGGATCAAATAGCGCCGCGACGGCAGATCCTTAACGGCTACGCTGGGGTGCCCGCCCGCGAAGGCGTGAGGTTGGCCTGGTGTCGCTCGAGGCATCTGGGGTCCGGGGCTCCCGGTCCGACTCTCGAACGGTATCGTCGCCATGCCTGGATGATCTTGATGACCTTGTCCCATGATGCTTGCTGGCCCACCAGATACGAAAGGCTCGGCCGCCTCGTGTTTGAGCCCTCGTCCCCTGCAGCGTCCTGTCCGGCCTGGCGCCGGGACTTTATCTGGTAATTTCGCGTTTATATCATTATTCGTCTTTCATACTGAAAGATGGGTTACAAGAGGATAATACAGTCGATTCCGCTCACCGGATACCGGGCGCGTTCAAACCTTGCCAGATGAGTTCTCCGGGCAGCGCAAATGTGGGAAGTTGGTCCCCATAGGATTGGTGACTTTCTGCTCTGGAGCGTTGTGATCGCCCCTGACATATTTGTTTCATGGCCACATTTGAAAGCCCTACCGGGACCCGTCCGGACGGCGTCAACGGGTCATTCATCACAGCCGAGCCCGTGGCAGTCGCAATCCGCCTGCGCGAGCCGGACCGGGTGGGTATCGAGGATCGTTTCGGCCCGTCGGACCCGCCGCGGGGCTGGGACATCACCGCGGACCCGAGGATCGCCCGGCTCGTGCGGAGCCGGCGCTTCCAGTTCCTGCTCATCCTGCCCTGCCAGATCATCTTCTGGGCGGTGATCTTGGTGGGCCTGCTGGGAACCGCCGTCCCCGGGCTCAACTTCGGCACTGTCATCACGTGGTACATCTGGGCCGCCCTGGTCTTCGTGATGATGCTGGCTGTCGGGCGGGCATGGTGCGCCATGTGCCCGTTCGGCGGTCTTGCCGAGTGGGTGCAGCGGCGCACCTTCTGGCGTCGCACGCAGCAGACACTCGGCCTCGGGCGCAAGTTCCCAGAGCCACTCGCCCGTTACGGCTTCCTGCTTCCGGTGGCCACGTTTCTCGCGCTGACCTGGATCGAGGAGTTCTTCAACATCGCCGGCCCCGGCGATCCGGCCGACACGAGCTGGATGGTCGCGGGTATCGTCGGGTCCGCGCTGATCTTCTTCCTCGTCTTCGAGCGGCGGACGTTCTGCCGGTATTTGTGCCCGCTGACCACGCTCATCGGGTCGGTCGGCTCGATGGGACCGGTGGCCGGCTTCCGCGCGAGAGACCGCGAGGTCTGCCTGACCTGCCAGACCAAGGACTGCATGCGCGGCGGCGAGAACGGCTTTGGCTGCCCCTGGTACACGTGGCCCGCCAGCGCCGACTCGAACCTGTACTGCGGCCTGTGCTCGGAGTGCTACAAGGCCTGCCCGGAAGGCAACGTCGGGCTGTTCCTGCAGAAGCCGCTCACGTCCGTGACCGCGCCTCGACGACGCCGGGCCGATGTCGCCTGGGCCATCGCCCTGCTGTGGGGCCTGGTCCTCTACCAGCAGATCAACGCCACGAACCGCTACGCGAACGTCGATGACTGGCTGAACACCGCGCTGCATTTCCCGCACTACCCGGACCCGGTCGCCTATGTCGGCCTCATCGGGCTGCTCGCCCTCGCGACCGCCGGTGCGGTGTGGGGGATCGGCAAGCTATTCGCCCGCAGGGACCTCGACTTCACGGCCAAAGGTAGTTTCCTGGACCGCGGGTCACGGTTCCGGGCCTACTTCCTGCCGATCAGCTACGGGCTCATCCCCGTCGTGGGCGCGGACTACTTCGCCCGCATGCTGCCGAAGTTCTGCCACTATTCACCCCGGCTGATCCCCTCGGTGCAGCGGATGTTCGGCTCCTCCTCGGCAATCCACTCGTCTTTGTTCACGGTGCGGATGCTTTCCGATCCCCGCATCGTGATCGCTCAGGTTGCCGTCATGGCCCTCGGTACCCTCGCCGCGCTGTGGTCGGTGTGGCGGATCGGGAGCCGTGAGATCGTGCCCGTGAGCCGGAGCGCCACCGGCGTCCGCGTTGCCACTCTCGGCCTCGTGCTCAGCTGCGGCGTCGCCGCGGCGGTGCTCTTCGTGTTGATACAGGCAGCGGACTTAATTGGAGATGACCATGAGACTGACACGAAGGTCCGATGCGCCGGCCGCGGCCGGTCAGCGGCACGTGACAGTCCTCACCGACCGTTGTGCGGGCTGCCAGGAATGCGTAATCCGCTGCCCGCCCGGGGCGCTGGCGATAGATGCCAGCCGCTGGGTCGTGGTGGCTGATGACGCGTTGTGCGTCGGGTGCCGGCAGTGCGAGCGGACCTGCCCCTTCAGCGCGATCACGGTCGATGGGCCGCTGGCGGTGTCCGAGCGGGCCGAGCCCGGACCGGCAGCCGGTGAGGCCTTTACTGGTCACAGCGAGAAGGCCCGCACTGGTCACAGCGAAGAGGTCCGCACCGGCTTCGAATCCTGGGAACAGGCGCTCGCCGAAGCGAGCCGGTGCCTAAACTGCCCGGACCCCACGTGCGTGCGGGGCTGCCCCGCGCACAACGACATCCCGTCATTCATCAGCGCCGTGCTCGACCGCGATCTGGTCACGGCCCACGAGGTGCTCCGCCGGACCACGGTGCTGCCGGACGTGTGTAGCCGCGTCTGCGATCAGGCGGCCCAGTGCGAGGGCGCCTGCACTTGGTCGCTCGCGGGTGGCACGCCCGTCGCGATCGGGAAGCTCGAACGCTTCGTCGCCGACCATGCCCCAGTGCCGCCCGCGGCTCGGAACTCGGTGGGCGGCGCCGGGCTTTCTGTGGCGGTGGTGGGTGCCGGACCCGCCGGGATCGGCGCCGCGTGGCAACTCGTCGAAGCCGGCGCGTCCGTGACGGTCTTCGAGAAGGAGTCCGAGCCCGGCGGCCTGCTCGGCTGGGGCATCCCAGACTTCATTCTCCCCGCGGCGGTGGCCGCGCGCCCATGGCGGCAGCTCACCGCCGCTGGCGTCGACCTGCGCTGCGGCGTGCAAATAAGCGCCGGCGACCTCGACCGCCTGCGTACCGAGCACGATGCCGTGATTCTCGCCCACGGGGTGCCCCTGACGCTGCGGCTGTCGGTGCCGGGCATCGATCTCGGCGGGGTGGTCGACGCGACGTCGTTCCTGAAGGCCGGTAAGGCGGCCCTCCAGGACGGGGACGCGGCCGGCTGCCGGGAGTCCTACGGTCTGCCGATCGCGCCAGGCGGCGAGGAGACCGTCCCACCGCGGGTCCTTGTGCTGGGATCGGGCAATACAGCGATGGACGTGGCCCGTACCGCCAGGCGGCTCGGGCTGCGGGCGGTGTGCCTCGCCCGCCGCGACGAACGCTTTGCCCGCGGGCGTCCAGACGAGCTGGACGAGGCGCGGCAGGAAGGTGTGGAGGTTCGGTTCCTGTGCACGTTGGCACGACTCGAGGGGGTGGACGGACGGGTGCGTCGCGCCGTGCTGAAACGGACCCGGCAGAGCCGGTCCGGCCAGCGGCCGAAGCTCGCGGCTGGCGATAGCGAGACTCTCGGCGTCGACCTCGTCGTCATGGCGCTTGGCTACCGTGGTGACCCGGCCTTCGAAACCGCGCTGCCTGGGACTCCGCTGGTCGGGCGGGCGGAAGGCCTGCCCGACCGGCGCTGGCTTGCCAGCGGCGTCCTCGCCAGCCCGGCGTCGGCGTTCGCGCACCACAATCCCGTGGGCAGGCTCGCCATGGGCAGGGAGGTGGGACTCACGGCCTCGGCCCTGCCGTTCCAGGAACGGCTGTGGGCAGCCGGCGACGCGCTCGTCGGCCCCTCAACTGTGGCCGAGGCGATGGCCCAGGGCCGCCGGGCGGCCGCCGCCGTCCTCGAAGCCCGGCCCAGCCGTGGCTCTCGTAGTCACACTGTCGTGACCGGGACCGCAAGGTCCCCGGTCGTCCTCGGTCGGAGTTCGGCGCGATCAGGGACGGTCCGGAGCCAACTGGTCCACGGCGATGAGCCGGTAAGCAAGTTCCACCAGCATCAGGCCGATCCCCGCTTCTACCACTGCCTCGGCGAGCCCCCGGATGGCGAGGACTTCCAGGATCGCCCCCGCGGTGGTCGGGTGGTCGGGACCGATGCTGTCAATCTCGCTCGCCAGCATCACCGGTAGCGTTGCCAGCAGCGCTACCTTCCAGAAGTGCTGGCGAACGAGGTGCGCCGACCGTCGCAAGGCAGCGATGACCGGCCTGTTCTCGATCTCGATCACGGGGCCGACTACTGCGAACAGGTTGATGGCAACTAGCCCCGGGATTACCAGTGCGATCAGCCCGATGACGACGAGCAGGGCCACCAGGATGTCCGCCCAGACTAGACGGAACCATGGCAGTCTGCGCAAGACGCGCCTGACAGAGGTGCTTTCCTTGCCGTGCTCGGTCTCGCCCACGAGCCCGCAGAGGAATCCCGACAGGAAAACGGTCCCCAGGATGCTCACGCCCGAAGCGCTCAGAGCGCCGAGGATCGCCAGCGGCACGTCGGTCCGGTCGATCAGGTCGTTGACGGCGACCTCCACCAGCGCTGTCGCGATGGACACCAAGAAGGCGGTCGCAAGAATCCGCCAGACGTGGCGGCTTCCCGCGCGGGCCGCTGCGGCGACTGTCTCACGCATGGGGAGCGCCGCGCGGGATTTTTCGCGGTTGGCATCGGCTTCGCGCCGCTTCCGCGGCTCGGACCGTTCAGGCTCCGGATCGGATCGCCCGGCTCCCTGCTGCGGCTTCGCGGGGATGTGCCCCTCCTTATCCTTCCGGAGCTGATGGCGAGACATCATGTCGTGCCACGCTACGCGAGCATCGTGTAGCAGGTCAGAGGCGGGTTCCTACACTTCTGACAGCAGGTCCGTCCCGGCCCCGCCCCGTGCCTATGCCTTCCGCACCGCTTGCACGCTCAGGTAGACGGGTCCAGTGCGTGAGCATGCGCCCAATGGGAACGGGATCACCTTCGACGCGGTCTGATTCGGCGGGTAGACACGCAGGCCCGCGGCGGTCACCGGGCGGCAGATAGAGCCCGGGAAATTGCCTACCTCGAGGATCTGAAGCATGACGGTCGCGGTCGCGCCGCGGGCGAGTGTGACCACGCGCGGCCTTGGGGAGCTGTTGCGGGACGCCGCGCGGCCGATCTGGTAGCCGCCGAGGTTGATTGCAAAGACCTGTGGATAACCGGAAAGTGTGCACGCGTGCCCGGACATGTTGGTGAGCTCGAGGTTGTAGAAGATGCTGCCCGCCGCACCGTTGCCCTGGGTGTCCAGCCAGACGGCGAGCCCGGCTGTCGTGCAACTCGGCGTGCTGGCCGCGGCGGCTGCTCCAGCAGGTGCCAGCGGGAAAGTCGTGGCAGTGAGCACGGCGGCCGTTGCCAGCGCTGTGACGCAGGCTATCGCGGCCGCGCCGATCAGCGGCCGGGCGGAGAAAGTGGGTAGGTGCATGGCGCGCCGCCCCTTCGCTAGGGAGATTGCTACATTCGCACGGCTTCGCCCATCGTCAATGGGAGTTGGACCGGCCAGCTACGGATCAGCGCCGCAGGGGTGTCTCGCGCTTCGATTCTACTGATCGTCGGGATCTCGCGTTGCCGGCACGCGGGTACGGCGGTCCCTTGAGCTTCGGGTAGACGGCGATGCCCCGCATGGGCATCTGCGGCGAGAAGCGCCGGGCCAGCGCGTGGACGGGGATACCAGCGCGGTCCCCGCGCGCGGAGCCATCCATGGGCGTGGTCATCGCCAGCACCTGAGGTGCGGCTGCTGATCCATTTCCGACAGCATCACCAGGTGTGCGGTTGCGCCGTGGTCGGTGGGTGGGTGTGGTCAGTGGGCTGGGCTTTGGTCGGTAAGTGGGCGTGGCAAGTCGGCGCGCTTGCCCGTGGCGGTGCCTGCGGCAGGGTCAGTGACCTCTCCCACAGGAAAGCCATGTCCTCATGGGTGTGACGGAGCGCGCGAAGCACGCGAACGGCGATCTGGCTAGGACGACGGGTGGTCGCCAGGACGGGACTCATCTTGGGCCTCCTTGAAGGCAGGGTTCCCGGCCGATCCGGAGCTTGATCTAATGAAAGCGATTGGGCGTGGAAACCGGATGCGGCCCCTGTGACGTGCGTGTGGAGAATGACGAGCGCCGCGGTTGGTCGCGTTCGCGAGCCGACTGACGTTTATGCCGCGTGCTGGCCAGGTGCTGACGGGCCGGAGGCAACCCGCCTCCGTGACCGGCGCCGCCTGGCCTGGCTCGCGCCTGGCCCGCACAGGCGGGCCGTGGGCGCCGGTGCCGCGAACACCGGGAACCTCCCCCTAATGATCGCAGGCTTGTCTAGCGCCGAGAACTCAAGCCGTCACACCGCCCCCGCGCGCCGCGATACCCGTGCGCGGACGCCCGATCACTGTCAGTTGGTCCCGACGTCACCAGCAGGCCGCGCACCCGCCATGTTTCCTGTCTGGCCAGTCCGGATCTACCCGCGTGGGCCGGGTCGGCTAGATTTTGGCCATGTTGCGTCCTGGAAGCTGGTCAAGGCCTGCGGGGCGCCAGCCGGGCACGACTAACAGCAGTGAAAAGGATGCTCATGTACGAGATCGCGTACGCGGTGCGGGGATTCCTGACCGTCCGCAGAAATTCCTTGCGAGTACCTTTGAGCGGGTCGCTGGCGGTCCACGCGGATCTGGACTCGGGCCTCTTCACCGGGGACTTCGTCCTCGCCCCGGCCACCATCAGGCGGAAGATCCTCGGGGCCAGTCTCCTCAACGCGACCGTACAGATCCGGGCTGATTCCCCCGTCATCGGCCGAATTGACGACGAAGGCCGGATGTTCGCGACGGTGACAGTGGACGCAATCCTCGCTGCTGTCCAAGTTGCCGGGCAAACGGTGATCAGCGGCGATTCATGCCGCACGGCCACTCAAGCCGTTGTGCCGCTGCGGTCCAAGCCTGACTTCAAGCTGGAGCGGGGTGGTCGCCTCGCCGGGCAATACCAGCGGCCGCCCTTCACCGGGTGCGGGAGGATGACTCCCATCGTCAACCTGTTGATCTCGGGCCCAGGGAACGCCGCCGTCATCGATCTCGTCCCGCTCACGTCCTGAGGCTGCGGGTCTACCCTGACGGCGTGGGCGAGGAGGCTGTCGGGGTGACGCGGGCGGAAGAACGTTACAATGACCTTGTTGACGAGCTTGTCGGCAGTGCCGGGGTCACCCCGCCACGGGGCGGTGGATTCGGCCGGACTGCTCTCCGCTTCCCAGAACAAGATCTTTGTGATGCTGGTGCGCGGGCTGCTGGTGCTGAAGCTTCCCGCGGAGCGAGTCGATGTGCTTATCGCAGCCGGCGATGGCGTCCGCTTCGACGCGCCGCATCGCCGGCGAGCTGCGCGCCGCCGGGCGGGCCGGCGAGGCCGCTGGCCTCGGCTCGGGTATGTGGGCGCTGCGGAAGGACCAGCAGAAGCTGACCCCGGGCCAGCGCGGCACCCTGGCTCAGCTCGCCGTGGGCGGCAAGCCGCCGTACAAGGGATACCAGGTAAGAGCAGCTCCGCGAGATACCGCCGTGCCACGTTTCCTTCCTTCGTAGTCATGGTTTCGCCAGCCAGCACCCGTGGGTGCTAGAAATTAGCAGAACCCGCGTGACCTGCTCGACGTTGTTGTGCGAACTGGCTGGAATAGCCACGGGCCGAATTCGTAATGACCGGTCGTGGGTTGGATGCCGCACCGGAATGGTAAATCTGGGCGCCAGCGGCGAGCCCGGTACTGACGAGCCACCAAGCGCTTACTCGGCGATCCGGTCGCAGGCGGGGCCCGAAGCCGAATCACACTCAGTGACTTGGGCTGGTCCGCTGCCGGTGTACAAGTATCCGCCGTGCTGGTCGGCGGTTGCAGTGTGCTGGGTGACCGTGCTGACGGCTCCGAATGGTAATAAGGTCGATCGCGGGGACCGGTAATAAGGAGGAGAGCTGACGGTGAGGCAGATCCTGTTTCCAGGGGACGCGGAATTCTGGTACGAGACGCTGCGCTCGTTCTCGCACATCGCCTACGGTGGCGCCGACTTCGGCGAGGTCGTGGCGATCACCGGGCGGATCACCGAAGGCGATTACGACAGCTGGTATAACGCCTGGCTGGCGGCCGCGGACGAGCTCGCCGCGGAGGCCCGCGACGCGCTGCGCGCGGGTCACCGGGTGAGCGCGCGCGATGGGTTGCTGCGCGCGTCCAACTATTTCCGGTCGGCCGAGTTCTTCCTGCACGGTCATCCGGACGACCCTCGTCACTATCACGCCTACGACCGCGGCGTCGAATGCTTCCGGGCAGCGGCGGCGCTTTTCACCCTGCCGGTGCAGCCAGTAACGATCCCCTACGAGAACACCACGCTGCCCGGCTATCTGTACCGGGTGGATGGATCCGGTGTTCCGCACCCGACGGTGATCATGCACAGCGGGTTTGACGGCTCGGCGGAGGAGCTGCACTTCCAGGGCGCGGCTGCGGCCGTCGAGCGTGGCTACACCGTGCTGACCTTCGACGGCCCCGGGCAGCCCGGCCCGATCCACCACCAGGGCCTGGTGTTCCGGCCTGACTGGGAGAACGTCGTCGGCCCGGTCATCGACTTCGCCCGTACGCTGCCCGAGGTCGACGGCGAGAAAATCGCGCTGTGGGGTGTGAGCATGGGCGGCCTGCTAGCGCCGCGGGCCGCCGCCTTCGAACACCGGCTGGCCGCCGTTATCGCCGTCGACGGCGTCTACGACATGAGCCTGACCGTGCGCAGCGGCGCCGGCGACGACCCCGATCTTGAGCGTCGGTTGCGCGCCGATGACGATCCGGAGCTGGATGCCGAGATCGCCCGGCGCGCCGAGGCCAACCCGGTGATGCGGTGGGCGATGGACCAGGCCCAGTACGTATTCGGGGCCTCTTCGCCGCGTAAGGCGTCCGCCGCGTTTCTCGACTACCACCTGCGCGACGGGATCGCCGAGAAGATCGCCTGCCCGGCGCTGATCTGCGACGGCACTGGCGACCTGTTCTTCGCCGGCCAGGCCAGGCAACTCTTCGACCACCTGACCTGGCCCAAGACCTTCCTGGAGTTCACCGAGGAAGAAGGCGCCGACGCCCACTGCCAGGTAGGCGCGCAGCGCCTCGCCCTGGCCCGGATCTGCGACTGGCTGGACGACACCCTGGGCACCCCCTGATGGCGGGACGACCGGAAAGCCATCTTGATCTCCCGCGCACGCTGGTCTGCGTGCGAGCCGCTGCCGCTCCCGCCGACAACGCTGACCGGGCGGCCTGGTTCGGGTACGCAGGGACAGGCCCCTACGCTTCTTCGTCGTTACGGACGATGTGTCAGCTACGAGTTGGCGTGGTCAGGGCCGGACAGGGCGTCAAACTCGACACGCGGCGCAGGCGAGCGGCCGAGGTGCTCGGCCCAGCCGCGAACCTGGTGTTGCTGGCCCGGTCCCCTGCTGGCCCTGGCGCGGCGTTCGGCCAGCGGCCCGCCGATCGGCCAGCGGCGCCGGCAACGCGATCATCGCGATGCCCGCCATCGCCGCGCCGCTCGGCGGTCGCGGTCACCGTGGGTACCACTGCGACCCGACTCGACGGTGACATGGCAGAATCGCGGCCAGGACGGTGAAGGAGGCGGAGACGGCGATGGCGCGTGAAATCCGGACTGTCGGAGTGGTAAGCCTGGGCACCATGGGATCGGGGATCGTTGAGGTCTTCGCCCGCAGCGGCATCGATGTGATCGCCGCTGAGGTGGATGACGCAGCCCTGGACCGGGGCCGGGCCACCCTGACCGAATCGACTGACCGGGCCGTCAGCAGCGGCAAACTCTCCGAGCCAGAGAGGGACGCCCTGCTGGGACGGGTCACCTTCGCCGTGGGGCTGGACGCGTTCAGCGAGGTCGACCTGGTCATCGAGACGGTGCCGGAGCAGCTGGAGCTCAAGCGGCGCATCTTCGCGGAGCTGGACCGGATCTGCCCCGATTCGGCGATCCTGGCCACGAGCACCTCCACGCTGTCGGTCACCGAGATCTCGGTCGCCACCCGGCGCCCGAACCAAGTGGTCGGGATGCACTTCTTCAACCCGGCGCCGGTGATGAAGCTGGTCGAGGTGATCCGGACCGTGGTGACATCGCCGGACGTGATCGAGGACGTGGCGGCGCTGTGCGAGCGGCTGGGCAAGGTCGCGGTGACGGTCAGCGACCGGCCCGGGTTCATCGCCAACGCGCTGCTGTGCGGGTACCTCAACCACGCGGTGACCATGTACGAGAGCGGGTACGTCGGCCGGGAGGACCTCGACGCGGCGATGAGGCTGGGCGCCGGCCTGCCGATGGGGCCGCTGGCGCTGGTGGACCTGATCGGTGTGGATGTCGCGTTCGAGATGCTGGACACCATGTACCGGAGCGGCGGCCGGGACCGGCGGCACGCGCCCGCGCCGCTGATCAAGCAGATGGTCACGGCCGGACTGCTCGGCCGCAAGACCGGCCGGGGCTTCTACACCTACGCCAAGCCGGGTTCGCCGGCCGTGGTGCCCGACGAGCAGACCCCGGGCGGTGACGGCGAGCGTACGGCGGAGGCCGCGCGGTCGATTGCGACCGTCGGCGTGGTCGGATCGGGCGTGATGGCCACCGGCATCGTTGAGGTGCTCGCCCGCGGCGGCTACCAGGTCGTCGTGGCCACCCGTGGCGAGGAGAAGGCAGCCCGGATGCGCGACGCGGCGACCGCCTCGATGACCAAGGGGGTCGTGCGCGGCAAGATCACCGAAGAGGACCGCGACGCGGCGCTGGCCCGCGTGACATGGACCTCGTCCCTGGACCGGCTGAACGACGCCGATCTCGTGGTGGAGGCGGTCGTCGAGGAACTGACTGTCAAGAAGGCACTCTTCGCGAGCCTCGACGAGATCTGCAAACCCGGCGCCTTGCTCGCCACCACCACGTCCAGCCTGCCCATCATCGAGTGCGCGATGGCGACCAACCGGCCGGCGAAGGTTATCGGGCTGCACTTCTTCAACCCGGCCCCGCTGATGCCACTGGTCGAGGTGGTACGAACGATCCGCACGTCGGCGGAGACCACCGCGGTTACCCGGGGGCTGTGCGCGCGCCTGGGCAAGACCGGCATCGTCTGCGCGGAACGGGCCGGCTTCATCGTCAACGCGCTGCTGTTCCCGTACCTCAACGACGCGGTGCGGATGCTGGAGTCGTCGTACTCGACGATCGACGGCATCGACGACGCGATGAAGCTGGGCTGCGGGTACCCGATGGGGCCGTTCCAACTGCTGGACATCGTCGGCCTCGACGTCTCGCTGGCCATCCAGCGCGAGCTGTACCTGGAGGCCCGGGAGCCCGGTTTCGCGCCGGCGCCGCTGCTGGAACACCTGGTCACCGCCGGGTACCTGGGCAAGAAGGTGGGCCGCGGCTTCCGCGATTACACCGCCCGCTGACCATCAGGCAGCTGCCACGAGCGGCGTCAGTGTTCCCGCCGACCAGCACGAGGATGCGTCGGCCCCGCGCGGGCTTCGGGTAACGCACCGCTGCCTCGGATGGACGCACTCTGCCCGGTGGGTGGAGTTGTCGTCGTGCCACCGGCGCATGCCGGGTACGTACTCGGCGGTGCGGGCAGCGCGCGCTGGAAAGGTATCCGGAGGGCCAGGAACTCGCCGGCCGACCACCCGATGCCGACCACCTGATGCCGGCCGGGCCCGGCCAGATGCCGATTTGCTGCCAACCTGACATGCACGACGGGGCTGCCCATGGCCGTCCGCGCCTACCGGGTCAGCAGGTCGTCCACGATGAGCGTGGCCGCCGCCGGCGTGCCGGCGGCGAACCCGAGGAACGGGCCGAACGCGCGGGCCGCGGGAAACCCGGTCACGTACAGCCCGTCAAGCGACGTGCAGAAGCCTTCGCCGAGCATCGGCAGTCCGTCGGCAAGCTTGATCCCGTCGAGGACTCCGGACAGGTAGGGGACTCGCGACAGATCGGCGCGGTAGCCGGTTGCGAAGACAACATAATCCACGCCGAGGCGCTCCCCGTTGGACAGCGTGACGGTGATCGTGCCGTCGGCGGCGGGGACAGCGGCGTGCACCACCTCGGTACCCGGCCACGGCGTTATCGGGCCGCGCCGAAGCCGCGGCGACAGCCAGTATTCGAGCGTCCGCCGGCCGGCCTCCCAGAATCGCCGCTCGATGGCCGCCTGCTGCGACGCGGGCAGCCGCCGCCACCACCCGCGCACCCGCAATGTGGCGTCCGTGTACTCGTCGACGAACGCCCAGCTGACCCGTTCGAAGCGCGGCACCTCGTGGCGGTGGACAATGTCGATGCGCCGGGCGCCGTGTTCCGCGAGTAACGCGGCCCACTCATAGGCGCTCTGCCGGCCCCCGATGATCAGTACCCGCGTGCCCGACAGCCGGTCGAAGCAGACCAGCTCGCAGGTGTGCGAGGACTGCCGGGAAGGGACCGCGGCCGCCCAATCCGGGATGCTGGTGAAGTGGCGGACCCCGGGAGCAGCCAGCACTGCGCTGGCGGTGACCTGCTCGCCGCTGTCAAGCACCGCCTCGAAATGCCCGCCGGCCTTGCGGAGTGAGGTGACAACCTCCGGCCGGACGTCGACGCCCTTGGCCGCGCGGAACCACTCGGCGTAATCGATGAACAGGCCGACCGGGATCGGATCGACGTCATCCGGGCGGATCGCGTGCTCGGCGAGGTAAGCCCGCAAGGTATGCGTGCCGGACGCGTCGAGGTGCCAGTCGGGGCCGGAGCGCAGGAACATTCCCTCGGGCATGCACTCACGCCAGAACGCCATCGGGTGACCGACCGCCACCG
Organism: uncultured Actinomycetota bacterium; assembly: GCA_963820395.1. Lineage (GTDB taxonomy): Bacteria > Actinomycetota > Actinomycetes > Streptosporangiales > Streptosporangiaceae > DATFVJ01. The sequence goes on along the minus strand of CAWGAE010000029.1, from coordinate 127,459 downwards.
TGTCGATTCCCCGCTCGACGGCGTGGGCCGCCACGGAAAGACCGTATGGTCCCGCACCGATGACCAGCAAATCAGTGGTCACCACGGCTCGCCCCCTAGCACCTGGGCTGCAGGGGACGATACTAACAGCACCCCTTGGGGGTGAACATTGATGGTTGAGCGGAGTCTCCAGGCTGCCCCAGCAGGCTGCCCCAGGCAGGCTGGCGGGCTGGCGTCGGCGAGCCGGTTGCCGGGGTGGCGGTCGATGACTGGCTGGCCAGTGCCAACCACGGGCGGCGCCTGGCGCTGGTCAGCAGCCGATAGCAGGCGGGGACGTTCGTGGTTGTGGCGGACCGGCAGCGATACCGGCGCCTTCACCACGCTGATGCCGCTGCTGGAGACCGCGGGCAAGTTATCGATCAACGATCAGTGGGCCCCGGTGCGCTGGCCGCCGGGCGATGCCATCGGCGTCCACGCGTTCGCGCATGATCTCGCAGCTCCTGCCGGGGAGTGCGGACCAACCGGGACAACCCGCGCCGTTGGTTGTTGATTGAATTGTGAGCCTGGCGTCGTCAACTGCGACGGCGGTGGCGACTGGTGGTCGATCCACCACCCGGCGGTTGATCAAGGCCATTACCGGCCTTCGTACGTCGCCCGGCCCGGACCATCACGCAGGAAGGAATCAACCGCGTTCCTCAGGTCCTTGGTAGCGAACAGCCGGCCAGACACCACGGGCACGATCGCGTCGGCGGCGCGCGTTCCCTGCTCGACCTGTGTACGCACGATCTGCTTGGTCGCTGCGTGGGCTTGCGTGGGGCCGTTGGAAAGGCGCAGCGCGAAGGCGTGAGCCGCTCCGTCGAAGCTGTCGTCGGGCCACACCCGGTTGACCACGTTCCACCGCTCTAGGGTTGCCGCGTCGAACAGCCCACCGGTGTAGATGAGCTGCTTAGCTCGCGCGGCCCCGGCACGCTCCGTGAGGCGCTGGGGACCGCCCATTGACGGGGTAAGGCCGACAACCACCTCGACCAGGCCGAACCTGGCCGATTGAGCTGCGAGAAGCAAGTCGCAGGCGAGGCTGAGCTCGAACGCGGCTGTTAGACACAGCGCGTGGCTGGCGAAGATCGTAGGACACGGCAGTTCCTCCACCCGCCAGATGATCTCGAGCAAGCGTTGCCACAGCTGCCCGCCAGCGTCCGGCGTGAGCCCGTGGAACATATTGACGTCAACGCCGCCCGAGACTACCTGTCCTTTAGCGCGGATGAGCAGCCCGCGAGGAGGATTTGCGGCCAGCTCTCGCGTCTCCGCATCGAGGGAGTCGATCACGATCTGGTCGAAGAGGTTGAGTTTGCCATGATCCAGGGTGAGGATTGCCAACGGTCCATCGTCGCTGCGGTGAAAGCTCATAGGTGAAGCTTCGCAGACAGGCGTCGTCTCGCTCCCGTCGTGCGCCGCCCGCTTTGTTCCTCCCGATCACGGCCAGCATGCCGACGACCCCGCCCTTGGCACGGGGAGCGCGCAAGAGTGCAGCGTCTGCTCCTCATCCCGGCAGCAAGCGCCGGGCGCCGCAAAGGCCAGCCGCCACGGTGATCGGATGCGTCCTTGACGTGTCCCGTGGCCTGGCGCCGGCTACGTGTGAGCCTGCGGCTCGCGGGTTACGGCGAGCCTGCACCCCGGATTCAACGGCACCGTGGCAGCCGACAGCATGTGCAGGTAGGTGTTCAGCGCGTGGGCGCAGCCTAGGCTCCAACGCGCGTACGTCAGGGAGTTGATCGCATACCCGGCGGTGACGGGCTGGTAGTGATCCGAGGCATCAACTGGAAAGTACGGGACGATGTCGGCTTGATTGTAGATCCGCCAGGACACACCGCTGAGACCGCCGTAGCGTCCGGCGAAGGCCGCGTCTCCCACCCGAGGTGAGGCGAATGTCCATGCCTGGGGTGTCAGCGGCGTGTTCGCGGCCATGTCCGCGACCAGAAGAGTCGACAGCGCGCCACCCAGGCTATGGCCGCATACCACCGTTGGCAGCGCAGGATCAAGATCGGCCGCAAGACCGTCGGCGACCGCTCGCGCAACGTCGGCGGCGAAGGTGCTCGACGCCCGCGGGCTCTGTTGCTGGCCCGGGGTCATGGTGCCAAACGTGCTGTAGATGTCTAAGAAGCCTTGAGCGACTTTTCCGCCGCTGGAAACCTGGGCGAACGGCACCAGGTCCCAACGCAGGTCATCCCACCATTCGACGACGGTTGCTGTACCGCGCAACGCAACCACCGCGGTCTCGGGTTCACCGCCCACAGCTACGAAACCGTAGCAGACACGCGACTGCTCGGAACCGAAGAAGTCGGACATCTGAATCGTCCGCACCAGCCTATAGCCAGCGGGCATGTTCCTGATCGCGGCCGGATTGCTCTGACCGGGATCACTGACGAACTGATCGTAGGCAGCCTGAATGAAGGGTCCCCAGGTGACCGCTGTTGCCGGATTCATGCTGTCAGTGGGCATGTCGTGTCCTCATTTGATCGAACCAGTTGACCGCAGAGCGCGATAAGGGTCAACACCCTCGGACGATTTAGTCCCATTCAACGCGACGCGGCATGGGTGTCCCGGGAGTCCTCGATCAGATCGCTCAGCGCGGTCTCGTCAAGTTCCACGTGCTGTCCTCATTGGGAACATCGCGTTACTGGGGACATCGCGTCACTGGGGACATCGCGTCACTGGGGACATCGCGTCACTGGGGGAGATCGCGTCACTGGGGAGATCGCGTCACCGGGGGAGATCGCGTCACTGGGGGAGATCGCGTCACTGGGGGAGATCGCGTCACTGGGGGAGATCGCGCACTGCTGGCGCCCTCCTGCTCGTTCAGGTCGAGGACAACGCAGCCGCCGAGCCGGCCGCGCGGCAGGTGCAGGCGGCGGTACAGGAACGCACCGGGCTCGCCTGCTCTGGGGGAGAAAGGACCCCCCGCTGGGGCGGGGGGTCCTCGGACGGAGGTGTAGTCAGAATCTGAGAAAAATGTCGTAGTAGTTCAGCGTCTGGTTAACGTCGGCTCTCGACCCGGACGAGCCGGTCTGCGAGGTCTGCGCGAGTTCCGTGCCCTCTTGCGCCTGGATGGTGCTATACACCGTCTCGTTATTGCTGTCGTTGCCATTGTTCGAATGGGACATGGAATTGTACGAGCTGCCGCCATAACTATGGCTAGGTCCCCTCGCGACGGCGGCCGACGCAATGCCGGTCATCCCCAGCCCGGCCACTGCGACCGCTGCGGCAGCACTGACCGCGTATAGCTTGATCTTGTGCATGATGGATCTTCCTCCCCTTCTGTCGAGCGCTCCTTTGACCGCTCCCCGCGAGCCCCGAAGGGAGCCACGGCCGACGGTTAAGCCGGCCGAACCAGGGTTCCGGCGTATAGCTTGGTTTGGCCTTCTACGTCGCTCATCCAGAGCTCGTCACCGTGAGAAGGCAGTTCTGGGCGACGTTGATGTTCGCGTCGGGCGAGTCGATCAGGCTGATGTTCACGTCGCAGTACCCCGCGTTGGACTGGGTGACCGTAGCCCTGCTCCGGCTGCTGCTGATCCGGTAATTTAAGCTTGAACCATCCCGGCTAATGTGACCGCGGCCGGAACCTTGGAACCGGTAGCTGTAGCTCCAGCCCCCGTTGTGGCCGTGACCGATAGGGGCCGCCGATGCGACTCCGGTCAGTCCCAGCCCGCCCACCGCGGCCGCGGCGGCGGCGATGCCCGCGTAGATCTTTAATCGGTTCATGTTTCCTCCCCGTTCGAATGACGCGTCTTCCGACAAAAACTCGCGATCTCATGTCCTACCATGTTTTGTCGGCCCCCGCACTCGTGCCGGATATTTTGTGACCAGCGATTGGCGCTAAGCCAGTAGTGTTGATGCACGCTGTGCTGGATTGCTGGCTGGCTTTGTACTGAAGTCGGCTTTTGAGCGCATGCTGGTCGATTATGCCGATTTTTGCCAGACGGCGCTCTGCCGGAGCTTTCCCGCAAGTAACCTTCGCGGTTTGTCCTGGTCCGGTCCGGTCCTGGTCCTGGCTCAGGCGAAGACGATCGTCTTGTTCTGATGGATGATGATCCGATCGTCCACATGCCAAGCCACCGCGCGGGCCAGCACCGAACGTTCCACGTGCCGCCCGAGCCGTCGCAGGTCGTCGACCCCGCTGCGATGGTCGACGCGGACGATGTCCTGCTCGATGATCGGACCCGCGTCGAGCTCCGCGGTTACATAGTGCGCTGTCGCGCCAATCAGCTTGACACCACGTTCGGCGGCGGCGTGATATGGATTGGCGCCGACGAACGCGGGCAGGAAACTGTGGTGGATGTTGATGACTGGGTGCGGAAATTGCGCGAGGAAACGCGGCGACAGGATCTGCATGTACCGGGCCAGCACGACGAGTTCCACCTCATCCGCGAGCAACCTGAGCTGTTCGGCCTCCGCTGCGTCCTTGGTTTTACCCGAGACCGGGACGTGGTGAAACGAAATCCCCCACGCGGCGACGATATCGGCGAGGTCGGCGTGATTTGAGATTACCATACGAATGTCGACGTTGAGTTCGCCTGAATGAGCGAGCCACAGAAGTTCAAGCAGCGCATGGCCGGCCCTGGAAACGAAGATCGCTATTCTCTTGCGCTTTCCCGCGAGTACCAGCTGCCAGCGCATAGAGAATCTATCCGACAGTGGTGTGAACTTCTCGCCGAGATCATCCAGGCGGCTGGCCAGGCCCGGCAGGTGAAATTCGACCAGGAGGAAGAAAGTCCCCCCGACCGGGTTCGTGGAGTACTGTTGCGATTCCACGATGTTCGCGCCGCTGTCGTAGAGGAAGCGCGACACGGCGGCGACGATTCCTGGGCGATCTGGGCAGGTGATCAGCAAACGCCCGATATCCCGATATACTCCATCGGGCGCACAGTCGGAGGACGGGCTGGCCAGGCGTCGCCGAACTGAGCCGATTCCAGTTGGCATGACTAGCAGTGTAGGCACGGCCCGGTACTACAGTCCGGGTTTCCGTTCCCAGCCGTGAGCCGCTCAGTGCGGATGATTTTGCTGGTTGGGATTCGGCCCGGAGTCGTGCCTTGCCGGGCCGGGCGGGGGGCTTCCCGGTGTCGCGCCAGTGTCCGGGCTGGTCAGTGGTGTCGGCGCCGAGTTGCAGATCGGGAGCGGCCCAGGGTACTGGGGTGCCGGGTAACCGGGCGGTCGCGACGGCGAGCAGCGCGAGGGCGCACATGGACAGCACGGTGTGACGGTAGCTCGCTGTGACCGCCTCGGTGACCATTTCGGTGCCCTGCTCGGTCTTGGTCGCGAACGCCACGTCGCCGGGAAGCCTGCGCGCGGCCGCGCCGCGCCGTGTTCTCGCACCACTGTTTCGGCAGGTAGAGGCGGAAGTCGAACAGGGTGTGCGCGGGCGGTCACATACGCCAGGAACACTACGGTCTGGCAGTTTTCGATCTGGCCGGTGATGCCAGCATGCTGACGGGCGACCCCACGGTCATCGTGCCCTTCTTCAGTTCCGTGGTCTCATCCAGCACCAAGATCGCGGCCAGCCACGCGCGCGAGGATGAACCGCTGCAGCCACTCCAGCACCACTTACCAGTCCCAGGCGTACCCGGCCAGCAGCGCCTGCATCCGCCGCGGCGTGGCGTGCCCCGCCTGCTCGCCCAGCTGCCAGCACGACTTGCCATCCCCGGCCAGCAACGCACACTGATTCTTTTTGGTTGCCGGTAAATCATCCGGCATCTGGTCAGGTGCCTGGAATCCGACGTGGCTGATTGAGTTTAGGCATTTGGATGTCGCGTTCGCGGCCGACCTGGCCAGGCAAAACCCTGGCCGTCACGGGCGGCGCACCAGCGCGCCGCCCGTGACGCCTATCTATGTCGTTGGCGGGTTCCGCAACTACCAGGACGTGATCCTCAGTTCGTCACAACCTCGCGCTCGCGGAATTTACCAGCATTAGAAGGGGAAGAAGTCATTCCCGCCGCCGCCGCCCCCGCCGCCGCCGGCGCCGCCGACGCCTGTGCCGTTGCCACCGCTGCTTGAGCCGTCGCAAAGGGTGGCACACCCGATGCTGATGCCGCCGAAGCCGAAGCCGCCGCCGCCGCCGCCACCACCACCGCCGCCGTTAGGGCCGTGGCCGCCGAAGCCGCCGGCGCCGCCGCCGAAGCCGGCGCCAGGGCCCCAGGGGATGTAGTGGTGCGAGACCGTTGGTGCGGCCGGGGCTGCTGACGCCGCCGCGGCCGTGCCGCCGAGGATGGCTGCGGCTGCGAGGGGCACTGCCGCATATGGGAGGATTTTCCTCATATCTTTTGCCTTTCTTTTTGGCTCTGTCTGAGCCTTGGCCCAAGCCTAACCGAAAAATGGTTTAGCCTGCATCTGCTGGAACGAAAGCGGCATCTTTGTCGGGTATCGGAAAAGAGTTCTCTAAAGAGTCAATTGACCAGCTAGTGTCCCGCACCTTTAAATTGTGGCCATTCAGCCAGGATAGGCTGCGGGCAGGCAGGGATCTGGGTGATCTTTGACGGGCCGGTGCGGCGTGTCGGCTTGATCGCCGTGCGAATGTGCTGATCATGGTGGCTTGTGCCCGATACGCTCCCTTGTCGCCATCCGGCGACACGGCGCGGCTGCGCGGGCGGGTGGCAGTACTGGAGGACGCGAACGCGCGGCTGCGCGAGGCCGCCGCGGCCCGTGATGAGCTGGTAGCTGCGCAGCTTGAGGCAGCGCGGCGCAGCTGGCGGTGCTGGTGGCTCAGGTAGCGGAACTTGAGCGCCGCCCCGGCAAGGACTGCGGCGGGAGGCCGGTACGACGACGGCACCGGTGTTGGGCCTGAGCGTAGCTTCAGCTGCGCTGGCCAGGGATTCACGGGGATGGCCGCTTGGTGAACGTGTCAACGTCGGCTGAAATCTGACCCCTTTTCAGCGTCGGCGCCCGGGGGTCAGTAGCCACGCGTCGGGCAGCTGCGGTCTCGGCTGCTGGCCAGGATGAATCGCTTCGCCGGGGCGCGGGTCCAAGGAGGTGATGGATGCGAAAGGAAGGACCGCACAGATGCGCAACGCACGAGCCAGGGCCGGGGCAGCTTCGGCGGCCGAGATCCAGAAGCCCGATGAGCAGTGGCGTAAGGAGCTAACTCCCCAGCAGTACCGCGTCCTGCGTCAGGGCCACACCGAGCGGCCATTCACCGGCGAGTACGTCCTTAACCATGACGACGGCTTCTTCCGCTGCGCGGGCTGCGGGAGCGAGCTGTTCCGCTCGGGTGCAAAGTTCGATTCGGGCACGGGCTGGCCGAGCTTCTACGAGCCTGCCTTCGCCGAGGCCGTCGAGCTGCGGCCGGATAACAGCCTGTTCATGCGCCAGACGGAGGTCGTCTGCCGCCGGTGCGGTGGCCATCTTGGCCATGTCTTCGGCGACGGGCCGGCCCGACGGGCGACCGTTACTGCATCAACTCCTGCTCGCTGGCCTTCGAGCCTGCGGCGAACGAGGATCAGGGCGACGGCCAGCCCGCTTGACCCGGCACGCGCGCGGCTGACCACTGCGGCGCCGCGTTATTGCAGCCACCGTGCGAGTAGAGCTCGCACGGTGCTGCTTCTTGAGATGGCGCTGGTGTTTTCCCCGGCGCTCGCGCGGCTCGGCGCTCGCCGTTCGCCGTACACGCTCGAGACGTGTGACTGGACACGCCGAACACCTCACGTTAGTCCCTTTGGTCGACGCCCTCGCGCTCGTACACCCGCCGAGAACGTGTGCCTGGGCACCCAGAGCCGGTCGGCTCAGGTCCCGCCCTCGCGCGTCCACCGGGTCTCGCCGACATTCAGAACCACCGCTTTGATCGCGTGGACACCCATACCTAACGGCTGCCGCGGGATGTCACCTTCTGCTCACTGCCGGCGTGCCAAAAGGTGACCGCACGTCCGCTGCTTTAGCGCAAAATTGACCGAGTGGACACCACAGACCTGGACGCCGATCCGTTGCGGCAGCTGTCTGCGTGGCTGGACGCCGCCCGCAGCGCGGGCGAGCCGATGCCCGAGGCCATGACCATCGCGACCGCGACCCCCGATGGCACCCCTGCGGCACGGATGGTGATCCTTCGCGGTCTCCAGCAGGGGCTGGTCTTCTTCACCGATGTCGCCAGCGACAAGGGTGTTGAGCTGGCCGCCAATCCGCGGGCGGCGGCTGTGCTGCACTGGCTCCTTCCGGCCCACCGCCAGGTACGGGTGGCGGGACCCGTCGAGCCGGTAAGCGAGGAGGAAGCGGACGAGTACTGGCGCACGCGCCCCCTCGCCGCCCGCCGGAGCGCCGCCGCCTCGCAGCAGAGCAGCGTCATCGCCAACCGGGCCGCCCTCCAGATGCGGATCCAGGACCTGCGGCGCCGCCACCCCGACGACAGTGACCTTCCCCGTCCGCGCCGCTGGGGCGGCTTTCGGCTGCTGCCCCATCGCGTCGAGTTCTGGCAGGGGTCGCCGGACGGCTTGCACGACCGGATCCGCTACCGGAGGGAAAACAGTGGCTGGACGACCGAGCGGCTGTCGCCGTAACCGTGCTCAAGCAACAGCCCCGGGCGTCCGGCATTCGATCCCGGGGACGATGCCGGGCGGTTCTGCCTAACAGCCCTGTACAGCCTCACATCATCCGTCTGCGAGCAGCCTACCTGCGCAGTCGTGGAAGACTGGCGCGAGCGGAAACCAAGGCCCCCCTCGGGCCCGGAGGTCAAAGATGTCGCGGTCGGCCGGTGCCACCGAGCGAATGAGCGTCGCGAGGGCGACGTATGAGCGGCTGCGCGCCGCCCACCTGAGCACGGTGCAGGCGGCGCTCGAGGACCACATCGCGCGCCTGGAGTGGCCGCGGGAACGGATTGAGCGCTACCGCGACGAACGGCTGCGAGCTTTGCTTGCCTATGCGCGCGAGCGCTCGCCTTTTCACGCGGCGCGATTGAAGGGTCTTGATCCCTCGTCGGCCACGGTCGCAGATCTGGTGCGGCTGCCCGTGATGACCAAACGCGAGGCGCAGGATGAGTGGGACGCGATTGTGACAGTTCCTGACCTCGATCGCCAGGAAGCCGAGCGCACTCTGGCCGAGCAACCGTGGTTTTCGTACACACCAGGTGGGCAGCAGATCTTCAGCTCCGGCGGCTCGAGCGGTGTGCGGGGCGTGTACGTGTGGGACTGGGACCTGTTCGTAACCCTCGCTTGCCTTGCATGGCGGATGCAGGCGCGGGAGGAGCGGTGCGGGCCGTCGCCCCGGCGCCCGACGCGGCTTGCGGTGCTGGAGGCCGGCGAGCCGCCGCACGCCAGCACGCCGCTATTCGATGTGCCGAGCGCCCGAGCAATGCAGACGGTCGTGATACCGGCCGGCGCGCCGTTCGACGAGATCCTGGCCGCGGTCGCGGCCGCCCGGCCCACCCATCTCGTCGGGTACCCGTCGGTGGTGGGACAGCTTGCCCGCGCCGCCTTGGCCGGACAGCTGGAGATCCGTCCGGTCCGGGTGAGCACGAACTCCGAGCCCCTTATCGATGAGGATCGAAATGCGATTCGCGACGCCTGGCACGTACCGATCCACAACCTCTGGGGATCGACCGAGATCGGTGTGCAGGCGGTCGGCTGCGGACGTGCCGAGGGACTGCACGTGTGCGAGGACGAAGTTGTGCTCGAACGGGTCGACGAGGCCGGAGCGCCAGTCGCCCCACACGAGCCCGCCGCGCGGACGCTCGCTACCGGGCTCGCCAACCGGACGTTCCCATTCATTCGCTACGACCTCGGCGACGAGGTGACGCTCCTGCCCGGCAGGTGCGTATGCCGAAGTCCGTTCGCGCGGCTGGCTGACATCGCCGGGCGGCGCGACGATGACTTCCGCTACGCCGCGTGCACGCTGCCCGCGAGCGTGTTCCGTCACGTTCTCGGCACCGATCCTCGTATCTCCGAGTACCAGGTCCATCAGACGCGGGCCGGAGCCGAGATCCTCGCCGTGGGCGCACCCGATGTGCCGGCGCTGACCTCGTCGGTCGCGGCTGCGCTGCGCCGTCACGGGCTGCCCGACCCGGAGGTCCAGATCCGGATCGTCGACCGGCTCCAGCGCCATGAGGCGACTGGAAAGCTGCGGCGGTTCATCGCCCTGCGGTGAACCGCCGCAGACACACGTCGGGCACGTATCCGATGGCCGAGGCAGGTGATCGACGCCTTAACATCCGCACCGGAACGCCATCTGTCAGCAGCTCGTTCCGTCGCATTTTCGTCCGAACAGGGACGCCACCGAGCTATGATGAGCTATAACTCGTCCCTTCAGATCTACTGGCGACGGCGACTTTGAGCACGTCCCGCGGGCGGCACACGGGTAGGTCCCATCAGCCAGCCTCGCACCCGGTGCGGGGCGGCCTGCTACGTGGCGCTCGGCCCTCGCTGTAGGAGCGACCCTGCCGGTTTCGGTGTCGGCGCCCGCCCGGATCGCGGTTACGCTCGCAAGACCAAACCATATTCCGAAACGGTGACCGGGGGGAGCGGTGCGGCTGACCGGTGCAGGTGGCCGGGCGGGCGGTAGAGCCGCCGGACGGGGCGTTGCCGCCCTGGCCCCGGCGGCTGCGGGGGAGCAGCCAGGCAGCCCGCGGCAGGTCCGGCACGCGGTGGCATGCCGCTGCCCTGGGCACTGCCCGTGGCGCTGGCGGGCGGCCTTGCCCTGGCCGCCGCCTTCCCGCCCGTCGGCGCCTGGCCGCTGGCTATCGCCGGGCCCGCGCTGCTCACCGTGGCGCTGTGGGGCAGGAGCCTGCGGGCAAGTTTCGTCGTCGGGCTCGTGTTCGGCGCCGCATTTTTCCTTCCGCTGATTTCCTGGCTGGTCAACGTCGCCTGGTATGTCTGGGCGGCCCTCGCGGTCGCCGAAATGGCGGGTTTCGCCGTGCTCACCGTGGGCCAGCGCCTGCTGCTGCGGCTGCGGGCCTGGCCGGTAGCGGTGGCGGGCTGGTGGGTGGCCGCCGAGGCGGTGCGGGACCGGTGGCCTTACGCCTTTCCGTGGGGCAGGCTGGCGATGAGCCAGGCCGGTGCGCCCACGGCGCGCTGGGTCTCGATCGGCGGTGCGCCGCTGCTGACGTTCCTGCTGGCCCTGGCCGGTACCTGCCTGGCCTGGCTGCTGCTCGGGTCGGTACAGTGGACGGAGCGGCCGATGGCACCGTGGCGCCAGGAGCGCCTGTCAGCACCGTGGCGCCAAGAGCGCAGAGCGCATGCCAGCACCGCGCCGCCAGGACGGCCTGTCCGCATCGCGGCGCCAGGAGCGGCCGCCGGCGCTGCGCCGCCGCGCCCTGCCCGCGCTGGCCTTCGCCGGCGCCGCCGGGCTGGCGCTTGCTGGCCAACTGCTTCCGGTGGACCAGGGCATCCCTGGCGGCCCTACCGCGACCGTCTCCGCCATTCAGGGGGATGTCCCCCACGCGCGGAACCTGCCCGACCTGTGGCGCGCCACTACCGTCACGCGGTATCACACCGAGGCCACGGACGAACTGGCCGCCCGGGTCAGGGCGGGCTCCCGGCCGGCGCCTGACGTGGTGATCTGGCCGGAGAACTCTACTGACCTGGACGCCAGCCTTAACCCGGTTACTTACACCACAATCCTGAGCGCTGTCGACGCCGTCGACCGGCCGGTGCTGGTTGGCGCCGTGCTGCAGAACCCGCTGCGCAATGCGGGCCAGCTGTGGCTGCCGCGCCGCGGCCCCGTCGCCGTCTACGTCAAGCGCCAGCTCGTTCCGTTCGGCGAGTACATTCCGTTCCGCGGTCTGCTGTCGCACCTCACGTCGCTGACCGCGCTGCAGCCGACCGACTTCACCCCCGGCCACAAGGCAGTTGTGTTCGGCATCGGGAAGATCAGGCTCGGCGACGTGATCTGCTACGAGGTCGGGTTCGACGGCCTGGTTAGGTCGGAGGTGACCGCCGGGGCGAACCTGCTCGCCGTGCAGTCCAATGATGCGGACTTCGAGCTGGACGGCCAGCTGGGCGAGTCGGAGCAGCAGGTAGCGATGGCGCGGATCCGCGCGATCGAGAGTGACCGCGCCGTGGTGTACGCATCCACGACGGGAGAGAGCGCGATCATCGCGCCGGACGGGTCCCTGATCGCCCGCAGCGGGACCTGGCGCCGCGCCGAACTCGACGCGCGGGTGGCGTTGCGCACGAAATTTACCCTCGCCGACCGGCTGGGCGGCTGGCCCGAGGGCGTGATCAGCGCAGCGACGGCGGCCGCGCTGGCCTGGGTGCTGGCAGGCGCGGCACCGGCCCGCAGGCGCTCGCGTCGCGACCGCCTGCCGCCAGTCGGCTGACCTGCCTGCGGCCTGCCGCGCGTGACCGCCGGGTGCCCGCGGCAGGGCCGCAAAGGGAAGTGGCCATCCTGCGGATTGACTCAGCCCGTCCGCATGCCGCCCTGCTCGCCACGGGCTGTCCTTAGCCTTCCCGGCCCCGGACCTGGAGTTCCTTACCTGGTTCGGGCTGCTGGGCGGCGTTGCCAGAACCCCGATGGCCCGGTCGCCCCTGCTAACCAGCGGGGGTCACGGCCGGGCCCTCGCGTAGCGGTCGGTGCTGCCGTCTCCGCAGCTGCCAGACCAGGAGGCTGCCGCCAACAGCCGCGACGGTCATCGCGGTAACGTGGCCCACGGCCTGGACGTCCAGGTGGCTCAGCCCGCCGAAGATGTTACCCACGAGGACAAGCAGTGCGAAGTCGAGCGCCGCTGCGGCTCGCGCCAGCCATGAGCCGTACAGCACGGCCACTACGATCGCGGACACGACCACGTACGAGGGGCCGACGTCGATGATGTATCTGTCCGACGCCGGAAGCAGCCCGCGGGATACTCGGTAGCCGACGATTCCCTCGCTGACGAGCGTGCCAATCACTTGCCCGGCCCCGCACACCAGCGCCGTCCGCCAGTTGCCCAGCACCCGGTTGGCGCCGAACATGGCCAGCGCGATCAAAACGGGCCAGGCGGTTGCGAATGTCTGGGTAACGAACGCCGAGGCCGCCAGCGAGCCCATCGGATGATGGCGAAGGTTATCCGCGTTCGTGCTTGCCCACCCGATGAGCGCCGCCTGGTCGTGCGGGGACAGCGGCGCATAGATCACCTTGGTGAGAACGAAGCCGGCCAGATAGAGCCAGGCAACCGCATAGGACGTGAAGATCGTCCGCGGGGCTGGTCGGCGCATGAGGCAAGACTAGACCGGGGGTCGCATTTCAAGATCGCTCGGAGCGCTCGCCGCGGGCCGCCTGGCGCCGCCTGCCGACCTGGAGAGCGTCGCATTCCGCGGGCTGACCCGACCGAGCTTGCCCAACGACTCGGTTCGCGGCTGGAAGCGCCGGTGACGTGTCGTGGGCAGCTGACATCCGTAAGGGCGCACTGGCGCGACCAGACAGCACTGCGTGAAGAGCGGAGTGCACCTGATCGCCGAGTCCGGGAAGCTGCGCTCGTCGGCACTCACGGTCGGCGGCGTGATCACAGCCGAGGGTGAGTACTCTGCTGGGCGTGTCCATCGAGCGGCGGGAATTCTTGCTCCTCGGCGGTGCGGTCGCCACCGGGGCCGGCCTGGCCGGGTGCACGAGCACGCGACAGGGCAGTACGCCGCCCAGCGGCAGCCGTTCGGGATCAACACCTGCCGCACCGTCGCCGGCGGTGAGCCAGCCCGACGGCACCCAGTTGCAGCGCGGCCCAGGTCGTGCACGGGTCACGCAGCCGCGCCCGGGTGGCGCTCACCTTCCATGGTCAGGGGCCCGTATCGATTGCCGACGCGCTGCTCGCCGAGGCAGAGCGGGCGGGAGCGCGCGTCACGGTGCTCGCCGTCGGGACTTGGCTCGAGCAATACCCGCAGATGGCGCGCCGCATCCTGGGTGGCGGCCACGACCTCGGCAATCACACACTGCATCACCTGGACATCGCGGCCATGGACGCCTCGGGCGCCTACGCGGAGATCGCCGGCTGCGCGCTGCGGCTGCGCGCCCTGACCGGGTCGATCGGCCGCTGGTTCCGGCCGTCGCAAACGCGGTACGCGACACCGCTGATCGAGCGCATGGCCCGCAAGGCCGGCTACCGGACCTGCGTATCCTACGACGTGGACTCGCTCGACTACACCGATCCTGGACCGGACGCGGTCGTGGCCGCGGTGCTCGGCTCGGTGCGGCGGGGGTCGATCATAAGCTTGCATCTTGGGCATCCCGGCACCGTGACCGCCCTGCCCGCGATCTTGCACGGCTTGGCCAGGCGGAGGCTGCGCCCGGTTACCCTGACCGAGCTGCTGTCCACATGACGGCGCTTGACCGCGAGCCGCGGCGAGGTCAGCGCGCCCGCTACCGGGTCCAGCCCGGGCTGAGATCAGCGGAAGTTACCGGTGTGGCCCAGCGAGTACCGGCCCGGCTGCGGGAAAACGCACAGCCCGTGGGGTCCAGCCCCAACCCGGATCTTCGCGATCAGGCGGCCGTTGGTGGTGGACATGGCATAGACCACCCCGTTATACCGGCCGCCCCACCACATGACGTTCCCGTCGGGCGTGATGCCGCCCATGTCGGGGGATCCACCGCCGGGGATCCGCCACTTGTGTACCTCCGTGTGCGTGGCCGTGGCGATCACCGAGACGGAGCCCTCGTTCCGGTTCGACACGAACACGTACCTGGCGTCACGGCTGATCAGCAAGCCGTGCGCGCCGAGCCCGGTGTGGATGAAACCGATCTTGCGGAAATGGCTGGCGTCGATCAGCCACACACCATTTGCGATCATGTCCGCGACGTAGAAGATCTTTCCGTCCGGGGACAGCCGCACGTCCTGGGGCATGCTGCCGCCAGGGATCCGCATCATATTGGTGGGGCTCCCCGTCCGCATCGCCGCAACCACCTTTTGCCTGCCCACATTGATGTACAGCAATTGCGCGCTGAACTCGCAGCTGGCCACGGCGTAGCGGCCGTCCGCGGTGAAATCCAGGTGGTTGATGCCGGAACAGGGCACCCGCATCGAGTAGCGAAGCCGCATCGTGTGCGGGTCGCGGAAGTCGATGCGACCGAGGGTCTCGGCTATCACGAGCGCGTATCTTCCGTCCGGGGTGAAGTACAGGTTGTACGGGTTCGGGACGGGCAGTGGCGCGCCGGGCTTGCCGGTCCTCGGGTTGATCGGGACGAGTGAGTTGCCGTCGGTGTCGTTGACGAACAACACCGAACCGTCCCAGGACGGTGTCACGTGGTTCGGCTGCGCGCCGACCGGGAATTCGCCGATGATCTTGTAGGTCTGCGGGTTGATGACGGTGACGGTATTACTCAGGCTGTTCGGCACGTAGACCCGGACCGGGTCACCGCGCCACCTCGGGTTGATCATGCCAGGGCGGATGTGCGCGTAGACGTTGACCGGCGCGGCCGGCTGAGCTGGCCTGGCCACGGACGTGGCCGGGCGCACCGTTGCCGTCTTTGCTCGCGACCCGGATCCAGGCGGAGAGGAGCACGCGGCCGCGGTGCAGGCGATGAGCACCGTTATCAGTGCCGTACCGGTCTTCGCGGTGGGCAGCCTGATTATCGGGCGCCGCAAATCCCTCACAAGACCCGAACTCTAGCCGCCCCTGCCATGACGATCTTCGACCCTCTAGCCAGCCAAAGGCCCGGCGTTCCGGCATCCGTCACGTCCGGCTACCGCACACTGTGCGATCTAGCTAAGTTGCGAGGAGCGAATCCCGGCCATGATCGCCGGGTGCTGTCCGTCCGCACTCAGCGCGAGAGGCGCCGCCCACTCGGGCCGCAGCCCGTCTCTCGCGATTCCATCACACTGCGTGAGCGTCTTCCAGTTGCCAAGGTCGAGCTCCTGTGCGGAGGGAACCGGGGCAGCCATTGGCCTGATGACGAGGATGTGCGATCCATGAGCCGTTCGGTAGCCGCACCGTATACCAACCCGTTGCAGGTCGGTTGCATCACTCACCGAGCCGCCCGTTCAGCGCGGCGAGCCCGCCCTCGAGCGACTGAATATGCGCTGACGCGCCCGCCGGCCCTGGCCGCACCCATGTGTCCTCACCGGGTGCCGCGGGCCTCCGGGTGGCGTGCGACTGGCGTCGAGGCGTCGCCCGCACCACCCTCCCCGCGACCCAGCGCATACCGGCCGGTTGCGGACCCGCGCCAACCCATACCCAGGAACACGATTGACAGCCTAGAATCCTCGCATGCCACAGCCGGAAGGCAGGCCACAGGACACCGTCGGTGACGCGCTCGCGCGGCGAGTCGAGGCCCGGCGGGGCGCGGCGTCTGGCTGGTCCGAGGCTTTGCGGGAAATGGGGGCCGTGGATCGGGCCGTCTACGAGACGGTGGCCCGCACTCCGACCGCGGAACTGGACGGACCGGTCCGGCGTCTGTCGGACGCCGCCAACAACTCGCGCCTCTGGCTCGGCATCGCCGTCGCGATCGCCCTGGTCGGCGGCAGGCGAGGACGTAGGGCAGCGCTCGAGGGCGTGATCTCGATCGGCGTGACCTCGGCGGCCATCAATCTCGGCGTGAAGCCCCTCGCCGAGCGGGCGCGTCCGGATCGCGCTGGATCCGAGGTATTTCCGGTGCGCCAGGTACGGATGCCCGAATCTACCTCGTTCCCATCCGGGCACGCCGCGTCGGCTTTCGCGTTCGCCTACGGCGTCGGCCGGCACCTGCCGGGGCTGGCCGTGCCCATCCGGCTGCTCGCGGGCGGGGTCGCGTACTCGCGGGTTCACACCGGCGTGCATTACCCAGGCGATGTGGTGGCCGGCTCCATCCTCGGGGGTGGCACAGCGGCCATGGTCGCTGCGGCGCTGGACCGCCTATCTAGCGGGCGCTATAAGATCAGGAGTCGCTCGGCGGTGGCGGATTCCTCGTCACCTCTGCTGGGATGACGGTCGGCCGGTGGCCTTAAATCCGAACTCAAGCCATCCTGCCCGGCGCACGGGGCGGCAGCCGGTTTTCCCCCGGCCTCGCTTGGCTGTCTAGAACGGTGTCGGGATGTAGTGCAATGGCAGGTCCGGCTCCACGTAGCCGCCGGCGCCGCTGCCGCTTGGGCAGCGTGATGTCCCGGCGGGCGAGCGGCTTGTAGGGGACCTGGCTGAGCAGGTGGCTGATGATGTTGAGCCGGCCGCGCTTCTTGTCGTCGGTGTGCGCGATGTACCAGGGCGCCCACGCGGTGTCGGTCGCGGCGAACATGGCGTCCCTGGCCCTGGAGTAGTCGTACCAGCGGCTGTAGGACTTCAGGTCCAGGTCCGATAGCTTCCAGATCTTCCGCGGGTCGTTGATGCGGCTCTCCAGGCGCCGGGTCTGCTCGTCGGCGCTGACCTCGAGCCAGTACTTCAGCAGCAGGATCCCGTCATCGGCCATGGCCTTCTCGACCCCTGGCACCAGCTGGAGGAACCGCTCGGTCTCCTCCGGCGTGCAAAAGCCCATCACCGGCTCGACGCCCGCCCGGTTGTACCAGCTGCGGTCGAAGATCACGACCTCGCCGCCGGCCGGGAAGTGCGGGAGGTAGCGCTGTATGTACATCTGCGACTTCTCGCGCTCGGTCGGGGCGGGCAGGGCAACGACCCGGAACACCCGCGGGCTCACCCGCTCGGTGATCCGCTTGATCGTGCCTCCCTTCCCGGCGGTGTCCCGGCCCTCGAACACGATGCAGATCTTGGCTCCCGACGCCTTGACCCACTCCTGCATGGCGACGAGCTCGCCGTGCAGGAGCTCTCATCTCCCGCTCGTACTCCTTGCGCTTCATCTTCGGGGGCGGGTCGGCTCCGGCCTCGGCCGCGCTGCGGCCGGCGGCGCCTGGACCTCCGCGTCGTGCTGCTTCTGCTTGTCCCTTCTTCTTGGCCATGTCGCTTGCCTCCGATAAGTGCGGCGACGTGCGTGTCCCGGGAGGACCGGCGCTTGCCCCACGCTGGTCATCGGGCCGACACGGCCGCACGTCTGGCCAGGCGCCGCCCTGGGCTCACCCAGGCGTACGTTGCGCCGTGCCGCTCGTACCACGCCGCCCATTTGGGAGCGCGGCCTGGCGGGTGCAGTCAGCGCGGCAGCGGGATGCGTTGACCTGGCCCAGGGTCGGGCGTCGTCTCATTCCATCAGTCTCAAGTGCGGACGGTGGTGGCGCATCACCTGGTGAAGGCCTGGTTGCGGCCGGGCCGGCCACCCCGGTTTGTCCCACTGTGGATTGAGGTCGGGCGGCTATCCGGGGGCCATCGAGTCCATGCACACCGTGATCGCGAGGATGAGCGCGTCATCCTGATCCGGTGTGATCTCGACGCCGTAGGTGTCACGGACCCGGAACCAGCTTTTCGAGACAGTTGCGATCGTGTCGCCGTCACGCTCGATCTTGTACTCGTGGTCGACGACGTTTCCGTGGGCGCTCAGGTCGGGCCCGCCAGCCACGTCGATCTTGTAGCGGTCGCGGATCCCGACGACGGCCTTGTGCACAGTCGCACTGCGGTCACCCATCTCGATCTTCATCTTGTCGCGGACGCTCAGCTCGCGTTCTTGGATCTTCGCGACCTCGCTGCCCGACGCGTCCCGGAGCACGAAGGTGTCGCGGACCCGTACGGCTTTGCCGTCGACCTTGAAGACGCGCTGACCGGATTCGTCTTCGATCCAGTAGTCGTCACCGATCGACAGCAACTTCTGCTGCATCCGGTAGCGGCGGCTGGCATGGCCATCGCTGCCTCGTCGCCGATCTCTCAGGCTCATCGTCCACCACCTTCTGTGTTGGCGTCATACTGGCTTTCCACATCACTGCGCACGATTCTGCCGCGGCTGATCCGCGGGACATCCCCATGCCCGCGGATCCCCTGGGTGCACGTCGGCGCTGCTGCTCCTGCCCGAACGCTCCGATCGGCCGCTCGAAGAAGGCCAGTCGCCCTCATCCTGGACGGCCAGTTCGCGCACGCGTCCACGCCGCCGCTTGCGGCCGGGGCGCGGACCACTGCTGGTCACAGTGCGGAGCTGAACCGTGCGCTACAGGTGGTTGAACCCGGTCGACTCCTCCTTCGACATGGGCACCGTGACCGGATGCTTGCCGAAGTGGGCCACGGCGTCCCGGAAGTCGTCGAGGAGCAGCGAGGCCATGTCGCGGCTCACTCCCAGGCGGACCAGGATGCGCTGCACGGCGATGTCGGCGGCGGTTCCGGTGAGGGTGTAGGCAGGAACCTGCCACCCCCGGGTGCGCAGCCGGTCGGCCAGGTCGAACAGGGTGTAGCCGGGGTCCGCGCCGTCGCGGATCCGCCAGGTGACGGTCGGGATCCCGGTGGCCGGGTTGCTGTCACACAGGAGCTCGAACGGGCCCAGCTTGACGATCTCGGCGGCGAGGTACTGGCCGATCTCATAGGACGCGTCGTGGATGCGCTGGTACCCCTCGAAGCCCAGACGCAGGAAGTTGTAGTACTGGGCGATGATCTGCCCGGCCGGGCGGGAGAAGTTGATCTGGAAGACGGGCATGTCGCCGCCCAGGTAGTTGACATGGAACACCAGGTCGTCGGGGAGCTCGGCGCTGTCCCGCCAGATGACCCAGCCGACGCCGAGCGGAGCCAGCCCGAACTTGTGCCCGGAGGTGCTGATCGACTTGACCCGGGGCAGGCGGAAGTCGAAAACCACGTCGGGCGCGCAGAACGGGGCGAGGAACGCGCCGCTGGCCCCGTCCACGTGAATGCCGATGTCCAGGCCGGTGTCGGCCTGCAGCTGGTCGAGGGCCTTGGACATGGCCTCCACCGGCTCGTAAGCGCCGGTGTAGGTGACGCCGAGGGTCGGCACGACCATGATCGTGTTCTCGTCCACCCGCTCCAGCATCGAGGCCGGATCCATGGCGTAGCGGCCATGCGACATCGGGACCTCGCGCATCTCGATGTCCCAGTAGCGGGCGAACTTGTGCCATACCACCTGCACCGGACCGCACACCATGTTCGGCTTGTCCGCGGGCTTGCCCTCGGCCCGCGCGCCTGGCCCGCCACCGCCACTTGGCCGCCATCCCCGCCAGCATGCAGGCCTCCGAGGAGCCGATCGCCGAGGCGCCCACGGTGTTGGCCGCCTCGGGCGCATGCCACAGGTCGGCCAGCATGTGCACGCAGCGCCGCTCGATCTCAGCGGTCTGCGGGTACTCGTCCTTGTCGATCATGTTCTTGTTGACCGACAGCGCCATCAGGGCAAGGACCTCGGGTTCGGCCCACGTCTGGCAGAACGTGGCCAGGTTCTGGCGGGCGTTGCCATCGAGCATCAGCTCGTCCGACACCACCTGGAACGCTTCCCTCGACTGCGTCTCGTCCCGGGGGAACCGGTACTTGGGGACCGGCCTGGTCAGGTCGCGCCCGGCGAACACGCAGTCCTCCAGCTGCTCACGGACGGTGTCACGCTCATGCAACGGCATGATCAGCATCTCCCTTGATCGAGGCCACTCCCCTTCGGTCCCGCTCCGGGAGCACCGCCGCCAGGCACCTAACCTCTTGGGGAGCGAAACGGGCCAGCTGATTTCAATGCTGGCGGGCAGCAGTGGGCGCCGTCTTCACCCGACGTGGGTGAGGACATCACCTCCGCGGGGGTGCCGCGTAGCCGAGCACCTCGGGCCCGAACCCCACCGCACCCGTGACCGCCAGTTCAGCCGGCTCAGGCGCGAGGGCCTGCTGGACGGAGCCAGCGCCTATGTCCGCATCACCAGGGGCGGCCTGCACGCCTGCTTCGCCGGCTCCGAACAAGGCAGCGGGCGCCTGAACCGTCATCACCTGGACTCCGGGCCACAGGTGGCTGCCTCCAGCGCGGCGTACTAGACCTAGGGGTTCGTCCTCATCTTCATGGCTTCTCCGCGTGGAATGCACCACTTCTTCACTCTCGCCCGCTTGCATCCCACATGTACCATTACGTACAATCCGTGGTCAGACGGGCGGACGAGCGATCCTCAGAACGGGGCCGAGACCATCAAGGGATCTCCACCGCGGAGAACATCGTGACACTACTGACCTCTCGGTAAGTAAGAAGCGTGCTATCGCGGCTCCAACCATGAGAAGCGAGGCCGTAAAGGACCGGATGACATGAATAGCGCGTTGGACGATGGTCTTCAGCGCACCCTGGACAGCCAGGAAGGCAGCTATGCGCGACCTGTCCCAGGCGAAGTTCAGCTTCGTCACCCGAGGCCTGGGCTCGAGAGCCCTGACGGTCGCCAACGCGGGGCACCAGCCCACGCAAGGTGATCTCGTCGTCGCCCGGGTCGATATGCTTGGCCAGCATGACTGCCTGGAGGACCGGCATGGCCGTCGCGTCCGGCTGTATGCCGGTGACCTGGTCGTCGGAGCGTACGGCAATCGTTACGCCACGGACTTCTACGAGGGCTATGTCCCGGCTGGTCCCCGCACGCATTTGCTGACGGCCGGCGGGGTGATCGGCACGGTGGCCTCGTCCCACGTCCGGCGCGGTGAGCCGACGGCGCTGGAGGTCATCGGGGCGCTGGCCGACGGCGCGGGAACACCCCTGAAGCTGGCCGACCTGGCGCGCCCCCTGCCGCCCGCCGCAGACCCGCGCCCGGCCACGGTGGCCGTGGTGGGGTCGGCGATGAACGCGGGCAAGACGACAACGGCCGCTGGCGTCATCCGGGGCTGGGCCGGGGCCGGTCTGCGGGTGGGTGCCGGGAAGGCCACCGGATCGGGCAGCGGCAAGGACCGTTGGGTCTATGTCGACGCGGGTGCTCACTCCGTCGTGGACTTCCTGGACTTCGGCATGCCGTCCACATTCGGGTACCCGGCGGATCGCCTGGCGGCCACGATGCGCGCGATTCGTGACGCCCTGGCGGCCGAGGGCGCCACGCATGTGGTCGTCGAGATCGCCGACGGCCTGCTGCAGGCCCAGACCCGGGAGCTGCTGGCCGCGCTGCCGGCGTTTGCCGACTCGGTTGTGCTCGCCGTCAGCGACGCTTTGGGGGCGGTGGGCGCCCAGGGTGTGCTGGCTTCGGCGGGTGTGCGGGTCAGCGCGCTGAGCGGGCTGGTCAGTGCGAGCCCGCTGGCCGCCCGGGAGGCAGCGGAGGCCACCGGTCTGCACGTGCTGACGCCGGACGAGCTTGCGGGCGGTGCCGCCCTTGACATCTTGCGGTCAGCGCAGTGGGCCTGACGCCCCAGCTACCGGCTCAGGCAACCGGGCCATCTGAACGTCCGCCGTGCGCCGTGACGACGTTAAACGTCGTGCTGGGCGTGCCGGTGCTGCGGCGGCCGGCCGGTGTGCCGGGCGATCGTAAATCTCCCCAGGCCCCTCCCGGGGTCCGCGACCGCAAGCCACTGTTACGCAGGGGCTTCGCCCCCCGCGTCATTGGCGCGCCTAGTTTACCCGGCCTTGTTTACCCGGCTTTGGCGTGCCGGAGGCGTTGAGTGCGGCCTTGGGTTTGAACAGCGCCCGCAGATTCCGCTGCTTTTCCCATGCAGATATGCGGGCGAACGAGGTGGTCTGGCCTTCCCGCGTAATTCTTGCCGCCGCGGCCAGCGCGATCGCGAGCGTGATCACCCGCACCTGGAAGCGGCGGTCCCACGGAAGACGCGCCACCGAGGCCAGTCCCACGAGCTTCATCACGTTCTGGCGGCTCGCGGGGCCCGGCGGGCGCGCTTGCGCGTTCGGGCCGCGCGTGGTGACGGCGCCCGGCGTCAGCTGGGCATCCCGCGCGGATCCGCTATCAACCTTCATTTCGTCTCACTTCCCTTGGATCGAGCCTAGCCGCGCTCCGCTGTCCTCGTCCGGCCGGGGATCGGGCTCGCTGGGCACAGGGGGCCTGCCGATCAGTTCGATGAGGCCGAGTACCACCAGCAGCAGGACGACGATCAGCACCACGACCAGGGCGGTCGGATGGCCCCAGAACACGAAGACAATTGCGGCCAGCGCCACCGCGCCGATACGCAGCGCCCGCCGGTGGGCGTAGGTCCACCGGCCCACCGGGCCCGTCCGCAGGCCGGCGGATTCGCCGCTGTGGCGGATCCGGCCCAGGCCGGAGGAAAACCAGGAGCGGACCCGCACCGCAGTCACCGACGGCCCGGTCAGGAACGCGCCCGCCGCCACCACCAGGCCCACCACGAGCAGGGTGCGCAGCGCTGTCCTGATGAACCGCACCAGGATGTCGAAGGCCGCGGCCGCCGCGTCGGCTGGCAGCACACCGGCCGGCACGCTGTTCAGGTAAATCCCGCGGCCGATGAGCAGCCCGGCGCCCAGCACCAGCATGGACGCGGAAAACCCGAGCGCCGCGCCGATCAGCGCCCGCCGGTGTCCCCGGGCGATCCAGACGCCCAGCCCGAGCAGGACCAGCGTCAGAATCGGCAACACGATCTTCAGGCCGTTGATCAGCCGGTAGGCGGCCTGCGCCTTCACCAGGTCCTTCGACGGGAACAGCGCGAACGTCTTGTGCACGACCGGGATCTTGCTCGCCGCCGTCAGCCCCCGGGCGACCAGATCCTGCTTGGCGACCGTGATCAACGGCGCCAGGTCGAGGGTGACCTGGCCGTTCTGCACGCTGACGCTGCTCGGGCCCTGGCCGGACAGTGCCTTGACGATCTGCTGGTGGGCCAGTCGGTTCGCCTGCGCCCACGCCGCTGACATCCGCGGGCCGGTAATGATCTTGGCGATCTGGCCGTGCACGAAGCCCTCGACCCCGCTGGCCAGCGACCCGGACAAACCCTGCAGCAGCGACGCGGCCCGGGGCAGGCCCCGCTGATTGAGCGCGGCGGCCGCCTGGCTGGTCAGGGCGGGCACGTCGATCTCGGTCACGATCTCGCTGGTGATCTTGTCGGTCAGCGCGCGCTGGATCGCGGGATCGTTGATCAGCGGCGCCACATTGGCCACGTACCGGTTGGTGTCGGCCACCTGGCTCGCCGTCCACACGGCCAGCACCGAGACGGGCGCCAGGATGCACCCCACAACGATCAGCAGCACCGCGACCGGAGCCCGCCAGCTCAACCGGTGCCGCGGCGCATTCTCCCGCCCGGCGCGCGACCGCGCCGCCTCGGTGCGGGGCGCCCCCGGCCCGGCCTGCTCTTCGGGCCCGGGACCCTGGCCCTCGGCCGCCGTCGGCTCGCCGCCACCCCCGAGCTCGCCGCCACCCCCGACATCAGCCACGGGTCAGCTCCGGTCGTCGCGGGCGTGTCACCTCAGGTCTGGCGCGGTGTCACTTCAGGTCCGGCGGTCACTCCGGCGTCGTGCCGTCCAGGATCGGGGTCACGGCGGAAGGAAGCCAGGGCGGCGGCCGGGCCTCGCGGTCCAGCCCGAGGTCCAGCGCGAAATGGTTGCGGGTCCCGGCGTCAAGCCACCGCGGGTTCACCGGCACACCACACCGCCACGCCAGATGACCGGGCCCACCAGGGCCAGGCCCGGGCCCGCGCTCATCAGGGTCCTTGAACCCGAGCACCAGCAGCTGAACCGGACCAATCGTCATCCCCGCCGCCCCCATGGTCGCTCTCCCGTGCCGATCCCTCCGACCGAAGCATGCCAAAGCCGGATCCAGCCTCCCCCTGAGCACATTTCACCCAGGGGAATCGCACCCGGCCGGCACCACGCGCGTCCAGCACGGGCCGCTCATATCGCGTCGACGGTGCGAGGAGCACCGGCGAAATAGCCGCGCTTCGCCTCGTCGAGCCGGGCGGCCCGCTCCGTTCATGTCGCCTAGCTGGCGCCGCACCGGGCCATCAGCAGGGCATACCCGGTCAGCAGCGGGGCCACGCCGGGTGACAAGCTCACGATCTCGATCCCCCGTTCACCCAGACAGCCGAGGCCAAGGTTCGCCTCGATGATCCGCAGTGTCGCGAGACCGACCCTCGGCTCCCGCCCAGCTCGATCGCAACCGTAAAACCACCCGCAATGGACCGGGAAAGTTAACAGCTCAGGGATCATGGGCGCCACGGCCGATCCGGAACGGCCGCCGCGTGGCACACCGAGCGGTGACCGCGGCGGTGACTGGCTCCCGGGCGCCTCGCCGCCGACTTGCGACGAGCGTGCAGATGCGGCGCCCGACCCGCCGATAGACACCCGCCAATAGACCACCGCGCTGAGGTCCCGGGATAGGTTCGCCGGGGAAGGAGCCGGTTGCTCCGTCAGCGGGCGGTGCGTGTTTCGCGCAAGCTGGAAAGCCCGGCCGTGAGCGCCACCGCCTCGCTGTCCACCCGTGCGGCTAGCTCGTCCGCCGTCGGCATGCTGGTCTCGGCATGGACGCGCGCGGCCATTGACCGGATCTGCCGCGCACTGGCCCGCGCCTTGGCGGCTTGCGCAGTGCCTGCCCGCCAGGTGGCTCGCCGTGCAACGCGGCCAGCATTAGCTGGCGGTCGACATCGCCGTGCACGCGTCGCAGTTCGCCGCACAGCCCGGGCAGTTCGCCGACAGGTGCGTCAGCGGCCGCCGCGGCCGCGACCGTTCGCTCAGCGGCCGCGACCGACCGCCGGAGCGAGCGCCGCTCGTGCTGGGCCGACCACCAGGCGGGGTTCGCCCGCGGCCGGGCCGCCGCCGCCCGCAGCCCCAGCTCGTGCGCCTGGACTCCCGATCGGCCGGTTGCGACCCCGGCGATCCGGCGGCGAGCGGCAACCGCATCCCGGTTGCGGACAGCGGCGATGCCCGGCCCCAGCAGGCGGCGCGACAGCCGCCGCGCGGCGCGTGCCATCCACCAGGCGGCCGTGCCTACCGTCGCGATCATGAGCAGGGCCGCAACCCCGGCGAGGAGCACGATATGGTCCATTTGCCCAGCCTAGGTCACCATGGCAAAGACCCGGATCGTCGGCGCCGGCTGGGCCAGCGCGGCGCCGGCAGGCGCCGGATCGCGCCGACGAGCGACACCTCCTGCAGGTTCAGGCCGGGCATGCCGACTGAGCAGGAGGCGCCGCCGCGTGCGGCTGGTCCTGAGCCCTACCTGCGGGATACGCGCCGCGCGGTGCGCCGTGAGGTACGCCGTGCGACCCTGCGTGATCCGATCATCTTCATGCCTCCAGT
This sequence comes from uncultured Actinomycetota bacterium, assembly GCA_963820395.1. GTDB lineage: Bacteria > Actinomycetota > Actinomycetes > Streptosporangiales > Streptosporangiaceae > DATFVJ01. Next base: position 101,590 of record CAWGAE010000029.1, on the reverse strand, counting down.
TCGTTGTGGCGAAACGTCATGACTTGGCGGCCGCGGCCGTCTCCATCTCGTGCAGTTCCTTCGCTTCTTCGGCCGACATCAGCCCGATCTCGACGAGGTCGAGCGGGCTGATGAACCCGTCGCCGAGGCGGAACCCGCCCGCCCGCGCGATCGCGTCGCGAAGCGGCACCGCCCAGTGGTGCTCGAGCAGGATCAGCGCCGCCGCGGAGTCGTTCGGGATGTCTTCGAGCACATCCCACTCATCAACCCCGCCGAGCAGATCGATGCCCTCTTCCGCGGCCTCCTGCGCGCCCTGGGCCGCGCCGGCCTCCATCCCCTCTTCGCCCGCGATACCCAGGCCGATCAGCGCGCCGATCTTGCTGCCGAGTTCGATGGCCTCCTGCTCGGACAGGTTGCTGAGGTGCTCGACCTCCAGCTCGCCGTCCGCGTCCTTGTAGACGACCAGCGAGTCGATTACCCGCACCGTATCGCTTTCCCGCAGGCGTTCGAGTTCTGCGATCACCTCACCGTGGAAGTTGGGATGGTTGAACCCCAGCACCAGAAGCTGTACCGGTCCTATCGCCATGTGTTGTCCCCTCGTCCGATGTGCCGACTGGTCTCCAAAAGGCGCCCCGCCAGGCAAAGATGCGTTGATCGTGACCGACACGGGCCGTCTTTCCCCCAGTCTCCTGCGAGGACGGGTCGCGGCGCATCACCCGGTGAAGGTTCTTGTGCTCACTGGCGGCAATTTTGAGAACGGTCGAGGGGGAGCTGGTCGGACCGCTGGCCGTGCTCGCGCGGGCCCGTACCCTGGTTGCCACGCGAGTCCCGGCCGACGCCGCCGCACCGCGCCGCCCCCGGTCCTGGATCGGCTCGGCTTTCGGCTCTACGGCGCGATGGCGGCCGAGGTCCTCGGCATTGCCACGATCGAGCCCCGCGGCGTCAGGGCGGAGGCGGTCAGCCGGGCGGCGGACGGGTACGCCGCGTGCGGTGCCGTCGTCCGCCTGAACCCGGTCGCACGACAGGCTGGCTGCCCTCGGTCACCGCGGGCGGCGGGTCAGGGGCAGCGCAGCGGCCAGCCTCCGCAGCCTGACGCCGCAGGAGCTGGACGTCGCCCGGTTGTCGGCACGCGGCCACACCGCAGCCGAGACCGGCAGGCAGCTCTTCATCGGCACCCGTTCGGTCGAGACGCACCTGGCTCACGCCTGCGGGAAGCTCGGCGTCGCCAGCAAACACGATCTTCTCCGCCTCGCCGGGATCGACCGGACCGGACCGGACCGGGTGTCCAAAACTCCGTAGCGCGGTCCGTACCCAGTACGGATATTGCCCGGCGCCACGACGGCGATCCTTTCCGTATAGATGAGAAGGAGGACAGCCATGACTCAGACCGTGGCGAGCGAGATTTCGGTCCAGGCGGTGGAGGCTTTTCGCGCGGAGTTCGCCGGGCCGGTCATCGAACCGGCCGAGCCGGGCTATGCGGAGGTCCGCCGGGTGTGGAGCGGCGTGGTCACGTCGCTGGAGTGGGCGGCAGCCCGGAAATGGGCACCGCCGTCCAGCGCCCGTCCCGGCCCATTCGGCGCTAGCTTTACGAGGATGGATGAGAATCGGGCCCGGCGGGTTGTCGATGCGCTGCGCGACCGCGGCATCGACGGCCACCTGGCGAAGGTCGGCGTGGATCAGTTCGGGGTGCGCGTGTCGCTGCACGACGGCCGCGAAGCGGAGTGGGACACCGACGGCGCGGCTGGCCTTGAGGCCCAGGTGATGGAGGACGGAATGCTCGTCGGTTACGTGCCCGAGATCGAAGGATCCGAAGACTTTGACGACGAGCAGGTCATCGACGCCATCGCGCGGACCGACTACAGGCAGCCGGTCGCCCGGCAACGTCCAGTCGCGCCGCCGCCCGCCCCGCCCCTGCCCCGTGAGGGTGGCGTCTTCCGCCGTTTTCTCGACGGCTTCCGGTATGGGTAGCAGCCGGCCAGCGTTAGTCCGCCAGCCTCCCGGCTTCGCCGGGAGAAGACCATCGGCGGGTTCTCAAGCAATGACCGGCGTTGGCGCGCCGGCCGGGAAGGCAGTGTGAGACGAGCATTTCCTGCGCTGCCGGAATGACGTGCCGTCCGCCGCGTGAGATCCTGCCCGGAAGGCCGGTTTGTGTACTTTCTGTCCGGAGGTGTGCGGTGCGCAGCACGATGATGGATTATCCGCTGACCGTTTCCGCGATCATGCGGTTCGGGACAACGATTTTCGCCGACTCCTCGGTGACGACCTGTACGGCGGAGAGCTCGCGCAGCCGCTCGTACGGGGAGGCCGGCCGCCGGGCGGCGCAGCTCGCCAATGCGCTGCGCCGGCTGGGCGTGGATGGTGACCAGCGGGTCGCGACGTTCATGTGGAATAACGGGGAGCACCTGGAGGCCTACCTCGCCGTGCCGTCGATGGGCGCCGTGCTGCACACGCTGAACATCCGGCTGGCGGCGGATCAGCTGGCCTTCATCGCCAACCACGCTGCCGACGATGTGATCATCGCTGATGCGTCGCAGGCGGCTGCGCTCGCGGCGGTGCTGCCGGCGATGGAAACGGTTCGTCATGTGATCGTGACCGATCCATCAAGCGCGGCGGCTGCAGCGGCTGCGGAGCAACTCGCCGGAGCGGGCCGCCCTGTGCACGTGTACGAGGACCTGCTGGCGGCGGAACCCGAGTCGTTCGGCTGGCCCGATCTGGATGAGCCGGACGCGGCGGCGATGTGCTACACCAGCGGCACGACAGGTAATCCGAAGGGCGTGGTGTACAGCCACCGGTCGGTTTACCTGCACGCCATGGCCATTTGCACCGGGAACGCCTTCGGCGTGTCGGCCGAGGACCGGGTGCTGCCGGTGGTGCCGATGTTCCACGCCAACGCGTGGGGCCTGGCGTATGCGGCCGTCATGGCGGGCGCGGACCTGATCATGCCGGACCGGTTCCTGCAGCCTGAGCCGCTGGCCCGGCTGATCGCCAGCGAACGGCCGACATTGGCCGGTGCGGTCCCCACGATCTGGAATGAACTGCTGCGCTACGTCCGGGCCAACGGCGGTGACCTGTCGTCGCTGCGGATGGTGCCATGCGGCGGCTCCGCGGTGCCGCACGCGCTGATGGAGGCGTTCGAGACCGAGTTCGGGGTGCGGATCGTCCATGGCTGGGGAATGACGGAGACCTCGCCATTGGGAAGCGTGGCGCACCCGCCGCCGGGGACCACGGAGCGGAGGCGTGGCGGTACCGCGACTCGCAGGGCAGGCTGATATCGCTGGTAGAGGGGCGGCTGGTCGGCGATGACGGGCAGGTGCTCCCGCACGATGGCTCGACTGTCGGCGAAATTGAGGTTCGCGGCCCGTGGGTCACCGGTTCCTACTACGGCGACGAGGACCCGGACAAGTTCGACGACGGGTGGCTGCGGACCGGTGATGTCGGCACGATCGACCGGCTCGGCTATATCACGCTCACCGACCGGGCCAAGGATGTGATCAAGTCGGGCGGTGAATGGATCTCGTCTGTCGAGCTGGAGAACACGCTGATGGCCCATCCGGCCGTGGTCGAGGCGGCGGTCATCGGCGTGCCCGACGACAAGTGGGGCGAGCGCCCGTTCGCGGCCGTCGTGCTGCACCAGGGCGCGTCCGCGGGACCTGCCGAGCTACGTGAGTTCCTCGCATCGCAGGTGCCCGCTGGCAGCTGCCCGAGCGCTGGTCGTTCATCGCCGAGGTGCCCAAGACCAGCGTCGGCAAGTTCGCCAAGACGCGCCTGCGCGAGGGTTACGCCAAGGGCGAGTACAAGGTGGACCACGAGAGCCACGACTGAGGGCCGCGTGCCGGGCAGACGCAATGAGCGCGTCGGCTTCGGGCCGGGTGAGCACCTCGGCGCGGTGACGCTTGCCAGCGTTGGGTGGTTTGGCCTCATGTGGTTTGGCCTCGTACCTGCCCTGCCGGCCAACGCGTTGTGTCGGCACGTGGCCTGGCCTCGCCACCTCGGGTGCTGCGGACCTGCTCGACACCATCGACGAGCACGGCGGCGACTGGACCGCGCAAGCGCTGGAGTTATCTCACCGAGGAAGATCAACGGGATCGGCCGTGCCGTCGGGCGACCCGTCGTGGCACCCCACCCCGATCAGCTGTACAAGATCATTTTCTCAGATTCCTGCACGGGCTGCTCCTGCCTTCAGGTGCTGATAGGCGGCGGTTCCGTGCGTGACCATGAATGACCCCTTGTTGACCACCCCCTTTCAGCGGGTGTTCGCGGCCGGGCCCACGGGGCGAGAAAGTCACGTAGCGCCGCTGTTACGGCGGGAGCGAGCACTGGCGTGTTGATGGGCGTGCCTGCTGTGTGCAGGTAGTGATCGATGCCGCGGAGCAGGCGCCGCAGGGGACCCGTGGCGTGCGCGCGGGTGAGACCGGCAAGCAGCGGCGGCAGCGTGGAACAGGGCACATTGGTGTCAGCGGTGCCGCAGGTCACCAGTACCCGGGTGTGCGCAGGCAAGCGTGCAGCTACGGCGGGTGGATAGATCGCATCGTCGCTGCGCGCGTAACGGGCGTTGGCTGGACTGAAAAACACTTTCGTGAACACGGCCGCAACGCTCGGCAGCATTCCGGTGGTGTCGACCCGCTGGCGTGCGCGGAACGCGCCGATCACGCGGGTGATGAGGATCTTGTTGTGTTCCGCGGTGGCCTTCGTGATCTGCCCACTTGCGGCAGCACTGTCAAGTGCCTCGTCGAGCTGGATCCGGATGAGGTCGAGGATGCGCAGGTCCTGCGGTTCGAGCATGGCGAGGCCTGCGGGGTGCGGTCGCACGGTCTCATCGACCATCATTTCGGTCAGGCCGCCCTCGCTGTGGCCCACGATCAGTAGCTTGTGCTGATCGGCTTCTGGCCGGGCCGCGAGCAACGCGTACGCCGCGGCGGCCTGCCGGATGTACGCCTGGATGTCGATCCGGCCCGGATCCTTCGCGTAGGTGCCCCCGCCGGTCTGGCCGGTGAAGTACTTGTCGAACCGCAGGCTCATGATCCCGTCGTCGCCGAGGACTCCTGCGATGAGGGCGAGCGTGTGCAGCGTGTATGTCGGTGGCACGTCACCGTTGCGGTTGGTCTGCCCGCTGCCAGGCAGCAGGAGCGCGGCGGGCAGGTGCTGGCCCGCGAGGTGGCGGGGAATGTGCAGCGTGCCGTAGGCAGTCGTGCCGTCGGCCACAAACGACACCGGCTGGTCGGCAGCGGGGACGGCCACTGCCTCACCGGCATTCGCTGGCGTCATCCCCGTGGCCATGACCATAGTGACGGCAGCGGCCACGGCCGTGCGTAATGCCCGGCGTGCGTATGTCACGTTCGTCCGCCGGTGGTGCATCGAGTTGACCCTTCTGTCCTTGCCTGTTTGCCTGCGGATCTGATTTGCATGCGAACCTGTCAGGCGACCATCGCCTGCCGATTTCTCACCCGGTAACTAGATCGGTCTGTGGCCCGATTCGGCCGATCCATCGAAGGTTCGTCTTGGTGGGCCTGGCGCTTGCCGTCTTATGCGCCGTTCCGGTCGTGGCTGTACCCGTCAGCACGTCCCCGGTAACCCTGGCGCCGTCCGCGGCCGTGCCGGTGCTGCGGTGGACGAACTGCCGACGACCTGGTCGCGGGTGTGGTCACACGCTCTTTGTGTAAGGTCACCAGGCCCGGAAGTGATCATGCGGCGCCGGCCGGTGCGGATCGTGCCCAACGCCCCGTGTGCGTTCCCGCCGCTCACCGGCTCCCTCGGCCCCCGGCAGATCGCTGCTTTCCTGACCTGATGGCGGATGTGGTCACACGCTCTTTTATCTACGGTCACCAGGCCCGGGGTGATCATGCGGCGCCGGCCGGTGCGGATCATGCCAAAACGTCGCCGTGTCCGCAGGCCGGCGACCGTTCCGCCTGCCCAACCAGCCGCCACATCACCAACCGGGCCGTCGGCGATCGCTGCCCGCACCACCGTCGCGGCAACGCCGACGGTGCACGAGGTAGGCGGGCTCAAGGGGTATCCCCGTCCTCGAGCCGGGGCCCCCGCCAATGATCGCGTAGAACAGGGCGTCGTCGTCTGCTCCAGGGCCGGGTGTACCGCTTGAAAGAACTTCGTACTACTCTCCGTAATGATTTCACCACTGAAAGTTAGGGGGAATGATGAACGTCAACCGTCTCGCGGTCACCGCGGCAGTCACCGCCGCGGCGGCCGCCGCGGTCGGCGGCCTCGGCCTGACAGGGGTCGCCGCAGCCGGCACGACGGCCCGCGTCAGCCATCCCACCCAGTGGGTGCACGGCTGGTACTGCGGCACGATCGCCCAGCCCAACCCGGTGCCTGGTGTCGACGGCCATTGGGGCTGGCACAAGATAGTGGGCCAGACGGTCGCTACGGTTTCGGTGGCCGCGCTGCTCGCGTCCGGGTGCGGTGCCTCCGCAGAGGCACCTGCGGCGTCTGGGCACGGCAGCGGTCCGAAGGTGCTGATCAGGACTCGTTCCCTGCCCGGCGTTGGCAGGGTCTTGATCGATGCCAGAGGCTATGTGCTGTACATGTTCGAACGCGACCGGCGGCGCCACGTGACGTGCACCGGGGCGTGTGCCGGGACGTGGCCGCCACTCAAGCTGCCAGCTGGAGCCGTGCCTGCTGCCGGCCCGGGGGTGAAGCGCCGGCTGCTGGGCTCGGATCCCGATCCCAGCGGCGGCCGGGTGATCACTTATGCTGGCTGGCCGCTTTACACCTATGCCGGCGATGTCCGGGCGGGGGAGGCGACAGGGCAAGCGATTGATCTCAACGGCGGTGAGTGGTACGTGCTGCGTCCGTCAGGCGCACCGCTGGTTCCATCGCCGCCGTCGTGAAGCGCAGCGGAACGTGCCATTCTCCCCGCGCCGGCCCCGGCATTGGGCCGGCGAGAGACGCGGAGACAACCGCCGTCCCTCGAAGGACCGTCGCGTCCACGGAACCAGGAGCCGCATGTGATGGCACAGCAGCCGCGGTCCCACCCGCTGCGGGTCCCTCGCCGCGTCGTGCTGCTCGGCGGCGGGGGCCTGGCGGCCGGCGTCACCGGCGCGGGGCCAGCCCAGGCCTTTACCCGGTCATCGCCCGCGCCGATCCCCGCGACCGAGGACCTCATGCGCGAGCACGGCGTCCTCAAGCGGGTCCTGCTCGTCTACCGTGAGCTGATCCGCCGGTTCCAGGCAGGTGAGCAGCTCCCCGTACAGCCCCTGCACGATGCCGCCCTGATCATCCACGACTACATCGAGGGCTTCCACGAGGGCCTGGAGGAAGGCTACGTGTTCCCTCGGCTGCGCCGGGCCGGGCAGCTCACCGGCACGGTCAGCATTCTGCTGATCCAGCATGCGCGGGGGCGGGAGCTGACCCAGCTCATCCTGTCGGGCGCTACCCCCACGGGCATCGCCGCGGCGAGCACACGCTCCCGGCTGGCCGCGGCAATGACCGCATTCGATCGCATGTACGAGCCGCACGAGGCCCGCGAGGACACCATCGTGTTCCCCGCCTTCCGCAGGATCGTCCCGGCAAAGGAACTCGTCGACCTCGGCCAGCACTTCGCTGAGCTGGAGAACCAGCAATTCGGTGCCGGCGACTTCGACTCGATGGTCGGCAGGGTCGCCGAAATCGAGCGTACCCTCGGGATCTACGATCTCGCCCAGTTCACGCCGCAGACGTGGGACCTGGTCCCAGCGGACGGCCCGGGATTTTCAGGAGGGCGCCGGGCGCCGACGCGGCGGCCTCCACGGTGACTTCGCCGGCGTGGCGGGAGACAGGGTCAGCGGCACGCTCATGTCCGTCTCGAACTGCGCGCACTGCTATGACCGCCACCGGAGTCGGTCGCCTGCTGGGCATCTCGCGCAACGTGGTTTTGCACGGCGCGGCTCGCCGGTATCGGAGCACTTCGTTCGGGACAGGCTGCCGCGCCGTGACGCGCCGACGCCAGAATGACACGGCAGCGCAAGCCGTTGGGGACCTGCTCTCATTCCTCGCTTTTGCGCGGTGGGCAGCTCTCTGCCTGATCAGGGACCATAGCGGGCTGACGGCGCTGGTTCGCGACGGCGAGCGCACCGGGGGAGTGCCAGGCCGCTGGCCTGATGGATTGGGGCTTCCGCTCCCTGGGAGCCCGATGCCGCGGCCTCAGCCAGCAGCATCCCGATCGGGTGACGGCAAGCGCACCCGGGGAGTTTCCGGCCAGCCGGCTGCGGACATTCCCCTTCGATGTATAGTCCCCTGCTCAGGTGGCACAAAAGGGATACAGTCAGCGTCCGGCGTGGAGGGATCATGACAGGGACAGCCACAGCGACAGGTCGGCTCGATGAGCTCAGCTGCCGGGCCCGACGTCTGGCGGATCTGTGCGAAGAGCTCCGCGTGCGCGCCCCGGAGCAGGTCACCGGCTGGGTGGCCACCGATGCATGAACAGCGTCGCCGCGGCGTCATCTTCGACGTAGACGGCACCCTCCTGGACACCAGTTACCTGCGTGTCGCCGCCTGGTGGGAGGCATTCCTAGAGCGCGGGCATGATGTATGCTGCGCCGACATTCACCGGGCCATCGGGATGAGCGCCGCCCAGCTTGTCGAGCAGATACTGGGCCGGTCCGATCCTTCTGTGCTGGACGCGCATAGCCGCCACTTCGCGCCATATCTCGGCCGGATGCGCCCGCTGCCCAGGGCAGCGGAACTGGTCGCGGCGACTGCCCAGCTCGGGCTGAACGTGGTGCTTGCCACCAGCGCCAGAGGTGGGGAAGTAGGCCTAATGCTGGATGCGCTCGGCGCCGGCGCCGCCGTCGGTACCGTCGTCAGCTCGGGCGATTTCGAGCGACCCAAGCCTGACCCGGACATCATCAAGCGGGCGCTGGGCGAGTCAGGCACCGACCGGGCGCGTGCCGTCATGGTCGGGGATACGGTCTGGGATGTAATCGCGGCGCGGCGGGCGGGTGTCCCGTGCATTGGCCTGCTGTCTGGCGGGATCGCCGCAGAGCAGCTGCGCGGCGCTGGAGCTGTCGAGGTCTACCGCGACGCCGCCGCGCTTCTCGACGATCTTGGCGCCAGCGCCATCGGCCGCCTCGGCCGCGGGCAGCGCACCAACATCCCGGACGCGATCGCGGAGGGCTGACTCCCCGCTGACCGTGCATAGGCTTCGGGGTGCCGGCCCTCCTGCCGCCTGCGAATCAGCGGCGCGGGCACAAGACGACCTTGCCCGGCACACCGCCGGCCTGTTTCGCCGCAAACAAGCTCTGGCCGGCCTGCAGATCAGCTGTCTGCCCGACGACTGGGCGGAGCTGGCCAACGTCAATGAGCCGAGCCAGCTCCATCAGCTGTACCCGGTCCGGCTCGACCACGAAGAATCGGGAACGGATGTCCTCATCCATATCATTGCGGTCGGGTGATTCCACCACCGAGACCACGATCCCGCCGCGGCGAACCATCGACGAGCACCGCTTCAGCAGCTCACCGCCGACAAGGTCGAACACGACGTCCGCGTCGTCGATCTTCTGGTCGATCTCACCGCCGTGCGTCTCGACGAACTCATCGGCACCCAGGTCAAGCACCAGATCACGCGCTCTGGCCCGGCCCATCCCGATCACCCGCGCATTGGCGTGCCGGGCGAGCTGGACCGCCGTGGTACCTACCCCTCCGCCCGCGCCATTGATAATCACGGTCTGTCCGCCATTCAGGCCGCCGTGGGCAAACAGCGCCTGCCAGGCAGTGAGACCAGCCATTGGAACCGAAGCGGCTTCGGTACCGGAAATCGAGGCGGGCCGGTGGGCCAGGTTCCGCGCCTCCACCGCAACGTACCCCGCCGCGGTGCCATCCCGGTACCAGTCGGTCAAGCCGAAGACCTGATCCCCGGCTGCCAGGCCAGTCGTGCCATAACCCAGCGCCACAACCTTGCCCGAGACCTCGTGTCCCGGTACGACGGGCCTGCGGTCCCTGCCAGCCCGGTCCACCCAGGTCGAGGGCCACTCCAGCTCGGTGGGCGTGAAGCTGGCGGCGGCTACCTCAACCAGTACGTCGCCGATTCCTGGCGACGGCACGGCCATCTCCTCGTAGCGCAAGCCCGCGACGCCGCCGCGATCATGAGCACGCAGCGCCTGCATAACGGCCGGAGCCATGGTCATCACCTCCCGGAACTCGTTCCGACATGTCCGGCCTACCATCGAGCGACGCCGGCAAACACCCTGTCGCCGCCAGACATGGGGTTCGTGCCGCCAGAGCGCGCGAGCGCGGGCGCTGTCCGGGTGAAGCCCAATGCCCTGGCGTCCGGGGACACCGGAGTTAGCTGTGGTGGGTGACCGTCGTCAGCTCCCGGATGTCGCGGTGTCGTACAGGGTCTGCACCTGCGGGCCGAACCGGGCGGAGTACGAGACGTCGGGTGAGTCTCCGCCCTGCTGGTACCCGCCGATGACGCCGATCACCGTTTCCTCGCCGGTGGCGGGGTCCACGCCCGCCAGGAAGGGACCACCGCTGGTGCCGTCGGTGTAGCTGTCGCAGTCGAACTCCATCTCGCTTGGGCCAAACGCACGGGTGCGGTTCTGGCAGCTGATCGGCTGATCTCGCGTGTCCGGGTAGCCGATCACGCGCACGGAGCCGGTGGCCGGCTGGCCGATGCCCAGATGCTCGGCACCGGTGACGTTTTCGATCCGGGCGTTGCTGCCTGCCTGCGCGACGACGAGGAAGGCCACGTCGTCGTCGGGATCAGCTGCAGAGGCCCACGCCGCGTCGACGAAGATGCGGGTGACGGTCCAGGCCCCGTAGGGGGCGGTGCCGTTGTCGTAGCCGGGCACGAACACGAGGCCGGTCGGGTTGGTTGCCGGGTAACCGTTCAGGCAGTGGGCGGCCGTGACGATGAGGTCCCCAGCTGCGCTGTCAACGACGCTCGCGGTGCAAAAATGCGTGCCCAGCTGGCCGCCGTCCGTCGAGAACAAGGCGCCGACGGCGGGGGTTACGCCAGCCGACGTCACGGTCAGCGGGGACGGCGTCACGACCGCCGGCGCGGCGGGCGCCATCACCCACATTGCTGCCAGGACCGTGACGAGGAGAGCGGCAGTGCTCGCGATCCATGCCGTGCGCGTACGTCGCCCGCGCTTCCTGATTGCACATCCTCCGCGTCGGCGCATCTATATCCTTGACAGCCGTGTTCCGCGCGGCGGCCAGTCACCTGCTCGCGCACCTGACGACCATCGTGCAGGTCAGGCCTTAGGAAATGTTCGGCGTAAGCTCACAGAGCGCTCGGCGTAAGCTGCACACATGCTGAGCGCCTCCCCGTTGAGGATGGGCGGCGGTGTCCCGGTTCTCGTGCTACAACAGAGCCGTCAGCGTCGATCCGCGATGGCCGGTGGAGCTATGGAGATCATCAGCAGCCGACTCAGCTACTCCCTGTCCTACCGGCTGGGTTTGGCCTTCTGGAATACCTTCGGTACCGACCGGGTGCTGACGGAACTGATCGAGGGACCCGCTGCCCTGACTCCCGGCCGCGCCCTGGATCTGGGCTGTGGCACTGGCCGCAACTCGATCTACCTGGCGCGGCACGGCTGGGAAGTCACCGGCGTCGACATGGTGGGACACGCCATCGCCCGGGCCGAAGAACGCGCCGCAACCGAGGACGTGCCGGTCGATCTGATCTGCGGCGACGTCACTCGCCTCGGCGAGCTCGGCATCGGGGACGGCTATACCCTGCTGGTGGATTTCGGCTGTTACCACACCGTGCCCCTCGCGAAGCGGGACGCCTACGCCGCCGCTGTCACCGAAGTCGCGGCAGCCGGCGCCACGCTATGGATGTGGGGCCTGGGGATACGCGCACGTGCCGGCGTCGGCGTGACCGCCGACGAACTCCGCAGCCGTTTCCCCGCCTGGCAGCTCACCAGCGCCGACCCCGTACCTGGCGACGAACTACGCGCCATCACCAGCCGCATGCCGCTAGTACAGAGACCGGCACGGGCGTGCATGACCATCCCATGGTTCCCGCACGCCTGGCGCTTCCGATTGACTCTTCAGCGCTCCGGCAAAGATCCAGCGGACACTGCTTGAGGGGCCGGGTAGCGGCGGCACGCCGCGGCTCGGGCGTGTTCGCGAACCACACTGTGGGCGGGTCGAGCGCGTCGCGGTACCCCTTCGCGGCACCTCAGCGATCATTACCGAGGTCCGGCCCCCCGCCTTGGGCGGGGGGCCGGACCTACGTGCTGCGTGTGCTTAGGCGCCTTGGCCAGCATGCTCGCGCGGGCGGGGTCGGCCCGTGCGGCCGTCTTCGGGTCCTGCTAGTCCTGGTTGGCGCGGACGCCGCCCTCGATCCTGCCGCCGAGGTCCTTGTCCACGTTGCGCCAGTACTGGAAGGCGCGTTGCAGGACCGGCTCGCTCACCCCGTTGAGGAGGTGGCCCACGATATTGCTCACCAGCCGGTCACGCGCCGCGTCGTCGAGCACCTCGCGCACCATCGTGCCTGGCTGGCCCCAGTCGTCATCCTGCTCGTGCAGCGTGTAGGCGGTGCGTACCATGTCCCCGTCGGTATGCCACCCGGCCGGCTCGCCGTAGCCGACGGGATCAGCCTGCGGTCCGCCCCTGGAGTTCGGTGCATACACTGGGTCGGAGGCGTTGACATACCGCATGGCGCCGTCCTTGCTGTAGCTGTGCACCGGCACCTTCGGCGCGTTGACCGGCAGCTGCTTGTAGTTCACGCCGAGGCGGGCACGGTGGGCGTCGGCGTAGGAGAACATTCGTGCCAGCAGCATCTTGTCCGGGCTTGGCCCTATCCCGGGCACCAGGTTGTTCGGCTCGAAGGCAGCCTGCTCGATCTGGGCGTGGTAGTCGGCCGGGTTGCGGTCGAGCGTCATCCTGCCGACCTCGATGAGCGGGTAGTCGGCGTGCGGCCACACTTTTGTCAGGTCGAACGGGTTGAACCGGTAGGTCTTGGCGTCCTCAAACGGCATGATCTGCATTTTCAGCGTCCAGCTCGGGTGGTTACCCCGCGCGATCGCCTCGTACAGGTCGCGGGTGTGGTAGTCGGTGTCCGCCGACGCCATCTGGTCGGCCTCGTCCTGGGTGAAGAACTCGATGCCCTGGTCGGTCTTGAAATGATATTTCACCCAGAACTTCGCGCCGGAGGCGTTGACCCACATGTACGTGTGCGAGCTGTAGCCGTTCATGTGCCGCCAGGTCCGAGGGATCCCGCGGTCACCCATGAGCCAGGTCACCTGATGCGCCGACTCCGGGGACAGGGTCCAGAAATCCCACTGCATGTCGTGATCGCGCAGGTTGTTGTCAGCGCGCCGCTTCTGCGAGCGGATGAAATGCTGGAACTTCAGCGGATCGCGCACGAAGAAGACCGGGGTGTTGTTCCCGACCATGTCGTAGTTGCCGTCGGTCGTGTAGAACTTCAGGGCGAACCCGCGCGGGTCGCGCCAGGTGTCTGGGCTGCCGCGCTCGCCGGCGACCGTTGAGAACCGGATTACCATGTCCGTGCGCGTGCCGGGCTGGAACACCGCTGCCCTGGTGTAGGCGCTGACGTCGTTCGTCACCTCGAAATGACCGAAGGCGCCACCGCCCTTGGCGTGTGGCTGGCGCTCAGGAATGCGCTCTCGGTTGAAATTCGCCATTTGCTCGATCAGGTAGTGATCGTGCAGCAGGATGGGTCCGTCCGGGCCCACGGTGAGCGAGTGCTCATCGCTCTCGACTGGAATACCCGCATCCGTCGTCGTAGCGTTGGGCCGCGATTGTGTCACTGCCATTCCTCCTCGTGAAACTATGCTCCGGTCGCGGGGCGTTCCGACCATTCCTCTTCGTGAAATTATGCTCCGGTCGCTGGCGTTCCGACCATTCTTCCTCGTGAAACTATGCTCCGGTCGCGGGCCTTCCGACGCCATGCAGGTGGGGCACGCGCCCCAGAACACCACCTCGGCCTCGTCGACCGCGAAACCCTGCTCATCGTCTCGGGTAAGGCAGGACCGGTCCGCGAGCATGCAATCGACATCCTCGGTGCGGCCACAGCGCCGGCAAACGACGTGGTGATGGTTATCCCCGACCCGGCGCTCGAAACGAGCGGGATGCCCGGCGGGCTGAATGCGGCGCAGCAGGCCCGCGGCCGTGCACGCCCCCAGCACATCGTAGACGGCCTGGATAGACACCGCACCGAACTGTTCCCGCACGCCCGCGCCGGTAGCCTCGACGGTGGAGTGGGGATGCTCGGCCAGCCACGTCAGCACGGCTTGGCGCGCCACTGTTGCACGCAGCCCAGCCGCGCGCAATGCCCGCAACGCGGCGCCGTCCGGATGGGCGGGAGCAAGATCCTCGATACGAGCATGGTCCTACGGTTTCTTGAATGAATCAAGATTTGGGGGTAGCTTCCCGCACGCTACCGGCTGTCGTGCGGCAGCAGCGGGGCTTGACCCGCCGTGACCAGCCGCACCCGGTTGTGTTACCCATGATGGAACAATCCATGCCTCGGCGAAGCCACGGTGGACCGCGTGCTCAACGACCGCGGCGGCGTGCGGCACAGCACCCCCCGCCAGGTCCAGCACGTCATCGCCGATCTCCCCACCGGCAGCGGGCGCGGATCCGGCGGCGGTCCACGGAAAGCGGCCGCCGAGTGCGATGACTTCCGCGGGCGCCCGGGTCGTCCGACAGCTCAAGATGCCGCGTGCAAGCAAGGGAGACAGCGATGCGATTGACCCTGCACAGCTTTCTGAACGTCGACGGCGTCATGCAGGCGCCCGGCGGGCAGGAGGAGGACCCCGACGGCCAAACCCGCGCCGCCGCAGCGTGGCCGTAGCGCCTGCGCGCATTGCTGGTCGGCGAGACGGGCAGGATGCACCGGCTGACCCCCTACGTCGTGACGACGCCTCGTTTGGTGCAGCCCGGGTCCTTACCTGGCGGCCCGGCAAGGGCTGGCCGCGGTCGGACCGCGGTTCCCGTACACGGCGCCCGCCACGACGCGCACGCCTTCGCCGCCTCCGGCCTGAAGGATCTGCTGGCCCGCCATGAGATTGCCGCCGATCTCGGCTACACCGGCGTCGACGGCATCATCCTCGTCCCCTTCCGCAGCCCGCCCGGCGGCACACTGCACGATTCCCAGGCCGCCTTCTACAAAGACCTCAGCGCCCTGCGCGTCGCCATCTAACGCGCCGTCGCCCACCTCAAGACCTGGCGGATGCTGCCGGAAGAAGGCGGCCGCTACCGGCCCCCGATCAGCAAATACCCTGAGATGCTCCACACCGTCACCGGCTTATTCTTCTTCAGCAATTACTTTGAAGGCTTATGAATATGGCTCCCGTACTACAATCATACCCTTTCCGTCTCGTACAATGGTAATACAACGGGAACAGATTATCGGGCCAGGAGCAGGAGTTTATCGTGCAACAGTTAGTAAGCCGCAGGAACACGATCACCGGACGAAGGTCAACCAGAAGAGCGACAAGTGCCTGCACCAGAGATCGTTGTGGATGCCCGTGGCCGGACGAGGCTCCAGCGGGTACGGAGCCACGCCTACGATCCCTACACCGCCGAAGAGCATCCCCGACGACGGGACGCTCGTGCTGGTCCCGGTGCTGAGCATCAGCCCACTCGAGCTGGCCGCTCTGCAGGATCCTGCGGTGATGGCAGCGGTGGCTGCCGCCAAGGTACTGCAAACCCCGGCAGTCAATTCTGTGAGTGGTGACTAGCCGCCGTGGCATGCGCCTACGTCCAGTGTCGGCATGTCGTGCGAGTCTGTCAGCATGCTGCAGGCTGTTCTGCTGGTCGTGTTTGCTGTGCTCGCTGGGATCTCGGCCGGGAGGCTGGTCACCACCCGGGATCATTACCGGATCTGGCGGGATGCACGGCGCAATACGCGGCGTCAGCGGCGATTGCTGTGGCGCCAGCTCATGATAGTGACGCCCTTACTCATAGCGTCGTCGGCGCTTCTGTTCCTGCTGTTGCGCGGGCCAGGGGTGCCCAACTTTCCCTTGGTGCTGTTAGTCGTGGAGGTAACGGTCGGGGCACTGATCGCGCTACTGGTCTTTACCACTCTGCGCGGGATGTGACAACCGTCAGACAACCGGCTCCACGATGCTCCTGGCGGCGGTCAACCGGTCCTTGGCAGCGGTGTTGATTGTGCGGCGTCGGGGGCATTCTGTCACCCGCCGCTGACGTTCAGTTAGTCACACATACCGCGCAACAACTAGCTCATCGTGACATCGCGTGCGATGCTGTTACCGCGACGTGAGGAAGGCAGGTGATGCCTGCGGGAAGATGCGCACCGATTCCACCCATGTGATCGTCGCGGTAGGAGATCTGAACCGGCTGGAGCTGGCCGGGGAGTCGGTGCGGGCGTGCTTGGAGGCTTTGGCGGTGGCCGCGCCGCATTAGCTGGCGCGTCATCTGGACGATTCGTGGGGCAAGCGGTACGCCGCGCGGGCCGGCACCTGGCCGATGCCTGCCTCCGCGACCAAGAAACAGGAGCTGGCGCTGGCGTACGGCCGCGACGGCCACACGCTGCTGAAGGCGGTGTATGCCGCCGCGGCCAGCGACCCTGATCTGGCGTAGTAAGTACCTGGCGCGGCTGCATCAGGCCGGGGTACTGCGGGTGGTGCTCGTACAGAACTACCTCGCCGTCACCGGCGAGCAGGGACGGGAGGTGATCAAACGGCGGGAGGCCCAGGTGAAAGGTTCCCCGCCGGGCAGATCCCGCATCACCTCCCCGGATGACCTCGATAGCCCGCTACACGGCGTGTCCGGTTTATTAGGTGGCGCGGAGCGCCATGATTTGGGCCGGTCTACTCACTAGCCAGGATGTTCAGCGCCTCGCTGACGGAGCTACCCGGCGCATCCTTCAGCCTGTCTTCATTCAGCTCACCACGGGCATCGTCAATGATTTTCCAGCCGCCACGCAGGAGTGCAGGAGCATGAACACCGTAATGGTGTGAGCAGAAGTCGAGCGTACGGCCGTTCTGGTATACGCGGATGTAAGCGCGGACTGGGTTGGCGTCAGCATCGCAGTTTCTGATCACAGTCATGCCCTCCGTGCCTCTTAGTTGATCGACAACCCACTTGCGCAGGAGATCCCGCGTTTAGCGTTCAGTCGCCAGCCTGGCGCGCGCGAGGATCATAATGGGTTCCGCGGGGTTGCAAGCCGGTAGCAAGAAGGCGTCCGCACAGCGGCTGCCACCCGCGCAGCAGACGGTGCGGGCGCTGTTGGCCGAAGTGCCGCGCGATGACGCGATCGCCCGCCGCGGCCACCTCAGCACCATCACCGTGGCTCCACATCGCGGTCCCGATGAAACGGCTGGATGTCACCAGCAGGTTCGCGGCCAGGGCCGCCGCGCAGCGGCGCGGCCAGATCAGGTAGGCCCCGGTCGGGGTGGCGATTCGCCGGGGTGAGGTCCCACCGGCGCCGTTCGGGACCGGCGTGGTGATTATCGTCGTTGCGGCGCTGCTCCACCGGTCTGCTCGCGCACGCTACCTGCGAACCCACTGACGGAGTGTGCGATCTCCTTCCCGCCTCCACGTCACGTCCATGTCCGCTGCCCGCCGCGCACTTGGGCGCCTCAGCCTGAAGCCGCCATGGCGCAGTCATCGCAGGGCAGGGTGGCCTGCACTTCGCCCCGCGCGGCGGCGAGCGGTGCTGGGAAGATTGCCCGCGTGGCGGACATACGACGGGTGGCGCAGAGCCGCCCCCAGCCTTCCCGAAGTCCAGTTCAAGCCCGGCGTCGCGAAAGTAGACGCTGCGCGAGTTGGCACCCCTTCTCGCTGAGGAAGGCATCACTTCTGCGCGGCTGCCAGGATCGAAGAGGTAGCGGAGCTGAAATGCAAAACGCGCGGTAGTCTTTATGGCTGGCTCTCTCGGTTTACCGCTTCGCGTAGCGCGGGGGCGGATGTACCCGTACTCCGCAAAGCTGGGATCCGGCTCACCGACGAAACCTAGGACATCCGGGCTGAAGACAGGTACATTCTCCGGGCTCTGGCCCGTTTCCCGCTGCTCTTCAGCCATTGCCGGGCGGCGGCTCGCCGTGAGTGGCCGATTTCCGGTCGATCACGTCTGGTCGGTGCCGTCATCGCATGGGCAGTCACTCTGCGCTCGAACGGCAACATCCGCCTGGCCTACACGGCGACGC
This sequence comes from uncultured Actinomycetota bacterium, assembly GCA_963820395.1. Lineage (GTDB taxonomy): Bacteria > Actinomycetota > Actinomycetes > Streptosporangiales > Streptosporangiaceae > DATFVJ01. Next base: position 83,531 of record CAWGAE010000029.1, on the reverse strand, counting down.
CAGAGCCGTCCGGCGCTACATTGCCGGACACCATCCAGACGTCGGCGGCGATCAACTGGGGCAACGGCGGCGGTGTGCTGGTCAACATCGCCGGCTGCGTGAGGGCGCTGCCCTGTCATCTTGTGACAATGGAGGAGCGAGATGTCTGACTAGAGCCGTCTGGGAGGATTGAACCGATCAGATAGGACGCGCCTATGTCCGTGAAGGACCGGGGAGACCGCCAGGGCGGCATCGGCCCCTTCGTGACCTTCGTCGACCACGTGGGCGAGGACGGCCTTGTGGTCCGCTGGGAATCCCGCCGCCATCGTAAGCACCCGAAGGGCGCGCCGACCGTCGGCTCGATGTGGTGGGCGCCAAAGGCCCGGGGATGGTGGATCGCCGTCCTGTTCGCCGTCGGGTCGCTGCTGTTCGCCCTCGGCGCGGTCCCCGGCTACGCCAGCGCGGTCGGGGCCAGCTGGGATGCCGTGACCTTCTTCGTCGGCTCGCTGTTCTTCACGTCGGCTGCGTTTCTGACCTACCGGGAGGCGGTGGACGCCGCCCCGCAAAGGCCCGATTCCACCCGTCGGCGCTTCTTCGTTTTCCAACCCGGCAGGATCGACTGGTGGGCGACGGCGGTGCAGCTTGCCGGAACCCTCTACTTCAACGTCAGCACCTTCAACGCGACGCGGGTGGACCTCACCGCCCAGGCCGCGCACCAGCACGTTTGGCGGCCCGATGCCATCGGCTCGATCTGCTTCCTGGTTGCCAGCGCGCTGGCCTGGTTCGAGGTCTGCCACGGCTGGTTCGGCTGGCGCCCCCGGTCGTGGTCATGGTGGATCACGTTGGCGAACCTGGTCGGGTCAGTGGCTTTCGGCGTGTCCGCTGTGGCTGGCTACATCAGCCCGGCGACCGGCCAGTTGCGCAACGCCGAGCGGTCGAACCTGGGCACTTTGATCGGTGCGCTGTGCTTCTTCGCCGGGGCGCTGCTGCTCCTGCCCGAACGCTCCGAGGAAGTCAGCGCCCAAGTAACGCCGCCCGGCACCAGCGGTCCCTGAATCGGTGACGACCGGCCGCTCGAAGCGGTCGTGCGCGACAAACAGCCCGCCGAAGAAGCTATCGAGTCATGACCGAGAGCTATCGGGTGCTTCGCTACTTCCGCCGGGCATCTACAGGTCTAGCGCTGTTGGTCACAGTTCGTCTTCCTGTGTCAGACGCACGAGCTGCCCGACCTCACGGGTCGGCGGCCCACCGCAGGCGATGATGTACAGCACCCGCCTGCTCACGGGTGAACTCCTGCTCGGCCGGTCGTGCGAGCGATAGCGGCGGCGTCCCGTGACAGCGGCGCAGCAGATCGGCGATTGTGACCTGGGCAACACCGTCCCCCCGAAGTGCTGAGGTGGGCGCGCGCTTGGAAGCGAAGAATAGTTCCCGGGTGGAGGACCTTCTCCGCCGAGACGATACCGGGCAGTCGACACATTCCCATGGCCTTTCGTGTCAGTCGATCGATCGGGCATCGAATGGTGCCGCGCGGGCTGCGACGCCAAGGGCATCGGTCGCACTGGGTCGCGCGGCGAGCCGACCCTGGGCTCCACGTCTGCGCAGCCTGCGCTCGACCAAGTGGGCCAACCGCGACAGGCCAAAATTGATGAGTACGTACACGACCGCGATGATCAAGTAGGTCTGGATCAATAGGTGCGTGTACACCGTGAGGTCGTTGGCCTGCTTCATAAGTTCCGGGTAGCTGACCACATAGCCGAGCGTGCTGTCTTTAAGCAGGCTCACCAGCTGCGCCACCAGCGTCGGGAGCACCAGGCGCACCGCCTGCGGCAGCACGATCAGGCGCATGGACTGCCAGTAGCGCAGCCCGACAGCGGACGCCGCTTCAGCCTGGCCTGGGTCCAGTCCGCGCACGCCGGCTCGGAAGATCTCCGCGAGGACCGCGGCGTTGACCATGGCGATGGGGATGACGAGTTTCCAGAAGATCGGTAGGTTGAAGCCGTAGCGGGGCAGCCCCAGCAGGAACGCGTAGATCAGCAGTAACAATGGGATGCTGCGGAACAGCTCGACGTAGGCGGTTGCGATGTAGCGTACCGGTCGGCTCAGCGACAGCCGCAGCAGTGCAAGGAGAGCACCGGCGGGGAAGGCAATGACTGCGCTGACCGCAGTGGCTCGTAGCGTTCCCTCGAGGCCGACCCAGAGGAACCGGATGTAGTCGGTCTGGGCAAAGGGTTGCCATCGGTCGGAGGCGAGCTGCCCATGCCGGCTGAACTGCCGCAGGGCGCCGACCCCCACGAGAAGCAGCGTAAGCACCGACAGCACTGTGATGATCTTTATCCGGCGGCGGGCGCGTGGCCCGGCCGCATCGAACAGGACGCGATCGGGTGTCATCGGTTGATCGCCACGCGGCGCTCCAACCAGCCGCCTCCCGTGGCCCCGGCGAGCGCCAGGGCGAGGTAAAGGACGCCGGATGCCAGGAAGCAGCCGACGGCCTCGGCGTAGCGCAGGGTCAGCTGCTGGGCTCGATCGGTCAGCTCCGCGACACCGACCGCCGCCGCCAACGACGAGCTCAGGGCCACGCCGATGAACACATTCGTCAGTGGCTGCACCATCGTCCGAAAAGCCTGCGGCAGAATTACAAACCGCAGGCACTGAGTAAATGACAGCCCGATGGCTCGGGCCGCCTCCGCCTGCCCCACCGGTACGGCATTGATGCCGCCACGCACCGCCTCGCAGACGAACGCCGCACCCGACAGGGCGAGACAGATCGCGGCGGAGGTGAACAGCGAGTAAGTCACGCCGATGTCCGGCAGCCCGAAAACGACCAGGATCAGAAGCGTCAGCAGGGGAACGTTGCGGAAGAACTCAACAATGATCGTGCCGACCGCCCGCAGCGGCGCGATCGGCACGACCCGGAAGACCGCGAGGACGGTTCCGAGTACGACGGCACCGACGAAACCGAGCAGGGTCAGCTCGAGCGAGACGCCGAACCCCGCCAGCAGATCCCAGTAGTGGTGACGGATGACGTCCACGATGCAGCTTTCCGATCAGGATCCGGGGACCGAGCCGAGGCTCGGAACGGCCGGGGGGTTGCCCGAGACGACGGTTCCGATCGTCGCTCTCCACAGCTTGGCCCATTCGCCATCGGCGAAGATCGTCTTCAGCCAGGTGTTGACGAATTCCTTGGCCGCGGGATTGCTCTTCGGAAGCCCGATGCCGTAGGGCTCCTGCGTGAACGGATGGCCGACCACCTTCACCGCCGGGTTGGCGCTGGCGTCGCTGACGAGGATGCTCTGGTCGAGGACGTAGGCGTCGGCACGCCCCTGCTGCACTGCGGCAACGCACTCCGCATCGGTCTGAAACAAAGTCACCTTCGCCTGCGGCGCGTACTTCTTGATGTCCAGGGCCGCGGTCGAGTCGGCCTCCGTGACGACTGACTTGCCGTTGAGATCTCCGACCGCGTTGATCGAGGTGTTGTCCTTCTTCACCATGATCGCGTCACCGGACTCGTAGTACGGGCCGGCGAAGTCCACCTTCAGTGCTCGCGCAGGCGTGATCGTGTAGGTCGCGAAGACCGCGTCAACGGTGTTGTTCTGCAGCAGCGTCTCGCGCGTGTCGACCGTGGTGATCGTCAGCGTCGTCAGGCCCTTCACGTCGGACTTGCCGGTGATGTAGCGCGACAGCATCTGTGACAGCCCCGCATCGAACCCAGTGAGTTCGCCGGTGTCGATGTCCCTTATCGAGAACAGCGGGCCTGCGTCGGTGCCGCCCACGCGGAGGTTGCCCTGCTTCTTGATCCGTACAGCCCACGCGTTAGCGCTCACGGTCGAACTCGATGCAACCGGAGCGCTGTCGATCACGGCATCATAGGCGCTACCGCTGCCAGTGGAAGAACCGGGCAGTTTCGGCGCGGACTTCGAGCTGCTGCAGGCCGCGAGCAGGGCGACGACAGCGGCGAGCACGACCAGCAAGGCGTGAGCCCGGCGGCTGCGGTGCGGGCGGATCGATGGGGACATGCTTCCTCCTGGTATTGGCCGCAGGGCCAGGCTCAGTGTGCAAGGACCTTGGACAGGAAGTCGCGCGCCCGGTCGGTACGGGGGTCGCTGAAGAACTCGTCCGGCGTGCCGGACTCGATGATCTGGCCGGCATCCATGAACACAACCCGGTCTGCTGCCTGGCGGGCAAAACCCATCTCGTGGGTGACGACGATCATGGTCATGCCTTCGCGCGCGAGCCCGACCATGACGTCGAGAACCTCTTTGATCATCTCGGGATCGAGTGCAGAGGTCGGCTCGTCGAACAGCATCACCTTGGGCTCCATGGCGAGCGCCCGCGCGATGGCAACGCGCTGTTGCTGACCGCCAGACAGCTCGGCAGGATGATTGCCTTCCTTGTGGCCGACGCCGACACGCTCGAGCAGCGCGCGTGCCCGGCTCTCCGCGTCTGCACGGCTCAGGCCGCGCACGCGGACGGGTCCGAGCGTAATATTTTGCAACACGGTCTTGTGCGCGAACAAGTTAAAGGACTGGAAGACCATTCCCACGTCGGCGCGCAGCCGCGCCAGGTCGCGACCCTCTTCCGGCAGAGCGACGCCATCGATCGTGATCAGTCCGGTATCAATGGTCTCCAGTCGGTTAATGCAACGGCACAGGGTGGATTTCCCCGATCCGGAGGCACCCACGACGACCACGACCTCGCCCCGTGCGACGGCGAGGTCCACGTCGCGCAGAGCCTCCACGTGACCGAAGCGCTTGGCGACCCTGTATACGCCCACGAGCGGTGCTGCTGGCTGCTGCATGTCGGCTTTGACCGAGCCTGTCGGGACTCGCATGAACGGACCGTACCGGCCGGGCAGGCACAAAGGCGAATAGAGACCTTATGGCCCGGGCCAGAGAATCCCTTATGGTTGTGGCACGTTAGATCCGAGCTATTGTCAAGACCTGTGAATCAAGATTTTTTAGGCGGCTGTGGGTTGAGCATCCTCGTCAGGTCGTTCGCCGAGTTGCCGTTGATGAAGATCGCTCCAGTGCGGACCAGGGCGACGAGATGCGGCGCGTTGACCGCGCGCCAGCGCCTGACTCGATCAGCTTGAACGCCATGGCGATGCCTGCGCCACCAGCTGAGTCGTGGACCGTGCTTGGCGACGATGGCGTCCCGGTCGGGCCGGTCGGGCGGTACCTGGGCTATCTGACCGGGATCGAGCGGTCCCCGAACAAGATCCGGGCTTACGCCCATTTATGCCGCTCTCGGCATAAGAAGGCTTATGCCGAGTACCCGGTTATGCCGCTGCTGGGCTGGCTGATTAGCCAGTCATGCCTTGTGTTATCGGCATAATAATCATTCTCTTACGCCGGATAATTGATCTGGCTCGCTGCCTCGCAGCGCGCTCAAACGACTCGGCAGGCAACCGCTAGCTGCGCAGGTCGCCCTCGCGTGGGTGCTGTCCTGCGGCACTCACTGCCGGTGATCACTGCTGCGGGTTGGTGTCTTTTCGGCGCGTGATCTGGCTGGCCGACGCGGCGCGCGCTGCCGGAAATCACGAGTACGTTGCGCGGCCGATGACGTGGCGGCTGGAGCGCTCCGCTGTGGGGTCCGGCAGCCCGAATCCGGTAGGTGGCTTTCCCGGGCTGCGATCTGCTGTGCCTGCTGGTTGAGGGTCTGGCCGTCCTGCTGTGTCCAGCTGGCCGCGCTGGCGAGGTTGCTGAGCGCCTGCTGCCCTTGGGCGATGGCTGCGGACGGGGCGGTTCCGACAGCGGCCCCGAGGCTTTGCACAGTGCGCACGTCGTTGCGCACCGCGGTCAGGTCATGCGGGACAGAGTTTGCCCGCAGCGTGGATATCCGGCTTTGGACAGTGCCCAGGTCGGCGCTGACGGTGACGGCGTCGCGGCCAGCCTTGCCGTCGTTGCATGCCTCCTGCCGCTCGGCGCGCAGATCGCCTTGCGCGGCGGCGAGCTCGTTCTTCATGGCCTGGATAACATCGCCCAGCGAGGTGTCGTTGTCCAGGGCGGAGGTGTGCCGCGACAAGGTGGCGATGTCGCGGGCGAGCCTGGTTTGCGCCCGGGCTACCTGCTGCGCGCGCCACCGGGCCGCCTGCTGCGCGCGCCGCCGGGCCGCCAGCTGGTTGTCCTGGCTGACCGCGGCGTTCAGGTTCGCGAGCGCCCGGTTCCAGCCAGCTATCCCCGCCGCCTGCTTGCAGGTCACCGGCTCGAGGGCGCCGTCCCGCTGGGGCATATCCAGGGTCAGCGTCACGGCCAGCTTCCCGTGCAGCTGCACACCGCCGAACTCGAGGCTGACGCTGGAACCCGAGACGTGCCCGCTGAGCCCGCCGCTGCCGGTGGACAGCCGCTCATCCGGCGCGATCCCGGTGATCTTGGCGTCACGGTAGGTGCCGCTGACCACCCCAGCGCCGCCCTGCGGCGCACCGCAGCAGGGCGACGCCGGTCTCGCCGCCGCCGTTGGAGCACAGGTAGGTGGAAAGCCGCGGGCCGCCACGCGAGACGGTGTTCCAGACCATGTAGCCAGCGCCGCCGAGAATGGTGAAAGCGCCAGCGGCAAGGACTAATAACAGCAGCCAGTTGTGGTACCGGGCGGCGGGTGGCGGCCGCTGGCCGGGGTTCGGGGGCTGACCCTCATGCATGGCAATCCCCTCAGGATAAGGGGTGACGTCGTTCCTGGCCGTTATGACAGGGGTCCTACCTGTTGTTGTTCGCCTACGCGTCGCCGATGTTGCGGCCGCCCGAGGCGTGGCCGCCGCGAGCCGCGCGGACCTGGACGCGTGGATCAGGATCTTGTGCCGGGCAGGGATGACGTGCCCGCGCCAGCCGGGCGATGAGGATGGCGGTCATCGTGTCCGCGATGGCGCGGCCAACGGGCAGCGATCGCCATGGCGATGCCCCGGACAACCGTTCAGGCGCCCCGGCCCCTGGCGGTAAGCGCCCCGACGTTAAAGTCACGCCTGCAGACAGCGAGCATGCCCGCTCGAACCAAGATGAGCGATGCGTGCGATCACCGAGCCGGTGTCGCTAGCCGGGCCTGTGGGTTCCTATCGCGGCGCGAGCGTTACACGACCCCCGGCCCGCTCGGTAAGCTCCCGCGGTACCTGCTCATCGGCGGCGGCCAGCTCCGCGGGATCCTGCCCTGGCCCATCGTCACATCAGTCACAGGTGCCTCCTTCGTCCCGGGGTGACACGGTCGAAATTACAGTCCCGACTAGTTGGTCTCGGGCTCGTAGGCGAGCCACAGGACGCCCATGGGTGGCAGCGTGAGTGCGGCGGAGTAGTCGAGGTCGTTCCAGCTGGTTGCCTCGGCGGTGACGGCGCCGACGAGGACGTTGCTGCCGCCGAACTGCGCGCTGTCGGAGTTGAGGATCTCCACCCAACGCCCGGGCCGCGGAAGGCCGACCCGGTAGCCATGGCGGACCACCGGCGTGAGATTCGCCACGCAGGCGACGGGGCGCCCACCTGCCGCCGGGAACCGGAGAAATGACAGCACGCTGTTGTCTGCGTCGCTGGGGTCGATCCAGCGGAAACCGGTCCAGTCGAAGTCCTGCTCCCACAATGCGGGCTCGTCGCGGTAGACCATGTTGAGCGCGCGGACCAGCGCATGCACACCGGCATGCTCGGGGTAGTCGAGCAGGTGCCAGTCGATGCTGCTGTCATAGCGCCACTCGTCGTTCTGGGCGATCTCGCCGCCCATGAACAGCAGCGGCCGGCCAGGATGCGCCCACATCCAGGCCAGCAAGGCGCGCAGGTTCGCGAACTGTTGCCAACGATCCCCCGGCATCTTGCCGAGCAACGATCCCTTGCCGTGCGCGACCTCGTCATGACTCAGGGGCAGAATAAAGTTCTCACTGAACGCGTACAGCAGCGCGAACGTGAGCTCGTGATGGTGGTAGCGCCGATGCACCGGATCCTTGGCGAAATACACCAGGGTGTCGTTCATCCATCCCATGTTCCATTTGAACCCGAAGCCGAGCCCGCCCAGGTAGGTTGGCCGGGAGACCCCTGGCCAGGCGGTGGATTCTTCGGCCACCATCATGACCGAGGGATGGTGCCGATACAGCACCTCGTTGGCTTCCTTGATGAAGCCGATGGCTTCCAGGTTCTCCCGGCCACCGAACCGGTTGGTGATCCACTCGCCCTCCCGGCGCGAATAGTCCAGGTAGAGCATCGAGGCGACAGCATCGACGCGCAGCCCATCGACGTGGAACTCCTCCACCCAGAACAGCGCGTTCGCGAGCAGGAAGTTGCGGACTTCGTGGCGCCCGTAGTTGAACACCAGCGTGCCCCACTCCGCGTGCTCACCCAGGCGGGCGTCGACGTGCTCATATAGCGCCGTGCCGTCGAAGCGCGCCAGCGCCCAGTCGTCCTTGGGGAAGTGCCCGGCGACCCAGTCGACCAGGACCCCGATGCCCGCCTGGTGCAGCCGGTCAACCAGATAGCGGAAGTCGTCTGGCGTTCCGTGCCGTGCCGTTGGCGCGTAGAAGCCCGTCACCTGATAACCCCAGGAGCCGGAGAACGGATGCTCAGCAACCGGGAGGAACTCGACATGGGTGAAGCCGAGGTCGCCCAGGTACTCAGGCAGGACGTCAGCGGCCTCGCGGTACGTAAGCGGCCGCCACCAGCCATTGGCGTCCTGAGTCAACCGCCAAGAGCCCAAATGGCACTCATAGATCGACACCGGGGCACGCAGCAGGTCGGTCGCCTCCCGCTTGGCGAACCAGGCCGCGTCCTGCCATTCGTACCTGCTCTGGGTGACCACACTCGAGGTGCCCGGTGGCACCTCGGTGGCGAAGGCGAACGGGTCAGCCCGCAGGCTCAGCTGCCCGTGCTGGCTCACCACCTCGTACTTGTAGCGCGCACCCGGGCCGACCCCGGGCAGGAAGATCTCCCAGACCCCGGAGCTGCCCAGCACCCTCATCGGGTGGATGCGGCCGTCCCAGCCGTTGAAGTCACCAACCACGCGCACCGCCCGGGCGCTGGGCGCCCACACCGCGAACGACGTGCCTGACGCCCCCTGATGCACTCGGACCTGCGCCCCGAGATGGCGCCACAACGCCTCGTGCCGACCCTCGGCCAGCAGATGCAGGTCGAGCTGCCCGAGCGTAGGCCAATACCGGTACGGATCGCCGATCGTCACAACGACACCGTCTGGGTAATACGTCTGCAGCCGGTAGTCGGGGATGTCCGGGCCCTCCAGCACAGCTGCGAACACCCCGGCGGGGTGCACACGGCGCATCTCAATGCGCTGCTCATTGGCGAGGATGACCATGCCAATCGCGTCGGGACGCCACCCGCGGATCACCACACGGGCGCGACCGTCGCCGTCCCGCTCCGGGTGAGCGCCCAGCAACTGGTGCGGATCATGGTGCTGGCCAGTGACGAGACGCTCGAGTTCCGCACCGTCCACCGTCAGGCCGGAATCAACCGGTGAGCTCATGCGCAAACCCCTTTCCGCGATGCCTGCGACCCTACCCAACGTCCAGACCCCAGTCCGCACGTCTGGTTATCAGTCACCCATCACCGGCGTACCGGCCTATAACGGGTCGCAGCGCCATCTTCCCAGAGTCGGTGGTCGTCATGGTGGGTGCGATCAGCCTGACTGATCAGCGAGATGAGTTCTATGCGCTGCTGGTGGACGGGACGACGGTCGAGATCTGCCCGGCCCGCCCCGAAGACCATGGCGCGGTGCGGGACATGCACGCGGTCATGTCCTCCGACAATATGTACTTGCGGTTTTTCGACCAGAACCCGTGCGCGGCCGAACAGGAGGCCGCCCGGGTGTGCCGCGCGCCGGGCGACGATCACGCCGCTCTGCTGGCCTGGCTGGGCAGCGAACTGGTCGGGGTAACCAGCTATGAGGTGACGGGCAAGCAGGGCGTGGCGGAGGTCGCGTTCACGGTGGCCGACGGCATGAACCGTCGCGGCGTGGCAACGCTGCTGAGTACCTCGTCTCACATGCTCGCAGCCAGCAGCTTACGGTCTTCACGGCAGAGACCCTGGTGACCAACGCCGCCATACTGGGCGTGTTCGCTGCCGCTGGGCTGTCCGCGCAGCGGCAGGTGTCCGAGGGCATGATCGAGCTCACCTTCCGGCTGCCCACCGGCCAAGCTGACCGCAGCCTGAGCTCCTATCTCGTTCAGCAAGTATGAGATCGTCATGCGGCGGCCGACATCCATAACGACCCTGGCCACCGCGGCTACGAGGGAACCGCGCGGTTTGCGGGATGTGGCCAGCCACCGGCCGGCTGCCGAGACGTCAAGAATCGACCTCACGAAAATCCAGGTCGGCGAGGTGACCGAGTTTGAACCCCGCCGCGCGCCTTGACGGAGCCGCGGCCAGCACGGCCGCCCGCGGCGCGGAGCAGATGTGGCCGATGGCCGCCTCAGGCCCGGCTGCGTTGGCCGGGAAGCGGCCATCTGTTATGTTTAGCACGAACAGATGATCATGGATTTCATCTGGGATTCTGCGGTGTGCATGGTCAACAGGGCGGAGACGAATGGTGATCAAGTCCAGGGGAGCGAAGGGCGCGGCCAGCGTCACTTTCACCATCGATCCTGGTGTGGGCGCTCAGACTGCGGCGGTGTGCGGGGACTGGAACGACTGGTCGACCGACACCGACGTTATGCGCCGCGACGCGGAGGGAGGGTTCAGCCTGACGGTTGACCTTCAAGCGGGGCGGATCTACCGGTTCCGGTACCTCCTCGATGGCGAGCGGTGGGACAACGACTGGGCCGCCGACGCCTACGTCCCCAACAGCTTCGGCGGAGACGACTCAGTCGTTGACCTGACCGCGCTGGCGGAGACGGTCCCTCCGGCCGCCAAGAAGGCGCCGGCGAAGAAGGAAACAGCGAAGAAGGCGCCGCCGGTGCAGACCACGAAGAAGGCCGCCGCGCCCGCGGCGAAAACAACCAGGAAGACGGCGAAATAGGGCGGGCGAGCGGGACAACGGTCGAGAACGTGATCTGTGCGTTTCGGGGATCAATTCCGGCTGTGGTCTGGTGGGTTGCTGAGGCCTGGCGGGGGCGGAGAGAACTGAGGGAACGAAGGCGTAACTGCTGCCGGTCACGCTCCGGCCCCCGCGTCAGGTTCGGGGCGCCCCTAGGCCCGGCGGATCCACCGCGGGAAGTCCGTGCCGAGTTCGGCGGCTTGAACCTCGATTGTGCCGAACCCCGGCCGTTGGCGGCGCATAGGGAGATCTCCTGCGTTCCCTGCCGGGCAGCGACGAGGATGTCAAGCGGATTACGCCTGAACGTCAGGGATTACGTCGGATACCTTCCCCGACATCTCCGCGAGACCTGACAGATGGCTGTGGCTGCTACTCACGCATTTCCCTGGCGTCCTTCGCGCTTATGTGGCGTGTCATCGTGATGCGGGTCCTGGATGCGTGTCCTCGCCGGTGCGCTCACCGCCTGGGACCAAGCACCGCCCCCGACGCTCGTGTTGCCGCGCCGGTTATTGGAAAGGCTTGAGCTGGGTGCTATCCGGCGCGCCCGGTCCGGCGGGGCGTGGACCTCTCCAGCCCGGTGGCGGTCCACCGGTGCACGGAGAACTGCGGTTCCCTTGGGGAATTGCGTGGCCCCAGATCACCGCGTCGGACCGCACCGGCAGAGCGCCGCTGCCATTTTTGCTCCCAGAACCGGACACGCTTACGGGTGTTGGTTACCGGCCACTGCAGGACGGTCGGCCGACGGCGTGGACTGGGAGGGAGATGTGGGCTGCGCTGCACGCAACTCGCGGATGCCGGTAATCCTACGCAGCTGACCGATGCGCGATGGTCTATATGCACGCAATCCATCATCTTTATCTCGTTTTTTCTAGTACACTGTTGCTTCATTCACCTCGCGGAGCAATTCGCCGACGCGCCGACGGGTGACGTCGGGGAGCGGTCGGCGAGCGCAGCGAGCCGTGCCGGATTGGATGACGGCCCTCCGCCTACCCCAACGACGCTGGGAAGGCCCGATGCGCCAGGGATGGCCCGGCGCCGTTGATCTGCAGCAGGCGGCCCGGTCGCGCCGCCATCATGGTCAGCTTCCGGGACCTCGATGCCTGGCGGGCCCAGATCCATATGTCCCGTACGGGCCTGTTCAGCCGTGGTAATGTCACGGCTCATGTCTGTGGCCACGTCCGCCGTCGCGGGAGCCGGAAGGGGCCAGGTAGGGGAGCCGCGTCGGTTGGGGTGGCTGGATGTCTTGCGGGGGATAGCCGCGCTCGCGGTGGTATTTGATCATCTTGGCTCTCATGTGCTGCGGTCGGTCCGGGCGGAGGCAGTGCCTTGGTTTGATCCCGGCAAGTACGGGGTGATGGTTTTCTTCCTGGTCAGTGGCTACGTTGTGCCGGGCTCGCTAGAACGGCGCGGCAGCATCCGCAGCTTTTGGGTCAGCCGGGTGTTCCGGCTGTACCCGCTGTGGGGGACGGCGATCACCGCGTTACTGGTGCTCAACATCCTCGGGCTGGCCTCGTTTCGCGGTGCGCAGTATCACACGGCCGTTGCGGCGCTCGCTCATGTGCTGATGCTGCAGGATCTGCTGGGTGTGCCGAGTGCCATTAACGTGCTGTGGACGCTGTCATATGAGATGGCGTTCTACCTGATCTTGACCATGGTGTTCGCTGTGGGCGCGCAACGCCACAGCACCGGCTTTGCTGGCGCCCTGGCGGTGGTCTCGCTGGCCCTTGGCGGCGTGCTGCCGACGATGGCGCTGTCGCGTGAACTCGGTGGTGCGGGCGTGGTGACGGCCGCGGCCGCGGCTGCCGTGGTGGTTGGGCTGGCTGGGGCCGTCAGCGGCCGGCGACGGCTGCGGCTGGCCGGGGCGGTGCTGGCCGGCGGTACGGCGTTGATACTTGCCTCGTTCAACGGCCGCGCCGGGGCGTGGGAGACGTTCTCCATCTTCGCGTGGATGTTCACCGGCACCGCGCTTTACCGGGCTGAGCGCGGGCAGATCAGCTGGGCCAAAGCGGGCGCGACGGCGGGCTTCGTTTTGGCGCTTACCATTGCCAGCGGCGTATGGCACGTCCGGGCGTGGGATATGAGTCCCGCCGCGGAGCTGTCCTTCCAGCGCGCGTGGGCGGCCGCATACCTCCTCGCCGGCGCGACCTTCGCCGTCGGCCTGGCGGCGCGGCGCTGGCGTGTACCGCGGTTCCTCGCCTGGCTGGGCCTGGTCAGCTACTCGCTCTATCTGCTGCACCCGCTGTGGATCGACGTCTACGCCCACCTGCCGTGGGCACACGCCCGGCACACTCCAGCCGAGGCCGCCGCCTCGGCGGCGGCCTTCATGGCCGTGCTGCTCGCATGCTGCCAGCTGACGTATCGGTGCGTGGAGGTACCCGGCCAGCGCCTCGGCGCCCGTGTGGCCCGTCGCCTCGATTCACCCCTCCGCCAGCCGAGCTCGGCGGGCCAGGCACCCCCGTTTGGCTGCCGGTACCGGCACCCCGGGTCAGCGGAATAGGCGAAGCACTTGACGCTTTCGCTGCGGAGTCCCGTCGCGCCGTTAAGGCGCAGGAGAAAGAAGGAGCCTGAGCAAGCGAAGTGGACCACTCACAATGGTCGGCGGGGGGACGGGGGCGCGGCAGCGTTGAGCGCTGTTGTGCGGCCAAATCCGGCCAGTGTGGCCCGATGGCCGAGCTACGCCGTGAAGCCCGCGACGTCAAGGTCCGCTTGACACCGCGCGGGCCGAGGTGCCTCAGTACTTGATGCGGAAGTTCCCGATGAAGGTGATCCTGTTGCCGTCGGGATCGCAGATCGCGGACAGTTGTACGCCTTTATTCACCGTCTCGACCGTTCCTGGTACCAGGCCTCTCCCGGAGATGTCGGCGATGTGCTGATCCAAGTCGTCTACCGCGAAGTTCAACAGGGCTGATCCGGCGCGCTCGCTGTCGAGGGTGACCTGCACCCAACCACCGTCGGTCACCCGCCATTCGACGAGGTGACCCTCCATCGGCAGGTTGTCAGCGGGACGGCCGAAGAAACGCTCGTACCAAGCGTGGGCAGTTTCAAATTCGGTCACCGGGACGACAGCGAGAACATGATCTATAGACATCGCTTGGCTCCTCCTCGGTCGGGATGGTGACGGGTGCCATTCGTCCTAGGTCGAGTCTGCCCCGTCCTCCCGATAGGTGCCGGTTCTGCCGATAACCAGACCACCGACTTGCCGGAAGCTCACGCCTTCTCGTGCCGGACGGATAGTGCGATGACCACGGTCCATAGCGGGGTCGCCGCGTTCAGCATTCCTGCGGTCGAGGAATCGACGCTCTGCTCGCCGACGCGAAGAGCAGGTAGGGAACCGCGTTTGCGAACAGGGCAGCAACGGAGATGTGCATCCACAAAGCACGGGAGGGGGGACAGGCTCATGCCTGACTAGTGTCATGCGCCTGAAATCTACGCTCTAAGTTAGTATAATTTCTGTATGTCGCGTACTAGAGGTGCCGCTGCTGAGTTCGTGCTGACCGAGGAGGAGCGTGACCAGCTGGTCCGCTGGTCGGGTGGGCCGTCGCGAAGGCTGGCGGTGCGGGCCCGGATTGTGCTGGCCTGCGCGGAGCCGGGGGTGGTGTACCAGCGGATGGCCGCCGATCTGGGCGTCACGCAGATGACGGTGGGCAAGTGGCGTACGCGGTTTGCCGGGGCGCGGCTGGAAGGGCTGGCCGACGGCGAACGGGCGGGGCGGCCGAAAGCCGGGCTGGAGCTGGCCGATGACGAGCGCGATCAGCTCACGCGCTGGTCGCGGCGGGCCAAGACCTGCCAGGCGCTGGCGCTGCGGTCGAAGATCGTGCTGGCCTGCGCGCAGGGCACGCCGAACAAGCAGGTGGCCGCCGAGCTGCGGATCACGCCGGGCACGGTGACCCGGTGGCGGCGCCGGTTCATCGCCCGCCGGCTGGACGGGCTAGCCGACGAGCCGCGCCCGGGCCGCCCGCCGTCGATCCTGCTGGACCAGGTCGAAGACGTCGTGGCCGCGACGCTGGAGGAAACCCCCAAGGACGCCACGCACTGGTCACGGGCCTCGATGGCCCGCCGCAGCGGCCTGTCACGCTCGACGATCGGCCGGATCTGGCGCAAGTTCGAACTCAAGCCGCACCTGACCGACGGGTTCAAGCTGTCCACCGACCCGCTGTTCATCGAGAAGGTCGTCGACGTCGTCGGTCTTTACCACAACCCGCCGGAGAAGGCCGTCGTGCTGTGCGTCGACGAGAAATCAGGCATGCAGGCCCTGGACCGGTCCCAGCCGGTGCTGCCGATGATGCCCGGCATGCCCGAACGGCGCACCCACGACTACGCCCGGAACGGCGTGACCAGCCTGTTCGCCGCCTTCAACATCGCCGACGGCACCGTGATCTCCCAGATCCACCGCCAGCACCGCGCGGTGGAGTTCAAGAAGTTCCTGATCGCGATCGACAAGGCCGTCCCGGCCGGGCTGGGCGTGCACCTGGTCTGCGACAACCTCGCCACCCACAAGACCCCCGCGATCCAGGACTGGCTCGCCCGCCACCCCCGGTTCCGCCTGCACTTCACGCCCACCGGATCGTCGTGGATCAACCAGGTGGAGCGGTGGTTCGGGTTCCTGACCGACCAAATGATCCGCCGCGGAGTCCACAAGAGCGTCCAGGCCCTGGAAAAAGACGTCCGCGCCTGGATCGAAACCTGGAACCAGAACCCCCGGCCATTCATCTGGACAAAAACCGCGGAGGAGATCCTGAACTCCTTAGCCAAATATATCGCGAAGATTTCAGGCGCAGGACACTAGTGGTCGCGCCCGTTAATTCGTCGGTTATGGGCCGGGCAGCCAGGCGGTAGGGTCGCCGAGGTAAAGGCCGCAGGCGCAGTCGAGGGCCTCTTCGGGGGTTCCTGCGGTGTAACCGCTGGGCAGGAAACTGTCTTGGTAGTCGTCGTGGCTGGCCCGGTAGATCGCAAAGCCCCAGTGGGTGGCTGATCCGCCGTAGCGCAGGCGGCACAGCGGGAGCACCTCGCCGTCGGGCAGATGGCCGCTGACGTAGGCGAACGCCCCGTGGAAGCGGATGCCGACTTTGCTCAGCGTGGGCCAGCGTTCCCGGGCGCGGGCTGACAGCCGCTGGCCGAGGCTGGTCTTGGTGGATGCGGGCGGCGCGGGCATGACCCCATGATGCCGCCGCCTGGGCTACGCTGCCGGGCAGAGCGCGCCGGCCGCCTGGCGGGCGTCGATGCGGCGCAGCAGGTCGTGCAGGTCGGCGCGGGTGAACTTCCAGTCGAATGGGGTGGCGGTGGCGTTGTAGCGGGGCTCGAAGGCCGCCAGCCGCTCGGCGAGGGCGTTCAGGTCCGCGAAGTCGGCGGGCTTGATCACTTTTCGCTGGATCACGGAGAAGACGATCTCGATCTGGTTCAGCCAGGAGGCGTGTACCGGCAGGTGCACCAGCGCCGCGGCCGGCCATGCCTGGGCCATCCGGCGGATCGATGCCTTTCCGGCGTGGGAGGAGCCGTTGTCTGCCACCCAGAACACCCGCTTCGCCGAGGCGTATGGCTCGGTGGTCATCACCTTGGTCACCAGCTCGGAAAACGGCGCGATTCCGGTGGTGGGCGCGATGGTCCCGATCAGCTGGGCGCGGTGCACGTCGTAGGCCGCGACGTAGGCGAGCGTGCCGTGCCGCTCGTACTCGAACTCCACCCGGGCGGTCCTGCCTGGCGCCGGCCATAGCCCGGGGTGGCAGCGGGAAAGCGCCTGCAACTGGGACTTTTCATCAGCGCTAATCACGTACTCGTCATCGCCGAGCGGCCGGCCCTCCCAGATCCGCTCATATAGGTCCAGTACCCGCCCCGCCTTGGCCGCGAAGTCAGGGTCGCGGGGGAAGATCCAGGACCGGTACTGCCACGGCTTGATCGCGTCCTCGGCCAGCCAACGGCGCACCGTAGATGCCGACACCGATTCCACCAGCGCCTCCACGGCGGCCTGGGCGGCCAGCTCCGCCGAGCTCCACCGCGACAGCGGGACCTCCCGCCGCGCCGGCGGCTCGCATGCCATCGCCTTCACCTGGGACACCACCGGGGCCGGGAACACCCGCGGCCGGCCAGAGCGCTTGCGGTCGCAAAGCCCGCCCAGCCCTTCCTCGCAAAACCGCTTGCGCCACTTCCAGACCACATCCGCGTCCACATCCAGCCGCCGTGCGATCGCAGCGCTGGCCTCGCCGTCAGCCGCCAGCAGCACGATCCTGGCCCGGACCACCTCGGCATGCGGCGAGGTATACGAGCGGGCCCGCTTGCCCAGCTCTCGCCGGTCGGCATCGGACAACGTGATCACAAACCGCGACGACCGGCTCACGGGGCAGCCTCCGGCAACGCAGGGCAGGTTACGGAGGCTCGGCGCTTCCCCTCGCCGAGACTAGCAGCGATCTTACACCGATGTAATTATCGGCGGGACCACTAGCAGGATGACGAAGACCCGAACTCGACCCCATCCACCTCGGCACCTTCACCGGACCCGCCGGCACCTACCGGCAGTGCACCGAGATCGCCAAGCCCGCCCGCGACCTGCTCACCAAGCTCCGCATCGACCCACCCCGCCCCGCCGCTCGTGACGAGCCGCAACCCAGTGCCCGGACGGTTCCAGGACCCGCGGTTCCCGGCCGGTTATGTGCTTCTGCTCCTACTCCTTCTCGAGGCGGACGTCTGTACCGGCCGTCGTTCCGTTGGCTTCCGGCTCGCCGGGATCACCAATGACCGCGTACATCTGGCCCCAGACGGCCAGGTGGGCACTCAGCTTGTTCAGCCGGTTCCCGAGTGCCTCGGCGTCCTCAGTCGGCCATCCGAAATCGCGGACGTACGGCCCGGTGGCGTCATGCGCCGAAACCGCCATACCCGAAAACCAAGACCGCACATCAGGGCCCTAACCACCGTCAGGAAGGTGCAAGACTTGACGGACCGCTTCATATGAGCCGTTAGGCCTGGGATCCGGTGGGTAGCGGAAAGTCTTCCTATGGCAGGGAGGACGACGCGATGAGCGAGGTGAGCTGCAACACCCAGCGAACGGCCGAAGAGCCGGTCAGTGAGCTGGTGAAGCAGGCATCTGAGCAGATTTCCCAGCTGGTGCGCGAGGAGGTGCGCCTGGCCGGCGCCGAACTGGCGGCGAAGGGCAAGCGGGCCGGGATCGGCGCCGGCCTGTTCGGGGGTGCGGGCTCGCTCGCCTTTTATGGCGTCGCTGCCCTGCTGGCTGCGGCCGTGCTAGCGCTCGCGCTGGTACTCCCGGCGTGGGCCGCCGCGCTGATCGTCGGCGTCGGCCTCCTGGTCTTGGCTGCGATAATAGCGCTGTCCGCCAAACGCCAGATCAACCGAGCCAGCCCGCCAGTTCCCGAACAGACCACAGCAAGCCTGAAGGCGGATATCGCCGAGATCAAGGAAAGGGCGAAGCGATGACGACTGACAAGTCGACCGTGACTGGACATGCCGGAGATGCGAAGGCTGGGAGGAGCCCTGCGACGCAGGCCCAGGACCAGCAGGAGTTGCAGGAACAGATCGACCGCACCCGGCAGGAGTTGGGTGACACGGTGGAGGCGCTCGCCGCCCGGGCTGATCTGAAGGCCCGCGCCCGGGATGAGGCCGAGCAGCTAAAGGCCAGGATCGGCGAACGGGTAGGCGAGGTCAGGGAGAAGGCGTCGCAGCGGGCCGGGCAGATCCGCGGAGGTGCGGGGGAGTTCGCGGGCAAGGTGCGGCGGACGGTGGCCGCGGAGCCGTCGGCGAGACGGCGCTCGGTTGCTGCGCTGACGGCAGCAGTTGTTGTCGTCGCGGCGGCCTCGCTGGTGGTGCGGCGCCGCGGCATCCGCAGCACGAGGTAAGGTCGGCCGTGAGGCGTGATCGCGTAGTCCAATGACACGGGCCATCGGCGTGCCCGCCGCCTGCTTTCCGGTCGCCGCGGCCGGGGAATTGCGGCGCGGTGCGATAACGCAAACATTGCGCCGGCAGCGTTGGGGGCGGCGGGGCCCGGGATGCGCATCGGGGGCCAACACGCAAAGGCCTCCGGCTGGGCGTCCTCCGGCGGAGGGAACCCCGATGACCGGAAGGAAAGGACATGGAAGCCGTGCATCAACGCAGCCTGCCAGAGCGGGAAGCGCACCCATCGACCGAATGATCCGCGATGTCGAGACCGGCCGTTTCGAGCGCAGGCTGTCAGCATTGACCCAGCGGGAGCGCTGATCACCGCCGCCGAGATTCTCTTCGAGCACGCCGCCAGCTTCGGCAACAAGGTCATGTGGCTCCGGTGGCTCTCGGCCCGGTGGGCGCAACGTGGCCAGCGAGTACGTGCAGATTGGTCACCGTCCCCGAGCAGTTGCCGAACGTGCTGGACCGGGCAATCCGGGTGGCGCTGGCCGAGCAGACTCCGACGCGCCGGCTGACTTCACCGTTGCCGCCGTGTTCTCACCGCCCGGCCGGTCCGGTGGCTGCCATCGGCCGTCGGGGGCGTGCCCGGCGCGCCCGTTCATATGCCGCGAGTGTTTCCTGGCCGATGCGGTCCCATGCGTAGCGGGCGACCGCCCGATCCGCCGCCGCGATCCCGAGACCCTGACACAGCATCGGGCTCGCGAGCAGGTCCCTGATCCGCCGGGCGAGCACTTCCGGATGCCCCGGCGGTACGAGCACACCCGTCGTCCCATCTACCACCGCATCGGGGTGGCCACCGACAGCAGAGGCCACGACCGGCTTGCCGCACGCCATCGCCTCGAGCGGCACCAGGCCTGAGGGGCCGTGCCAGGGGACACTGACGACCAGGTCCGCGGAACGGTATATGCCGGGCATGTCCTGGTGGCTGATCCGGCCGCAGAACCTGACCCGGCCCGCCACGCCGAGCTGGCCGGCCAGCTTGGCGCAGCGCCGGTAGTCGCGGTCCTGGCGCAATCTGGCCCTCGCGGGCCCGCCAGCGACCAGCAGTTCGCAGCCGGGCACACCGGCCACCGCGCGCAGGATGTCGTCGAGCCCCGTCTGCTTGGCGAGGCCCACCGTAAGCAGCCGCGGCTGGTCGCCCTTGCGTGCGGACGCGCCCTCGGGGGTGAAGTGGCCGGTGTCCACCCCGGACGGCACGACCCGGACCAGTTGCCGTGGCACCCCGAGCCTGGCCAGTTCGAAGGCCTCCTCGGTCGAGGTTGCCACGATGGCGTCGACGCCGCGGGCGATGGCCGCCTCGAGCCGGATCCGCACCGCCGGACCGTGGGCAGCGCTGCCGGCACCGCCCTCACCAGGCCCGCGGCGCGGCGGCACGCCGAGCCCGTGGAACGTCTGCACCACCGGCAACCGCAGCTCGCGGGCGCCGGCCAGGGCGGCAAGCCCGCTCATCCAGAAATGCGCGTGCACCAGGTCGGGAGGCTCGCGCAGCCATCGATCGGCAAGATACGCGCCGAACTGCGCCATGCACGGCAGCTGCTTGTCGTGTGGCAGTTCGCAGGCCGGGCCAGCGGGCACATGCTCGACCGTGACCCCGGGCTGGGTACCTACCCTGGCGGGCACGGTCACCGAATCACGTCGCGTGTAGATGGTCACCTGGTGGCCGCGCCTGCCGAGTTCACGCGCGAGAGCCCCGGTATGTACGTGCTGACTGCCGAAACCAGGCCCGCCCATCCCGGCGAGCGGGTTGACCTGCGCAGAAACGAATCCGATCTTCAAGGCACACCTCCGGTAGGCAAAGCCACGGGAAAAGAAGGTGTGCCTGCGTCGTAGGCACTGCCACGTCAAGTCTTACCAGCAGACGGGCCCGCCAAACGGGAGTTCGGCGCGAAACGGTACCTACCGGCCGCCCCGGGCCCGCATTGAACAGCTCCCGCCGCGATGAGCAGCGGGCATGCTGCCTGGCGTGACCGATTCGCAGCGCAGGATGCGCCGCCGCGACGGCGCCAGGAGCGGACCCCGCGGGCCTGCCCGCGGTCCCTTCCCCGCGGGTGGCTGGAGGTCCGCTTCGGCGCGGGCGCGCGTCGGCGGCAGCATGGCCTGTCGGCGCCGCGCCCCGCCGCCGTGCCGCCCTCGCCGCGGCCGCACCGTCCGCCGCGCCGCCGTCCGCCGCGCCGCCGTCCGCCGCGCCGCCGTCCGCCGCGCCGCCGTCCGCCGCGCCGTCTTCGCGATCCCGTCCGTCTTCCTCAGCTGACTGGCGACGACCGCCCGGCCGCAGCGTCTGGCCGTGTCCAAGCTCTTCCAGCCGCCTGATGTCGACATCGGTGTGCTCGACGCGGCTCTCGGTGTCGAACGGTGGCGGCGGATCACTCATCGGGTCACCCTGCTGCTCCGGCAGATATCCCTCGCGCGGGTCAGGTGGTCGCGACATCGCTCTTCCTTTCTACTGGTCGCCCTTCCGGCCATGGCTACTGCCCGCCCGCCGCATATGTGCCGCCACGGCGGCCGGGGCCGGCCTGGCGGTGCGCCCTCAATGGTTGCGCAGCGCGTCGATCAGCTGCGCCTTGCTCATCGAGGACCGGCCCTCGATTCCGATCTCCCTGGCCCGCTTGAGCAGGTCCTGCTTGCTCCAGCAGGCATAAGGACGGGCTCTTGCCGCCCCTGGCGCCGAACTCGCGCCGGGACTTACCCGCCGCAGCATTCGCGATCCGCCCGACTTTTGCTCTCCCCCTGCTCAGGGAGTCTCTCGTATGTCTTCTCGTCTTTGATCTGCGCTCCGGGCATCGCGGCGGCTCCCTTTCCTGCTTTCCTGGCCTGCCGGGGCGGCCTGCTGAAACTCTCCGGTTACCCGGTCACATCGGCTACAAACAGCCGCTGACCAGGCGCAGGCCGATCCAGGCCTGGAGCGCTGGCGCTGGCGCTGGCCGCGGCGCAGACAACTCTTGGCGAAACGTGTTTAGGCGCCGGATTGCTTGGTACGCCAGCAGGGCCCGCCAGGAATGCAACAAGGAGCACCGATGGCAGATCATGCAGCGCTCGATGCCGCAACCGAAGTGGTTTCCGCACCGGACGTCGGCGAGCCGAGCCGCCCGCCGGACGACGCCTTCGCGGAGGCCGCCCTTGCGGCCATGGCACAGGCAGGCGACGTCCGCGTCGCGTTCCTCCCTGCCACCGGCGCACGGTCGAATCAGCGTGACGTGCGAGATCTGAGTGACCGGCTGCTAATGAAGCTGCGCGACCTCGATCCGGGCAGCGCAGAACACGACAAGCTGCGCTGGTGCCTCGTACAGCTCAACATGCCGCTGGTCCGCAGCGCCGCACGGAGGTACCGCTCCCGCAGCGAGCCGATGGAGGACATCCTCCAGGTCGGCACGATCGGCCTGATCAAGGCAATTGACCGGTTCGACCCCGAGCGTGGCAGCTTCGTGGCGTTCGCCATCCCCACCATTGCCGGAGAGATCAAGCGCTTCTTCCGCGACACCTCGTGGTGGGTGCGCGTGCCGCGGCGGCTCCGCGACAGGAGGCTGGAACTCGTCCGCACCGCCGACGAGCTGACCCAGTGGCTCGGCCGCGCGCCGACCACCGCCGAGCTCGCGGATCACCTCCAGCTTGACGAAGAACAGGTGAACGAGGGCCTGGATGCCTGCGCCGCCTACAGCACCTCATCTCTCGACGCCGCGCAGTTCGGTGATGATGAGACGACGACCCTCGGCGATCTGCTCGGCGCCGAGGACTCCGATCTGGACCTAGTCGAGTACCGGCAGGACCTGGAGCCGGCGCTAAGCAAGCTACCCGCCCGCGAACGCGAGATTGTGCTGCTGCGCTTTTACGGAAACATGACCCAGGCGCAGATCGGCGAGCTGGTCGGGATCTCCCAGATGCACGTATCGCGGTTGCTCAGCCGGTCGCTTGAACAGCTCAGGGCCTGTCTGGAACCGGCACTGTAAGGCGACATCACCGGGCGACGCCGCGCTGGCCGCGTGCGATCAATGCGACGTTGGCTCCCCGTAGAGCCGGGCCGTCGCGCGCCCAATGCCCGCACTGGCCCCACTGATCACAACTGTGTCAGTCTTTGAACCTGCGTCCTCCTTGGGTTCCTTAGGTGAGTTTGTTCGTGGCGTCACCGCTCGTCCCACGGCGCTGCAAGGCGAGCGGTGCACTCGGCGATCTCGGCCGCCTGCCAACTACCGGAGTCCAGCCGGTCATGCCGGGCCGCAGCGGCGAGCAGCAGCAGCAGCGACTCGCCCGAGGCGTCGAGCTGGAAGGGGTCGGTGTCGGCCTCGGTGGCGGCCCGGCAGATCAGCGCGCTGATCGCGTAATGGGTCAGCAGATAGCGGGAGATCTCCTGGCGGACTATTTCCGGGCTCTTGGACCGCAGCACCTTGCTTTGCCGGGCCGCGCAGGTAGGCCTTGAGCTGCCTTGGATGGCAGGGACATCGTCGGTGGCACAGGCATCGTCGCTCATTCGTACTGTCACCGCTCCTCGCTTGTGGCTGCGGATGACGCGGCCGGAACATGAGGATCGTTTAACCGTTTTCCTGGGAGGCAGCAGGACTTGCCTGGACGCGGCCATTCGTCACGCAGTGTTTTTGAAGGCCGTGAAGGCTGGTCCGCTGGAAGATTCGGCCGCCTCGTCCCTCGCGTTCCCAGTGCCCTGGATGGCCGGGACTTCTTGGGGCTTCGGTCCAGAAGAAGGTGAAGGCGTCGACATCCGGTGGGAGGACGGCTTCGAACGCACCTCCCCATGCCGGAATCAGCGGCACTTCGTAGACCGGAGCCCACCGCCCGTTGACCTGGGTGACGCCGGCGTGCACATAGCCGCTCGCGCCGACGCGGACCCGAACCCGACCGTGGGCAGGGAAGTACTTGTCTTGGAAGGTCCAAAGGGTACTGTCGCTGATCTTGTCCTCGGCGACAGGCGAGGGCGCATGGCCCGACGCTCGCAGAGCGTCGGCCGCCGTGGCGAACACGTCGACCGTACGCATGAACCCGCGACCGAGGTTCACGAACTGGCCGGGCATGTGCCGCACCTGTCGGCCAACGTTCACAACTACCCCAACCTTGCCAGCCAAGACGCGGTCTGTGCCATCAGGGCCAAAGGAGTCTGCGATGTACATCATCTGCTCCGAGTCGAGGTGCGGGACGAGGTCGGTGGCATGGGACAGCCGGATAAGTTCGTCGAGGCCGTCCCCCTTGTCTCGGCCCTCTCCGTGAGAGACCGACCGGTAGCCGCCGTGGTGAAAGACGCCGATCTCGTTGCCCCCCGACAGGATCGGCAACACCCGCGCCAGTAGGCTCGCAGAGCCATGACGGGCAACGAGATCGGCGATCAACGGCTGCAGCAGGCGGGCGTAGAACCAATCGAATGGGGCACCGGTGTTGAACACGAGGATGCCGCCGACGTTGAGGTACCCGGCAAGGGCCGCCACCGTCCTGTCGTCGAGATCGCTCCCGAAGAACGCCGTGAGGGTCTCATCCAGATCCGTCATCAAAACACATCGACCGGTTTGCTCTACCGACCGGAAGAAGTCATCGAGGGCGAGTAGCTGGTCTGGAGGAAGGCGCGGAAAATTCCTCGCCGGTTCGTCTGAGGTCCGACGTTCTCCTCTCGCGGCCCGCACGTATTCCGTGACCTTCTGGTGTACGTGTTCCTGGATGCGCTCGTCGGTCCACGTCTCATCTTCGTCTCGCGCCGCCTCCCGGGCGAGGCTCACAAACAGGGGGGCCGCCTCGACCAGCCGGGCCGAGCCACCCGGCGTAACCGCCATCCAGCCGAGGTCGGTCAACAGCAGCCCACCGTTGCCGATGCCTCTTTGTCGGCCCACGTCGATGGCGATGAACTCACGCCTGGTCCAGCACCCCGGTGCGTACCGGATCTGGCCCGTTTTGCTCGCGGTATGGCCGACGATCTGCGGGAGAAGTCCGTCACGGAACCGGTAGTAATCAAGCTCACGAAGATCGGAGCTAAAGATCCCGGCCGGCTCGTACCCCTCCTGGCCGGGAAATTTCGGGTCACTCGTATGGCTTGTACCGACCCGGAAACTCTCGTGGGCGAGGTCGCCCGTCCCTATGCGCTCGCGCTCCGCTAGCGCAGCCTGGAACGCGTGATTGATGTACTGCACGACGTGACCGGCGCCGGTGTCACCAGGTTCGGCGCCCGACAACTCCACGATGTGAGGGAGAAGGCCGCCGTGGACGAAGATTTTCTCCTGCTGGTAATGCGCGGCGGTTACGACCAGACCCGGATGATTTGAGGGGTGCAGCACGGCATCCCTGATCGTTGGCCAAAGCCGGTAGCCTTGCGAATCCTCACCCCCCTGACCGCCGTCACGATCCACGAACAGGTCATCTTGATCACAAGGGGTGAAGGCAATCGGGCTATTCGGGAGAGCGGGATCTTCCCGGAGGTACCGATGTCTTCCTGTCGGTGATCTTCTTTGCTGAGATTCTCGGCGGACCCGATGATTGTGGAGGGGTCCGTGGGGGAACAGCGTCGGCCGTTGACGCTTGAAGATCGTGAGGAGATATCGCGCTGTCTGGCGGTCCGCCTGACGAACAAGGAGATTGCGGCCCATATCGAGCGTAACGAGTCGGTGGTATGCCGGGAGATCTCCCGTAATGGCGGCCGGGAGAAGTACCGGGCGCACCGGGCGCAGTCGCGGGCGGAAAAGGAGCGATGCCGCCCAAAAGCCAGGAAGATGGACGCTGATCCGGTGCTGCGCTGCCATGTGGTGTCCGGTTTGCGCAGCGGCTTCTCCCCGGATCAGGTGGCGGGCCGGTTGAAGTACGACCGGGCCTGCGGGCAGGCTGGGGAGGTGGTGTCGCACGAGGCGATTTACACCTGGATATACGCGTTGCCGAAGGGCGAGCTGTCCCGCCTGGGCGTCGAGCTGCGTTCCGGCCGTGAGCAGCGCAAGCCGCGCGGGCGGGCAAAGACGCCTGGCGCCCGGATTGTGGGGATGCGCTCGATCGAGGACCGTCCCGGCGAGGTCGCCGATCGCCAGGTGCCCGGGCATTGGGAGGGTGATCTCATTGTGGGGAAGAACGGGGCAACGGCGGCCGGGACCCTGGTCGAGCGCACGAGCCGGTTCACCGCGATCGTCCCGCTTCCGTTCGGCCGCACCGCCGACCGGGTGCGCTCGGCCCTGATCGATGAGGTCACGGATCTGCCGGCGCAGCTGGTGAAGTCGATCACCTGGGATCAGGGGTCAGAGATGGCCGATCATGCCGCCTTCTCCCTCGCCACCAAGATCGATGTCTATTTCGCCCACCCGCATTCACCGTGGGAACGGGGCACGAACGAGAACACGAACGGGCTCATCCGGGAATACATCCCGAAAGGGACGCCGGTCCCTTCCGATCCTGGGTTCTTGAATTCCGTGTCTCACTCACTAAACATCCGCCCGAGGCGTATACTTGGCTACAGAACGCCAGCCGAAGTGTTCGTCGAGATGCTTAGCGAATTTGCTTCCACCGGTTGACACCGCCCATGGTTGCCCAAAGTCCATACGATGCGCCCACCGAGTACCTGCGCCTGACGGGAAAGTCGTTGAATGTAGTCGAACGTCTGCTGCAGATTGGCCCCGTGGCCGACATCCCCCGTGAGTACAAGTGTGCCATCGCCTGCGAACCACTGGTCAGAGGAATCGATGAACCCGATCGCCCGGAGCACTTCTTTTAGCGCCCCGAGGTCGCCGTGGACGTCACCGATGACCCCCACCAGCTTCGTGCAGTGCTTCAGGAGACCAGAGAAATCCTGGTCCCTTGCGAGCGCCCGTTCGAGGACCAGGTCATCAACCACGATATCCTTGGCCTGGAGAGCATGGAGTCGGTAGGGCTCCAATCCGACGACCAAACCATGGTGGACGAGCGTTTCGCCAGAACGCACGTAGATCTCCCCGGTCAAGAGATCGTGGAAGTGATAGTGGATTCCAGGATCATCTTGAATGTCCAGCTCGCGAGGCAGGAACACCCGGCCCCAGTGCTTCACCAGCCGCGCTGTGCCGCCCGAGACGTTGGTTATGAGCAGCAAGGGGTGTCGTTCGTGCACCGTGAGGCCCGCCGTGAACTGTGAGAGGACCGAATCGCTTCCCATTGCCAATACAGGAACGTGGCGGCGGTAGACGCGATCCCCGAACCGTTGCTCGACCAGGCGCTGAATCAGGACCCCAAGGGAGGAAGCCAGGAGTTGCCGGGTCTGAGCCTGGGCGAGATCGTTTATACCTCCGATAGGCCGTCGGTGCCATGTCCGGTCGAACCGCGGGCGGCTAAAGAGGCCATCGCCCTGTTCGACCCGGCCTGTTGCCAGATGGAAGTCCCTCACCATTTCGGCCGCCTCAGCAACGTGGTCCTCCGGGACGTGAGGCATGTTCGCCGCCATCTCCTGAATCCGCCACAGCGCCCACCGGCTCCCATCGCGCGACGCCCGCAGCAGCTCTCCTAGCGAACGCTGCTCCTCCGGGCGAGTCGCTAGGGGATCGCGGATCTCCGAACCGGCCGGCGACAACTCGATAACCCCCATATGCGGATCGAAAATAACGAGCGATCGCTGGCCGTGCTGGTCGAATATTCCCACGTTTAGAATCGAGAAATCCAAGTGGGAGACTCCATGGCTCCACAGCCTTCCGACAAAGCGAGCGTAGCTATCTAGTGAATGTGATACGCCACGAAGATTCCCGCGCTGAAGATCCTGGGACATTGCCTCGATCAATGGGGTGGCGTAAGGCTGTGCAATCACGACGGATATTGTTACTGCGTCGGCCTCCGGCTGCTTGACCTCGGGGAAGTCTCCGGGATACGCCGCTCGTATCCGAACACTCTGGCTGCCCATTGACCGCACAATGCCTATGGAACGGAACCGGTCCAGGGCACGATGTTCACCGGTGTTCAGTCGACGGTAACCGTCCTCGGAGATGTACACACGGCTCGGCAATGCCAGTTCCCCATACGACTCGAAAGCTCTTATGTGCTGCCATATCGCAGGGTGAAGACGGCCGTCCTTAAGGATGCCATGATCCCGACTCCACTCATGACGCTCGGGCAGAGCGTCACTGGGAGCCAGCGGAGGAATGCCCTCCTCGGACTTTGCGTACTTGAGCACAAACCGACGGAGCGGCTCCACGAAGGTCATCACGTGGTACCCCTCGCCCACAACGCCAAGCTCAGTGGCCTCGAGGACCCGGAGCACCTCAGCATCTGAAGGCAAGGCGTCGGCATCTTCGAACGCTCGGCGAGATGTGGAGACCAGCCAGGCGTCCAGGGTCCGAGGCCCAAGGGCGTCTGCCCCACCATGGCCTTCGCCGCGATAGTAAGCAGTCAATGCGCGTTCGAGGATCGCCTCGAGGAGTCCGCCGGCCGTGTTTGAGCCAGAAGGTCCGCTCATCTTGTTCCCCTTCGTGTCGCGTCCCGATGACTCAGTACCCTTTGCCCCGTAGCTAGTCGGCCTGCGCTGTGCTGGTCTGGCAGGCAGTGGCTCGAGGACATGCACGAAGTCCAGCACGACTGCACGGTGACGCCGCGGCGGCCAGCTTCGGCCTCGATCGCCTCGATCTGTTGAGTGTTGCCGTCAACGAGTTCGGACTGGTCAGATGGCGCGGGCCCGCTCTGGATCGGTTTCCAGCAGCACCTTGTACCCGGGGGCCAGGAACGGCCCGGCGCCGAGGACCGTGCGCGCCTTGGCGTGTACTCGGGCGTGACGAGATTGCAGGGTGCCAGAAGTCTGCCTGGCCTGTGAACTGCAGCGATGGGCGAGGATCAGGCGTAGGACATGATGATCAGCCATATCCCTCCGCCTGCTCTATCTGATCTAGGTCCGGCTCTCCGGCTGGCTGGTCCTGCTCGTTCGTTCGTCGGCCTCCTACGCCGAGCTGCTCATCCTGCGAGATCGCCGTGCTGGGCCGCACCAATCCGCGGCCCCGGCTGGAATGGGCCGACTGCGCGGTCCTCGCCGCGCTGATCCGGCTCCTACCGAGAAAGCTGCGGATGCACCGGCTGGCCACGCCCGGCTCCGCGTGAGGCTGTTAAGCGCATCGCGGCGGCCGGTGCCGCCTTCATCGCGATCGGCTCCGTGAGCGTGATGAGCCTGCCCACGGTGGCCGGTGCGGCCACCACCCACCCGGCCGTCTCACAGAGTGCCCACGCGGCTCAGGGATACCAGCACCCGGGTCTTAACCCGCCACCTCTGCCGCTGGAGCTCGCCTGGTCACGGCCGGGGTGGGTGCCTTCTTTACTCCGGGACGGCGGTGTCCTCCCGGTCTGCGCAGCTTCTCTGACCGGCGCCTGCCGCTTCCCAGCGGCTAGCCCTATACCCCGCTCGAACATCCCATCGGCGGGGCTGCTGGTAACGAAGCATACGAAGATTCATTCGCGTTCACCCGTCCGGCCTTCCCCTCGTCCGCCACCCCCGGATGGGACGACAGTGGCTTCTGATCTAGGTCCGCACCCCGCAGTTACCCGCGACGCACGCCAGGGTGGGAACGGTCCCGCGGACACTGGACCGGATCACACCCTCATCAATCGAGCCTCCAATCGGCGTAACCACTCACAACGTGCGACCTCACATCGCACGACGGCGTCCAGCCCGCCCCGTCCAGCATTCCCGCAGCGGTGTCGGCCACGCCCTCCTTGAACTGGCGTGCGTTGCCGGGGCCGGCAGGGCCAGTATGGGAAGTCGAGCCCAAGCGGCACCTCGACCTGGTGAACCGCTTCAGCGTCAGCGGCCCGCGTGCGCTGAGCTGAGGAGGTTCCGCATCGTGTCATCTATCTGGTCACTTGTCCCTATCGCGGGCCAGGTGCCCGTCAGCTTGCGGGCACCCTCAGCGGCGCTGCGGTCGACCGCAGCCTTGACCACCGCGAAGGTCGCACCCTGGACCGCGGCCGCCAGCAAGATTTCCCGCCAGCCACGGTCGGCATCGGTGGCCTGCGGGGCCTCATCCTCCCCGGCAGCGAGCTTCCACACCCTCTTGAAGATCACACCAGCCAGAACCCCGCCCACTATGCTGACCGCGAGACGTAGCAGCTTGTACAAGACATTGATCATCTCCACCTCCGGTGGTCGTCTCTGTCAGTTAGGTCCGCCCTTCTCCTAGTGCGCGCTTTGGCTACCCGCGTGCACTGGCCCGAAACGCAGGCAGATCCGGGTCTTCATTGACGGTTCCGCAACCCTCACGGGCCATACCGCGCCGCCGACCGCACCCGCGCTCCCTCCGACATCATCGCTGCCAGATCCGGAAGGCCGAAGCCCTACAAGTACCTGGAGCCGGATTTCACCCGCCTGTTCCTGCGGGGCGCCTGCGCGGTCTGGCCCCGGACGGCAGACCCGATGACAGCTTGCGCGGGCTGTGAGCTGGCCCGCAACGTTGCCATCGGCGAGTTCGCGCTGGCGACCGGGCTGGTCCGGCAGGAATGCCCCTACCTGCTGTCCTATGAGATCCCGCCGCTGACGCAGAAGCCAACCGAGGTCCCGGTTCCGGCCCCAAGGGGCACCGCTGCAGGGTTTCTCTCTCCTGGTCCGTCACGGTCAGCCCGGCCTTGGGCCGTCCTGTTCTCGCCACGCCAGCAACTCTGGTGACATCCCCGGTCACGTCCGGCCATGACATCCCATCCATGGGCAAGCCTTGACCCAACTTATTAAGCGAATTAACAACTCAGGACACCAGGCCAGGTCGGCATCCGGGCCGTGTCTTCTTGCCTGAGGTGCTCGCCGACTCCACCGCCCTTTGGGTGTGTTTGCCGCTCCGTTTTAGACGGGGCCTGTGAAACCTGGTCCGGCCGGTCGTGAACGACGAGCCTAACCGCTGCAGGTGGCCTCCGGCGTTGAGATGTTCAGACCGTTGGCCTGCGAGGAAAGGCTGATCGTGTTTGCGCCCGCCGGCCTCGGGTACGCAGGCGCCCATGCCAAAAGTCAGGTTGCGAAATGACGATGAGACCTTGTGCGTACCAACGAGCCAGCCGCTCTCATGCACGATCGGAGCGGCCGTCGACTCGGGTATCACCGGCATCCTTGGAGGAGGCACATGATGGGACGCGGAGTGCAGGTGGCCCTGGCCGTCGGGGCTGGCTACTTCCTAGGGCGAAACCGCAAGCTGCGGTTGGTGCTCATGCTCGCGGGTGGGGCCGCGACCGGCAAGCTCGGCGGCGCCCCCGGGCAGTTGCTGCGACAGGGAACGAAGATGCTCGGCTCAGCCGACTTGGGCAAGATCTCTCCCGAGCTGGGCAAGATCGCTGAGATCACTGACACTGTGCGTGGCCCGCTGGCCGAGGCTGCCAAGGCCGCGGCCATGGCCGCGGTGACCCGCCAGATCGACTCCCTGAGCGACAGCCTTCGCGATCGCGCCGAGGCGTTGCTGCAGCCGGGATCACCGGGCAGCGCCAAGGAGCAGATCGACTCCTTGAGCGAAGGCCTTCGCGATCGGGCCGATGCGTTGCTCCAGCCGGGATCACCGGGCAGCGCCAAGGAGCAGATCGACTCCTTGAGTGAAGGCATTCGCGATCGGGCCGGTGTGTTGCGCCGGCCGGCCACACCTGGGAGCGCCAAGAAGGCCCGCAGCGCATCGGCCGATGACGAGGATTTCGAGGAAGAAGAGGAATTCGAAGAGCCTCAGGACGATGAACAGCCCCCTGAGGCGGATGAGGAGCAGGAGCCCCGCATGCAGCGTCGGTCGTCCGCCCCTGGCCGCGGGCAAAGTGGCAACGGCGGGGGACGGCGTGCAGCCAATGAACCCGCGGTCGCCCGCCCCGGCGGAACTCGGCACGCTCAACGTTGATCACGAGAAGCGGCCGCGCGGCGGCGGGCGGGAAAGTCGGCGATCGAGCAGTTCCTCGCCGATCCCGGGTCCGGCCGCCGCCGCCGCCCGGGCCGTGCGCGGTGGCGGCATGCACCCGGCCGGCCGACAGTGCCTGCGGCTACTGCAACACCCCCTATCAGCGGTGGCGGACTGCCGCTGAGGCCGACCCGGATCTGGACGTGCGGCAGTGGCAGCCGACCGAACACGCCGTCGCGGAAGGCAGGCAGGTGAGCCTGCGGGGCTGCCGCCACTGGTGGTCGTGCAGGTGCTAACGTGTAGCAGCCTGTCCAGGCGGGGCAAGGCTGCCCCCGCGGGCGCGTGTTTCCCTGCCATACCGGCCTGCTACCAGTGGGCTGGTCAATGCGGTTTCCCGGCAATTCACTGCCTGAACCGGGCCCGGCGGCGGGGTCACTGCGGGAACCGGGACCGGCGGCGGGCTAGCGGCAGCGCGAACCACAGGCCGGCGAAGAGGCAGACGATACCGACCGTGATGATTACCGCTGGCAGGCCGCTGGCGACGTAGCTGACCACCAGCAGCACGGCGGCCGAGATGGCCAGGCCCACGGCGGCAAGGCCGCTGAGCGCCATGAGGTGGGCGTCCTTGACCAGGATCTCCTTCTGGTGGCGGCGGAACACCAGCCGGTGGTAGGCGACCGGTGCCATCAGCAGCGCGGTGGAAATCGCCGCCAGCAGCAGACTGGCCAGGTACAGGTCGCGCTGCGGCTGGCTCAGCTTGACGAACCTGGTGGTGAAGGGGAGGGAGAGCATGAAGCCGAACAGCACCTGCACACCAAGGCCGGCCACCCGGAGTTCCTGCAGCAGTTCCACGAGATTACGGTCGTCCCGCTCCGCCCCTGTCTCGCCTGGGCGGTCCGCCTCGGTTGCGTTCCGGCGATCTGCCGGATTCACGGATGCGGGTACGTGTGTGGTCATGTGTGCCTCCGGTGGTGTGGGTCACGGCGGCAAGGCTGGCTTCGCTAGCCGCAAGCCATCCGGCTGCCCGCATTTGGCCGGGCTAATCCTGCTCCGGTCACCTCTCCGGCACCCGGCATGTTCCCCGGTCTGGTCCGTCGCGACGTGAAGATAGCCCGTTGTTGCCTCGCCGATGCTCAGCTGTACGGCCCCGGCGGCGGCGAGGCGGGCCTGGCGGATGCCGCGGATCCGGTGCCGCGGCGCGCCCGGGATGTTGACGTTCAGGACGATGCCGCGCGGGACCTCGCGCAGCGCGGGCAGGATCTCCCCGGCCACGTCCGAAGCCGAGCGCCATTGCCCAGCCTCAGCGATGTCGCTGGCGTCGGGCGAGAACGCGGCCGCGGGCCCGATGAGCCGCCGCGGTCATCGGGGCTCCGACCGTGCCGGAGTGCAGGACCACCTGACCGGTGTTCGACCCGACGTTGATGCCGGACAGCAGGTAGTCCGGCCGCCGCCCGAAAGCTCCGCGTGCCGCGGTGAACGCGATGAATCCGGGGGCGGCCTGGACGGCATAGGCGGGAACGTTTCGATCCCGGGAGGGCTATGGCGTTCCACGACGACCCGTCCGTCGGCCACGTCCCACCCGGCCCGGACCGCGGCGCATGCCAGCATCCACAGCCCTTTGCTGCCGATCTCGTCATCGTTGGTCACGACGGCGTGGACCATGCCGGCCGGCTCACCGCGGCTCCTCAGCTGCTCGTGCAGAGCACGCTGCTGTCCGCGCCGATCTCGGCCGATATCGTGATGGCGGCCGCGCGCGAGCTGTTCGCCGCGGGTTAGGCGGCTGACCGCTGTCTCGCTTTTAATAACGTCGGCGGCGCGATGGTTCAAGAAATTGACCATCTTCGCCTCGTACAGGGGAAGAATGCGTTTCCGGTTGCGGACGCGTCTTGATGGCAACGCGCTGTGGTCGATGCCGTTAAAGTTGGTTGCCGCGGATCTTGGTGGTGTCGCGAAGCTGAACGTATGGCTCTTCGGTTTCCGGGTGGCCGCCCAGCATGGCGCGGCTGCGTTGGAGCTCGGCGTTGAGTTCGGCGCCGAGCAGGATGGCGCTGTTGGAGATCCACAACCAGACCAGAAAGATGATCACCGCCGCGAGCGATCCGTAGGCCTTGTTGTACGAACCGAAGTTGGCGACATACAAGCTGAATACAGCCGACGCGAGCACCCACAGGACGATGGCGAGGATGCCACCGGGGGTGACCCACCGGAAGCCGTGTTTGGCGTTCGGGGAAGCCCAGTACAGCAAAGCAAACAAGAAGCCGACGACGACGAGCAGGACGGGCCATTTGGCGATGTCCCAGACCGTGACCGCCGTGGAGCCGACGCCGAGGATCTGCCCGACCCGGTCGGCCAGCGAGCCGGTCACCACCACCGCCACAGCGCTGACGGCAAGAAGAAGCAAAGTAACAACGGTGACGGCGAGGCGGATGGGGACGGTCTTCCAGACAGGGCGGCCCTCTGGCACGTCGTAGATGGCGTTGGAGGCGCGCATGAACGCCGACACATAGGTCGAGGCTGACCAGATCGCTACTGCCAGGCTCGCCAGTGCGACGACCCCCGCGGTGGAATGGCCGTGCTGGAGCTGCCGGATCGCGGCGGTGAGGATCTGCTTGACTGACCCTGGCGCGAGCTTGCCTGTGTTGGTGATCAGCGATTGCGACACCGATTTACCTGCCAGGCCCACGAGAGAGACGATCACCAGGAGCGCAGGGAAGATCGACAGCACGCTGTAGTAGGTGAGCGCCGCCGCCCGGTCAGAGAGATTGTCACGTTTGAACTCAGCGAGGGTGCGTTTGACTGCGGCCCACCATGATCCGCGCGGCAGCCTGGTCGGGACATCGGGTACATCGGCGGCATGCCCGCCCGCGGGCGGGCGGCCGCGGCCTGGGTCGCTGGTCCACATGATCTGCTCCTTTCAGCAACGGCTACCCGCGTGGGGGATGGTATTGATCCGCTGCCGCCCGCCGCAGGTGTCGTTCCGCGCCCTCGACCAAGGGCGACAGGGGATCAGGCAGTGGATCAGCGGCCGGTGATGCGATCATCTCACCGTGCCCGAAGAAGGCAGGCGGCAGTGGATTGTCGAACGATTCCTTCACCGTCGGCCCCACTTCCTGCTCTCGCGACGGGGTCGGCGCTGCAGCACCAGCCACGCCACTGCTACGACAACGCCGGCTGCGGTAAGCGCGGCAATGGACCGCCGCCTCGCCACTGGCTGGGCGGCCACGGTCTGCCGTAGTTTGCCAGTGAGCTCCCGGGCACCGTGCTGTATCTGCCCGGCCTGCTGCGACGCCTTCTCCCAGACCTCACCAGCTTGTTCGCCGACCCTGTTCACCTGCTCGGCCTTATCCCGGGCGCGGGTCTTCAGGTCGGCCGTGGCGGCGAGCGCCTCCACCGTGCCGCCCAACTCCTGCCGGGTGAGGATCTGTTCCTGCAACTCCTGCTGGTCGTCCACCACTGAGCTCCTCTCAGCCTTCGCATCTTCCGCTTGTCCGCCCTTCCCCGCCAGCTCGACGCCGGCAGGAACAGCTCCTCGCGCACCAGCCGGACAGGGAGATCTGTTCAGGTGCCTGCTTAACCAGCTCAACGACCGGCGCGTCGGCCGGTGCGGTTCCGTGCCGCGGCCCACCTCGCTCGTCGCTGTCCTCCTAGCCATTGGAAGGCCTTTCGCTACCCATCGGATCCGATGCCTAACGGCTGCGGGCTAAGTTCTGCGGTCGCCGCGCACATTTTTGCGTTGGGTCCGTCAAGGCAACGGTCTAACTTCTTTCTCTGCTGTTACTTCCGTCCCGCGCTGAGGCGACCGTCGAAAGTAATGTCGAAGGCGTTGAGGGCGGCCTTCCACCGGTTGGTTCACCGCTGGCGGCCGCGTCCGGTCCCACGAGCGCTTGAGTCGACATACCCGGTCGAATGCAATTGATCATTGGGATGGGGTGAGCTGTCATCCGGCGCCATCCTCGGCGGTCGGTGTATTTCGATCTGGATATGCTCAGACCTGTCGAGAACCGACAGGTCGCCGTGTAGCAGAGCAGCGCCCGCAGCTGGTCCGCGCAGGCCAGTGAGATCCTGCACGTGAGGTGCATGGCTAGCGCCGTCCGCGCCCGCGCGCCCGCAGCCAGTGGCCTCCGGCGGTCGCCGTCAGCAGGTCCTCTGCCCGGATGGCCCCCGGGCCAGCAGCAGCGCGTGCTCGCCGGCCAGCGTGAGCGGCCGGGCGTCTCGGGTTTCCGCGGCCGCTCGGAGAGGTTGATGACCCATTCCGCGTACCTGGACGCCCAGCAGTCCTCGTCAGCGCCATCCACGATTCTGAAGACACAACGGTGTCGACCTTGGCGATCCACACGCTAGCTTCGCTGCCACCCTTGGTGGCCCCGGGCCGGTCTGCCGCACAAGGCACCACTGAAAGCCCAAGTAGCGGGCGAACACCATAGCGGCCGGGTTCCCCACCGGCCCTTCCTGGGCCCGGCGTGACGCGGAGATCTGGGCCCACGCCACGGAGACCGAGGCAAGGCTGGGCGCCCGCAACACCACCGCGCGGACCACTCGCGGGCTACGGAGGACGCAGGACCCGGCCCGGGCTGCGGGCGGCCGGAACTTCGCACTTGTTGTTTCGGCGCGACTCACCCGGGTAGTGCGTGCCGGACCTGCAACCAAGACATTCGGCGTACATGCCCACAGTCGTCACCGCGTGGCCTCACCGGAGATGGCCACGCCGATGGCCGAATCAGGCAAAGGAGATAAGAGATCATGAAAAGCGGTATACAGGTGGCCCTGGCCATTGGGGCCGGTTACCTCCTGGGTCGGCGCAAGAAGCGGTTGGCGATCATCATGTTCGGTGCCGCGGCCATGGCCGGTGGATCTGGTGGCGGCGTTACGGGCCGACTGCTGGGGAAAGGGACGGAGCTGCTCGGCTCCAGTGACGTGCTGAGCAAGATTTCCCCACAGGTCGGCGAGATCACCGACCTGATCCGTGGCGACCTGGCCGATGCTGCCAAGACCGCGGCCATGGCCGCCGTGACCAGCCGGATCGACTCCCTGAGCGACAGCCTTCGCGATCGGGCTGACGCACTGCGCCAGCCGGGCGGAAAGGTTCAGGAGAAGACCGGGCGCGGTGCGCGACCGGAGGACGAGGACGCCGAACAAGAGGCCGGCGAGCAGCCGATCGATGAGCCGGAGGCCGCAGCCGAGCGCCCGGTTTCCGCGCGTGCTACTCGGCGCGAAGAGCGCCGCGACACCGACGAGCCCGAGCCTTACGACGTAGACGAAGCCGAGCCTGACGACGTAGACGAACCCGAGCCTGACGACGTAGACGAAGAGGAACCCCCCGCCCCGAGGCGGCGTCCGGCACAGTCCGTGAGCGCCAGGGCCAGCTCGCCCGTTCGCCGGACCCGGAGGTGACCCGGATGGCAGCGACACAGGAGGCCCAGCCAGGCAGCCTCGCGAAGGCACTTTCCACCGAAAACCTGAAGCGCGAGGTCCAGAACCTGCTGGGCGCGGTTCGCGACCGGGCGCTGGCGTCCATGAAAGGCAAGCTCGGCGACGTCACGGATCGGCTTACCGACTATGCGGGCCAAGGCGGCGGCCCAGGCTTGATGGCCGCGGTTACGGGCGCACAGAAGCTCAGCGAGGGGAAGTCCCCGGCACGGGCTTTGCTCGGCGCGGGAATGGCCGGTGCTAAGGGCAAGCTCAGCAACCTGTTCGGCCGCGGCGGGGGCAAGGGCAAGGGCGGAGAGGGCAAGAAACTCAAGGTCATCAACATCGTGGAGTCGACTGATGTCGGAGTCCCCGTCCGTGTGGCGTACAACCAGTGGACGCAGTTCAGGGACTTCCCGAGCTTCATGAAGAAGGTCGAGAATGTAGACCAGGCCTCGGATGAGAAGCTCCAGTGGAAAGCGCAGATTTTCTGGTCGCACCGCAACTGGGAATCCACCATCCTCCAGCAGGTGCCGGACGAAAAAATCATCTGGCGCTCGAAGGGCGCCAAGGGGTACGTCGACGGCGCGGTGACGTTCCATGAGATTGGGCCCAATCTCACGCGCGTTCTCCTGGTACTGGAGTACCACCCGAAGGGCCTTTTCGAGCACACCGGAAACATGTGGCGAGCCCAGGGCCGGCGGGCGCGGCTCGAAGTGAAGCACTTCCGTCGCCATGTCATGACGCAAGCCATCTTGCATCCCGACGAGATCGAAGGCTGGCGCGGGGAAATAGAGGACGGCAAGGTCGTCAAGGACCACCAGACGGCGCTCAAGGAGGAGCAAGAGCAGCGGCAGGGCGGCGGCCCCGAAACAGAACCGGAAGGCGAAGAGCCTGAAGAGCAACTGCCCGACGGGGAGGGCAGCGAGGCCCCAGAGGACGAGGCCGAGCCAGAGGACGAGGCCGAGCCAGAGGACGAGGCCGAGCCAGAGGACGAGGCCGGGCCAGAGGACGAGGCCGAGCCAGAGGACGAGGCCGAGCCAGAGGACGAGGCCGAGCCAGAGGACGAGGCCGAGCCAGAGGACGAGGCCGAGCCAGAGGACGAGGACCGCGAGACTGCGGTACAGGAGGGAGACCGGCGAAGCGCGCCCCCGGTCCGGCGGCGCCGCGATGTCGTTCAGGAGCGGCCCCGACCTCGCCGCTCGTCTGCCCCAGGTCAGGGCGCGCGGGCGCATAACTAGGGCAAGCACTGCAGCGCAAGCCGAAGGAGTGAAATCAATGACCACCGCTGGAGGGCCATCTCCCTCAGGGCTGGCCGATGTCATCGACACGATTCTTGACAAGGGCCTAGTCATCGATGCGTACGTACGCGTCTCGCTGGTCGGTATCGAACTGCTGACGATCGATGCGCGCATCGTTATCGCGAGCGTCGACACCTACCTGCGATTCGCCGAAGCCGTTAACCGGCTCGACATTTCGCAGGAAAAGGCGGGCTTGCCGCAACTCGTCGGAGACATGCAGCAAAGCGGGGCCAAGAAAAAGACCAAGGGAGCCGCCCAGGGCATGCTTGAAGCGGCCGGGGAAAAGCTGCAGCAGTTCACCGGTGATGGCGAACGCGAGCGTGACCTCGCGCCCCGCCGGAGGCAACGGCAGGAGGAGGACTGAAATGTCAGCGCCAGCAAGGTCCGAGCAGACGAGCGGTGCGGGTAACAACCGTCGCTGCTATGTCTATGGCATCGTGCCGCAGGACGTTGAGGTGACTGCCGATGCCCGCGGAGTCGGAGATCCTCCCGGGCAGGTAAAGCTCCTGCGGCACGGAGACATCGCGGCTCTGGTAAGTGACATCGACGTCACCCAGCCGCTCGGCCGGCCGGAGGACCTCATGGACCACCAGCAACTCCTGGATGCGGCCTCAGCTGAAACGCCCGTGCTACCGCTGCGGTTCGGCGCGGTCATGACGAATTCGCAGGCCGTCGTCGACGAACTGCTTGGGCCTCATCACGACGAGTTCGCCGCCGCGCTGAAAAAGCTCGAGGGGCGTGCCGAGTACGTCGTCAAAGGTCGATACGTCGAAAAGGCGGTGCTGAAAGAGGTGCTATCCGAGAACGCTGAGGCCGCTGGCCTGCGAGATGAGATCCGCGCGGGAGACGAATACGCAACCCGCAATGCGCGGATCCGGCTCGGGGAAATCATCAACCAGGCGATCACAGCGAAGCGTGAGGCGGATACCCGCAAGGTCGGCGACGTCCTTGCGCCTTACTGCGTCGCGAGCAACGTGCGTGAGCCGACGCACGAGCAGGACGCCGCGCACCTGGCGCTGCTCGTGGCAACGGCCGAGGAGGCCGAGTTCGAGCGAGCGGTGGACGAACTCGCCTATGAGTGGGATGGGCGCGTCAACCTGCGCCTGCTGGGCCCGATGGCCCCCTATGACTTCGTCACCGCCACGGCACCGGGGGGCTGACGATGATGGATTTTGTAACTCTGCCCTTCCGCTTGCCGTTCATGCCGCTTCGCGCGTTGATCCGGCTGGCGGAAATCCTGCGGGATGAGGCCGAACGAGAACTTCATGATCCATCGGCGGTTCGGCGTCAGCTTGAGGAGGCAGCCGCGGCGAGAGACTCCGGCCGGCTGTCGGATGACGAATTCTCGCAGGTGCAACGCGAAGCCGTTAGCCGCTTGATCCGGCAGCCGGGGAGCGGCCGAGGGGAGGTAACCCATGGCTGAAAGACGCACGGCACGAGACGAACGCGCCGATAACAGGCGTGTGGCCGATAGAGAACGGAGAACGTACGAATACGAAGAGGAGGTGCTGGAGGACGAGGCGGCCGACGCCGACGCGGACGAGGACGGTCGTGGGGAGGCAACACCCAAGCGCCGTCGGCGCGGGGAGAACGCTTACGGTCGCATCTCAGCCGCGGCTGCGGCGGAGGCCGGACTGCGCAGCGTGGTGGAATTGATCGGCAAGCAGCCAGAGGGCGTCACAGCAGTCGCACCGACCGACGACGGCTGGCTCGTCGGAGTGGAGGTGCTCGAGGTCCAGCACGTACCGTCCTCCTCTGACATTCTCGCGATCTATGAGGCTGCGCTCGACATGGGCGGGAGCTTGGTGTCATACCGCAGGACGAAGCGATACGCACGCGGCCGAGGCGACACCAGCGGGGACCGGTGATATGACCAGCGAGAATATGGTATGGCCTGGTGCTAGCGCGGCGCAGAACTACGGCCCGCGAATGGCCGGCGGCCACGAACCGACGAACCTCGGCGACATCCTGGAGCGGGTCCTCGACAAGGGCCTGGTGATCGCCGGGGACATCCGCGTGAACCTGCTCGATATCGAGCTGCTCACGATCAAGCTCCGGCTGGTGATCGCCTCGGTGGAGACGGCACGGGAACTGGGCATCGACTGGTGGGAGAACGATCCCTGGCTCAGCTCGAACAGCTCAAACCACCGGAAACTGGTGGAAGAAAACCGTCAACTCCGCGATCGGCTCGCCGCCCTGGAGTCCGGCGGGGGCGCGACCCGCGCGGTCGATGCGCCGCGCGAGCGCGCTGGCCACCGCTCGGCGCGCGCGCCACATACGGGGGGCAGGGACGACAGCGACGAGCCTGGCGCGTGGAACGACGGCCGACTTTGAAGGGCAACCATGGCTGGGGACTTCGGTGTCTGGGTGTATGCGATCAGCGACAGCATCCAGCGTGAGTGGCTGGGCGATGTGACTGGCCTTGGCGGGCGCCCCGTATACGCGGTAGAAGCGGCAGGGCTCGCCGCCGCGGTGACCGCGGTGAGCCTGGACGAGTTCGGGGAGGAGCCGCTGCGCCGCCACCTCGAAGACCTCGCCTGGCTGGACGCGATC
The DNA here is from genome assembly GCA_963820395.1 of uncultured Actinomycetota bacterium. Taxonomy (GTDB): domain Bacteria; phylum Actinomycetota; class Actinomycetes; order Streptosporangiales; family Streptosporangiaceae; genus DATFVJ01. The sequence continues at coordinate 42,706 of CAWGAE010000029.1, read as the reverse complement.
GCCCGGATGCACCATCACGTTATCGAGATCGTCGCTGATCACAGGCCAGTGGTTCCCATGCGGCTCGCCACCGTCTACCACCACGACGCGGGGGTCGCCGCCATGCTCGCTGCGCGGCGGGAGGTTGTCGCCGCGACGCTTGGCCGGGTCGCGGCGCGGACCGAATGGGGCGTCAAGGTGTATGCGGCTCAGCTCCCTGTCACTGTGGCCGAGCCGGCCGCGGCAGCGTCGGCGGGAGGCGCGCCGGCCAGCCCTGGAGCCGCCTATCTGCGCCGACGCCGGACCGAGCTGACGGCAAGCGAGGACGCGAGGCAGGTGGCGGTGGCCAGCGCGGAACACGTCCACACCACACTCGGCCGGCTCGCGGCCGCGGCGCAACTGCGCGCTCCGCAGGCCCCGCAGCTCACCGGGCAGACGGGGCGGATGATCCTCAACGGCGCCTACCTTGTCGACGACGAGCAGTCCGGCGACTTCGCCGCTGCGGTTAACAGCCTGGCCGACCGGCATCCCGAAGTCCGGATCGAGCTGACCGGACCCTGGCCACCGTACTCGTTCGCTGCTGTGGATGAGCATGAGGCGGCAGTATGAGCCCCGAAACCCGTCGCAGCACCTCAGCCGCTTCCCCACCAGCGATCACATCCACTGGTCCGCCAGCGACCAGGCCCGCAGCCGCGCCCGCTATCCAGCCCGAGGCGTCATCGGTGATCTTGCCGGCGGCGTCACCCGCTGCACGGCAGCAGCGGATCGCGCTCGTCGACCTGCTCGACCGGGTGCTCGCCAGCGGGGTGGTCATCACAGGCGAGGTGAGGCTGTCGATCGCAGATGTGGACATGGTGAGCATCTCACTGCAGGCACTCATCTCCTCGGTCAGTACCGCCTTCGCGCATGGCGCCGATAACGAGGATTCGGGCTCGTGACCGATCGCTTCGAGTTCTGCACGCCTACCGGACCTCGCACACGGGACCCGGACGTGGCGGACCCGGACGTGCCGGACCCGTGCGCGGTGCCACGGCGGCGTATCGAGGCCGACCCGGAGTCGGTTGAGCGTGGGCTGGTCACACTGGTGCTCACGGTCGTCGAACTGCTGCGGCAGCTGATGGAACGGCAGGCGCTTCGGAGGGTCGATCAGGGCGATCTCACCGAGAACCAGATCGAGAAGATCGGAACCACCCTGATGGCCCTTGAGGAACGGATGACCGAGCTACGACAACACTTTGGGTTGACTCCGGAAGACCTGAACCTCGACCTCGGTCCCCTCGGACCGCTGCTCCCCTACGACTGAACTGGCCTCGGGACGGAGCCATGACCGGTGCCAACCGGGGGCCGCCACACGCCTCCGGTGAATAGCCAGTCCCGCGTCGGAGGAGCGGTACCCAGCGCGCTGAGCAAACCACCGAATGTGCGGACAGCCCGAACCGCGTCTGCTCCCTTGGTGGGCACCACGGCATGAGGCTGCGCGTTGGCGCGCAGGGTCAGGGGCAGGGATCAGCCCGGAGGTCCGGGCTGGCAGCGGCCGTTGCGCTTAGGCGGCGTAGCGCCAGGATCGTGACGCCATGTGGCGGTCGCTGCTGGCCGGGGGCTACGCTCCGTTGTACGTTCATACGTGGTTTATACGTGGGGTCGAGGATTGATGACTGCGCTGTCGCCTATCAGCCCGGCCTATGATGACGGCCTGCTCAAGATCACGTGGCTGATGCAGGCTGTCGGCTTCCGCGTCGAGGGCACGGTCGACGTGACCAGCCGGCACGGGCTTGCGGCCGCGCTCGCGGCCGCCCAGCAGGGGCACGACGACATACACGTGGACCTGTCTGGCGTGGAGTTCATTGATATGGAGGGCTTGCGGACCATCGCACGGGCCGCCCGCGATTTGGGCGCGGGGCGATTGCTCGTGCTGGAACGGGTACCGTCGTTTGTGCGGGTGCTGCTTCGTGCCGTGAACTGGGACGTTGTGCCCGGGCTGCGTATTGGTGAAGGGGAGGGCTGATGGCGCCAGGTGGTGCCGCTTCGGTGGCGGCCCGGCCAGGTTTCCTCCACCAGGGCTGCCTATACGGCTGCGATGAGGAGTTTCTTGCGGCAGCGGTCCCGTTCATCGAGGATGGGCTTGCGGGCGGCGAACCAGTGCTCGCGGTCACCACGCCGGGCAATCTGGATCTGCTCTTTGAGGTACTGGGCGAATGTGCCCGCGGCCTCGACTATGCGGAGACGGCGTACTTCGGCAGGCGACCCCCGCAGCGCATCGGGGCCTTCGACCGCTACTGGCAGATGCACCTAACCGAGCAGGGCCGGGTCCGGATTCTCGCCGAGCCGACCTGGACAGGCCGGCCGGAGCGGGAAATACGGGCGTGGAAGCAGATGGAGGCCCGGCTCAACCTGATCTTCGCTGACACCAGGATCTGGATGATCTGCCCGTATGACACTCGGGTCCTGCGGCCGGATATCGTCGCTGACGTGCGCCGCACTCATCCGTCCTGCGTGGCCGGGCGGGACACGCTGCCGGGCGCGTCCTACACCGACCCGGCGGCGTTCGCCAGCGGCCTGGCTGGTGGGCCGTTGCCGCGGCCGCCGGCGGAGGCCGCGGACCTGGCCTTCACCGGTGACCTGGCCGGATTGCGCCATTTTGCCGCTGACGCGGCCGCGGCGCGCGGACTGACTGGTGACAGGGCGGCGCTGTTTGTCATCGCAGTGGTGGAAGCGGTGAGTTATGTCCGCCGGGACGCTATGGTCACCGCCGTGGCCATTTGGGACCGGCCGGGTGCGGTGGTGTGTGACATCAGCCAGCCGGGCGGTGGCCTCGCCGGCCCGCTGCCCGGGTGGCGTCCGCCTGAGCTGGAGCGGCCCCGGCCCGACGACGGGCTGTGGCTGGCCCGTCAGGTCTGCGAGCAGGTCGAAACTCGCCTTGCTGATGGGGGTTGCACGATACGGCTCCGCGTTCCGACGCATCATGCCCTGACGTAGCGGCCTGACAGGCCGCTACGTCAGGGGCCGCGCGGATTCCGGCGGCGCGCCGGGCAGGGCGGGTGGCGGCTCAGGGTGGTTCGGCGAGTGTGATGCCGTCCGGGGTGATCTCGAATTCCCTGATCCGGGGGTCGTGGCGGACTGCGCGGGTCTTGAGGACGGTCAGCGTGCGGGTCACGCTGGTCTCGCTTGGCCGGTATTGCAGCAGGACCACGTTGTCCGCCAGGTGCGAGGCGCCGTGCTCGGTCAGCCGGGTAAGGCCGAACAGTTCCGGCACTTCGTAGGTCAACATGATGCCGACCCCCCGGCGCGAGCAGCGTTGCAGCAGCGAGTAGGTGTACTCGCGGAAGCCGGTGAGGTCGGGCGCCGCGTTCCGCAGGTCACCGAGGCTGTCGACGAGCACCCGCTGCACGCCGGTGGCCTCGATGGTGTCGAGGAGGTCATAGACCCACTCGTCGAGGTACAGGTCGACGGGGCTGCGGTACATGAGCCTGACGCCGTCGTGCGCGAACGACCAGCCGAATCCGCGTACGATCCGTTCGAGCTGGGTCGGATTCTCCTGCAGGGTCGCGATCAGCCCCCGCTCACCGTTGCGCGCGCCCTCGAAGACGAAGTGAAGGCCCATAAGGGTCTTGCCTATGCCGGTCGGGCCCGCCACGAGCGTTGACGCACCGGGCCAGTAGCCGTTTCCCATCATGTCGTCGATCGCCTGGACGCCCGACGAGGTGCGGTGGTCGCCAAGAGCATAGGCTTCCGTCTTGCCGGGGTCGGCAAGACGGGGGAATACCGCGATTCCGTCCGCTGATATCCGGTAGGAATGCCTGCCAGTAAGAAATCCGCCGCCGCGCAGTTTCAGCACCTGCAGGGCCCGCGACGTTCTCTCCGCGGCCTGGTTGGTGCCCATTGTGATGATGGCGTCGGCGACGGCGAACTCCGGTGCGGTGGCCATCTCCTCGTCCTGATACTCGCCGATCCACACCGAGGTGATGGGAAGTACCCCCAGTATGCCGGCGAGGTCGTGCAGGAAGCGGCGGAACTCGCCGGCGTCCGTCGCGTAGGGCTGCAGCGCCTTGAAGCTGTCGATGACGATGATCAACGGCCGGTGCCCGCGGATGAGGTCGCGCACGCGTTCGAGCACACCGGGCAGGCCCTTGTCGCTCAGCACGATCCCGAGGTCGTCGTAGAAGACGCTAGCGCCGACCGCTGCCGGGTCGAAGAACGACAGCGCCTGACCGTAGCGGAGGATCTTCTCGAGCGGTTCGGAGACAGTCGACAGGTACAGCGCGGGATGCTGGCGGCTTGCGTTTGTGAACACGCACTGCTGGGCGAGGATGGTCTTGCCCGAGCCCGGCAGCCCGATGACAAGTGAAATGGCGTCACGCGGCAGCCCACCCCCCAGTACCAGGTCCAGCCGGCTCGTCCCGGTCGTCAGCCGGCCGGTCATGCTGTTCCCACCCGGCGGCGGATGAACGCGCTCTCGCGCAGCAGGTCCTTGACGGCCGAGACGAGCTGCAGCGGCTCGACCGGCCGTTGCAAGAACGCCGACGCTCCCGCGTCGAGCGCGGCGTCCGTGAGTTCAAGGGTGCAGATCGCCAGGATCGGCGTGTCGGCGCGCGCGCTCAACTGCCGGCAGAGCTCGAGCCCGCGGGCGCCGGAAATGAGCAGGTCGACTTTGATGAGATCGGGGGATATCTCGGCGGCCTTGGCCCGGGCCGCATCCGCATCCATGGCGACGACGACCTCGTAGCCCTCGGTCCGCAGGAAATATTCGGCGAAGTCCGCGGCGTGCGGATCCCGCTCGGCCAGCAGGATCAGCGGGGTGTCACCGTCACGGCCGGTGTGACTCATGCCGCCGGCCAGCCGTTCGCGCAGCAGCCGGTGCGCGTCCCCTGGCGACAGGCCCGCGGCCACCTGGTCCGCCAGGAACCGTAGCCCGGCCAGCTGGTCGCGCGAATACAGCCGGTGCCCGGCTGGGCTGCGCTCCGGCTGCACCACGCCGTAGCGTTCCTGCCACGTCCGCAGCGTCGCGGCGGGGACGCCGAGCATCTCGGCCACGGCGCCGATGCTGTACAGGGGCCGACTGGAGCCAGTCATTTGCGCAAAATGATAGCGCCTTCGCCGCCCATCGGCAAAGCCTCTTCAATACGCCTTCGTTCACCTGGTTGACAGGCTTGGACCGTGCCGTAAGCTACTCAATAACTCGGCAGTAGCTCGCCGCCCGCACCGTGTCCGCCCTGATCCGCTGTCCGGTGCGTCATACGAGACTGACTCCGCAGTACAGCGACGGCGCAGCGGCCAGTGGCCGCCGGACTGGACCGAAGTGTGAGGTGGCCATGACCGCCAGGATGCGAGCTGGTCAGCGTGTGGCGGCGGCAGGCCTGGGGAACCGGCGCTACGCCTCGTGGGCCGCTTAGCAGGACGCCCTGAGGGATGAGTGTGACGTGGTGCGCAGGCGAGTCAGCCCGGCGGGCGGCCCCGGCCGCGCCGTCACCGTCAGCGCCGGCCGGGCGGTCGCGGGTGCAGGCGGTGTGCGCGAGCCGGCCGCACCGGCAGATCGTGACGCCGAGATCGCGCAGTTGCGCGGGCGGCTGCTTTCGGCGCGCCGGGCGGCTGGGAGCCCGGGTGCCGCTCTGCGGCCCACGCTGAACGCGGTGCTCGGCGAGCTGGAGTCCACCATCGGGATGCTGGGGAAGCTGAAGTCCGGCCCGCGGGCGGGCGAGGCGGAGCGGTCGCGCGGCGCCGATGCGGAGCGGCGGCTGCTGCGCGCGGTGTTCCAGGGGGTGCCGGCGCCGATCTTCCTGCTCGATTGCGACGGTGCCGTCCGCCGGGTCAACAGGCGGGCGGCCACGGTGCTGGGCGTGCAGCCGGGGTCGGCCACCGGGAAGCCGTTCACCGCGTTCGCCGCCCGCCAGGACCGGGGTGCCGTGCGGACCGAGCTGACCGCCATCTTGCGCACCGGCGGGTCAGGCCTTCTTCGCTGCAGGCTTGCCGGGACGGCAGGGACGGTGGAGACCACCCTCACCTTCGACCTGGTGGAACGCCCGGCTGAATCCGGGCCGCTCGTCCTGGTGGTCGCCGGACCCGCGAACATGCCCCAGCCGCCGGCCGCCGGGGCGGACAGCCCGGTGGCCAGGCGCAGCGCCACCGATCGCGCCATCGCCGCAGCCGCGCAGCGATCCGACCTGATCAGCGCGGTCAGCCGGCTGCTGCTCGACAACGCCACCTTCAGCGAGTCCCTGATGCTGCGGCGCTGCGCTGGCCTGTTCGCGGCTGAGCTTACCGCCTGGGTGATTGTCGACGTGGAACAGGACGGGCAGATGCGGCGCCTGTTTGTGACAGGCCCCGCGGGCGAGCAGTTCGCGGACCTCACCCGTGCGATCGAGAATCAGGCTCCGCTGCCCGGTTCATTGGCCTGGGAGGTGCACAAGTCGGGGCGGTCACAGCTGATCGCCGGCGCACCTGACGCCACGGTCCTCGGTGGCGCCTCATCCGCCGTGCCGGTACTTACGCTGCTCGGAGTCACCTCGGTGCTGTGCGCACCGGTGTCTGACGGCGAGCGTAGCTACGGCACCCTGACCCTGGCCAGGCGGCCAGGGGCGGGGCCATTCGCCGCCGCCGACCTCGGCCTGGTCGACGAGATCGGCCAGCAGCTCGCGGTCGCCATCAAGATCGGCCGGATGTTCATGCGCCGGTCCGCGGTCACCGAGGCCCTGCAGGCGAGCCTGCTGCCGCGTGACCTGCCACCCGTCCCCGGGACAGAGATCGCGACCGCGTATGTGCCGTCGGCAAAAGATCCCGGCCCGGGCGGTCTTTTCTACGACGTCTACCCAAACCCGGGCGGATGGGGCCTGGTGATCGGCGACGTCTGCGGCCGGGGTGAGCAGGCTGCCGCGGTGACATCCCTCGCGCGTTACGCGATCAGGGTCTTCGCCCACTGGATTCCGGAGCCCGCCGACGTACTGCGCCTGGCCAACGAGATCCTGGGCGCCCAGTCCGACACGGATCAATTTGTCACGGCCATCGCCGGGAGGCTCGGATGGCAGGACGAGATGCTGCACGTCGTACTGGCGAGTGCGGGACATCCAGGGCCGCTGCTGGTGCGGCCGGATGGCCGTGTCCGGGTGCTGGCGGGCGGCGGGCTGCCGCTCGGATTCTTCAGCGACGCCCGGCCCGCCACCGGGCAGCTCGAGCTAGCACCCGGCGACTTGCTGTTCTTCTACTCGGACGGCGCTACGGAGGCACGCGACGCGGCAGGCGCCTATTTCGAAGGCAGGCTTGCCGACGCCCTCGCCGCGCTCGCCGGGCGCCCCGCGCGCGAGATCGTCGCGGTCATCAGGGATCTCGTGCCCGAGTTCAGCGATGGCGACATGACGATGGTGGCCCTGCGCGCCCTCGGCCCACCCGGTGAGCTACCGGCCAGACGTAACCAGCGGGGATGACCGTGCGCATGGAACCGGCCAGATATAAGCCCTGTCATCCGCATAGGCGGCACGCCCGATGGAGTCCTCCATCGCCGAACCCGTGGAGCATGCCATGACCACTGACGAACTCGCCCGCGAAGCGACCGAGTTGTTCGCCGCGGCCGACCCGTCCGGTGCGAAATCGATTCGTCAGCTGGCTGAGCTCGCGGCACGGCGGGTCCAGGCGTGCTCGGGAGCCACCGCCACCTTGTGGCGGGACGACGACGCCGTGACGACGGCGGCGAGCCATCCTGACCTGGCCGCGCTCACAGCCCTGCAGATCGAGACACGCAGCGGTCCGACTGTCGACGCGATGCGTGCTGGTGAGCCAATGCGCTGCGCCGACACGCTCGCCGGGAACCCATGGCCGGAGTTCGCCGCGGCTGCCCTCAGCAGAGGTGTCCGTTGCTGCGTCAGCCTGGTGCACGAGTTCAGCGGCATGGCCGTGACACTGACGCTTTACAGCGTCCGGCCCCGGTCGCTCGATCCGGCGCGGCTGCCGCTCGCCTCGCTGCTCGCCGCGTTCGGCGTGGCGAGCGTCGCCAACGCCTCCAGATACGGCGACGCGCAGCGGACAACGTCGCAACTCCAGGAGGCCGCCCGGGCCCGCACCGTGGTCGACCAGGCCAAGGGAATCCTCATGCACGCGCTCGGCTGCGATGCGGACGGCGCCTTCGACCGGATGCGGCGCGTCTCACAGACACAGCACATCAAGCTGACCGAGGTGGCGCGCCGCGTCATCGAAACCGGTGGCATCGATCCGGGGGCGGGGCAGCGGCGGCCCAGCGCGGCGGCCCGGGGACCGGCGATCAGCGAGCGGGCTGACCGGCAGCCACCTGGTGACGTCCCCGTCGCGCTGTGCTGACCTGCCAGCGTGCCCGTACCCACGTGGCCCGCGGCAGCCGCCGGGTGCTCGCGGGGTTCCCCAAAGTGGGCCATAGGCCACTGATCGGCGGGTTCAGCAGGCGCTGTGGGGCCAGCTCGCGCAGGGTCACGGATTTGTCACCCTGCGCCTCATCTATCTGGTCTTCCTGGTCTTCGCCCGTCTCGCCGGGTGGCTCGCGCTGCTGGCCCGCTCGACGGCCCCGAACGATGCATCGGGGTCACCTGGAAGCGGGCGCATCCGGAACCGGCCGGGTCGGCCCAGCCGACGCCCGGATCGCCGCGTTAACCGAACGGATAGCGCGGGAAACCCGGGCCGGGCTACCAGCGGGTCCAGGGCGAACTGCTCAGCTTGGGCACCAGGTCAGCGGTAAGCCCGGAAGGCACCTGGCTCGCGTGAAAATCTCGCAAAGCTCGCCTCAACGGGAGCGGTGCTCGCATCGTACGGGCTTTCGTGGGTAGCGAAATCGGGGATACGGGAGACGGAGCGCAAGTATGACGCCAAGCCGGGAGCAGAACTGCCGCACCTGGGAGATTTACCACGGGTCGCCTGCGAGCCTGAACCGGATCAGCACATGCTGGAGGCGGACTACTTACAACACCGAGGACGTGTTTACTGCCGCCTTGCAGCTGACAGCGCCGTTCGTGCCCATGCTCTTTCATGGCGAGGAGTGGGGCGCCACCACCTCGTTCCAGTACTTCAACGACCATTCCGGTCCCGGGCTCGGGCAGGCCGTCAGCGAGGGGCGGCGGCGCGAGTTCTCCGCCTTCGGCTGGGACCCGGATGACAAGCCCGGCCCCCAGGACGCGGCGACGTTCGAGCGTTCCAGGCTCGACTGGGCGGAGCCCGTCAAGGACTGTCACGCCGACCTGCTGGCCTGGCATCGTCGGCTGATCGCCCTCAGGCGGGAGATCCCGCCGCTGACACGGCTCGACCGCATCGAGGCGGCCACCCGCGACCAGGACGCCGGCTGGCTCGTCGTCCGCCGCGGACCGGTCGAGAGCGCGGCTAAACCTGCACGTTCCCGGCCAGCCAGGCGGCGCAGCTGCTCGCCGCCTCGGATCCCGCGTCGAGCGGACGGATCGGCGCCTCGCCCTCCCGCCCGGCATCGTCGTCATCATGACCGGGGCAGGCGCGCCACGCCCGACAAGGAGCTCGGCCGCAGTCAGCTGGATTCCGACAAAGATCAGCTGGATGCCGACAAAAGAGATGCGACAAAGATTAAGAAAGGACTCAGGCCCATGAACGAGGCTATCGAGATCTGGCCCGGTCGTCCCTATCCGCTGGGCGCTGCATACGACGGCGCGGGCACGAACTTCTCGCTGTTCTCTGAGGTCGCGGACGGAGTCGAGCTCTGCCTCTTCGATGACGGCGGCGGTGAGCAGCGGGTCGGCCTTGAGGAGGTCGACGCCTTCTGCTGGCACGTCTACGTCCCGTCGGTGACGCCCGGGCAGCGCTATGGCTACCGGGTGCACGGGCCGTGGGCGCCGGAGCAGGGCCAGCGCTGCAACCCGGCCAAGCTGCTCCTCGACCCCTATGCCAAGGCCATCGAAGGCCAGGTCGACTGGCGCCAGGCCTGTTTCCCGTACACCTTCGGGGACGACAACTCCCGCAACGACGACGACAGCGCCGAGCACGTGCCCAGGTCAGTTGTCCATAACCCGTACTTCGACTGGGGCAACGACCGACCGCCGGACGTCCCGCTCAACGAGTCGGTCATCTACGAGGTGCACGTCAAGGGCTTCACCGCCCGGCATCCCGGCATCCCCGAGGCGCAGCGCGGCACCTACGCCGGCCTGGCCCACCCCGCCGCCATCGAATACCTCACCGGGCTCGGCGTCACCGCCGTCGAACTGCTGCCCGTCCATCAGTTCATTCACGACGCCCACCTCGTCGAGCGGGGGCTGCGGAACTACTGGGGTTACAACTCGATCGGCTTCCTCGCCCCGCACAACGAATACGCCGCCGCCGGCCAGCGCGGCGAGCAGGTCGCCGAGTTCAAGGCGATGGTCCGGGCGCTGCACGAGGCCGGCATCGAGGTGATCCTCGATGTCGTCTACAACCACACCGCCGAGGGCAACCACCTGGGCCCGGTGCTGTCGATGAAAGGCATCGACAACGCCGCCTACTACCGCCTGGTGGCCGGCAACCGCCGCTTCTACAACGACACCACCGGGACGGGCAACAGCCTCAACGTGGGCCACCCGCACACCCTTCAGCTGATCATGGACTCGCTGCGCTACTGGGTCGCCGAGATGCACGTTGACGGGTTCCGCTTCGACCTGGCCGCCAGCCTGGCCCGTCAGTTCCACGAGGTCGACCGGCTCTCCGCCTTCTTCGACCTGATCCAGCAGGACCCCGTCGTCTCACAGGTCAAGCTCATCGCCGAGCCGTGGGACATCGGCGAAGGCGGCTACCAGGTGGGCAACTTCCCGGCCCTGTGGTCGGAGTGGAACGGCCGCTACCGCGACACGGTGCGGGACTTCTGGCGGGGTGAGCCCGCCACCGTCGGCGAGTTCGCTTCCCGCCTCACCGGCAGCTCCGACCTCTACCAGGCCGACGCCCGCCACCCGGGGGCCAGCGTCAACTTCGTCACCGCTCACGATGGTTTCACCCTTCGTGACCTGGTCTCCTACAACGACAAGCACAACGACGCCAACGGCGAAGGCGGGGCCGACGGCGAAAGCCACAACCGCTCCTGGAACTGCGGCGCCGAAGGTGACACCGACGATGAGGGCGTCCTTCAGCTGCGGCGCCGGCAGCAGCGCAACTTCATCGCGACCCTGCTGCTCTCCCAGGGCGTCACGATGCTGCTCGGCGGGGACGAGTTCGGGCGCACCCAAGGGGGGAACAACAACGCCTACTGCCAGGACGGCGAGATCTCCTGGTACGACTGGGACCGCGTGGACGACGACCTTCTTGGCTTCACCCGCCGCCTCATTGCGTTGCGGCGCGAGCATCCGGTGCTCCGGAAGCGCCGCTGGTTCCAGGGCCGTCCCATCCGAGGGTCCGTCGACCTTGGCTGGTGCAGGCCCGACGGGGCTGAGATGGCCGATGACGACTGGGACGCCGGGTTCGCCCGCTCGGTCGGCCTGTTCCTCAACGGCGAGGCCATCACCGACCGTGACCGCCGCGGCCAGCGGGTGACCGACGATTCCTTCCTGCTGCTGTTCAATGCCCACCACGACCCCATCGACTGGATTCTCCCCAAGCAATGGGGCCAGTGGTGGGAGCCGGTCATCTTAACTGCCGACACCGGCGGGGAGGGCGAAGCCTTCGACAGCTCGGCGACGCTTCCTGTTGCTGGGCACTCCGTTGTCGTCCTCCGATGCCGCGACGCGCCGGATGATGCAGCCAGTCACCAGGGCTCGAGGAGAAGAGCAGGAGCGACATCCCTGGAAGTCGGCATCCCGCGCGGGTAGGCAGCTGGCCGCGGTAGCGGCAGTCAGCCGCCGCGGTCAGGTCATCCGCACCGCGGCGGCTGAGGGATACGCGGACCAGCGCCGCGGCAAGGCGCGCGAGCGGGCACCCTGAGCTCGCGATTCCTGCCAGCTCACTGGCCTGATCAGGCAGGCCAAGCTTGCGCGCGCCGTCCGGCACTCTGGCGTCGAGGTAGGGGCGTGTACCGACCCAGAAACTCGGCGCAGTGCGGTGAGGGACGTGCCAGCGCGGCGGGCATCCTGCTGACATGGGGACATTGATCATTGATTCCAGCCTCGGACCGGCGGTCGTTCAACGCTCCAGTTATCCGAGCAGCAGCCAGCGGCGTCCCTTACGCTCGCGACGGCGGCCAAATGGGAGTCAGCGCGTCATTAGGGCACCATGGAATCGCAGCGCGTCCCGCGGTCCCGATGCGCAACTGCCGCGGCGTCCGCCTGGTTCGCGCGGGCATCACGCTGCGGGGCAGCGACGCGGGATGGCGCCCCAAACTCCCGGCGGGCACCGGGTCGCCCGGCTCGCGACGTGAGATCCGGGTGCCGCTGGTGCTCGGGGAACACCAGCATGCGGTGGTCGCGCACGGTCATCGTTAGGGAACTGGGTGTGCGGGCCGGGCCCACTGGCGGAGGGGAACGCGTTCACCTGCGGCCTGCTCTAGGAGCCTGACACGGGTCAGGCCTTCCGACTCGAAGACCAGGTCAGACGGGTGTTGACACGGGCATCCCGCCCCAAGCACCTGACCTGGATGCGCTGACCCGGGCCAGGACCGGGACCCCGGGGCCGACTCTGAGATGGCGGCGGCGGAACTCGCCGCGAGCCCGGGCCGGATCGCCCCGGCCCATTCGGAAAGGTTTATTTCGGTACGGATGGGAAGACGCACTTAGGCCATCATGCCCTGGGACGGAGGGCCGCCGCGTCACGCCAGCGATATGGCTACGGCTGCGGTCGGGCTGAGCGCCGTTCCGCCACGCCGTGGGAGATGATCGATGACGGTAAGCGAGAGCGGCCACATCACCGGCACGGCCGACATGGACTGGTACCTGATCTGGTACATAGAGGCGTGCCAGAACAACGCGCTGTGGCTCGACACCTTTATTCAGGACGTCGAGCGCGCTGGCGACACCGAACTTGCTGAGTTCTTCCGCAAGGCCCAGGCGGACAGCTGCGAGGGCGCAGACCTCGGCAAGCAGCTGCTGCGCTCTAGGCTCGCTGTTAACGGACCGTTCCGCCCCAACCGCCCGGGCGCCGGGTGATGACTGCCCGGTGCCCCGCCCCAGGGGAGACACGTGACCTTCCATGCGGACGGCGGAAGGAGTGACCTTGCATTTAGTCTGCAGCACCATGAGCGGCATCCGGCTGGGGACGATCCCCGGCCATGGGGCGGTCAGCGTCGTGGCAGAATAAGCTCGCGGGTCCGGGCCACCAGATTGGTTGTGACCGTCATGGTCAATGGCATCTCCCGGGCCGGGATCGCCGTCTGCTGCGCCCGCCGACCACGGTTTTGACCCAGCCATAGGCGTGCCTGGTGGCAATGAGTCTCGATGAGGTCAAGCCAAGCCGGGACGCGGCAAGGTGATCAGCTACGTCCTTGCGAGTGGGCTGCGACTGCCCCAATGACCGGCGGGGTCGGGCTATTGGCTCTGCTTGATCCACGGCCGGGCCCGGCCAGGATGGTGGCGTCGGTGCCATGGATCCTGGGTTCGGCGGCCAGCGGCAGCGCGGTGCTCGCGCTGTTCCTTTCCGCTCAGACGCAGCGTAACCGCGCGGCGCTGCTCGGTGCCGCGTCGGTACACGGACCGTCGCCTTGTCAGTGATCATTTTCCGCGAGGACCTAACCGGTGGCGGTATCGCGCACGCGCTTCACGACCAGCTGCCCGCTGCCTGGCAGGAGAGCCGCGCGACGTTGCTCGTCGAGCCGGACAACACGACCGCGTACCGCGCCTAGACACGCTGGGGCTGGCGACACGTTGCATAGCTTCGCCCCGCGTGGCCAGACGCGCCGATTTCGGACGTACTCATCCTTCCGCTGCCGGCTGACAATCGTCGCCGCCCCAACGGAATTTAGGGCACGCCCACGCGAGAATCCCCTGACGCCCAAAACACGTTGTCACTACTGACAGACTGTCCCGGGTCGCAGACGCCCATCACCACTGTGAACGAGTTCGTCCCCCGGCGCGTCCGCCGCAGTGCACGATCACCTGACCCTCCGGTTCCGGGCGGGCGGCCGGGGCCGGGCTTAGGGGGTTTCGGTGCGCCAGGCCGGGCAGGTGATCTTCGCGCGGATGTTCCGGAACCCCCGCCGCACCCGCGCCGGGGTGAGCCGGCCCGGCGGGGCGGGGCGCTCCCAGGGCCGGCGCAGGTCGGCGGCCAGCGGCCGGGCGAGACGGAGCTGGGCATGGCAGGCGATGATGAGCCAGGTCCACCGGTCGGCGGCGGCCGGGTCACAGATCTTCGGGGCGGTCCAGCCGAGGACCTGCTTAAACAGGCGGGTGTGCTCGATGGCCGGACCGGCGCAAGAATGCCTGCCAGCACCGGTCCACGTCGGCGGGCGCGGCGCCGGTGGCTGACCACCACAGCCATACCGGCTTGGGGTCACGGTCGCCGGGCAGGTGATCGACCTGCGAGCGGATTAGGGTGCCGTCGATGACCGGCAGCTCGCCGTCGTGCTGCTGCCAGGCGGCCCGGCTGGTCAGCCGGGGATGCAACCGGTCCCATGACTGGGCCACGGCAGTGCCGTACCGGGTGGTCTGGGTGACCAGCACCGCGGTCCAGGACGTGCGGCCCGGCTGCAGCGCGGCGACCATCGAGTACGGCCAGCCCGGGATCATCTGCGCCTGGCCCTTCCCGCGGCCGTACACGTGGCAGAACAGGCGCTCCGGGCTGGTGGCCGCGTCCCGCCGCAGCCAGTTGCTCACATCCACCGCCAGCATCAGGCGGCCATCGGCGGCGCGCCGCAGCGGCAGCCCCGCCACCGCCCGGCGCAGCCGCCCGATCTCAATCCGCCCCGCATGCACCGCGTCATAAAGCGCGCGCCATGCCCGCGCCGGTGCTCTGGCGCCAGCGATAACCCCGCCAGCGTCCGCACCGGCCGCACCGGCCCATCCGCGCACAGCATCGCCTCAGCCAGCTCAAACAGCGCATCCGCGCGCCTGGTGAGGCATCTGTACAGCGCGCCGCGGAAGCACCCCAGCTGCTCCAGAGCCTCCCGCGTCCCCGCCACGGCCCCGCCCGCGGGCCCGGCGTCCGCCCCCTGCCACGCGATACTGAACGCCACGGCCACCGCCTTCATCTCCGGGCTCCTGCTAAGAACCTGAAGATGATCACGCGGTGGCCTCCTCGTGTCACCTGTGACACGCCGGACAGGACCAATGATCTGCGTCAAGCGGGACAGCAGAGGTTAAATAACAAGCTTGGTGATGGGAGCGATTCGCACGCCAAACGTTCGAGGGCCTAATGCCTTCTTCGCCGCCTCCTCCGGACGTTCCTGCACAAAGTGGCAGATCCATGTGCCACACTAATGTCCTGCACCTTTAAACCCTCATAAGAGTGAGGCAGGTCACATCACCCGGACGCGTGTCACGTTTTCCGGCGAGGAGCGGGCCACGCTGCAAAGGTGGGCTCGCCGGGCGAAATGATCACAGGCCCTGGCGCTGCGGGCCAATATCATCCCGAACTATGCGCAAGGCCACGACAATAAAGAAACCGCGGCGTTGCTCCGGTGCAATAACACAACAGCCAGGAAATGGCGTAAGCGGTTCATCGAGAGGCGCCTGGACGGCCTGGCCGATAAGCCGCGCCCACATGGAACGAAGACCCCAAACCCTTCATCTGGACGAAATCTGCGGAAGAAATCCTCGAATCACTTGAGCGACTTTTGCGGCGGATCAAAGATCCAGGACACCAGTTGGACGCCATCCCTCGCCCGCTTTATTTGGTCGTCTTCTTGGCGTGTTTCGTCGCGGGCGTGGCGACCTGCTTGGTGGTCTGCACTGCCGCTCCCTTCTTAGCCGCTCCCTTCTTAGCCGCTCCCTTCTTAGCGGCTCCCTTCTTAGCGGCTTTCTTCTTAGCGGTTTTCTTCTTAGCGGTTTTCTTCTTCGCGGTCGGCGGGACCGCCTCGGCCAGCGCAGCCAGGTCAACGACCGAGTCGTCTCCGCCGAAGCTATTGGGAACGTAGGCGTCGGCAGCCCAGTCGTTGTCCCACCGCTCACCATCAAGGAGGTAGCGGAACCGGTAGGTCCGCCCCACTTCGAGGTCAACAGTCAGGCTGAACTCCCCCTCGGGGTCGCGGCGCATAACGTCGACGTCGGCCGACCAGTCGTTCCACTCCCCGCACACCGCCACGGTCTGGGCGCCCACACGAGGATCGAGGGTGAATGTGACGCTGGCCGTGCCATTCCCTCCCCTGGACTTGATCACCTTCGCCTCCGCTCTGCCTGGCTGGCGCCCATCGGCGCACGCCGACTTGCTACCCGGTTGGGGTCCGCTCATGTATGCGTACTATTTCCCAGATCGGTAAGGGTAGGGACCAGATGCTGTTACCAGTCACGCCCGGGCTTCTGGCCAGCGGTTCCGGCATGGCCCGTTGAGCTCGCCCAGGGACCTGCCTAGTGCTCCAGCCGGTGCGCCCAGAGATCAGGAGGTGTCGTCCAGCGGTTATGACCTGATCGGAAGCTCGTCGTCGCCAGCCGGTGATAGCCCAGTCAACCTTGGTGCCGCTGGCGCGGCGCCGTACCGGCGTGAAGATATCGGGTGATACCGCCCGTGACGTCGTTCTCTCACCGAGGTGATCGAGAGCCTGCTGACCCCCTACGAAACAGCTGCGGCAAGGCCGGGTCGATGCCCGGCTGGGGACGCCGTATTGCCGACGACGCCATCGCCGAGACCGGCGTCGCACGCTGCGGGCGCTCAAGCTCGGGCAGATGCTTGCCACCTTGCCCGAACGGCTGGTGCTGGCCCCGGCAGCAGAGCATGACCCACGCCGACTTCCTCGATCTGGTGCTGGCTGATGAGGTCACCCGCCGTGAGGCCAAATCCGCCTCGCTGCGGGCCCGCGCTGCCGGGCTGGATGCGGGCATGCGGCCCGGCACCTGGGAGGAGTCCGCCGCGGTCCGCTACGACCGCAGCAATGGAACGAGCCGTGCTCGGTGCGGTTCCTCGACGGGCCGCACGGGGCTTTGCTGGTGGGCCCGCCCGGTCATGGTTAACACTGCGCCTTTCTTTCATCGGGGTGTGTCGAAACAGTCCATCTGCGGGGTGTTCGACCTGGATGCGGAGGCCTTTGCGTTGTCCGCGGTTGACGAGTACAGCGATCTACCTGTCCCAGCCCGGCCTGGGTGCCGTCCTCGGCGCCCGGGTGCTCAGCGACCTCGGCACGACCCGCACCGGTACCCGGACGCCAGGGCCCGCAAGAACTACGCCGCCACCAGCCCGATCACCCGCGCCTCGGGCAAGAAGAAGATCGTCGCCGCCCAGTTCATCCACAACGACCGGCTCATCGATGCGCTGATGGCGCAGGCCTTCGCGGCCCCTGAACGCCTCGCCCGGCGCCCGCGCCATCTACGATGACCTCCGCGCCCGCGGAATCGAACACAACGACGCGCTCCAGCGGCTGGCCAACCGGCTTGTCGGCATCCTGCACGGATGCCTCAAGACCCCCACCCTCTACGACGAGGCGACTGCCTGGTCGCATCGCGCTGAGAGCCGGGAGAAGGCTGCGGCTTGACATTAAGCTCCTGGGATGTCTTCCGGGCGAAGTCCCGGACGGAGCGTAGCGACCCTTGGTTGCTAGGACTTTGACGTTGGTCTTGAGTTTGCGGGCTGGTGCCCTGCCCCGGTCCAAAATGAACTTCCTCATCGCTCTCCTCCACTTCCTGCCGCTGACGCTCGCAACGGGCACTGGCGCGCCGGTGCGTGGCGTTGCTCGGTTGCCTGTCCATCGGCGTCCTTACCGCGACGAGTGGAGACAGGCGAGGGCGACCGGGGTACGGTGCCGCTGCCAGCGGTACGGGGAACTTCAGCCGCTGGGCCTGGCGGCGAGTGAGCGCGAAGGCGAACCAGAAACCGCCGAACATGCAGACGACAAAGGCCGTGATGAGCGCCGTCGGCAGGCCCTGGACAACGAAGCTGGTCACCAGCAGGACAGCGGCCGAGATGGCAAGGCCACAGCGACAAGGCCGAGGATCGCCATCACGTTGGGGGCCCGAACAAAGATGGCCTTCAGAAGGCGGCGATCCATCGCCGCCACGTCCGCGCCCCCATGAACCACGGGTGCATGGCCGGTGCGAAACGATGCCTTGTCCCGGGATTCGAACGCCCGGCCAGCTGGCTGCCCCCGGACGGAAGGGCACTGCCGAGGAAATCCTGCCGGCCGGGGTTTGATAAGGGCCAGTCCAGGTACAGGAGAAGGGCTGTCCCAGCGTCCCAGCGGCGCGCCTCCTCCCCCCGGGACGCCGCTGGGACGCCCGGGCGGCAGCGGTCGTCTCCTGCCGGAACGGCCGACGGCCCGCTAACGCGGCCTGGGAGCTTCCCATCGGAGGGAGGACAGATGAGAACCGCTAGCTGCTTGACATTACTTGCCATCGGCGCAATCCTCACGTTCGCCGTAACCGGGCACCCCAGCTTTCTGAACCTGCAGGTCGCAGGCCTGGTGATCATGGTAACCGGCGTCGCGGGGTTGTTCCTGCCCCGGCGCGAGAACGGATGGCTGCGGCGCCGGACAGTCCTGCAGAAGGGCACGCGCGGCCCCGTCGTGGGCCAGATTGAGGAAACCCGCTATCCCTCGTACGTCGTGCTCAACCCGCGCGCGACGCGCCCGCGGACCTTCCTGGAGCTGCCCGCCGATGACCCGACGGCTGAACCTGGCTCCCGGCCCGCAGCCTCGGAGGTCATGGAGGAATACCTCAAGCAGTGACGGTGCGGTCGAGCGGCCGCTGCAGCGGTGATCGCGGCCCCCGCGAATGAACAATGCGCCGGGGTGCCAGCGCGCGTCAGCCGTTCCTCCGCGCGCGGGTTCGATGGTACCGTCGCGGCGGCGGCCGGGCTGCTGGCCGGTGACCTGCCGAACGGGCCGGCGGCCGCCGATGGGGGAACCTGCCGCAGCCGGGCCGGCCGGTGCTGGTGCGCCGCTGACCGGGCCGGGAGGCACGGAGGAGCAGACGCCCGGCGTCACGGATGGGCCGACGGCCGCTGATGCGGAAGCTGTCGCCGCCGGGCCGGCCGGTGCTGGTGTGCCGCTGACCAGGCCGGGACACACGCAGGAGGAGACGCCCGGCGTATACGGGACGCCGCCTACGGCGCTGGTGAGCTGCTGGACGCCCTGGAGCAGGCCGGGGCGGACATCAACTGCAAGGTGCAGCCGTCCGTCGCCCCGGCCGGTCGGCCGGTTCACCAAGGAGGCCTTTCCACGTTGACCTGGCCGCCGGCGAGGGGCGGGCCGTGGGGTGCCCCGAGCTTTCCGGATCAGGATCCATTAGGGTCTTACCGGAAAGGACGGGGAACGGGTGACGGGGAAAAGCAAGAAATATACGCCCGAATTCCGCGAAGAAGCTTCCCGGCTGGTCATTGACGGTTCGCGGCCGGTCGCTGAGGTGGCGCGGAAGATCGGCATAAACGAGTCGACGCTCGGCTACTGGGTTAAGGCTTACCGGCGGAAGCATTCGGGGAAAGAGTTGCCGCTGGACATGCCGCACCGGGCGCGGCTGAACGAATTGGAACGACGGGTAAAGGAGCTGGAGCAGGAAAATGCGTTCCTGAAAAAAGCAGCGGCGTACTTTGCGAGGGAGCATCGGTGAGCGAGAAATACGAGCTTATCGAGGCTGAGTACGCTGACGCATGCGCCACGGATGTGGATAGCGCTCCTACGATCCAGAACATGTGCCGGTGGCTGGGCGTATCACCATCAGGATTTTATGAATGGCGGTCTCGGCAGGAATCCGCCGCGGAAGAAAGAAGGAGGCAGCTCAGGCTCCTGATCACCAAGATCTTCGAGGACGCCGACGGCACCTACGGGTACCGCAGGGTGCACGCCCAGCTGGAGCGCTGGGATGTCCCATGCGACCTGGAGCTGGTCCGCAAGCTCATGCGCGAGCTGGGCCTGGAGCCATGCCAGCCGAGGCCGTGGCGGCACAGCCTGACCGAGGGCGGCCCGGCCGGGCCGATCCCGGACCTGGTCGGCCGCGACTTCACCGCGCAGGTACCGGGCGAGAAAATGGTCGGTGACATCACCTATATCGCAACGTGGCAGGGATGGCTTTTCCTCGCCACGGTGATCGACTGCGCCAGCCGGAAAGTGGTTGGCTGGGCGATGGACGATAATTACAAGACACCGCTGATCTCCGCGGCTATCGAGATGGCCGCCCGTAATCTCAGCCTTCCGGAGGGAGCCATATTCCACTCAGACCGCGGGAGTAACTATACTTCTGCCGAGTTTGCAGGGGTGCTCGAGAGCCTCGGGATACGGCAGTCCGTCGGCCGTACCGGGATCTGCTATGACAATGCTCTCGCGGAATCGTTCAACGGCGCACTGAAAGTTGAGCGTGTGCACCGCGCTATGTACCCGACACGGCGGAAGGCCCGGGAGGACATTGCACGGTACATCGAGATCCGCTACAATCGGAACCGTCTCCACTCAGGACTTGGATACCGGACCCCGCAAGAGGTGCTGGACCAGTACCTGAGCAATCAGGCGGCAGCATAAAAATAGCTCAAGAAATGCCTGTCCGGAAAACGCGGGGCAGCCCACCGCTTCGTTCGGCACCACCTGCGCCAGTTGCCCGCTGGCCGCGCAGTGCACCACCGCCAAGGCCGGGCGCAGCATCTACGTCGGCCCGTATGAGGACCAGCTGGCCCGGGCCCGCGCCCGCCAGCGCGACCCGGACTGGACGGCCGGTTACCGGGCGACCCGGCTACCTGGCCCGCCTCGGCGTGCCCGGCCTCACCTGCCTTAGCGGAACCTGGTCTTCCAGCACGCCCACCATGAAGAGGACGTCGATGAGGTGCGGAAACGGCATGTTCCGGGCGGTCAGTCGCCGGACTGTGCCGGCCCTGACCCGCTTGCCGTGCCCGTGAACGGCCATGAGGATGCGCAGGCCGCGGCGGACCAGGGACAGCGTGCGCGGTGACCATCCCCGCAGCTCGGCGCTACGCGGCCCCGCATCGGAGTATGGGTCAAGTCCGGTCTCGGCGTCTCGCGCACAGCGGACAAAGAGAAGCGGACATCTGATCCGCCCTGCGCGGGATCGTGCTGACTGCCAGCGCCCATTTTGCCTCGCTTTCTTCCCGAATAGCCGAGCTTCCCCGCAGAGCGGGCGTAAACTTCGGCGTCCGCGTGTAACAGGCGTAGCAGCGGGTAACAGGCCCGGATGGAGATGTCAGAGGCGATCGCGGTGCTCGGGGTCGGCGGGACGATGGGTTTCGCGATGGCCAGGAATATGGCGCGTGCCGGGCTCCCCGTGCGGGCCTGGAACCGCACCCAGCGGCGATCGCGGCCCGGGACTTCTCGCCGTCGTTCCGGCTGAACCTGCCGGCCGAGGACGCGAGTCTGGTCAGCGAGTCCGCGCCCCCAGCACGGCTTGGACCTGCCGGTTTCCGAGGCCATCGCGGAATGGCTGAGCGGAGGGACGGCGGATCACGGCGACGAGGACTTCAGCGCCACCTACCTGACCAGCGTCCCGGACTGACCCAGCGACCTACGAGGAGGCGGTATGCCGAAGACGACCAGGAGCGGAGAGCCCCGCCGCGGCGAACTGCCGGGGACGATCCAGCGTTCCCCCAGGAAGGCGCAGGAGACGTTCGCGAAGGCGCACGACAGCGCGGCCGAGCAGTACGGCGACGAGGAGCGTGCGCATCGAGTGGCCTATGCCGCGCTGAAGCACACGTTCCAGAAGGTCGGCGACCACTGGGAAGAGAAAGGACACAAGGGGCCGTCCGATCCGCGCGCCGCGGATCCCCATGCGCGGGAGGACCACGGCAGGACGTTCGGCGGAGTGGACTACTTTGGCAGCTCCAAGAAGGAGCTGCTGGAGCGCGCCGCCACGCTCGGCATCCGGGGCAGGTCGAAAATGACCAAGGAGGAACTGGCCGACGCCATCGCCCGTAAGCAGGGCTGACGTCGTCCGGTTCTCGCCCCTGCTCGCCCCGCGAAGCGGGGTCCGGACCCGTTGCTTCAGTGCTTACGCACAGCAGGTGGCCGCAGACAGCCTCAAGGCCTCAAGCGTTATCCTGTGCGGCCGAGCAGGTCAACGAAGGCGTACCCATGGCCGCGGAAGTATTTGATGATGGTGGGCAGGGCACGGACGGTCGCCGGGTTACCCGCGGGCTGGTTGTGCATTAGCACGACCGGATGCGCCAGGGCGCCGCCTTCCCGCTCGGCCAGGCTGATGATGCGGTCGACCCAGTAGGACGAAGACGATCCGTGCGCCTTCCAGTCCTCGGTGTCGGCCGACCACATCCAGAGCTTCATCTTGCGCCGCTGTGCCAGGCTTTCCGTTGTCGGGTTGTAATCGCCGTACGGCGGCCGGAACGCGCACGGGGCGGAGCCGGCGATGGACTCTTGCTCGGCGGTCGTGCGATCCATCTCGGTGGCCTGAGCGGATGCGGACAGGGTGGTCATGTTCGGGTGATTCCACGTATGGTTGCCGAGCATGTCGCCGAGGTCGGCTTCGTCGCGTACTTGCTGTGGCCGGGCCGCCTCGTTCACGCCGATGTTGAAGAACGTGGCTGTCACGCCCCGCACATGCAAGATCGAGATAATCTGCGCCGTGCTCGCGCCGGGACCGTCGTCGAAGGTCAGGGCGGCGGTCTTACCGGTGCCGGGAGCGTAGTAGTTCGGCCCGTAGGGCGCTGCCGGGCAGCCGGTCGCGATCTGCGGTGACGTCACCTGCGGCGGCGGCGCAACCTCGCCGCTTGGCATCAGCGCTGGCGGGCCGGCTGGCCCTTCATTGACCGGGCCGGGGGGAGGGGCGCCAGCGGCGGCGGGAACCGCGGCCGCGAATACACCGGCGAGACCGAGTGTCACGGTCACCGCCAGGAGCCTTAACCGAGAGCCAGACACGACAACCTCCATGACTGGCCTCTCGCCGCGATGAGGTGACGGACGGCACGGGTGGGGATACGAACAAACACCAGCGTCGGCGACCTGCCCGCGTCCCGCTAGGGCCATACGTCAGCTACCCAAGCACCGGGCCTTAAGAAATAACCTCAGAGTTCTCCGAGGTCCCGGCAGCATCTGCGGCGGCTGCGCGTCGGCGAGGGTGCCGCGCCTTGGTCAGTCCGACCGCGCTGAAATCGACGGTGGTCACCGTCCAGCCACGCTCGGCGAGCCAGATCGCGTTGCGTCCCTCGCCCGCGCCGACGTCGAGCGCGCGGCCGGGCGGCAGGTCGGCCACCTCAGGCACCAGCCAGTGGTTCGGCTCCGCCGTCCAGACCAATTCGAGGGCCGGGGCAAAGTGACGGTCCCAGGCGGCACGGTCCATTGTGCGCGCTCCCCATTTCGGCGTTCGGCGTCAACCCGTCAGAGTGGCGAGCGCCGCCGCCCGCCTCGTCTGCGCGCCACAGGTCGGCCCGGTCCGGGACGCGCCGAATCCGAGATCACCGACCAGCGGGACCGACTCGACGAGTGCGCTGCGCAGCGCTAATACGGATCAGCGCGGAACCCACAGCTTGCCGGACGCCCGGCCGGCAGGTGATTGCGCTGCGCCTGCCGACGGCGGGGCCGGTACCCGGTCTAGGTCGTTCTCCTCCGGCTCGCCTTGCCGGCTCGCGTGGCCCTCTGCGCTCACCTGACCCAGCCGCAGCTGTCCCAGCACCTGGTCGATCTGCTTGGTGAGCTCGTCTGACAGATACGGACGCGCGTGCTGGTGCGCCACTGTGCCCAAGTCGATCAGCAACCGGGCATCTCGCCGCCCCAGTTTGACCTGGGCGGCATTGAGCAGACTGAACACGGCATCCACGATTACCTGTTCCACGGGAAGCGAGCGCATCCGCTGCGCATACCCGCGGACGTCCGCCGCGGACCGCGTCCGGTCGTGATCGGCGCCGCTGCCAGGCCCCGCAGTGTCCACGGCAGTGCACCTCCCAAATCGCCCAGCCGCCAGACGACCATGGTGACTGCGCCGCCACCCCAAGCTGGGCCGCCAATTACCGCCAATTATAGGAATCCCGCACCGGCGGATGCGGGCTGCGCGGTACACGGAACAAGCTTCCTAAGGCTCCAAGTGCGCTCGCCTCCACGTCGTCGCCGGTGTGAATCGCGCTGGCATGGATCTGGCAATACCAGGGCTAAAGCAGCCGGGAGATCCGCGCGCCCTGACCGGGCCCGGGCTCACCCACATCGTCTTCCGCCGCTACCCGCGGAACTACTGCTGGCCCTACGTCGGCATCCACCTCTGCGAGCCAGAACGGCCACGGGCAGCAGTGCGTGAGCCCGCACTCAGCTCACGGCACAGATCATCTCGATCTGCGCGTCATAGCTGGCCCAGGACCAGGCACCAGGACCAGGCAGCCGTGGGCGTACAGATTGGCGGCTACCCCGTGCATGCCGTCACTACGTGCCGACTACGTCTTGTAATCACCTTGGTAGTTCGCCCGCATCGCTTGGCAACGTCATACCGAGCCCGCGCGGCCGCATCCGCGTGAGAGCGCGTCTGCCGCATGACACGGCGGGGCTCGTGACAATAGCGGAACAGGTCGTCGCGCGCCTGATCGGAGATCATGATGGTCATGTCGTCGGCAGCCCTCGGCCAGCCGCGGTGGTAACAGGAGCGAGCCGCGGGATCGGCCGGAGCGTGGCAGTTCACCTCGCCCAGCGGGGCGCCGCCCCAGCCGGAGCACAGTTCGCGCACCGCAAGGCTGCTTCAACACCATGTCCGGCGAACGCCGCCCGATCAGGCGAGCCGCTCGCACGACAGCGGTACCCGCGGCCACCCAGCTTCGGGTGCGAACGCATACTGGTCGACATCCGCTCAGGCCGATACGGACGCGTGCCGGATCCGCCGATCTGGGCACGACTGCGATCCTGTGTGCTAGTTGGCGGCGCCGCCCATGCGTGCGGTCGCCTCGTGAAGATCTTGCTCGGCCGAGAGCTGATTATCACGAGCGGCCGCGACGTACCTGTGCAGCATTCCCTGGCAGGCGGGGAAGCTTGCTGTCTCCGCCTGTTTCTTCCCCCGTATCTGGTCGGCCTGCATGTCGGCAAGGCCGAGGGACGTTGAGAGGCGCCGTACATCACCGGCGCGTCCATCGACATCGCCGGCGCGTGGCCAAGTGCCTCTAGCCCCGCTGTCCCGCTGCTACTGGGTGTCCAGCTGCCAGCGGTATGCGGCGGGCCCGCCAGGGGATCCAATGCCGCATCGGGCCCCTCTGTTGGAACCCGGAGTTATATCGGGTCCATTCCCCGCCGCGATCTCCCGGCGGGCTTGCCCGCCGGGAGCGAAGCGGGGATTATCACCGGCGAGCAGCTGACCAGGGCTACCGGAATCGCATGAATCGCGTGCGACTCAAGCTGCGGCGCGAGGTCGGCGGCGGGAGCCGCGGCGGCGGGCGCGGGCGCAGCTTCGGCCGCGGCTGCGGCGGCGGCCCTGAGTTCTGCAAGCCGCTGCCGGGATGGCAGCAGAACGATCGCGAGGATCACACCGAGACTGAAGATTCCCGCAGACACCGCAAAGGCCACGGTGTAACCGTAGGTGGCCGCGATCGCCGGCGCCAGCGGCCCTGTGCGATACGCGGCGAGGTAGCTGGTCGTCGCGGTCAGCGCGATGGTGCTCAGCGCGGCCGTCCCGATCGATCCGCCGACCTGCTGCATGGTGTTGACCAGCGCGGAGGCTACGCCTGAGTCCTGGCGCGGGACGCCGGCCGTGGCCGTATTGATGGCCGGGGCGAAGATCATGCCGAAGCCCAGGCCCAGGATGAGCAGGGCGGGCAGCACGCCGCCGGCGTAGCTGGAGGTGACGGTGAGCTGGGTCAGGTAGGTCATCGCGCCGGCGCCCAGCAGCATGCCGGTGGTGATCAGGACGCGCGGCCCGAGCCGGGGCAAGGTCACGATGCTGGAGACATTGGAGCTGAGCAGGATGCAGCCGATCATCGGCAGGAAGGCCAGCCCGCTGGTCACCGGGCTGTAACCCTTGACCTCCTGCAGGTAGTACGTGAGGAACAAGAAGATGCCGAAGATCGCGGTTCCCGCCAGGCCGACCGCGACATAGGAGCCGCCCCGGGTGCGGTCGAGTATCACGCGCAGCGGTAGCAGCGGGTGACTGCCCCACCGCTCGGCGACAACGAATGCGGCGAGGAGCAACACGCCGAGGACCAGGGAGCCGGTCGTCAGCCCGGCCGTCCAGCCGGCGGTCTCGGCGTGGGAGAAGCCGAAGACTATGAGGAAAAGCCCGGCGCACGCCAGTACTGCCCCGGGCCAGTCCATCCGCGGCCGGTTGGCGGGCCGGCTGCTGCGCATGTACGTCAGGGCGCCGGCCACGGCGATCGCGGCGAACACCAGATTGACGTAGAGCGTCCAGCGCCAGGACAGGTACTGGGTGAGCACCCCGCCGAGGATCAGGCCCACGCCGCCGCCGGCGGCGGCGACCGAGCCGAAGACCCCGAAGGCCCGCCCCCGCTCGCGCGGGTCCTGAAAGGTGCTGACCAGGGTGCCGAGGGCGGACGGCGCGAGGATGGCGCCGAACGCGCCCTGCAGCGTCCGGGCCGCCACCAGCATCCCAAACGAGACGGCGGCACCCCCGATGGCCGAGGAGACGGCGAATCCGGCCAGGCCCGTGATGAAGACCCACTTGCGGCTGTACATGTCGCCGAGGCGGCCGCCCACCAGCAGCAGGCTGCCGAAGGCCAGGGCGTAGGCCGTCACCACCCACTGCCGGTCGCTGTTCGGGAACCCCAGCGAACGCTGGGCCGACGGCAGCGCGATGTTCACGACCGTGGAATCCAGGACCACCATCAGCTGGGCGATAGCCACCACAACCAGGAGCAGCCAGCGCCGGTCGGCGGGGGCTGCCGGACGGCCCTGCGTGGCAGATGACATGGGATCTAAGCCCCTTCGCGTGGAGCGCACTGCACAGATCGCTACCGGGGTCCGGAGCAACGATTGCGCGGTAATGTGCAGGGGATCACGGGCCCAATGCCGCTATCTCAAACCACGATAGGCATACCAAAAACGCCGCGTCCACCCGGCCGGGCCACACATCTACCCGCGGCCCATACCGCCGACGAGCGGAGCCTAGCCCCGCTGTCCCGGGAGCCGCGGACCAGACCCGTCAGAGACCCGGCGGTGATCCGGGCCTCTGCCTCGCCTCAGAGCCGTGCGGGGACGAACTGGTCGGCCGGCCGCCACGGTCCAGAACCGGAACCTGGCCGTCCTCCCCCACGTCCGGGCCCGCCGCTGGCCCTGACCGCGGTCACCGGCGTTGTCGATGCCGTCAGCATCTTGCGGCTGGGCCTGGTCTTCGTGGCCAACATGACCGTCAACCTCGTGTTCACCGGCTTCCCGATCGCCGAGACGCCGGGCTTTCCCTCAGTGCCTCGCTGTTCGCCCTGGCCGGGATCTCCGGCCCTCGCGGGCAAACCGGATCCGGGGAGCCCTAAGGCACGACCACGAGGGGCACCGGTGAGCGGCGCGCGAGGCTGACGGCGACCGAGCCGACCACGCGATGCATGGCATGCGATGAGCTCCCGACCACGATCACCTTCCCTGGCACGGCGTCCCGGTATACAGCATGACGGCCTGGCTCACCCGTCCTGGCGGACGTCCGAGCCGTTCGGAGCAGGCCCTGGGGGGATCATCGAACCGATGCAAGAATTGTGGTCATGACGGGTCCATATGCAACGGCGATCATGGTCGTCGCGCTTCTGCTCGCGGCCTGGGCCTTCGGACTCGTCGTGGTCAACCGGGCGCCCGGCGCCACGGTGCTGGCGGGTGGCGCGGTGCTCGAGGCGCTGCTCATCGGCTTTCTCATCGGCGGCATCGCGCAGATGGCCGGGAGCCACCGGCAGTTCGCCCGCGCCGAGTTCGTCCTCTACCTGCTGGCGTGCGTGACCATCCCGCCGGCCGCCGCCGCGTGGGGGTGGGGGGAGCGGACCCGGTCGGGCACGGCCGTCCTTGCCGTGGCGTTCCTGATCATGCCGGTCATGGTGATTCGGGTGCAGCAGGTCTGGGCCGGTCCTGTTGGCTGAAACTGGCGGCCGGGCACGGCCTCGGTCGACCAGCCACGGGTTCGGCCGGGTGCTGGTCGCCGTCTACGGCCTGTTCGCCCTCGCGGCGACCGCCCGTTCGGCGGTCCAGATTGCAGCCAAGTTCCACGAGGCGCCGCTGGCATATCTTTTGTCCGCGTTCGCGGCGGTCGTGTACATCGTCGCCACGGTGTCGCTGGCCCGCGGAGACGCCGCCTCGCGGCGTGTTGCCACGGTGGCGATCAGCATCGAGCTGGTCGGAGTGATCACGGTCGGGGCGGCGAGCGAGCTGTTCTCGAGTGCGTTCCCGGACGCCACGGTGTGGACCGGGTTTGGCAGTGGCTACGGGTTCGTACCCCTCGTGTTGCCGTTCGTCGGCCTGTGGTGGCTGCGTCACACGCGCTGAGCGGCTCGCCGTTCCTGCCCACGGCTAGCTTCCGCTGGCCGTCATCCGGGCCGGGGTACCAGCCGGGCCGTGGTGCATCTGCTGACCACGGCGACGATCGATCGTCTGCGGGCGCTCCCTGCCAGCCGCGTTCAGGAAACTGGACGCTTCAGCGGTGCTGGCGGGTCCCTTGTTACCGGCACCCCGAGACGAACGGTACCGGCAGGACCGGGAGAGCTGGCGGGCCCGGCTCTGACAGTACCAGGGCGCTCGCCAGAGGCCCGTGAGCGAACTCGACGGCTGATGGTCGCTCGATGACCCGGCCGAGTACAACGAAATGTGCCGGTGGCCGGTGATCCTTGATGACGGCGTGACAGCACCCCCGGCGCTGACCCGGGCCGCGGAGGCCGCGTAAGGAGGTAGCTGACGCACTCAGCTGCCCGGCAGCCTGATGGTGACCTCGCAGATGTCCTATTGCCGGAGATCCGGGGCCCCGTCCATTACCTCGCCATGTATCAGGTCGCCCGGGCGGGCCTCTGAATATGCATGCGCAAAAAGCCTGACGCAGCACGGAGGCAACTGGCATGGGCGCAGCGGTGACCGTACGAACATCGTGGCCATCTCGGCCGACGGATGGATGCTACCGCGACGACGATCGCGCTCTACCTGATCGAGTAATACCGGATCAGGGGTCCGCCCGGGGAGTCGTCGGCGAGTTGGCGGGGTTGCTGCGGGACACGCAGCAACATGCTCCTGGGCGGAATTGTCTTGAGCGCGGTTACGATCGCCACCGCGCACCGCCCGCCCGGAGCCGAGACCTTCAAGTTCACGGAGGAACCTTCAAGTTCACGGAGGAGGAGCACACGTCATGAGACCGGGGCTAGTGATTGGAGCAAGGCACGTCGTCCGATACAGAGTGCCGGCGCACCAGACCGTGCCGGACTTGCTCCCCGCCCTTGCCGAATTCCGCCGCGGGCAGCCTGTGTTCGCGACCGGATTCATGGTCGGCCTGATGGAGGCCCCGTGCATGGCGGCGGTCTATCCGCACCTGGAACCCGGCGAGGTGACCGTCGGCACACTGATCAACATGACTCACCTCTCCGCCAGCCCGCCGGGGACGTCGCTGGTGGCCGAGGCCCGCGCGATCGCCGTCGAAGGCCGGTCCGTGCGCTTCGCGGTCGTCGTCGCCGATGCTGCCGGCGAGATTGCCGCCGTCGGCGAGCACGGCCTGCGGGTCGTCGATGTCGCGCGCTTCCGTGATCGCTTGGCCATGACGACGCCTGCCGGTTCATGCGGCACTCAATCAGCGCGCAATCCATTCATGAGGACCCACCGGCAGGCTCCGAACCGCAGCACGCCCCCGGCACCGAAGGAGTGCGCATTGCTAGCTCAAGCTGAACCTGCCGCTGACGCCGCCGATGGCGTCGTCGCCACCTTGAGCCTTCCCGATGGCCCGGCCCTTACTGTGCGGACCGTGACGGAGGCCGACGTCGAGGGGTTGGACGCGCTGTTCCAGGGGCTCTCCGATGAGGACCGGCGCCACCGCTTCTTCAATCTGTGCCATCCGGCTCGGAAGTTCCTTGAGCAGATGACCCGGGCTGCGGATGAGGGCGGATATCGTTTGGTCGCGGTCGTTTCCGGCCCCGAGGACGCAGTCGTTGCCGAGGCGGGTTACGCCCTCCTGCCTGACGGCGACGGTGAGTTCGCTCTTACTGTTGCCCCTGGCTGGCGAGGGTGGCGGCTGGGACGCTACCTGCTCGACGCCATTGTTGCCGCCGCGGCGGCACGTGGTGTGCCTAATCTGCAAGCCGACATCATGCTCGACAACACCCGGATGCTTGCCTTGGCCCGCCACCGTGGCTACATAACTCTCCACCGTGATGAGTTGTCCGACGTGCGGATCGCAATCGATGCCGCTCAGCCTGCTCGCCGACGCCAACGAGGTAACTCTGACCGCCTGGGGCCAGTCGTTCCGGGCACTCTTGCGTCCTGCGCGTCGACGGCGTGAAGACAGAACGCTGAACCGCCAGCTACTCGACCTTGCGTGGCGTCGCCGGATCTGCCGAACTCCCAATTCACGGACTCAAGGAAGAACCCATGTCAACTTTCATATCAGCGGCACGCACATCCCGATCGACGGCGGCCTCACCGTCGCCGTACCCGAAGACTGGCGGGCCCTGCGCGTCGAGCGGACCTGTGCACGGGACGCCTGAACGGCGACCCTCCGTATACCTTCTTACCTGCGACCGCCATGCCTCGACTGTCCTACGCCGCGCACGCTTCCGAGGCCGTGCGACAACACCGTGCTTCGTCGAGCAGTGCAACCTTGTTTGGAGTGGTGAGCTGCTGCTCGGACGCTGGGGGATTGGACGATGATCTTCGCGCAGCACTACCTCGCGTGCCTGTCGCACGCCTCCTACCTGGTCGGTGACGAGACGACGGGGCGGGCCGTCGTCGTCGATCCTCGCCGGGACATCGGTGTGTACTTAGACGAGGCGGCGGCCCGGGGGCTGGCCATCGAGCGGGTCATCGAGACGCATGTGCACGCCGACTTTGTCAGCGGCCACCTCGAGCTCGCGGCCGAGGCGGGTGCGGTTATCTGCTACGGCGAGGGCGCCGGCGTCGAGTTCCCGATCGAGGCTGTGCGCGACGGTCAGCGGCTGTCACTGGGCGAGGTCACCCTGGAGATCCTTGCCACGCCGGGCCATACCCCGGAGTCGGTCTGCATCGTGGTGTACGAGCACCCGGACGACGATGTGCCTTATGGGGTGCTCACCGGCGACACCCTGTTCGTCGGCCCGGCGTCGGCCGCCCCGACCTGCTGGCGTCGGCGGGCGCGGACCTGTCTGCCGACGCGCTGGCCCGGCAGCTGTACCGGTCGCTGCGGGACAAGTTGCTGCGGTTGCCGGACGCGACGCGGGTCTTCCCGGCTCATGGGGCGGGTTCGTCCTGCGGCAAGCAGCTGTCGGCCGAGACGAGTTCGACGCTCGGTGAGCAGCGGCTGGTGAACTATGCGCTGCAGCCGATGGGGGAGGACGAGTTTGTCGCCGCGGTCACCGAAGGCCAGCCCGTCCGTCCGCAGTATTTCGAGTTCGGCGCGCGGCGAAACCGCGAACGCCGTCCGCTGCTCGACCAGGACGCGCCGCGGTTGCTGGGCATCGACGAGGTGCTGACGCGCCGGGACGCGGGAGCGGTGATGCTGGACGCGCGTGAGCCGGCCGACTTCGCCGCGGGACATCTGCGCGGCGCGGTGAACGTCGGGCTGCGGGGCCGGTTCGCGGAGTGGTCGGGCGAGGTGCTGTCGCCCGAGCGTGATGTGGTGCTGGCCGGCGATCCCGCCGTGGCGCTGGAGGCGAAGATCCGGCTGGCGCGGGTCGGCTACGACCGGGTGGCCGGGCAGCTCGCCGACCCTGCCGCGGTGTTCGCCGGCCGGCCCGAGCTGGTCGAGACGAGCTCGCGGCTCACGATCGGGCAGCTCGCCGAGTTGCGCGGGCTCGATCCCGGTGTGCAGCTGGTCGACGTGCGCAGCCCTGGCGAGACCGCCGCCGGCACCCTGCCCGGCGCTCGCGAGATTCCGCTGACGGTGCTCGCGGACTCGCTCACCGCGCTGGATGCTGGCGCCCCCGTCGTGGTGTACTGCGCGAGCGGGTACCGCTCGCAGGTCGCGGCGAGCGTCCTTGCTGCCGCCGGGTTCGCCGACGTGTCCGACCTGCTGGGTGGCTACGCGGCATGGGAAGCCGCCGGGTTGCCGATCATCACCGCCGGCACCGCCGGGCAGGCCGGTGTGACGCCACAGGCCGGCGCCCGCGCCGGCAAGGCGCTCATCGATGCGGGCGCCTTGCTGCTGGACGTCCGCGAACCCGGGGAGTGGCAGGCCGAACACGCCCCCGATGCGGTGCTGGTACCGATGGGCCAGCTGCGCAGGCGCCACGCCGAACTGCCCCGCGACCGCCCGATCGTGGTGATCTGCCGCTCCGGTGGCCGCTCGGCGGCGGTCACCGGAGCGCTGCGGGCGGCGGGGTTCGACGCGGTGAACCTGGCCGGAGGCATGTGCGCCTGGGCGGCGGCGGGCTTGCCGGTCGTCACCGCGCGCGACGCCGGCCTGGTCGTGCACCGCACCGCACCGCTCAACTGCGAGACGCCGATCCCGGCGCTCATCGGCGGCGTGGTGATGCCCAACGCCCGCTTTTATGTCCGCAACCACTTCGGCACCCCGGCCCTCGACACGGCTACCTGGCGCCTGGCCATCGCCGGTCTCGTCGAGCGCCCGCTGCGGCTCAGCCTGCGCGACCTGCAGAACATGCGCTCCCATACCCTGGTCGTCACCCTGGAGTGCGCCGGCAACGGACGTTCGATGTTCCAGCCACCGGTCGAAGGTGAGCCATGGAACCTCGGCGCGGTGAGCACCGCCGAATGGACCGGTGTGCCGCTCGCCGACGTGCTCGACCGCGCCGGCCCGGCGCCCGGCGCCTGCGAGGTCGTCTTCCGGGGCGCCGACGCCGGCTCGCCCGGCTCTCCCGAACGATCACCGGAGCCGGTTCGCTTCGAGCGCAGCCTGCCGATCGGCGACGCCCGCGGTCCGGGGGTGCTGCTCGCCTACGCAATGAACGGTGAGCCGCTGCCGATCGAACACGGCTACCCGCTGCGGCTGATCGTCCCAGGCTGGTACGCGGTCGCGTCGGTCAAGTGGCTCACCGGCATCGAAGTGACCGGTTCACCGTTTCAGGGCTACTTCCAGACCGACCGATATGTCTACGAATGGGATCGCGACGGCACAACGGTGCGCGAACCGGTCCGGCTGCAACAGGTCCGGTCAATCATCACCGAGCCGGCCGGCGCCGCGGAGATCGCCGTCGGCGAGCTGGTCATCCGCGGTGTGGCGTGGTCGGGGGCCGCGCCGATCGCGGGTGTCGATATCCGCATCGGCGACGGCCCTTGGCAGCCGGCCCGGCTTGTCGGTGACCGCCAGCGCCACCGCTGGCAGTGGTGGGAGCTGCTGACCCACCTCGACGAGCCCGGCCCGGCCACCGTCCGGGCACGCGCCACCGACCTCGCCGGCCACACCCAACCGGCCCAGCCGGACTGGAACCGCCTCGGCTACGGCGGCAACGCCATCCACACCGTCCAGCTACAACTGCGCTAGTCACGCGCACTCGCGCGCGGCGATGGGACTGAGGGCTGGCTTGCCAGGTTCGGTGCGGTCCATCCGAATCTTCCGAGTGCGTCGTGCGCCGGCTTAGGTGGGGCGCCCCGAACGACACATGAAGACGACTGAGCTTGTCGCCTGCACGTCGGAGCGAGCTACGATTTGATGATCAGTGCGCCTCGCTGGCCAACTTGGCCAGGTCCTGATCAGCCATCAGTTCTCCTCGGTAAGCGGGGCCGGCTGGGGTTTGACCACCGTAGCAAGTTCATGCCCAGCTACCGCGACGACTTCGTCTGGGCCGGGAGGAGCTCACGCAGACATGGTGCTAGGCCCTGGCCGGGCAGTCTGCCTGCATACGCTCATCTGACCCTATGAGTGCGTCCGAGGGACAGCCTGGTGGTCCCGCAGGGATGCGCGGGCTTCGGCGGTACCCGGTTGCCTGTCGGAGTGCTCGCGGTAGTGAGCGAGGAAGAGGACGAGAGAGACCGCCAGGGAGGACGAACAAGCGGCCGATCCCCCCGGGCGGGGCTGAGGACACCCAGAACTGGGCGATCGGTGCCCTCAACCACGATGCCGGAGGTCTATCTGTCGAGAGCCAGGAGCCGCTCAGATTCGGCAGGGAGGCCCCAGGTGCGCCTGGCTGTCGCCCTCGGCGGGTGCTCACTTTCTGTAACAGCCACTGTTCCGACCAACTGTCCGGGCGGATCCTGACGGGCACCATGTTCATGAAGCTGTCGCCACCGAACAGGAGGCAAATCCCGGAGCGGTCGGTCAGCCCGGTGCGGGTACTCGCCGCCAACGTCGCCGCCCCGCTCAAAGAGGGCGGCGGGTAACAAGCCGTGTTCGCCAAGGGATGGCCTGCATGGTCTTGCTTGCATTGCCTTCATCTCTCCCCTCCGGGGGAGAGCAGGGCCCGGTCAGCGGTGAGTCTTGTGGCGCCCGTCACGCGGGGCCATGCTCCCACCAGCACCGCCGCGTGAGAGCGTGCCCATGGCGGTCCGGTAGGCCTCACGGACATCATGGCCCTCGCGGTACATGGCGTCAGCCACGGGGTCGAACCGGTGGCCGTTGAGGTGATCTTGTTCGCCGCCCGGCACGGTGTGGACCGCGAGGGTGCTGTCCGGATCGTCCTCGACGTGGAGGATCTTTCCCGGGCTGACGGTAGGTTCGGTGTTGCCCATAGACACAGGCTTTTACCCACGGGTAGCCGCGCGGTTTGCCAACTGGTTGCAGGCTGGTTGCAGGTATGACCTGGTCAAGAGGGGCCAGCGGGCAGGCGGCGGCGCGGATCCGGGTTTGTTCAGGTCGATGCCACCGGTGCGGGTGGCGCCGAGCCGCCGGGACGGTCGGCGGCCGAACCTGTGGCACGACTACTTCCGCGTCCGCGAGGCCTGCCAGGCGGCCGAGCACCGATCTGGCCTGCGGCGCACCGCGTCCGCCGACCGTACCGCTGCCCCCCGCCCCGGCCGCGCCGAGAACGAGAAGGCGGCCCGCAAACGTCGGCCCGAGCCCGCCCGCGTCACCCTCCGCCGGGAGGTCAGTACCGCCGCCGCGGCGGCCACAGACGAGCGGGACTTCTTCGGCCGCCTTCAGCAGGCCGGGGTGCTCGTGCGTACCCGGCTCAGCGCCCGCACGCCCGGCCAGATCACTGGCTACGCGGTCGCCCTGCCCACCGACACCACCCCCGCGGGCGGCCCGGTCTGGTACAGCGCTTCCGCCCCGCCGCCGACGGCCGCCACCTGCCGCAAACGGGGCGGCCCGGCAACCTCGTCATGGTGGACGCCACCGCATGGCCCGGCCGACCCGTCGCCACCTGGCCACCGGCACAGCCGGGAAGGACTTTCAGCCCACCGAAAGGGCGCGGCATTCCGGCTCCTGGACGATCTGCTCGCGCCATTCCGCGCTGGATCAGCGGAGTCGACCCGGCTACCACGCCACGAGAACGCGGGGGAGCGGGAGACGTTGATCTCCAATTTTCCTCCCATTTCGCGAAAAGACCCCACTCCAAGATCGGAAGTGAGGTCCATCAGCGAAGCGTCTGACCAGGTCAGAGGCCATGATCACGGGGTGGAGCTGAGGGGATTTGATTCCCTATGGGGGCTGGTGTGTCAAGAGTGTTGCAGGATGAATCTGCGGCTGTGCGGAGCCGGGCGGAGATTGCGGCGAGGTCGTCGGTCAGCCAGTCCACGTAGCTGCGGGGGTGGTTGGTGTCGCGGTAGGCGAAGCTGGCCAGGTCGTCGAGGATGCTGTCATCGGCGT
Source organism: uncultured Actinomycetota bacterium (assembly GCA_963820395.1). GTDB lineage: Bacteria > Actinomycetota > Actinomycetes > Streptosporangiales > Streptosporangiaceae > DATFVJ01. Next base: position 7,013 of record CAWGAE010000029.1, on the reverse strand, counting down.
ATTGCAGCCATTGCTGGAGGATGGCGGTGAGGTCGATGAGCTCGCGCAGGTCGTCGGCCTGGTCGGGGTCGAGGATGAGATCGGGCTCGGGCATGGTCGTGGGCCTTCCTGCTGGTGTGCGGGCATGCTGGCATGGCCGTGCGGCGCCTGGCGTGCACGGTTGATAGGTGCGGGCGGGTGATGGCGCCGCGCCGCCTGGCCCGCTGGCAGGCGGCGGGGAGTCCGCCGGGTCAGATGGCGGGCTTGACGCCTTGCGGGTGGTGTCGCGACGATCGGGGTCGGGGAAGGTCGCCTCGCTTGTCCGGCCCAGTTGTGGCCGCCTGAGGGGCCTTCCCCTTGGCGCTGGCGCCGGGGGTTGTGCGGCTGCGGCGGCGTTTGCGGACGTGCTGGGGGACGGTCCAGCGTTCGGCGATGATCTGCCTGGCCTGTTCGGGGGTGACCGGGTTGCCGTTGCTGTCGCAGATCACATACGGCGTGCCGCGCTGCATCACGAGCCAGGCGCGTTCGGCGAGATGGCCGGCGACGACGCAGCAGGCTTTCAGGTGGGTGGCGCCGCGTTCGGTCATCTGCAGGTAGTAGATCCGGGCGAGCGGCGGGATCCTGCTTGCGGGCGGTATCGGCGGCGCGGACGAAGGTGGCGCGCAGCAGCGACGGGCCGGCCTTGCTCATCGGCTGGCCCTTGCGGTCGGTCTCACCGGTCTGGCTCGCGCGCGGGGCCAGCCCGGTGAAGGACTTGAACCGCGCCCCGTCGGGGAACCGGCCCGGCCGGCCCATGGCCGCGACCAGGACCGGGGCGCTGATCTGCGCGAACCCGGGCAGCGACCGGGCGAGCTGGCGGGGATCGACCTTCTTGTAGCGTTTCTCCCGGGCTGCGGCGTGCGCGGCGAGCTCGGCCTGGACGGCCCGCAGCAGCCGCACCTCGGTAGCGACTTCAGCGGCCAGCTCCTCGAACGCCACCGCCGGGTGATCGCCGTACAGCTCAAGAGCCGCCGCCGCGGCCGCCTGCCATTCCCGGGCCCGCGCCGGGCCCTGCTGCTGGTTCGACGCCGTGGCGATCAGCCGGGTGAGCTCGGCCGCGCCGGCGGCCGCCAGCTTGCGGGGATCGGCGTAGCGTTCCAGCACCGCCACGTCGGCCGTGCCCAGGTCACCGGCCAGCGGCGTCATCGGCAGCAGCTGCCGGACCAGGTCCTTGATCCGCACCTTGTGCGTGGCGGCGTCCTTGGTCAGCCGGTCACACGCCCGGACCCGCCGGTCCAGCGCCGCCGCCTGCGCGCCTGCCAGCTCGAGCGGCTGCAGCCCGCGCGGGTCGGCCAGCGGCAGCCGGGCCAGCGTCTCCGCGTCGATCCCATTCGACTTCACGTGCCGGCGCAAGAACCGGCGTAAATCAGCGGCCTTAGCCGACGAAACCCGGTAGACAGCGTGGCCCCGGCGGGCGAAGAACACCGCGATCGGCAGCCACGCCGGCCCGGTCGGCTCGAACACCACCGCCAGCCGCGTGCCTTCCGGCGCGCCCGCCAGCGCAGCCTGCTCCACCGCCGACAGCGACGCCGCCGTGGGCACGCACGACGACCGGCACACCTGCTGGCCATCAGCCTCCAGCACCCGCACCGAATGCCGCGACGCGATCCCCAGATCGATCCCCACGAGCCGCCGGGACGCCGGCTGTTCCGCCTGCTGCTGCCTCATCATCACCTTCTCCTATGTCGTCCGGATCGTTCACTCCGGCGGCGCAGCAGACAGCAACATCCATCGGCCACGGTCCCAAGGCGCAAGAGCCAGCCAACGGCTCCCACTCATGTGCTGCAACCGGGCCAGACCCTTGCCGGGCTGGCCCACTTCCCTCATCCGGGTCATCCGTGGCCAGGCCAGCAGTGGCAATCAAATCCACGAGGCCCGACACTCACGTCGACCTCAGAACCCAACGCGTCGCCACCTACCGGACCAGCCGGGGATGCTCATGCAACCCTGGAACCCGGAGCTGATCAAGCACCGGAGTTCCTTACATGAACCCCTGACCCCCTCGATGCGAACTAGCAGCACGGGGGTCGGTGGTAGTCATTTACGCAGGTCAGCGGCCGCTGGCTGCGGGTCCCGGCCGACTGCGGCCGGTGGGGTTGCTGGACTTCCGTGCTGTACGGATCCAGGGTCCGTACTTGGCCATCCTTCCGACAGGCGCGAAAAGAAACCGGCGCAAGATCACAGTCAAGGCCGTCCTCGCGTGTACGTTCGCCACGCACGTTGCCGGTCAGCGGTTGCCCTGCGGTTACGGACGGCCTTGACTGTGATCTTGTCCGGCTTCAGGATGGGAGCGCCGGGAGACGGGCACGACATCCCAGCAGCGATCCGCTCTCCCGGCCACCGGCAGGGGCACGATCTCCCGGAAAGGCTCCCCGCGGAGGCCCAGGATGGCTCAGTGCTCACCTGGCGGCGGCTACCGGTCCCGAGTCTGCCGGAACGGCGGCTCGGTAATTCTCATTAGGATGGCCCCGGTTTGCAGGCGGGTCGCTAGGCCTGACCGTGACGGCGCGTACCCGGTGCGGCCGGTTGCCGCGGTCGCGACCCGCGCGGCGGCCCCGCCCGTAGGCGCGGCAGCGCCGGAAGGGCGGGAAGCTGCCGCGCCTTGGTCGCCGCGTTCCCGCGCGGAATCCGGAGCTGGCTGCGGGTCTGCCACGCCAGCGGGAGGTCAGCCTATGCTCACCCGCATCTGCTCAGGACACCCGGATGATCACCCGTGCCCGGCGCGCTTCGCGCGCCCTTGAAAAGCCGTAAAGAAAGTACTGGGCTGCCCCGCGTTTTCCGGACAGGCATTTCTTGAGCTATTTTTATGCTGCCGCCTGATTGCTCAGGTACTGGTCCAGCACCTCTTGCGGGGTCCGGTATCCAAGTCCTGAGTGGAGACGGTTCCGATTGTAGCGGATCTCGATGTACCGTGCAATGTCCTCCCGGGCCTTCCGCCGTGTCGGGTACATAGTGCGGTGCACACGCTCAACTTTCAGTGCGCCGTTGAACGATTCCGCGAGAGCATTGTCATAGCAGATCCGGGTACGGCCGACGGACTGCCGTATCCCGAGGCTCTCGAGCACCCCTGCAAACTCGGCAGAAGTATAGTTACTCCCGCGGTCTGAGTGGAATATGGCTCCCTCCGGAAGGCTGAGATTACGGGCGGCCATCTCGATAGCCGCGGAGATCAGCGGTGTCTTGTAATTATCGTCCATCGCCCAGCCAACCACTTTCCGGCTGGCGCAGTCGATCACCGTGGCGAGGAAAAGCCATCCCTGCCACGTTGCGATATAGGTGATGTCACCGACCATTTTCTCGCCCGGTACCTGCGCGGTGAAGTCGCGGCCGACCAGGTCCGGGATCGGCCCGGCCGGGCCGCCCTCGGTCAGGCTGTGCCGCCACGGCCTCGGCTGGCATGGCTCCAGGCCCAGCTCGCGCATGAGCTTGCGGACCAGCTCCGGGCCGCATGGGACATCCCAGCGCTCCAGCTGGGCGTGCACCCTGCGGTACCCGTAGGTGCCGTCGGCGTCCTCGAAGATCTTGGTGATCAGGAGCCTGAGCTGCCTCCTTCTTTCTTCCGCGGCGGATTCCTGCCGAGACCGCCATTCATAAAATCCTGATGGTGATACGCCCAGCCACCGGCACATGTTCTGGATCGTAGGAGCGCTATCCACATCCGTGGCGCATGCGTCAGCGTACTCAGCCTCGATAAGCTCGTATTTCTCGCTCACCGATGCTCCCTCGCAAAGTACGCCGCTGCTTTTTTCAGGAACGCATTTTCCTGCTCCAGCTCCTTTACCCGTCGTTCCAATTCGTTCAGCCGCGCCCGGTGCGGCATGTCCAGCGGCAGCTCTTCCCCCGAATGCTTCCGCCGGTAAGCCTTAACCCAGTAGCCGAGCGTCGACTCGTTTATGCCGATCTTCCGCGCCACCTCAGCGACCGGCCGCGAACCGTCAATGACCAGCCGGGAAGCTTCTTCGCGGAATTCGGGCGTATATTTCTTGCTTTTCCCCGTCACCCGTTCCCCGTCCTTTCCGGTAAGACCCTAATGGATCCTGATCCGGAAAGCTCGGGGCACCCCATACTCACAAGTTGTCGCGGCATCGTGGCAACTGCCGCCATACTCCCGCAGTTAGGGGGCCCGGCCGAAGCCGGGCCCCCCAAGCAGGCGGTTAGATTAGGGCGTTGGTGGCGGCCCTGGCGGGCACGGCATAGCCGTGGGTGGGGGTGGGTTGCCGCCCCCGGGTGGGTTGCCGCCCCCGGGTGGGTTGCCGCCCCCGGGTGGGTTGCCGCCCCCGGGTGGGTTGCCGCCCCCGGGTGTGCCGCCCCCGGGTGGGTTGCCGCCCCCGGGTGTGCCGCCCCCGGGTGGGTTGCCGCCCCCCCCGGCCGTGTTCTGGCCGGCCGGTGGGCCGTAGATATAACAAACCGACCCCGTGTCTCCCTTAGGTCCTTGAATCCCTGGAGGTCCTTGAATCCCTTGAATCCCTTGGGAGCCTGGAGGCCCTTGTTTCCCTTGAATCCCTGGGGACCCTGGGAACCCTGGGGGTCCTTGAATCCCTGGGGGTCCTTGAATCCCTGGAGGCCCTTGAGGCCCTGGAGGCCCTTGAGGCCCTCCGGCGGGTCCCTGAGGTCCCGGAGGTCCCTGAGGTCCCTGAGGTCCCGGAGGCAGGAGGTACGGCGCGAAGTTTGGTGCCGGGCAGTAGGAAGACGCATAAAGAGCTTGAGTATTCATATTTTCACACACCGGGACCGGGGCCGGGACCGTGCCGGCTGACGCGACCGGCCCGGTAGCCGCCAGCGCTCCGCCTACTCCGGCGAGGACTAGAGCAGCCGAAGCGCCCTTCGCCATCACCCGTTTCCTATTCATGGCGTTGTCTTTCCCCTTTCCTCTTGCTCGTTCCCCCGTGAAGCTGGCGTGACGATGTGGGTGTCTCGCCGCAAGGGAAAATTGAGGTCCCGTGCCGCCTAGCGATGGCCCATGGCAATTGCCGAGAACGCAAGCCCGCACGCGGACGTCGCGTCCGGATGGAATTTAACGAACGCGAGTTTGCGCCCTTCCGGGATAGCTGGATCGCACATAGCTAGACGAATCACTGTCCCCCGTCACTGACACGATGTGATCTCCCCCACTGACGCCGCGTTAAACGATCAGCTACGACCGAGATGCAGGGCTCCAATGGGACAATTCAGTCGACGTGGCTGAAATCGCGCGATCCCTAAGAGTTTTTGTTAGGTCGCGGCCTGGTGTAGGATAAAGAATGGTTTCCCGTCCCCCGGGCCCAATCGCTGTGTGCGAAAGCCACCGGTTACATCCAGCCGGGAGACGGGAAGCCACATCGGCGTTCCCCTTTTAGGCCGGAGCTAGGTGTGCCCGTGGGGTTAACGCTATGTAGTTGGTCGTCATTTAAGAGCTTTGAGTAGCAGCACGGAGTTGTTCGAGGTATGACTGGGTGGCTAGCTCGGTCGGGTAGTGATCCTTCAGCACTTTGTTTAGGTCGCGGCTGACCATTGTGAGTGAGGGCAAGGACTTGCGTTGGCCGGTAAGTGCCTGCTGACCATAGCTAACAGCCCGTTCGAGGTCGTCTTGGCGAGCAGCCACGACGCCGAGCGTGATGCGGGCTTCGGCGATGCGCGTGGGAGCGCGTTCGGTCCCGTCGAAGTCCAATGGGTGCGGCTCTTTTGAGGTGAGCTGGTCACGCTGCGAGGACGTAGGTCTCGCGGTATTTCGCGTGGTGGATGCGTTCGTGCTCGCGGCGGAGGTGGAAGCGCCAGTAGTCCTCGAAGTCGCCGGTGGCGATGAGGGCACGGAGCTTCAGGACGGCTTCGGCGCCTTCAAGCCCCCATCTCGCGCCTGTGATGTCCATTCTGTCTTTTACGATGTGCCTGCAGGCACCCTCGATGATCCCGGTGGCGATGGGCCAGCCTTCCTTCAGCGCGGTGGCGTAGTCGAGGTAGTCCTGCTTGTTCTCCAGGTAGCGAGCGCATTCGTCGGCGCCGGCACGCTCGGGGCCGGAGTAGCCGTAGGTGGTGGCGCGGCGGCGGATCCCGGCCGCGACCTGGCGGGTTTTGCCGTGCAGGATCTTGCGGGCCTGGGCGGCGACCCATTCCTCAGATTCCGGCTCGCCCTTGTCGTAGAAGGACCAGGCTGCCTTCCACAGGTATTCCAGCACGTGGATGAAGTCGATCACGATCGTGACCGTGACGCCGCGGCTGGCTGCCTCGGCGGTGACGGCGTCGATCTGGGTGTTGTTGCCGTCGATGAGGACGGCCCATCCGCGGTCATGACCGGGGTCGCGGCGTTCGGCCTCACCGAAGGCAGCGGCGATGACTGCGGGGATGTCATCGGTGACCGAGGCGGTCAGCCACTTGCCCCTTGCCTGCGGCTCCCGCGGCTTTGTCTTGCCCTTCAGCTCCGCTGCCTGCGCTTTGCTCTTTCGCCGATTCTGCGCCGGAGTGCTGATGACATCCTCCGGCGTGCGCGGGACCGGGACCGCGTCATAGACGCAGGCCAGTTCGGCCATCCGCTTCCGGCCGTTCTTCTCCCCGGGCGACAGCCGGGTCGCGAGCTTGTTCTCCGCGGATGCCGCGGCCTTCGCGGTGGCCGGCCGCAGCGCTTCGGGCAGCATCACGATGCCCTTCCCGTCGAAGGTCAAGATCAGCGGGCACCCGTCCGGCGCCGACTCGATCACGCGCCACAGGTAAAACGCCTCCACATGCGCGGCGCAGCGGCGGGCCAGCTCCTCTACCTGCCGTTTTCCATCGTCGCGCCAGTCGCGCGGGTGGTGGCGGCCCCCGCCGCCTCCATCGAGCCGCGCGCGGCCTCGATCGCGGCGAGCCTGCGGAGCCCGTGGGAGTGCTTTTCCTCCGGCAACTTGAGCGTGGCATCCAACGGGCACACGTTGCTCCTGCCCGGCGACCGGTAGGCGATCCGCGACACCGTGACCTGCCCAAACCTCGTCATCAGCGGCCGTTTCCTGCCTTTTTCCGCGCGTGTCCGGACGACCCCGTCCTCC
>CAWGAE010000028.1:0-277952 GCA_963820395.1 uncultured Actinomycetota bacterium | reverse complement strand
TCGCACGCGGTGAGGTCCGTCCGGACCAACGGCAGGAAGTAGCCGAGGAACGCCGGGTCCCGTAGGCGGGCAGTCTTAGTGCCACCTATCGGTTCCAGCGCGGCCAGCAGGTCCGCGTCGCCCATCGGGTGCAGGGACACGCGTGGCGGCCTGGCCGGCGTCATAGGCGGCTTGGCGGGTGGTGTAGCGGTTGTGGCCGGTCATCGCGCGGACTTTTTGCGGTGAACTCGGCGACGGTGAACCCGCCCGGTGCCGGGGCGAGGCGAGCGCGGCCGATAAGGCGGCGCGGATCCGGGGTTTGTTCAGGTCGATGCCACCGGTGCGGGTGGCCCCGAGCCGGGATGGCAGCGGCAGCTGGTCCAGGACACCGTCGGGCAAGAAGCCGATGCCCGGCGCAGTCCAAGGTGGTGGCGAACCGGTCGGCCATCCCGGCTAAGCGGGTGATGATCTCGCCGAAGTGGTCCAGGCTGCGGCGGCAGCGCAGCTGTTTGGTGTTGTGCACGGTGGCCTCAAAGCGCAGCACGTGTTCGCCCTTGGTGTAGGCCTTCAGCTGCAGCCGCCCGAAGCGGATCCGGAACCAGCTGAGGCCGTACTGCGGTTTCCCCGGTCACGATGTCCTGCGCCGGGGGGCCGCCGGCCCGGCCCCGGTGGGGCCGCGTCTTGAGGCCGAACAGGGTCCGCAGCGCCGGGATGTGCAGCCGGGACCGGGTCCGGTCCAGTATCCGGCCGGACAGGTCCTCCATCTGCCCGCCCAGCGACGCACGATCGGTTCCTGTTGGCTGCCTGTCGCCGAACCGAGGCGAACACTTCTCCCATGGCCGCCGCGATCGCCTCATCCCGTTCTCTGGTCGCGTGTAGATCAGGGCAGCGGGGATGCTGCTGTGACCCATCCGCGTCCATGAGTACACGCAGCCTCACGCCTGCCTCGGCGGTAAGCGTGTTGCCAGCATGACTCAGATCGTGCGTTAACTGGCGGTAGGGGAAGTGGAAGGAGAAGAAGAACGAGGAGAGCTCGTCAGCACGATGACGATGTAGGTGGTGCCGCTGTGGGAGACCACGGTGACAGAGCCCGTGTAGGGTGCGGAAGCCCAGGTCAGGACCCACATCCGTAAACGGATTTGTAAACGGGACGCTGCGGGACAGGGTGAGACGGGGGAGACTCGGCCGACCCGAGGAGATGCTCGGCACGCCCAACCATGAGCTGTGCTCCCGTTGCTGCTTAATTGGCCTCGCGCATTGACTCGTCCGCTGCGCGACACGAGATGATCGACCATGGGTTACATCTGCCCGTCCTGCGGCGAGGGACTGCCCGATGAAGAGTACTGTCCCTGCTCTGCGGGCACCAGCTATGACGAAGACGACCACGAGCCGGGCCTGGGCTAGCTGCCGGTAGGTTGCGACCGCTTCCTCGCTTGCGGCCAGGGCGTCCTCCCGCCGCCCCAGGTCCGACAGCCGACCAGTCTGGTTCGTCAGCGACACGACGAGGTCGGGCAGGAACGCGTCGGGCCGGGCCTCGGCCAGGGCGCGGCGGATGGTAATGGCTTCCTTGCAAGCGCTTCACCCGGCCGCTGTTCATGCTTCTTACTGCGGAGTTGCATTGAGATCTACGACGCCACGGCCGTCGATCCTATGGGCGCAGGGGTGCCGGATCTGTTGAATGAACAAGAAGACCCGCCACCATCGGCGCCACCAAGGCGATGGCGGTCTCCGGTGGTGGAAGCAATCGGCAGGTCGAGGCGTGATCATCGGGCACGGCCGTCCCCAGCTGGGGATTCGATCGGCGGCGAGGAGAAGGTAGGCGACCGAAAAGGACGGCATGTCCGCTTTCCGCCATCCGGATGTCCATGATCAATTGCTTCGACCACTTGTGATCAAGGATCCCAGACCTGCACCTGTCATCCCGAGGACCTGATGGCCGGGGGCGTCTTCGAGCAAGGCGCCCGTGCAGAGCCAGGCCAGCTACACACCGCTCAGACGACACGCCGAAAAAGAAGATTAACTCAATCCAAACCGCATTGCGCCAGCCATCGCCAACATCAACCCATCACTCCGGGAAGCAATAGAGCCCAAAGCCGGCCCTCAAAGTCCTCTTCGGACGGAAGAACGCCGGGAAAGCCTTGAAGGTCGCCGGGATCGTACTGGACCTCATGGCCGAGGCGCTCGGCGTGCTCACGGAACGACCGGTAGAGGTTGACCCCGCCCTCATTCACGCCCTGGTCCGACTTGTCCGGGTAAAGGTCAGCACGGAACACGACCTCGCCAGTCTCCTCCGCACCGCGGCGCCCGATGAACCTATGTGCGCGAAGACCGACGCTCTTCGGGAATTGGGCCGCGATAGCCACTGCCTCATCCGGAGTTACCGTCCTGTTACTGGTGGCCTCAACATACTCCAAATACTCCAGGCCGCCGCGCTCGGCGCCGACGTCCGTAGCAGCGTACACCTTGAACAGTGCCCTGCAAAGGTCATTTTGTGCGATCATATGAACCTTTCCATATACCCGCCCGCGTTACAAAGTAACTCGGGTAATCGTAGAAATAAGCGAGGCCCGCGATTGCACGTGCAGCACAGTGGTCCTCGTGGGCACTCAGGTCCTCGTGGGCACTCACCACGAGAGTACCCGCCGCTGGGCAGGGGTAGTCGTGATCAAACCACCATGTCTTCGTGTGACCCTCAAACCGAGCATCCAGGGGCTTATTCAAGAGTCCTGATGCTGGCCTCGTACCCTGCCTCTGAACTGGTGGTACCTTGATCGTTAACCTTGATAGGCGAGGCTTTGGATAAGCCTCCCAGGGGAACTGTTCAGCAAGCGTTAACGCCACCCGGTGTGATTTTATTGCCGGTGGAGTTTACGTAGAATTTACGTGTTCGATCGCGGGTGGTATCCAGGGCCCGGCTGCGGAGACACGGTGGCATCACGGCGGTCAAACAGTTCCGCGCCCTCGCCACCCGATACGATAAGCGCGAACGCATCTACCAGGGCACAGTGGACGTCGCATCGATCCGGATCCGGCTACCAGATCCCGTTCCATGATCTACGGGACACGCCCTCGCGGACCCGTTACTTAGGGCACTTGGCGCAGACGTGCTTACCGGTAGCCGGGATGTGATGCGTCACTAAAGACGTGCGGCAGGCGTAACAGCGTGGGCCACCGTAACCGATGAGCCGCCACAAGCTGGCAAAAAGGCGGCTCGAACGATCAGCTGACCAGGGTACCGGTGCCGATGTCCGGGGTGCAGCGCTCATGCCATCCCTCCCAGGGACCGTTTGTGTTAAATATCACAAACGGTCCCTGGGAGGCAATGCTCACCTAGGATCTGCAGGATGCGGAGCTGACGACCGCGTACACCCGGGCCCTTGGCCGGGCGCACACTCGGCGCGGCCTGGGTTGCGAAGGTCCTACAGCGGCGGAGCTGCCCGTTCCTCGTTCCCCCCTGATACCACCCCGTGCGTGCCTGGTAATACCGTGCTCCGGTCGGAGGCCCTTTTTAGCCTGGTCTCCCACCATACTGGCGCGCCCGGGGCGTCGGCCCCTGGGGCAGTGCTCTCCAGTGCCCTGGCCAGGTTAGTCATCAGAGAATGGATCGTCGCGGTCGTAACCTTGTGCACCCGGTCCAATCCAGCACCCAGTGCGGCCAGCGGAGGCCGGTACACGCCGTTCAGCGTCATCCGGGTGCCATCCTCGCCCTCGGCGGTCAGCCCGATGTCGGCATCCAGCACCGGGAACAATCCGCCGGTAACGCCGAGCGCCTCCCAGCGAATCCCGATAGTCACCGAGTCATCCCGGTCCACCGGATCGAGCACCTGAACCCGCACCAGCCGGGACACACCCGGCAAGTCATCAAACGGCCCGACCCGGAGCAGGCGTTCAATACCGTCCCGGTAGACGGCCGCTGAAGCGCCACCAAGCCAGCCGCCATAAACCAGATTCACCAGCCGCGCCCGGGCAGCGCCGATGCTGACTGCGAGCATGCACTGATCTGAGACGCCCTGCACAGTGAGGGCCTGCTGACCGAGTCCGGCTACCGCCGGTATCGCATGCACGACCTGATCCGCCGCTACGTCCAGGACCGCGCCGCCACCGACCCCGCCACCGGCCGCGGCCAGGCGCTGCAACACCTGCTGGACTACTACCAGCACACCGCCGCCGCCGCCGAGGCCCGGCTGGCCCGCCAGCCCCGGACCCGGCCCGCGGCCGCCCTTATCGCACCGCCGGCCGCGGTCCCCGACCTGCCTGACCCCACGCGGGCGCTGTCGTGGGCACGGGCCGAACGCGCCAACCTGCTCGCCTGCCTCGACCACGTCACCCGCACCGGCCAGCACGCCCGGGTCGTCGCCCTCACCGCCGCCTTGGCCGCTCTCCTGTCGCAGGACGGCCCGTGGACCGACGCCATCACCCGCCACACCACCGCCCTGCAGGCCGCCCGGCACCTCGGCGACCGGCTGGGTGAGGCCAGCGCCTTCAACCAGCTGGGGGCCGTGCGGTGGTCGACCGGGGACTTTCCGGGCGCGGCCGGGGCGTGGGAGGCGGCGCTGGGCATCTGCCGCGACCTGGGCGACCGGCTGGGTCAGGCCAGCGCCCTCAACCAGCTGGGGCTCGTGCGGCGGTCGACCGGGGACTACCCGGGCGCGGCCGGGGCGCTGGAGGCGGCGCTGGGCATCTACCGCGACCTCGGCAACCGGCAGGGCGAGGCCAGCGCCCTCAGCTACCTGGGGTCCGTGCGGTGGCTGACCGGGGACCTTCCGCACGCGGCCGGAGCCCTGGAGGCGGCGCTGGGCATCTACCGCGACCTCGGCGACCGGCCGGGTCAGGCCGACGCCCTCAACTACCTGGGGCTCGTGCGGTGGTCGACCGGGGACTTTCCGGGCGCGGCCGAAGCCGAGGAGGCGGCGCTGGGCATCTACCGCGACCTCGGCGACCGGCTGGGCGAGGCCACCGCCCTCAACTACCTGGGTGGCGTGCGGTGGTCGACCGGGGACTTTCCGGGCGCGGCCGGGGCGCTGGAGGCGGCGCTGGGCATCTGCCGCGACCTCGGCCACCGGCAGGGCGAGGCCAACGCCCTCACCTACCTGGGGGCCGTGCGGCGGTCGACCGGGGACTACCCGGGCGCGACCGAAGCCCTGGAGACGGCGCTGGGCATCGCCCGCGACCTCGGCCACCGGCAGGGCGAGGCCAACGCCCACACCTTCCTGGGGGCCGTGCGGCGGTCGACCGGGGACTACCCGGGCGCGACCGAAGCCCTGGAGGCGGCGCTGGGCATCGCCCGCGACTTCGGCTACCGGCTGGGCGAGGCCACTGTCCTCAACCAGCTGGGGGCCGTGCGGCGGCAGACCGGGAACTACCCGGGCGCGACCGAAGCCCTGGAGGCGGCGCTGGGCATCGCCCGCGACCTCGGCTACCGGCGGGGCGAGGCTGATGCGCTCAACGAGGTGGGCACGCTGCACCGGGCCCGCGGCGACCTGGACCGGGCCGGGGCGTGTCACCGGCAGGCCCTGGACCTGGCCCGCGAGATCGGCAGCCCCTGGGATGAGGCCCATGCGCTGGCCGGCCTGGGCCGCTGCGCCCTAGCCGCTGGCCACACCGCCGATCCGGAGGCTGGCCTGCGGCAGGCGCAGGAGATCTTCCAGCGGATCGGTGCGGCCGAGGCCGTCGGCGTGGCCGCCGAACTCGACGCCCTCACCGGGGCGGGACCCGCGTAAAGTACTGAGTTAAGTACTGATTTGTGCGGTAGGTAACGGGACCGGCGATCAGGCAGAGCCGATGGGAGGCGTGGATGGGTGGCCTGCAGCGGGTCCGCCAGGCCCGGCGCCCCACGGGTGAGGCGATCGGGTTCTACCTGTCGGCGCTGAACCACCCGGAGACCACCGGCACCGCCCGCGTCTGCGCCCCCACCCTGCGCCAGCTCGGTGGCCTAGCATGCTGAAATGGCCCTGCTAGCGGCGGGGCTCACAGGCGCTCTGAGAGCTTGATCATGGCAGATGCGCGGGACAGATCCCACGCATCCGCAGTGTTTTTCCAGGTCACAGCCTTTTAGCCGTGGATCTGTAAAACCGTCGGCTCGTAGGCGCCGCGTGCGGTAGTCCTCCGGGTTGGTGATGACTCGCCCTCCTCGCTACTAAATGATCTCGGCCGAGTCCTCCGAGTCAAAGCCAAGCCGCTTCGCGAGCCTGGATACGTCGGGTCGCGCCCAAGGAACGGCAGCTAGGAGGACGGGGAAGGACCAGGATGGCGCAGATCAGGTGCAGGTTCCGCTAACGGATTTGCTAACGAGACCGTGCGGGACGGCGGAGACGCAGCGGGAAACCGGAGACGGCATACGCAGTCGTGCCCTGGTCAGTGAGACGCACGGGCACGGCAGAGACAAGGAAGACGTGCGTCGGCCGGGGCACGCCCGGGAAAGATCACAAGTGCAGGGAAGATCACCGCGTCTGCCCCGGCGTCGCGGGCCGACCCGGCGCAGCGGGCCGGGTGCCGCACGCATGGCCGCCTCTACCACGTTGACCCACCGCACCCCGCCGCGCCGCCGCCAGTCCTTCGCGCAATCGCCGAGAGCGTGCCCCGTGATCGCCGAGTGTCGCATTTGCTGACCTGGACCTCGCTCCCGCGCCGACCACGATCATTCTGGCTCCGGCGGGGGCGCTCCGGCTCCGGGATACCCCAACCCACCGCACCGGGACTCGCCGCAGCATTGGGTACCCACGCATGCAAGAGCTGGTTGGCCGTCCTCCTCGCGCCGGGCATCCTGTCGCCGAGCAGAGATCACGCGCCTATGAGCAGGACGGGGGGAAGACTGAGGCGGATTATTGGCACTTGAGTGTCAACAAGATCTCTTCTGTTACACGTCGATCGGATCAAGCGAAGCTTGTCCCGTCACGTCGTTGACCTCCATATGACGCGCCTTGCGCCTGGCTTGCGCAATCCGTGGCTGGTCAGCGCGCTTACGGCTTCAATGCGTGCGCCCATAGCGTTCCACCTGGTCGCCGATCGTGAACAGAGCCATGCCGATCTCAATGCCGGAGGCCAGGGCCAGCAGCATCACCCGGTCTCCCTTCTTTAGCCGCCCCTCCGCCAGGTACTTGTGCAGGGCGACGAACAACGTCGTCGACGACGTGTTGCCGTACTCTTCGAGGTTGACAACCACATGCTTCGGCTTGGCGCCGAGACGCCGGGCGAACTCTTCCGTGCCTTTACGGATGGCCCGAGCCGAGGTCTGATGCGGAATCAGATAATCGATGTCGGCCAGCTCGATGCCGGCTTGGCCGATCACGTCGGCAACCAGCGGCGCCATGCTCTCGATCGACACATTGTGAATCTTCCTTGCTTGGGTGTACATCTGGGCGCCCGGGCCCACGCTGCTGGGGAAGGCCAGGCACAAGCGGCTGTGCTCGGCGAGAGTCGTGAAGCCGATGACGTCGATGCCAGGAGCGCCGTCGGGCGCCCGTTCCACGATGACCGCGGCACCCGCGTCACCCACCGTGAGCGACGCGAGCTGCTTGCTGAGGACAGAGCGGATCTGCTTCGCCGCGTTCCAGCTCAGGTGAGAGATGTACTCGCCGGAAACCACCATGCCGCGTTTGATCTCACCTCGGGTAATGAGGTCCTGCAGGAGGAACACCCCGGTCAGCATGCCGGCGCACGCGTTGGAGATATCGAAGTTCACTGCGTGCGTGGCGCCGATCGCCTGCTTGATATACAGGCTGAGCGGGGGCTCGAAAGACTGCGCAGACCCGCTCTTGGACCGGGTGATGCTGCTGCTGATCACCATGTCGATGTCTGGCGCCTCATGCTGCGAATGCGCCAGGCAGTCGCGGGCAGCCCCGACGGCCAGGGTGTAGGAGTTCTCGCCCGGCCCGACCACGTGACGTTCGTGGATGCCGACCAGTCGCTCCAGCTGGATGTGCGTGTTGTGCTTGGTCCGGCTCATCAGCTCTTTGGTCGTCAGCCTGCGGGCAGGCACCTTGACGCCGACGCTCTCGATCCGGCATCCCCAGGAGGTGCCGGAGCCGGGCGACCCGAGTGCCAGCCAGTGGTCCGTGTGCTGCTGTTCATCGGTTCCGACCACCGGTGATCTCCTCCCGCAGCTGACGTTGACTCACCTATGTAGGCTGGTTTGCTCCGGATGCCCAGCGATAGAGGCGAACGTCATTGGCGTGGGGCGGGTGTGGGGTCACACGTACGGCGGTCGTAGCCACAACCTCTTGCACGTAGGGGTCACTGAGCTGCGGACCAGACGTGGAGCGAAGAGCCAACAGTTGACGCTTAAGCGTCAAGGTCGCTGGTGTTGTGGACGATCACGGAATTCCCCAGGGTTGAGCGGATAGCGATCACGTAATTCCCCACCCCGATCACGTAATTGCCCATGGGCATGACGTGCGTGTCGCGGTGGGCCTGGCCATCGGGAAACGAGGAACGTTCTCCCCGTCGGAAGGACGGGGGCGATGGCAAGGAGAAGTTTCGACGTGGTCGACATCACCGAGATCTTGATCCACTGGCATGCGGGGCGGTCGCAGAACCAGGTCGCGGCCAGCCTGCGAGTGGATCGCAGGACCATCCGCAAGTACACGGCTCCGGCGGTCGCGGCGGGGATGCGCCCGGGCGGGCCGGCGGTCAGCGAGGCGCGTTGGGCGGAGCTGGCCCGGGAGTGGTTCCCGGAGCTGACCGACACGACGCTGCGGCAGGTGACCTGGCCGGCGATCGCTGAGCACCACGAGTTCATCACCGTCCAGCTGGAGGCTGGGGTGACGATGGCGACGATTCACCAGCGGCTGCGCGACGAGCGCGGTCTGGCGGTCAGCATCGCGAGCTTCCGCCGGTATGTGGCGGCGAACTTGCCGGAGGAGGCGCGCCGCAGCCAGGTGCGGGTGCTGCGCCCTGACCCGGCTGAGCCCGGCCAGGAGGGGCAGATCGATTATGGGCAGCTGGGCCGCTGGCTGGACCCGCGGACGGGAAAGCGGCATGTGATCTGGGTGTTCGCGATGGCCTTGTGCTGCTCGCGGCACATGTTCGTGTGCCCGGTGATCAAGCTGGACCAGCACGCCTGGACGGAGTGCCATGTGAAGGCGTTCGCCTTCTTCGGCGGCTGCCCGGCACGGCTGGTGCCCGATAACCTGAAGACCGGGGTGGACAAGCCGGACCTGTACGACCCGAAGATCAACCGATCGTATGCCGAGCTGGCCGCCCATTACGGCGTGCTGGTCGACCCAGCAAGATCGAAAAAGCCCCGGGACAAGGCCCGGATCGAGCGGCCCATGCCCTATATCCGGGACAGTTTCTGGCGGGGCCGCCAGTTCACCTCGCTGGAGCAGATGCAGGCCGAGGCGGAGCGCTGGTGCCTGCAGGTCGCCGGGCGGCGCCAGTGCCGCCCGCTGGACGGGGCGGCTCCGGCGGCGGTGTTCGACGCGGTCGAGAAGGACGCTTTGACGCCGCTGCCCAAGGCGCCGTTCGTGCTGGCCACCTGGGCGAAGGCGAAGATCGGCCCAGATCTGCATGCCCGGGTGGGCAAGGTGCTCTACTCGCTGCCCTGGCAGCACATCGGCAAGACCGCTGATGTGCGGGTGACCGCCACCATGGTGCAGTTCTTCATCGGCGGCGAGCTGGTCAAGACCCACCCGCGCAAGAGCTGGGGCAAGCAGACCGATTTCGGTGACTACCCGCCGGAGAAAATCGCGTTCCATATGCGCACCCCGGTGTGGTGCCGCACGCAGGCGGCCCGGACCGGGCCCGCCTGCCAGCAGGTCATCGGTGAGCTGCTGGCCGGCAACGCCTTGTACCGGCTGCGCTCTGCGCAAGGCGTGATCGGCCTGGCGGACAAGCACGACCCGTCCCGGCTCGAGGCGGCCTGCGCCAAGGCGATCGCCGCCGGTGACCCGTCCTACCGGACCATCAGGGGCATCCTGGCCGCCGGGACCGAGCGGGACGAAGTCCCGGCGGCGGCGGGGGACGGCGGCGCGGCGGCGTTCCTGCACGGCCCCGCCTCGTTCGCCAACGTCGTGCCCATGCGCCCGGCGAGCGCGATCATCAGCGACGCGCTCCCCATCGGCAGCACGGACCGCACCGGCACGGCTGACCAGGTGCGCGGCGGCGAGGTGATGTCATGACTACCGTCGCCGCGAGCGGCAGCGGGCCTTCCGCCGCGGCCACCGGCATCGCGAGCCAGGCCGCCGCCGGCGTGATCCCGGCCCGGCCGCTGGCCGCCCAGGCGCACGCGCTGCGCGCCGCGGCGGCGTTTATCGAGCGCGCGGGCATCGCCGGGCTGTCGCTGACCATCGATGAGGACCAGATCACCATCCAGGTGCCCGCCTGCCTGGCCGGCCCGGCTTCCAGGATGGCGGCGGTCGCGGTGCTCGCCGCCGCAGCGGGCGGCCAGCCAGCCCGCGACACCGCCCCCGGCAGCCGCACCTATGGCTGGGTGTTCGCCGGCGGGCAGGTCGCCGGGCACGCCGTGCGCATCTTCACCGCGATCAAGGAGGGAACGTGATGACCACCGTCACCGCAGCTATCGACCACAACGCGCTCGGTCAGGCGCTACGGACCCTCAAGCTGTCCGGCATGCTGGACACCCTCGACGCCCGGCTTGCCCAGGCCCGCGCCGGGGAACTCGGCCACCTGGAGTTCCTCCAGGTGCTGTGTCACGACGAGATCTCCCGCCGGGAAACACTGTCGCTTTCCCGGCGGCTGCGCCAGGCCCGCTTCGAGCAGCACACCACCCTGGAAGGCTTCGACTTCAATGCTTCCCCCAAGCTGCCCGCCGCCCAGATCCGTGACCTGGCCGCCCTGCGCTGGCTGCAGGCCGGCGAGTCCGTGATTTTGTACGGGCCGGTCGGCGTCGGGAAAAGCCATGTCGCCCAAGCGCTGGCGCACCTGGCTATCCGGCAAGGCGTCGATGCCCGGTTCCTCAAAACCAGCCGGGCGCTGGCCCACCTGGCCGGCGGGCACGCCGACCGCAGCTGGGACAAACGGCTTCGCGAGCTCACCCGCCCAGCCGTCCTCGTGCTGGACGACTTCGCCATGCGGGAGCTGACCGCTGCCCAGGCCGACGACCTCTACGAGCTGGTCACCGAGCGGGCCGGCCGCTCGCTGATCTTGACCTCCAACAGGTCACCAGCGGACTGGTACCCCCTGTTCCCCAACCCGGTCGTGGCGGAGTCCCTTCTCGACCGCTTGATCAATACCAGCCACCAAGTATTCATGAACGGCCCCAGCTACAGGCCCAGCAAGCGGCCCGGGCGTGTCACGCTCGCCGGGAAGGGGGACACCACGTAACACTAGACACAGGCCAGGACCTGGGGAATTACGTGAGCGCAGGCCTGGGGAATTACGTGAGCGCCCACACTGGTGTGCAGCACAAAAGTGCAGCAACCGTGCCGACATCACACGATCCCCCGGATCGAAGCGGACTACGTACCCGCGCCAATGACCGTCTCTGACTACGCTGCCAGTAGTTCGCATCAAGGGGATCAATCGATGATCTTTGTCTGCACTGGCCTGAATCTGGCCGTACAACACCGCGCAACACAGGTCAACAACGCGCACCAGTGAGCAGCATCCCGCCACGTCGCAAGGTAGCTGGGCTCAGCCTCGGGTAGGCCCGCCCAGCGCACGCCGGGCCGCTAGCCGCAGGACACGCAGATCAAGATGGCTTGTGCGTCACTCAGACCGGCGTAGCGCACAGCCGTAGACATCACGGCCCTCCATCCAGCGTCAGGCGCCGCTTTCGGCCATCTTCTGCTGCGCGTCGGCGATCGCGCCCTTGAGGGCCTGGACGTGGTGGCCCTCTGCCTCGCCGACGACTTTCTTGATGGCGCGGGTTACGGCGGGTTCGACTTTGGCGGCCGCCGAGTGCGGGTAGGCGACGATCAGGCCGGCTCCGCCGACCGGGATGGTGGCCCCGGCCTGCTCCTCCAGTTTGCTGGCGGTCTTGTGGTGCAGCAGTTTGCCGGCTCCGGCGCCGATCACCGCGCCGATCGCGGTCGCGGCCAGCAATTGCCCCAGGAAGGTGCTCAGTGATCTTGAGCGTTGTCGGCGGATTCCTGCTCCGTCACCGGCCGTCCCCGGGGGCACTAAATCGACCATGCAGCCGAACATATGCTGACACGGCCCTGCTCGCTGACCTGCATCTTTACAGTGAGGCTGCCAGGCGTCGATCCGCACCGTCACGAATACGTCAGGTCATTGCAGGACGATGGAGTCCTGAACGTTCGGCAAGTTGGACACCTCACTCCAGTTAGCTTTGACGGGCGCCCCCGCCAGGCTGCCGTCAGGATTGGTCGCCTGGTAGGCGATCACCAGAGCGCCGTATGCGAAGGTCACCTCCTCGGAAAGTTCCGGATCGGCACCGCCCCCCGACCAATCGATCTTCGTGATAATCACCGTCTGGAACTCGTAGGCCAGGAACGGAGCGGCAACCCCACTGGTGCCGGGTCCGGGGGCGGCTTCACGGATATACAGCTGGACGGCCGCAAAGGGGTGCCCCGAAGAGCAGACGGCGAACAGGCCGGGCGAAGCCCTGTCAATCGCTTTGTGAAACACGAACTCGTCGAACTTCGCCTTGCCCGCCAGCAGTCCGCTGCTCGCCGAGCCAATGGCGGCAGGGCTCTCCACCGCGAAGTCGAAGTCCCTGATCGAAATGACCGCGGCGCCCGGGAAGGTCTTCTGAAAGTACGAATCGGTCGTGGGGGCCTCACCGATCGGGGGATTCTGGGGATTTGGGCGGATGACAAGAAAGGTGTCGATAGCCATGGCGCGGCTCCTTCGAGGGGTATCGCGATTTGTTCTCCGGCAGAGTTTGCTACATTATGGCCGAATACGCAAGGCATAAGTTCAAGGAATACGCGCGTCCCAGATTCCGGACTGTGTCGGCGCCGGTGGCGAGAGTAGCGCCATCGGGGGCGTAGGCCACCGAGACCACCCAGTCGGCGTGGCCGGTGAGCTGCTGCAGCTGCTGGCCGGTGTCGGCGTCCCAGATCCGGACAGTATCGTCATCGCCGCCAGCGGCGAGAGTAGCGCCGTCGGGAACGTAGGCCACCGACCGCACCACGCCGGTGTGCCCGCCGTACGGCGTGACGCCCGGACCACTCACCGCCACCGCTGCCCCCTTTGGGGTCGCGCCGATCCGCGCAGCTTAGGACGGCACCGGGGCCGCCATCGTTAGAGTAAGCCTGGTCACAGCACCGTAGCGGTCCGGCGAGCACTCGACCGACTGTGACGCTCTTCGCGACAAGTATGTCTGTCCGTACCGATCCGCTCCGGCCACGTCAGCGCTAGATCGCGGGACGTCAAGCATGACAACCGAGCCTTAACGCACAGCTTTCTACGTCCGACCTACGCCTCCGGAACCGTGAGCTGCCACAACCAGGCCAGAACTGACATGGACGCGGCGACGCATCACTGGTGACCGGAGGCCCGGGATCACTCCGGCTGGAAGTAACACACCGATCGAGGCAGCCGCCCGCTATGAACATGGCGAAGGTTGCCCATTCTTTGCCGCCTAGGGGCTCGGTACGGATGCTCCGGGAGCTTGATCATGCCGAATACGTGCGTAAGTTCAGGGACCCAGCGCCATTCCCGTAGGTCAGGAGAGTTTCCTTACGGGTCTTGAAAACCGCTCCCGCTCGCCGGATGGCCCTTGCGATGCAGCGGAGCGTTCTCGCGGTCGGCGGGCGCCGCAGTCCGGGCGCTGGCGCTTGGCCGACTGCGGTCAGATGCTGCTGCCAGGTAGATGGCAGGTGGAGGAGCGTCATCGTGGCTTTCAGAGCATGAGTACGGAAAATGCGCGGTCAATTGGGTGCACGGGGTGGCTTACTGGACTCATAAAGCACCCCTCACGGCCGGGTGACCCGTAGGCATCCCCCTGCGCCGTAACCTGACGCTAACGACTGCTGGCCTTGGCGAAGTGGCCGGCGGGGCTGCCGGAGCGCTACCGTGGGCCGAGGATCGTGGGGTAGGCAGCATTTGACGGGGAAGGGGCGGGAATGGATCGGATCGTGCTCGCGGCGGGGACGGCGCTGATCGGGGCGATCGTCGGCGACGCCTGGCGGCAGGTCCGCGAAGCGGTCGCCGGCTTATGGCGCCGCGGACACCTCCAGCAGCAGGCCGGCGAGATCGGGACCGAACTGGACGACCTGCGGGAGCAGCTGCTGCTGGCCCGCCGCGACGGTGACACCGGCACCGAGCAGGCGCTGGAGGGGGCCTGGCAGGTGAAGTTGCAGCAGTTGCTGCGCGCCGACCCCACCGTGGCCGCCGAGCTGCAGGACGTGCTGGACCAGGTCCTCCTCCCCGCGCTCAGCCCGGCCGGGCAGACCCGGATCGGGACCATTATGATGACCGGCAGCTCCCACGACGCCAGCACGTTCACCCAGATCGGCACCCAGGCCAGCTACACCCGGCCATGACCACCACCCCGCCGGGGGCGCCGCCCGGGGACCCTGCGGGCGGTGCCCGGGTCGGGATGCGCGGCGAAGCCCGCGATGCCAGCTTGTTCACCCAGATCGGTACCCAGATCATCCAGCCGCCGTCCCGGCGGCGCTGGCGGTGCGGTATTCGCTGCCGCCGGACACGGCGGCGTTCACCGGCCGGGACGAGGAACTGCGCCTGATCACCACCGCGGTGACCGATGCCGCCGGGGCCGGTGGGGTGGTGGCGATCCATGCGATGCCCGGGGTGGGGAAGACCGCCCTGGCCGTGCACGCCGCTCATCGGCTGCGGGGCCGGTTCCCCCACCGGCAGCTGTTCATCGACCTGCACGCGCACACCCCTGGGCAGGATCCGGCGGCGCCGGCGGCGGCGTTAGCCGAATTGCTGACGGCGGTCGGGGTGGACGGCCGTTACCTGCCCGCGGATCTGGACGGGCGGGCGGTGCTGTGGCGGGACCGGCTGGCCGGCCAGCGGGCCCTGCTGGTCTTGGACAACGCCGCCAGCAGCGGCCAGGTCGCCCCGCTGTTGCCCGGGGGGGACGGCTGCCTGGTGCTGGTCACCAGCCGCCGGTACCTGGGGGACCTGCCCGGGGCGGTCGCCCCGGTGCTGCTGGAGGCGCTGCCGCCGGACCAGGCGCAGGTGATGTTCTTGCGGCTGGCCCCCCGCGCCGCCACCGAGCCCGAAGCGGTGCCGGAGCTGGTCCGGCTGGCCGGGTACCTGCCGTTGGCGATCTGGCTGCTGGCCCGGGTGTACGCCAAGCACCCGGCCTGGACCCTGGCCGACCTGGCCGGCGAGACCACGGCGAGCCTGCTCACCCTGGCCGCGGAGAAAGCCAGCGTGGCCGCCGCGTTCGAGGTGTCTTACCGGGACCTGGCGCCTGGCCAG
This sequence comes from uncultured Actinomycetota bacterium, assembly GCA_963820395.1. GTDB lineage: Bacteria > Actinomycetota > Actinomycetes > Streptosporangiales > Streptosporangiaceae > DATFVJ01. The sequence continues at coordinate 262,655 of CAWGAE010000028.1, read as the reverse complement.
CAGCGGTTCTTCCGCCGCCTCGGCCTGCACCCGGGCACCACGATCGACGGCTACGCCGCCGCCTCCCTGGCCGGTATCGCGCTGCCGGAGGCCGCCCGGCGGCTGGACGACCTGCACAGTGAGGGCCTGCTGACCGAGGTCGGCTACCGCCGGTATGGCATGCACGACCTGATCCGCCGCTACGTCCAGGACCGCGCCGCCACCGACCCCGCCACCGGCCGCGACCAGGCGCTGCAACATCTGCTGGACTACTACCAGCACACCGCCGCCGCCGCCGAGGCGCACCTGGCCCGCCGGCCCCGGACCCGGCCTGCCCCGGCCGCGCTTATCTCACCGCCGGCCGCGGTGCCTGACCTGCCTGACCCCACGCGGGCGCTGTCGTGGGCACGGGCCGAACGCGCCAACCTGCTCGCCTGCCTCGACTACGCCACCCGCACCGGCCAGCACGCCCGGGTCGTCGCCCTCACCGCCGCCCTGGCCACTCTCCTGTTGCAGGACGGCCCGTGGACCGACGCCATCACCCGCCACACCACCGCCGTACAGGCTGCCCGGCACCTCGGCGACCGGCCGGGTGAGGCCAGCGCCCTCAACCAGCTGGGGGCCGTGCGGTGGTCGACCGGGGACTTTCCGGGCGCGGCCGGCGCGCTGGAGGCGGCGCTGGGCATCTACCGTGACCTCGGCGACCGGCAGGGCGAGGCCGACGCCCTCAGGATCCTGGGGCTCGTGCGGTGGTCGACCGGGAACTCCCCGGGCGCGGCCGGGGCGCTGGAGGCGGCGCTGGCCATCTACCGCGACCTCGGCGACCGGCAGGGCGAGGCCGACGCCCTCAGCATCCTGGGGATCGTGCGGTGGTCGACCGGGGACTACCCGGGCGGGGCCGGGGCGCTGGAGGCGGCGCTGGCCATCTACCGCGACCTCGGCGACCGGCCGGGCGAGGCCGGCGCCCTCACCCACCTGGGCCTCGTGCGGTGGTCGACCGGGGACTACCCGGGCGCGGCCGGGGCGCTGGAGGCGGCGCTGGGCATCTGCCGCGACCTCGGCTACCGGCCGGGCGAGGCCACCGCGCTCACCCACCTGGGGGCCGTGCGGCGGCAGACCGGGGACTACCCGGGCGCGGCCGAAGCGCTGGAGGCGGCGCTGGGCATCGCCCGCGACCTCGGCTACCGGCCGGGCGAGGCCACCGCCCTCACCTACCTGGGTGCCGCGCGGCGGCAGACCGGGGACTACCCGGGCGCGGCCGGGGCGCTGGAGGCGGCGCTGGGCATCTGCCGCGACCTCGGCCACCGGCCGGGCGAGGCCGCCGCCCTCACCCACCTCGGGGCCGTGCGGTGGCAGACCGGGGACTACCCGGGCGCGGCCGGGGCGCTGGAGGCGGCGCTGGGCATCTGCCGCGACCTCGGCTACCGGCCGGGCGAGGCCACCGCGCTCACCCACCTGGGGGCCGTGCGGCGGCAGACCGGGGACTACCCGGGCGCGGCCGAAGCGCTGGAGGCGGCGCTGGGCATCTACCGCGACCTCGGCGTCCGGGGCGGTGAGGTTGAGGCGCTCAACGAGGTGGGGACGCTGCACCGGGTCCGCGGTGACCTGGACCGGGCCGGGGTGTGTCACCGGCAGGCCCTGGACCTGGCCCGCGAGCTCGGCAGCTCCTGGGGTGAGGCCGCTGCGCTGGCTGGCCTGGGCCGCTGCGCCCTGGCCGCGCGCCGCACCGCCGACGCGGAGGCCGGCCTGCGGCAGGCGCACGAGATCTTCCAGCGTATCCGTGCGGCCGAGGCCACCGGCGTGGCCGCCGAACTCGCCGCCCTCACGCGGGCGGGACCTACCGCGTAAAGACGATCGCCGCGTCGGCCGCAGTGACCTGACGCGGCGGCGAGGTGTCCCACATCGCACCGGTCCGGATCGTCACCGAGTAGGTGAGGCCGTCGCTGCCGACGGTCGGGGCGGCGGTCGCCAGGTCGGGCGCGGGCGTCGTCGTCTTGCCGACGATGGCCGGGCAGGCATAAAGCCCGCGTAACCACCCGCGCAGACCCTGATAGCCGGTCGAGAGGTCGGTCATGGGTAACACTGCGCCTTTCTTTCATCGGGGTGTGTCAAACAGTCCAACTGCGGGGTGTTGGACCTGGATACGGAGCCCTTGGCGCTGTCCGCGGTTGACGATTACAGCGTTCAGTTCTCCGCGTTGGACCTTGTGCAACACGGTCTGGCGGGCGATCCCTAGTGCCGCCGCCGCCTGGTCGAGGGGCAGCCAGCCGTCGGGGACCTCGGGGCGGAGACGGTCACGCAGTGCCTGGTCGATGCGGATCCGCCACGGGGCGGTGGGGGTGAGCTGCTCGCCGGTGATGAACCCATCCCGCAGCCACCGGTAGATGGTGTATGTGCTGACGCCCAGCTGGGCGGCGGCTTGCGGGACGGTGACCACGGGCACATCCTGGCCGTCGCCACCGACAGTTTCAGGCTCGCCCGGTGGGCAGGCCGGGATGCGGTGGGAGACCCGCAGGTTCTTGACCCGGGTCTTGGTCCAGGTCAGGCCGGTCGCGGTGCGGCGCCGTTGCTTGGACAGGATTAGCGCGATGGTGCGGTCGTCGTAGTGGACGGCCAGGCGGCGCACCAGGTTGACGGTGTCCTCGCTGGTGGTGGTGGCCTTGTCCCCGCCTTTCCTGGTCATCTGCATGGCCAGCGTGGTGGTGGCTCCGCCCTGCCAGACGATGAGCAGGTCAGCGATCCGGTCCTCGGCGTTAATGGTGACCACGATGTGGTCGATGACCGCCCGGATCAGCTGCTTGCGTTCGACGATCGTGGTCGTGGGCGCGTCGAACACCTTGCGGACGTCGGCGCCGGCCGAGCGGATCCAGGCGACCTCGGCGTCGGTGAGGGTGACCGGGCGGCGGGCTTGCTGAGCGCGCAGGTCATTCTCGGCCCGGCGCACGGCGGCGAGCTTGTCTTCTAAAGTGCGCTCGAGAGTGCGCGCCACGAGCCGGTTCTCCGGCTCGACGGCGTCGTACTGGCGGTGAGCGCGTTCGCCCTCATAGCGGGCGCGTTCGACGGCGAGTTCGAAGACCGCCAGGCGCTGGTGGTAGTGCGCATCGGCCTCGGCCAGCGCCTTGGCGGTCGCTTCCAGCGATGCCGGCTCCAAGACGGCCAGCAGTTGCTCCAGGATCGTCTTCTCCAGACGGCCACCGCCGATGGTCTGGCAACCGCGGTCGGTGCCATACAGCTGTTTGGCCCGGGCGCATACGTAACGGGGGCTATTGCCCTTGGCTCCGGAGTAGCCGGTCTGCATGGTCCGCCCGCATTTGCCGCAGCGCAGCAGCCCCTGCAGCAAAGCCCGGCCTTCCCGGGGCGCTCCGCCGCCGTGACCGCGGGGCGCACGCCAGTTCGCGCGCAGCTGGGCGGTGTTGGCCTCGTACTTGGTCCAGGTGATGAATCCGGAATGGTGGTCGGGGATCAGCACCGCCCACTCCTCCCGGGGCACCAGCCTGACCCGGGTGGTCACCCGCCCGGAGAGGCAGGCGCGTTTTTCGGTGCGGGTCCGCCCGAACACGAACGCCCCCGCGTAGGCGGGGTTGGTGAGGACGTCGTGCACCGACGGGTAGGTCGCCGGGGCCCAGGTGATCCGCTTGGAGCCGGTTGCCCGCCGGGGCACCAGCACCCCATCTTCGCGCAGGGACAGCAGCACCTGGCGGGCCGAGCCGAGCTCGTCGAACCGGCGGAACACCGTGGCGATCGCCTCGGCCACGGCCTCGTCGGCGGTGATGACGACCTGGTCGGCTTCGTCATAGTCCAGCCCGACCGGCAGGCCCTGCTTCAGCTCGCCCTTGGCGGCCTTGTGTCTGAGACCGGCGGTCAGCCTCGAGCGGATCAGGTGCAGTTCGGCCTCGGACATAGTGCCCTTCAGGCCGAGCACGAGCCGGTCGTTGAAGTCGCCCGGGTGGTAGATGCCGTCAGCGTCGGCGATCAGGGTGTCGGTCAGCGCGCACAGATCCAGCAGCTGGTACCAGTCGGCGTTGTTGCGGGCCAGCCGCGACACCTCGATCCCCAGCACGATGCCGGCCTTGCCCAAGCCGACGTCGGCGACCAGCTCCTTGAAGCCCAGCCGCCCGTCGGTGCCTGCCCCGGACCGGCCCAGGTCGGCGTCGATGACCACGACCTGACGGGCTGGCCAGCCCAGAGCGGTCGCCCGCTCGGCCAGTTCGTATTGGCGGGCCAGGCTCTCGGTGTGTTGCTGGACCTGGGCCGGGGTGGACTGGCGGACATACACATAGGCGTCCCTGCCCAGGTGCGACGCCGTGATCTTCCCGGCTGTCAGCAGCAGCGCCGGAGCCGCCGGCCGGTGGCCGGGCTCAGCCACGGCCCGCGCCCGGGCCGGAGCTTTCCCCGCCGTCGATCAGGACACCGCGGGCGATCAGCCGGGCCAGCAGCACGAGTACCTGCGCCCGAGCCTGTTCCGGCAGCTGGGCCCACCGGTCGGCGGGCCTGCTCGTCTGGTCGATCGGCAGGGAAAGCTGGCAGGCTGCCGCTACTCTCATGGCGCGCAATGGGTTCACCTCTCCTGAAGTCGTTGGCCCGATCAGGGACGGGGTGAACCTATTTGCGCGTCCATGGCCGGACATGCGCATTGCGTGAAAGGCAGAAGGGACGGCGTCTCGCCTGCCTCATCATCGGCCGTCTGGGCGATCACGGCGGCGGCCTGCTCGTACTCGCGCTGATCGAGTCCCAGCCGTGGATACTGTGTGTTCAGGTGCCGCTGCCCATCCGCCCACAGGCGCCAGCAATCGGCGACATGCTCACAGGTCGAGCCTGTGACATGGGCGATCTCGGCCACCGAGACGCCGCCGAGCAGGGCCCGGTGAATGCTGATTACGGCGCACACCCGCATCCGCTCAGCGATCACCGATTCCAGAGCCGCCTGCCGCAGGTAATATGCCGCGCTCCCGCCGCCTGTCAGCTCCTGCACACTCGATGCGCCCAAGCTGGCGTCCAGAAGCTGCTGAGCCTGCCACACGTGCAAGTCACGGATCTCGCAGACGAACCTGGCCTCGCCGGTCCCGCCCGCCGCAGCGGCCGTCATCGGGCAGGCCGCCCGTCCGCGGCGTCCGAGCCAAGCCGCATCACCACGGCGCGCAGATGACGCAGCCCTTCAGGTTCCAGCACTACCAGCGGCCCCTGAGCTTCCCTGGCTCCAAACACATCGGTGGCCTCGGCCCGGATCGTGCCCGGCGAACCGTCAGGCAACTCAATGACCAGGTGCATCACGCCGTTCCACCGCTTGAACGACGCAGCCTTCACCAGCCTGCCGAACAAGGGATGTGTCTCGCTGGTGACCCGAACCTCGCACGGCAACACCGCACGAAGATGTTGCAGTCTGTTGCTGTCATTGTCGGCACCGGCAAATCCCACCTGCTCATCGCGCTCGGCGCCGAGGCCGCGATGAAGGGCTACCGGGTCCGCTTAACTCTGGCCACCAAACTCGTCAACGAGCTCGTCGAGGACCGCCAGCTCACCAAGACCATCGCCCGCTACGGCCGCGTCGATCTGCTGTGCATCGACGAGCTCGGCTACATGGAACTCGACAAGCGCGGCGCAGAGCTCCTCTTCCAGGTCCTCACCGAAAGAGAGGAAAAAGCCAGCGTCGCGATCGCTTCCAACGAAAGCTTCGGCGGCTGGACCAAGACCTTCACCGACCCGAGGCTGTGCGCCGCCATCGTCGACCGGCTCACCTTCGGCGGCAACATCATCGCAACCGGAACCCACTCCTACCGGCTCGCCCACACCCGCGCCCGGCAGACCAGCCCCGCCTGACCGGAGGGCAGATGCCACACCCCGCCTATGAGCCCAGCGAGCTGCCGCCCGGCGACGCCATCTTCGCCGGACAAGACCAGCACGGCGCCGCCGCCGAGATGCTCACCCTCACCTGGGAATTCTTCACCCAGGCAAGCCCGGGGCAGGCGTGGCGGTCCTCGATGGGCCTGTGGACTGATCTCGCTCATGTTCTGCTTGCGGCAACATCTGGCGACTCGGCATGTTGGCGCAGCATCCCGCGGGCCGGGGTTTGATCTCGGTTGACGGTAAGCCTGGCCGGAGACGGTTTCCACAGGCCGCCGCGAGCAGGACGCGGACCGGCAACGTGCGAAACCGTTCCGAGCCGGGCCGCGTCGTGTCGGCCGGGGAGGCACGGGGCGCCGGGTACGGAGCGGGCGAGCCGGTCTGGCTTGGTGGACCGTGAAGGTGCCGCCGCCGCGGACCGGGTTTGACCGTCGGCAAGAAGACGGTGTTTGCCCGGTCCGGCGAAGTTACCGGAACGCTACCCTAGGTGGAGGATTGGGACGGTACGCGACGTTTTGACGGGGAAGGGGCGGTAATGGATCCGATCGTGATCGCGGCGGTGACGGCGCTGGTCGGGGCGATGGCCGGTGACGCCTGGCGGCAGGTCCATGAGGCGATCGCCGGGTTATGGCGGCGCGGGCACTCGCCGCAGCAGGCCGACACTATCGGCGCCGAGCTGGACGAGCTGCGGGAGCAGCTGCTGCAGGCCCGCCGCGACGGTGACACCGGCACCGAGCACGCCCTCGAGGGGGCCTGGCAGCTGAAGCTGCAGCAGCTGCTGCGCGCCGACCCTGCCCTGCGCGCCGAGCTGCAGCGGGTGCTGGATGAGGTCCTCACCCCCGCGCTCAGCCCGGCCGAACAGACCCGGATCGCGACCATCATCATGACCGGCAGCTCCCACGACGCCAGCACGTTCACCCAGATCGGCACCCAGGCCAACTACACCCGGCCATGACCACCCCGGCGGGGGCGCCACCCGGGGAGTCTGCGGGCGGCGGCTGGGTCGGGATGCGCGGCGAAGCCCGCGATGCCAGCATGTTCACCCAGATCGGCACCCAGATCATCCAGCCGCCGCCCCGGGCGGCGGTGGCGGTGCGGTATTCGCTGCCGCCGGACACGGCGGTGTTCACCGGCCGGGACGGGGAACTGCGCCTGATCACCGCCGCGGTGACTGATACCGCCGGGGCCGGCGGGGTGGTGGCGATCCATGCGATGCGGGGTGGGCAAGACCGCGCTGGCCGTGCACGCCGCTCATCGGCTGCGGGGCCGGTTCCCGGACCGGCAGCTGTTCATCGACCTGCACGCGCACACCCCCGGGCAGCGCCCGGCGGCGCCGGCGGCGGCGTTAGCCGAATTATTGACGGCGGCCGGGGTGGACGGCCGTTACCTGCCCGCCGATCTGGACGGGCGGGCCATGCTGTGGCGGGACCGGCTGGCCGGCCAGCGGGCCCTGCTGGTCTTGGACAACGCCGCCAGCAGCGACCAGGTCGCCCCGCTGCTGCCCGGGGGGGACGGCTGCCTGGTGCTGGTCACCAGCCGCCGGTACCTGGGGGACCTGCCCGGGGCGGTTGTCCCGGTGCTGCTGGAGGCGCTGCCACCGGACCAGGCGCAGCTGATGTTCGCCCGGCTGGCCCCCCGCGCCGCCACCGAGCCGACCGCGGTGCTGGAGCTGGTCCGGCTGGCCGGGTACCTGCCGTTGGCGATCTGGCTGCTGGCCCGGGTGTACGCCAAGCACCCGTCCTGGACCCTGGCCGACCTGGCCGACGAGACCAGCGCGAGCCTGCTCACTCTTGCGGCGGAGAAAGACAGTGTCGCCGCCGCGTTCGAGGTGTCTTACCGGGACCTGGCGCCTGGCCAGCAGCAGTTCTTCCGCCGCCTCGGCCTGCACCCGGGCACCACGATCGACGGCTACGCCGCCGCCGCCCTGGCCGGTATCCCTTTGCAGGAGGCCGCCCGGCAGCTGGACGACCTGCACGGTGAGGGCCTGCTGACCGAGGTCGGCTACCGCCGGTACGGCATGCACGACCTGATCCGCCGCTACGTCCAGGACCGCGCCGCCACCGACCCCGCCACCGGCCGCGGCCAGGCGCTGCAACATCTGCTGGACTACTACCAGCACACCGCCGCCGCCGCTGAGGCCTGGCTGGCGCGCCAGCCGCGGACCCGGCCTGCCCCGGCCGCCCTTATCTCACCGCCGGCCGCGGTCCCCGACCTGCCTGACCGCGTGCGGGCGCTGTCGTGGGCACGGGCCGAACGCGCCAACCTGCTCGCCTGCCTCGACTACGTCACCCGCACCGGCCAGCACGCCCGGGTCGTCGCCCTCACCACCGCCCTGGCCGCTCTGCTGTCGCAGGACGGCCCCAGGACCGACGCCATCACCCGCAATACCACCGCCATACAGGCCGCACGACACCTCGGCGACCGGCTGGGCGAGGCCAACGCCCTCACCTACCTGGGGGCCGTGCGGTGGTCGACCGGGGACCACCCGCAGGCGGCCAGGGTGCTGGAGGCGGCGCTGGTCATCTACTGTGACCTCGGCGACCGGCTGGGCGAGGCGAACGCCCTCAGCTATCTGGGGCTCGTGCGGCTGCTGACCGGGGACTTTCCGGGCGTGGCCGGGGTGCTGGAGGCGGCGCTGGTCATCTACTGTGACCTCGGCGACCGGCTGGGCGAGGCGAACGCCCTCAGCTATCTGGGGCTCGTGCGGCTGCTGACCGGGGACTTTCCGGGCGTGGCCGGGGTGCTGGAGGCGGCGCTGGTCATCTACTGTGACCTCGGCGACCGGCTGGGCGAGGCGAACGCCCTCAGCTATCTGGGGCTCGTGCGGCTGCTGACCGGGGACTTTCCGGGCGCGGCCGGGGTGCTGCAGGCGGCGCTGGGCATCGCCCGCGACCTCGGCTACCGGCAGGTTGAGGCCGACGCCCTCAGCTCCCTGGGGCTCATGCGGTGGTCGACCGGGGATTACCTGGGCGCGGCCGGGGCGCTGGAGGCGGCGCTGGGCATCTACCGCGACCTCGGCTACCCGCAGGGTGAGGCCAACGCCCTCAGCTTCCTGGGGGCCGTGCGGTGGTCGACCGGGGATTATCCGGGCGCGGCCGAAGCACTAGAGGCGGCGCTGGGCATCGCCCGCGACCTCGGCTACCGGCTGGGCGAGGCCAACGCCCTCACCTACCTGGGGGCCGTGCGGTGGTCGACCGGGGATTACCCGGGCGCGGCCGAGGCGCTGGGCATCGCCCGCGACCTCGGCTACCGGCTGGGCGAGGCCAACGCCCTCACCTACCTGGGGGCCGTGCGGCGGCAGACCGGGGATTACCCGGGCGCGGCCGGGGCCCTAGAGGCGGCGCTGGGCATCTGCCGCGACCTCGGCTACCGGCAGGGTAAGGCCGACGCCCTCAACCAGCTGGGGGCCGTGCGGCGGCAGACCGGGAACTACCCGGGCGCGACTGAAGCCCTGGAGGCGGCGCTGGGCATCGCCCGCGACCTCGGCCACCGGCGGGGCGAGGGCGACGCCCTCAACCAGCTGGGGGCTGTGCGGCGGCAGACCGGGGACTACCCGGGCGCGGACGGGGCGCTGGAGGCGGCGCTGGGCATCTGCCGCGACCTCGGCTACCGGGGGGGTGAGGCTGAGGCGCTCAACGAGGTGGGGACGCTGCACCGGGCCCGCGGCGACGCGGACCGGGCCGCGGCGTGTCACCGGCAGGCCCTGGACCTGGCCCGCGAGATCGGCAGCCCCTGGGATGAGGCCCATGCGCTGGCCGGCCTGGGCCGCTGCGCCCTGGCCGCTGGCCACACCGCCGATCCGGAGGCTGGCCTGCGGCAGGCGCAGGAGATCTTCCAGCGGATCGGTGCGGCCGAGGCCGTCGGCGTGGCCGCCGAACTCGCCGCCCTCACCGGGGCGGGACCCGCGTAAAGAGCCCGGTGGAGGAGGTGCCCGAGCTGGCGGCGCTCACGGCCGAGCTGGAGCGCCGCGCGGCCGCCTCGAGGCCCGCCCCGCAGACGTTGAAGCTGGTGCGGAGCTGGTGCCGCAGCCGCTGTGGGGCCGGTCGATCGTCGGCATGTACCGCGAGCAGTGGGACAAGCTGCGCCGTCCCTGCTACCGGGCGGCCGGGTACCGGTGCGAGATCTGCGGCGGCAAAGGCCCGCAGCATCCGGTCGAGGCCCACGAGGTGTGGCAGTACGAGGACGACGGCGCGCGCGGCGTGCAGACACTGATCCGGCTGATCGCGCTCTGCCCCGACTGCCACGCCGTCAAGCACATGGGCCGCTCGTCAGCCATGCACCCGCCACACGAGGTGCACCGCCTGCTGATGCACAGGGCGCGGGTCAACGGCCTCGGCGGGCTGCCCGATCGGGAGCTCGAGACGGCGTGGCAGCGGCACTTCGGCGACGCGATGGACGAGTGGGCTCGCCGCAGTGAGCTGGCCTGGTCGCAGGACTTGACCCCGGTTCCTGGACGGGTGACCCCGTGAGAAGGAAGCGGGCCACGCCCGGGAAAGATCACAAGTGCAGGGAAGATCACCGCGTCTGCCACGGCGTCGCGGACTGGAAAGACGAGCGCGGCGGCGAGTCGTGGGGCTGGATCGACGTGGAGTGCCCCGAATCGGGGCCGCCTGAGCGTCACCACGTGCACGTGCTGCCCTCGTTCAAAACCCGATGCCGATACCGATTGCGGTGGCTCCCTGGGGGACCGATCTCGTTGCGTCAGAAGCGCTTGCCGAATGCTCTTTTGTCGTTGAATGAGTCGACGTGAAGACGACAACGCGCCAGCGTCGACAGGGGTGGGGTCAAAGTCGATGTCGGTGGTTTTGTTGTGTGTTACGGCTTGATCTCTTTCCGGGGGTTACAGGCCGAGGAGTTCGAGGGCGCGCAGCCCGGTGCGGTCCCAGGCGCAGTCGCGGCGGGCGGCTGCGTGGTTGCGGTGGCCGGCGCGGTTGAGGACGCTGACGGTGATGTTGCCGATGGCGGCGAATAGCCGCCAGGATCCGCCTATCCGGCAGCCGGGAGGCGTCTTCGGCGAGGGTGACGTCGCGGCGTAGGTGGAGCCCGTTTTCGATGCCCCGGTGGTCGCGGTTGCGTCCGAGCAGGAATGCGGGGCTGGCCTGGGTGGGGGTGAGCGCGGTGACGGCCAGGACGGTCTCGCAGGAGGCTTGCGCGCCGCAGGCCGCGGCGCACGCGGTGAGGGTGGGGTCGCCGCTGGCGCTGGCGGCGCGGCAGGCGGCCGCTGCGGCGGCGCCGCGGACGCGGTGACGGTACCGTTCGATGAGCATGAGCTGGTCAGCACGGGGCAGCCGCGCCCGGATCTGGCCGGGCACGATGCTGGTGACGCGGATGGTGCGGACCTCATGCCGACCGTGGCTGACTTCGCTGGTGGCGTGCAGGACAGGCTCGTCTTCCCACGGGTGAGCGTCAGCGGCGGCGTACAGGCCGGGCTGGTTGTCCTTGCTGGTTGTCCTTGAGGGTGAGGATCCAGCCGATGCCGCGGGCGTTCATCGCTTCCACGTGCCCGGCCTGCGTGTGCATCGCGTCCGCCGTCACAATGATCAGCTCCTGCTCCTCGTCCTTCTCCTTCTTCTTCTCCTTGCCGTCGTTGTCGCCGTCGCCGTTGCCGCTGCCGTCTGCGCGGGTGACGTCGCGGCCGTCGAGGATGGCTTTCAGCAGCGGGACGAAGCAGGTGATCTCGTTGGTTTTCGCGTCGACGTCGTCTTGGCCGAGCACCGCGCCGGCGGTGACTCGTAGGCGGCCAGCAGGTGCGGGCGGGTGCCGCCGGGCGGACGGCGCCGCGGGACGGTCTTGCCGTCGATGGCGATGTGCCGCCAGGTCAGCCGCCCGGCCGCGGCCTCGGCCCGCAGCCAGGCGCACATCTGCTCGTCGGCGGCCTTCGCGTGGACCGCCCGCACTGCCCGCTTGATCGTCTTCGGGCTGGGCGGCACGTACCGGCCCAGCCGGGCGTTGTACCGGATCCCGCAGCGGCGCAGCGCTTCCTGCGGCATCGTGGCCGCGAACTGCCCGGCCGCGTACACCGAGTTCGCGCCCGACAGCCGGGCCACCACGACGACCGCCAGGATCGCCGCCAGGTCGTGCCGCTTCCCCTTCGGCTTGCGGTGGTCGGTGACGTTCTCCAGGTAGCCGAGCAGCCCGTGCTCCCCGCCGATGTCGAGCTTGTTGAAGTCCGGGGCGCGGCGGCCGGTCAGCACCGGGGAATCGAACCCGGCGGCCAGCGCCGCCTCCCGCCCGGCACCAGCTCGCGCAGCCAGCACGCCTTCGGCCGGCCGTGCCGCACGTAATGATCCCGGCCCCGGGATCTGCCATACCCCGTGGTGGTCCCCGCTGCGGTGAACCCGCACGCCGCGTAGACCGTCCCGGCATGGGCCGCCGGGTCGGTGAACGACTCCACGGCCGCCAGCCGCACCCCGGACGCGGCCAGGTAATCCCGGGCCAGCCCGCGCAGCATCCAAGCCAGCGTCCGCGACGCCGCATGCGGCACAGCCGCTGCGGCCGGCAGCACGCACAGCCGCTGGTTCGCGCACACCCGCGCCAGCCGCACCGCCCGCTGCTCATCCGACCAGCCGATTCGCGCGTCCCGCACCGGGACCCGCCACGCCGCCGACCCGAACGTGCCCAGCACCAGCGGCACCCCGCCGGCCTCGGCCACCTACTGCGGCACCCGGCCCGAGGCCGCCACCCTCAGGCTGTGATGCTCCGCCATCAGCGCGTTGTACCAGGCAACCTCATCTGGCCGGACGAGCCGGACCTTCAGCTCACCAGGCTCATCTCGCTCATCAGTCACCGGGCTGTCATACCACAAGCCACGGAAAGTTCAGCCAGGCACATAACCCCAGCTCACAAGCCATCCATCACTACTTTGACCCTAGCTCTGCCAGCGTCGACGACACGACGTAACCGGTGAGCGAGCCATGCGCGGACGACGAACCACGGACCCGCGTGCGCCTTGAACCGGAAAGGAGAGACTGGATCATGCCACCAGCAGGTCCTGCGAGCGTAAATCCTTCAACCGTGGCGCCCTACATGTTTTCCCTGATGCTGCGAAACATCGCCACGTTCGGGTTCATGATCGCGGATCACAACGAGCCGGGTAATCCGGGAGGTTACACAGCACCAGGCTGCGTTCTCGCGTCGCCTTCATGGCCTTCCTACCCAGGAAACGTCGCGCCCATTATTGAGGACTACGTCTTCAACTGGACTCGAGACGCAGCCATCACGATGTCGGCGGTATTGAATCAGGTTCCCGCTCAAATACCAGCCGCAGGGGCGTCCGATCTCTTGGCAAGCTATGTCAACTTCGCGAGCACGTGTCAGGCGAGCGGGGGAGACATCGGACAAGCACACTACACCCCCGAGGGAGCATCGACGGGCTCAGCGGATGACAGCGACGGCCCCCGCGGCGACGCGGACCGGGCCGCGGCGTGTCACCGGCAGGCCCTGGACCTGGCCCGCGAGATCGGCAGCCCCTGGGAGGAGGCCCATGCGCTGGCCGGCCTGGGCCGCTGCGCCCTGGCCGCTGGCCACACCGCCGATCCGAAGGCTGGCCTGCGGCAGGCGCAGGAGATCTTCCAGCGGATCGGTGCGGCCGAGGCCGTCGGCGTGGCCGCCGAACTCGACGCCCTCACCGGGGCGGGACCCGCGTAAAGCACTGAGTAACGTACTGATTTGTGCGGTAGGTAACGGGACCGGCGATCAGGCAGAGCCGATGGGAGGGGTGGATGGGTGGGCTGCAGCGGTCCGCCAGGCCCGGCGCCCCACGGGTGAGGCGATCGGGTCCTACCTGCCGGCGCTGAACCACCCGGAGACCACCGGCACCGCCCGCGTCTACGCCTCCACCCTGCGCCAGCTCGGTGGCCTAGCATGCTGAAATGGCCCTGCTAGCGGCGAGGCTCACAGGCGCTCTGAGAGCTTGATCATGGCAGATGCGCGGACAGATCCCACGCATCCGCAGTGTTTTTCCAGGTCACAGCCTTTTAGTCGTGGATCTGTAAAACCGTCGGCTCGTAGGCGCCGCGTGCGGTAGTCCTCCGGGTTGGTGATGAGTCGCCCTCCTCGCTACTAAATGATCTCGGCCGAGTCCTCCGAGTCAAAGCCAAGCCGCTTCGCGGGTCCGCGCTCCCGGTGGCCGGGGGATGGTGGCGGCGTTGGACCGGGTCGCGCAGATCGCGGGCCTGGGGATGCGTGGGGTGGACCTGTCCGCGGTGCCGACCCGCCAGTGATCGAGCTGGCCCAGTACGGGCTGGCGGCCAAAGCCCCGAAGCTGGCCCGTCACCCGTATCCGCGGCGGATCCCGCCTGACCAGACTTTTCCTGCCGATGGTCCTCACAGGCCGTCACACCCGCGCCGAACAGCGGACCGCCGAACTTAAGGGGCGAACCGGACCCGGCGTCGCGAAAAGCCACGAACGGAGCGGGCCGGGGCGCCCGCGAGCGGTGCCGGGGGCGATGTCATGGCAGGGTCACTTTTGGCGGGCCGCGTTAGCAAGGGCCTTGGCTTCGCCGATCAGCTTGTTGTCCGGATCCTTCAGCTTCGATACCTGCTCCGCCAGCTCGTCGAGGTCATCGCCGTACCTATTGCGGACCTGCATCGTGGCCTGGTGCGCTTCCTGATGGCGCGCGGTCGCTGCCGCCCCGCGCGCGCCGCCGCCGCCGGTGCGGTGGTGGGCGCCGGGTCCATGAACCCACCGGTCCACCTTCCACATCAGCGCCTTCAACTGCCGGACCGGCGCGGGATCCGAGTTCTCTTCAGGGGCAACGCTGTCGTCGAGCAGTTCCTGGATCGCGAGATCGTCGAGCTGGACTGGCGGCTCGTTGCACGGGCCTTTCTTGTCTGTGCGCGTGCCCTCGCAACGTCCCTTGTTGTCCGTCGCCGCGACCGTGCTGAGGTACTGGCTGCACGTGCGTTGCACACATGTTGGATACGCATCAAGGTCGTCGCGCTTCTGTGTATTCACCCACGTCAAACGTTTCCCGCAGCGCGGGCAGTCCTGGGCCTGGTGCAGCTCGTCCTCGTCGAGCGAGAGTATGATGATCCTGTTGCAGGGGTGAGCGGAAATGTACGCATAGTTACGCCGCTCGGTGACGTCCTCGTCGCTTAGCTCTTCATATTGAGTGCTCATGGCCTCCCCTTTATGCGCAGGACGCAGCTTGATTACGAAGAGAAGTCTAGAAGTGCGGCGCCCGCTCGGATAGCGAGGTTTCAGGTACGGCGACGCTTTACAAGTCTAGCCAATTAGACAGCCATTATCCCCCTGGCGGCGGCCGCGGGGATCTGATATTGGCATCGCCCCGGCCGCTCGCAAAGAGCCCGCTGTTTCGTCAGCGCGGGCTGGATAGCAGCTTGTGGTGGACTCAGACCTCCGGAATTATGTGAGCCGCACGTGGTGTGACGTGCGGTTTCTTTGTGCGGCTACCGCTGCAAAAAGTGCGTGGCGGCGATCTGCCCGATGGAAACCTGCAGGCTCTGGGTGTGTAGGCCCCACGGTGGCGCATTTGGCTGTCAACTGCTGCATGACAGTTTGGCCGATGACCAGCCTCACCCGGGTGTCTACGCCCTCGGCATCGAATGCGACGGCTACCAGTACCACTCCTCCAAGGTCGCGCCTGACCGTGACTGGCTCCGCGAGAAAGTCCTCCGCGGGCGGGTGCGGCTGTGGGACGTGCCTACCCGCCACCAGATCGGCAACCCCCTCACCGGCCACACCAGCTGGGTCAGCTCGGTGGCGTTCAGCCCCGACGGCAACACCCTGGCCAGCGGCAGCGCCGACGGCACGGTGCGCGCAGCAGGGGCCAGGCGGTGAGCAGCACCTCGTGGCTGATCTCCACGGTGCCAGCCGCGTCCTGGCTCATTTCGATCGTGCTCGGTTTGGTCGGAGCCCTGGTTGGCTACCTCATTTTCACGATTGGCCTCGGCATCGGTGACCGCAGCATCTTCGACTGGGGTGGCGTCTTGAGCGCTCTCATCGGGACGATCATCGTTTTGGTGATTGCAACATTCGTCTTGCGGCGTACCTCGCGCCGTCCGAGCCGACATCCGCCGCCACCGCGTCACTGCACATGACCCTGCGCTGGACGGTGGCGATGGGAAACCATCGGGGAACCACACGCTAGCCAGGGGGTCGACGGGAGCGAAAGACCCGGCCTCAGTAATACCGTGCTCCGGTCAGGAGGCCCTTTTTAGCCTGGTCTCCCACCATACTGGCGCGCCCGGGGCGTCGGCCCCTGGGGCAGTGCTCTCCAGTGCCCTGGCCAGGTTAGTCATCAGAGAATGGATCGTCGCGGTCGTAACCTTGTGCACCCGGTCCAATCCAGCACCCAGTGCGGCCAGCGGAGGCCGGTACACGCCGTTCAGCGTCATCCGGGTGCCATCCTCGCCCTCGGCGGTCAGCCCGATGTCGGCATCCAGCACCGGGAACAATCCGCCGGTAACGCCGAGCGCCTCCCAGCGAATCCCGATAGTCACCCAGTCATCCCGGTCCACCGGATCGAGCACCTGAACCCGCACCAGCCGGGACACACCCGGCAAGTCATCAAACGGCCCGACCCGGAGCAGGCGTTCAATACCGTCCCGGTAGACGGCCGCTGAAGCGCCACCAAGCCAGCCGCCATAAACCAGATTCACCAGCCGCGCCCGGGCGGCGCCGATGCTGACTGCGAGCATGCACTGATCTGAGAGGAACATGGCACAAGTGAATGGCCCCGATGCATGCGCGGTAAGTGACCAACGTCGCAGCTGGCAACGCATTGGTCCCGTGCCTCCGTAGTGATCCGCCATGATCAGACAGTCTGGTCTCAGCGGTTGGGCCCGAACGCTCCGGCCAGCTGAGCATCCTTATTTCGCACTATCGATATGTCAAGTTGCTAACCTCAGGCAGACCAGCCGGGTTCCGATGGGGACCACCTGGGGACCACACGTCATGCATCCGGCCACACAACCCGCAGGTCACTACACTCACCGCTCAACGCGGACCACAGAAAACTCCCAAAGCCACGTGAACAGGTCAGTGACATGGTTAGCTGGTTCCGAAAGGATCTTGGCCTCTTGCCATAGATATCCACACTGAGGGCGCTGGGCCATGGTGCGGCTCGGTCACTGGGGGATTGACCACCAAGACTGACCACAACGACATACGACACTCGCCGATTGTGCGAGTGACGCGAGAAGTCAAATTCCCAGGTGAGCGACGGCATCCGACACGGTGGCAGTGCCTTACAAACAAGGGATCGCGAGCGACGCGCGGTCTGCGGTGGCTGGGGTGGTTGCGGGCTTGCGTGGTGGATTAGCTGACGGGGTCGTGGGGAGCGGCCATGCTTGGTGCGGCGTGCTGCCTGCCGTCACCGGTTCGCTTTGGTCCGCTTGAGGCCGTTGAAGCGGAATGTCAAAGCACCCCTCACGGCCGGGTGACCCGTAGGGATCCCCTGGCGGCCGGGCGGGTGCGGGAGGTATGCGTACCTGGGAATGGCGGCCAGTTCATGTCCAACATGTCCCTACGCCATCTGTTGTGGTGCTGACCTGTGGAAACACTCCGCGCCGTAACCTAACACTAACGACTCCTCGCCTTCACCGCGTGGCAATCGGGTGACGGGGCGCTCGCGAACGTCGCGATCGGGCGAGCGCTCGAGTCCAATCCCGGCTACACGATGGCGCTTCTCCTGCTGGAAGCCGTCAGTGGTGGCCTTCCACCGTCCGCGGCGCGGCTACCGATGACGCCTGAGGAGGTCGCCGCGTCCTATGCCAAGGTCGAGCGAAGGCGAAGGCCGGCAAGGAGGCGACCCTCGGCGTAGCGGAGCGCCGCGGCAGGAAGCTCACCAGGGGCTCCGCTCAACAGCACGTGGACGTCCGGCGCACCTGGGTCGCCGCCAGACGGACTGTCTTCTGCTGGCATGTCGGTCGGAGCGGTCGGCCGGGTGGTCGTCCGGCGGATCGCCTGGGCCGCGACCGCTGGTGCCGAGCCGTGCAGGCGGACCTTGGGCATGACACTGCGAATCCGGTCCATCGCGAGCTCGTACTGGGTGCAGCCGAGTACCACCGCCTTCGCGGCGGCCGGTGTCAGGGCCGCTGCGGCGGCGATGGCGTCAGTAATCGCGTCCACGTCAGCGGATTCAATCGCGTCGGCGAGGCCAGGGCATGCCACCTCGGTGACGAGCACGCCATCGGCAAATTTGCGAATCAGCTCCTGCTGGTACGGGCTCCCAGTGGTGGCGGCGGTCGCCCAGATCGCGACCGCACCGCCGCCCGCGGCAGCTGGCTTGATCGCGGGCACTGTACCGACCACCGGCACGGATGGTTCGAGTTCGGCGCGTAGCACGTCGAGCGCGCGCACCGACGCGGTATTGCATGCGAGCACCAAAACGTCGGGCTGCAACGGCAGCGTCGCCTGCGCGCAGGCGAGCGCGCGCTCGGCGATGTCGTCCGGAGAACGCGGGCCCCATGGCATGCCCTCGGGGTCCATGGAAAGCACAAGCGCCGCGCCCGGATATAGCCTGCGCAGATGCATGGCCGCGGGGAGAACGCCGAGGCCCGAATCGACGAGCGCGAATCGCATGCGCCCAACCTTAGTAGTTCGGGCCCAAAATCCATCGGGGTTGGTCAGTACTTGAGCAGTGCGCGGGCCTGGCGCTACCGGTCAGTGCCTGCGAGGTGGATTGTGCGGGCGGTGTCGAGAGGAACGGCCGACGTGGCAGTTGCTACCCGGCGACACCCGCCTACGGTCCGAACGTTAGGACGCTCGCCGCCTGACCGATGCTGTCATCGCGGGCAGACGTGCCAGCGCAAATAACCATGACAGTTCACCGAAACGGATCGCTGCCAGCTTGTGCGACCGTGCTCAGATGGCACATCGCACAGGTGTGTCATCTGAGCCTTCGCGACCGAGCCCGGTCCTGTTCCTGCACATCCGGCCGGTGTGGCGCTCCTGGTACCCACGATGGTGGCCGTGGTGCGCCGAGTTCCCCGACCGCCGCGGCCAGCCAGTCTGCTCCTGATTACTGTGTTCCTGGCCGCAGTTTCGCTGCCCTGACCGGGGCGCGGGGTATGAGCTGGCGGTCCCCGGCCGCGGCCGGCGCGAGACCGCGAGCGATGTCACGACGGGGCGTTGCGCAACCGGCCAGCGTGCCGGCGGGAGGCACGACCCGGCTTTGCAGCCACCAGCGCCCACACGACCTTTCCGGTCGGTTGGCGCTCCAGCCCCGCCTCGTGTGATTCCTCGGCGGCTCCGCCGTTGACGTGGTAGTACCCCCACGTCGCGCTGACGGCCTCGACCAGGAATAGGCCACGGCCGCTCTCCGCGGTGAGATCAGGATCGGCGCGCACCGGCGGCTCAGGATTGCTGTCCCAGACCTCGACCAGCACTTGCCGCTGGCCCGGCGTGAGCCGTACCCACACATAAGGAACGCCCGGCATTTCGCCGGTCTCCTGGTGGGCGGCGGCCGCCTTGACAGCGTTCGTCGTCAGTTCCGACACGACCAGTTCGACGGTCTCCGCGAGTTCCGCAAGCCCCCACTCCCACGCCACCGACTTGGCGTGCAGCCGTGCGCATGAGGTCGCAGTCGGGTAAGCCCCCAGCTTCAGGTTCGACTGGAGCGGCATGATGGTCATGGGGAAGGCGCTCCTCGGTCGTCATCAGGCTAGGCGAGACCCGAAACGAGGGCTGCGCGTCGCCGGGCGGGTGCGGGCGGTCCTTTATGACAATGCCAGTCCGGCCGGCTCGTTGGGGCGCAGCGGAGGCTATGAAGGTAAGAACGTTGACAACGGACCGCAGGCTTGCAGGTGATCTTGTGGCGACGATGTCCAGGTCATCGGCGGGCCGATCGGCCGCTGGTGGGCGCTGCCATCGGCTGGTCGCGGCCGGTACCTCGTACGCGCCAGAGGGGCTGCGGGCAGACGTGACTTGACCAGGCATTTTCGGCTCTGGCCCAGCGCTGGCCTCCGTCGCGCGGCCAAAATGGCGGTCGGGCGCGAGGCCCGTGCCTCCGCCGGGCCGGGTTCATCTACGCGATCGGTGGCGGCATGCACGCGATGCCAGGGCTTTCGTCGGCCCTGCGGCCGAGGTGATCGACATTGACGAGGCGGGCGAGGTGGTGGGCCTGCTCTGACCGGCTCCGGCAAACCCCCGGAAAACCCTCCGGCAGCTGTCGCCCCTGCCGGGTGCCCGTCAGGACGTTTTGCACCGAGTTCCTGACCCTGCTGGCTAATTCCGTAGGAAATCTGGGCCCGCGTGGCGTGGCGCATCCGTTTCGGATCTTGCGTTCTGCATGATCGGGCTGCGGTCGACTTTCCCCTCGTCTCGGCCGCAGGATGGAGCCTGTGATGTCTGTCCAGCCGCAGCCGTGGCCGCAGCCCGCGCCGGAGATCGTCGCGGCCGTCGCGGTGATGTACCGGGGCAAGCGGGAGCGCCCGCTGCCGGTGATGGTGCGTGACCAGCTGGGTGAGTGGCTGGCCGATGAGCAGTTCGCGGGCGCCTACGGGGTGCGCGGCAAGCCGGGCTGGCCGCCGAGCCGCCTGGCCCTGGTGACGATCTTCCAGATGGCGGAGGATCTGACCGACCGGCAGGCCGCTGAGGCGGTCCGCACCCGGATCGACTGGAAGTACGCGCTCGGCCTTGGCCTGCCCGATCCCGGCTTCGACGACTCGATCTTGAGTGAGTTCCGGGCCCGGGTCGCCGGCGGCGGCCTGGATCAGGTGGTGCTGGACACGCTGCTCGAGCGGCTGGCCGCTGACGGGCTGGTGCCGGCGGGCGGGAAGATGCGCACCGATTCCACCCATGTGATCGCCGCGGTACGGGACCTGAACCGGCTGGAGCTGGCCGGGGAGTCGGTGCGGGCATGTCTGGAGGCCCTGGCGGTGGCCGCGCCGCACTGGCTGGCGCGTCATCTGGACGATTCGTGGGGCAAGCGGTACGCCGCGCGGGTCGACACCTGGCGGATGCCCGCCTCCGCGACCAAGAAGGAGGAGCTGGCGCTGGCGTACGGCCGCGACGGCCACACGCTGCTGAAGGCGGTGTACGCCGCCGCGGCCAGCGACCCGGATCTGGCGTTCCTGGCGCGGCTGCATCAGGCCGGGGTACTGCGGGTCGTGCTCGTGCAGAACTATCTCATCGTCACCGGCGAGCGGGGACGGGAGGTGATCAAACGGCGGGAGGCGCAGGTGGAAGGTCTCCCGCCGGGCAGATCCCGCATCACCTCCCCGTATGACCTCGATGCCCGGTGGGGCGTCAAGCGCGACACCTTCTGGAACGGCTACAAGGTGCACGTCACCGAGACCTGCGACACCAGCGCCATCCGGGACGACGACACCGCTACGAGCAGCGACTCCGGCAGCGAAGGTCACGGCGACGACGGTGAGGCCGCACCGCCGCCTCATCTGATCGTGAACGTGGAGACCACGGATGCGACCGTGCCCGGTCAGCCAGATGACCGCGCCGATCCATGCCCGCCTGGCCGGACGGGACCTGCGGCCGGCCGAGCATTACGTAGATTCGGGCTACCCCTCGGCGGAGCTGCTGGTGTCCTCGCTGGCCGGATTCGGTATCGCGCTGGTCACCCCGACGCTGGCCGACACCTCACCACAGGCCAGGGCAGGTGCCGGGTTCGACCGCACCGCTTTTGCCATCGACTTCGATGCCCAGCAGGCCACCTGCCCGCAAGGTCACGCCAGCAGCTCCTGGAACCCCGTCACCCAGCGCGGCACCGACACCATAGTGATCACTTTCGCGAAGGGCACCTGCGGGCCCTGCCCGGTCCGGGCCCAGTGCACCACCTCGGCGTCCGGGCGCCGCCAGCTCACCCTCCATCCCCGTGAAATCCACCAAGCCCAGCTCGCCGCCCGAGCCACCCAGGGCACCAAGGACTTCCAGGCCAGATACGCGCTGCGCGCCGGTGTCGAAGGCACCATCCGCCAAGGCGTGGCCGTCACCGGCATGCGGCACGCCCGCTACCGCGGACTGGCCAAGACCCGCCTGGAACACACCAACGCCGCGGTCGCGCTCAACCTGATCCGGTTACACGCCTGGTGGAACGGCCACCCGCTGGACCGGACCCGCACCAGCCACCTCGCCCGCCTCGAACTTGCCCTGGCCTCGTAAACACAATTAACCAACAGGGTCAGTTCCTGCGGAGCGAGGGGCGGTCACCTGCGGCCGAGACCCTTTCATACTCTGCTCCATCATGCTCTGCTCCTTCATACTCTGCCGCGGATCGGTCATACGTGATCAGCTGACTCGCCCACGAGCCACAGTCCGGGTAATCATCCGCCGAAAACAGGTGCGAAATATTGGTGAAACACAAAGGCTCTACGCTCAGGTGGTGATAGAGCGTCCGGAGTCCGTGGCGGCCGGGGTGGAGGAGGAGTTCCACACGGTCGACCTGAGAACGCGGCGGTTGACCGCGCAAGCCGACAGTCTCGTGGAGCAGCTGCCTGTAGACAGGTTCGGCGCGGAACTTCAGCGGTCCGTGGTCGAGGCCAACAGCCGTCCCTGTGTCCGCCTGGTCGACCTCGCCGAGGACATTGCGGCCCTGCGGCGGGCCGTCATCGCCGCGGCAGAACCCCTTGGGCTGGGCATCGTGGCCGCCGGCACAGTGCCCATCGCCGACCCTGACGCGCTCAAGGTCACATCGGATCCGCGGTACGAGAACATGCAGGACGAGTACCGGATGCTGGTCCGCGAGCAATTGATCTGCGGCGCGCAGGTGCATGTCGATGTGGGCGATCGCGATCTGGCGGTGGCGGTCGCGCACCGCGTGGAACCTTGGCTGCCAGCGCTGTTAGCGCTGTCGGCGAGCTCGCCGTTCTGGGTGGGGATGGACACCGGCTACGCCAGCTACCGCAACCTGGTCTGGCGACGCTGGCCGACCACCGGTGCCCTGGGCGCGTTCGAGTCAGCCGCGGACTACGACCGGACCGTGGCCGACCTCGTGCGGTCCGAAGTCATAAGCGACCCGGGCATGATTTACTTCGATGTCCGGCCCTCAGCCCATCTAGCCACGGTGGAGCTGCGTATCTGTGACGCGTGCCCGCGTTTGGAGGACGTCGTCCTGCTGGCCGGGCTCTTCCGCTCGCTGGTGATACGGGAGATCGACGCGGCGATCGCGGGCACCCCGCCGATGCCCGTCCGCCCTGAGGTGATCCAGGCCGCGACCTGGCGGGCCGCTCGGTCTGGCCTGGAGGGCAATCTTGTCGATCCAGCGACGGCAACCCCGGTACCCGCTCACCGGCTCGTCGGGCGGATGCTGACAGATCTCCGGCCTACGCTGGAGTCGACCGGCGACTGGGAACTTGTAGCTGAGCTCACGGAGTCGGCGCTAGCCCGGGGCAGTTCGGCGGCACGGCAGCGCGCGGTGTGCGCCAGCGGCGGCCTCCAGGAGGTCGTCGACACGCTGGTGGCGGAAACCCGCACCAACACGGATTGGATGCCGGGCGCGGGACCCGCCCGCACGACGGTCAGCGCGATGCTGCAGGGCTACGCCGCTGAGGGCGACGAGGCGATCCTCTTCGACGGCAGCGCCCGCGGACCATACGGAATGATCATGACCGCGCTGGACAGGATCGGTATCGACGGCCTATCCGAGCGGCAGAGATATCGCGACGAGGTCCAGCGGCGGATGGGAATGATCTTCAACCTCGGCGGCGAGGACGAGGACCGGCTCTTTCCAATCGACCTCATTCCCAGGGTCGTCGCCGCCGAAGACTGGCGTCTGCTGCAGGCGGGGCTGACGCAGCGGGTCCGTGCGCTGGAGGCATTCCTGCGCGACGCTTACGGGGACCGCACCGTGGTCCGCGACGGCGTGCTGCCTGCCTGGGCGATCGACGCATCGCCCGGTCTGCGGGAGTCGGGGCGGCGGTTGCCCCAGTCAGCGGTGCGGTGCTGCGTGGCGGGCATCGACCTGGTCCGCGACGGCGCCGGCCGGTGGGCGGTGCTCGAGGACAACCTGCGGGTTCCCTCCGGCATCGGGTATGCCATTGCCAACCACTGGCTGGCGGCCCGGGTTCTGCCCGAGCTCATCCCCACGTCGCTGGGGCTCACCCCGGGGCCAAAGATGGCGGTGCGCGCACTGCGGTCTGCGCTGACGGCGACCTCGCCGCACGTCGCTCTGGTGACCGCGGGCCCGGTGGACCCGGCATTTTATGAGCACCGGCTGCTGGCCAACGAGCTGGAGATCCCCCTGGTCCACCCGGGCGAGTTGCGCGTGGCGGATGACGGCGTGTGGATCGACGGTGCCGAGCCGGCCAGGGTGGAAGTGATATATCGCCGGATCGACGAGGACGAGCTATTCGGCGCCAAGGGTGCGGACGGGAGGCTGCTTGGCCCCGGCCTGCTGGAGGCGATCGGTAATGGCATCGTCGTGCTGGCCAACGCGCCAGGTAACGGCGTCGCCGACGACAAGTGCCTGTACGCCTACGTGCCGAAACTGATCGAGTACTATCTTGGCGAACGGCCCTTGCTCGACACTGTGCCAACCTACCTGTGCCGTGACGCCGAGTCGCGCTCGCAGGTGCTGGACCGGCTGGGGGAGCTGGTGACCAAGCCCGTGGATGGTTACGGTGGCGAGGGCGTCGTGATCGGTCCGGATGCCACGCCGGCGGAACTGCGGGCGGTCCGCGCCCGCATCCTCGCCGACCCGGCCCACTGGATCGCCCAGGAGACCGTCTCCTTGTCGACGCATCCGACGCTCGCTGAGGGGCGCCTGGAGCCGCGGGCAGTCGATCTCCGGGGCTTCGTGTGCCTTGGCGGCCAGACCACGGTCGTCCCAATCGCGCTGACCCGGGTGGCGCCCGGCGGAAGCAGGATCGTCAACTCATCGCGCGGAGGCGGGGCGAAGGACACATGGCTGATGTATTGACGTCTCGCGAAAGGATCCGCATGTCCCGGAAACCCCTTCGCCCAAGGAGCCACCGATGTGCGGTTTGAGCGGCGAGCTCCGCTTCGACGGCGGGCCCGCCGACGTAGCCGCGGTGGCCCGGATGACCGCGAAGATGGCGCCGCGCGGCCCCGACGGCTCGGGTATCTGGGCCCAGGGACCGGTCGCGCTCGGCCACCGCCGCTTGAAGATCATCGATCTGTCCGCGCGGGCGTCCCAGCCCATGGTCGATGCCGAGCTCGGCCTGACCGGCGTTTTCAACGGTTGCCTCTACAACTACAAGGATCTTCGCGAGACGCTGCGCGGGGACGGCTACTACTTTTTCTCCACCTCCGATACCGAGGTGCTGGTGAAGGCCTACCACCGCTGGGGGCAGCGGTGCGTCGATCACTTCAAGGGAATGTTCGCGTTCGCGGTGGCGGAGCGTGATACCGGGAGGGTGGTTCTCGGACGCGACCGGCTGGGGATCAAGCCGCTCTACACCACGCGTGACGCCGCCCGGCTGCGCTTCGCCTCCACGTTGCCCGCGCTGGTGGCCGGCGGCGGTGTCGATACCGACATCGACCGGACAGCCCTGCACCATTACATGACCTTCCACTCGGTGGTGCCGCCGCCGCGCACCATCCTCAGCGGGGTCGACAAGCTGCCGCCGGCCACTGTGCGGACCTTCGAGCCAGACGGGAGGGCCTTCGACGACTATGCGTACTGGCGCCCGGACTTCACCCGTGGTCTGCAGCTCACGCCGGAAGCGTGGACTGAGGCGGTGCTCGCGGGTGTGCGGACTGCGGTGGACCGGCGGATGGTGGCCGATGTGCCGGTCGGCGTGCTGCTGTCCGGCGGGCTGGATTCGAGCTTCATCGTGGCGCTACTGGCCGAGGCGGGGCAGTCGGACCTGCAGACCTTCAGCATCGGTTTCGCCGACGCAGGCGGTGAGTCCGGCGACGAGTTCGGCTACTCAGACCTGGTCGCCGAGCGTTTCGACACCGACCACCACAAGATCCGGATCGACGACTCGCGACTGCTGCCGGCGCTGCGGAGCGCCATTGAAGCCATGAGCGAACCGATGGTGAGTCACGACGCGGTCGCGTTCTACCTGCTGTCCCAGGAGGTGTCGCGGCATGTCAAGGTGGTCCAGTCCGGGCAGGGGGCCGACGAGGTATTCGCGGGATACGACTGGTATCCACCGCTCGCCGGAGTACCGCGCGAGGACGCGGCGGCGGCATACTCCACCGTGTTCTTCGATCGTCCGCATGACGAGCTGGCCGGAGTGCTCAGCCCCGAATACATGACGTCAGACGATGTCAGCTCGATGTTCGTCCGGCGGCACTTCGCGGCTCCGGGGGCCGTGACCGCGATGGACGCGGCACTTCGGATCGACACGGCTATCATGCTGGTAGACGACCCCGTCAAGCGTGTCGACAACATGACGATGGCCTGGGGTCTGGAGGCACGCACCCCATTCCTCGATCACGACCTGGTCGAACTGGCAGCCTCCTGCCCGCCAGGGCTCAAGCTTGCCTCGGAGGGCAAGGGCGTGCTGAAGAGCGCTGCCCGCGGCATCGTCCCCGACGAGGTCATCGACCGGCCGAAGGGGTACTTCCCGGTGCCGGCGATCCGCCACCTGCGTGGTCCGTACCTTGAAATGGTCCGCGAGGCGCTTACCTGCCCTGCGGCGAAGTCGCGCGGCCTGTTTCAAATGTCATATGTCGAGAGGTTGCTGGCAGCACCCAGCGACTACCGCACCACTCTGGGTGCTAGCGCGCTATGGCAGCTCGCTCTGCTGGAACTATGGCTGCAGACCCACGGAATATAGGCGTCATCGTCTTGTTGGAGACGCATGGCGGGCTGTTGCACAATTGAGGCAGCGTCCCAGATTGCGAGATACGGGTCACGCTGGCGGAGCGCATGTCGGCATCGTCGGAGGTCATGGGATTTCGAACGAGTCCTCCGAGGCCAGCTAGAAAGATCAATCTCACGATGTGAGACGTTCCTTTGAATCTGCAACAGCCCCACTGAGCTCAGATTGCGAGCAGCTGGGAAAAGCCCGAAGGGATCATCGCCAATGTGCCGTCATTTCGGATGGATCGGGCAGGCACGCGCCCTGCATGAGCTGTTCTTCGAGGCGGGCTATGGGCTGGCGCGGCAGGCCAGGGCGCCGCGGTGGCAGCGGGTCGGGCTAGTCAACAAGGACGGCTTTGGTGCGGGCTGGTTTCCAGCCGAAGGTGCCGCCAGCGCAGAACGCTATCGCACCACGATCCCGATCTGGGACGACGGCGTATTCACCGTGCTGGCCCGCGAGGTGGCCTCGAGCTGTGTGCTTGGCGCGGTCCGGGCGGCGAGCCCCGGAATGCCCATCGAGGAGAACGCCAACGCGCCGTTCACTAACGGGCGCTGCCTGCTCAGCCTCAACGGGCATCTCAACGTCGACAAGGTCCGTCCCCTGCTCGGCTCCGGTCGTGAACCGGAATCGGGGTGTGACGCGGCGCTGCTGGCCACGCTGCTGTGGCAGCGCTTGGACAGAGGCCTGGATCTGGAGGAGTCGCTGGTGAGCCTGCTGCGCGACGTCGTGGAGCTGGATTCCGGTGCCTGCCTGAACATGCTGGCCACCGACGGCGTCCGGTTCGTCGCCACCACCTGGGGCGAGACCCTCTGTTACCGGAAAGAGCCAGTTGGCGTCCTCGTGGCCAGCGAGCCGCACGATGAAGAGGATGGCTGGTTCCGCGTCGAGGACAAAACCGCGGTCATCGCTGACGCACAGGGCGTCGAGCTTCGCTCCATATCCGAGGATGGTTTGCTCTCCGCGGAGTCAATCCAGCTGTTAGGCCGTGCCGCACGTCAGCCAGCGCAGCACACCTCAACCGACGAAGCCGTCGCAATCCTCTCGTAGCCGCGGCCACCGAAAGGTCCAGCGATTCGAGGTCCGGTTTAGGGTTCAGCGTCGCCGGAACGGCGGTCCCGCCGTGCCGGCGGCCGGAGGTCATCGACGCGTTCTGGCGCGGCACCGTAACCCGCGCGGGCCTGAATCACGAGATCCAGATTCGGCGAGCGGCGCCGTCGCTACGAGGTGGACCGGCGGGCTCAAGCTAGACTCGATCAGCCGTTCGTCCAGTTCGGCCTAAAGCTTTCCCATGTGCACCTCCTGCACCCAGCTTGCCGCAGGGGGTGACCCCCGCGAGGAGGGGAGTGGCTCGTGACAGGTGTCACCGGCGCGCAGACCGCAGGCTCTTCGCCGGGCCGCCGCCGGTCCGGCGGCGCGGAGGAAGGCGGCAGCATCGGCCGCGGTGTGGAAGGCGACGCGAGTGCGGGCGGGGGGCGCGCCACCGGCGGCGGCCCAGAAGGCGGCCGCACCGGCGCCCGCACGGCACGCGACGCGAGTGGCAGTGCGGCAGGCGGCAGGGCAGCCGACCGCGCGGGGAATGCTGCCGCAGCATCCCTGCCTGCCGGGGTATCGGTGCCCGCCACGCTCGCTGGCGTGCCCGCACTGGAACTCGACCGGCACCGCGCGGCCGTGGCGGCGCTCCGGCAGGCGTATCAGGAACTTCCGGCCGGGGAACCCGTCCGCCTGGCCAAGCCGACGTCCAACCTGTTCAGATTCCGCGACGCTTCTCCAGTTCTCCATGGCCTCGACGTCTCCGCGTTCGACCACGTGCTGCACGTGGACCCGGTGACAAGGACGGCGGTCGCCGGGGGGATGACAATCTACGAGAATCTGGCCGACGCTACCTTGCGTTACGGCTTGATACCGCTCGTCGTGCCCCAGCTTAAGACGATCACCCTCGGCGGCGCCGTTACCGGCCTTGGCATCGAATCCACCTCGCTCCGCAACGGCCTTCCGCACGAGTCCGTCATCGAGATGGAGATCCTGACCGGCGATGGCCGGGTCGTGACCGCCGCACCAGAGGGCGAGCACGCGAGGCTCTTCCGCGGCTTCCCCAACTCCTATGGCACGCTCGGCTACGCGCTATCGCTCACCATCGAGCTTGAGCCGGTCAAACCGTATGTGCATCTCCGCCATCGGCCGTTTGGGAGCCTGGACGACTGCATGAGCGCGGTCGGTCAGATCGCCGCGGACCAGGCGGTCGACGGCGCGCCGGTCGATTTCATCGACGGGATCGCCTTCGGGCCCGATGAGCTGTACCTCACCCTGGGGACCTTCAGCAGCGTCGCACCGTGGCTAAGTGACTACACCGGGCAGCAGATCTACTATCGGTCCGTCCAGCGGTACCGGGAGGACTTCCTGACAGTCCGCGACTACCTGTGGCGATGGGACACCGACTGGTTCTGGTGCTCGCGCCCATTCGGCGTCCAGAACCCGGCGATCCGCCGGATGTGGCCGCGCAGATACCGGCGTTCAGACGTGTACCGGCGGCTCGTCGCCTTCGACCGCAGGCACGGACTCACCGCGCAGATGAACAAGTCGCGCCAGGTCAGCGCGAGGGAGGATGTCATTCAGGACGTCGAGATCCCGGTCGAGAATGGCGCGGGTTTCCTTGACTTCTTCTTCCGTGAAGTCCGCATGAGGCCCGTGTGGCTATGCCCGCTGCGGCTTCGCAGCGGTGCGAGCTGGCCGCTATATCCGCTGGAGCCCGGCCACGTCTACGTGAACTTCGGCTTCTGGGGGACTGTTCCGCTCGAGCCCGGCCAGTCCGATGGCTATCACAACCGGCTTATCGAGGACGAGGTCTTCGCGCTCGGCGGCCGCAAGGGACTGTATTCGACGGCTTACTACACCGAGGACGAATTCTGGCGGCAGTACAACGGACAGGAGTACCGGGAACTGAAGCGTGCTTACGATCCGGGCGCGCGCCTGCTCGGCCTCTACGATAAGTGCGTGCGCGGGCGGTAGCGGTGGATACCGGTAGCAGCGGATAACGGTAGCCGGACACGGCTGGGAGGAGGATTGGAAAACATGGCACTGGCTGACGTCTTCGAACGGGTCGCCGGGCCCGGCTCGCCGGTCGAGTTCCAGGCGTACGACGGGAGCACCGCGGGCGATCCAGGCGCCGGCATAAAGGTAACGGTCCGTTCTCCGGTCGCCGTCTCCTATCTGGCGCAGGCGCCGGGTGCGCTCGGCCTTGCCCGCGCGTACGTGTCCGGGCACCTCGGCGTCGAGGGCGACATGTATACCGCCCTCGTCCGCCTGTCCAGAGCACAGATTACCGACCTGGACTGGCCGCAACGGCTGCGCTTGCTGCGTGAGCTGGGCGGGGTGAAGCTCCTCGTCCCACGGGTGCCGCCGCCCCCGCAGGAGGTGCGCCCGGGTCGGCGGTGGCTGGTCGGGCGGCGGCACACCAAGCAGCGCGACGCCGGTGCGATCTCGCACCACTACGACGTGTCGAACCGCTTCTACGAGTGGGTGCTCGGCCCGTCGATGGCGTACACCTGCGCCTGTTACCCAAGCGCCGACGCCACGCTCGAAGAGGCGCAGTCGTACAAATTCGATCTGGTCGCGCGGAAACTGGGGTTGCGGAAGGGCATGCGGCTGCTCGACGTGGGCTGCGGCTGGGGCGGTATGGTCATGCACGCGGCGCGTGACTACGGGGTCCGCGCGCTCGGGGTGACCCTGTCACGTCAGCAGGCCGAGTGGGCACGCCGCGCGATCGAGGTCGCGGGCCTCCGCGATCTCGCTGAGGTGCGCCACCTCGACTACCGCGACGTGACGGAGTCCGGCTTCGACGCGGTCAGCTCGATCGGGCTGACCGAGCACATCGGCAAGGCAAATCTGCCCAGCTACTTTTCCTTCCTCTACCGGAAGCTGAAGCCGGGCGGGCGGCTGCTCAATCACTGCATCACCAGGCCGGACAACCGCGAGCCCGCGATACGTCAGGGCGGCTTCATCAACAGGTACGTGTTCCCCGACGGTGAGCTCGAGGGACCAGGGCACCTCGTCTCCGTCATGCATGACACTGGTTTTGAGGTGCGCCATGAGGAGAACCTTCGCGAGCACTACGCGATGACCCTGGCCGACTGGTGTGAGAACCTCGACGCGCACTGGGGGGAAGCGGTCGCCGAGGTGGGCGAGAGCACTGCCCGGGTATGGCGCCTTTACATGGCCGGGTCACGGCTCGGCTTCGAGCGCAACCAGATCCAGTTGCACCAGGTTCTGTGCGCGAGACTCGATGCCGAGGGCAATGCGGGCATGCCGCTGCGGCCCAGCTGGGAGCCCGCCGCCCCGCCGGTCTCTCACCCGACCGCCCACCCGGCCGCGCAGCAAGCGGCCGACCTCGTCGCAGGCTGACAGCCAACCGCGGTCGGCCGGCGGCGGGCGGCATCACCGCGGCGTGAACTCGCACGGCAGGTGCTTGATGCCGTTGATGAAGCTGGACAGCAGCCGGTCCGGCTCACCCGCCGCCCGGATGTCGGGCACGCGGCCAAGCAGTTCGCGCAGCATCACGGTGATCTCCCGCCGGGCCAGGTGCGCGCCGAGGCAGAAATGCGGCCCGGGCCCGCCGAACCCGACGTGCGGGTTCGGGTTCCTGAGGATGTCGAACGCCCCGGGCTCGGCGAAGACGGTTTCGTCGTGGTTGGCCGCCCAGTAGAACAGCACGACCTTGTCGCCCTCACGGTACTGGTGGCCGCCGAGCTCATGGTCCCGGGTGAGGGTCCGGCGCATGAAGATGACGGGCGAGGCGAAGCGCACGATCTCCTCGACCGCCCTGCCGATCCTGGCCTCGAAGTCCTCGAGCAGTAAGCTGCGCTGCGCGGGGAAATCGGTGAGCAGGGTGAGCGCGTGCGAGATCGCGTTCCGGGTGGTCTCGTTGCCGGCCACGATGAGCAGGATGAAAAACGATGCAAGCTCGGCGAACGTGAGGGCCTCGCCCTCGATGTTCGCGGTGACCAGGGCGGACAGAAGGTCATCCGCGGGGCGCCTGGTGCGCTCGACGGCGAGGTCCCGCACCAGCTGGCCGAGTTCCTGGCCAGCCGCGAGGATCTTGATGGCGGTCCCGTCGAAGTTGTCGCCGATGAACTCCGGATCGGCACCCGAGAGGATCATGTTCGTGTCATCAAGGACCATCTGGTAGTGATCACCGGGGATACCCATCATCTCACAGATGATCTTCAGGGGAAGCTGGGCGGCCACCTCGGTGACGAAATCGCACGGCCCATGATCGACCAGGTCGTCTACTATCCGCCCTGCCGTCCGCTGCACGTCGCTCTCGAACTTCTTGATCATCCGCGGCGTGAAGGCGCGCGATACGATCCGGCGCAGCCGCCCGTGCCGGGGGTCGTCCATATTGATCATCGAGCCGAAGTACTCGGCGAACTCGGCCGGCATGTCGATGATGCTGGTCGCTCCGCCGCTGGAGCAGAACACCCCGGGATTCCTGCTCGCCCCGATCACGTCGGCGTGTTTCACCAGCGCGTAGAAACCCGCGCCGGGCGGTCCGAACGCCGAGGGGCATCCGGTTCGGCGAAGAAGACCGGCCGCGGTTGCGCCCGCAGGAGCGCGAAGGCCGCTTGCCGCTCGGCCGGCGGCCGCCCCCAGAAGGTGTATTCGGACAGGTTGATGTCAGCAAGCGGGAGAGCGGGCAGGCCCACCGACTCCACCGCCTTCCGGGCGAGGCATCCTGCCAGCCCCGGCGTACCCCCGCGGAGCCGTATGGAACCACACTCGGTATATCCAGCCAGATTCGCTCGCGGCGCCGTGACAACCCGACTCCGCGGTCACCGGTGCGGCTGCGCATTCTCTTAACGGCTGCGCGGGCTGGCGCCGGGTCCGGGCGAGGTGGTTGTCGCCGCTGCGGCATGTTGAGGCATCTCGTGATCGCGGTAGCTTCCTGGAAGCATTCGCCGAGAACTTACCGCGATCACGGATGGGGTGCCTCGCCAGACGGCAGGTAGATCACCACCCCGTCGTCCCGGGCGCGCAGCGCTGCAATCACCCGCGGCGCTCCATACGGCGGCAGGAATGAGGTGACTTCACCCGGCTCGACGAACCTGAACTCGTCGAGTTCCTCGTACTGCAACCGGATCTCACTACCGTCTCGCAGGGTGCCGCCGTCGAATACCAGATGCATGATCGACTTGGGCCGCGGGCCGCCGGGTGCCGTCCAGTTGACCACGAGCAGTCGGCCGACCGGGATCACCTGGCCTAGTTCTTCGAGTAGTTCTCGTGCGCATCCTTCGTGCGGGGCCTCGCTCTGCTCACAGATGCCGCCCGGCAGTGCCCAATGGTCACGGTAGTTGGGCTTGACAAGCAGGACCTCGCCGCCCGGGCCGGTGATGAGCGCCCCCGCCGCCAAATACACGCTCGGAAGCGTGGCGAACCAGTCCGCCGGTTCGAGGTACTGCCCGCCCGTCATTGATCAATCACGGGTATTGACTCTAGTCACGCCGCGTCCGGTCATGCACTGGCGGCCAAGCGACGGCGCCATAGCGGTACTGTCACCGAACGGTCGCGCCGCTGCGGCGCCTCGTAATCTCAGCCCCATGATCCACTCCCCGGGTGGGCTTGCTGGGCCAGGCCCGTCACCCTGCCGGGCGGACGCCGGGGCCTGTCGCCGCAAGCGGCGCGGAAGCGCTGTTGACGCGCGGGGCGGCAGCCGTTAGGTAATTGAAGGAAGCACCTGGCAAGGCGAGACGGTCGTCGGGCCGGCCCGATCTGGTCACGAGTTGGCGTACTGGCTGGACACATCGTGGGCTACCCTGACACCATGCGTCCCGGTTGCCTGGTCCTTGCTTAGCCGCGTCGGCCCTGCTGCTGTCGGCGCGGCTGCCCCTCGTGACCGGGGGGCACTTTTTTTGCAGCACCGTGTTTGCAGCACCGTGTTTGCAGCGCGGCAATGTGTTAGCAGCACCATCTTCGGAGCGCCGTCCTGGGCCGCATGAGCACGGTGCGGGCTCGGGCTCGGGAAGCACGTCGCGCAGGATCGACAAGTCGCGCAGGATCGACAAGCCGTGAGGGAACGATGACAGCCGCCGACATCGCGGGAGCGGGCCCGCAATTCGACCCGCGTAATGTCCAGGACAAGTGGCTGGCCCGCTGGGCGGAGATCGGACCGTTCCGCGCGTCCCACGACCCGGCAGATATCAGGCCGCGCTCCTATGTGCTGGACATGTTCCCCTATCCGTCCGGGGACCTGCACATGGGGCACGGTGAGGCGTTCGCGATCGGCGACGCGGTGGCCAGGTACCTATTTCATCGCGGGTTCAACGTCCTGCATCCGATCGGCTGGGACGCGTTCGGGTTGCCGGCGGAAAACGCAGCGATCAAGCGCAATGCCCATCCGGCCGACTGGACCTACGCCAACATCGAGACACAGGCGGCCTCGTTCCGCCGCTACGCTGTGGCCTTCGACTGGTCTACCCGGCTGCATACCTGCGACCCCGGGTACTACCGCTGGAACCAATGGCTCTTCCTGCGACTGCACGAGCGTGGCCTCGCCTACCGCGCCGACGGCTATGTGAACTGGTGCCCGGTCGACCAGACCGTGCTCGCCAACGAGCAGGTGATCGACGGGCGGTGTGAGCGGTGCGGCGCCGAGGTCGTCAGGCGCACGCTGACCCAGTGGTATTTCAAGATCACTGAATACGCGGACCGACTGCTCAAGGACATGGCGCAGCTCGAGGGGAAGTGGCCGGAGCGCGTCCTGCTCATGCAGCGCAACTGGGTCGGCCGCTCCGAAGGCGCCGAGGTGCACTTTGCGATCGAGGGGCGCGATGAGCCGGTAACCGTCTTCACCACCCGGCCGGACACGCTGTACGGTGCCACCTTCTTCGTCGTGGCGGCCGACTCGCCGCTGGCCGAAGAGCTGTGCACCCCGGATCGCCTGGCTGGGCTGCGGTCGTATATGGCCGAGGTGCGCAAGCTTTCCGATATCGAGCGCCAGTCGGCCGAGCGCCCGAAGACCGGGATTTTCCTCGGTCGTTATTCGATCAACCCGGTGAACGGCGAGCGGATCCAGGTGTGGGCAGCCGACTACGTGCTGTCGGATTACGGCACGGGTGCGATCATGGCCGTGCCCGCGCACGACCAGCGCGATCTGGACTTCGCCCGGACGTTCGGGCTGCCGGTGCGCGTCGTGCTCGACACCGGCGAGCCAGATCCGGCACAGACGGGCGTGGCCACGGCCGGTGCGGGCACGCTGGTCAACTCCGGGCCGCTCGACGGCTTGGCCAAGGCGGACGCCATCCGCGCCATCATCGAGATACTGGAGCAGCGGGGCCTTGGCAGGGCCGCGGTCAGCTACCGGCTGCGTGACTGGCTGGTGTCCAGGCAGCGATTCTGGGGAACGCCGATCCCGATTGTGCACTGCCCATCCTGCGGCGAGATCCCCGTGCCCGACGAACAGTTGCCTGTGGTCCTGCCCGACCTGCGCGGCCAGGATCTCGTACCGAAGGGCGTGTCGCCGCTGGCCGCCGCGGCCGACTGGGTGAACGTGGAGTGCCCCAAGTGCGCGGGTCCCGCGCGCAGGGACACCGACACCATGGACACGTTCGTCGACTCGTCCTGGTACTTCTTGCGGTACTGCTCGCCCTCGTATGAGGAAGGACCGTTCGACGTCGCCGCGGTCCGGCGATGGTGCCCAGTCGACCAGTATGTCGGTGGCGTCGAGCACGCCATCCTGCACCTGCTCTACGCGCGGTTCTTCACCAAGGTCCTCTACGACATGGGCATGCTGGAGTTCACCGAGCCCTTCACCCGGCTGCTCAACCAGGGGCAGGTGATCAACCGGGGCCGCGCGATGTCGAAGTCGCTGGGCAACGGCGTCGACCTGGGTGAGCAGGTGGCGGCGCACGGTGTCGACGCGATCCGGCTCACCATGGTGTTCGCGAGCCCGCCCGAAGACGACGTCGACTGGGCTGACGTGTCCCCGGCCGCATCGGTCAAGTTCCTTGGCCGGGTGTGGCGGCTGGCTAGCGATGTGCGTGCCGCATCACCGAATGGGCCTGGTGGCGCCGGCCCCGCCACCGGTGACACCGAACTGCGCAAGGTGACCCACCACGTCATCGATGAGTTCACCCGCCTGGTAGAGAGCTTCCGGTTCAACGTTGCGGTCGCCCGGCTGATGGAACTGGTCACCGCGGCACGCCGCGTAATCGACTCCGGGGCTGGCGCGGGCGACCCTGCGGTGCGAGAGGCCGCGGAGACGGCGGCGGTGCTGTTGTCGCTGTTCGCGCCCTACACCGCGGAGGAGTGCTGGGAGATCCTCGGGCGTGCGCCTTCGGTGGCGATGGCTGCCTGGCCGCTGGCGGATCCTGCCCTGCTCGTCAGGGAATCGGTGACGTGTGTGGTGCAGGTGGCGGGTAAGGTCAGGGACCGGCTACAGGTGCCGCCGGGCATCTCCGAGGACGAATTGCGATCGCTGGCGCTCGCTACCGCTGGGGTCGAGCGTGCTCTAGGCGGGAGTGGCATCCGAAAGGTGATAGTCCGGGCGCCCAAGCTGGTCAACGTCGTACCGGACTGACGCAAGCGGCGGCGGGTTTGTCGGCGCTGGCGCCGGGTCCGCGGGCGGGGGTCCGCGGTCCGCCCGTCGTGCGTCGTAACGGAACGGAGGCCCAGCGTCAGCGTAGCTACGGTTGTGGGTAACGGTTTTGCCGTTCGGCCCGCGACCGTGGGCGCTCTCGTTCATAAGGTCCTCGCCATGATCTTGCTCAGGCGGCGAGTAAGTTGTTGTCGCGCCGCTCGGGGCCACTGCCTGCGCGCTCGCGCGGCGGATCACTGATTGCGCACAGGGCGTTGGGCCCAGGGCCGCTGGCCCGGACCTGCCCGCCGTTGGCCCGGACCTGCCCGCCGCTGGCCCGGTTGGTCGCGCTTCAGGCGGTCGCGTGATCAGCGCCCGGCCCGGTCTCACACGCGGCGCAAGACTGCAACGACCCGGCCGAGCACCGCGGCCTCGTCGCCGGGGATCGGTTCGTAAGCCGCGTTCTGCGGCACCAGCCAGACATGGCCGTCCTTACGCTTGAGCGTCTTCACAGTCGCCTCACCGTCGATCATGGCGGCCACGATGTCGCCATTCTCCGCGACAGGCTGCTGCCTCACCACGACCCAGTCGCCATCCGCGATGGCGGCTTCGATCATCGAGTCACCGGCAACTTTGAGCAGGAAGAGCGTCCCCTCACCGACGACCTGCCTGGGCAGCGGGAATACGTCCTCCACAGCCTCCTCCGCGAGAATCGGGCCGCCAGCGGCGATACGCCCGACGAGCGGAACGTACGCGGTGTCGCGTGCTGCCTCTGTTCCGGCTTCGTCCCGGTCGATGACGCCATCAGCGATCGCATCGTCGATATCATCGGCCACTGCGCCCGCCCGCACCGGTGGCTTGCCCGGCAGCCTGACTTCGACCGCACGCGGCCGGTTCGGGTCGCGGCGCAAATAGCCCTTGCTCTGCAGGGTGGACAACTGGTAACTGACGCTCGATGTGCTCGTCAAGCCGACCGCCTCGCCGATTTCCCTCATCGATGGTGGGTAACCCCTGCGCTGCACAGACTCACGGATCACCTGCAGAACTCGGCGCTGCCGCCAGGTGAGCACATGCGCCGGATCGGGCTGGTCGGGGAACTCCACGACGGCCGGGTTTTTCCTTTTCCCTTTCCTCCGGGGTGTCACCACTGGGTCCAGCGGGTGTTTGGGCGGCCGGCCTGGGCTTCTCCGCGCCGCGCCGCTGTTGTCGTTGCTGGTCATCTCCGCGGTCTCCTAACGGCCGTTGCCTGATGCACGGCTGCGTTTGCTTGTTCACGAGCGAGTGCTGCCGACGGGACCGCGGATCGCCCTTCCGCTGCGATCGCCCTTCCGCTGACCTGCCGGCGTGCGCGGGCTGTGTTGGCTTACGGAGCCGACGTTAGCGGTTCTCGTATGACACCTCAAACACCTGTTCGATGGTTGTGGAAACTGTCGTACCCCTGCGATACAACCGTACCTGTGTTCGATCGAACGCACGTACGATCGAACGTGTGTTCCTATTCGGAGGGAGACCGCGATGACCGCAACTAGTACCGCCGCACCTGCACTCAGGCTCACCCGGCGCGGCAGGATCGTGCTTGTCGGCTTCCTCGTCTTCGCCGTCGGCCTGATCTGGCTGGCGGCGGCGGGCGGCGCGGCCGCGACCAGGTCAGGCGTGCCACCAAGCGTGTACGAGAAGGACTTGTCGAAGGTTGTGGTGCGGCCTGGCGACACACTCTGGTCGATCGCCGCGCGCGCCGAACCTGACGCGGACCCGAGACTCGTCGTGCAGCAGATCAGCGACATCAACGCGTTGCCGAGCGCGGAGATCGCAGTCGGCCAGCGGCTCTGGGTACCGAAGGGCTGAAAACGCGGCGAATAGCGGGGCGAATAGCACAGCCACGCCACGCATGACCGGCCCGCCTGGCTATGCTGCGGCGGCACCAGTTGCCGCATCGGGTCGGCCGACCGGCGGGTTGCGGTTGCGGTCACACCCCTGTCTGTCGTACCGTTACCACAATATATAGTAGTTACAAGGCTGTAGTTCTTCCACAGGTTGTGTTATACGGTCCGGAGGCGTAGGTGCACTGCCCGTTCTGCAGAAACCCGGACAGCCGGGTCATCGACAGCCGGACGGCCGAGGATGGCACCGCGATCCGCCGCCGCAGGTCGTGTACGGAATGCGGGCGCCGGTTCACCACTCAGGAGACTGTGATCTTGATGGTGGCGAAGCGGAGCGGCGTTACCGAGGCGTTCGCCCGTGACAAGATCATCCGAGGTGTACGGCGGGCATGCCAGGGACGCCCCGTCGACGAGGACCAGCTCGCAGTCCTGGCGCAGCAGGCCGAGGACACGATCCGGGCGCGCGGCTGCGCGGAGATCGCATCACATGAGGTTGGTCTTGCGATCCTGGGGCCGCTCCGCGAGCTCGACGAGGTCGCGTATCTGCGGTTCGCTTCCGTGTACAGAGGCTTTGAATCGCTTGCTGACTTCGAAGAGGAGATTGCCCTTCTTCGGGCCGCCCATGACGAGCAACGTTTCCCGACGGCGCGCGAGGGCGGTCCCGCGGCGGGCGGAGTCGGCAGGAGCGGTCCCGCGGCGGGCGCACCTGACGCGAGCGGTCCGGCGGCGGGCGCACCGGACGTGGCAACGAGCGCTAGCGCAACTGAAGAGTCAGGCAGTGCGGCGGGTCGGCATGAACCTGCGGATGTGGCGGTGCGGACGCGGTGAGCGGTCAGGGAGGCAGCCTGCGCCCGGCCACGGGTCGGCGCGGTGAATAGTCGGCGGCGGCCCGCAAGGGCCGAGAAGGATTCAGCTGGGTCCCGGGAGGGGGAGCAAATGACGGAGACGGCGAGCGGCCGGGCCGGGCGGGGTGGCAACGGCGGCAAGGGCACACGCAAGGGAGCGGCTGGTGGCCTGACGAGCCAGCGCATCTATTCGAAGGCTGGCATCCATCCCTATGAGGAGGTGACCTGGGAGCGCAGGGACGTCGTCATGACCAACTGGCGGGACGGCTCGGTCAACTTCGAGCAGCGTGGAGTGGAGTTTCCTGATTTCTGGTCCATCAACGCCGCCAACATCGTCACCACCAAGTACTTTCGCGGCGCGGTCGGTACCCCGCAGCGTGAGTGGAGTCTCAAGCAACTCGTCGACCGTGTCGCAAATGTCTATGTCACGACCGGCAAGGAGAACGGCTACTTCGCCACCGACGAAGACGCGGAGATCTTCGATCACGAGCTGAAGCACGCCCTCATCCACCAGGTCTTCAGCTTCAACTCACCGGTCTGGTTCAACGTAGGGACCACCTCTCCGCAGCAGGTTTCCGCCTGCCAGCCCTACGACGCGCCGGTGAGCACGCCAGCCGGCCTGGTTCCTATTGGCAAGCTCGTCGAAGATGATGCCAGAGGGGGCAAGGTCTACGACGCCCATGGCGTGACCCGGATCGTCGCGACCAAGGCCAACGGCGTGAAGGACGTGCTGCGCCTGCACACGAAGGCGGGCCACACCCTGGATGTAACGGCCGACCATCTCGTCTGGCGGTCGGAGAATCTGGTCGATGGCAGTTTCGTTGAGGCTGGGGAGCTGCGGTCCGGCGACCATCTGCTGTGGACGGATCCTGAGTCCGGGGGGCCGAACCAGCGGCTGGCTGAGATCAAATTCGCCGAAAGAATAGGCCCGATGCAGGTCTATGACATCCAGACCGAGAGCGGCGAGTACCTTTCTGGCAACCTTCGCGTGCACAACTGTTTCATCCTCGCAGTCGACGACACGATGGACTCGATCCTCGACTGGTACAAGGAAGAAGGCCTGATCTTCAAGGGCGGATCGGGTTCTGGCGTTAACTTGTCCCGCATCCGCTCCAGCAAGGAACTGCTTTCGTCGGGTGGCACCGCGAGCGGCCCGGTCTCGTTCATGCGCGGTGCGGACGCCTCGGCGGGGACCATCAAGTCGGGCGGCGCCACCCGGCGTGCCGCCAAGATGGTCGTGCTGGATGTCGATCACCCGGATGTCGGCGAGTTCATTGAAACCAAGGCTCGGGAGGAAGAAAAGGTCCGGGTTTTGCGTGACGCCGGGTTCGACATGGACCTCGGCGGCCAGGACATTACGAGTGTTCAGTACCAGAATGCCAACAACTCGGTCCGCGTCTCCGACGAGTTCATGGAAGCAGTCGAGTCGGGTGGGCAGTTCGACCTGCTCGCCAGGAGGACGGGTGAAGTCGTCGATCGGATCGACGCCAAGACGCTGTTCCGCAAGATGGCACAGGCGGCATGGGAATGCGCCGATCCCGGAATTCAGTACGACGGCACCATTAACGACTGGCACACCTGCCCGGAATCAGGCCGGATAACTGCAAGTAATCCGTGCTCAGAATATATCCATTTGGACAATTCTTCGTGCAATCTCGCCAGCATCAACCTATTGAAATTCCTGCGCGAGGACGACACTTTTGACACTGAACGTTTCGCCCGGATCGTCGAGCTCATCATTACCGCGATGGATATCTCCATCACGTTCGCCGACTTCCCGACGCAGAAGATCGCCGAGACGACCCGTGCCTACCGCCAGCTTGGCATCGGTTATGCTAATCTTGGTGCGCTGCTGATGGCGACGGGCCACGCCTACGACTCCCCGGGCGGCCGGGCAATCGCGGCTGCTGTCACCTCGCTGCTAACCGGCACCGCTTACAAGCGGTCCGCCGAATTGGCCGCGGCCGTCGGACCGTACGACGGGTACCCGCGAAACGCCGTCGCGCATAAGCGCGTGATGCGAAAGCATGCCGCGGCGAACGATACAGTCCGCGCGCATGGCGGCATGGGAGAGAAAATTCTCGACGCCGCCACCACGGCGTGGCGGGAGTGCCTCGCCCTGGGTGAGGAAAACGGGTATAGAAACGCGCAAAGTAGTCTACTCGCGCCTACTGGCTGCCTCACGGGGGACAGTCTTATCACTACCGGGCGGGGCCTTGCTCGCCTCGCTGAACTGGGTGAGGAATACGGGGATCGCTGGCAGGACATCGAACTAATGGTGTCCACCGACGAGGGCCCGAGGCTCGCGACACGGTTTTTTGTCAACGGCGAGGAGCCGACGCGCCTTATCCGGACCGAGGGTGGATACAAGGTACAGGGGACCCTCGCGCATCGCGTGAAGGTGGTTGACACGCATACCGGTGCGCGGGTATGGAAGCGCTTGGCCGACATTGTCCCCGGTGACGTGGTTCCGATGCAGCTAGGCACGATGGTAGGTACGACCCGACGGGTGCCACTCCCCATCTTGGATCAGACCCATTACGTCGGCGACCGCAGTTTGCGGGTGCCTGACCAGGTGACGCCCGAAATGGCGGAACTCGCCGGATATTTCATGGGCGATGGCAGCCTGGATGCAAAGGGGATCAGGCTCTATGTCGCCGGCACCGATCTCGATGTAGCGGCGCGGCTCGAGGTACTCGCCAAGTCGCTCTTCGGGCTAGAGCCCGTGGTGACGGCGGAGGAGGGTTACCGCGAGGTGCTGCTGCCGTCGGTGCGGCTCGCCCGCTGGTGGCAGGCGGCCGGCTTCGCCAAGGGGCTGCCTGGCGAGGCTCACCAAGCCAGCGGGATCCCGCACATACCCTCGGTGATCCTTGAGACCAACAACCCGGACGTGTACGCCTCTTTCGTGTGCGGCCTGTTCGAAGCAGACGGGGCTGTGCTCCAAGGCGTACCGAGCCTGTCGACCGCACACGAGACATTTGCGGCAGAGGTACGGAGCCTCATGCTGGCTCTTGGTCTTGCCACGACCACCCAGCTGATCGGGAGCGGTTGGAGCGGATCCATCTTCGTGATTCGACTGCGTAATATCGACGCCGCTCTCAACTTCGACCAGCGGATTGGTTTCATCGGCGAGCGTAAGGCCAGCGTCGTGGCAGAATTGGAACCGGATCGATCGGCGAACGATTACATCTACCTGCCCAGGGCAGTGTGGGAAGAGCTGACGCCGGTGGGCAGTCGGCAACGGAATGCGGTATTTCAGTCGCTTCGCAAAGCTCGCGGAGTCCCGCGGACGCTGGCGCAACGGATCTTCGAGGAAACTGTCGACGAGCGGCTGGGCGAGGCGCTCGAATATCTCTATGAGCGGATCGCCGCAAACGACGATGGTGGCGTGCAACCCACGTACGATCTGTCCGTTCCAGAGAATGTCACGTACGTTGCGAACGGGATGGTGAGTCACAACACCATAGGCCTCATGATGGACTGTGACACCACAGGCATCGAGCCGGACCTGGCCCTGGTCAAGTTCAAGAAACTGGTCGGCGGGGGATCCATGCAGATCGTCAACCAGACCGTGTCGCGCGCCCTGACGAACCTCGGCTACCAGCCCGAGCAGATCGAGGCTGTCATCGAGTACATCGCCGAGCACGGCCATGTGGTGGACGCGCCGGGGCTGCGCCAGGAGGACTACGAAGTATTCGACTGCGCGATGGGTGAGCGCGCGATCAAGCCAATGGGCCATGTCCGGATGATGGCTACGGTGCAGCCCTTTCTCAGTGGAGCCATAAGCAAGTGCGTGACCGGTGACACGCTCGTTCCGTCCTCAGATGGCCTGATTCGAATCAGCATCTTGCATAGGGACGAGGAAGAAGACACGTTCCGCAGGGAGCGGCTGGTGATCTCGTCCTTGGACGGAGACCGCAAGACCGACGCGTTCTATTACGGTGGCGTTCGCCCGGTGCGCCGGGTCCGGCTCCGTTCAGGCCACACGATTACCGGGACAAATCCGCACCGGCTGCTCGTCGCGGCCGGAGGTGACCTGCGCTGGAGGACGCTCGGCGAGACCCACGAGGGCGACGCGGTCGCAATCCAATATGGAGCTGAGTTGTGGGCGACGACCCCTGCCAGCCTGCGGCACGTAATGGTGTCGCCGCTCGATGGGAGTCAGGAGCCGGTAACACTTCCGGGGGAGATGACCGAGGAACTAGCTTTCCTGCTTGGTGCGTACGCATCGGAAGGGCAGACGGCCCGCATCAATTGGACTATAACCATTACCAACTCGGTGCCCGAGGTCCTGCGGCGGGTCAGCGATGCGTGGTATTCGGTGTTCGGCCTAGAGGCGAGAATCACTGCAGATCCCGGCAAATGCCCCGGAGTAGTGGTCTCGTCCAAGGCTGTGGTGGAGTTCTTGGCAGCCCTAGGATGCGGATTGCACGCCTCGGACAAGCGCATCCCAGACGCGGTTCTAATGTCACCGCGTGAGATGGTGCTCGCCTTCCTGCAGGGTCTTGCCCTGGACGCCGATGTCTCGATGACGACTGCGCCTAAATGGGCCATCTGCCTGGACA
Organism: uncultured Actinomycetota bacterium; assembly: GCA_963820395.1. Classification (GTDB taxonomy): domain Bacteria; phylum Actinomycetota; class Actinomycetes; order Streptosporangiales; family Streptosporangiaceae; genus DATFVJ01. The sequence continues at coordinate 219,283 of CAWGAE010000028.1, read as the reverse complement.
GCCCCGGGCTCCTCGACGACCTGCAGGCCGTAATGACGAATCTCGGCGTGATAAGCGGGCGCGTCACAAAGCGCCAGGAACAGAACGGAAAGGTTTGCGGCGAGGTCTACGCAGCGGGAACGCAGGGCCAGTTCATGGCCGGCCTCGTTCCGTTCCTCGAGCCGGAGAAGGCTGGGCGGGGCGCCGACTACTCGCGGATGAGCTGTAAGTCCGCCACCGTGGATATCGTTCCGGGTCTCACCGGGCGCGAACTCTACGAGATGATCCCGCTCGGGACACGCGGTCGCAACGGTCTGCGCAGCTGGCGATCGGAGTTTACATTCCTGCTTGACACCCGCACGCAGCAGGTGTGCCGCTCTACGATCGAGCGTGTTGCGACACTGCCGGGTGTCGAGCTTCCTGCCTGGCTCCGCCAGGTCATTGACGGGAACCTGCACTTCTCCCCGGTGGTTTCGGTGGCGGATGCTGGCGAAGCCGAGGTTTACGACCTCTCAGTTCCTCAAACGCATGCCTTCGTGGCAAATGGCATCGTCAATCACAACACGGTCAACATGCCGGAGAGCGCCACTGTCGAGGACATTGAGCACGTCTATTTCGAGGGCTGGAAGCTCGGCCTGAAGGCACTGGCGATCTACCGCGACAACTGCAAGGTAGGGCAGCCGCTCTCGGCGGCCGGGAGGAAGTTCGCGGGTGCCGAGGCCGGCGGCCACACAGCAGGCAGGCGGCAGGGGCCGGCAGCCGCGCGGCAGGGGACGGCCGAGCACGAGACCCCGCCGGTGCGCCGTCGGCTACCGAAGCAGCGCACCGCGACGGTGACCTCGTTCTCGGTCGGCGGCGCCGAGGGGTATATGACCGCGTCAACCTATCCCGGCGACGGGCCCGGCGAGGTCTTCCTCAAGCTCGGCAAGCAGGGATCGACGCTGGCGGGCGTGATGGACGCCTTCTCGATGGCCATCTCGATCAGCCTCCAGTACGGGGTACCATTGCGGACCTGGGTGGAGAAGTTCACCAATATGCGGTTCGAGCCTGCCGGGCTCACCGACGATCCCGACATCCGGATCGCCAGTTCGGTGCTGGACTACATCTTCCGCCGGCTCGCGCTTGATCACCTGTCTGACGAGGATCGGGCCGAACTCGGCATTTTGTCCGCGGCTGAGCGCAGCGCCCAGCTCGCCGCGGAAGACACGGCCGAACTGGCCGAGGCGGACCCGGAGGCGATGGCACAGTCTGCGCCCGTTGAACAGAAGCGTCCCGGACGGTTGCCGCGCGCCGCGGAGCCTGCCCACGCGCACTCGTCGATGGAGCTGATCGAAGAACAGCAAGGCCGTACTGCAGATGCGCCGCTGTGCCTTACCTGCGGCACAAAAATGCGCCCGGCGGGTAGCTGCTACGTATGCGAAGGCTGCGGCTCCACCAGCGGTTGCAGCTGAGAATGTCCCCGGCGCAGCGGGCCGCCACCACCCGGTTATGGCTGGGGCGGGCCATTTCCTGCAGGAGGACGCGGGCGAGCGGCTCGGTGAGGTAATTGCCGCGTTCGTCCGTGAGACCACCCGACGCACCGGCCTGACGCACCGGCCTGACGCACCGGCCTGACGCACCGGCCTGACTCACTGGGCGGGACCAACGCGGAATTCCGTCCCGCCACGCCCACCAATCCCCATCACCTCGCAAGGCTAGACACCACCACGGCTTCCAGCATGCCGACCGCGAGAATAGGTAAGCTGGCCGCACCATTTTGCTTATTTGTGACAGCGCGCGGTAACGGGTGGGGGAGGGATACGTGAGCCCGGCCGACGTCGCGCAACCGCGTTGGGTAGTCATCTGTTGTAAGGACCCAGCCAGGATGGGGCGGGGGTGCCATAGGAACGATAGGAACGCAAGCCAGCCAGTTCTGGCCTGGCCCTTACGCGGGTTGTGCCCATGCAACAGCGTGGGTGCTGCCGCATCCGCCGTATGTGCGCTATACAGGGACGAGTGCGAGGGAGCAGGTTGCGGGCTCACGAGAAATCCTGGTCGGGTAGTCGCCCAGCGGACAATTGGCTAAACCGAGCTCGGTCCGCGTTCGCCCGTGCGCCGTTCGGCCTGAAGATCTTTCTTTTGGTTGCGTTCGTTATCCTCGCTGGGCTCGCGTCACCCTTCATACTGCTCGCCGCCCTCGGGTTCGGGATCATCGCGGTGCTCGAGGGTCGGCGCAGCGTGGCCGCGTCGGTGTCGGTCGCGGTATGGGGCTTCGTCGGGGTCACCGTCGGTGCGGGCGCGCACGCGAGCCGCCTGTCCCCGCTCCTCGTGCTGCCGTTCGCCGTGGCGGCCGCGGCCCATACCGCCACACTCGCCCGCTGGTACGTGCCGTGCAGGACGGTGGCGTGGGCGCTGCTCTGGTCGGTGCCCGCAGGTGTCGCGGCCCTGCGAATCTGGCCGTCCCTGGCGGTCATCGGGCTCGGCACCGCATGGTTGCTCGCCGTTGTCGTGCTCGGTTGGCGGCTGGCAAAGGCCATGCAGGACGACCGCGTGCAGGGCCGGACGCGCCTGCGTGGCGGCGGCATCGCCGGCGCCTACGCCCACTCGGCAGAGAGTCCCGTCCGTGAGCAGGCGGTGGCCGGTGACGTCCCAAGGCCGCGGGATAAAGAGCCCGGCCCCGCCGCGATCGAGACCGCGTTGCCGGAGATCTCAGTCGGCCAGGCGATGGCCGAACTTGCCAGCATGATCGGCCTGGAACCGGTCAAGGAGCAGATCAGATCCATCGCCGCGTCGATTGAGGCTGCCCGGATGCGTGCCCTGGCGGGGTACACGACTGACAAGCCGATGCGCCACTTCGTGCTTCTCGGTCCGCCGGGCACCGGCAAGACCACCGTGGCGCGGGTCATCGCCAAGATTTTCTATGCCTTCGGGCTGCTCGACACGCCGTACGTGGTCGAAGCGCAGCGGGCCGATCTTGTCGGGGAGTTTCTCGGGGCCACGGCGATCAAGGCGAACGAGCTTGTGGACTCCGCCCTCGGCGGCGTCCTTTTCATCGACGAGGCGTACAGCCTCGTGAACGAGGGCGACGGGCAGTCGGACCGTTTTGGCAACGAGGCCGTCCAGGCGCTGCTGAAGCGGGCCGAGGACGACCGCGAGGACCTGGTCATCATTCTCGCCGGGTACGAGAAGCAGATGGAGGACTTCCTCGCCAGCAACCCGGGGCTGGCGTCGCGGTTCGCCACCCGCGTGAAGTTCCCCAGCTACACCCCCGCCGAGTTGCTGCAGATCGCCGAGTCGTGCGTGGAGCGGCGCGGCGACGTGCTCGACGCGGACGCACGGCCCGCGCTGTGGCGCATCTTCGAGGAGGTGGCGCGCCGTCGCATCGTGGATGACCTCGGCAACGGGCGGTTCGTGCGCAGCTTTGTCGAGAAGGCGGGGGAGGCGCGCGATGTTCGGGTCATCAGCAACGGGCAAGATCCCGATCCGGCCGAGCTCATCACCATCCGCGCTGCGGACGCCGATCGCGCTTTCGCCGAACTGACCTCGCGTTTCCGCGGCTACGAGCAGACCCCAACATTGGCGAGCGCATTTGCCGAGCTCGATGGGCTCATCGGCCTCGAGCCCGTGAAGCAGCAGGTGCGGGCGATCGCCGCCCAGCTTCAGGTAGCGCGGATGCGCGAGCGCCAGGGCCTGGCTGCCTCGCCGCCGGCCCGGCATTTCGTCTTCACCGGCCCGCCTGGCACGGGAAAGACGAGTGTCGCCAGGATCCTCGGCCGTGTTTTCGCCGCACTTGGCCTGCTTTCTCGTCCTTCGGTGGTCGAGGCGCACCGTGGTGACCTCGTCGGTGAGCACCTCGGCTCGACGGCGGTCAAGACCAACAGGCTGATCGACTCAGCGCTCGGCGGGTTGCTGTTCGTCGATGAGGCATACTCCCTCAGCAACAGCGGGTATTCCAGCGGTGACGCATTCGGCGCGGAGGCGATCCAGATCCTGCTCAAGCGGGCGGAGGACGATCGTGACCGCCTTGTCGTGGTGCTGGCCGGCTACCCCGCCGCGATGGAGTCCTTCCTCGCCACCAATCCGGGCCTCGCGTCACGGTTCGCCACTCGCGTACGGTTCCCGAGCTACTCGGCCGCGGAGTTGCAGAGCATTGCGACGCACCTGGCAGGGCTGCGCCGGCGACGTTTTCGACTCGGACGCCCTGGCCGGGCTCGGGCGAGACCTTCGGTGAGGTGTGCGCGCAGGGCCGGGTCGACGAGCTTGGCAACGGCCGGTTCGCGCGATCGCTGTTCGAGCGCGCGTGCGCGCACAGGGACCTGCGGGTCGCGCGGCTCGGTGAACGCGCGAGCGCTGCCGAACTGACCACCGTGACCGGAGCCGACGTCCGCGCCGCCTTTCGGGAGTTCACCCTCGGCTGACGGCGGTGGCGAGCAAGGATTGCGCCGCCGCGCCGAAGGTCCCGGCGGTGTCGTGCAGCGTGGTCCGGCAGGTGCCTGCGCCTTCCGGCCCGACCAGGGAAGCCGATTCCAGGCAGATCCATTCACCCGCCGGGCGCCTGTGGAGGTGCAGGGAGAGGTCGAGGTTGTGGTAGTTCCAGGTGGCCCGGTCCAGCACGGCACTGATCCCGCTGCCGAAGTCGGCGAGTCCGGCCGCCCGCTGCAGCGGCGAGGACACCGCGTCGGGCAGAACCGGCACGAGCAGCCGCGCCCATGCCGTCGCGGGAGCGCGTTCGCGGAATGATCCGCGGACGAACCGCATCTCTACCGCCTCCTGGTAGCCGAACCGGAAGGACGCGCGGCCGTATGAGGATTCCTCCGGCGGCGGCGGAGCTGCCGGGCATGCGGCCGCGGCAGTGCCTGTGTCTGTGCTGTCGCGCGCCGCCGCTGGTCCGGGGGGCGTCGTCGACCGGACCAGGCCCGGGGCAACCTGCCAAGCCCGGGCCAGCGCGTAAACCTGTCCGTCGTGACTGAGGCTGGCATTTACGCAACGGGTGCGGCGCCCGTCCTTGACCACCTCGACGTCCCCGGCGAGCTCGGCCATTGGCACCGCGCTCAGGTAGTCCACGGAGAGCTGCGGCGTTAGCCAGTCCTCGGGAGCGGCGGATTCGAGCACGCACGCGAGCAGCGCGGCCACCGGACCGCCGTGCTGACGGTCCGCCGCCCAGGGCCCCTGGGTGAGCCTCGTCGGCAGGAAACGCCCACGCGGCCGCGTCACGTACAGGCTGTCTTCCATTTGCACAGTGTGCCCGCGATCGTGCCGACGGGTAGCGGACGCAGCCAAGCGCGCATTGGGTAGTTGCCCGGGGACGGCGGCGCCGGACGGGCAGGGTGTAGGTCGTCCCGGCGCGTCCGGAACGCCGACCGGGCAGATCCGGGCAGGCCCGGGTCGGTCACGTGTCCGGCGGGAGGTCGCTCAGGGCAGCCGCGATGTCGTCTTCGTCCGTGCCGGACTCGTCGAGGGTTTCCATCAGCACATGCAGAGCCTCGTGCCGTTCCGTACCGATATCGAGCAGCCGCTGCGCCGCCTCCCACAGTTCCGGCGGCTCGCCGCGCCACAACCGCTCCGCCAGCGCGACGTGACGGTCGATATGGATGGCTTCGTCACGCCAGGCACCGTGTCGGCCCGTGCTCGGCTGGCTGCCGCTGCCGTGGCTGGCCGCAAGCAACTTCCTGCGGTCGGCTGGATCTGCGGGGTCGAGAGTGGCGAGATCCAACTCGCCGTGGCAGCCGGCGAGCAGCGGAAATGCGAATGTGCGCCGCGCGAGCGCCTCCAGGTCACCGTCGGGGAGCAGCCGGTTGACCAGGTCACGATCAAGGCCGAACGACTCCGGATCGCGGTACGTCCGCGCGAAGGTGCCGATGGACTCGAACACCGCGTCGAGGGTTGCGCTGATCGCGCTTCCTGGCAGGCCGCTGCGCCGGCCGGCCCATCGCGTCCATGCGGCGAGTACGTGCGGCATGGCCTCCTGCTCCGCCGGGCTCAGCACCACCTTGCGCGGCAGCCAGTCGAGCAGGAACCGCTCCACCTTGATGGGGCTCATCCGCAGCGGGCGGCGGAGATCGTGGTCGCAGCCGTAATCGATGATGCGGTCGGCGCAGCGGCTCGCCGCCTGCCGGTCGGACAGGTCTTCGGCCTCATCGGAGGCGAGGAACTCGGCCGCGAGCATGGCTCTGCGGTCCCTGCTCCAGGCCAGGCCATCCGGGCCAGTCGTGCCCGTCGCCAGCCCCGGGACGCCCGCAATGGACCCGGCCACCAGCTGGCCGGGTGGGAGTGCGCGGATCCGTGCCCTGATGAACGCGTGATAGCCGGCGAAGGACTCGCTGACGCGCAGAGCCCCGGCGCGGTTGGTCTCGGTCATCGCGGCTTCGAGCACGCGCCGCGCCTGCCCGGGCGGCAGGGCCTCGAAGGCACCCTGACCGTTGCCGCCAGTGTCCCCGGGACGTCGCGCCGTCGCGCGTCCGTGTTCGAGCAGCTTGTCCACCTGCGAGGTAACCCAGCCGTCACGGAGTATCCCGCCGAAGTTGTAGTCCACGGCGGCGACTAGCGCGTGCCTTTCCTCGCCCGCGTAACTGAAGACGCAGACCACCTCGTCGTGGTCACCGTAGGTATCGCGGTTGAGGTAGCAGTCACCTGGCTCGATCTTGCCGACCTGGTCGGCCCAGCGCGGCCGGGGCACGCCGCGCTCCATCAGCTCGAGCGCAGCCTGCTCCGCCTGCGCGGCCTGCCGGGCGGTGCCGAGGCAGGCGATGCCCGCCAGCAGCGCAAGCGCCGCTGGGCTGTCCTGGCCGGCGGCGTAGGCGACCAGGCCCTCACCCACGAGTTCCTCGATGTCCGCGCCGCGGCTGCCGTGGGTGACCTGTTTGCCCTGCTCCCCGCGAATCAGCCGTTGCCCCCACCAGGCACCGAGAATCTCGCTGACCATGAGTTCTGCGTCCAGCGGGCTGCGCACCGCGAGCAACTCGCGCGCTGCCCTGAGCATGTCGGCGAATAGCGCGTTCGGCGGCGAACTCACGCCTGCGGCGCCACTGCGAGCTGGTTGTCCATCGCGCGGACCATTGCGCGAGGCACGGCTCGAATCACCGTGCGGGCCCTGGCCACTGGGGGGTTTGCTACGGCGTTGGCTCACACTTTTTCCTTGTTGGCCACTCCGCCCGCCTGCCGCGTTGCCTGCGGGCCCGATCTCATCCATCCAGCCCGGGTACGCGCTGCAGACTTAGCCGCGCCGGCCCGGCACGAATCAAGCCTCTCAGACTCGCGCACCGCGACGCCAATGTGACGCGGGCAGTTCGCGCGCCGTACGTTCCCGTGGCGCGCCTGAACCAGGCGGGTCAGCAGGTCAGTGCGGTCAGGCGAACCGGCTATCGCCCGGACGGCGGCACCGAGTTCACCAGGCCGAGCAGATGCTCGCGCGCGACCCGCTCGACCAGTCCCGTCGTGACCGCGAGCCCCAGGTGCTCCGCGCAGATCCACGTATCGGCGACGCAGCGCGCGATCGTGGCGGGTGCCAGCGCGGGGAACTCGGCGGTCAGCCGGCTGGTGACCGGCTCGCTGACGGTCGAAGCCGTCCGGAGAACCTGCTGCGCCCCTGCGACGGCGCGCTGTATCACTGCCTGCATCTTGGACCTCTGTAAGCGTGTATCAGCATGCCTGGGCCACGCAGCACTGCCACAGTCCCATTCCAGCCCCCTTGACCGTACTGTCAAGAGTCGGTGACGTAAACCGCACGTTACTTCTGGATGGAACTCTGCCTGGCCGCGGCTCGCGATGTGGTCCGGAGTTCCCCGCGGACGCCGACGCCGCGGACCTGCCGCGTGTCAGCCAAATATCCATCCCGCAGGATCCCCCGATAACCGCCGGTTGGAGCTCCGTCACGTATAGTGTAAGACCTGCTACAGCGTGCTGCCATGTCACAATTCAAGATCTTTAGTGACCTCGGTCGTCACGAACTTGCGGTAGGGATGCGGGCGTTCCCTCAGGAGCGAACCCACCTGGCCCGACGAGCATCAGTTCGCGGCTGCCTAGGCTACCGGAAGTTACGCATAAACGGCGGAAGAGTTGTTGCGGTCGCTCATACTGGCTGGGCACGTTCCGGGGTGCCACTTCCGGCGGCGGCCGCCGGAACCCGGTGCGGATCAGGCTGCGGCCGCCGCGGTGACGGGTCAAGAAGCCGGGTAGCGGAGCTGGGCGTCCACGCCGCCTGATGGCCACGTCTGGCGCGTACCTGTCTCCAGTACCATGCCAAGACCGATAGCCTGCTGTATTCAGGGCACACTGCACGTCACCCAGCACGCAGAAGGCCGAAGGGAGCCATCGCATGGCAGGCGCCGGCCCCCAGCGAGGGGCTCCAGCGTGAGTACGGACACATCCGTGCCGCAGCCGCGAGTGTCGGGGCTGGCCGTCTCCGACTCTGCCCTGCTCGCGACGCTGCTCAGGGAAGCGCCGATCGGATTCGCCTTCTTCGACCCGGACCTGCGGTTCCTGCGGGTGAACCGGACGCTCGCGCGCTTGCACGGGCTGGGCCGCCGTAAGCATCTGGGGCGGCTGCCTTCGGAGATCTGGCCGCCGGACCTCGCCACCAGGATCGAGTCGGCGGTGCGGCGGGTGCTTGCCGAGGACCAGCCGGTATTCGAGGCCGATCAGCAGATTGCCACCGTGTCGTGCCAGAGGCTCGCCGCGGGCAGGCGCCGGACGGGCCGAATGAGCCGGATGGGCACGATCTCCAGCCGGAAGATCAGGCGGAGGTGCACCACTGGGCATTCTCCTGGTTCCCCTCGCACGATCCGGACGGGAAGATCACCGGCGTCGTCCTTATCGCGGTCGACGTCACCGACAGGCAGCGCAGCGAGGAGGCGGTCCGCAGGAGCGAGGAGCGGTACCGGTCCCTTGTCCGGGCGGGCGCACAGGTCGTCTGGGTGACCACGCCCACCGGTGACATCGCTGAGGACTCGCCCGAATGGCGGGCGATCACCGGTCAGACGCTCGGCGAGTACCTGGGCAGCGGCTGGCTGGACGCCATCCATCCCGAGGACCGCGAGCGCGCGGAGCACCAGTGGCGCGAGTGTGTGCGTACCGGTGCCGTGTTCGACACCTCGTACCGCGTCCGCACCCGAGCGAGGGCGTACCGGTACTACGACGTGCGGGCTGTGCCCATCATGCGCGACGGTGAGGTGGTCGAGTGGGTCGGTGCCAACACCGACGTCACTGGCCAGCGTGAGGCCGAGGAGATGCGCGGTCGTCTTACCGAGCAGTTGTCAGCCGCAGCGCTGCGCACGGCCAGGTTGCAGCAGGCGACGTCGATGCTCGCCGAGGCGCTCACCGTGGAGCAGGTCGTCGAGGTGATTACCGAGGTCGGGCGTTCGGCGATCGGCGCGGACCGTTCCGCGGTGGCCCTCATTGATCCCGAACGGCTGCGCTTGAAGACCATCAACGCGCCCGGGATGCCCGAAGGCCCTGGCTCACCTGGCGACGACATTCCGCTTGACCGTCCGAGCATCATGACGACCGCGATTCTCACCCGGCGGCCCGTCCTGGTCGAGACCCCGGATGCGCTGCGCGCGTACTTCGAGCCCGAGGCGAACGTCGACCTCTTCCTCGACCACACCGACGAACGCGCGTGGGTCGGGCTTCCCCTGCTCGCCGCCGGTGCGCCGCTTGGCGCGCTGCGGTTCTCCTTCGCCCGGCCCAGGAAGATCACCGAAGAGGAGCGGGTGTTCCTCGAAGCGCTGGCCGGTCAGTGCGCGCTCGCGGTCGAGCGGGCCACCTTGTTCGAGCGTGAGCACACGACCGCGGAGACCCTGCAGCGCAGCCTGCTGCCGGACCGCTTGCCTGACGTGCCGGGGATCGTCCTTGCGGCCAGATATCTGCCGGTCGCGAGCAACATGGAAATTGGCGGCGACTGGTACGACGCGTTCGTGCTTGCGGATGGGCGCCTGGCGGTCGCGGTTGGCGACGTGATGGGCAAGGGAGTCACGGCCGCGGCGGGCATGGGCCGGGTCCGCAATGCCCTTCGCGCGCTCGCGCTCACCGACCCGCGTCCCGCGGCGGTCCTTACCGGGCTTGACCGGCTGTTCGCGGCCACCGAGCTCGAGGAGCAGGTGACGACCGTCGCTTACGTGGTCATCGACCCTGTCACCGGGGAAGGCGTCGGTGGCAACGCCGGTCACCTGCCGCCACTGCTACTGGCCGCAGACCGCGCGCCGCGGCTCGACGCCACGCCCGCGGGAACCCCGCTCGGCTGGGCGAGCCCGCGAAGGCAGTACGCTTTCGGGCTGCACAAGGGCAACACTGCGGTCTGGTATTCCGATGGACTTGTGGAGAGCCGTGATCGCGGCCTCGATACCGGCCTTGACGAACTCGTGGCGGTTGCCGGGCAGGCATCCCCGGAGGTGATCGCACATCCCGACAGGCTTCTCGAGTACCTAGTCGACCGGATGCTCGCCGGTCACGAGCAAGATGATGATGTCACTGTTCTTGTACTTCAGGTGCCATGCGAATGATGTGCATGAGCGCAGGTGCGAGCCCGGGGGGCGCTGGTCACCGCGGCGGTCTGACTGCCCGTTTGGGACGATCCACCGTCCAGGGCGGCCTAGTGTGGTGGCTGGGACGGTCCAAGCAACCGGGTCCTCGCAGCAGGGTCCGAATCTCGGCAGATGTTCGCGGGAGAGGTATCTGTGTCGCCGGCCAGACAACAGCGAGAAACAGCGGTCGCACTTGTGGATGACGCGGTGCCCGCGCCAGGAGAAAATGAACCAGGCGTGGATGTCGGCCAGGTGCGCCGGGGCGCGGCAAGGAAGCGGCCGCGCGCAGTGAAGGAGCCGGCCGCCGAGCCGGCCGCAGACGTGGAGCGCGCTCCACGGAAGACGGGCACGTCCCGATCGGATAAGGCGGGCGCCGCCGGACCGTCGCCGGTGGAACCGGATTCCCGGCCAGATGATCTGGACGTCGGACCTGGACGAGGCCGTGGAGGCCGTCGAGGCTGACGGCCTCGACCTTGATCTCGTCGGCCCCGACGACGTCGCCGATCTGGACGACCTCGAAGACGTCGATGTCACGGACGAGGAGATCGTGGCGGAGATCGAAGTCGGCGTGGTCGTGGACGATCCGGCCGACGCGGCCGATCCGGAGGAACCCGCGGACGGCAGCGACGGTCCCGATGACGTGGCCGCCGTGCGCGAGGCGGAGGAGCCGGGAACGGCGCGCGAGCCCGAGGGAGATGACGAGGCGTTCGTCTACGGTGACGACGACGAGGATCTCCCTGCGGCTCAGGTCGCCGCGGCAGGTGCCACCGCTGACCCGGTGAAGGACTATCTCAAGCAGATCGGGAAGGTGCCGCTGCTCAACGCGGAGCAGGAGGTGGAGCTGGCGAAACGGATCGAGGCCGGGCTGTTCGCCGAGGAGAAGCTCGCCGCGGACGGCGCCAGGCTCGGTGTGGATGGCAGGACCGATCTGGAGTGGATCGCCGAGGACGGCAGGCGCGCCAAGAACCACCTGCTCGAGGCGAACCTCCGGCTTGTGGTGTCCCTAGCGAAGCGGTACACCGGGCGCGGGATGCTGTTCCTGGACTTGATCCAGGAGGGAAACCTTGGCCTGATCCGCGCGGTAGAGAAGTTCGACTACACCAAGGGATACAAGTTCTCCACCTATGCGACGTGGTGGATCCGTCAGGCCATCACCAGGGCCATGGCCGATCAGGCGCGCACGATCCGCATCCCGGTGCACATGGTGGAAGTGATCAACAAGCTCGCCCGGGTGCAGCGGCAGATGCTGCAGGATCTGGGCCGTGAGCCAACACCGGAAGAGCTCGCGGCCGAGCTCGACATGACTCCCGAGAAGGTCATCGAGGTACAGAAGTACGGCCGTGAGCCAATCTCGCTGCACACCCCGCTCGGTGAGGATGGCGACAGCGAGTTCGGTGACCTGATCGAGGACTCCGAGGCCATCCAGCCAGGGGAGGCGGTCAGCTTCACGCTGCTGCAGGAGCAACTGCATTCGGTGCTCGACACGCTGTCCGAGCGTGAGGCGGGCGTGGTGTCGATGCGTTTCGGGCTCACCGACGGTCAGCCCAAGACGCTCGACGAGATCGGCAAGGTCTACGGCGTGACCAGGGAGCGGATCCGCCAGATCGAGTCCAAGACCATGTCGAAGCTGCGCCACCCCTCGCGTTCCCAGGTGCTCCGCGACTACCTGGACTGACATAGCACTGGGCTCTTTGACGTAATTTGATCATGCTGCGGTGCTGGTCATGAGGGGTTCGCAAGCCGGGTCGTGGCTGGGTCGTCGGCGGATGCCGTTTGTCGCCGGGTCTCTTGACCCGGTAGGGGTTGCGGCGGGAGCGCTTGAACGACGCGGGGGTCGGTCCGGTGTCGGCCGCCCGGGGTTGAGTTTCGCGGTCTTGGTGACGCGGCCATGACCCTGGCGAGGATGCGTTCCCGCCGCTCAGAGGGAAAATGATCAGAGCGTGCACCATCACGTGCGGCGGGAGCTTCCATCGGACCGCTTCGCCTGCCACCCTGCCGCTGCTCTTGCGTCGTCGACAGCATCCCGCGATGACTGCGGCGGATGGCAACCCCAGCGAAACCCAGTCCGTCAGCCGACCACCAGCAGCCACCGTGGTATCGTGCGCGATAAGCTGTGATTTTGCCGGGTCGGCCGCTAGAATGCGACGGACAACACGCGCTACAATCAAGAGATCAACTTAGATTAAGTGGTATATAGGTGTAAACCACCTCCGGTCGCCGGCGCGTCACAAAGTCATGCGTTACTCTTCGCCGGATTTGTCCCGGATCACGTCGTTGGACCTATCCCAGATCACCTCGTTCCTGCGGCGTCACCTGTTCGGCGTGGCCATGGCCGGCGTGGCGGTGTTGTTTACGGTGTCGTCTTGGCGATGACGTTGTCCCGTGGCGGGGGAACTGGCGGCGCTCAGGGCAGCGGGCTAAACGTCGTGCCGCCGCCGTCACTGGCATCGCCCTCCCCGCTGCCCACCCTGTCGCTGTCCCCGTCACCGTCACCGTCAGGCAAGCCCAAGCCGCTGAAGGTGATGCCGCTAACTGGAAAGCCGCAACCTGGGGCATCGCCTGGGGTGCCGCTACTTGGGGCAGCGGCGCCGCCGGCACTCGCCACGCCGTTCGTGGCTCCCCCGGTGGCACACGCCCCGGCCCCGGTCACCAGGTCACCCCAAAGGCCAAGGCAAAGGTAACGGCAAAGGCCACGGCAAAGGCGCCGGTCACGGTTCCGCCAGCCCCAGTCACAGTCACAGCCGCGGGCCTACACCGACGCCGGTTACGGCACCAGCCGTAGCTACACCGGCAGTCACAGTCACGGCCCAGGCACCTACACCGGCGCCGTTTACGACAGCACCGACAGCACCGGCAGCACCGGCAGCGCCGCAGCACCCGCACTCACAGTCACAACAGCCGCGCCTACGGTCACATTCACGCCATCTGCACCGGCATACACACCGACACCGAGACCGACGTTCACGGTCACCTTCACCCGATCGCCATCGCCACCGCCACCGACACCGGCACCGCACACCGACATTCTCACAACCGTCGCATGACCCACAGCCGCCGCATGACCCTCAACGCCGCTGACCACACCCGCACGATCCCTGACCGGCACGCCTGGTTAGGTTCGCTGCCGCGCGCCGAGCTGAGGTGGGTGATTTTCCCGGTCAGGAGTTCCGTCTCGTACACAGCATGGCCGGGGTACCTGAGAAATTCGTCGCCCAAATCCTTGCGCTATCACCGCTGTGACTGATGTGACTACTGTCGCTGCCGTACTGGCCGTCTTCCTCACCGGCGGTGCCGCGCGGGTTCTCTCCCTCGCTGCGGGGAACTCGTCCGCGTCGCCGGCGCGGCCATCGAGGAATGCGCATCGAAACGGGGAAAGGCGAGGTCAGCCTCGGCAATTACCAGGTCAGCCGCCGTTACCGCGCCTGGTAGCTGACGCCGGCTGGAAATGTTAACAACATTTCCAGCTCTAGATGTGCTCTAGATGTGGCCGTGAGTTAGGTCGCTTGCGTGTCGCCCTGGAAATAGGAACGGCTCCCGCCATGGAATCCTGTGCTGTCAAGGTAGCGAGAGTTTCGTGGCGTGCGTTGCGGCATTGCGCTATTACCAGGCGGACCCGTGGGGGTAACTCGCCGGGCTGTCCGCGCACGGCGCAGGCGTCATCGGGCATCGCGGCGCCGGACGGCCGACCCCCTGCCTATGGCCGAGGTCACTTCTGCCGACGGCCATCCCCGGCCGCGGCGGCGAGCAGCATGGCCGCGTGGTCGGGTACGTAGGTCTGCGAGTCACGCGGCATCCGCACATAGCCCTGCGAGGGCGGGCGCGATGGTATCTGCAGCGGCAGCCACTGGACATCGTGATAGGCGATGCTCGCGAGCAGGTGCGCGATCATGTTGATCCGCCCGCGCCGCTTGTCGTCGCTCTCGACGACGTACCAGGGCGCCTCTGGGATATCGGTGTGGACGAACATCTCGTCCTTGGCGCGCGAGTAGTCCTCCCACCTGGTGATCGACTCCAGGTCCATCCCGGACAGCTTCCACCGGCGCATCGGGTCCTCAAGCCTGGACCTGAACCGGTTCTCCTGCTCGGCGTCGCTCACCGAGAACCAGTACTTACGCAGCAGGATCCCGTCCTCGACGAGCAGTCGCTCGAAGATCGGGCACTGGTGGAGGAATCTCTTGTACTCCTCCTTCGTGCAAAAGCCCATCACGTGCTCGACCCCGGCGCGGTTGTACCAGCTGCGGTCGAACAACACGATCTGGCCAGCCGCGGGCAGGTGCTCGACGTAGCGCTGGAAGTACCACTGCGTGCGTTCACGTTCGGTCGGCGCTGGCAGCGCGGCGATCCCGGCGATGCGGGGATTGAGGTACTGGGTGACCCGCTTGATCGTGCTCCCCTTGCCTGCCGCGTCACGCCCTTCGAAGATCACGACGACGCGTTCGCCCTCGGCGCGCACCCATTCCTGGAGCTTGACGAGTTCCGCCTGCAGGCGAACCAGTTCCTTTTCGTAGAGACCCCGCGGCAGCCGTTTGGTATCTGCGGACTTGACCGTAGCGGCCGCGCCCTTCGCCTTGCCGCCCTTGTGCGCCACTGTCGTTCCTCCTCAACTGCGTATGGACGTACCCGGCAACGGCAGGCGATCCTGGTGCATCTTCGCGTGCCCGCGCCAGGTCCATGAGCAGGCCAGCCGTGTGATGAAGCCATCCCACTCGACCAGGAAGCCGCACGCCGCGTGCCCGGCTTCCGGCCCAGCGCCGCAGCCGCCGAGGACCCGCAGGTGCCGCATGACAGTCATTGTGTCAGCGCTTCGCCCGCATACGGGCATGGGCGGCGTCGGCTGGCGCCCACAGCGAGGGAGCAGGCAAAGCGCCCCGCCGCCCATCAGGGCGGCGGGGCGCCGGAAAGGGCTCAGCGCTCGGGCGTCGTCTCCCCAGCGCGGGAGAGCCGCTTCGTCTCGTCCTGGATTTCCACCGCTATCTTGGCCAGCACCGGCGCGTGCTGCCTGTTGTGATGCGCACAGAACAGCAGTTCACCGGAGTTGGGGAGCAGGACGCGGACGTATGCCTGGGCACCGCAGCGGTCACATCGGTCCGCGGCAGTGAGCGGCTTGGTGGGGGCTAGAGCTCCGTTCAACGTCGCTTCCTCGCCTTCAGCTGGCTTGTTCGTGCGTTCCGGCCGGTCGAGCAGTTGAATCTCTCTCAGCACAACACAACACCTTGCCGGACCTCCACGTTCCCAATCCGAGTCCTCGTACGCCACGAGCGTAAGTCCTCTGTGACCTAGGTCACCGGCAACTTACTGTAACCTGTCGTCCGCTTCAGTAGCTGGTTTCGCTCACGGAAATGCCATGATTCGATACTCTGCGCACTCATGCCCCGCCTGCGGCGTGCCTTTCCCGCGTTGTCGGGGGGACCGGCTACCCTGCGGTGAGGCATCCGTCCCCGCCTTTGGCGGGGATCCACGCCTGGAGGAGACCACCCGTGACCGCCCCTATTACTACGCCTGTGCCCGGCACGCCGGCCGGCGCCGACGCGTATACGGCGCATCACCTGTCGGTCCTCGACGGGCTCGACGCGGTCCGCAAGCGCCCGGGCATGTACGTCGGCTCCACCGACAGCCGGGGCCTGCTGCACTGCCTGTGGGAGATCTTCGACAACTCGGTGGACGAGGCACTCGCCGGGTACTGCTCGCGGATCGAGGTCACGACCCACGCCGACGGCAGCGCGGAGGTGCGCGACGACGGGCGCGGAATCCCGGTCGACGTGGAACCCAAGACCGGCCTGACCGGCGTTGAGCTTGTGATGACCCGGCTGCACGCTGGCGGCAAGTTCGGCGGCGGCTCCTACACCGCCTCCGGCGGGCTGCACGGGGTCGGGGCCTCGGTCGTGAACGCGCTCGCCGCCCGGCTGGACGTGGAGGTCGACCGCGGCGGCCACACCCACGCCGTCAGCTTCCGGCGCGGCGTGCCTGGCGAGTTCGCGGGCCCGGGCCCGCAGGCACCGTTCACCCCCCGGCCAGGCCTGCGCCAGGTGCGCAGGATCGCCAAGCGGGTGACGGGCACAAGGATCCGGTTCTGGCCGGACCGGCAGATTTTCCTGCGCGACGCGGACATCCCGTTCGCCGTCGCTGGCCGAGCGCGCCCGCCAGACCGCCTACCTGGTGCCCGGGCTCACCGTGTGCGTGGTCGACGCCCGTGACCGGGCGCCTCATGACCCGGCGCTTGATCGGGCGGACGGGCTGGACGCCGGCGAGCAGGAGTTCAGGTTCGACGGCGGCATCGCCGAGTTCTGCGCCCACCTCGCGCCCGACGAACCCGTCACCGACGTGCTGCGCCTCGCGGGTTCCGGGCGGTTCACCGAGACCGTCCCCGTGCTCGACGAGCAGGGCCACATGACCCCCGCCGACGTGGAGCGCGAACTCAGCGTCGACGTCGCGCTGCGCTGGGGGACCGGATACGACAGCGTCACCCGCTCGTTCGTGAACGTCATCGCGACGCCGAACGGCGGTACGCACGTGACCGGCTTCGAGCGTGCGCTCGTCCGCACCCTCAACGAGCAGTTGCGCGGCGTCAGGCTGCTCAAGAACGGCGACGACCCGGTCTCCAAGGACGACGTGGCCGAGGGGCTGACCGCCGTGGTGGCGGTCCGGCTGCCCGAGCCGCAGTTCGAGGGCCAGACCAAAGAGGTGCTCGGCACGCCCGCCGCGTCGAAGATCGTGGCGCAGGTCGTCGGGCAGGAGCTTCGCTCCTTCTTCGCCGAGCCCAGGCGCGGGCAGAAGCAGCAGGGCCGCGCGGTGCTCGAGAAGGTCGCGTCCGCGGCCAAGGCCCGCATCGCCGCTCGTGAGCACCGCGAGAACCAGCGCCGCAAGAGTGCGCTCGCGAGTTCGGCGCTGCCCGCGAAGCTGGTGGACTGCCGGTCCGCCGACGACCGCAGCGAGCTGTTCATCGTGGAGGGCGACTCCGCGCTCGGCACGGCCAAGCTCGCCAGGAATTCGGAGTTTCAGGCCTTGCTGCCGATCCGGGGCAAGATCCTGAACGTGCAGAAGGCGTCGCTGGCCGACATGCTCAAGAACACCGAGTGCGCCGCGATCATCCAGGTGCTCGGCGCCGGTTCCGGCCGCACCTTCGACCTGGACGCGGCGCGTTATCAGCGGGTCATCTTCATGGCCGACGCCGACGTTGACGGCGCGCACATCCGGTACCTGCTGCTCACCCTGTTCCACCGGTACCTGCGGCCGATGCTCGACGCCGGCCGGGTGTTCGCAGCGGTGCCGCCGCTGCACCGGATCGAGCTGATGAACCCGCGCAAGGGCCAGGAGAAGTACCGCTACACCTATTCCGACGCGGAACTGCACCGCAGCCTGCTCGAACTCGAGCGCAAGGGCCAGCGCTGGCGGGAGCCGGTCCAGCGCTACAAGGGCCTCGGGGAGATGGATGCCGCCCAGCTTGCCGAGACCACGATGGATCCACGGCGCCGCACGCTCCGGCGGATCAGGGTTGACGACGCCGCAGACGCCGCGACCATGTTCGACCTGCTGATGGGCAACGAGGTGGCCCCACGCCGCGACTTCATCGTCAGTGGTGCGGCTGAGCTTGACCCGGCCCGCATCGACGCGTGACGGCTCCGGGGGCGTCCGGCCCCCGGGGTCGGCGCACATCGTCGGTGCGTGCGGCCGAGCCTCACCCCTGCCGGCATCGACGCGTGACACGGCCCGGTCGGCGCCGCTCCGGTGGGCTCGTGCCACCCGGTGTGGCGTAGTCACCCGAGAATCGTCAGGCTAGTTCGCCGGCTTCCACTTGAGGCTGCAGCCCAGGCTGGGCCTCTGCGGCTCGGGCACAGACCTGGAACTGAGTACTAGATCGATGGCGGACCGAAGCGCGCGTCCGTCGTTTGGCACGTCGTTGGATGGGCGGGCGCCATCCATCTCGCCCCGGTAGGCGAGTTTGCGGTCGGCGTCGTAGAGGAAGAAATCCGGCGTGCACGCCGCTTGGTAGGCCCTCGCCACATCCTGTGTCTCGTCGACCAGGTAAGGGAATTCAAAGCCTGCCCGCCGTGCCTGCCCGGCCAGATGCGCCGCGTTGTCGTCCGGGTATCTGGCGGCGTCGTTGCTGCCGATGGCGACCGTGGCCAATCCCCTGCCCGCGTAGCCGGCGGCCACGCGGGCTAGACCGCGCTCGATGTGCCGCACGTACGGGCAGTGGTTGGAGAGGAAGACGACGAGCAACGCGCGTGCATGGGCAAAATCCCCGAGCGTCATCTTGTTGCCGTCGACTGTGGGCAGCCTGAAGTCAGGAGCGGGTGTGCCGAGTGGCACCATAAACGAGTTCACGGCCGGCATAATCCCCATTGTGCCCCGGTCGCTGCGCCGAGCCGCTGGCGGACCTGGCCGCACGCGACGACATGCCGTGCTCGGCTCCGCCAACCGGGCCCCGACAACCCCATAGCTGGCCCGGGTTCCCATCGGCGCCACATGTCACCCCGGCGACGCGACGTCGGGCCAGGTCACTGCGTGTTCTCCGGACGGCGCTCAGCTGCGCCGCCGAGGGCCGCTCTACTAAGGGCGTGTCTCGCAGATCTTTAGCGGCGCGGAGCGGCGCCCAAACGACGACCGGCGGCGTTGTCGTCGTCGCCGATAGTTCCACTATCGGCTCCTCCTCCGCCTTGCCGGATCGCCGCCTGGATCACCGCCCGCATCCACCGAGATCTACGAGACACGCCCTAACGGGGCTTCGCCCCAGCCCGGCTAGGCATGTGCCCGGGCTAGCTGAGCGAAATGGGCTCCGGCCGGATCGATGCGGTGGCACGCTGTGCCCCGGTATTAACCGCCTGCTGGCGGTGGGTGGCCTTGCGGCCTGTCCGACCGGAGCCGTGTCATGACGCTACCGCGCACTGTGGCGGATGTCTTATCCCATCATGTGGCCTTCGAGGTGGAGTGCATCGACCGGATGTACCTCAACGTCTACGTGCCGCAGTTGCAGTACGCGACCGGGCTGGTCAGCTACATCCACCGGCACCTGGGCATGCCGGTGGCCTCCACGGCGGCGCTGGCCCCGGTCACCGAGGCGTTCGCCAAAGCGGTGCGGGCTTTTGCCCTTGACCGCCAGATCCCGTGGGTGGATTTCGCCAAGGGGCAGCGCAAGGACGACGTGGCCCACCAGTACCTGGACCGCTTCACCGGTGCCGAGGGGGTGCTGTTCGTCGGCCGGGCGCAGGAAAAGACCGCGCTGTTCCGCACCCGCAAACGTCACCGGGACGACGGCAGCTCCTACCCGTGGATTGCCGCCGAAACTGGGGTGGTCAACCAGTCTTACTTCTATTGCGCCGACGAGGACTTCGGCCCGTTCTTCCTGAAGTTCTGCAGCTACTTCCCGTTCAACGCCAAGTTGTGCATCAACGGTAACGAGTGGGCCAAACGCCAGCCGCCAAGGCCGGATCGGCTTCACCCCGCTGGACAACGCGTTCGCCGCCGTTGATGACGTGGCCGCCTTGCAGGCAATCTGCGACACCCTGGGCCCGGCGCAGATCGATGCGTTGCTGCGCAAATGGCTGACCCGGCTGCCGCACCCGTTCAGCCCTGCTGACCGCATTGCCGGCTACCGGTATGACATCTCCATCTTGCAGGCGGAGTTTTCCTTGACCCAGATGCTGGACAAGGCGGTGTCCGGGCGGATCTTCTTCGAGCAGGTCATCCGCGACAACCTCGACCTGGGCCGCCCCGACCGGGTCAGCCTGATCTTTAACCGCAGCATCTACCGTGGCCGCAAGAACCACACCCCCGGCACCTTCGCCACTCGCGTCGTCACCGACGGTGTCACCCCGAGCCTGCACGTCCTCTACAAGAGCACGAAGATCAAGCAGTACCACAAGCAAGGCCGGGCGCTCCGCACTGAAACGACCATCAACCACACCATGGACTTCGGCCTCGGCAAACGGCTGACCAATCTGCCCGCTCTGCGGAAGATCGGCTACACCGCCAACCGGCGCCTGCTCGGCGTCCAGCGACTCAGCCACGACCCCATCACCGGAGCCGATGTCCTGCACGCGACCTGCGACCCGGTCATCCACGATGACGGCACCCGCACCGCCGGCCTGCGCTTCACCGATCCACGTACCCAAGCGCTGCTGCACGTCCTGCTGGTGTTCCGGCTGCACCCGAACGGCTTCCGCAACAAAGACCTCCGCGAACTACTCGCCACGCACCTGGCCGGCCGCCGGGCATCATCACCCCCGGCCAGGCCACCTACGATCTGCGGCGGCTGCGTGAGCATGGCCTGATCGAACGGATCCCGCACACCCACCGCTACCAGGTCACCCGCACCGGCCTGCGCCACGCCATGTTCCTCACCCGCGTCCACGACCGCATGCTCCGCACCGGACTAGCCGAGCTCAACGACCCCGCCCCAGGACAACTACGCAAGGCAGACCGCAGCTACCAGACCGCGATCGATGACCTCGCCCACCGCGCAGGCGTCGCAGCCTGACCCCGCCCAAACCAGCCCCGGCCCAAGAACACAAACTTGACTCGATCTTCCCGGCTTCGCCGGTCCTAGCTCGGCTAGGTGTGCGCGGCCAAGCCAGTGCCGACGACCGCGAGCGGATGCGTGAGTCCCACCCCCGAGCCGTCCCGCTTGCCGGACGGGCCAGGCAAGTCAACAGGCGAGCCGGCCGCCGTCGCGCCGAGTGCGGGGGAGGAGCCCGCCCAGGCGAGAATCAGCTCATCCTCGCCCTTGAGGAACCGGTGGCAGCGCACGCCACCGGTGCCGCGGCCCTTCGGCGGGAAATCGGCGTACGGCGCCACCTTTACGCTCGCGGCCGCTGTGCCTGGCAGCGCGCCCGCGCTGCCCGCGACCGTCACCACCACGGCGTCGCCGGTGCCGCGCGCGCGATCATCCACCGAGCCGAACCACACCACGCGGGCACCCGCGGAAAGCCGTATCCCCGGCCATTCCCGCGGCCGCCCGGCCCTGCGGCCGGACGCCGCGGCGCCGAACCGCAGCAACTGCCCGTCGCTCGTCACGAACACCAGGTCCGCGGTGTCGGCTGCCGCCGGACCACGCCGACCACCCTGTCGCCGTCCTTGAGCGCGATCAGCTCGAACTCCTCGCGCGCCTGCGGGTAGTCGGGTATCACCCGTTTGACCACGCCCTGCGCGGTGCCGAGGGTCAGGACGGACCGTCGGGCCAGCGAGGCCCAGCGAGGCGAGCCCGACCACTGTCTCGCCGGCGGCGAGCGCCATGAACTCGGTCAGCGGCGCGCCGCCGGCCAGCCCCGGCGCGTGCGCGCTCGGCGGCAGCGCGGGAAGCTCGAGCACGCTGAGGCGGATCAGCCGGCCAGCCGAGGTGACCACGCCGACGCTGCCCCGCGCCGTAGCGGGCGCCACCGACGAGATCACGTCGTGCGCACCGCGCGGCCCGGCTGAGCCTCCCGCGGGCGCCGCGCCAGAGGCGCCGGGCGTGGCCCGCGGCAGCCGCTGCGGATCATCGTTGGCCCCTTCCGCTGCCGCCCGGCGGAGCGGGCGATCAGGCCGGTCGCCGACAGCAGGACCGTGCATGCGTCGTCCGCCACCTCGAGCGGAACGGCCGCCGTCTTCGGCGCGCTGCCCGTGCCCTCGAGCAGCACCGTCCGCCGCGGCGTAGCGAACCGCTCGGCGATCTCCGCGAGCTCGCCGGAGACGACCGCCCGCAGCCTGGTCTCGGATTCGAGGATCGTGGTCAGTTCCGCGATCTCGGCCTGCAGGGTCTCCCGCTCATGCTCGAGCTCGAGCTTGTCGTATTTGGTGAGCCTGCGCAGCGGGGTGTCGAGAATGTACTGCGCCTGGATCTCGGACAGCTCGAACACGGTGATCAGCCGCTGCTTGGCTTCCGCCGCGTCCTCGCTTGACGCGGATGACCTGGATGACCTCGTCGATGTTGAGCAGGGCGATCACGAGGCCGTCGACCAGGTGCAGCCGCTCCTGTCGCTTTCTGCGCCGGTACTCGCTGCGCCGCCTGACCACCTCGATGCGGTGCTCCACGTACACCTGCAGCAGTTCGCGCAGGCCGAGCACGCGCGGCTGGCCGTCGACGATCGCCACGTTGTTGATCCCGAACGACTCCTCCATCGGAGTCAGCCGGTAAAGCTCCTCAAGCACCGCCTCGGCGTGGAAGCCGTTGCGCACCTCGACCACCAGGTGCAGGCCGCGCTGCCGGTCGGTCAGGTCCTTCAGGTCCGCGATGCCCGCCAGTTTCTTCGCCTGCACCAGGTCCTTAATCCGGGCGATGACTTTCTCCGGGCCGACGGTGTACGGCAGTTCGGTCACCACGATCCCGGTCCGCCGCGGGCTGATCTTCTCGATCCGCGCCGCGGCCCGCGTCCTGAACGTGCCACGGCCTGACTGATAGGCTTCCCTGACCCCGTCCAGGCCGATGATCTTTCCAGCGGTCGGCAGATCGGGACCGGGCACGAAACGCATCAGGGCGTCGAGCGTCGCCTCGGGATTGTCGATGAGGTGCCTGGCCGCGGCGATCACCTCGCCGAGGTTGTGCGGCGCCATGTTGGTGGCCATGCCGACCGCGATACCGGCGGCGCCATTGACCAGCAGGTTCGGGAAGGCAGCGGGCAGGACATCGGCTCGGTCTCCTGGCCGTCGTAGTTGGGCCGGAAATCGACGGTGTCCTCGCCGATCGAGGCAACCATCTCCATCGCTGCGGGCGCCATCCGCGCCTCGGTGTAGCGCATCGCCGCTGGCGCGTCGTCACCGCCGAGCGAGCCGAAGTTCCCGTGCCCGTCGATCAGCGGGCAGGCGCATCGCCCACGGCTGCGCCATCCGGGCGAGCGCGTCGTAGATCGCGGTATCGCCGTGCGGGTGCAGCCGGCCCATCACCTCGCCGACGACCCGGGCGCACTTGACGTGACCGCGATCGGGCCGCAGGCCCATCTGGTTCATCTGGTACAGGATCCGGCGCTGCACCGGCTTCAGCCCGTCCCTGGCGTCCGGCAGCGCGCGCTGGTAGATGACCGAGTACGCGTACTCGAGGTAGCTGCCCCGCATCTCCTCAGCGACGTCGATGTCGACGATCCGCTCTTCGAAGTCCTCAGGTGGCGGGGGGGTGGTGGTTCCGCGTCGTGCCATGCGCCCATTTTCCCGGTCCGGCCGTCGATTCTGCATAACGGCTGCCGCGCGGCGCGCCGATCGTGGGCGCAGCGGGGGGTCCGGGGGTCGCCCTCCGGGCTCGCGCGTGCGTAAGGCTAGGCGGGTGCTCGTAGATCTTGGTGGCGCGCGGCGGTGATCCGGGGGGCGACCGGCAGGCGCTGCTGCTTACGGCTTCTCGAAGAGGCACCCTTTTTTTTTCTTTTCTTTTCTTTTCTTTTCTTTTCTTCTCTTCTCTTCTCTTCTCATCTCATCTCATCTCATCTCATCTCATCTCATCTCATCTCATCTCATCACACCACCCCTCCCCTCATAACCCCCCGCTCTAAGTCCCACTTTCATCATCGCTGCTAACTTTTCAGTGCATATTTCCCAATCTTTCCGCTATCATCAAGTCTGCGCGTGCACAGCGCGCGGCAGCCGCTGCGGAGAAGCCGGGACTTCGGTGCGGGTAGCTCGGCTAGAGCGCGGGCCGGGCGCCTACCTGGCTGAGCGCCTTGGCGGCGAGCCGGTTTCCTGCGGCGAGCGCTTCGCCTGGCGGCTTGTCCAGCCACGCGGGCAGGAACCCGGCGCAGAACGCGTCGCCGGCGCCGGTGTGATCTACCGGCCTTTCCACCGCGAACGCGGGGACGTACACGGCCTCGGGCTGGCCATTGGCGTAGAACAGCGCCCCGTCCGCGCCCATCTTGATGACCACCTGCGGGTACCACGCGGTGAGTACGCGCGCCGCCTGGTCGGGTTCCTGGCGGCCGGTGAGCACCCACGCCTCGGGCTCGTTCGCGAAAAGCAGGGCCGCGCCGTGGCTGAGGTCGAGGAACGGCTCGGCGCCCACCCGCTCGACAGGCGCGTGCGACGCCGCGTCCACCGAAATCGACATGCCCGCACGTTTGGCCATTCCGAAGGCGGCGAGCGCGGCAGGCCTTGAGCCCTGGTTCAGCAGCGTGTACCCCGACATGTGCAGGTGGTTTCCCGGCGTGAACAGGTCCTTGGGCAGGTCCTCGGGTGAAAGCGCCGCGTTGGCGCCGGGGTCGGACAGCAGCGTGAGGTCGCCCTTGTGGGTCACCATCACCACACAGGTCCCCGTCGGCCGCTCCGGATCCATCACGAGCCTGGCGTCCACGCCATAGCCCATGAGTTCCATGTCCCTGTTCCGGCCCGCGATGTCGGCGCCGCGCCTGCCCACGAATGCCACATCGGCACCCTCGACGGCCATCCAGGCCGCGATATTGGCGCCGGAACCGCCGCCGTGCATGGTCACGATCGCAGCCGTATCGCTCCCCTTTACCAGCGCAAATGCGGCGCGGGCAATCGCATCTGTCATAAGATCACCAACGACGACCACTCGCGTCATTGTCGTCACCACCTCGTCCCGGGCGCGGACGGCGATCCAGATCAAGCGGGGGCTCCGGTCGGCCTCCAGCCGGGCACCACGCCGCCAACGTAATTCTTCCAGCAGTGTAGAGAAACCTAACAGCTTTCGTTCATCCTGGCAGCGAGAGCGCTCTTCCCGCTACCACCAGAACGGCTTCCTCGGACTGGGCGGCGAGCAATTGGTTGAGGCTGCCAAGCTCATCGCGGAAGATGCGGCCGCTTTCAGTACCGGGACAACGCCCGACCTGCCTCCTCGCTTACCGCGACGACGTAGCTACGCGTGTCCCGCCACGCACGGGCCAGTTCGGTGATCCGGGCCGCCAGGCGGCTCGCGACCTGTGGATCGCCCGGCGGGTGGCGCCATGTCCCCACCTGGTCGAGCACGGCGGCGAGCCAGCTGCCGATGCTGTCGATCAGTACGGCGCCTTCGCTCGCCCGAAGCACGCTGGCCACGTCGGTGGTTTCGACGGTCCGCCACCAGCGAGGGCGGCGCGCCTGGTGGGCGGTTACCCTCGCCGCCCATTCCGCGTCGTCACCACCCGCGGGTCCAGCCGCGGCTACGTACGTGACCTCCGGCTCCGCGGCGAGCCGGAGTTCCGCCTCCGCGGACTTACCGGAGTGGGCGCCGCCGAGCACCAGCGCTCGCCAAGGCCGTGGCCGGGCCGGCGCGGCGGTAGTGCCGGGCGCCCAAGGCGGCTTGCATTGCCCGTTCGCCTAGCACGTCCTGCGCCGGCCACCCGCGCTCGGCCGTCCCGCCTGCCGCGCGGATCCCGGCTCCCGCCGTGCCTCCGGTCCGCCCCGCGAATCCCGTGGCTCTCGCGAGCGAACGGCGACGTGATCACCGTCGGCGGCTGCGATGACCCCCCACAGACGGCATCGCCGAGCGAGTTCCCGCTTCGAGGGCAGCCGGTGATCAACATGGACGGCCGCGACCTTCGTCTTGTCCGTCACCAGGCCCTGTCGTCGCAGCCCGCCGAGCTGCGCGGGATCGCCAAGAAGGTCGAGGAAGACGGCGTCGTAGGGAGCCGCATCGGCGGCGGGGACGGGTGCGGCGCCCGGCCCGGCCGCGCACAGCAGCCTGCTTCCGTCGGGCGCGGTGACTTCAAGTCCGCCGGTCACCTGCTCGGCCAGATATCCCGCTGGTGCGGTCAGCAGATTGCCGGGACCCGGAGGGAACGAGATCCGCACGATCCCGTCGAGCACGATCTCGGCCGGGGCCCGCACCGCGCCGCTGCGGCTGGCGAGGGCACACGAAGCGCACCCGCATCCGGGCTGTGGCCATCCTTGCGGGCCGCCGGTGCCGACGAACTCTACGTCCATATGGTCGTGCAGTGCAGCACGGGCTCCTGGCCCGCGTCAAAACAGGCGCTTACACTTGGAGGTGACCTGGACCTGGCGCTACGAGACGGCAGACGGCACAACGCTTTCCGCGAAGGCGCTGGCGCAGGAGACGTTTCCCAGCCAGTCCGACGCCGAGAGCTGGCTGGGTGAGCGCTGGCGCACCCTGCTTGCGGCCGGCGTCGACCAGGTGACGCTGCTCGAGGACAGCCAGGTCATGTACGGCCCGATGAGCCTGCACCCTGCTGACTAACCCCCTGCTGACTAACCCTATCCTGCTGACTAACAGAGCAATAGCCCGTGGTCTCAGGGCGGCTGGGGCGGGCTCGCGGTCTTGGCGGGGTCCCGCACGATGACCGGCCCGAGCACCTCGTCGATCCGCCGCATGACCGAGTCGCTCAGCCTGACCCCGGACGCCTTCACGTTCTCCCGCACCTGCTCGGGTCGGGTGGCGCCAATTATGGCCGCCGAGACGTTGGGGTTCTGCAGCGTCCACGCGACCGCTAGCTGCGCGAGTGACAGCCCGCTTCGGCCGCGATCGGCGCGAGTTGCTGGACCCGGGCGAGCACGTTCGCGTTAAGGAGATGGCTGATGAAGCCTGATCCGCTCGGATCGGTGGCGCGCGAGCCAGCCGGCGGGGCGGTTCCCGGCCGGTATTTGCCTGTCAGCACGCCCTGGGCGATCGGCGACCAGACGATCTGGCCGATCCCCTCCTTCTCACACAGCGGAATGACCTCGGCCTCGATCACCCGCCACAGCATGTTGTACTGCGGCTGATTGGACACGATCCGGTCGAAACCCATCTGGTCAGCGATCCGCAACGCGTCCCCGATCTCCTCTGCCCGCCACTCGGATACCCCGATGTAGAGGACCTTGCCCTGACGGACAAGATCCTCGAAGGCGCGCAGGGTCTCGTCGAGCGGTGTCTCGTGGTCGTAGCGATGCGCCTGGTAAAGATCGATGTGGTCGGTCTGCAACCGGCGGAGCGAACCATCCACCGCCTCGACGATGTGCTTGCGCGACAGCCCGCTGTCGTTCGGGCCTGTCCCGGTTGGCCAGTAGACCTTCGTGCAGATCTCGACTGACTCGCGCCGTACGCCCGCGAGCGCGCGGCCGAGCACCTCCTCGGCGCGGGTGCCCGCGTATACGTCAGCCGTATCGAAGGTGGTGATCCCCTCGTCGAGTGCCGCGGCTACACACGACCGTGCCGCGTCCTCCTCCACCTGCGAGCCGTGTGTGATCCAGTTTCCGTACGCGATCTCGCTGATCTTCAGGCCGGAGCGGCCAAGGCGTCGATGTTTCATGCGCCCGACCCTATGTGCTCCACTTGCACGCGCCGATGTGCAACGCCGTGTCCGGGGCTACAGAACGCGGGCCGCGGTGGCCGCGCGAGGCGGTGACAGGCCGGTGAGGACGGACCGGCCGGGGCGAAGACGTCTGTGCGCGTGTTGTGCCCGGCGGCCGACCTAGATCTTGTCGCCCCGCTTGACCCGCGGCGGCGGGAGGCGCAGCTTGCGGATCTGCGCGGACCGCACGATCGCGTAGAAGGCGACGCCCTTAGTGCGCTCGCCGGGAAAGCGTTGCTCGGCGATCTTGCGCACCCGGCGGGCGGTAATGACACCCTCGAGCACAACCGTGAGCAACGCGGTAAGCACCAGCGGGTAGACGATCAGCTTTGCCGCGGTGAAAGGCAGTATCAACAGGACAAACAGGACCGCGACCAGGTAGAGGTAGTACTCGGACAACATGCGCCGTGAGTCCACATAGTCGCGGGCGAGGGCCCGGACCGGACCGGCGTCCTTGGCCGGCAGGTATCTCTCGTCGCCGCGCCTGAGGCCCTCGGCGCGGCGCGCCCGCTCCGCCCGCTGGCGTGCGCGCGCCTGCCGAGAGGCCTCCTTGCGGTTGCCGGGTGCGGTGAATGGCTGACGGCGTGGCGCGGCCTCGCTCCGCTTGGGCGTCGGGTGGCCCTTACCTGCGGCGGACGGCGTGCGGCCCTGCGGCTCACGGCCCGCACCTGTTGAGTCGCCGTTCTCCGCGGTGGAACTGCCCGCCACGTCCATGTTATCCCGGGCAGGCTCGTCCGCCGAGGCTGCGCTGTGGCGTCGGAACACGCGCAAATCCTACCGGTAGCGCACGTGGTGACTGTCACTTCCGTGACCGCGTAGGGTGGAATCCGATCTGCGGAACGGCCGTCCTGCTGCGTCAGGGCAGCGGAGCAGGCGCTAATTAGTTCTACAGTTAGTAACACCGGGCAGAAAGTCAGCGGGCACCGTGAGACGGCCTACAGGACGAAGGGGACGGCCGCGTCTATGAGCGTCATCAAGCGGGTTTCGATGATCTTCAAGGCCAAGGCCAACAAGGCCCTGGACAAGGTGGAAGATCCGCGCGAGACCCTTGACTACTCCTACCAGCGGCAGCTCGAGTTGCTGACGAAGGTCCGGCGCGGTGTGGCCGACGTCGCCACCTCACGCAAGCGCGTCGAGTTGCAGATCAACCAGCTCGAATTGCAGTCCGGCAAGCTCGAAGACCAAGGGCGCAAGGCGCTGGCCGGAGGCCGTGAGGATCTCGCGCGTGAGGCACTCACCCGGCGGTCGGGCGTGCAGGGTCAGATCAACGATCTGCGCGCGCAGTACGCTTCGCTGCAGGCCGAAGAGGAGAAGCTAACGATCGCCTCGCAGCGGCTCCAGGCCAAGGTAGACGCCTTCCGCACGCGCAAGGAGACGATCAAGGCCACCTACACCGCTGCCGAGGCGCAGACCAGGATCGGCGAGGCTGTCTCCGGCATCTCCGAAGAGATGGGCGATGTCGGCATGGCGATCCAGCGTGCCGAGGACAAGACGGCCCAGATGCAGGCACGGGCAGGTGCGATCGACGAACTGCTTGCCTCAGGCGCACTCGAGGACTTCACCGGGACCGGGCAGCAGGACGACATCCAGGCCGAACTGGACCGGATGAGCAGTTCCTCCGACGTCGAAATCGAGATCCAGCGACTCAGGGGCGAGATCGGTCAGGCGGCGCCCGCGCAGATCGAGGGCGCGCCGGGCAAGGCTGCGCGAGCCTCCACGGCCGGCCAGGCCAGCCAGAGCGGCCAGACAGCGCCA
This sequence comes from uncultured Actinomycetota bacterium, assembly GCA_963820395.1. Lineage (GTDB taxonomy): Bacteria > Actinomycetota > Actinomycetes > Streptosporangiales > Streptosporangiaceae > DATFVJ01. The sequence continues at coordinate 189,873 of CAWGAE010000028.1, read as the reverse complement.
CCCGCCACGTCGGCCGAGCAGCCGCCCGCCGCCGGGGAGGGCGAATGATCGTCCGGATCATGGGCGAGGGCCAGCTACGCGTCGACGCCTCCGCCGTCAGCGAACTAAATACCCTCGACGAACAGCTCGATGCCGCGCTCAGCGGGGATGATGAGCCGGCCTTCCGGGCCGCGCTCGAGGCGCTGATCGCCCGGGTCCGCGCGGTCGGCTCACCGCTTCCCGCGGACAGCCTGCATGCTTCCGACCTGATCTTGCCGCCCGCTGACGCCACGGTAGAAGAGGTCAGGGAACTGATGAGCGAGGACGGTCTTATCCCGGGCTAACGCCGGGGCTGGCAGCATGTAAGTGGCGCCGTGGGTGACAGCGCTTGGAAGGTGGAGATTTTGATGGCGCGGACCCGATTCGCCCCCGACCGGGGGCTCAGCGCGCGGATGGGCCTGACGATGTTCTTGCTCGGCCTCGTCCTCGTTGTTTTTGTGGTCGCGATCGTGCTGCTCCTTGGCCGTTTCGGCGTATCCACCGGTGGCATCGTGTTCATCGCGATCCTGTTCGGCGGCGGGATGACGATCGGCTCGCTCTTCTACTCCGACAAGATCGCGCTCGCCGCGTCGAGAGCACGGATCGTCAGCCCGCAGGAGGCGCCCGAGCTGCACGGTGTCATCGACAGGCTGTGTGCGCTCGCGGACATGCCCAAGCCGAGGGTGGCCATCGCCGATACGGACATGCCGAACGCCTTCGCCACCGGGCGCAGCAGCAAGGTGGCCGTGGTCTGCGTGACCACAGGCCTGATGCGCAGGCTCGACCGCGCTGAGCTTGAAGGCGTGATCGCGCACGAGATGTCGCACGTGGCGCACAAGGACGTCGTGGTGATGACGATCGCGTCGTTTCTTGCGATCGTCGCCGGCCTGATGATCAGGTTCGCGTTCTACGGTGAGCTGTTCGGCGGCGGCCGGGGCCGCCGCGGCAATGACAACAACACGGCGATCGTGATGCTGGGGATCATGGCGGTCTCCGTCGTGGTCTACGCGGTTAGCTTCCTGCTGATCCGCGCGCTCTCCCGCTACCGCGAGCTTGCCGCCGACCGTTCGGGCGCCTTGCTCACTGGCCAGCCCTCGGCGCTCGCGAGCGCGCTGCAGAAGGTGAGCGGCCAGATCGCGCGGATCCCGACCAGGGACCTGCGCGCCGCCGAGGCGCTCAACGCCTTCTACTTCGTGCCCGCGTTCGCCAAGGGCAGCATCTCCGGCCTGTTCTCCACCCACCCGCCGCTGGAGAAGCGACTGGAGCAGCTGGCCAAGATCTCGCAGCAGATCGGCAGGTAACCACGTGGGGTTCCTGGACACCCTGCTTGGCAGGTCCAAGCCGGTCCAGCCGGACCTGGACCGGCTGTTCGCGCTGCCATCGGCCGCTGTCACGCTCGCGGCAAGCACCTCGTTCACTGCGACCGGCGTAGGCAGTGTCTGCTTCCGGCCGATGGAAGGCCGCGCCTTCAGCGACGTCGAGGACGATGTCCGGCAACTGCTCGACAGCGACGCCGAGAAGACCATGCCGGTGGAGGTCACCGCCGACTCTTACGGCTTCACCTGGATGGTCATCCGCCAGCCCCCGGATCAGTTTGAATCGCTCGTCACCGACCTGCACGCGGTGAACTCGACGCTGGCCGACAACGGTTTCGGCCCGTCGCTGCTCTGCTCGCTGGTGACATTCCGTGATCCGCGCCAGCGCCATCTCGCCATCGTGTACCTCTATAAGCGGGGCACGTTCTACCCGTTCGTGCCGCTGCCGGGGGAGAAGCGGGACAGCGCTCTCGAGTTGCAGGTCAAGGCCGCGATCGAAGGCGAGTTGCCGCTTGAGACCGATCTGGGCCGCTGGTTCCCGGTCTGGGGCGCTCCGGGCGTGTGACCAGGACGAACCACGGCCGGCGAACCGATAGCCCAGCGGGGAACCAGTTAGCCCAGAACCGGTAGCCCAGAACCGGTAGCCCAGAACCGGTAGCCCAGAACCGGTAGCAACCGGTAGCTCAGGGTAGGGCGAGCATCTGGTCGAGCGCCGCCCGCGCGTACTTTGCGATCTCCTCGTCGACTTGGATGCGGTTTACCACCTCGCCGCTGGCGAGGGACTCGAGTGCCCACACTAGGTGTGGCAGATCGATCCGGTTCATCGTCGAGCAGAAGCAGACCGTGCGGTCCAGGAAGACCACGGTCTTGTCCGGATTGGCGGCCGCGAGGCGTTGCACCAGATTCAGTTCGGTGCCGACGGCCCATGCCGAACCCGTGGGTGCCTGCTCGATGGTCGCGATGATCCGCTCGGTGGAACCGATGACGTCGGCGCTCGTCGCGACCTCGTGACGGCACTCCGGGTGGACGATCACGTTGACGCCGGGAATCCGCGCGCGGATCTCGTCGACGGCTTCCCTGCTGAATCTTCCGTGCACCGAGCAGTGGCCACGCCACAGAATCATTGTCGCGGCGCGCAGCCGTTTGGGATCAAGCCCGCCGTCCGGCTTGTGCGGGTCGTAGACCACGCAATCCGCCAGTTCCATCCCCATCTCGAGTACGGCCGTGTTGCGGCCGAGATGCTGGTCGGGCATGAAGAGCACTTTGCTTCCCCTGCTCAGCGCCCACTCGAGCGCGCGCCGCGCGTTGGAGGACGTGCACACGGTCCCGCCGTGGCGACCCACGAACGCCTTGATGTCAGCGGAGGAGTTCATGTAGGTGACCGGGATCACATCGTCGGCGATGCCGACGTCTTCGAGCACGTCCCAGCACTCCTCGACCTGATCGTAGGTAGCCATGTCCGCCAGGGAGCAGCCAGCCGCCAGGTCGGGGAGTATCACCTGCTGGTTATCGGCGGTGAGGATGTCGGCGGACTCGGCCATGAAGTGCACACCGCAGAACATGACGTAGTCCGCGCTGGGCCGCCCCGCAGCGTCGCGGGCCAGCTTGAACGAGTCACCAGTCACGTCGGCGAACTGGATGACCTCGTCACGCTGGTAGTGGTGGCCGAGTACGAACACGCTGCCGCCAAGCGCCTGCTTAGCGGCGCGGGCACGCTCCGCGAGCGCGGGATCGGACGCCGGGGGGAGCGCGCCCGGGCACTTCACGCCGCGCTCGCTGTGGCGATCGGATCCAGCGCCGAGCGCGAGCAGCGGAAGCGCGTGGCCGGCTGTCATCGTCATGACTTCCCCTTATCGTCGATTTGACGATACCCATCATACGCGGCGCGGCAACGCGCCGCCCGGCCAGGTCCCGACATATGGTGATAAGGGCACGGGCACGCGGATTCGCGGAGCCCGGGGCAGCGGAATGACCGCCGACGTCATATCGTTAACCGAGGGACATGCCATGGCGCGCCGCCGGACGGCGGTCGTGACGACTAGCGAGTGCAGGAGCGAGCGAGACATGACCGTTCAGGGCGAGACCACGCAGGGGGGCGTCATCCTCACCGACGGCGCCGCGGCCAAGATAAAGAACCTGATCGACCAGGAAGGCCGGGACGACCTGCGGCTGCGTGTCGCTGTGCAGCCAGGTGGCTGTTCGGGCCTGCGGTATCAGCTCTACTTCGATGAGCGCTCGATGGAGGGTGACGAGGTCAGCCAGTTCAGCGGTGTCGAGGTGGTCACCGACCGGATGAGCACCCCCTACCTGATGGGCGCGACGATCGATTTCGTCGACACGATCGAGAAGCAGGGCTTCACAATCGACAACCCGAACGCCACCGGATCCTGCGCCTGCGGCGACTCGTTCCACTAGTCCATCGGACTACTCGGCCATCTGACGGTAGCCTTGCTGGGCGAGCGGGGGTTCCCGGCCACGCGTAGCAAGGAGCAGATCGTGCGGATCGCCGTGACAGGGTCGATCGCGACCGACCATCTGATGACGTTTCCCGGCCGGTTCACTGAGCAGCTGGTGGCCGGAAAGATCGACAGCGTGTCGTTGTCATTTCTGGTGGACACGCTGGAGATCCGCCGTGGCGGTGTCGCGGCGAACATCGCGTTCGGGATGGGGTGTCTTGGGCTGCGGCCGATCCTGGTGGGCGCGGTGGGCCCGGATTTCGGTGACTACCGGTCGTGGCTGGAGCGCATGGGTGTGGACACTGCCTCGGTGCACGTCTCCGAGATGCATCACACGGCCAGGTTCCTGTGCACGACCGACGCGGACCAGAACCAGATCGCCTCGTTCTATCCCGGCGCGATGAGCGATGCCCGGAACATCGAACTCGGCCCGGTGGCGGAGCGGACCGGCGGCCTGGATCTCGTCGTGGTCAGCCCGAACGACCCAGAGGCGATGCTCAGGCACACCGGTGAATGCCGCCAGCGGGGGATTCCGTTCGCCGCGGATCCCTCACAGCAGCTGGCACGGATGGACGGAGCCGAGATACGTCAGCTCGTGCAGGGTGCCTTCTTCCTGTTCATGAACGAATATGAGATGGCGCTGACGGAGCGGAAGACCGGCTGGTGCGATGAGGAGGTGCTCGACCGGGTCCAGGTCCGGGTGACGACGATGGGCCCGAAGGGCGCCCGCATCGACCGGGCGGGTGAGCCGTCGCTCAGCATTCCCGCGGTGCAGGTGGAACGCCCGGCCGATCCGACCGGCGGCGGCGACGCGTTCCGCGCGGGCTTCCTTTCCGCCCTGGCGTGGGGCCTGTCCCTCGAGCGTTCCGCGCAACTCGGCAACCTGATGGCGGTGCGCGCGCTCGAGACGGTCGGGCCGCAGGAGTACGAGCTGACTCGGGGCCCGTTGCTCGACCGGTTCGCGGCCGCATATGGCGACGCCGCCGCGGCGGAGATCGCAGCGCACCTCTGAGGCCGTGCCCGCCTGCCGCTCCGCCGGTCAAGTGCCCATAATCCCGTACGGCTGCGCGGCCTGCCGTACCGCGCAGCCAGACGCACCTAGCTTGGCGGTAGCGTGGCCAGTGTGCCGCCGCACGCTGCGCCGCTGCTGATCGCCGGGTATCACGGCCCGCCAGAGCTCACCGTGGCCCGGGCGTTCACCTCGTGGACGCTCGATCTCCCGATGCTGGTCGTCGTGTTGCTTGCGGCAGGTAGTTACCTGGGGGCCACCCGCAGGGCGCGACGGGCCGGCCGGCCATGGCCGCCCAGCAGGATCTTCTTCGCCGGTCTCGGGCTCGGTCTGCTGATCCTCGCAACGATGTCATGGCTCGGCGTCTACCAGAACGTCCTCTTCTGGGTCCGCGCGGTGCAGACGATCCTCCTGCTCCTGCTTGTGCCGCTGCTGTTCGCCCTCGGGCGCCCACTCACGCTCGTGATCGCAGCGCTGCCGCAGCGGCTGGGCGGGCGGGTCGAGGCGGCGATACGGGGGAGAGCCGCCGGGATCCTCACGTTCCCCCTGATCACGGCCGTGGTGTTGATCGCCACGCCGTTCCTGCTGTATTTGACCGGCTGGTATGCGGCGGGGCTCCACAACGACTTCGTCCGCGAGCTCACTTATCTGGTCCTGGTCGCCCCGGGCTTCGTGTTTTTCTGGACGCTCCTGCGGGTGGACCCGGTGCCAAGGGAGTACCCCTACCTGGTAGCCCTGTGGATCACCGGAGCCGAAGTGGTCTTCGACGCTTTCCTCGGCATCGCCGTCATCGCGGACCAGCACCTCATCGCCGGGACGTACTACCGCGCGCTCGCCCGGCCCTGGGGCCCGAGCCTGCGCACCGATCAGATCCTCGGTGGCGGTGCACTGTGGATCCTTGGGGATCTCGTTGGCTTGCCGTTCCTCGCCGCCATGCTGATCCAAATGATCAGGGAGGACGAGGCCGAGGCAGCGGAGATTGACGCCGAACTCGACGGGCGGGAAATCGCGGTGGCCCGCGCCGCGGATCCGCCCGCGCGCGCGGACCGCCGTACACGCGGACTACCGCGATGGCATCGCCGGCGCTGATGCGCCACAGGGCCGCGGATGCCGGCGACCAGCCCGGTGGGAGACGGACCCGCCGGTCGCCGGCCGATTGCGGCGCCAGCCGCCGGTCAAGCGGCGAGAGTGACCCCGTCCGCGGCGCCGGTTCCGCGCAGGTCACGTCGGGGACGACTGATAACCGCCGAGGTTCAGCAGGGCCGTCGTCGTGCAGAGCGGCGCCGTAGCAGGCGCAACGCGAGGTCAGTAGCAGCGGCGGACCACGAATGCCCAGCCGCGCGGCAGCGCTTGCTCGACGACGAATTCCTGTGACTTCAACCCGCACCAGGCCGGCACGTCGGTCCGCGCTGCCGGATCGTCCGCTAGCACGGCGACAAGTGCACCGACCGGCACGTCCCTGATCTGCGCTGCCAGCATGATGATCGGGATCGGGCACTTGCGGCCAAGCGCGTCGATCGTGAGGGCGGGAGTGACCGCCGCCGGCTGTCGTGGCATGCTCATGCGCTCACCGCCGGATCAGCGGTGCCGCGCAGGCGCGCAACGATGTCGGGTAGCACGGTGAGGAACCGCTCGACCGTGTCCTCGGTGGTGGCACGCGGTAGCGATACCCGGACATTCCCATGCGTAACCACCCCCATTGCCTCTAGAACATGGCTCGGTTGCAGGGTGTCGGCCGTACATGCGCTTCCCGATGACACGCTGAATCCAGCACGGTCAAGTTCCGTCACCAGCGCCTCACCGTTTACGTAGAGACAGCAGAACGTCACAATATGTGGCAGCCCATGCACGGGGTCACCGTACACCACGGTATCGGGAACCACTTCCGGAATCCGCACACGCATCCGGTCGGTGAGAGCGCGGAGCGCGGTTTCCCGCGTGAGCCGTTCGGTATCCATGGCTTCGAGGGCGGTAGCGGCGGCGAGAGCGGCGGGCACGTTCGGGTATCCGGGCACCCGCCCACCCTCGCGGTCGTGCGGAGCACCGTCCTGCAGCGGGCTTCGCCACCTGGTCCCCTTGCGCACGGCCAGCACGCCGATCCCGGCGGGGCCGCCCCACTTGTGTGCGCTCGCGGTGAGCAGCGACCAGCCATCTGGGATGGGCATCCGGCCCGCCGACGCCGCCGCGTCAACGAGCAATGGTATGGATACCGAACGGCATGCGCCCGCGACCTCATTGACTGGCTGGATCGTTCCGACCTCGGGGTTCGCGGACTGCAGGCAGGCGAGCACTGTGCGGCTGGGTGGCTCGGGGGGCGCGGCATGACCTTGTGCCGGAGCCGCGGCCGGTCTCAGCGCGGCGGCGAACTCGGCGGCATCCACCCGGCCCTGCCCGTCGACCCCGACGATCGTGGCCCCGGTGCCTTCCCGCTCGCAGTAGCCGACGGCGTGCAGCACGCTTGAGTGCTCGACCGCGCTGGCTGTTATGTGCGGGGTCAGCCGCCCGGACCGGCGCCGCGCCGCCACGACCCCGAGCACCGCGAGGTGCACCGCCTGCGTCCCAGAACCAGTGAAGGAAAGCTCGTCCGCGCGGCAGCCAAATACGGTTGCCACCCGCTGCCTGGCCTGATCGAGCAGTAGCCGGGCCCGCCGCCCGTCGCCATGCAGCCTGGCAGGATCGGCCCAGCCGTCGTCAAGCGCGCTGAGCAGGGTGGCCCGCGCGGCTGGATGAAGGGGCTCGGTCGAGGCGGCGTCCAGATAGGCCACGACTACGACACTAGCTGGGTGGCCTGGCGTTTTGCGGCACCCGGGGGGCGCCGCCGTGGGGCGCCGGGGCAAGGAGACGGGAAGGGGCGTACGGTGCAAGGAGCCGCTCCGCAGGCGGCCCGGCCGCGGTGAGCTGCGCGGTAGGCCCGTGGATTCGCTAAATACCGGGGACCCGCCGAAGCTAGCGTGCGCGGGCCCGGTACTGTTTCGCATTGTGAGTCCCACCCATCTGGCCCCGAAGGCGCGCCCGACGCCGTCGCGCCCGAGGCGGTTGATGGCAGCGCGCGGGAGGCGTCCCATGACACGGCTGGTATCGCGAGCCGCCGTCCTTGCGGTGCTGCTCACCAGCGTGGCTGGGTGCACGTCGAACGCGTTCACCCGGCTGGGCATGCCGGAGCCGATCACGACGCAGGGCAAGGTCGCCCTCGGCCTGTGGCAAGGCTCGTGGATAACGGCGTGGGCCGTGGGGGCGCTCGTCTGGGGCCTGATCATCTGGGCAGTGATCGCTTTCCACAAGCGCTCCAACGAACTGCCACCGCAGGTGCGCTACAACCTGCCGATCGAGGTGCTCTACACGGTCGTGCCGTTCATCATGGTCGCCGTGCTCTTCTACTTCACCGCGCGCGATGAGAACTACATCGACAACCTCTCGCCGCATCCCGACGTGGTCGTGAACGTGACCGGGTTCCAGTGGAGCTGGGAGTTCCAGTACCCGGACCTCGGGAACGTACAGGTCGTCGGACACCCCGTGGACATTTCACAGATCGCCTCCTATTCGGGCCCGCAGCTGGTGCTCCCCGTCGGGGAGACCGTCCGCCTCAACCTGACCTCGCCGGACGTGATCCATTCGTTCTGGGTGCCGGCCTTCCTGTTCAAGCGGGACGTCATCCCCGGCCACCCGAATCACTTCGAGATCACCACCACGACGACGGGTACCTTCGCCGGCCGGTGCTCCGAGCTGTGCGGCCTGTACCACGATGAGATGCTGTTCACGGTGAAGGTTGTCAGCCAGGCCCAGTTCAAGCAGTTCATCGCCGCCCAGCAGGCAGCTCAGAAGACAGTAGCCGGGAGTGTCCAGTGACTACCACTCAGCAGCCGGTCCCTGGAGTAGAGGAGCATCAGCCTCCCACGCGCAAGGGTTCGATCCTCGCCTCCTGGGCGTCCTCGACCGACCACAAGGTGATCGGTCACCTGTACCTCATCACGTCGTTCGCCTTCTTCCTCATCGCCGGCCTCATGGCGTTGATCATGCGGGCCCAGCTAATGCGGCCGGACCAGCGCATGGTGTCGAACGAGCAGTACAACCAGCTGTTCACCATGCACGGCACGCTCATGTTGCTGTTGTTCGCCACACCGCTGTTCGTCGGGTTCGCGAACGAGCTGGTGCCGCTGCAGATCGGATCACCCGACGTCGCCTTTCCCCGGCTCAACCTGCTGAGTTACTACATGTTCCTGTTCGGGGGGCTGATACTGCTCTTCAGCTTCATCGCCCCGGGCGGAGCGGCGTCGTTCGGCTGGTATGCCTATTCCCCGCTGACCAATCCCGTGTATTCACCGGGCATCGGCGGTGACATGTGGATCATGGGCTTGACGCTCGCAGGGCTGGGCACGATCCTTGGCGGGGTCAACTTCGTCACAACGATCTTCTGCATGCGCTGCCCTGGCATGACCATGTTCCGGATGCCCATCTTCACCTGGAACATCCTGCTCACCAGCATGCTTGTGCTGATGGCGTTTCCGGTGCTCGCGGCGGCGCTGCTGGTGCTCGAGCTTGACCGCAAGCTCGGGGCGCGCGTGTTCGACGCGGCCGACGGCGGGGCGATCCTCTGGCAGCACCTGTTCTGGTTCTTCGGCCATCCAGAGGTCTATATCGTCGCGCTGCCCTTCTTCGGAATCATCACCGAAGTGCTGCCGGTGTTTTCCCGCAAGGGACTGTTCGGCTACAAGAGCCTGGTCGGTGCCACGATCGCGATCGCTGGACTGTCGATGACCGTATGGGCGCACCACATGTTCACCACGGGCGCGGTGCTGCTGCCTTTCTTCTCGTTCATGACCTTCCTGATCGCGGTGCCGACCGGGGTGAAATTCTTCAACTGGGTGGGCACGATCTGGCATGGTCAGCTGACGTTCGAGACATCGATGCTGTTCGCGCTCGGGTTCCTCGTGACGTTCCTTTTCGGCGGCATCACCGGTGTCATCCTGGCCTCACCGCCGCTTGACTTCGCCGTCAGCGACTCCTACTTCGTCGTGGCGCACTTCCACTACGTGCTGTTCGGCACCGTCGTGTTCGCGATGTTCTCCGGCTTCTACTTCTGGTGGCCGAAGATGACGGGCAAGATGCTGAACGAGACGCTCGGGAAGTGGCATTTCTGGACCCTGTTCATCGGCTTCCACATGACGTTCCTCGTGCAGCACTGGCTCGGGGTGATGGGGATGCCGCGGCGCTACGCCACCTACCCGGCGAATGCGGGCTTCGGCACGCTGAATGAGATCTCTTCGATCGGCTCATTCATCCTCGGTGCCTCCACGTTGTTCTTTCTCTGGAACGTGTACATTACCGCGCGGCACGGCGAGAGGGTGACAGAGGATGACCCGTGGGGCTTCAGCAACTCGCTTGAGTGGGCTACCAGTTGCCCGCCGCCGCGGCACAACTTCACCCGGATTCCACGGATCCGCTCCGAGCGGCCCGCATTCGACCTGCATCACCCGCATGTGGTTTCGGGTCGACCCGTACATCCCGCCGGTTCGGCTCGACCGGCGATCGAGTAGATGATCAGTAGGTGATTTGCAGGTGAGTACAGCCATGCTTGGCCGGCCCCTATCGCCCGCCCGCGCGGCCGATCCCGGTTGGTGCGGGTCGGGTCGGCAGGAGAGCGGTTGTGGCGTGTGCCGCTACGGAATCAGTCCTCTCGCGCGAGGTAACGGATGAAGGTCGAAGGTGCCCTGTTCCTCGGGTGCGCGGTGTTCTTCGGCGTGGTGGATGTCATCTACTGGTTCACGTCCTACGACCCGACTGGAGCGACCGCCCTCGGTATCACCGTCGGCCTTGCCTTCCTGACCGGCTTCTACGTGCTGTTCACCGGCCGCAGGCTGCCCAAGCGGACCGAGGACAACCCCGATGCCGATATCAGCGAGGGGACAGGCGAAATCGGGTTCTTCAGCCCGCACAGTTGGTGGCCCCTTATCCTGGGCCTGTCGGCGGCCCTCGCTGCCTTTGGGATGGCGGTCGGCTGGTGGCTCTTCCTGATCGGGATGCTGTGCGTCCTGTTGTCCGCGATCGGGTTTGTATTCGAGTACTACCGGGGTCATTACGCGCACTGAGCCGCGCGGGCGCCCTGCCCGTCCGGGGTGTTGCAGGTCACGATGTTGGAGGTCACCGAGCGCGCGGAGGCATGTGCGTTTTTGGTCATGCACGCGATGGACCGATCCGGCCGGGATGAGTTCGGTGGGGACCGAGCCGTAAACCCGCCGCTCGATACCAGCCCCTATTTGCAGGTTGTCGCGCGTTTTTGGCGGCGGTGGCGTGCGAATCGTAGGTTTCGGTTCCGCACGACCCGCGCCCGCGGGAACGTTTACCGCCGCCCTGGACATGTCACCGGGCCGCTGAAGCAGGCCGTGGTGGCGGGACCACCAGGTGGCAGCTAGTTTGCCGCTCCTGACACGCTGACCATGGCCGCCGCAAGGTCCTCCGCTTGACGTGCTCCCAGCGCTACGACCGGCTCGTCGGCTCCGTTGGGTCCGGCTGGCTGGCGCTACCCGGGCGGCTCCGACCGCTTGTCAGCGCCGACTGGAAGCTCGGGATGGCCGTCGCCGCCGTGCCCGTTCCCTCCGTGGCCATCGGAAAGCGGGATCTCCTCGGCGAATACGTGGTTGAGCCGTGTGCGGAGCCTGCCCATTACGCCATGCCCCGCCGGAGACGGCACGCCATTCTCGTCCGTCGCCTGCGCAGCCGTCAGTTGGGGCACTTCATTCCTGGTGGTGAGCACGGCACGGGAATCTTCCGATACCGGCCGGGTCACCTCGACGAACTCGCCTTGCGGCTTCATCAGGACGATCCCGGTCTCGACCCCGTGCTCGAGCAACTCGCGGTCCTTGCGCTGCAGGCCGAGGCAGACCCGCTTGGTGATGAAGTACGCAATGATCGGCCCGACGATGATGGTGACCCGGCCGAACCAGCTCGTCCAGTACAACTGGATGTCGAAGAACCGGGCGATCAGGTCGTTGCCGCCGAGCAGCCACAGCACGCCGTAGAAGGTGACGCCGCCCACGCCGATCGCGGTTCGGGTCGGTGAGTTGCGCGGCCGGTCGAGCACATGGTGCTCCCGTTTGTCCCCGGTCACCCACTGCTCGAGGAACGGGTAAAGCGCAAGGCCGGTCATCAGCGCGCCAAAAACCAAGAGTGCCGGGATGAAGACGCTCAGGCTGAGCGTGTGGCCCCACGCGGTGATCTGCCAGGCCGGCATCATCCGCAGCGCGCCCTCCAGCCAGCCCATGTAGAAGTCGGGCTGCGAGCCGGCCGAGATCGCCGCGGGGTTGTAGGGCCCGAACAGCCAGATCGGGTTGATCTGCGCGAACGTGGAGAGCCCGGCGGTTACGGCGAAGACGAAGAAGAACCAGGCGCCCGTCTTGGCCATGAAGTACGGGTACATCGGCGACCCCACGACGTTCCGGTCGGTGCGGCCCTTGCCGGAGAACTGGGTGTGCTTCTGGTGGAACATGAAGAACAGGTGCGCGGCCACCAGCGCCAGGATGAGGGCGGGGATCAGCAGGATGTGAACGACGTACATCCGCGGGACGATGTCCTGGCCGGGGAACTGGCCGCCGAATACGAAGAAGGTCACATACGTGCCGACAATCGGGATCGACAGCAGTACTCCCTCGAGGATGCGCAGCCCCGTGCCGGATAGCAGGTCATCGGGGAGCGAGTAGCCGACGAATCCCTCGAGGATGCCGAGCGTGAGCAGGGTGACGCCGATCAGCCAGTTGATCTCGCGCGGCTTGCGGAAGGCGCCGGTGAAGAAGATCCGGAGCATGTGCGCCATGATCGCGGCGAGGAACAGGATGGCGGCCCAGTGGTGAATCTGCCGCATCAGCAGCCCGCCACGGATGTCGAAGCTGATGTTGAGCGTCGAGGCGTAGGCCTCGCTCATCCGCACGCCATGGAGCTTGGTGTAGGAGCCGTGGTACACGATCTGCGTCATGCTCGGCTTGAAGAACAGCGAGAGAAAGGTGCCGGTGAGCAGCAAGATGATGAACGTGTAGAGCGCGATCTCGCCGAGCAGGAAAGACCAGTGATCCGGAAAGATCTTCTTGAGGAAGGATCGGACTGGCCGAGCGCCGCGGAACCGGTCGTCCAGGTATCCTCCGACGCCGCTCAGCGCCTTGTCAGCGTTGCTCATCCTAGCTCCCAGAAGCTCGGGCCGACCGGCTCATGGAAATCGCTCTGCGCGACGAGGTAGCCCGCGGCGTCGACGGTGATCGGCAACTGCGGAAGGGCCCGTGGCGCTGGGCCGAAGATTACCTTCGCGCCGCGCTGCGCGTCGAACGTCGACTGATGGCACGGGCACAGGATGTGGTGCGTCGTGTGTTCGTACAGAGCCGCCGGGCAGCCGACATGCGTGCAGATCTTGGAGTAGGCGACGATGCCATCCACCGTCCAGTTCAGCACGGTTGGCGGCAGCAGTTCCTCCGGCCGGAACTTGATGATGAGCACGACCGCCTTTGCCAGCGCCTCGAGGTCGTCGGCTGTTCCCTCCGGAATCACAGTGATGATCCCGCCCGGCGTGCTGAATTCGGCGGGTGTGATCGGATTGTTACTTCCGAATACAACCAGACGGGTGCCCTTCTTCCAGGCGGTGTAGTCCAGTTGCTTGCGGGGTAGCGGGCCGAGGTCGCGAAGCAGGACGAGAGGGGCGATCCCCAGCGCGAGGCTCGCCGCGAGCAGGGTGCGCCGCACCAGCGGGCGTTTGACGAACTGGCTCGCCTCGGCGCCCTCCGCGAATGTCTCCGCGAAGGCCGCACGGTCCTGCTCGGGGGAGGCGAGCGGCTTGCGCGCCTCGGTGAGCTCGACGTGCGGCATCAGGTGCCGGACCCAGATCGTGGCGCCAACCCCCAGGGCGAGGAGAGCCACGGTCATGGACAGGCCCAGCCCGAGATTGGACTTGAGGACCTTGTCGATCGAGTGAACCGGGAAGATCACGTAGCTCGCGATGAACGCCAGGCTCGCGAGAACGGAAATCGTGAAGCACAACGCCACGACCCGCTCGACGCGCTTGGCTCTTTCCGGGTTGGGCAGGTCGGCGGGCAGCTCACGCGGCTTGGTCGCGGTCGCCGGCCGGTCACCCGCGCCGCCGTCGCCGAGTAGGCGCCGCGACGTAGCGGATGACGGAGTGCCGATCACGCGGCGGCGCGCGATGCCAGTTCTTTTCCGGCTCGCCTGGTCGCCACGCGGGCCATCGAAGTGATCGTCTTGGTCAGTCATTGCTCACGCTGCTTCGCAGTGATCCAAATGGCGGCCAGGATCAGCACGCCGATGCCGGCCAGCCAGCCGACGAGACCTTCGGTGACGGGTCCGACACGGCCCAGGCTGAAGCCGCCTGGATTGGGTTCCGACCGGGTCTGCGTGACGTACCGGATGATGTCCCGCTTCTCGCTTGGAGTGACTGTCGTGTCATTGAAGACCGGCATGGACTGCGGGCCGGTCAGCATTGCTTCGTAGATCTGTGTCGGGGTCGCCGAGGTGAGAGCGGGTGCGTACTTGCCGTAGGTCAGCGCGCCCCCCGCGCCGCTGAAGTTATGGCACTGGGCGCACTCGGCGACGAAGATCTGCTGGCCGAGCCCCACGTTGGCGCCCGCGGGGCTGACCTGCGCCGCCGCCGGGACCGGCGGGCCGCCGCCCAGCGAGGCGATGTAGGCGGCGAGCGCCTGTGTCTGCGCTGCGTCGAGGGTCGGGGGCTTCTGTGGCACTTGTGCGCCCATGGTCTTGGCCGGCATGCGGCCGGTGCTCACCTGGAAGTCGACGGCCGCGGCCCCGACCCCGATGAGGCTCGGGCCCCTGGCGGTGCCCTCGGCGTTCATGCCGTGGCAGGTTGCGCAGCTAACCTCGTACAACTGCCTGCCCTGGGCGACTTCCTGCGCGGACGAACCCGGGGGAATGCCGGCCGCCGAGGCACCGTGCCCGGCGAGCGCCGCGTAGACCACGCCGACAAGCACGAGCCCGAGAATGACGACGGCATACCCGGCTGCCGGGTGCCGCCGCCTCGCGGTGATCCAGCTCACTGCTGTCCCTGTCTCCGCTCAGTGGATGAGATAGATGGTGGCGAAGAGGCCGATCCACACCACGTCGACAAAGTGCCAGTAGTACGAGACGACGATGGCGCTGGTCTGCTGCTCATAGGTGAAGCGTTTTGCGGCGAACGTCCGTCCAAGGATGAAAAGGAACGCCACCAGCCCCCCGCTAACGTGCAGGAAGTGGAAGCCAGTGGTCAGGTAGAACACCGACCCGTAGCCGCTCGACGACAGCGTCACGCCCTGCTTTGTGACCAGGTCGTGGTATTCGTACGCCTGGCCGCAGATGAAGAACAGGCCCATCAGGAAGGAGAGCACGTACCACTCGCGCAGGCCCCACCTGAGCTTCCAGAACATCGGCCGCAGCAGCGGGCCGGTCCGCCTGATTTTCCCGCGCTCGACGGCGAAGACGCCCATCTGGCAGGTGACGCTGGAGAGTACGAGGACGGTCGTGTTGATCGACGCGAACGGCCGGTCCAGGTGTGCCCCTGGCCAGATGCCTCCCGCCCCCTTGGTGACCGAGCGCACCGTGAAGTACATCGCGAACAGCGCCGCAAAGAACATGAGCTCGGAGGACAGCCAGATGATGGTGCCCACGCTGACGAGGTTCGGCCGATTCGAGGACGGCGCCCGTGGTGCCGTCGCGGCCGTGCTTACTGTCGCCACGTGGGCCATTATTGCGATACCCGGCGGCCGCGCGTCGCGCACCCCCCGCACTCGCTGCCGGAAGGGGGGTGCAAACCCGGAAGTGCCAGTGTCGGCTCGCGTTCGCAAAGCCCGCCCCACCAGCCCCCGCGGGAGTCGCTCGCCTCACGGCGAGGACTTCACAAGCACCCAGAAGAACATGCTGAGACCTGCACTAGCATCCTTGCGTACGCCGATGGACCCGCACCCGTTGCCACGCAGCGGCCAACCGATGGACGAATACATGAGCGGTACCGAAGGATCGTCGGAAGTGCACCAGCACCCGTCGCGGGAAAAACCGGTAAAGGTACTCGTCTACAGCCACGATGCCGGCACCCGCGCCACGATCCGGCTTGCCATCGGGCGCCGGCCCGCGCCGGATGTCCCGACGGCCGAGCTCATCGAGTGCGCGACCGAGCCCACGGTCTTCCGCCGGCTCGACGCGGGCGGCGTCGACATCATGGTGCTCGATGGTGAGGCGCAGCCCGCGGGCGGGATGGGGGTGTGCAGGCAGGCCAAGGACGAGATATACAACTGCCCGCCGGTGCTCCTGATTATCGGCCGGCCCGATGACGGCTGGCTGGCTACCTGGAGCCGTGCCGATTCCGTGGTCAGCCACCCCATCGACCCGGCCGCGCTCGCGGCCGCCCTGGCTGGGCTCATGCGCCAGCGGGCCGCACTCGCGGGCGCCTGAGCCCGCGCGGCGTTGCACTCGGCCAGCGCCCTCGGGGTCGGCCCGGCGAGTCCGGCACGGTGGGCCGAAGCACGGCGGGCCGAAACAGCGGGGCGGCGCAGTGGACGGGGCGCCGCGGCCGATGATCCCGAACGACTCCGGAGGTGACGCCATGGCTGCCAGGACGACGTGGCCTGCCCTGATCGGCGCGCTTGTGCAGGGTGAGTCGCTGACGGCGGCAGAGGCCTGCTGGGCGATGAACGAGATCATGTCGGGCGCGGCGACCGCCGTGCAGATCGCCGGCTTCGGCGTCGCGCTGCGCGCGAAGGGTGAGACAGCCGCCGAGATGACGGGCCTGGCTCAGGCCATGCTGGAGCACGCACTGCCGCTCCGGATTCCGGGCCGGATCGCGGATCTTGTGGGTACGGGCGGTGATGGGGCCCGAACGGTGAACATTTCCACCATGGGGGCGATCGTCGCGGCCGCTGCGGGCACGAAAATGGCCAAACACGGCAACCGCGCCGCATCGTCGGCGTGCGGGGCCGCGGACGTGCTTGAAGCCCTTGGCGTGGTGATCGATCTGCCCCCCTTGGTGACCGAGCAGGTCGCCGAGGAAACGGGGATCGTGTTCCTTTTCGCGCCGCTCTACCATCCGGCGCTGCGCCACGCCGCGTCTGCGCGCAGTGAGCTCGGCGTGCCAACGGTATTCAATTTCCTTGGCCCGGTGGCCAACCCCGCCCGGCCCCAGGCGCTCGCGGTCGGAGTGGCGAGCGAGAGGATGTGCCAGGTAATCGCTGAGGTGCTCGCCGGGCGTGGCTGTTCCGCGCTGGTGTTCCATGGCGGCGACGGCCTTGACGAGCTGACTACGACGACGACCTCGAGGGTGTGGGTCGTTCAACCAGGCGAGGAGGCGCAGGTCAGCGAGGCGCTGCTCGACCCGGCCGACCTCGGGATCGCCCGCGCTGAGCCCGATGACCTGAGGGGCGGGGACGCGGCACACAACGCGGCGGTGACGCGCGCGGTGCTCGGCGGCGAGCGTGGCCCAGTGCGTGACACGGTACTGCTTAACGCAGCGGCGGTGCTTGCGGCCGATGCCGGAGTGGCGGGTGCGGACGTGCTGATCGAGTCAATGCGAGCCGGTTACGCGCGTGCGTCGGCGGCCGTCGACTCTGGGGCGGCGGCGGCGTTGCTCACCCGGTGGGCTGAGACAACGCAGCGCGTCGCCGCCAGTGCGTGAAGTGCTGCTGCGGGCATCTACCTGGCGCAGATCCCGCATGTCCTGGTGACGCGCCCGTTTCAGGCCTCTGCTCAATCGGTGAAGCCGAGCGCGAACGCGGCCTCAAGGTCGTGCCGCGAATAGGCGCGGAACGCGACGTGGGTCTCAGTGTGCGTGACGCCAGGTACCTTGTTGAGCGCCCCGGGGATGACGTCGGCGAGTTCCTCGTGCGCGCGGACTCGCACCATCGCGACGAGGTCGAACTCGCCCGTCACCGAGTAGACCTCGCTGACTTGCGGGAATTGTGCGATTTCGGCGGCGACCTCGGGGATGCGCTGGACTTCGGTGCGGACGAGAACGATCGCGGTGACCACTTACTGCCTCCTAGGGCCCATCCGGCGCCATCGCATTCCGGCCGCCGTCTCGCGGCGACCGGCTCGCCACTGCCCGGTCTGGCAGCGCTCAGCAGCGATTGCTCTTGGCGGCGACCGTCTCGCGTGGCGACAGCCGTAGGCTATCCGAGTCGCTCATCGCGGGACGGGGGAGCACCAGGTGCCCGCCACCTGTATCAGCCGGACGCCGGGTGACTCCAGCCAGCTCATCAGGCACGCGATCTCTGCGTACCTGGCCGCGACGGCCTGCGAGGCCGGGCGGACGGCGCAGGGCACAGCCACCGCCGCGCCGGGAGCCCGTTCACCCGGCGGGCAGTATCCACGGGGCAGCACCGCCGTGGCTTCAAGCATCCCGTGCCCGATCCATGCCACATCCCATCCGCCAGCGAAACGCGGCCGGGCGGCGACCACGTGGCGGACGGCCGCGAGCGCCGGCGGTTGCCCGGCGTGTTCAGGCACCGGGTCGGCGGCGAACTGCCGTTTCTCACCGCAGCGCGGCCGATGCGTGGCGATCAGCCGGATCTCGGCTACTTCGGCCTCGAGCGTCGTTGTGCAGCGGAGCGGTACGATCCGCGCCGTCCTACTGATCATTTCGCGAACCTCGCGGCGGGTCTCAGCCGCGGCGAAGTAGCCGCAGGCTCGTGCGTGCACATCCGAGCTCCGCACGACATGGAGCACTTGCCCATCGGCCGCGGTGAACACGCATACCCCCGGTGCCTGGGGGATCGCGGCCGTGAGCTGGCGCATCCGTCGGCGTTCGGGTACTGGCGGCAGACCGATACCGCGCAGTGCGTCGAGCGTGTGCACGCCGCGCCGTGCGAGCCGGTCCAGCAGGCCGTGCAGCACGGCGGTCGTCGCACGGGCGTCCGCGAGCGCCCGATGGCTTGGCCGTGCAGTTGCGCCGAAGAAGTCGGCGAGTGTGCCGAGGCTGCAGTCGTTCACTTCATCGGTGGTGAGCATCCGCCTCGCCAGCGCGGCGGTGTCGAGCGTAGGAAGCGCGGGCCAGGCCAGGTTGTGCTCCGCGCACGCGGCCTCGAGGAAACCGATGTCGAAGCGGGCGTTGTGCGCGACGAGCACGGATCCGGCGGTGAACGCGATGAACTGTGGGAGCACGTCCCCGACCTTCGGGGCAGCAGCCACGAGGGCGTTAGTGATCCCGGTCAGAGCGGCGACATGCGGCGGTATGGCGCGGCCCGGATTGACCAGGGTGGCGAATTCCCTGCTGCATGCTCGTGCCGCAGCAGAGCCGCCCGGGTGCGCTTGACCGGGCGGGCGGCCCCACGGATCCCGCGGGGAGCCTGCCCGCCCGGGGGGGCAGTCCACCGGATTCCCCGGATTCCCCGGATCCCCCGGGGAGCGTTCCTGTGCGCTGGGGCGGCCCCGCTCCGTACCGCCCCGCCCACCTGGCCAATCACCCGGGACGCCGCGGGTACGCACCGCGGCAATCTCAGTGATCGCCGCGTCGGCGGGAGACCCTCCAGTCGTCTCCAGGTCGACGACCACGAATTCGGTCTCCGCGAGCGGACGGGTCAGTCCGTCGAGGGCACCCTGGACCAGGTTGAGGCTCGGTTCAAGGACGTCATGGCAGGCTGACCGGGCGTCGGCTGGAGCCGCTGACGACTGGGCATCGCCCGGTGCCTCGCGCGGGGCGTCAAGACGCGCCTCCGCCGCGCCACTCGAGGTCGTCACGGTGCCGACGATAAACCCTGGCACTGACATAGCGCGGGTGCATCCGCGGCATGGAGAGCGTAAACGGGTCACGCCACCGGCACGCAAGCGGGGCGTAAACCCCGTGTGACAGAAGGGAAGACCCCGTACGCTCAGTAGCGCGAAGCGCGCGGTCCCGCGCCGCGAGCGGCTCCGATCTCTAGGGAGGTATTCATGGGCGTGTCCTGGCCTACTGGGGAGACACGCTGGCGATGCGCCCGGTGCGGCAATCTGACCCGGTTCGACGTCACCAGAACAATCCGTTCCTGTGAGTACGTGCACCAGGACCTGTCGGGAGAGCCGAGGATCGAGGAGCGTGACGTACTCGCAGAGACGGTCGAGCAGGTCCGCTGCCGCTGGTGTGACGGCACGGACACCGTTGAACTCGTCGCCAGGCCCGCGCGGCGCGCGTGAGTCTCCGGCAGCACGTGGCCAAGCCGGCCGCCGCCTGCCGGAAAATGTCGGTGCCTCCTCCTAATGTCTGACCCGTGGTTCCGGCAAGCGGGACCACGAGTGGAGGGAGCGGCCATGCTGATCGACTGTGACCGGTGCGAGATGCGTGATATCGCGTGCGGTGACTGCGTCGTCGGGGCCCTGCTTGGCACCGAGGTCGATATCGGCGAGCCGGAGCGCCGCGCGTTGCGGACGCTGGCCGAGGCCGGGGTGGTGCCGCCGCTGCGGCTCGCCCTCCCCGAAGCCCACGCATCCTGAGCCGTGGCCGCTGAGGCAACCCTTCGAGGTGCCGCATGATCGGGACAGCGCCCTGGCACACAGGCGGGCACACAGGCGGGGGAGGACGTCAAATGAAGCCGCAGTTCATGACTACCTGGACCCATCCTGTGGCATCCGTTCTGGCGCTTGCCGACTGCGCCCCGCCGGAGGTCCGCCGGAAGAAAGCCATCCCGCCTTGGCAGCCGCCTGAGGCGCGATTGCCCGACAGCACAGGCCAAGATCGTGTTCCACGCAGAAGGTGACACACCAGGGTGAGTCTGGCAGAAGCGGTTGAAACCATTGGTGATCATCACTAATGTCTCCGCCCGAGTCACATTACTTTTCAGCCGTCATCGTGGCGGCGGTAATGGGCTCCCGCCGAATCCTCATCGCTGGCCCCACGGTTGGCGTTGGAGCCGGGGAACCGCCGGAGGAGACCGTACGGCCAGCGGTGAGTGCCGCTGGGCCTGATCCTCCAGGGGTGAATCAGGCGCGATCACCTGATGTCCGCGCCTGTAGGGCGCTCTTCTTCCGCCCGAACCCGTCAGCTCACCGGGTAGGCGGCGGCGCGGGAGAAGGAGCGTGTCACATACGTGGGTGCGCACCCGGCAGCAAACGCCTCCCGTCTACGCCGAGGGGTTGCGACCATCACCGGCGTTGCCCTGGCCGGCGCGTTCATTGCCTACGGCGGGACGGCCAGTGCCACCCCAAATCCGCCCGCTAGCAAGGTCCG
The DNA here is from genome assembly GCA_963820395.1 of uncultured Actinomycetota bacterium. Classification (GTDB taxonomy): domain Bacteria; phylum Actinomycetota; class Actinomycetes; order Streptosporangiales; family Streptosporangiaceae; genus DATFVJ01. Next base: position 168,906 of record CAWGAE010000028.1, on the reverse strand, counting down.
GGCGAAGATCGTCAAGCTGATGTCACAGCTTGACGCCGTCTCACAGCAGTATGACCAGTCGATCACCGATCTGAAGGCTGCGACGGCCAGACTGAAGGTGATCAACGGCTCGCTCGGCGAGGACCAGCAGAACCTCGATACGACACGCCTCGCCGTCGCGCAGATCGCTTCTGCCGCGTACGAGCAGGGCAACCTCGACTCCGCTGGTGCGATTCTCACCAGCGACAACCCCCAAAACGTCCTCGACCAGGCGGCCTTGCTCAGCCAGCTCGCCACCGACAGGCGTACGCAATTGGCTTCTTACATCAGTGCCGCTCAGGCGGTCGTTCAGTCGATGCAGCAGCAGACCAGGGCGGCCGTGGCGATCAGGCAACTCAAGGACAGCAAGCACGCGCAGTACAAGCGGCTGAAGAAGCTCATCGCCAAAAACCAGGCCGAGTTGAATGAGCTCACCGCACCGTCTGCGTCGGCCGCCACCACGGGATCCGCCGGATCATTCGGGACGCCCACATCGTCCGGCGGCGGGATCACCTACTACGGCCCGGCCACCGGCGCGGCGCGCTTGTCCGTGGCGTTCGCCACGTCCCAGGTCGGTGCGCCGTACGTGTGGGGCGGCACCGGCCCGTACGACGCCGGCTACGACTGCTCCGGGCTCGCCATGGCCGCCTGGGCGGCCGCCGGGGTCCAGATTCCCCGCACCACTTACGACCAGTGGGCTTCCCTGCCACATGTGTCGAGTTCCGACATGCGGCCAGGCGATCTCATGTACTTCGACGCAGAAGGCCACGTGGGCATCTACGTCGGTGACGGGATGCTCGTGGACGCGCCTCAGCCCGGCCAGGGCGTCGAGGAGATCCCGGTCAGCACGCCCTGGTACGCGCAGAACTTCAACGGCGCGGCCCGCCCATAGCACAGCCACGCAGGCAGCACAGCCACGCAGGCAGCACAGCCACGCAGGCAGCACAGCCACGCAGGCAGCACAGCCACGCAGGCAGCACAGCCAGCCCGTAGTGGCCTCGCGGCCGTGCGGAATCCGCGAAGGCGGCGGGTAGCCGGAATCACCCGTCATCGTTGCTGAGCCACCGCTGGCAAACGACTAGGATCTCCGAGCGTGATGCCGAAGACCCTGGTGCTGACCAATGACTACCCACCCAGGCAGGGTGGCATCCAGTCCTTCGTGCACGCGCTCGTGTCCGCGCGCCCGCCGGACTCGGTGGTGGTGTACGCCCCGTCGTGGGACGGGGCCGCAGCTTTCGACGCGCAGCAGTCGTTCCCGGTGATCCGTCATCCCGGCTCGCTGATGCTCCCCGTGCCCGGCGTCCTCCACAGGGCACAAGAGACCGTCAAGGAACATGGCTGCGACACCGTCCTGTTCGGTGCGGCGGCACCGCTCGGCCTGCTCGCTTCTGGCCTCCGCCGCGCCGGGATCAGGCGGTGTATCGCGGTCACCCACGGCCACGAGGCGGGCTGGGCGATGCTGCCGGGCGCGCGGCAGCTGCTCCGCAGGATCGGTGACGAGGTCGACGTGGTCACCTACCTGGGCGACTACTTTCGTGCCCGGCTCGCGAGCGCCCTGTCCCCCGCCGCCGCGGCGCGGATGGTCCGCCTCGCGCCCGGCGTCGACGTGACCAGGTTCCGCCCGGGAAGCGGTGGCGCCGCCATCCGGGAGCGGCTGGGCCTGGCGGGGCGCCCGGTCGTGGTCTGCGTGTCGCGGCTCGTGCCGCGCAAGGGGCAGGACACACTGATCCGGGCCTGGCCGCAGGTACGGGCGGCGGTCGGCGATGCGGGGCTGCTGCTCGTCGGCGGCGGGAGGCATCGGGTGGCGCTGGAGAATCTAGCCGAACGGCTCCGCGTGAAGTCTTCGGTCTTTCTCACCGGCTCGGTGCCCTCGCGTGACCTGCCAGCGTACTACGAGGCTGGTGACGTCTTCGCCATGCCCTGCCGCACCCGCAGGCGTGGTCTGGATGTGGAAGGGTTCGGCATCGTCTACCTGGAGGCGTCGGCGTCCGGCCTGCCCGTCATCGCCGGCGATTCTGGCGGTGCTCCGGACGCTGTGCTCGCCGGTCAGACCGGATATGTGGTGGACGGGACGTCGGCCTGGGCGGTCGCGCGCCGCGTCATCGAACTGCTCTGCGAGCCCGAACGGGCCGTGGCAATGGGTCAGCAGGGCCGCCGCTGGGTGGATGCTGAATGGCGCTGGGAACTAGTCGCCGAGCGTCTTGAGTGCATCCTCGCTGGCTAAGAGCGGCATCCCTGCGTGGATCTAGCTGTACAGCTCTTCGATTTCGGTGCCGAAATCCTTCGTCACAAGATGCCTGCGCACGCTCAGCTTGGGGGTGAGGTGGCCGCTGGCCTCGGTGAGATCTGTGCCTAGCACGCGGAATCGCCTGATGGACTCGGCCCGGGACACGGCCTTGTTGGCATCGTCAATCGCTGCCTGGATCTCGGTCACGAGCCCGGGATCGTCCCTCAGGCTGGCGACCGTCGCGCCGGCCGGTCGGCCATGCTGCACCTTCCAGCGCTGAAGGGCCTCCTCTTCCAGTGACACGAGGCAGGCGATGTACGGCCTGCCGTCGCCTACGACGACGCACTGGCTGATCAGCGGATGAGCGCGAATCCGGTCCTCAAGTATCGCGGGGGCCACGTTTTTGCCCGAGGCGGTGACGATCAGTTCCTTCTTGCGGCCTGTGATGCGCAGGAAGCCCTCATCGTCAAGCTCGCCGATGTCGCCCGTGTGGAACCAGCCGCCCTCATCGATCACCTCGCCGGTGGCCGCGTCGTTGCGCCAGTAGCCCGTGAAGACGATCGCTCCCCGGATGAGAATCTCGCCGTCGCCGGCGATCCTTACGGCGACGCCGGGAAGCGGGAGGCCGACCGAGCCGATCTTGTTCCGGCCGGGCCGGTTGACCGTGGCGGCGGGGCTTGTTTCGGTCAGCCCGTAGCCCTCGAGGGTCGTGATGCCCACCCCGCGGAAGAAGTGACCGAGCCGCTCGTCCAGTGCGGCACCCCCGGACACGGCATACCGGACCTGCCCGCCGAGCGCGGCACGGAGCTTGGCATAGACCAGCCGGTCGGCCAGGCCATGCCGGATCCGCAACGCCAGGTCCGGGCCGCCGTTGTCCAGGGCCTTGCTGTAAGAGATGGCTGTATCGGCGGCGAACCGGAAGATCCTCCCCTTGATAGGGCTCTCCGCAGCCGTTGCCAAGGCGGCGTTGTGCACCTTCTCGAAGACGCGCGGTACAGAAAGGATGAAGGTCGGTCGGAACGAGGCGAGATCGGGCTGAACGTTGGCCATGTCGGGCGCGTGCCCGAGAATCGTCGCGGACTCCAGGCAGCCCACTTGGATGATTCGTGCAAACGAGTGGGCGAGCGGCAGGAAGAGCAGCGCCGAACCGCCGGGGATCTCGAACGCCTCGGCCAGCGAGCCCTCGAACGCGTTGCGCGCGTCCGCGAGCAGGTTACCGTGGGTGAGCTCACAGCCTCTGGGTCGTCCGGTGGTACCGGAGGTGTAAATGATCGTGGCCAGGTCGGCGGCGCGGCTTGAGGCGCGCTGCTGGCCGATCTTCTCATCGGTTACGTCTGTGCCTGCCGCGGCGAGTTCGCCGAGCGCGCCGGCGTCGATCTGCCAGACATGGCCCACGTCGGCGATTTTGCCGCGCACGTCGGCGACCGTGGTCTCGTGCTTGCCGGTCTCCACGAAGATCCCTTTGGCCCCGGAGTCCGAGAGGATCCACTCCACCTGCTCCGCAGAGGAGGTCTCGTAGATGGGCACGGTGATCGCGCCGACGGTGAGGATGGCGTAGTCGATCACTGTCCATTCGTACCAGGTGCGGGACATCAGCGCGACCCGGTCTCCGGGTTCGACCCCGGCGGCGATCAGACCCTTGGCGAGCTCGACCACGTCGTCGCGGAACCTACTCGTGGACACGTCCTGCCAGCCGCTGCCGACCTTGCGGCGCAGCGCGACCGCACCGGGTTCGTCGGCCGCCCGCTTGAACACGATGTCGGTGAGGTTGGCCCCGGCGGGGATCACCACCAGGGCCGGTGTGCCGTATTCGCGCACGACGTCTCCTTGCCATGTGCCGGGTGTATCACGGGTCGTTGCCACGTACTACCGGGTGTATCACGGGCCGCACCGGTCCGTGCTCCGCCCCTTGGGTGATCCCGGCCCCTTGGGTGATCCCGGCCCCTTGGGTGATCCCGGTTCCTTGAGTGCTCCCGCTCAGGTGGTCCCCGCCTAAGTGGACCGTACTCCGTCTGGCTACCGATGCGTAGTATCGCCGCGTCCACCCTCGGCCCGGCGCGGGCTCCCGGTTGACGGGATGCGCCTAAGGTGTGCTCATGCGGGTCCATGTGGTGAGCGACGTGCACGGCAGTACCGCTGCGCTGGCCCGGGCGCGCGACGGGGCGGACGCGCTGTTCTGCCTGGGCGACCTGCTGCTGTTCCTCGACTACGCCGATCATGGGCAGGGGATTTTTGCCGACCTGTTCGGCGAGGAGAAGGCGGGTGAATTCATCGCGCTGCGCGCGGCGCAGCGTTTCGAGGAGGCGCGTGCCTTTTCCGCGCGCCTGTGGGCGACGCTCGGCGGCGACCCGGCCAATCATGTCGAGGCCGCCGTGGGCCGTCAGTACGCGGAGCTTTTCGCCGCGCTCCCCGAGCCCGCCTATCTCACGTACGGGAACGTCGACATCCCGCACATGTGGCACGACCACTTGCGGCCCGGCCATCGGGTCCTTGACGGTGAGCGGATCGAGCTCGACGGGTGGACGTTCGGCTTTGTCGGCGGGGGCCTGCGTTCGCCTTACCGGACGCCCAACGAGATTGACGATGACGTCTATGCCGCCAAGGTGGCGGCGGTCGGGAAGGTTGACGTCATATGCGCACATATCCCCCCGGCCATCCCCCAGTTGCTGTACGACACCGTAGCGCGGCGCCTCGAGCGCGGCAGCGAGGCGCTGCTCGAGGCGATCAAGGAAACCAGGCCACGGTACGCCTTGTTCGGTCACGTGCATCAGCCGCTCGCCGGGCGGGCACGGGTCGGCACGAGCGAGTGCGTCAACGTGGGTCATTTCCGTGCCACCGGGACCCCTTACGTCCTCGAGTGGTAGGGGTACGCTCCGGGCAGGGCAGCTGATGGGAAGGAATGCGCGCCGATGTCGGATCTGACAAGCTCAAGCATTGTTATCAAAGCGCCGCGTAAAGCCGTGATGGCCGTGATCACCGATTTCCCCGCCTACCCTGAGTGGTCCGGCGGGTTCAGCTCGGCCGAGGTGACCGAGCCGGGTCCTGACGGGCGCGCGCGGCAGGTACGTTTCGTCCTCGAAACGGGCTTCCTCAAGGACAAGTTCGAGCTCGTGTACGACTGGGAGGGGGACGAGCGGGCGAGCTATCGACTGGTCCACCCGACAGCGGTGATGGCCGCGCTGACTGGCAGTTACCAGCTGCTGGATCGTGACGTCGGCACCGAGGTCATTAGCGAGCTCGCCGTCGGCCTCCGGATCCCGATGCTCGGGATGCTCAAGCGCAAGCTGCAGAATACGATCGTCAATCAGGCGCTCAAGGGCCTGAAGAAGCACGTAGAGAGTTTGGGAGACGCTTGATGACGTGGCTCGATGACCTTCAGCGGCGGCTGGCCATCGCGGGCGCACGCAGCCTCGGCCAGCAGGTTGTCGGCCAAGTCGGCAGAACCATCCGCGGTGAGAGTGCTGACGTCTGGGCGGTCGCCACAGCCGAGCCTGTGGATGCCTCCGCAGGCAACGCGCCCGAGTGCGCCTGGTGCCCAGTGTGCCGCGCCATCCGCATGGCCCGCGATTCCAACCCCGACCTCGCCGGCCGCGTCGGCGAGACGGCCGGTGCACTCATGTCGGCCGCGCATGACGTGGCGGCCGCTATCGACGCATCGCTTTCCCGGCTGCCCGGGTCACCGCCTGTCACCACGCCACCGGAACGACCCCCGTCACCGGAACGATCCTCGCCGCCGGAGCGACCCCGGCCATCGGAACGACTCCGGCCACCCGCACCGCCCGGGCCGCCGCAGCGGCCCCCGTCAGCGGAACGGCCACCCGCACCGCCCGGGCCGCCGCAGCGGCCCCCGCGAGTCTCGCCGCAGGCCGAGACGCAGGCCTCTGCGGCACCGCAGCCGCAGCCGGGCACGCCACCGTCGCGGAACGGGCAGTAGGGCCAGGCGGGCTAGGGGTGGGTCTGACCATAGGTATCGATGTGGGCGGTACCAAGGTCGCAGCGGGGGTCGTAGACGAGCAAGGAAAGATCGTCGAGAAGCTTCGGCGGCCCACACCTTCGAGCGATCCAGTGCGGACGGTCGCGACGATCAGTGAAGTCGTGACCGAGCTACTCGGTCGGCACAAGGTCGACGCGGTGGGCCTTGGCGTCGCGGGTTTCGTCGACGAGGACCGCGCGCACGTGGTATTCGCCCCAAACCTCGGCTGGCGGGACGAGCCGGTCAAGACGGCCGTCGAGGATCGTCTCGGGATTCCGGTCGTGGTGGAGAACGACGCTAACGCGACGGTTTGGGCCGAGACCAGGTTTGGCGCGGCACGCGGGCAGAGCCACGTTATCCTGCTCACCATCGGCACCGGGATCGGCTGCGGCATTGTCATCGGCGGCAAGCTTTACCGCGGCAGGTGGGGGATGGGCGGCGAGGCTGGCCACTACTGTGTCGTGCCCGATGGCCGCGTGTGCGGGTGTGGCAACCGCGGATGCTGGGAGCAGTACGCGAGCGGCAACGCGCTAAGGACCGAGGCGCGTAAGTTCGCCCGCAGGTCGCCGGCAGCCGCAACGCGCCTGCTGCAACTCGGCGGCGGGACGCCGAAGGGGATCGCTGGGCCTCAGATCACCCGTGCGGCGGAAGAGGGAGATCCCGCCGCGTTGCGCTGCTTCAACATCGTGGGGTCCTGGCTCGGGCACGGCATGGCCGATCTGGCCGCGATTCTGGACACGGGCTGCTTCGTCGTCGGCGGTGGTGTGTCCGAGGCCGGGGACTTGCTGCTCGATCCGGCCAAGTCCGCCTTCGAGAAGTCGCTCACCGGCCGTGGCCACCGCGCGTCTGCGCAGGTCGTGCTGGCCGAGCTTGGCCCCGACGCGGGTCTGGTCGGCGCCGCCGACCTCGCCCGCCGCTGACACGGTGGAGCGCATCTAGCCGTGTCGTCCCTGATCACAAGTGGTCGAAGCAATTGATCATCGAATCCGGATGGTGGAAAGCGGGTATTTCGTTCTTTCCCCCTACTTTCTCCTCGTTGCCGGTCGAATTCCCAGCTGGGGACGGTCGTTTTCCGATGATCATGCCTCGACTTGGCGCCTGCTTCCACCACTGGAGACCGCCGTCGGCGAGGCCACTAGACGACGGCGCCGTCGTCCGGACCCGACCCGTCGCGGTCCTCGTCGCTCATGCGGACCACGAGGGTAACGAATCCGCTCACGAACGCGGCCACCCCGCAGAAGGCTGCCAACGCAGGTATCGTCCAGCCGGCGACCGTGGCCACGAGCAGGTAGGCCGGGCCGCCGAACAAGGCCAGCCATGCGCCCTTGGTGACGCTATCCAACTTGGGCAGTGGCGGCGGGGGCGGCGGGACGTAATGCGAGTCGGAGTCGGAGTCGGAGCTGGAGTCGGAGCCGGAGCCGGAGCCGGAGCCGGAGCCGTCGGGCGGACCCGCAGGCGGCTCGCCGGGCCTGGCCGTCACCGGCTCACCGTCGAGGGCGTCTGGATCGGCCGGTTTGATCACCCGGGCGCCCAAGGGTCTGGCATCCAGGTTCTCCTCGGCCGGCCACGGCGGGGCCTCCCCGGCGTCCTCGTACCCGGCCGGGCCGTCGAGCCGCGACACGAGGTCACGCCAGACTTCGCCTTCGTCGTGCTCGCGGCCAGCCGTGTCCGGCCCGTCCACCCGTTTACCCCTTCCCGGCATGGCTGTGCGCGCGCACGAACTCCAGGCTTCCCTCGAAGATGGCCGGTGCGTCATTGTCGAGCGTCGCGACATGATAGCTCTTGTCGCAGGTCCTGACGGTGAGCTGGCTCGCGGGCAGGCCGCTGCGGAGCGCGGCGAGGCTTGCGGGTCCGACTACATGATCTTCGGGACTCTTGTAGACGAGCACCGGCTTCGTCAGCTTGCCGAGCCCGGCCCGGGTCAGGTTCCACAGGCGGGGCAGGCTTGCGGCAGCCTTTACCGGCACCCGGTCATAGGCCAGTTCATTCGAGCCCTCCTTCCTGATGTCGCTCGCAATGCCCTTCAGCGACGGCACCACGTATTTCATCACGGGGGTCAGAGCGAACAGGCGGCTGTCCGCGACGATGGACGGGTTGACAAGCACCAGGCCGCTGACCTCGTCTCCGTGTACCTCTGCGAGCCGCAGCGCCAGGCAGGCGCCGAGTGACAACCCCATCACGAAGACCTCGCTTACCCGCTTGGCCAGTCCGTCGAACGCGCGGTCGACTTCGGCGTACCAGTCCTCCCAGCGGGTCCTCGCCATCTCCTGCCAGGTGGTCCCGTGCCCGGGAAGCCTGGGCAGGGACACGCTCAGCCCGGCGCCGGCAAGGTATTCGGCCCACGGACGCATTGACTGCGGCGACCCGGTGAAACCGTGGCACAGCAGCGCGCCGACCGGTCCGCCATCATGGGAGTATGGCTCAGCGCCTGTCATGACGGGCATGGAATCCTCGCCTTCAGCATTACCTGACTGGCATCGTCACCAGCTGACTGGCATCGTCGCATGCCGGGATCGTCCGCCGGGACGGCAGCGGGCAGCACGTGCCGCCGTCGCCCGTCGACACGTACGAACTGCGGTCGCTGGTGGGAAGATGCAGATGGGTGGGTTCCGCGGTGAGGAGGCCGGGTGTTCTACTGGCTGGTGAAGGCGATCTTGGCGCCGATCCTCAGGGTCGTTTTCCGGCCGTGGGCAGAGGGAACGGAGAATGTGCCCCATGACGGCCCGGCGATCATCGCGAGCAACCACCTGTCATTTTCCGACCACTTTTTCGGGCCACTGCCATTGCCGCGGAAGGTCGTCTTCCTCGCCAAGGCCGAGTATTTCACGGGATCCGGGCTAAAGGGCCTCGTCAGCAAGGCGTTCTTCCGTGGTCTCGGGCAGATCCCTGTCGATCGTGGCGGCGGCGAGGCGAGCGAGCAGGCACTGCGCACAGGCCTGCGCGTGCTCGCGCATGGCAAGTTGCTTGGCATCTACCCGGAGGGTACGCGCTCGCCGGATGGCAGGCTCTACCGGGGCAAGACAGGTGTCGCCCGGCTTGCGCTCGAAGCCGGCGCCCCGGTGATTCCCGCCGTAATGGTGGGCACGTTCGAAATGCAGCCCTCGGGCAGGATCCGGCCGAACCTGCGTATCCGCCCGGGGGTCCGGTTCGGCAGGCCACTCGACTTCTCCCGCTACCACGGGATGGAATCGGACGGGGCCGTGCTGCGGGCGGTCACCGACGAGATCATGTACTCGCTGATGGAACTGTCCGGGCAGGAGTACGTCGACAAGTACGCTCAGCGGGCCAAGGCGGAGCTGCAAACCGCCCGTAGGCGCCAGGCTTCCGGCAGCGGGCCGGACGGGAACGGGCCGGCCCGGAGCAGGGGCGACGGGAGCGGACCGGCTGGGAGTGACACGGCCGGGAGCGACACGGCTGGGAGTGACACGGCTGGGAGCGACACGGCCAGGAATGCGGCCGCTGCGAGCGAGACGGCCGGCAAGGCGCCCAGTAACACGGCCAGGAAGGCGCCGGACGACGGCGAGACGGCCAGGAGCGAGACGGCCAGGAGCGAGACGGTCAGGGACCAGCACTAGTCATGTGGGCGAGACCGTCGGCAGCGCCGCCCGCCCTGGCGAGCTATATCGACGGTCATCAAAGATGTCCACGGGTTCCACCCTGCCTGGCGTGCGCGACCGCGTAGTCGTTGACTTTGGAACAGCCCTATCCGGCTGCGATGTCACATCCAACCCGTTGGCCGAAACACGTTGGAGGCGAGGAGCGGGTCGGCTCGCGACGTGGTTGGCGGGCGGTACGGGGAAATAAACGGACGGCTGTCGCCCGCGTGGCTGCCACCCCAGGCCCGGAGCCGGGCCCGCAGGCCCGATCGGGGTGCGGTCTGCGGAGACCCGCGTGAGGAACGGTCAGCGCAACTTGGTGGCAGGTGCCGTTCACGTCGCGTGCGCGAGCGCGAACTGGTGCCGTCGGCACGCCTTGGCATGCCGCGGCGGCCAGATTTGCCGAAGCGGTCGTTACCTGGCCCAGCCTTTGGCCCGCCGCACCGCGTCCCGCCAGCGACGGTGTCCGGTCTCGTCCGGTGGCCCAGGTTCGAACCGGCGGTCGAGTTGCCATGTGCCCGCGAGTTCGGCGGCCGACGACCACATACCGGTGCCGAGCCCAGCAAGAAAGCCCGCGCCAAGCGCCGTGGTCTCCGCCACGACCGGCCGGTCCACCGGGACCTGCAACTGGTCGGCCTGCAACTGCATGAGAAGGCTGTTGGCGCTCGCGCCGCCGTCGGCCTTCACCATTGCCGGCGCGTGACCGGTCACGGCGGTCATCAGGTCGACCACGTCCCGCACCTCGAAGGCGATCGCCTCCAGGGTCGCGCGGATCAGGTGCGCACGCGTCGTGCCGCGGGTGATTCCAAGGATCGTCCCGCGCGCATCAGGGTCCCAGTCGGGCGCGCCAAGCCCGGTCAGGGCCGGAACGAACACCACCCCGCCCGCGTCAGGAACGGACCCAGCCAGCGCCTCGGTCTGCGCTGCCGTGTCGATGACGCCGAGACCGTCGCGCAGCCACTGCACGGCCGCACCGGTGACGAAGATCGCTCCTTCGAACGCGTAGGTCAGTTCGCCACCGGGCTCCTGCCACGCGACCGTACTGAGTAGGCCCGACCGTGGCGCGACGATCGACTTCCCGGTGTTGACCAGCACGAAGGAGCCGGTGCCGTACGTGCATTTGGTGTCGCCAGGCGTGAAACACGCCTGGCCGAACAGCGCCGCCTGCTGGTCGCCGGCGATTCCCGCGACAGGTACGTCGAGCCCGAGGAATTCCCCCGGGTCGACCTGGCCAGTCACCCCGTAGGACGGGACCACCTCGGGCAATGCGCTCATCGGCACGCCGAAGAGTTCGCAAAGCTCCGCCGACCACTCGCCGATTCCGATGTCGTACAGCAGTGTCCTTGACGCGTTGGAGGCGTCGGTCACGTGCCGGCGTCCCGCGGTCAGCCGCGCGATGAGGTAGGAATCGACCGTGCCGACCACGGCGCTCCCGCTGGTTATGGCGGCCCAGGTGGCCTCGTCGTTTGCCGCGATCCAGGAAAGTTTCGTCGCCGTGAAGTAAGGATCGAGCCGCAGCCCGGTCAGTTCCGTCACCCTCGGCTCGTGCCCGGCCTCACGCAACCGGGCACATAGCGAAGCCGTTCGGCGGTCCTGCCAGACGATCGCGCGGCGGGGCGCGGCCAGTGTGCCGCGGTCCCACACCACCAGCGTCTCACGTTGATTCGTGATGCCGACGGCCTGCACGACCGCGCCACCTGCGAGCGCTTGCCTGGCCGCGGAGAGCGTCGCCTGCCAGATCCCCTCTGGCAAGTGCTCGACCCAGCCGGGCTCTGGATAGTGCTGACGGAACTCCGCGTAGCCGCGGCCACGGATCTTTCCCTCAGCGGAAACCACGAGTGCGGTGACGCCTGTGGTGCCGGCGTCGATGGCGAGCACGGTCATGGGCACTAGTCTGGCCCGCAGGACCCGTCTCCGGCCATCCGGCGCGACGAAAGGAATCAAGATGCGAGTGGGAGTGCTCACGGGCGGCGGTGACTGCCCAGGGCTGAACGCCGTGATCCGTGCCATTGTCCGCAAGGGCGTACATCAGTTCGGCTACGAATTCGTCGGCTTCCGCGACGGGTGGCGCGGTCCGCTCGAGGGTGACACCGTCGTCCTGGACGTGCAAGCGGTGCGCGGAATCCTGCCCCGCGGGGGTACGATCCTCGGTTCGTCGAGGACCAATCCGCTCAAGGCCGACGGCGACGGGCGGTCCGGGGTGGAGCGGATCGCCGACAACATGGCCGGTCAAGGCGTTGACGCGCTGATCGCGATTGGCGGCGATGACACGCTCGGCGTGGGCGCGAGGCTGTTCGAGCAAGGTTTCAAGGTGATCGGGGTGCCGAAGACCATCGACAACGATCTCAGCTCCACCGATTACACGTTTGGCTTCGACACCGCGGTCAACATCGCGATGGAGGCCATCGATCGGCTGCGCACCACTGCTGAGAGCCACCATCGTGCCTTGATCGTCGAGGTGATGGGCCGGCACGCGGGCTGGATCGCGCTGCATGCCGGGATGGCGGGCGGTGCCAGCGTGATCCTCATCCCGGAACGGCCCTTCGAGATCAGCAAGGTCTGCGCCTACGTGGAGAGCAGGTTCCAGACCGGTTACGCACCGGTCGTCGTCGTCGCCGAGGGCGCGCACCCGACAGAGGCCGAAATGGAGCTTGCCGATCAGCGACTCGACTCCTTCGGTCACGTCCGTCTCGGCGGCATCGGGCAGCTCCTGGCCGACGAGATCGAGAAGCGCACCGGCAAGGAGGCGCGCTGCGCGGTGCTCGGGCACATCCAGCGTGGCGGCACTCCGACCGCTTTCGACCGCGTGCTCGGCACGCGGTTCGGGTTGCACGCGATCGATGCGGTGCACGAGGCTGACTTCGGGAAGATGGTCGCGCTGCGCGGGACGGACATCGTGCGGGTGCCGCTGGCCGAGGCAACCAACGAAACCAAGCTCGTGCCCGCCGAGCGGTACGAGGAGGCGGAGGTGTTCTTCGGGTCGTAGCCCGGCTGGCTGCCGCGCATGCGCCGCCCGCGCCTTACGGGCCGCGCATGCGACGGGCCTCGCGGTGCCTGACCCACTGCCGTCAACGGGCTTGACCAGCGAGGAGGTCGCGTCGTCGGGGTTACGGCTTCCGACGGCGCGTCCTGTCGTCTCGTACCCGGAGCCGAAACGCAGCAGGTGCACGACGGCTGTGGCGGTGACATGGCCGCCTGCGGAACGTGATGGGGCCGCGATGGAAATGGATCATGGCCCGGGTCGGATTCAGCGGCGGTTGCGGAGGCTGCGGCCAGGTGCCATGGCTGACGTCCGCCGGTCCAGGTAACTGGTCTGCCACGCCACCGGCTGCGCGCCTGGCGGAGGGCTGAATGTGCCGCGCGGACCGGCGAATGGTCGAGCACCTGGCACACTATATAGTCGTGTCTGTCATCGACTTGGCCGAGCCGTGCGTCCTGCTCAAGCTCGGCGAGATCGTCCTGAAGGGGCGCAACCGCCAGCGCTTCGAGCGGTTGCTCTACGACAACATCCGCGCTGCCCTGCGTGACGTTGGCGCGAATGTTGATGTGTGGCGCCGCGAGGGCGTCATCGTCCTGCGCATGAATCAGCAGCAGGGCGGGCAGGCCCATCCGGGTAATGGGGGCGACTGGGGTGTGGCGGCCGGCCCGGTCGAGACAATTGAGGCGGCCGACCCGGTCCGGGCGGCCGACCCGGCCGATGCGGTAGACGTTGCGGCGCGGCGGGTCTGTTCGGTCATGGGGATCGTCCGGGTACACCGCGCGGTGCGAGTACCGAAGGACCCGGATGCTGCGGCCGCTGCGGCAGTCGCGCTGACCGCAGGGGCGACGGGCACGTTCGGCGTACGGGCCCGCCGTAGGGACAAGCGGTTCCCGATGCGATCAACCGAGCTCGCGGCGCACATCGGCACCCGCATACAGCAGGCGCACGGTCTTAGCGTGAACCTCAGTCACCCGGACACCACTGTGTTCGTAGAGGTCGACCAGCATGAGGTGTTCGTCTTCACCGGCGGCACACCTGGGCAGGGCGGCCTGCCGGTTGGGATGAGCGGCCGCGCGCTCGTGCTGATGTCCGGCGGCATCGACTCACCTGTCGCCGCGTACCGGATGATGCGGCGCGGGCTGCGCTGTGACTTCCTGCATTTCTCCGGCGTACCGTTGACCGGTCCCGAGTCGATCTACAAGGCGTACGCCCTGATCAGGGAGCTCGACCAGTTCCAGGGCCGGTCCCGGCTGTTCGTGGTGGCGTTCGGTAAGACGCAGCAGCGGCTCGCGGCGAGCGGTGCCGAGCGGCTGCAGATCATGGCGCAGCGCAGGCTGATGCTCAAGACCGGCGAGGCGCTCGCCACCAAGCTCGGTGCCGCCGCGCTGGTCACAGGTGACTCGCTGGGCCAGGTGAGCAGCCAGACCCTGGCGAACATCACCGCCCTCGACGACGCGGTCGCGCTGCCGATCTTGCGCCCGCTGATCGGCTGGGACAAGACCGAGATCATGGCCGAGGCGCGCCGCATCCGCACGCTGTCCATCTCAGAACTTCCCGACCAGGACTGCTGTACGCTGCTCACGCCGCGCCGGGTCGAGACCAGGGCGAATGCCGCCGACCTGCGCGTGATCGAAAGCAGGCTCGGAGCGGAGGAACTCGTCGACAACCTGGTCTCCTCGGCGCAGGAGTACCGGCCGGTTCCGGTCAGGCAGGCTGGTTAGCGCCGACGCGGCGCTGGCGGCCCGGCACGGTGTCTACCCGTGCGGCCGGCACGGCGCCTGCCGTGCCGCCGGCGCCGCGTCTGCCCGTGCCGCCAGCGGCGTCTGCTCGTACCCCGTGTGCTCGCGCCGATGTCGACACGGCGCCTGCGCACCGCCTCCCACCTCGGGTTGCGCCAGCTCACATCCCCCTAAAATGCGCGGTGAGCACCGTGTTTCGAGCTAGTTACGTTTGGTTACCGCATGGAAACCAGCCTCCCGTAGCGTGGGCCTCAGGTTGACGCGCACGTTCAGCGTGAGGCGGTGAATTCATGGGCGGCGTCGGGAGACCCGCGAGGCAAGGCCCGCATTGGATTGAGCGGTGGCAGCCGGAGAACCCCGCGTTCTGGGCGGAAAAGGGTCGCACCGTGGCGCGCAGGAACATGGTTGCGTCGATCTTCGTGGAGCACCTGGGTTTCTCCACGTGGAGCCTGTGGCCGGTTCTCGTGCTTTTCATGGTTCCGGCTGCGGGATTCACCATTACCCCGGACCAGAAATTCCTGCTGGTCACGCTCGTGACCATCGTCGGCGCGGTCCTGCGCATCCCGTACACCTTCGCGGTAGGCCGCTTCGGTGGCCGTAACTGGACCGTTGTGAGCGCTGCCCTGCTGCTCGTGCCCACGATCTGCGCCGCGGCGGCGATCCGACTGCCGGGCCTGCCGCTGTGGGTGTTCCTTCTTGCCGCCGCCGTCGGCGGCATCGGCGGTGGCAACTTCGCCTCATCCATGGCAAATATCAATTTCTTTTACCGTGACTGCGACAAAGGCCGTGCGCTCGGGCTCAACGCCGGCGGTGGCAATCTCGGCGTGGCGCTGACCCAGCTTGTAGGCTTGGCCGTCATCGCGCTCGCGACCATTCATCATCCCGAGTACGTACCGCTGATCTACCTGCCGCTAATCGTGGCGGCGACCTTGTGCGCCATGCGGTACATGGACAACCTGTCATGTGCCCGGACCGACATCGCCGCACAAGTCACGGTCGTGAAGGACCGGCACTGCTGGCTCATGTCCGTGCTCTATGTAGGCACATTCGGCTCGTTTATCGGCTACAGTTTCGCGTTCGGCCTGGTACTGCAGAACCAGTTTCACCGGACCCCGCTTGAAGCGGCCTATCTCACTTTCATCGGCCCGCTTGCGGGCTCGCTCAGCCGCCCCGTCGGCGGCTGGCTGGCGGACAAGCTCGGTGGTGCACGGGTGACGCTGTGGACCTTCGGCGCCATGGCAGCCGGCACGGCGGTGATCCTGGTGGCCGCGCTCCGCGGGTCGTTCGCGCTGTTTGTCGCCGGCTTCGTGGCGGTGTTCGTGCTCAGCGGGTTCGGGAACGGCTCGACGTACAAGCTCATCCCGGGAATATTTCAGCGGCGCGCCCATGCGGGCAGGGCCGCCGCGCAGGATCCCGAGGTCGCGCTGGCGCAGGCCCGCCGGCTGTCAGCCGCGATGCTGGGTATCGTCGGCGCCGTCGGCGCGCTCGGCGGCGCCGCGGTCAACCTCGCTTTCCGTGAGTCGTACCTGGCCGCGGGTTCCGCGGCGCCGGCACTGATCGGCTTCCTGGCGTTCTACGCGCTCTGCGCCGGTGTCACCTACCTCGGCTACCTGCGCCGCCCTGCGGCGGACGCCGTGCCACTGCCCGACCTGGCCTTGAGTGGCGGATGAGCGATCCGAGGATGGTCATCAACGAGACCGCGGTGGCCACCCACTGCCCGTACTGCGCGCTTCAATGCGCCATGACGCTGCGCCGCGCTGCGCCTGATGGCGCCGCCCCGGTGACCGTGGAGCCCCGGGACTTCCCCACCAACCGTGGCGGCCTGTGCCAGAAAGGCTGGACGGCAGCGGCCGTGCTTGCCGCCCCAGACCGGCTCACGACGCCGCTGGCGCGGCCGCGCCGCGGACAGCGGCTGGAAGCCGTGGGCTGGGACGACGCGCTCGATCTAGTAGCCGGTCGGCTGTCAGCGCTCCGCGCGGCGCATGGACCCGATTCCGCTGCCGTGTTCGGCAGCGGCGGGCTGACCAACGAGAAGGCGTACATGCTGGGCAAGTTCGCCCGGCTCGCGCTTGGCACATCCGAAGTGGACTACAACGGGCGGTTCTGCATGTCGTCGGCCGCCGCGGCCGGTCTGCGGGCCTTCGGCGTTGACCGTGGCCTGCCTTTTCCGGTAACCGACCTCGGCGAGGCGGACGTCGTCATGCTGGTCGGCGCGAACGTCGCGGAGACGATGCCGCCGCTGCTCGGACACCTGGCCACCGCCGCGCTGGTGGTCGTCGACCCGCGCCGCACGCCCACTGCGGAGCTCGCCCTTAGCCGCGGCGGCATGCACCTGCGGCCAGCCGCCGGCACCGACATGGTGCTCGCCTTCGGCATGCTGCACCTTGCCGTCACGGAGGATCTGCTGGACCGGGGCTACGTCGAGTCGCGGACCACGGGCTTCGCCGAAACATGGGCGCACGCGGTGCATTGGTGGCCGGAACGGGCCGAACGTGTCACCGGCGTGGCCGCGGCCGACATGCGCTCGGCCGTGACGCTGCTTGGCCGTGCCCCGCGTGCCTACCTTCTTACCGGCCGGGGCACCGAGCAGCACGCCACCGGTACCGACAGCGTTTCGGCCTGGATCAACCTCGCGCTGGCGCTGGGCATGCCCGGCAGTGCGGGGCGGGGCTATGGCTGCCTGACTGGCCAGGGCAACGGCCAGGGCGGACGGGAACACGGCCAGAAGGCTGACCAGTTGCCCGGCTACCGCCGGATCAACGACCCGCAGGCGCGCGCCCACGTTGCCCGGATCTGGGGCGTCGACCCGGCTGACCTGCCGGGCCCGGGGCGTAGCGCCTACGAGCTGCTCGACTCGCTCGGCCGTCCCGGTGGCCCCCGCGCACTGCTGGTGTTCGGCTCGAACATCGCGGTATCCGCACCGGACGCGCGGCGGGTGCATGCCCGGCTTGCCGCGTCCGACCTGCTCGTGGTCGCTGACTTCGTGCTGTCGGAGACCGCGGCCATGGCGGACGTCGTGCTGCCGGTCACGCAGTGGGCGGAAGAGGACGGCACGGTAACCAACCTCGAAGGCAGGGTGCTGCGCCGGCGCAGGGCCGTCACACCGCTCCCGGGCGTGCGCAGCGATCTTTGGGTACTGCATCAGCTGGCGGTGCGGCTCGGCCAGCCAGCGGACCGCTTCCCGGTCCGCCCGGACGCGGCATTCGCCGAACTATGCGCCGCCTCGGCGGGCGGTGCGGCCGACTACGCCGGCCTCAGCTACGCCAGGATCGACGCGGGAGAGGCGCTGCACTGGCCGTGCCCTGCTCCGGCGCACCCCGGCACGCCCCGCATGTTCGCCCGGGGGTTCGGCCACGCCGATGGCCGGGCCAGGTTTGTCCCGGTCCGTCACCGCGGGCCCGCGGAGCCGCCGGACGGCGATTACCCCCTCACCGCAACCACCGGGCGGGTGCT
Source organism: uncultured Actinomycetota bacterium (assembly GCA_963820395.1). Lineage (GTDB taxonomy): Bacteria > Actinomycetota > Actinomycetes > Streptosporangiales > Streptosporangiaceae > DATFVJ01. The sequence goes on along the minus strand of CAWGAE010000028.1, from coordinate 150,920 downwards.
GGCGCATTACCAGTCGGGCGCGCAGACCAGGCGGGTCCCGGAACTGCTGTCGGCGGCACCCGAGGCATACGTCGAGGTGCACCCCGACACCGCGGCCCGGTTGGGCTTCTCCGGCGGCGAGCTCGTGGACGTGGTGTCCCGCCGCGGCGCGGCTACCGCGCGGTTGCGGTGCGAGCCGGGTATCCGGCTGGACACGGTCTTCCTGCCCTTCCACTTCGCCGGCCGGCACAGCGCGAACCTGGTCACCAACGCAGCGCTGGACCCGGTGAGCCGGATGCCCGAGTTCAAGTTCTGTGCGGTCCGCCTGGAGCGTGCGCGATGAGCCCGGCGCCGCGCCGGGTGCGGGTGGTCGTGGTCGGCTACGGCATGGCGGCCGCGCGCTTCGCCGAGGAGGTCCGTGAGCACGACCCAGAGGCCCGTCGCGTGGCGCTGACCATCCTCGGCGCGGAGCCGCACGTCGCCTACAACCGGGTGCTGCTGTCCAGCGTGCTCGCGGGCCAGCTCGGGCCCGACGACGTGAGGATGCACGGCGACGACTGGGGGCGGGCGCACCAGGTGGACATCCAGCGGGCCACGACCGTGGTCGCGGTGCGCCGCGACCGGTGCGAAGTCGAGCTCGCGGGCGGCTCGGTCGTCGGCTACGACCACCTGGTGCTGGCTACCGGGAGCCGCGCTCACCTGCCCCCGGTCGACGGCCTCCGCGAGCCGGGCGGGGACCAGGCGCCCGGGACAGCACGCTTCCGGACCATTGACGACTGCCGGCGCATCCTGGCAGGCGCCCCGGATGCGCGGATCGTGGTCCTTGGCGGCGGGCTTCTCGGCGTCGAGGCCGCGCGCGGGCTCGCCGGCCGCGGCGCGCGGGTGACCGTGGCGCATCCCGCGGCGCACTTGATGGAGCGCCAGCTCGACGCCGGCGCGGCGCGGACACTGCTCAGGCGGCTGCGCGGGCTCGGCATCGACGTGCGCCTCGGCGCCGTGGCCGCCCGGTGGACGCCCGGCGACGGGCTGAAACTCGACGACGGCACATCGTTGCCCTGCGATCTGATGGTGGTGGCGACCGGCGTGCGCCCGGAGACCGCGCTGGCCGTCAGCGCCGGGTTGCGAGCGGACCGCGGCGTGCTGGTCGACGACCGGCTCACCACGTCCGATCCGCGGATCCGGGCCATAGGTGACTGTTCTCAGCACCGCGGTGCGGTAGCCGGGCTCGTCCAGCCCGCGTGGGAGCAGGCCGCTGTGCTCGCAGCGCTGCTGACAGGCGCAGACCCGGCCGCCCGCTACCGTGGCACGCCCACGGTTACCCGGCTCAAGGCCCACGGGATAGAGCTGGCCGCGATGGGTGACCCGGGTGCGGACGATGCCGATGATGACGAGACGACCGAGATGCTCCGCTTCGATGACCCGAGTCGGGGCCGCTACGCGAAGCTCGCGTTGCGGGACGACCGCGTGACGGGCGCGGTCATGCTCGGCATGCCGGACGCTGCCGCCGTCGTCACCCAGTTGTTCGACGCGGGTGCGCGCGCGCCGGCCGACCGGCTCGCGCTGCTGCTCGGCCGGGCGCTGCCCAGGCAGGGCCCGGCCGACGATGCGGGCGAGGTGGCGTCGCTGCCAGCTAACGCCATCGTCTGCCGCTGTAACACGGTTACGAAGGGCGCGCTCGCGGCCGCGTGGGACCGCGGCGCGCGATCGGTACGTGACCTGGTAACGGCGACGAGGGCGACCACGGGCTGCGGTGGATGCCGCGACGGCATCACCGGGCTGGCCGCCTGGCTGGCCGACGCCGGGAGCGGCCAGCACGCTGCGGGAGCGGAGGTAATGGTATGAGGCCGCACGAACTGGTCGTGGTCGGCCATGGGATGGTCGGTCACCACCTGGTGGCGACGGTCCGCGACCGCGACACCGCGGGGGAGTGGCGGATCACGGTGCTCGCGGAGGAGCCGAGGCCCGCATACGACCGGGTGTCGCTGTCGTCTTATTTCGACGGCGCGAGCGAAATGGGCCTGCGGTTGCCCGGCGCCGACTTCGCGGCCGACGGGCGCGTCGAGTTGTGCCTGGGTGAGCGCGCGGTGGCGGTCGATCGTGCGGCGCGCGCCGTGACGACCGCGGCGGGCCGGATCCTCGGTTACGACGCGCTGGTGCTCGCCACCGGATCGTATCCATTCGTCCCGCCGGTGCCCGGTCACGACATGCCCGGCTGCTTCGTCTACCGGACCATCGACGACCTTGAGGCGCTCTCCGCAGCCGCCACGACCGCAAGCGCGGGTGTGGTCATCGGCGGCGGGCTGCTCGGTCTTGAGGCCGCCAACGCGCTCCGCCTGCTGGGGCTGAAGGCGCACGTGGTGGAGGCCGCGCCGCACCTGATGCCGCTGCAGATTGACGAGGGCGGCGGCGCGTTGCTCGCCCGCATGCTGGCCCGCCTCGACATCTCGGTGCACTGCGGTGCGGCGGTCGCCGCGGTGCGGCCGGGCGCCGGCGGTGGGGTCGCCGGGGTGACCCTGGCCGACGGTACCGGCATCGACGCCGAGCTGGTCGTGTTCTCGGCCGGCGTACGGCCGCGCGACGAATTGGCCCGCGCGGCAGGCCTTCCGGTAGGCGAGCGCGGGGGGGTCGCCGTCGAAGCGGCCTGCCGCACGGCCGACCCGCACATCTACGCGGTCGGTGAGTGCGCGTGCGTCGCCGGGCGGGTGTACGGGCTGGTGGCACCGGGATACGCGATGGCTGCGGTGGCCGCCGACCGGATACTCGGCGGCGGCGCGACGCTCGGCGAGCCCGATACCGCCGCGAAGCTCAAGCTGCTCGGCGTAGACGTCGCGAGCTTCGGTGACGCGCATGCCCGCACACCGGGCGCGCTCGCGGTGGTCATGAACGATCCGGTGGCCGGCACCTACGGCAAACTGGTGGTCTCCGACGACGCCATGACGTTGCTCGGCGGTGTGCTCGTCGGCGATGCGACAGCATTCGCGTCGCTGCGCCCGCTTGTCGGCGGTCCGCTGCCCGCCGATCCGGTCGCGCTGCTTACCCCGGCGGGCGCCGGGAATGGCGGGCGGCCCGGGGTCGGGGTTGCCGCGCTGCCCGGCGAGGCGCTGATCTGTTCATGCCATGCCGTGGCCAAGAGCACCATCATGTCGGCGATCGCCGGCAGCGCGACCGCGACCCTCGGGTCGGTCAAGGCGTGCACGAAGGCGGGCACGGGTTGCGGCAGTTGCGTGCCCGCGCTCAGGCAACTGCTTGCGATCGGCGGTTGCGACCAGTCGAGTGCGCTGTGCGAGCACTTCGCGTACTCGCGCGCCGAACTCTACGAGATCGTCGCGGTGGCTGGCATCCGGACGTTCTCCGGACTCATCGCGGCACGGGGCCGTGGCAGGGGATGCGACATCTGCAAGCCGGTCGTCGCCTCGATCCTCGCCTCCCTCGGCACCGGTCACGTCCTCGACGGTGAGCAGTCAGCGCTGCAGGACACCAACGACCACTTCCTGGCCAATCTGCAGCGCAACGGCACCTATTCGGTGGTGCCGCGGATCCCAGGCGGTGAGATCAGCGCAGCGAAGCTCATGGTGATCGCCGGGGTAGCCCATGACTTCGGTCTCTATACAAAGATTACCGGCGGGCAGCGGATCGACCTTTTCGGTGCCCGGGTAGAGCAGTTGCCGGCGATCTGGCGGCGCCTGGTCGACGCCGGATTCGAATCCGGTCACGCATACGGGAAGGCGGTGCGGACCGTCAAGTCGTGTGTCGGCTCCACCTGGTGCCGTTACGGCGTGCAGGATTCCGTGGCGCTCGCGATAGAGCTGGAGCTGCGCTACCGCGGGCTGCGCTCGCCACACAAGATCAAAGCGGGAGTGTCGGGATGCGCCCGCGAATGCGCCGAGGCGCGCGCCAAGGACTTCGGCGTGATCGCGGGTGAGGGCGGCTGGAATCTTTTCGTGGGCGGCAACGGGGGCTTCCAGCCGCGGCATGCCGAGCTCTTGGTGTCCAATGTCGACCACGACCTGCTGGTGCGGTTGATCGACCGGTTCCTCATGTTCTACGTGCGCACCGCCGACCGGCTGCAGCGCACCGCGGCGTGGATCGAGGCGATGGATGGCGGCCTTGGTCACCTGCGCGCCGTCATCGTTGACGACAGCCTTGGCATCTGCGACGAGCTCGAGGCCGCCATGGCCCGCCACGTCGAGTCGTATACCGACGAGTGGCGCGGCGTGCTCGAGGATCCGGTGAAGCTGTCCCGCTTCGTCTCCTTCGTCAACGCGCCCGGCGTGCCCGACCCGTCGATCACTTTCACGATCGAGCGTGACCAGCCGGTGCCCGCGCGCTCCCGGCCAGCGGCCGGTCCCGTGGCACTGGCTATGCCCCGATTCGCGTCGCCCGCCGGTGGCGACGCGCCGATGCCAACGGAGGTGCTCAGATGACCATCGCACAGCAGACCGGGTGGATCCCGGTCTGCCCACTGGGCTGCCTGCAGCCAGAACGCGGAGTCGCCGCGATCTTGCCGGATCACGTGCAGGTGGCGGTGTTCAGGACCGGCGACGACACGTTGTACGCGGTGTCCAATCTCGATCCGTTCTGCGGCGTCTCGGTGCTCTCCCGCGGCATCGTCGGGGACCGGGCTGGCGTGCCGACGGTCGCCTCGCCGATGCACAAACAGGTGTTCGCGCTCGCTAGCGGGATCTGCCTGGACGACCCGCAGGTCAGGGTGCCGGTATTCATGGTGCGCCAGCGCGATGGCATGGTCGAGATCGCCGATCCGGGTGCGGGCGTCTCATGACGGTGACCTCCCGCGGGGCCGCGGGGCCGCCGCCGCTCGCCGGGTTCACCGTCGGTGTGACCGCCGCGCGGCGCGCGGACGAGCTCATCACGCTGCTGGCACGCCGGGGCGCCGAGGTGTTGCCCGCGCCGGCCATCCGCATCGTGCCGCTCGCCGACGACACCGAACTGCTTGCCGCGTCCAAGATGATCATCGCCGAGCCGCCCGACATCGTGGTCGCCACCACCGGGATCGGGTTCCGCGGCTGGATTGATGCGGTGGATGTCTGGGGCCTGAGCGAGCCGTTGCTCGCGGCGCTGCGGTCCGCCCGGATGCTTGCCCGCGGACCTAAGGCGCGCGGCGCCATTAGGGCCGCGGGCCTGCGGGAGGAATGGTCTCCGCCGTCGGAGTGCTCGACCGAGGTCCTTGAGTACCTGCTCGCGGGCGGCGTCGACCGGCAACGCATCGCCGTGCAGTTGCACGGCGAACCGCTGCCCGATTTCTGCGCCGAGCTGCGCTGCGCCGGCGCCGATGTCGTCGCGGTACCCGTCTACCGGTGGACCGCGCCGGCGGACACCGGCCCGCTCGGCCGGCTGATCGCCGCGGCGGTCGCCGGGACCGTGGACGCGATCACGTTCACCAGCGCGCCCGCCGCCGCGAGCCTGCTCGCGCACGCCGCTGCGACTGGGCAGCTCGGCGAGTTCGAATCGCTGCTGGGCCGCCGCACCGTCGCGATGTGCGTGGGCCCGGTGACGGCCGGGCCGCTGCTCGCCCGTGACATCCCGGCGGTGTGGCCGCACCGGGCGCGGATGGGCGCCCTGGTTTACCGGCTTGCGGAAGACCTTTCCGCAGCGGCACCCAGCCTCCCGGTGGCCGGGCATCTGATGGAGCTTCGCGGCCACGCGGTGGTTCTCGACGGTACGCTGCGCCCCGTCCCACCCGCGCCGATGGCGGTGCTGCAGGCGCTCGCACGGCGGCCGGGCGCGGTGGTGGGCCGGCCGGAACTGCTCGCCGGTCTGCCGGGCGGCGGGGACGACGAGCACGCGGTCGAGGTGGCCGTGGCACGGCTGCGGGCCGCGCTCGGCGACCCAGGGCTCGTTCAGACCGTGGTCAAGCGTGGCTACCGGCTTCCGCTCGACTCTGGTGAATGCTCGGCCGGGCCGTCTGACGTGGTGGACTGGGACGCCGATGATCGCCGCTCATCGGCCGAGAGATCCGGCGGGTGCCCGGGCACCGGTGCGAGGGTTTGATCCCGAACCGCCCGGCTGCCCGCCACACCAGCACCGGATCGCCGGTCCGGCGGGCCCGCGGCGACCACCTCATCCGCGTGGGCCACGGCTCGCGGCCGCGAGCCGGCGCCTGGACCCCCATTGCCAGATCATGGTCAGCCGATGGGAACGCGCTGTGGTGCGGGCGTCAGGGTACGGCCGACGATCGGCGGCAGGTGCTGCGCGACGCTGGCAAGCTCGCGGATGTCGCTGCCGACGAGCGCCTGGGCGCCGTCGCAGAGCGCGGTTTCCGGGTACGGGTGGACATCAACGATGATCCCGTCGGCGCCGACCGCGATCGCGGCCCTGGACAGCGGGAGGACAAGTTCGCGGTGGCCACCGGAGTGCGATGGGTCCACGATGACCGGCAGGTGGGACAGTCGCTGCGCGACCGGCACCGCGCTGATGTCCAGCGTGTTCCTGGTGGCCGACTCGAAAGTTCGGATGCCCCGCTCACAGAGCACGATGTCCAGATTCCCGCGCTGCGCGATGTACTCGGCGGCCATTAGCCATTCCTCGATGGTGGCGTTCATCCCACGTTTGAGCATGACCGGTCTTCCGGCCCTCCCGGCCGCCTGGAGCAGCGCGAAATTCTGCATGTTGCGGGTACCGATCTGGAGCATGTCGGCGTAACCGGACACGAGTTCGACGTCGTTCGCGTCGACGACCTCGGTCACCACGGGAAGCCCGGTCTCCGCCCGCACGTCGGCGAGGATCTTCAGGCCCTTCTCGCCAAGTCCCTGGAATGCGTAGGGCGATGTGCGCGGCTTGTAGGCGCCGCCGCGGAGCAGCGAAGCACCCGCGGCCTTCGCCATTTGGGCGGCGGCGATCGCCTGCTGCGGGGTCTCCACCGCGCAGGGGCCCGCGATGACCGTGAGGGTGTCCGGGCCGATCGGTACCCCGCCGACCCGGACGACTGACCGGTCCGGATGGTTCTCCCTGCTTACCAGCTTGTAGGGGACGGAGATCCGGACGACGTCGCTCACGCCGCTCTGGCCGCGCAGGTTCAGCGTCTGGAACTGCTCGATGTCACCGACCAGCCCGACGATCGTGCGGGATACGCCCCGGCTGACGAACGCCTCGCCGCCCGTGGTGCGCACGAGTTCGACGACCGCGTCGACGTCCTGCGCGGTAGCCTCCTGGGCCATCACGACGACCATGGTTTTCTCCTTTGCCGGTACTTAACGAGAAAAGCCCCAGGCCATTCAGGCCCGGGGCTTCCGTCACGTCGCTCCGTCAGCGCAGCGTCTGGCGGGCGACCGTCCGGACTTCGGGCCGGTAGCCATACCAGAACCAAAACTGCTGGCGCACGGCACACAGCATAGCGCATCCCATCGACCGCATGGCCACATGTGGAGTAACCGCTGGCTGCACCGGCCAGCCGCCTGTCAGCCGCCTTCCCGGCGGCTGGCCGCGGGCCGGGCTATCTCACGGCGGGTGCGCGGTCCTGGGCGCTCCGGGGGAGAGCGAATCATCCGTCCAGCTTGGTCACGATCCGTGGGGTGGGTAGGCGCGCGTCCCCTGAGTCTCTTAAGCGCTGCGACGTCGCGCCCATGCGCCGATGCGGGTCCCGGGGTCTCGATGATGAACGGAACTCCCGCGGTGAGCGGGTGGCGCAGCAGTTCGCGGAACGGCTCCTTGCCGATGTACCCGGTGCCGATGTTCTGGTGCCGGTCGCGGCGCGACCCGCATGGGTCCCTGGCATCGTTGGCGTGTACCAGCCTCAGCCTGCCGGGCCCGGCCGCGGCGTCCAGTGCGTCTAGCGTTGCCGCGACGCCGCCGCGCGCGGCGAGGTCGTGCCCGGCCGCGAAGGCATGGCAGGTGTCCAGGCAGACCGCCGCGCGCGGGTGCCTGTCGAGCGCGTCGAGGTAGGGGCCGAAGTCGGTGATGGCCGCGCAGAGCATCTGGCCCTGACCGGCCATCGACTCGAGCAGGACGTCCGGACCGGAGTCCCCGATCCCATCGAGCAGCGGCAGCAACAGCTCCCTGACCTGGCGGAGCGCCAGTGCCCGATCCCACCGCACAGCCGATCCCGTATGCACGACGACACCGCGCGCACCGATCTGGGCAGCACGGCGGAGTGCGTGCCGCAGCGATGCCACCGAACGGTCAGCCGTCTGCGCGTCCGGCGAGCCCAGGTTGACGAGGTAGGACGCGTGCACGAAGACGGGCAGGTCGGCGGCGTGCTGCCCGAGCGCGGCGTCCTCGGCAGGATTACCCGGGGCCAGCGCCCAGCCACGCGGATTGGAGACGAAGACCTGGATCGCCTCGGCACCGACAGTGGCCGCGTACCGTAGACCGGCGGTCGCGAGCCCGCCCGCCACCGGAACGTGCGCGCCGATCGGTGGATTCGGCATGATCACCAAGCTTAGACGGTCGTGTTTCGTGGTCCCGGTAAGTTTGGCGAAGCATTCGCGCAAAAGACCGGGATCATGAATCACGGGGGAGGCGCCGGCGCACCGTGGGAGGGGACCTTGATCACAAGTGGTCGAGGCAATTGATCATGGACATCCGGATGGCGGAAAATGGACATTATCCTTTTCGGCCCCCTGCCTTCTCCTCGCCGCCGATCGAATCCCCAGCTGGCTACGGCGTTCCCGGTGAGCATGCCTCGACCTGGCGCTCGCTTCCACCACTGGAACCGCCGTCGCCTTACCCGTCGAAACCGGCGAACAGGGTGATCGTGCTGCCCCTGGGCGCGTGTCCGGTGGGGTTGTAAACGAGCACGGTGCCATGCCGGAACCCGAGGATGCGGACCTGAAACCCGAGCGCTTCCAGCTGCCGCCGGGCGTGGTGTACCGACATGCCCGTCACGCTGGGGATCTGGACTAGCGGCGGGCCGTTCGAGAAGTAAAGCGTGATCACTTCACCCTGAGTGACCGTCGAGCTCGGCGCCGGGCTCTGCTTGATCACGTTGTCCTGCGGCTGGGTGGTGCTGTTGGTCGGCTGCTCTTGTACCTGCAGCTGGTGCTGCCGCAGCCACTGTTCCGCGGCCTGCCTGGGCTGGCCGGTGAAGTCGGGGAGCCCGATGCCGGCACTCACGGTCAGCCCGACCGGCCTGGTCTGCGGCCATGACGTGCCCGCGGGCGGGTCGGTGCTGATCACCTCACCCAGCGGGACCGTCGGCGAGGTCTGCTGCTGAATCGTTGCACTCTGCAACCCGGCTGCGGCGAGCGCCTGCTGCGCGCCGGCGAGCGTCTGCCCTGTCACGTTCGGCACCGAGATCATGCGCGGCCCCGCGGATGGGATCACCGTGATGGTGGCGCCGCCAAGCGTATGGCTGCCGCTGCGCGGCAGCGTGCCGCTGATGTCGCCGCGAGGCACCCCGTTGTCCGCCCGCGGCGTGCCCATCTTGACCTTGAACCCCAGGTTGCGCAGCTCGGCGGCGGCGGTCGGCGTCGTCAGACCCGCGACGTCGGGCACGCGCGTGTAGCGCCCGGACGCCTGCCACCAGACGAGGAGGCTGACGACAAGCACGACGGCGAGCCCGCCGGCCAGGTAAGCGGCACGGCGGCTGAACAGCCAGTCGCCGGGGCTGCCACCCGGACGCGGCCCCGGACCGCCGTTCCCGCGCGACACGATCAGCGTCTTGTTCTGCCCCGCTGTATCGGCGGGGAAGTCGCTGCGGTAACCGCTCAGCCGCGGGACATCGTCGAGGGCGCCCGTGCCGCCACTTCGCGGGTCAGCGGCGAACACTGGCAGCGCGGAAACCCCTGGCACGCCGGGAACGCCGAAGATCACCGACTGCTGCGGCCCGTGCGGGCCGGCGTTCGGCGGGCCGGGCAGCGGCGACCCGCCAGCAGGCACGCCGACCAGCGGCCCGGCGGGCGGCCCGGGGGACACGCCAGCAGGCACGCCGACCGGCGGCCCGGCGGGCGGCCCGGGGGACACGCCGGCGGGCGGCCCGGCAAGTGGCGGAGAACCGGCGCCGTAGGGTGCCGCGCCCGCCAACTGCCGGCCCGGCGGGCCGGCGGGTACCTGCCCGGGCCAGCCATGGAACGGGATCCCGGCGGCAGGCGCGATGGCCGACCCGACCGGCAAGTGCCGGCGGGCGTCGAAGACGGCGCCCAGCAACTGGCTCGCGTCGCCAGGCCGCAGTTCGGGGTCCCGGCTGGTCGCGAGTGCGACCAGCGCGTCGACAGCCGCCGGCAGCCCCGGGACCAGAGTGGACGGTGCCGGGACTGTCTCGTTCACGTGCTTGTATGCCACCGCGAGCGGCGTGTCGCCGGTGTACGGCTGACGGCCTGTCACCAGTTCGAACACCATGACTCCGGCGCCGTAGACGTCGCCGCGGGCGTCCGCGCAGGCACGGGAGACCTGCTCAGGTGCCAGGTAGGCGGCGGTGCCGATGACCATTCCGGTCTTGGTCTGACGCGCTTCGGCGACCGCGCAGGCCAGGCCGAAGTCCACGACCTTGACCCGGCCGTCGGCGGTGATCAGCACGTTCTCCGGCTTGACATCCCTGTGCACGAAGCCCACCTGATGCGCCGCGCCCAGCCCGGCCAGCACAGGAACCATGAGGTCGAGCGCCTCATCTGGCCCGAGCCGGCCACGCTCGTTCAGCAGGTCGCGCAGGGTCCGGCCAGGCACGTACTCCATGGCCAGGTACAGGTGCTCCCCGTCGTTGCCCTGGTCGAAGACGCCGACCACGTTCGGGTGGGAAAGCCGCGCGACCGATTTCGCCTCGCCGATGAACCGGCGGACGAAATCGGCGTCGCTGGCCAGTTCCCTGTGCATGATCTTCAATGCCACCGTCCGGTCGAGCCGGGTGTCGGTGGCAAGGTAGACCGTCGCCATCCCGCCGCGGGCGACGCGGGACCCGACACGGTAGCGCCCGTCGAGCAGCTGCCCGACCAGGGGGTCCGCAAACGTCGCGTCCATTTGCGACGAGTCTACGGACAGCTTCCTGTGCTTTGCCGCACCTAAGCGCAGACTCATTTCAAGTAGTCGCTACCAGCAATAAAATGCTGACTCTGCGTCTCGGCCAAGCCGGGCGGCGGTAGCTCAGCCGGATAGCGGCGGGGTCGAGGCTTGCCCGTAACGCCGCCGCGGCACCCGGCCGGCCAGATACGCGAGCCGCCCGGCGCTGACCGCGTCCCGCATTGCCATGGCCATCAAGTCCGGCCGCTCGGCACGGGTGACAGAGGTGGCGAGCAGGACCGCGTCGCAGCCGAGCTCCATTGCGATGGCCGCGTCGCTCGCGGTGCCGATGCCCGCATCGAGCACCACGGGCACCGTGGCCGCCGCCACGATGAGCTCGATGTTATGCGGATTGCGCACACCGAGCCCGGACCCGATCGGTGCGCCGAGCGGCATCACCGCCGCACAGCCGGCCTGCTCCAGCCGTCGCGCCAGGATCGGATCGTCGTTGGTGTAAGGGAGCACGGTGAAGCCGTCCGCGACAAGCACGTGCGCCGCGTCGATCAGTTCCACCGGGTCGGGCAGCAGGGTCCGCTCATCCGCGATCACCTCGAGCTTCACCCAGTCGGTGCCGAGCGCCTCCCGCGCCATCTTTGCCGTGAGCACCGCCTCACCAGCGGTATGGCAACCTGCGGTGTTCGGCAGCGGCCTGATGCCGCGGGCACGCAGCAGCTCGAACACCGAGCCGCGGGCCGCCGGATCGACCCGGCGCATGGCCACCGTGGTGAGTTCGGTGCCGGACGCGTCGAGTGCCCGGCCGAGCACCTCCAGGCTGGGTGCGCCCCCCGTCCCCATGATCAGCCGCGAGCTGAAACTCTGCCCAGCGATGATGAGCGGGTCGTCCATGTCAGCCTCCCTGGACGGCGATGAGGACCTCGACCCGGTCGCCCTCGGCCACCTGCGTGATATCCCACGCGGCCCTGCTCACCACCTCGTTGTTCAGTGCCGCTGCCACGCCGCCGGTGATCGTGGTTACCGCCCGAACGGCTTGCGCGACGGTTGCATCCGTGGTCAGCTGACACGACCGGCCATTGATGATCACGTTCATGCTGGCGTTCCTTCCGCGGTCACGGCCGCCGCGAATCGAGCCGGTGAGAAGGGAGCGGCCGCCTGCGGCAGCCGTTCCGTATCAAGAAGTTCCGCAATCAGGTCCGCGGTGACCGGGGCCAGCAGGACACCGTAGCGGAAATGCCCCGTCGCCAGTACGAGCCCGGGCAGCGCGGACGGGCCGAGCAGCGGGGCGTTGTCCGGCGTGCCGGGCCGCAGCCCCGCGGTGGCCTCGGCAAGCTCGAGTTCGGTGATGCCCGGGACGATCTCGCGGGCGTCGCGTAGCAGCTCCCACACCCCGCCTGCGGTGACCCTGGTGTCCGGACCGAGTTCCTCCTGGGTCGCGCCGACGACGAGCTCCCCGCTGACCCGCGGCACCAGGTACACCGACGAGCCGCGCACGACGCCGCGGACCGAGCGGGACAGCAGGGGCTCCGGGCCGCGCAGCCTCAGGATCTGGCCCTTCACCGGACGCACGGGCGGCAGGATGTCCGGCGGTACACCGTGGATCACGCCAGACTGCCAGCCGGCCGCGAGCACGATGGTCCCGGCGGCGAGCTTGGTGCCGTCCGCAAGTGTCGCGCCACGGGCCCGCCCGCCGGTCAACGCCAGGCCCGTCACCTGCTCGCGGTGCAGGCTCACCCCGGCGCGTGTCACGGCACCGAGCAGCGCGCCGGTGAGCAGCCTCGGGTCGACCGATCCGTCACCTGGCACATGTACACCGCCCCGGACGGACGGCGCGAGCATCGGCTCGAGCTCCCGGGCCTGTCTGGCCGTGACCTGATGTGCTTCCACGCCGTAGCGCACCTGCAGATCATGCAGCCGGCGCAGGACGGCGAGATCGTCTGAGTCGTAGGCGACCTGCAGGGTGCCCGTCTGCCTGAAGCCCGTAGGTGCGCCGGTCAGCTCGGTCAGCTCGGCAGCGAACGACGGGTAGCGCTCGCGCGCGGCCAGGCCGAGCGTCAGCAGTTCACGCTCGGCGTAGGCCGCCTCGGAGACCGGTCCGAGCATGCCGGCCGCAGCATGGCTGGCGCCTGCGCCTGGCCGCGGATCGGCGATCGCGGCCGTCAGGCCGCGTTGCGCGACTCGCCAGGCGATGGCGAGGCCGATTACGCCAGCACCGATGATAATGGCGTCGTAACGCGGACCGGTCATTCGATCGGCTCCCTTCGCCGGCATGATCCGGATCAGGTTCGTACGGTCGGAGGCTCATCAGCCTCCCTCTCAGCCCGGTACGCACCAGGCTCCCGCGCGTCGCAGGCTCCGGCGCGGCACCGCCGGAGGCTCTTCCTCTACCTTATGCCGAGTGAGCGTCTCGCGGGTCGTCGTGGCTGGAGGCGGGCTCGCGGGCCTGCGCACAATCGAGGCGCTGCGCGCTCGGCGCTACGGTGGCGCGGTGACGCTGGTCGGTGGTGAGCCGCACGCGCCGTATGACCGACCGCCACTGTCCAAGCAACTGCTCGCCGGACTGGTCGACGACACCAGGCTCGATGCCGATTTCGCCGCACTCGGCGTCGATCTGCGGCTCGGCGAGACGGCAACGGGCCTGGCTAACCGCGTGCTGCTGACCGACTTGGGCGGGTATCCGTTCGACCGCCTTGTGGTGGCGACCGGCGCTGTCCCGGTGGCACTGCCTGGCGGCGGGCCGCAGCGTTTCCTGCGCACCATCGATGAGGCGCGCTCGCTGCGCGACCTGCTGCGGCCCGGTCGACGGCTCGCGGTGGTCGGTGCGGGCTGGATCGGCGCGGAGCTTGCCACCGCGGCAGCGGCGCGCGGTTGCCTGGTCACCGTGGTCGAGGCGGGGCCGGCGCCGCTCTCGGCAGCGATCGGGGCCAAGGTAGGCGCCCAGACGCAGCGCTGGTATGCGCAGGCCGGGGTGGACCTGCGGCTCGGCACGGCCGTGGAGTCCGTGCAGCCGGGCGGGCTTGTCCTGGCGGGCGGCGCGCCGCTGGCGGCGGACGAGATCGTGGCGGCGGTCGGCGTCAGGCCGGCCGTGGCGTGGCTCACCGGGAGCGGTATCGGGCTGCAGAACGGCGTCGCTGTCGACGAAGGGCTGCGCTCCGCGCTACCTGACGTGTTCGCGGTCGGTGACTGCGCCGCGTTCTGGTCCCGCAGGTACGGGCGCAGGCTGCGGGTGGAGCATTGGGACAACGCACTGCACGCGCCGGAAGTGGCAGCGGCCAACGTGCTCGGCGGGAACGAGGTCTATGACCCGGTGCCGTATTTCTGGTCGCAGCAGTTCGGGCGGATGGTGCAGTATGTAGGCCATCACGACGCTGCGGACCGCCTGGTCTGGCGAGGCGACCCGGTGGGGGAGCGGTGGAGCGCATGCTGGCTGGCGGGCGACCGGCTTGCCGCGTTGCTCAGCGTGGACCGCCCGCGCGACCTCGGCCAGGGCCGCCGCGTTGTCGCGTCCGGCTCTCCCGTGGATCCGGCCAGGCTCGCGGACCCGGATGTCTCGGTGCGCAACGCGGTCATCGCGGCGTCATGAGCTCCAAGGGGTGACAAGTGCGGGAGTTGAGTTTGACTTCGCACACGACGAGGGAAATTGGGATACGTGGCACAGATAGACCCTAAGACCGATGCTCGCGTCGGTGACTGGCTCACCCTTTCCGAGGTCGCCAGCCGACTCGCCGTCCCTGCTTCACGGGTCAAGCAGATGCTCCGGGACCACAAGGTGCTCGGCGTGAACCGGCCGGACGGCACTTTCGCGGTGCCTGCCGCCTTCCTTGATGGCGGGCAGGTAGTCAAGGGCCTGCCGGGTACGCTCACCCTGCTCTTTGACTGCGGATTCGACAACGACGAGGCGCTGCGCTGGCTGTTCACGGCCGACGAGTCGCTGCCGGGAACACCGATAGAGGCCATCGCCGAAAACCGGCGCACCGAAGTTAACCGGAGGGCCCAGGCCCTGGCGTACTGAATCGAGATCCGGCTTCAGGCAGATCACGCTCGACGCCATGGGGTTTGGCTCCCAGACGAGGTGTGCGCTGCGGCGCGGGCGGGGTGTGCCGGGTGGCGCGGGCCGCCCAGCCCGGCCAGCCCGGGAGCTTCGCCAGCCCCGGAGCGGTCAGTCCGGGAGCCCAACTAGGCTGCCGCCATGCCCGTTAACCTGCGCGAGCGGCTGGACAGTGCCCGCCTCTATTTGTGCACTGATGCGCGCGAGCGCCGGGCCGACTTGGCCGGGTTCCTCGATACCGTGCTCGGGGCCGGTGTCGACATCGTCCAATTGCGGCAGAAAGGGCTGGAGGCGCGCGAGGAGATCGGTTATCTGTCGGTCTTCCGGGAGGCGTGCGAGCGACATGGCGCGCTGTTTGCCGTGAACGACCGCGCCGACGTTGCCCACGCGGTAGCAGCCGACGTGCTGCACCTGGGCCAGGACGACCTGCCGGTGCCGGTCGCGCGTGAGATCCTCGGGACGGCCCCGCTGATCGGGCGGTCCACCCACGCGGAAGAGGAAACCGCGGCGGCTGCGGCCGAGGACGGCGTGGACTACTACTGCGCGGGGCCTGTATGGCCGACGCCGACCAAGCCCGGTCGCCCGGCTCCCGGCCTTCCCCTGATCTCATACGCCAGCCGGCTGCCCGCA
Organism: uncultured Actinomycetota bacterium; assembly: GCA_963820395.1. GTDB lineage: Bacteria > Actinomycetota > Actinomycetes > Streptosporangiales > Streptosporangiaceae > DATFVJ01. The sequence goes on along the minus strand of CAWGAE010000028.1, from coordinate 135,361 downwards.
GCACGTCCGTGGTTCGCGATCGGCGGCATCGATCTCGGAAATCTGGACGAGGTGCTTGCCGTGGGTGCGCGCCGCGTGGTCATCGTGCGGGCCATCACCGAGGCGCCGGATCCGGGTGCGGCGGCCGCCGAGTTCGCCCGCCGCCTTCGTTCGTAAGGCGGCTTGGCACCGATCTCAAATTTGTACTGGCGCTGTTTTGTCGTCGTGGGGTAACCATGCTGCCACTATCTGGTTAAATCGTATCCTGCCGCGCCCTAGTCCGCGGCGACAGGACAGGCTTACCGGCGAGGCGGAACGGGGCATCCCATGAGCCACTGGAACCCTTCTTCCAGCGGCTTGGAGCAGTCTCAAGGCGACCGTGCCACGGACCGGGCTGACCCCGGCCCCGGGTACCAACCCGATGCCGGGTACCGATCCGATCGGGGATACCAATCCGATCCCGGCCACCAAGCCGATCCCGACCGATCCGATCCCGGCTACCAGGCCGATCCCGGCCCAAAGGCATGGGAACAGCAACCATGGGCGCCGCCACCCGAGTCGGCGCCGTGGGCGCCCGCAGACCCGTACTGGCAGCCGCAGATGTCGCCGGCACCAATATGGGAGGACCCGGAGCCGCCGACCGAGTCGGCGCCGCCGATGTGGGAAGACGAGCAGCCGCCGAGTGCTTACCTGCGGCAGCAGCCCGAGCCCCCGGGCCCCGGGCGCCGGACCCGGACGGTCGCGATGACGGTCCTGGTGATTCTGCTCCTCGCCGCCGGGGGATTCGCCCTCGCCGTCAAGATCCGTTCACCCGGCGGCCGGGCGGCCGCGGCGCCCAGCCGCAACGCACCGGCGAACCGGCCGCAGGGAGCCTCAGCGCAGCCGTCAGCACCGGTCACCCGGGCGGTCGCGGGTGCGACTCCGCGGCCATCGCCGCCGGGTAGCCCGCCGCTTGGCCGCGCAACGGTCGCGGTTGCCTCCATCGCGGCGCGCAACCCCGCCGCGGCGTCGGCGGCGAACTTCCTCACCGGCTATTTCACCGCCATCGACGGGCATGACTATCAGCACTTCCGCCCGCTGCTCGATCGGCAGATGCGGCAGATTGAGACAGCGAGACGGTTCGCTGCGGGGTTCAGGACCACCACCGACTCGGGTGCCGTCCTCATCGGCCTTTGGGCGACGCGGGGTGGCCGCCTCACCGCGATCGTGCAATTCACCAGCCATCAGGCGCCCGCCGACAGCCCGGACCACTTGGCGTGCACGCGTTGGATTATCACGCTCTACCTCGAACCCAGCGGCAGTGGCTACCTGCTCGGCGGTCCCCCCGCCCGCTACCACGCCTCACGACGGGCCTGTTAGCGGCGCGCTGGCCAGCGGCACGTACGGTGGCCAGTTGGCTGATCCGGTACCGCAGAGGACCCGGTTACAGGATGTGCCGCTCGCGGAGGACCATCGCCGCCATGCCCGCTGGCTCCGCGTGCGGGCACTGCGGCGGCTGAGCCGCCCGGACCCGTCGTCGGGTCCGGGATGTGGCGGCTATCCGGTCCGGGATGTGGCAGCGAGTGCCAGCTCAGCGAGTGCTTCCTTGGCGTCGGCGGTGACTGGAGCGCCGGTCAGGGCCGCCAGCGCCTCGGACAGGTAGCGCTTGATCAGTTCCTCGCACGCCAGCAGCGCGCCCGTGGCGCGGATGATCTCCTGAATCTCGGCCACCCCCGCCTGATCGAGCAGCGGGTCCCCGAGCCGCCCGGCGAGTGCCGCTCCCTGGGCCGGGCTGGCCTTGGCGAACGCGACGGCGACGAGTACGGTCCGCTTGCCCTCGCGGAGGTCATCGCCCGTCGGCTTGCCGGTCTGCGCAGGGTCACCGAACATGCCGAGCACATCGTCGCGAAGCTGGAACGCGGTGCCGAGCGGTAGCCCGTACCTCGTATAGACGCTCACCACGTCATCCGGCGCGCCGGCGAGTGCGGCGCCGAGATGGAGCGGTCGCTCGACTGTGTACTTGGCGGACTTGAAACTAGCGACGCGCAACGCGGACTCCACCGTGCCGGCGCCGCTGACCTGCTCGAGCAGGTCGAGATACTGCCCGGCCATGAGCTCGGTGCGCATGACGGAGAGCACCCTGTGCCCGCGCTCTGTCGCCTCAGCGGGCAGCCCGCTCGCCTGGAACATCTCGTCGGTCCACGACAGCAGCAGATCACCCAGGAGGATGGCGGCCCCGACGCCGAACGACTCCGCCGAACCATGCCAGCCCGAGCCGGCATGCCTGGCGGCAAAACTGCGGTGCAGCGAAGGCTGGCCACGTCGGGTGTCGCTGCCGTCCATCACATCGTCGTGGACAAGCGCGCTCGCGTGCAGCAGTTCGAGTGCGGCCGCGGCGGCAATGATCTCCGGACAGTCCCTGCCGCCCGCGCCTCGCCATCCCCAGTAGCAGAACGCGGGCCGCAGCCTCTTGCCGCCGGCGAGCAGGGCCTCGATCGCGGCAACCCCTGGCAGCAGCTCCTCTCCCGCCGCGAGCAGTGCCGGGCGCTGCCGGTGCATGAACCGCTCAAGCGCCAGCGCCACCCCGGCCCTGATCCGGCCGAGCCCGCCGTCATGGGCGGCCCCGTAGGCGGCCCCGTGGGCGGCCCCGTCGGCGGCAGCCGGACGGGCCGGTGGCTCGCCGGATGGGTCATGGGCGGGCAGGGTTGCCATGATGGCGAGGCTAATGGCGGGACTGGTCAAGCAGCGAGGCGGTGGGCGCGATCGCGTTCGCATTCCGGCTGGGCTCCCGGTTAGCCTTGCCGCATGGTGTTTGCACCGATTCACCGCGCCGCCACGATACGTGAGCTCCTCGCTGCCGGCGGCGAGTCGTACTCGTTCGAGTTCATGCCTCCGAAGACGGCGGATTCCGAACGTCAGTTGTGGCTCGCCATCCGCCAGCTTGAGACGCTCGCGCCGACATTCGTTTCAGTGACGTATGGCGCAGGTGGCTCCACCAGGGACCGCACGATAAGGGTAACGGGCCGGATCGCCGCGGAGACGACGCTGACCCCGGTGGGGCACTTCACTGCGGTCAACCACTCGGTGGCCGAACTCCGCCACGTCATCGGCTCCTATGCCGCCGAAGGCGTGCGCAATGTGCTCGCGCTCCGCGGCGACCCGCCAGGCGACCCCAACGCGGAGTGGGTGCAACACCCGGAGGGCCTCAGCTACGCGGCTGAACTCGTGCGCCTGATCAGGGCGTCCGGTGATTTCTGCGTTGGCGTGGCGGCGTTTCCTGAGAAACATCCGCGATCGCCCGATTTCGACAGTGATGTTGCTTATTTCGTGCGCAAGTGCCGCGCGGGAGCCGACTTCGCAATCACCCAGATGTTCTTCTATGTGGCGGACTACCTGCGGTTGCGCGACCGGGTCGCAGCGCTCGGTTGTGACATCCCGATCATTGCGGGCATCATGCCGATTACCAATGTGCGGATGATCGAGCGGGCCGTGGTGCTGTCCGGTGCCAAGTTCCCGCCAGATCTAGCAGAACGGCTTCGTGGGGCGGCGCACGATGTGGCAGCCGTTAGGAAAATTGGAGTGGAGTATGCGGCCGGCATGTGCCAGCGCCTGCTTGACGAGGGTGTCCCCGGCCTGCATTTCTATACGCTCAACCGGTCGACCGCGACTCGGGAGATCTACGAGTTGCTCGGCCTGCGGGACCGGGCGCTTCGGGGGCGTCAGCCGGACGTGAGCGGCAGCGGCGCCCCCATCACCGCGTAGCGGTCAGGCCCGCCGGGAAAACAGAAGTGGGTGAGCAAGTCGCTGAAGCCGAGCTTCCGGTAGAGGTGCCGGGCCGGCGAGTGGGCGTCGCGGGTGGAGAGCACGGCGGTGCGCTCGATGCGGTCGGCGGTGAGCGCGAGGAGCATGCGGCGGCCGATGCCGCGGCCCTGATAGTTCGGGTGCACGTGTACCTCGCCGATCTCGAACGAGTTGGCAAGCCATGCGGTGGCACGTGCTCTGCCCGCGGTGGTGGCGACGGCGGAGTCGACGAGGTCGTGCCACCACTGGCCCGCCTCGCCATGGAAGCCGTAGGCGAAGGCGATGATCGCGCCCGACTCGTCGCCACTGGCTGCGGCGACTCCGTGGAAGCTCGGATAACAGAGGTGCCGTTCCATGATGGACCGTCTGCCGGGAAGCTGGACAGACGGCGCTTTCATCGCAGCCGCGTATACGGCGAGACACGCGTCAAGTTCACCGGCGAACGCAACCGCGTCGAGTTCCCGCCATCGCATCTCTGCAACCACACCAGCAAGCCTACCGAGACCGATCACGCGCGCTCGGAACTACCTGCAGGTGCCCGGCCCGGCCCCCGCACGAAGCCCGCCGTCGCGCCCACACGCCTGATCAACCCAGGGTGCGCGCTACCGGAGAAATGTCACACCCCCCGAGTAACTTCGAACACGTGTCCAATATGGTGTGGACATCCAATCGAACTTGTGTTCGACTTAAGAGCCATCGGAGCCGCGGCCAGGCGCGGCGAGGGGAAGCGCTTCGCCTGGCCTCCGCTCCCAAAGAGTGCGAGGGAGGTAGCAGCGATGAGCGTAATCACGGCAGTTGTTCGCGCGGAGCGGCCCCGGGTGGCGCCGTCGATCATGACGCTGCTTGAGTCGGCCCGCCGCGGTCTCGCGGCCGCGGCCGCAGAGCCCGCACCAGCGACTCGATACGTGGCGGCTCACCTGGCGGCGTTGCGCGCTGCGGCTGCGGTGGTATCTGCGCGGGCCGAGCCCAAGGGCGGCCCGCGCCGTCGCGGGCCGCGCAGTGTCTGGGAGCTTCTACCGCGCGTGGCGCCCGCGCTCGCCGAGTGGGCGGCATTCTTTGCCGCGGGCGCGGCGAAGCGTGCCGCGGCGGAGGCGGGATTGCCGCGGGCGGTCAGTGCCAGGGAGGCTGATGATCTACTCCGGGATTCCGAGACGTTCCTAGGGCTCGTCGAGCAGGCTCTTGGGGTACTTGCGGCCTGATTCTGGAACCGGGTGCACTTGCGGTACCGGGCCTTGCGGTACCGGGCCTTGCGGTACCGGGCCTTGCGGTACCGGGCCTTGCGGTACCGGGCCTTGCGGTACCGGGCCTTGCGGTACCGGGTCTTGCGGCGCAAGGGGCAGCGGATCCCTGACGTTGTAGCCCTAGCTAGGCGGCGCGCTGTCCGTGGAAGCCCGCGAGCTCGGCAGCCGGTGCCAGGTCCAAGGCCATATGCGGGCCGGCCGCGCCGGTCCGGGTCAGCGAGTGCGGGAACGGAGGGAGCTGGAAATTCTGGTTTGGAACCCTTAGAAAGCCTCTACCGCGCGGCGCGCCTCAGCATCAAGCACGCCCCAGCTGATCAGCTCCTCAGTGAGGTCGCTGGGAGACTTGTCGTAGATGACCGCGAGCGAGCGCAGGTCTTCCTGCCGGATGGAAAGGACCTTTCCGTTGTAATCGCCTCGCTGGCTCTGGATGGTGGCCACATAGCGGGCGAGCGGACCCGCCTTGTCCTTCGGCAACTCGATCATCCGCTCGAGATCGATTACGAGCTTTGGTGTCGGGGCGAGCGGCGTCGGCGCGGCGTCACCAGGAAGCAGCTCAGACACGGGCACGCCGTAGAACTCAGCGAGCTCGGCGAGCTTCTGGACGGTCACCGAGCGGTCGCCTCGTTCGTACGAGCCGACTACGACGGCCTTCCAGCGGCCGCGGGACTTTTCCTCGACCCCATGCAGGGACAAGCCTTGCTGGGTGCGGATGGCGCGCAGCCGCGCGCCCAGTGCCTTTGCGTACTCAGATGGCATGTTCTCGGCCCCCTCGGCCACTCGTCACTTACGGTAATGGTTACGGACAGTGACAGTAGGCCGCGAGCGGGCCCAGGTCAAGCCGAACGGCAAAAACTGGGCGAAGCTTCGCTCTTTGTCCATGCCGCCTCCTGGGGTCAGCCTGGTGGGCCCTTGATGTGGGAAGCTGTATGCGGCAAGGATTCCAGGTGCTTCTGGCCAGCATCGGAGCATGCCGAGGCTGCCCGATAGATGTCGCGAAAAACAAATTTGACGAAGCTCCGCTTTGAGCCGTATTCCACGCTTGGCCCGGGTCCGCCGCGCGTTGGTATCACGAAGCCGCGATCGGTACTGGTACCGTGACGTGGTCAGACATCCTTTAAGGCCCGTCCAGAGAGGCGGGAAAGGAGGTTCTAGTCGTGCGTGCTGCTTCTGGCGCTTCAGGTGCTGGTGCCGTCGGCGGACCGTGGGCCGCAGACCAGGGGGAACCCAGCGGCCAGCTCGGCCGAGGTGCGGCTGGTAGTTCCGCCCCCAGCGCAGGTGAATGTGCCGACGAGACTGCCGCTACCGGTAGTTCAGCAGGTACTGAAGGTTCGTCCGCGAACCACAAGTTGGCGGGTGCTAGTGGTGCGGGCAGTGCTAGTGGTGCGGGCAGCGCTAGCCGCCCGCGCGGTGGTGGGAGTGCTGGCGGCGGGAAAGCGGTTCTCGAGCGGGTCGAAATTGGGCGGGCCCTCACCCGGATCGCCCACGAGATCCTCGAACGAACAAAGGGCGCAGGCGACGTCGTCCTGCTCGGCATTCCCACCCGCGGCGTGCCGCTCGCGCGCCGGCTCGCCGAACGCATTGCGCAGGTCGAGGGGCACCCGGTGCCGTGGGGCTCGCTCGACATCACCATGTACCGCGACGACCTGCGGTTGCGCCCAACTCGCGCCCTAGGGCCCACCCAGGTGCCTGGCGAGGGCATCGAAGGCGCAACTGTGATCATCGTTGACGACGTGCTCTACTCGGGCAGGACCGTTCGCGCCGCCCTGGACGCGCTGAACGATATCGGGCGTCCGCGCGCTGTCCAGTTCGCGGCACTCGTCGATCGCGGTCACCGCGAGGTGCCTATCCGCGCGGACTACGTGGGCAAGAACTTGCCGACCTCGCAGCACGAGGTGGTCCGCGTGCTGCTCGAAGAGACCGACGGCGAGGACATCGTGCTCCTGGGTCAGGGTGCGGCGGGTGCCGATCGGCGCCGTGATTCGCGGGCTGGTCCGCGGGGTGATTCCCGGGGTGACCACCGCGCGGTACCGCGCGGTGATGAGCGCGCGGAGCCACTGGGTTCGTCGTCCGCACAGGTCACCGGGGAGCAGTCGTGAACCGCCATCTAATCTCAGTAGCCGACCTGACCAGGGACGACGCGCTGCTCATCCTCGATACTGCCGAAGAGCTCGCGCGGATGGCCGACCGCCCGATCAAGAAGCTGCCTACATTGCGCGGCCGGACGGTCGTCAACCTGTTCTTCGAGGACTCCACCAGGACCCGGATCTCCTTCGAGGCGGCGGCCAAGCGGCTCTCCGCTGATGTGATCAATTTCTCCGCGAAGGGATCCAGCGTCGCGAAGGGAGAGAGCCTCAAGGACACAGCGCAGACACTGGAGGCGATGGGCGCTGACGGCGTAATCATCAGGCACAGTGCTTCAGGGGCGCCGCATCGGCTGGCCGGCTGGGTCAGGGGCAGCGTTGTCAACGCCGGGGATGGCACCCACGAGCACCCCACCCAGGCCCTGCTCGACGCGTTCACGATGCGGCGCCGTCTTGGCAGGCTGGAGGGATTGCGGGTGACTATCGTCGGTGACATTCTGCACAGCAGGGTGGCCAGGTCAAATGTCCTGCTCCTGCACACTCTCGGTGCCGAAGTCACCCTCGTTGGGCCCCCGACCCTGCTGCCCGTCGCGGTGGACACCTGGCCCTGCGCCGTCAGCTACGACATGACCGCGAGCATGCCGAAAAGTGACGTCATCATGATGCTGCGGGTGCAGCAGGAGCGGATGACCGACGCTTTCTTCCCGAGCGTGCGCGAGTACAGCCGCCGCTACGGGCTGGACGTCGGCCGGGTGGCGCTGCTGCCCGAGCACGCCATCGTGATGCACCCAGGCCCGATGAACCGCGGCGTCGAGATCGCGGCCGATGTTGCGGACGCGGCGAGGTCCACCGTGGTCGAGCAGGTGACCAACGGGGTCAGCGTGCGGATGGCCGTGCTCTACCTGCTCCTTGGCGGAATGGAGGCGTCGGCATGAAGGATACAGGCGCGAGCGGGACAAGCGGAGAAACCGGAACAGGCAGCCCTCCCGGAACAGGCAGCCCTCCCGGAACAGGCAGCCCTCCCGGAACAGGCAGCCCTCTTGGAACAGGCAGTCCGACCGGAACACGCAGCGCAGCCGAGGCAGGCGGCGCAACCAGGGCTGGTGGCGAGCATGCGCGCGCCGCGGCGACCTGGCTGATCAGGGGTGCCAGGCTCGCCGCCGGCGAGCGGGAAGATCTGCTGATCCGTGACGGTGTCATCGCCGAGACCGGCCGTGACCTGACTGCCGCGGGCGCCGAGGTGATCGACGCGGACGGCTTGATCGCGCTGCCCGGCCTTGTCGATCTGCACACGCATCTGCGTGAGCCCGGCCGCGAGGACGCGGAGACCGTGGCGACGGGTACCGCCGCGGCCGCGCTCGGCGGGTTTACGGCCGTGCACGCGATGGCCAACACCGATCCGGTGGCCGATACGGCGGGCGTGGTGGAGCAGGTATGGCGCCTCGGCCGCCAGGCCGGCCACTGCGATGTCTACCCGGTCGGCGCCGTGACCCAGCGCCTGGCCGGCGCTGCGCTCGCCGAGCTGGGCGCGATGGCCGACTCCGCTGCCAGGGTCCGGGTCTTCTCCGACGACGGCCGCTGTGTCTTTGACCCGATGCTCATGCGGCGCGCGCTCGAGTACGTCAAAGCGTTCGATGGCGTCATCGCCCAGCACGCGCAGGAACCCAGGCTTACGGAAGGCGCGCAGCTCAACGAGGGCGCGATGTCAGGCAAGCTCGGCCTGGCCGGCTGGCCCGCCGTGGCGGAGGAGGCTGTGATCGCAAGAGACTGCCTGCTCGCCGCCCACGTGGAGTCCCGGCTGCACGTCTGCCACGTCTCCACCGCGGGATCTGTGGAGATCATCCGCTGGGCGAAGAGTAAGGGCTGGCGGGTAACCGCGGAGGTGACGCCGCACCACTTGCTGCTCACGGAGGAACTCGCCGCGAGCTACGACCCGGTGTACAAGGTCAACCCGCCGCTGCGGACCGGCGTGGACGTGACGGCGCTGCGCGCTGCGCTCGCCGACGGCACCATCGACTGCGTGGCGACCGACCACGCACCGCATCCGGTGGAGGACAAGGAGACCGAATGGGCGGTGGCGGCGTTCGGGATGACGGGACTGGAGACGGCGCTGCGTGTGGTCCAGGAGGCCATGGTGGACACGGGTTTGCTCGACTGGGCCGGTATCGCGGACCGGCTGTCCGTGCGCCCGGCCCGGATAGGGCGCCTGGCCGGACATGGCCAGCCGCTGCGGGCCGGGGCCCCGGCCTGCCTGACGCTGTATGACCCGTCCGGGCGGGCGCGGGCCGACCTGTCCGGGTCCCCGTCGAAGAGCCGTAACACGCCGTTCGCTGCCATGGCCCTGCCCGGCCGGGTGGTCGCCACCTTCCTGCGCGGCTCGCCAACCGTTCTCGACGGGAAGCTGGCATGACCGGGCCCGCGGCGGTCCTGGTTCTCGAGGATGGCTTCGTGCTGCGGGGTAACGCCTTCGGTGCGGTGCAGCCATCGCAGCTTGTACAGCCTGTACAGCCGGTAGGGCCTGCGGTCACGGTGTTCGGGGAGATGGTCTTCAACACGGGCATGACCGGATACCAGGAGACCCTGACCGACCCGTCGTACCACAGGCAGATCGTGGCGATGACCGCGCCGCACATCGGGAACACGGGGATCAACGACGAAGATTGCGAGTCTCGGCGGATCTGGGTCGCGGGCTACGTCGTCCGCGAGCCCGCGCGGATCGCCTCCAGCTGGCGGGCGGTACGCAGCCTGGACGACGAGCTGCGGGCGCGCGGCGTCACCGGCATAGCCGTCCTCGGGACGCGTGCGCTCACCAGGCACCTGCGTGACAAGGGCGCGATGCGCGCCGGGATATCGGTGGATGCCGCGGACGTCGCCGATCCGGCCGCCCTGCTGCGAAAAGTCCTGGCCAGCCCGTCGATGGCAGGCGCCGACCTGGCGTGTGAGGTGTCGACGCGGGAGAGTTATGTGGTGGCGCCGCAGCCCGGTACCGCTACCAGCTACCGGGTCGCCGCGGTGGATCTTGGCATCAAGGCGATGACACCGCGCCGGATGGCGGAACGCGGCTGCGAAGTCCACGTGCTCCCCGCGACCGCGACCCTCGCGGACATCCTGGCCGTGCGGCCGGACGGGGTCTTCTTCAGCAACGGGCCCGGTGACCCTGCCGCCGCCGGTTACGCTCTCGAGGCGATGCGCGGCGCGCTCGAGGCGCGGATCCCCCTGTTCGGCATCTGCCTGGGTAGCCAGATCCTTGGCCGCGCACTCGGGCTCGGCACCTACAAGCTGCTGTTCGGGCACCGCGGCGTGAACCAGCCGGTCGCGGATCTGGTCACCGGCCGGGTGCACATCACAAGCCACAACCACGGATTCGCCGTGGCACCGCCAGGACTCGGAGATGCCGGTGAGGCTGGAGACACCGGTGAAGCTGGAAGGGCGGCTCGGTACGGCAGCGCCGCTGAGACTGGAGGTACCGGTGAAGCTGGAGGCCACCGCGGGACCGCTGGGCCGCGCGACGCTGGCTCCGCACGAAACTGGGCGATGCCGCGAGCGCAGCCGTTCAGGACTCCATACGGTCGCGCCCAGGTCAGTCACGCGTGCCTGAATGACGGCGTCGTGGAGGGGCTGCGCCTGCTCGACCGGCCCGCCTTCAGCGTGCAGTATCACCCGGAGGCGGCCCCGGGGCCGCACGACGCGACGGGGCTATTCGACCGGTTCGCCGAGCTGATGGACGGCGGGCGCTGATGCCGCGCCGCGCCGACCTGAGCTCGGTCCTGGTCATCGGCTCCGGCCCCATCGTCATCGGCCAGGCGTGCGAGTTCGACTACTCGGGCACCCAGGCCTGCCGGGTCCTGCGGCAGGAGGGAATCCGGGTCAGCCTGGTGAACTCCAACCCGGCGACGATCATGACAGACCCGGAATTCGCCGACGCCACGTACGTCGAGCCGGTCACCCCGGACACCGTGGCCAAGGTGATCGAGCGCGAACGGCCCGACGCGCTGCTGCCCACGCTCGGCGGCCAGACGGCGCTCAACTGCGCCGTCGCGCTGCACGACTCGGGCGTGCTCCGCGAGTACGGGGTCGAACTGATCGGCGCGAGAATCGAGGCCATCCGGGCAGGCGAGGACCGCGAGCGGTTCAAGGAGATCGTCGCCGGGCTCGGTGCCGAGGTGCCGCTCAGCCAGATCTGCCACACCATCGAACAGTGCCTGCGCACCGCCGGTGAACTGAGGTATCCCGTCGTCGTGCGGCCCTCGTACACGCTCGGCGGATCGGGTTCGGGCATCGCCGGGAGCGAGGAGGAGCTCAGGCTGATCGCAGGCGCCGGTCTTGACGCGAGCCCGGTCACCGAGGTGCTGCTCGAGGAATCGATCCTCGGCTGGAAGGAGTTCGAGCTCGAGCTGATGCGCGACCGCCACGACAACGTGGTGGTGGTCTGCTCGATCGAGAACGTGGACCCGATGGGCGTGCACACGGGCGACTCGGTGACGGTGGCGCCCGCGATGACGCTCACCGATCGCGAGTACCAGCACATGCGCGACGTCGCGATCGCGGTGATCCGCGCCGTCGGGGTGGACACCGGCGGCTGCAATATCCAGTTCGCGGTGGAGCCCCGGACCGGCCAGATGGTCGTGATCGAGATGAACCCGCGGGTGTCGCGCTCCTCGGCGCTCGCGTCCAAGGCGACCGGTTTCCCCATTGCCAAGATCGCGGCGAAGCTCGCCATCGGCTATACCCTCGACGAGATCCCGAACGACATCACCGGTGAGACCCCGGCCAGTTTCGAGCCCAGCCTCGACTACGTGGTGGTCAAGGTGCCGAGGTTCGCGTTCGAGAAGTTCCCTGGCGCCGATCCCGCGCTGACGACGCACATGAAGTCGGTCGGCGAGGCGATGGCGATCGGCCGGTCGTTCCCTGAAGCCTTGCAGAAGGCGCTCAGATCGCTGGAGCGGCCCGGCGCCTCCCTCTCCTGGGCAGACCCCCCAGGAGACCCAGCTGAGCTGCTTGAGCGCTGCAGGACGCCGCACGACGGGCGGCTGGCGGCCGTTCACCAGGCGCTGCGCGCGGGCGTGAGCGTGGCGAGGCTAAACGACGCGACGGGAATCGACCCGTGGTTTCTTGATCAGATCGCCGCGATCGAAGAAGAAGCCGAACGGCTCACGCGCGCTGACGCGCTCACTGCCAGCGGGCTCCGCTGCGCCAAAGGCCTTGGCTTCGCCGACGCGCAGATCGGCGAGCTGCGCCGGATGCCGGAGGCGGTCGTGCGTGAGCTTCGCCGTGCGCTCGGCATCCGGCCGGTCTACCAGACGGTCGATACCTGCGCCGCTGAGTTCGCGGCCCGCACGCCGTACCTGTACTCGACGTATGACGAGCAGAGCGAGGTGCCCGCCGGTCGCGTGCCGAAGGTGATCATCCTCGGCAGCGGCCCGAACCGCATCGGGCAGGGCATCGAGTTTGACTACGCGTGCGTGCATGCCTCGTTCGCGCTGGCCGAGGCCGGCTACGAGACCGTGATGGTCAACTGCAACCCGGAGACGGTGTCCACCGACTACGACACCTCCCACCGGCTGTACTTCGAGCCGCTCACCCTGGAGGACGTGCTCGAGGTGGTGCACGCTGAGCAGGCGGCCGGGCCGGTGGCCGGGGTCATCGTGCAGCTCGGCGGGCAGACGCCGCTCGGCCTCGCGCGCGGGCTCGCCGAGGCCGGGGTGCCGATCGCGGGCACCAGCCCGGAGTCCATCCACCTGGCCGAGGAACGCGGCGCGTTCGGCCGGCTGCTCGCCGCCGCCGGCCTCCCCGCGCCCCGGCACGGCACCGCGTTTTCCTACCCGGAGGCCAAGGTGATCGCCGACAAGATCGGCTATCCGGTGCTGGTGCGGCCGTCCTACGTGCTCGGCGGCCGCGGTATGGAGATCGTCTACGACGACGCCACCCTGGAGGGTTACCTCGGCCGCGCTGGCCAGCTTGCTGACGTGAGTCCGGCGCATCCCGTGCTTGTGGACAAGTTCCTCGACGATGCCGTGGAGCTTGACGTGGACGCGCTGTTCGACGGCGAGGAACTGTTCGTCGGCGGGGTCATGGAGCACATCGAGGAGGCCGGCATCCATTCCGGCGACTCGGCCTGTGCGCTGCCACCGATCACGCTCGGCCCCGAGGACATCGACCGTGTCCGTTCCTCCACCGAGGCGATCGCCCGCGGCGTCGGTGTCCGCGGCCTGCTGAACGTGCAGTACGCGCTCGCCACCGGCGTGTTGTACGTCCTCGAGGCCAATCCGCGGGCGTCGCGCACGGTGCCGTTCGTGTCCAAGGCGACCGCGGTGCCGCTGGCCAAGGCCGCGGCGCGGATCATGCTCGGCGCCACGATCGCGCAGTTGCGGGACGAGGGCATGCTGCCCTCGTCGGGGGACGGCGGGACGCTGCCGCTCGACGCGCCTATCGCGGTCAAGGAGGCGGTGCTTCCCTTCAATCGCTTCCGTGACGCGGCCGGACGCGGCGTGGACACCGTGCTCGGCCCGGAGATGCGGTCCACCGGCGAGGTGATGGGCATCGACGAGGTCTTCGGCACCGCGTACGCGAAGTCCCAGGCGGCGGCTTACGGGCAGCTGCCGGTCAAGGGCCGCGCGTTCGTGTCGGTGGCGAACACCGACAAGCGGTCCATGGTCTTCCCCGTCAAGCGGCTCGCTGACCTGGGCTTCGAGATCCTGGCCACCGCGGGAACCTGCGAGGTGCTGCGCCGCAACGGCCTACGTGCCACGATCGTGCGTAAGCACAGTGACGGACCTGGACCGGATGGCGAGCCGACCGTCGTGGCCCGAATCCTGGCCGGCGAAGTCGATCTCGTCGTGAATACCCCGTTCGGCAGCCCGGGCCACGCCAGTCCGCGCCTGGACGGCTACGAGATCAGGACCGCCGCGGTGCGCCGCGGCATTCCGTGCGTGACGACGGTGGCGGGCCTGGCCGCTGCCGTGCAGGGGATCGAGGCGATCATCAGGGGCGAGGTCGGCGTCAGATCGCTGCAGGAGCACGCTGGCCGGATACGCGGGCCTGGCGGTGGCATGGCCGGGGAGGCCGGCGGCGCTGGCGGTGGCATGGCCGGGGAGGCCGGCGGCGCTGGCGGTGGCATGGCCGGGGAGGCCGGCGGCGTCGGTCCCCCGCGCCCGCCGGGCGCGGGACCGACGCCGCCATGACAGCTGAGGACGGTGAGACAGGCGTGGCACCTGTCCAGGTGCGCGGAACGGTGCTTACGGTCCGCCGGGTTGATTCTTACTATGCGATCACCGTTGTCGCGCCGCCGGTCGCCGAGCGCTTCAGGCCCGGCCAGTTCATCGCGGTCGCGGTCGGCGGGCCGCGTACCGCCATGCTGCTGCGCCGCGCCTTCTCCATCTACGACGTGCGCCCCGATCATGGCGGCACGGTCGAGTTCGTGTTCGCCGCAGTCGGCGGGGGAACCCAGTGGCTCGCACGGCGCCGCGCGAGGGACACGCTCGATATCACCGGCCCGCTCGGCCGCCCGTTCCCGATTCCCCGTGACCCCGTAAACTGCCTGCTCATCGGCGGCGGCTACGGTAGCTCGCCGCTGTTTTCGCTGGCTGACCGCCTGCGCGCACGTGGCTGCCAAGTGGACTTCCTGCTCGGCGCGGCGAGCGCGGACCGGGTGTTCGGCGCGCTCACCGCCCGGCGCAGCGGCCGGACCGCCATGATTACCACCGACGACGGGTCACTCGGCGCACGCGGCATCGTGACCGACGTGCTCAGCCAGGTCATCCATGACGCGCGGACCGATGTGATCTACGCATGCGGGCCGATGCCGATGCTGCGGGAGGTCGCTTCCGATGCCGGCAAGTACGACATCCCGGTGTTCGCTTCCGTCGAGGAGTCCATGGCCTGCGGCATCGGCGTATGCATGAGCTGTGTGCTGCCGGTGCGGGGCACCGACGGGATTACCCGGATGGTGCGGTCCTGCGTTGACGGGCCGGTGTTCCGCGCCGACCAGGTCCGATGGGACGACGTCGGCACGATCCCGTTCGACGCGCTCGGTGCGCCCGGCTGGAAGGCCAGGGCCGGCCAGGAGTCGTTGGAGGCCGGCAGTGCCGGTTGACCTGCGCACCAAGCTCGGTCACATCGAGCTGCCGAATCCGATTCTCACCGCGTCGGGTTGCGCCGCATCGGGCCGCGAGCTTGCGCAGTTCTTCGATGTGTCCAAGATCGGCGCGGTGGTGACCAAATCGGTCATGCTGGCGCCCCGAGCGGGTCGCCCGACGCCGCGCATGGTGGAGACCGACAGCGGCATGCTCAACTCAATTGGCCTGCAGGGACCGGGTATCGACGCGTTTTTGCAGCGCGACCTGCCCTGGCTGCTTTCGCGCGGCGCGCGGGCGGTGGTATCGATCGCGGGCGGGAGCGTCGACGAGTACGCCGAACTCGCCGGGCGGCTGTCGGAGGCTCCCGGGATCACCGCGATCGAGGTGAACATATCCTGCCCGAACGTGGAGGACCGGGGGAAGGTGTTCGCGTGCGATCCGGACGCTGCCGCGGCCGTTATAGTCGCGGTCCGCGGACGGGCCAGGTATGACATTCCGGTGTTCGCGAAGCTGTCACCAGACGTAACAGATATCGTGACGGTGGCTCGCGCATGTGTGGCCGCGGGCGCGGACGGCCTCGCGATGATCAATACGTTGCTCGGCATGGCGATCGACCCTGACACCATGCGGCCCGTTCTCGCCGGGATCACCGGAGGCCTGTCCGGTCCGGCGATACGGCCGGTGGCAGTCCGGTGCATCTGGCAGGTCCGCGAGGCCCTGCCAGACATCCCGATCATCGGGATGGGCGGTGTGCGTACCGGGAGGGACGCGCTCGAGTTCATCCTGGCCGGCGCCGACATGGTCAGCGTGGGAACAACGATCTTCAACGATCCGTCGGCATGCCCTCGCATCCTGCGTGAACTCGAGGAGCAACTTGCTACGCGCGCTGTCGGGAGGCTGCGCGACGTGGTGGGGCTCGCGCACGAGCCAGCCGGAGCCCTGTTGCTTCGGGCCCATCGGAAGTTGTGACGGAGGCCTGCACAATGAACATCCCGCCGCGCGCGGCGCCCATCGCCGTGGCGCTTGACGCACCGGATCTGGAAACGGCGTCGCGGTGGGCGAGCCTGGTCACCCCGCACGTGAGCACGGTCAAGATAGGGCTCGAGCTGTATTTGCGTTACGGGCCGGACGCGGTGGCGTCGGTACGCGGAGCGAGCGGGGTTCAGGTAATGCTCGACCTGAAGCTGCACGACATTCCCGCGACGGTCGCCGGCGCCGCCCGGGTGCTCGCACGCCTGCGGCCCGCCCTGCTCACCGTGCACGCGGCTGGCGGGCAGGCCATGATCCGGGCGGCGGTGGAAGCCGCGCCCGAGACTCAGATTGCCGCCGTCACCGTGCTCACCTCGCTCCGCGGCGGCGACCTCGCGCAGGCCGGGGTCGCCGGTGCCGTGGGCGATGTGGTGTGCAGGCTCGCCGCGCTTGCCGCCCGCGCGGGCGCGCGGGCCCTGGTCTGCTCGCCGCAAGAGGTCGCCGCGGTGCGCGCCGAGGTGGGGCCGGGCATCATGCTGATCACGCCCGGTGTCAGGCCGTCAGGGTCGGAAAGCGAGGATCAGGCCAGGGTGGCGACACCGGAGGAAGCCCTGAGTGCGGGGGCGGACCTGCTCGTGATCGGGCGCCCGATCACGAGGGCGGCTGACCCCGGCGCGGCCGCGGCCGCGCTCGCCGCATCGCTGCGCCGCGGCGCCACGGGCGTGCCTTAGCTCGATGCTCAATGCCGGATCAGGGTTGCGCTGGCCGACATTGCGGCTTGGCGGGACGTAAATCGCGCTCTGTGAGCTCTGCATCGTCCCTCCTGCGCGCGACTTAATGATCTAAATTTTGGTAACAATCAGTATTCGGTCCTGTTCAAATAGTAATATCAGCCAATTTGTGACGTGATGAACACGGGTTTGCGTTGCCTGAAGGGGTCCCGAGTCGCTAGGTTCCCCTCCCGACCGCAGTTTTTCTAGACGAAACCCGAGGTGAACCGGCGTGGCTCTTCCTCCCCTCACCCCGCAGCAGCGTGCCGCGGCCCTGGAAAAGGCTGCCCAGGCCCGCAAGGAACGTGCGGAGGTCAAGAACAGGCTCAAGCGCGGTGCGACAACTCTGGCCCAGATTCTCAAAGAGGGCCAGACCGATGACATCATCGGCAAGATGAAGGTCTCAGCGCTGCTTGAGTCACTTCCCGGCGTTGGCAAGGTGCGCGCCAAGCAGATCATGGACCGGCTCAACATCGCCGACTCCCGCCGCGTGCGCGGGCTCGGCATCAACCAGCGCGCCGCGCTAGAGAATGAGTTCGGCGGGGATGATCTCTGACCGAGGCTGAATTCTCAGTAGGCGCGCGAGGGGGCACGGCCGCTTCGCCCGGCGGTCGCGCCCGCGGCCAGCCAGGGACGGGCCAGGCCGGTCGCGAGGCGCGGTTGACCGTCTTGTCAGGGCCCTCAGGCGTCGGCAAGAGCACGGTCATCGGTCGGCTCAGGCATGCTTACCCGGAGATCTGGGTGTCGGTATCGGTGACGACACGGCGGCCGCGTCCGGGCGAGGAAGACGGCCGTGAGTACCACTTCGTCAGTGATCGTGAGTTCGACCGGCTCCTCGCCGACGGTGAGCTGCTCGAGTGGGCGCCTTACTCGGGGCACAGGTACGGCACTCCCCGGGCGCCTGTCCTGGACAAGCTTGCCGTGGGTGTACCCCCGTTGCTCGAGATCGACGTCCAGGGGGCCCGTCAGGTCCGCGCCGCGATGCCAGCAGCGCTGCTGGTCTTTCTCGCGCCTCCGTCCTACGACGAGCTTGCCCGGCGCCTCAACGAGCGTGGCACGGAGCAGGAAGGCGTTGTCCGGCATCGGCTCGCGACCGCCCGCGCCGAGCTGGCCGCGGAGAAGGAGTTCGACGTCACACTCGTCAACACGACAGTCGATGAGGTATGCGAGCGGCTGGTAATGTTGATGCGTGCTGCAGTGAGCCCGTAACGGATTCCTGGGGCCGGTGGCGGTCGTACCGTATAACGGCCGGAGGTCGCGACCAGGAAGGCAGATGGTGGCAGGCAGTCCCGCCGCAGAAGGCATCACCAACCCGCCGATCGATGAGCTGCTGTCCATCGTAGACAGCAAGTACAGCCTCGTCATCATGGCCGCGAAGCGGGCGCGGCAGATCAACGCGTACTATGCCCAGCTTGGCGAGGGCCTCCTCGAGTACGTGGGCCCGCTCGTGGAGACCCACGTGCAGGAGAAACCGCTGTCTGTGGCGCTGCGGGAGATCCGTGAGCAGTTGCTCACCGCCGAGACCATCGAGTCCTGACGCCACCGTTCCCGCGTTTATCATTCTCGGCGTCGGAGCGGGCATTGCCGCGTACAAGGCGTGTGAGCTGCTCCGGTGCCTGACCGAGTCCGGTCACCGGGTAAGGGTGATACCGACGCGGGATTCCCTGCGGTTCGTCGGCATCGCTACCTGGGCCGCACTTTCCGGTCAGCCCGTCGCGACGGGCGTCTGGGCGGACGCGCACGAGGTGCCGCACGTCCAGTTCGGCCGGCAGGCTGATCTGGTCGTGGTCGCTCCCGCGACCGCCGACCTGCTCGCCAAGGCGGCACACGGGCTCGCCGGTGATCTGCTCACCACAACGCTGCTCACCGCGCGCTGCCCGGTCATGTTCGCGCCCGCGATGCACACCGAGATGTGGGAGCACGCCGCCACCCGGGCCAATGTCGCCCTGTTGCGCGAGCGCGGCTCGATCGTGGTCGAACCCGCCGCTGGACGCCTCACCGGTGGTGACAGCGGGCCTGGTCGGCTGCCCGAGCCGACCGAACTGTTCGAGACTGCCATCCGGCTGCTCGCCCGCGGCACGGCCGGCCTGCGTCCCGATCTGACCGGCCGCCGCGTCGTGGTCTCCGCGGGTGGCACTCGTGAGGAGCTTGACCCCGTGCGCTTCCTCGGCAACTGGTCATCGGGCCGCCAGGGTTATGCCCTGGCCCGGACGGCTGCGGCCCGCGGGGCCGAGGTGACGCTGGTGGCCGCGAATGTGGCGTTGCCCGATCCGGGCGGTGTCAAAGTCGTACGCGTCACGTCCGCCGGTCAGTTGCGCGAGGCCGTGCTCGCGGCCGCCCATGATGCCGATGCCGTGGTGATGGCCGCGGCGGTGGCGGATTTCCGGCCAGCCTCGCGCAGCGAGGCGAAGATAAAGAAACGCGGGCACCGCCCACAGCCAATCGCGCTCACCGAGAATCCCGACATATTGCGCGAGCTAGTGAAAAACAGGGACGACAGGGCGCACCGGCGACTGCCCGGCCAGGTGATCGTCGGCTTTGGCGCTGAAACAGACGATGTGCTCGCCGCCGGGCGCGAGAAACTGGCCCGGAAGGGCTGCGATCTGCTTGTCGTGAACCAGGTGGGCGATGGACTGGCCTTCGGGACTGGCGATAACGCCGCGCTTGTGCTCGCCGCTGGCGGAGCGGTCACCGAGATTCCGCGGGTACCCAAGGAGGTGCTGGCCGACCGGGTGTGGGACCTGGTCCTGCAGCGGCTCCAGACGGGCGTTCCGTAGCCACGGCTGCTCACGCTGCCCACGACCGCTTTACGGACACGGGTGTTACCCGGCGGCCTGGGCCCGGTATGCTTCCGGCTGGACCGGCGCATCGGGTCGTCGGCTAAACTTCGGCGAAATCACCACATGCCGGGCTGATTCCGTAGTTCGGCGCGTGCCTTGAGCGTGTGCACGGGGTGCCGCTGCGGCAGAAGAGGAAATAACAGTGTCACGTCGCCTTTTCACATCCGAGTCGGTCACAGAAGGCCACCCGGACAAGATGGCTGACCAGATCAGTGACGCCATACTCGATGCGATGATCAAGGATGATCTGCGCAGCCGGGTTGCCGTGGAGACCTTGATCACGACTGGTATGGTGCACGTCGCCGGTGAGGTCACGACCAAGACCTACGTTGATATTCCCGGGATCATCAGGGACAAGATCCTCGAGATCGGCTACGACTCGTCGGCCAAGGGCTACGACGGGGCATCCTGCGGCGTCTCCGTCTCGATCGGGGCGCAGTCACCGGACATCGCCCAGGGCGTTGACGACGCCTATGAGCGGCGAGAGGGTGAGGGCACCGACGAGTTGGACCGGCAGGGAGCCGGAGACCAGGGCCTGATGTTCGGCTATGCGTGCCGGGAGACGCCCGAGCTGATGCCGCTGCCGATCATGCTCGCACACCGGGTGGCGAAGCGGCTCACCGAGGTGCGGCGCACTGGGCTCGTCCCTTACCTGCGCCCCGACGGCAAGACCCAGGTCACGATCGAATACGAGGCCGCGAAGCCGGTCCGGCTCGACACCGTGGTGGTTTCTTCGCAGCATGCACCCGACATCGATCTGCGTGAACTGCTGGAGCCCGACATCCGCGAGCATGTCGTCGCACCTGTGCTTGATGGGATCGAGCTTGACACGGACAACTTCCGGCTCCTCGTCAATCCCACCGGCCGGTTCGAGATCGGCGGGCCGATGGGTGACGCGGGGCTGACCGGCCGGAAGATTATCATCGATACCTATGGCGGTATGGCCAGGCACGGGGGAGGGGCCTTCTCCGGCAAGGACCCGTCAAAGGTGGACCGCAGCGCCGCTTACGCGATGCGCTGGGTGGCCAAGAACGTCGTTGCCGCCGGGCTGGCGGACCGGTGTGAGACGCAGGTCGCCTATGCCATCGGCAAAGCGAAGCCGGTCGGGCTGTTTGTCGAGTGCTTTAGCACGGAACACATCGCGGTGGACGAGATCCAGCGTGCCGTCCTGGAGGTCTTCGATCTTCGTCCCGCGGCTATCATCCGTGATCTTGATCTGCTGCGCCCGATCTACTCCCAGACCGCCGCGTACGGTCACTTCGGCCGTGAGGAGCCCGACTTCTCCTGGGAGCGCGACGACCGCGTCGAGTCACTCCGTGCGGCGGCCCACCTGTAGCGGCCGGAGAGATACGACTGCCCTGGCGGGGCCGCTCGCGGCGGAGATGATCCGACGGCCGCTTGGAGCCGCGCATCGGGTGATTGCGGAGTCGCGCAGGGGCATCCGCCGCACCCGTCGGCCGGCCACCGGATCCTCCGGGCGACCGGCCGCCGCCCCGCCTCCGCGACAGCATCCAGATGGGGCAAGGATCGTGGACGGCGTCTGGTAGGACGGGACCGTGCCTCAGGTTGTGCCAGCCAGGCGGCGGCCGCCGCGCAAGACGGCCGTGCGAACACAAGCCGCGGAACTGCCGGTCGCCCGGGTCGCGATCGACGTCTCGCTCGCGCACCTCGACCGCCCATTCGACTATCTCGTCCCGGACCAGCTCGCCGCCACGGCCGTACCCGGATGCCGGGTCCGGGTCAGATTCGCTGGCAGGCTGACCGACGGCTACCTGCTTGAGCGTGCGGCTGGCAGTGACCACCCCGGCCGGCTCGCCTTCCTCGACCGAGTCGTCTCGCCTGAGCCGGTGCTCACCGCCGAGGTCGCCGCCCTCGCCCGGGCGGTCGCGGACCACTACGCGGGTACGCTCGCCGACGTCCTGCGGCTCGCGGTGCCGCCGCGTCACGCGGCCGCCGAGTCGCGGCCATCAGGCGAGGTGGCGCCAATCGTGGGGTACGGAGCGGCGTACAGAGCCCCGGATCCGGGCCCGTGGGCACACTACCCCGCGGGCGCCGCGTTCCTCGCGGCCATCGCGGTCGGCCGCGCGCCGCGCGCCGCCTGGTCCGCTACCCCCGGTCAGGGCTGGCCGCGGGCAATCGCCACCGCCGTCGCGGCCGCCGCGGCCGCGGGCCGCGGTGTCATTGTGGTGCTGCCGGACGCCGCCGATCTGGCGCGGGTCGACGAAGCCCTCACCGCAGTGCTCGGATCTGACAGGCATGTCGCGCTAAGCGCCGATCTGGGTCCCGCGCAGCGGTACACGCGCTGGCTCGCGGTCCTCCGCGGTGCGGTCCGCGTCGTCGTGGGTACCAGGGCCGCGATGTTCGCCCCGGTGCGTGATCTCGGCCTAGTCGTCCTGTGGGACGACGGTGATGATCTGCACGCGGAACGGCGCGCACCTTACCCGCACGCGCGTGAGGTGCTCGCGCTGCGCGCCCACCGCTGCGGGGCAGCGGCGCTGATCGGCGGCTTCTGTCGCACGGCGGAGATGACCCAGCTTGTCGAGGCCGGCTGGGCTCGCACGCTTCGCGCTGACCGCGGCGAGGTGCTCGGTCACCTGGCCGCGGTGCGACCGGCCGGTGACGACAGCGAGCTGGCCAGGGACGAGGCGGCGAGAGCGGCCCGGCTGCCGAGCGTGGCGCTGCGGGCGGTCAGGGACGCGCTGACCCGTGGCCCGGTACTCGTGCAGGTGCCAAGGCGCGGTTATCTGGCGGCGATCGGCTGCGCGCGCTGCCGTGTGCAGGCTCGCTGCGCCGGCTGCGGTGGCCCGCTGGCGCTCGAATCCGCCCGTGCACCGGCCCACTGCAGGTGGTGCGGCCGCCTCGCGGCAGGCTGGCACTGCCCGCGCTGCCAGGCCACGGGTATCCGTGCCCTCGTCACCGGTGCCCGGCGGACCGCGGAAGAGCTCGGCCGTGCGTTCCCAACCGTCGCGGTCCGCATGTCGGGGGGCGACAAGCGGCTCGTCCGGGTACCTGCCTCGCCTGCCCTTGTGGTCGCAACCCCAGGAGCCGAACCGGCCGCGGACGGCGGCTACGCGGGTGCGCTGCTGCTCGACGCGCACGCGCTGCTCAGCCGCGCCGACCTGCGGGCCGGCGAGGAGGCACTGCGCAGGTGGATGAACGCCGCCGCGCTTGTGCGCTCGCGGGCAGCCGATGGCATCGTGGTGGTGCTCGCCGACGCCGGGCTGCCCGCCGTGCAGGCGCTCATTCGCTGGGACCCGGTCACGCACGCGCAGCGGGAGCTGTCGGACCGGGCGGAGCTCGGCTTCCCGCCCGCGGTCCGGATGGCGTCGGTCACCGGCAGCGCGGAAGCCGTGCGCAAGCTGCTGAACGTCACCGCGCTGCCGGACGGTACCGAGGTCCTCGGGCCGGTTCCTGTCAGCGATGACCGGCGGGCGGACGGCGACCCGTACCGCGCGCTGGTGCGGGTGCCGCGGCCGGCGGGCGCGCAGCTCGCTCGCGCCCTCGCCGACGCGCAGGCCGCCTGGTCCGCCCGCAAGGATCCCGAACGGCTGCGCGTGCAGGTCGACCCGCTCGAGCTGATTTGACGACAGGGCCGATCCGATGAGCGGGCTGGATTTCACGCCGGGGTCCGGACTCTTGACACTGTCAAGCCCACCGTGCGGTCCGGTGAGGGCTGACCTGCGCCCTTGCGAAGATCTCCCTGCGACTGTGTCACCAGAAGCGTTGCGAATAGATGCAAGGAAATTATGTCAAGCTGCCGCGCTCGAAAGCCTGTGACCTGGCGCGATGTGCAAGCAAGACGATGTTTCAACCTTCCTTCGGTGCCTGCGCAGCACACTGACTCTCGCTTTATCGTCAGGAGTAATGGGGTCGGTGTCACCTGCCGTCAGCTGCTCGCATGTCCAGTCCGCCGGGCACACGGCGCTGCCCTACGCGCGAGGAGTTGGCCCGGTTTGAATTTGCATCGCGACCGTTGCGCGGCGCGCCACGTATCCCGCGTCGAGGCCGTAGGGTGCTTGCGTGGGCCGAAGGGCGTCACTTACCCGTACGCCACGCGCAACGACGGCTGGCGGCGCGGGTCCGGTGCTGCCCGCGGTGCGAATCGCACCAGCGCACGAGCTCGCCGCCGCTGCACTCGCCGCACCGCTGTTGCGTGAGGCTTGGCGGCTTGCCCGCTGGGTGGGTGCCAACAGGCGGCTGACCGCGCGTGGCCTCCTCCGTCCGGCGGATGCCGTCGCGGTCATTGCCGATCTCGAGATATCCGGTGACGGACAGCCGCGTGCCCCGGGCGCTGGCAGCCTGCGCAGCGCCGGCGACGTGCGGGAGCTAGATCTGCTGTGGCACGCGGCGGTCGGCGCCGGCCTTGTCTCGATTACTGGCATCCGGGCGTCGGCGCGTCCGGGTGCGCTGGGTGGCGGTGACCCCGCCGCGCTGCTCGCCGCCTGGCGCGGCGCGCTTGACGCGGTCCTGCGGCGTGGCCCCGCCGATATGAGCGAGGAACTCGAGGGCCTGGCGACCGTGCTGTACGCTGCGGGCGCGCCGGTCCGGATGGATGCTATCGCCGAGGCTTTCAGCGCCGCGACGGCCGCGACGGCGCGTGGGCGAAGGGCCCCGCCGCGGCGCGCCAGGCCCGATCCGGGGATGCGGATGTCGCAGGCACTTGAGGTGCTCGCCGATCTCGGCGTGGCCGAGCTTGGCGTTGACGACCAGGACGACCAGCTCACCGTGAGCCTGACCGCGCTCGGCGTGGCTGGCATGCGGGACCGGCTGATCGCGACGGGTTTCTCCGCTCCGGTCGTGGGCTGCGCGGCGGCCTCTGGTGCGGTCGGCCTGCTCTCGGGCCTGGCGGGCTACGACGCCGAGGACGGCGAGCTTGAGATAGCGGCGTGGCTGGCGGAGCGGACGCCGCAGCAGGCGGCGGTCGAGCTTCTCGACGCGGCCGCCACCTCCTCACCGGGCGCGCGGGGCGCCGCGTTCGCGATCATCGACCGCCTTGGTGAGCAGGTGATCCCTCTCGTGCGGTCAGCTCTCGCGGACCCGGTGCTGCGGCCGCACGCCGCCATCTGGCTGCGCGAGCAAGGAGTGCAGGCTGACTTGAGTCCGGCGGAGAAGGCCTGGCTGCTTGTCGATCTCGGAGCCGGGTTGATCGAGGAGGCCGACCCCGGAGCTGTCGCGGCCGACCTGCTGCCCGATCTTCCGGTGGCCGAGCAAGCCGAACTGGTCGCAGGGCTATGGCAGGTCGCGCACCCCGACCTGATCGCGCTGCTCACCACCCTGACAGACCACCACCCGGATCCGGCCGTCGCCAAGGCGGCACGAAAGGCCGCGTTCAAGGCACGATCACGGCATCTCGGCGCTGGCCGGGCACGCTGACCAGGCGCGCTGGCCGGGCCCACTGGCCGGGCCCACTGGCCGGGCCCACTGGCCGGGCCCACAGGCCGCGCAAGCACGTCCGTAACTGTCGATGTGGGCCGCCGGCATTGTCCGGTGCCCGTAAACTTAACGCGGCGCATCGCGTGAGCCGTTCGGGAGGATTATCGTGGCTGTCAAGCCGATCCGTCTTTTCGGCGACCCGGTGCTGCGCACTCCAGCTGAGCCGGTCCGTGATTTCGACGCCGAGCTACGCAAGCTGGTCAAGGAGCTCACCGAGACCATGCTCGACGCGCCCGGCACCGGGCTCGCCGCCCCCCAGATCGGCGTCGGCCTGCGGGTCTTCACCTACCACGTTGAGGACGATCTGGGCCATCTGATCAATCCCTCCCTGGACCTGTCCGGCGGCGAGGAGACCGAGGATGAGGGTTGCCTGTCCATTCCCGGCCTCGCCTTCCCGACGAAACGGGCGCGGCGCGCCGTAGCCAAGGGATTCAACATGCACGGCGAGCCGATCACCCTCGAGGGGACGTCGCTGCTCGCCCGCTGCGCACAGCACGAGACCGACCATCTGGACGGGGTGCTCTTCATCGACAGGCTCGACCCCGAGCAGCGCAAGCTCGCGATGAAGGCGATCAGGGAGGCCGAGTGGTTCGGCGAACCGATCCCCGCGGTCAAGGCGTCGCCGCACCCAACATTCGGTAAGGCGCTGTAGCGCCATGCGCCTTGTGTTCGCGGGCACCCCGGAGGCGGCGGTGCCGGCGCTGGACGCGTTGCTCGGCTCGCGTCACGAGGTGGCGGCGGTGATCTCACGGCCCGACGCTCCTGCCGGGCGGGGTACCTCGGGGCAGGCCGGCGCATCGCGCCGAGCCCAGTCGCTGCCAGTGCGCGCGAAGCCGGTCTTGAGGTGCTCACGCCCGTGAGGCCGCGTGACCCCGCCTTCCTTGACCGGCTCCGGCAGATCGGCCCGGATTGCTGCCCCGTCGTCGCGTACGGAGCGCTGTTGCCGCGGGTGGCCCTCGACATCCCGGCCCACGGCTGGGTGAACCTGCACTTCTCGCTGCTGCCCGCCTGGCGTGGCGCGGCGCCGGTACACCACGCCATCCTGCGCGGGGACGACATCACGGGGGCGACCACGTTCCGGCTCGTCGAGCAGCTCGACGCCGGGCCTGTGTTCGGCGTGGTGACCGAGCCGATCCGGCGCGAGGACACCGCAGGTGATCTGCTGGCCCGCCTCGCCGTGGTCGGCGCGAACCTGCTCGTGATCACGTTGGACGGGATCGAGTCCGGGCGGCTGGAGGCGCGGCCACAGCCTGCCGATGGGGTCAGCTACGCACCCAAGATCACCACTGCGGATGCCCGGGTGGACTGGACACGCGGCGCGCAGACGGTGGACAGGCTCATCCGGGCGTGCACTCCCCATCCGGGCGCGTGGACCTTGCTGCGCGGCAGGCGCGTCAAGCTTGGCCAGGTCAGCCTGCTTTCGGCGCAGGACGCGGACGCGGCCGTTGGCTGGGGCGGCGGCGGGCCCGCCGCGACCAGGTCCGTTGCGGCAGGGTCCGCTGCGGGTGGGCCCGATCCGTCCGGATCGGCTGCGTCCGGGTCCGCTGCGGGTGGGCCCGAGGCGGCCGGGTCCGATCCGTCCGGGTCCGCTGCGGGTGGGCCCGAGGCGGCCGGGTCTGGTGCGGCCCGGTCCGGGACCGATCCGTCCGGGTCCGCTGCGGCCGGGCAAGGCGGGGGAGCGCAGGGGCTGGCGCCAGGCGAGCTGTGCGTTACCCGCGACCAGGTGCTCGTCGGTACCGGCACGCAGCCAGTCGTGCTCGGTGGGGTGCGACCGGAGGGAAGGGGCGTGATGCGGGCCATCGAGTGGGTTCGCGGGCTGCGGCTTTCCGGCGGCGAACGGCTGGGCTGACGTGAGCGGACCTGGGACGAGGCGCCGGGCCGACCCGGTGCGGCGCACAGCCTACGACGTGCTGCGCGCGGTTGCGCAACGAGATGCCTACGCCAACCTGCTGCTCCCGGCCCTGCTTGCCGAGCGCGGTCTCGCTGGCCGCGACGCAGCGCTTGCCACCGAACTAACCTACGGGACGCTGCGTGGCCAGGGAAGCTATGACGCCGTGATCGACGTGTGTTCGGACCGGCCGGTCGGCCGCATCGACCCGGCGTTGCGTGAGGTGCTGCGGTTGGGCGTACACCAGCTGCTCGCGACCAGGATCCCCGCGCACGCTGCTGTCGCGGCCAGCGTTGACCTGGCCAAGGACGTGACGGGTGCGCGGCCCGCCGGGTTCGTGAACGCGGTTCTGCGCAAGGTCGCGACCCGCGACCTTGCTGCCTGGCTCGCGATCGTGTCGCCCCGCCGTGCCGATGATCCGGTTGGCTACCTCGCCGTCATGCACAGCCACCCGCGCTGGGTCGTAGCGGCGATGTCCGCGGCGCTGGGCGAGGATCCGGATGGGGAGCTCGCGGAAACCGAGGCCCTGCTCATCGCGGACAATAACCGGCCGGGGGTGACGCTCGCGGTCAAGCCTGGCCAGGTGACGCCCGCCGAACTCGCAGCCGCCGGCGCCACCCCGGCACGGTGGTCGCCGTACGGCGCCTACCTGCGGGAAGGAAAGCCGGCGGACGTTCCCGCCATCGCGGATGGCAGGGCCGCGGTACAAGATGAGGCCAGCCAGCTTGCGGCGGTCGCGCTCGCGGGCGCCCCGGTCACCGGGCCGGACCGGCTCTGGCTTGACATGTGCTCGGGTCCGGGTGGCAAGGCCGGCCTGCTCGCCGGGCTCGCCGCCAGGCGGGGTGCCCGGCTGCTCGCGGCGGACGTTCAGCCGCACCGTGCGGCACTTGCAAGGACCGCTATGGCGGGCCGGACCGCGGGCGGGGCCCCGCGCGTGGTCGGCAGCGCGGGCGGCACGGGGTGGATCGTCGTGGCGGATGGCACATCGCCGCCGTGGCGGCCCGGCGTCTTCGACCGGGTGCTCGCCGACGTGCCCTGCTCCGGGCTCGGCGCGCTGCGCCGCCGTCCCGAGGCGCGCTGGCGGCGCAGGCCGCGGGACATCGCCGGGCTTGGCGCGCTGCAGCGCCGGCTGCTCGCGGCCGCGCTCGCATCGTTGCGGCCAGGTGGGGTGGCCGCTTACGTCACCTGTTCGCCGCACCTCGACGAGACCCAGCGTGTTGTCGAGGAGGTCGT
This sequence comes from uncultured Actinomycetota bacterium, assembly GCA_963820395.1. Classification (GTDB taxonomy): domain Bacteria; phylum Actinomycetota; class Actinomycetes; order Streptosporangiales; family Streptosporangiaceae; genus DATFVJ01. The sequence continues at coordinate 107,072 of CAWGAE010000028.1, read as the reverse complement.
GGCCGATATGGCCGGCCTGGCCGGTGCGACCGTGCTCGACGCGCCCGCGGTCCTCGCCGACGTGTGGGCAGGCAGTGGCGCAGGCCCTGCGGTGCGGCGCGCCCCCGACGGGATACGCTGCCCGCCCAGCCAGTCCGGCCTGCCCGGTGCGGCTGGACCCGGTCCCGGGGCCCAGGGTGCCTACGTACAGTTCTGGCCGCACAGGCACGGTACCGACGCGATCTTCCTGGCCCTGCTGCGCCGTGACGCATGAGCACCGGGCCGCCCAGCCGGATGCGGGCCGTCAGTCAACGTCCTCGGCGAGCACCGCGAAGAGCACCGCTGCCGTCAGGATTGCCAGCGGGACCACGGGAGCGATCAGCGGATCGACCCTGCGCACGACGATGGCGAGCGTCGCCCCGGCAAAGAGGGCGACCAGTGCAAGGGCCTGCGAGGTGGCGTGTGCCGGTGGACGGCCGACCGCGGCGAGGCTGCCCATCAGCGCGGTGAGCGTGCCGGTGACATAAGTCGTCGAGACCCCGGATACGGTGAGCCGGGTGGCGGTTGCACTCTGCACGCCCATCGCGACGGCCGACAGGCAGATAAGGACAAGTAGCCGCCCACCTGCCGGGTGTCCGCCTGTGCCGAGCCACACTGCGAAGAAGGCCGCAACGAGCAGCAGTTCAAACCCGAGGGCCATCCGGACGCTGACCCGTATCCAGCGCGCGAGGACGGCCGCCGGGTGGGCTAGCTGATATCCGGCGAGCAACCCGGCACAGAAACCGGCGAATGCGACGCCCGAACGCCAGGTCTCAGCGCCGAGGCTCTGTCCAGCCGCGACGCCGAGCAGCACGATGTTGCCCGTCATGTTGGCGGTGAATACGCGTCCGAGCGAGGTGAAACTCAGCGCGTCGATCGCTCCCGCGACAGCGGTGAGCACCACGGCAAGCGTGGCGCGCCCGCGGGAGAACCCCTTGTCTTGTTCGGTCCTGGCCATCGTCACGTGATCTTCTCAGACAAGCCCCGTGGCCGTGGACCGGTGGCCGTGGACGGGCCGGGCCAGGCGTGGCCGTGGACCGTGGCCCTGGACGAGTCGGGCGTGACCGTGGACGGGTCGGGCGTGGCCGTGGACGGGTCGGGCGTGACCGTGGACGCGATGCTGACCAAGCGGCTCGGCGTGAGCACCGGCGTGGTGAGCGTCACCCGGACGTCAAACACCTTCGGGCACGGGTGGGGCACCGGCCAGGGAACTGGCAAGTATGCCACCATCCGGCTGAGCGGGGAGACGTGGAATCACCTCCACATGCAGGCCGGCGCCTGAGTGCTGCTGAGTGACCCACCTCCGGCACAACCTCAGCCACAGGGCTCGCCTGGCCGCTGGCCATGATCCCCTTCGGGTGGTTGTGGTGAACGGTCAGGAGAACCTTCCACGAGCATTGGCCGACGCGAGGCAGGTGTTGTCAATGCGCGTGCGCCAGTCTAATCAGCTAGGATCATGAATTCGCTAGTTTGGATACCGTTTGTACCGACTTGTTCTGAAAATACCGCTATTTGATTCATTTGTATGGAGATTCTTGCCTCTGATCTTCGCCGAATTGCTGGGACTTCTGCCCCTTGTACGGGATGCCAGCCCGGATGAGATTCGAGTTAGGGGACATAGCTGCCGAAGCCGGGGGGTTCCACGCGGAGAGCGGCATACGGGGGAATCATTAAGATCAACAGGAAGCTTGCCACAATCGCGGTCGGTGTGACGGCAGTCACCGGCCTGGGACTCTTGCAAGCTTTGCGGTTCCGGCTGGAAGCTGGGGACGAACTACTCCGGTAGCAGCTGATCGCTGGCCATGACCAGTCGGCGATTGAAGGAGGGAGTGAGTCATGACGATCACAATCTGCACCGAGTGCGGCAAGCAGCTCTACAAGATCACTCCTGACCAGGCATGGAAGCATCTGTGACCGCAAGGGGGGCTATGAACCGCTTCATGACCGATAACGAATACGAGGCTTTCGCCACCAAGCCCGCGTTCCCGAAGTGGGCATACGCAAAAACGTGATCGCTGATCATGGCCCCCTCCGGGGGGCTGTGATGAACGATCGTCAACCAACTGGAGGGACATGATGGATGCGAGGACTGTCGTGGCGGCACTTGTGATCACGGTGTGTGCAATCGGGGGGTTCGTAGCTTTCATAGCGATAGCCTCGACTCTCGACTTTCGCAGTTATGCGGCGGCGACGGCCCAGGCCAGCTGAACGGTGTGGATTTCTGCTTGGGTCGGCTCACCAGGGTGAACCGGCCGGTATTTCGCAGCGATGAGGACCCGGCGCAGCTTGGCGATCATGTCAGCGGTTGATGGCTCAGCCTTGGTCCGGTACCAGGGAGCGCGGGCGCGGCGCTCGTCCACGTCGCCGGGATGGTGCCCGGCGGTGGCCTGCCAGAGCATGGCCAGGCTCTGGCAGGCCAGGCACCCCTTGACACGGCCCCGCTCCTTCAGGGATGAAAGGGACTGTACGGTGCACCGCTGCGGCCGGCCGGTTGCGCGCCTGCCCGGCGCCGAAGATCTGTCCGGCGTCCTCGGTCGCTACTTCGATAGGCCAGCGGGCGGCATAGCGCTCGATCACCGCTGCCGGGGAAGCGGCCAGATCGGTGGTGGCCAGCGCCAGGTCATAGCCCGCCTGCGTGCGGTCGCGGATCAGCACGACCTGGACCTGGCGGGCGCCGAGGACGCCGTGCCACAGGCAGGTGATGACGGCGGCCTGCACGGTGGCGGTCTTGCCGTTGCGGCGCACGCTGACCGGGGCGAAGCACGTGCCGCCGGCGAGGGCGGCCAGGGACGGCAGCCGCCTGCCCTTGGTCCGGGGCCGGCCGCGGTTGCCGGTGCGCGGGCCGGGCAGCTCATCCAGCGCGGCGTCGTTGCGCAGCCGGGTGGTCCAGGTCACCGCGGCGGGCAGGCGGGCAAGTTCCTTGCCCGCGTAGGCGGCATCGGCCACGACGTGGATGTCGCGGCCCGGCAGCGCGCGGGCCAGCGCGGCGGTCATCTGCCGGGCCAGGACCAGCCGGGACGCGCCAGCAGGCGTGATGTCCTTGTGCACCAGCCGGGCGGCCACCGGCAGCGCCACCGGGCCGGACCCGAATGGCAGCGTGACGATGATCGCAGCACTCACCCAGTTGCCGCCCAGCCCCACCTGCCGGGGGCCCTTGGCGGAGCCGTCATGAAACCAGCCGATGGCATGCACCTTGCGCCGGTCCCGCTGAAACAGCGTGTCACCGATGCCCACCAGCACCGGCTCGCCGTCCGGCACCAGCAGCGCCACGATCAGCTTCGCCAGGACCAGGCCGAGATCCTCAGCGCTCCACCGGCATGCGCGAAGAACCGGTGTGCCCGGTCATGACGCCACACCTGTGACAGCCCGGCACCGGTCAGCATGCCGCACACCGTGCGCCTGCCGGTCTGGGCGAGGAACCCGGCGGCCAGCGCGCTGAACGTGCGCCTGCCGGTCTGGGCGAGGAACCCGGCGGCCAGCGCGCTGAACGTGCGGAACGACGGTGCGGTGAATAACGGCCGGAAGGCGCCCGGCAGCGCCATCAGCGAGGCGGGCGGCATAAGCGACAAATCGCCCTTGATCAAGTTCGGCCAGGATGCGGTGTTTCCCCAGGTCGGGCTGGTCGTAACCACCGTCAGCCACACACAGCGGCGCGACATCGCACATGATCGCGGTTACTTCTTTGAAGAGTATTCGCACAGAAGGTACCGGGATCATGAAAGGCGTGGGCGGGCGCGGCCTCGCGCGAGCGGTTCAAGGCGTCTGGGCCCGGATTCCCCTGTCGGGTGAGGGGCCCGCGAGCCCATCACCTCTAGACTCGGAACCAATGGGAGTTCAAATATCACCGAGCATCTTGTCCGCGGACTTCGCCCGGCTAGCCGAGGAAGCGCAGGCCGTGGCCGGTGTTGCCGACTGGCTGCACGTGGATGTGATGGACAACCATTTCGTGTCCAACCTCACAATCGGGCTGCCGGTGGTGAAGTCGCTGCTCAAGCACACCAGCCTGCCCATGGACTGCCATCTCATGATCGAGGACCCGGATCGCTGGGCGCCCGCCTACGCCGAGGCCGGCGCGCGCAATGTGACGATTCACGCGGAGGCGGCACAGTCGCCGATCCGGACGCTGCGGATGATCCGCGCGGCGGGGGCGCGCGCCGGGCTCGCCATCAACCCCTCCACTCCAGTGGAGCCCTACGCGGATCTGCTGCCGGTGATGGACATGCTGCTGGTGATGACGGTTGAGCCCGGCTTCGGTGGCCAGCCCTTCCTCGACGTCGTCCTGCCGAAGCTGCGCCGCGCCCGCGAGCTGATGGCGGGGCGCGAGGCATCGGTGTGGCTGCAGGTCGACGGGGGGGTGAGCGAGGAGACGATCGAGCGCTGCGCCGCCGCGGGAGCCGACGTCTTCGTGGCGGGCTCAGCCGTTTACTCCGCCGACGACCCCGCCAGCGCGGTCCAGGCGCTGCGCGCCCGGGCGGAGCAAGCCACCGCGCACGCCTCCTGGGCGGGAGCCCACCGCTCTCGCTGAGCTCAGCGATCGGCCAGCCGGCGGGTGACAGCACTGGGGGTGACAGCACTGGGGGTGACAGCACTGGGGGTGACAGCACTGGGGGTGACAGCACTGGGGGTGACAGCACTGGGGGTGACAGCACTGGGGGTGACAGCACTGGGGGTGACAGCACTGGGGGTGACAGCACTGGGGGTGACAGCACTGGGGTGACAGCACTGGGGGAAAGCCGTATCAGCGGTGAATTTGCTCGCTATCACCAGCAACCAATGCGGATCATCGTTGCCCGCAGAGCCACCGCGCCTGGCGCGCTGGCCAGCAAGCGCCTGGTTGGCTCGCGCGTATCACCCGGACCGGGCGCACCGGGTGGAATGGCCCCCATGGCACACTAGTTGGTGAGTCAAAGCGTGCTCCGGGGTCGGTGTAACTCCGAACCGGCGGTGACAGTCCGCGACCCGGCCGATGCCATCGGTCGGCTGATCCGGTGCAATTCCGGTACCGACGGTGAAAGTCCGGATGGGAGGTAGCACGCGCGACGTTTGGCCGCGAGGCTGACGTCGCGTTCACGCACACGTGCTCCCGGAGCCGGATCAACCAGAACGCTCCGGAGGGTGGCGCAGATGTTCACCGGAATCGTGCAAGAGCTCGGCGAGGTTGTCGCCCTTGAGCGACGTGACGATGCCATGCGGCTCACCGTGCGGGGCCCGAAAGTCGTGGCGGGCGCCGCCCACGGTGACTCGATCGCTGTCGACGGCGTGTGCCTCACCGTGACGGCCACCAGCGATGGTGCGTTCACCGCTGACGTGATGGGTGAGACCCTCAGGCGCTCGGGACTCGGCAGCCTCGCTCCAGGCGCACGCGTCAATCTCGAAGGTTCCCTCCGCGTGGGCGACCGGCTCGGCGGTCATCTCATGCAGGGCCACGTGGACGGGATCGGCCGGATAGTCTCCCGGACCCCCGCCCGGCACTGGGAGGTGGTCCGGATCACGCTCCCTTACGGCTTGGCGCGTTATGTTGCGGAAAAGGGATCTGTCGCGGTCGACGGGGTGAGCCTCACCGTGTCGGGGGTCAGCCACGCGACAGCCTCGCCGACCGCGCCGACAGCGATTCCGGCTGGCCGGCCGCAGGAAGAGCAGCGGCAGGAACAGGAGCGGGACGAGCCGTGGTTTGAGGTCAGCTTGATCCCGGTCACGCTCGAGCTGACCACGCTCGGCGGTAAGCAGCCGGGGGAGACGGTCAATCTGGAGGTCGACGTTGTCGCCAAGTACGTGGAGAAGCTGCTCGACGGGAGCCAGCGATGAGCATCAAAGACAACACCGCCAGCGCCGAGCGCTACTGGCGCTGTAGGCGACACACCGCTCGATGACGTCGAGCGGGCGATCGCGGACATCGCGGCCGGGCATCCGGTGGTCGTGGTCGACGACGCGGACAGGGAGAACGAGGGGGACATCATCTTCGCGGCGGGCAAGGCCACGCCTGAGCTGCTCGCCTTCACGATCAGGCACACCAGCGGCGTGATCTGCGTGCCGATGCCAGGCGCGGATCTGGACCGGCTGCAGCTACCGCTGATGACAGACCAGAATAAGGAGCGCATGCGCACCGCGTTCACGGTCAGCGTGGACGCTCGCGACGGCATCACGACCGGGATTTCCGCCGCCGACCGGGCCAGGACCATCCGGACGCTGGTGGATTCCGCCACCGAACCCTACGAGCTGGTCCGCCCGGGACACATCTTCCCGTTGCGTTATGCGGAGGGCGGGGTGCTGCGCCGTCCCGGCCACACCGAGGCCGCCGTGGACCTCGCCAGACTCGCCGGCCTCAACCCGGCCGGCGTGCTCGCCGAGGTCGTCAACGATGACGGCACCATGGCCCGGCTGCCCAGCTTGCGCGCGTTCTGCGACGCCCGCGGCCTCGCGCTCATCTCGATCGCGCAGCTCATCGAGTACCGGCGGCACCGTGAGCGGATGGTGAGCAGGATCGTGGAGACGAAGCTGCCGAACTCGCGTGGCCTATGGCGCGCGTTCGGGTACCTGAACTCCGTGGACGGCACCGAGCAGGTGGCGCTGGTGCTCGGCGATATAGCGGACGGCTCCGATGTGCTGGTTCGCGCGCACTCGGAGTGTCTTACCGGCGATGTTTTCGAGTCGCAGCGCTGCGACTGCGGTGCCCAGCTGGACGCGGCGATGGCGGCGATCGCGGCCGAGGGCCGCGGCATCGTGCTCTACCTTCGCGGTCACGAGGGCCGCGGCATCGGCCTGCTCAGCAAGCTGCAGGCCTACCAGCTGCAGGACGCGGGCGCCGATACGGTCGACGCCAACCTTGAGCTCGGCCTGCCCGCCGACGCCCGCGAGTACAGCACGGGCGCGCAGATCCTCGGCGATCTCGGGGTGCGTTCGATCAGGCTGCTCACCAACAACCCGGCGAAGGTGAGCGGCCTGTCCGGATTCGGCATCGACGTGATCGGCCGCGTGCCGCTCCCAGTAATCGTCACCACGCACAACCTGCGTTACCTGATCGCCAAGCGGGACAGGCTCGGCCACCTGATCGACGGCCTGCCGTCATCGAACGGCGCAGCAGGCTCGGCGCGGTCCGCGAACGGGCTGGCCGCGGGCGCTGCCGCGGCGGGCGAATCAGGTCAGGGCAGCGCATCGGCGGCGGGCGCCGGTCCGGCGGCCGTGACACCAGGCAGCGGCCGCCGCTGCGGAGCAATGCCGTGAGCGGCACGGGCAAGCCGGAACAACTGTCGCTGGATGCCGCCGGCCTGAGGCTGGCGATCGCCGCGGCCCGCTGGCATACGGAGATCACCGACACGCTGGTGGCACGCGCGGTGGCGGCTGCGGCCGCCTGCGGCGTGCCCGGCCCGCTAGTGGTACGGGTGCCTGGCACCATCGAGCTGCCCGTGGTCTCGGCCGAGCTCGCGCGGCACGCGGACGCCGTGGTCTGCCTGGGCGCGGTGATCCGTGGCGGCACTCCGCATTTCGAGTACGTTTGCGACGCGGTGACCGCCGGTCTCACCAGGGTGGCGCTCGACGCGGGGGTTCCTGTGGGTAATGGCGTGCTCACCTGTGACACACTTGAGCAAGCCCGCGACCGTTGCGGGCTGCCGGGTAGCAGCGAAGACAAGGGATGGGAGGCCGTCGTGGCAGCGCTCGATACCGCACTTGTACTGCGCTCGCTGCGGGCCCGCCGCGCCACCAAGCTGCCCGCGCCGCCCGAGAAATCAGTGCCGTCCGGCCGGGAGCCGCTCGGCGCGACCCATGAAGCCAGCGCTGACGGGCGCCGACATCCCTAGATGTGCCTTCGTCGCTTCCGTCAACCACCCCGTCGTCGCCGGCTGAAAGGCTTTTCGCATGCTGTCCCTCGTCCTTCCCAAGGGCTCGCTCGAGCGAGCGACACTCGACCTGTTCGACGCGGCCGATCTCACCGTTCGTCGCGGCTCCGACCGTGACTACCACGCGTCGATCGACGACCCGCGGATCGACCGGGTCCGGTTCTTGCGCCCGCAGGAGATCCCCTCCTACCTGGATCAGGGCCTGTTCGACCTCGGCATCACCGGGCGTGACTGGATCGCCGAGACCAACGCGGACGTGACCAGCCTGGGCGAACTCCGCTACAGCAAGAACACCGCCAATCCGGTGCGGATCGTGCTCGCGGTGCCGAAGGACGCGTCATGGGACTCGGCGGCCGACATGCCGGAGGGAATCCGGGTCTCGACCGAATACCCGTCGCTCACCAGGCGATTCCTCGACTCGCGCGGCGTAAAGGCCATGGTGGTGCCCTCGTACGGCGCCACCGAGGCCAAGGTGCCCGACATCGTAGACGCGATCGTGGACGTGACGGAGACCGGATCCTCGTTGCGCGCAAGCGGCCTGCGGATCCTGGAGATCCTCCTCACTAGCTACACCGAACTGGTCGCCAACCCGGCCGCGTTCGAAGTGCCGGAAAAGCGCGCGGCGATGGAGGACATCTCGCTGCTGCTGTCCGGTGCGATCCGGGCCCGGGGTAACGTGCTGCTCAAGCTCAATGTGCCTGCCGGCAGGCTGGAGGCGGTGACCGGAATGCTTCCTGCCATGTCTTCGCCCACGATCACCGCCCTGGCCAGCGGGGAGATGAACGCGGTGGAGACCGTGGTACCCAAGCGCGGGGTGAACACGCTGATCCCCGCGCTGAAGGCGGCGGGCGCGCGGGACATCCTCGAGATCCCGATCGCCAAGATCGTCGAGTAGGAACAGCTGTTCACCCTGTCAGGGCCGGCTGATCGTCGCGGAGCGGGCGCAGCGGGTACACGGTGACCGCGCCCCGGCTCGTGATGGTCACCGGCGTGCCAGGAGACAGGTCGTGGCTCCCGTTCGTACGGGCCAGCAGCACGGGTGCGCCGCACGGCTCGTCGGGCCGGATGCTGACCAGGGTGTCGTGACCGTGGTAGCTGCTATCCTCAACCCGGCCCGGCAGACCCGGGCCGCCGTTGCGGCAGCGGACGTCGAGTTGTTCCGGGCGCAGCAGGATGACGGCGGCGCCCGTGGTGACCTTGATGCCGGCGCCGCGGATGGGGTGCCGTCCAAGCGGGCTCGTCGCGTGGTCGCCCTCGATGTCGGTGGGGATGAGGTTGGCGTGGCCGATCATGCGGGCGAGATCGCAGTCGGCCGGCTCCGTGTACAGTTCGCGAGGCGTCGCGTGCTGTGCGATGGCGCCGTCGCGCAGCACCGCCACGGTGTCGGCGGCGTCGAAAGCCTCGTCCTGGTCGTGCGTGACGAGCACGGTCGTGGTGCCTGCCGCCCGCAGGACGCGGAAGACGTCGGTCCGCACGCTGCCGCGCAACGCGGCGTCGAGTGAAGCGAATGGCTCATCGAGCAGGACCAGATCGGGCTTGATGGCAAGCGCACGGGCCAGTGCGACCCGTCGCTGCTGGCCGCCGGACAGTTCATGCGGACGTCGTTTGACAAGGTCAGCCAGGCCGACGAGCTCGGCGAGCACGCGGGCGTTGGTGGCGCGGCCGCGCCGCGGCAGCCCGAAGCCGATGTTGGCCTGCACGCTCAGGTGGGGGAACAGCGCGCCGTCCTGCGGGACGTATCCGATGCGCCGTTTCTCTGGTGGCACGAACCGGCGGCCGTCGTCGACGGTGGCATCGCCGAGCCGCACGATCCCTTGGCAGGCGCGCTCGAACCCAGCGATCACCCGCAGCAGCGTCGTCTTACCGCTTCCTGAGGCGCCGAGAATCGCGGTGACGTGGCCCGGCTTGACCTCCAGGGTGAGGCCGCGCAGCACCGGGTGAGATCCATAGCCGTGATGCAGCCTCGACACGGAAAGCTGGGTCATCGGTTACCGGTCCTCTGAGTCGGGATGCGGTCGAAGTAGCGGCCGAGCGCGTAGCCAGGGATGACCGCGATGACAACAAGCAGCGCGGCATACGGCGCCGCGGCGCCGTATGAGGTGTTGGACTCTTGCGCCCAGAAGGCGGTCGCCAGGGTATGCGCGCCGGTGGGGATGAGGATCAGGGTCGTCGTCAGCTCGACCACGGCCGACAGGAAGACGAGGCAGAACGCGGCGGCGAGGCCGGGAGCGATCAGCGGCAGCGTGACCCGGAGCAGCACGGCCGGCGGGCGGCGGCCGAGCGAGCGGGCCACCTCCTCCAGCTGGGGCGGTGCGTGGGCGAGGGCTGCCCGCACCGCGACCAGCGCCAGCGGGAAGAACAGGACGGCGTAGCCGGCCATGAGCAGCTCCGGACTCTGGTAGATCCCGATGGCATAGTGAACGGCGAAGAACACGAAGCTCAGTGCGACGACCGGTCCGGGCAGGCCCTGTACCAGGTAGGTGGCGCGCTCCAGGAGGACGGTACCGCGGCTGCGGTGCCGCACCGCGAGCAAGGCCACCGGCAGCGCCGCCACGGTCGCCACGGCCGCCGCGGGCAGGCTGTAGGTTATCGTGCTCGCCGCCGCGGCGACGATGGAGGCCGGTGGCAGCGAGGAACGCTGTCCCTGCATCATCCAGTAGCCGATGATTGTCACGGGCATCGCCACGGCAGCACCCGCGAGGAGGGCGAACCCGCCCGTGACGGGAATTACCGCCAGGCCGAGGCGGTAGCGCCGCGGCGGCCGGGTTCCGTGGGGGCCGCGGCGCCCCGTCGGTTTCACCGCGGTCACGATCGCATCACCCGCGAGCACCGCGATGCCGAGCATCACGAGCACCAATGACAGGGCGCACGCGGCGGCGGAGTCGAAGGCGACGCTGAACTCCGTGATGATCTCCGTCGTGAATGTCTGGAAGCCCACGATCTCGAATGCGCCGTACTCGGCGAGCAGCGCGAGCGCGACGACGAGACAGCCGCCAAGCAGCGCCGTGCGGATCTGCGGCAGCGTGACGCGCAGGAAGACCTTGATGTGGCTGTGGCCGAGGCCGCGCGCGACCTCTTCGAGCGTGCAGTCGGCCCGCCGCAAGCTGGCCGCCACCGGCAGGTATACCAGGGGGTAGATGCTGAGCGTCATGACGAGTACCGCTCCGGCGAGGCCGTGGATCGCCGGCGCCACGGAGTTCCACGAGTAGCCGACCACGAAGTCGGGCATGGCCAATGGCAGCACGATCAGCGTGGCCCACACCCGGCGCCCCGGCAGGTTCGTGCGTTCCACCACCCAGGCGCACGCGACGCCGATCACCGCGCACGCGACGGTGACGGCGGCGGTCAGTTCAACGGTGTTGACAAGCAGCGTGCCGGTCAGGTGGCGCAGCAGCAGCCCGGTCAGCTGCGCACGGCCGATATGGGCCGCCTCACTGACCAGGAACACCACGGGCAACAGCAGTGCTCCGGCCACGAGCAGGCTGACACCGGCCACCACTGGCGCAGCACGGTAGCCGCCGGCGCGCTGCCGGATGCGCGGGATGGTGGCGCCCGCCACGGCGGATGGCGGGCCGCTCACAGTAGCTGCGCCTGCTGCAGGAGGCTGAGCGCCATATGCCCATCGCCCAGCGCTGCGACCCCGATGGGATTCGGCGTTAGCTGGCTGAACGGGATGAGCGGCTGACTGGTATGCGCGCCCGAGCCGAGCGGGTACTCGAAGCTGTCACCCTTTGCAATGATCTGCTGCCCCTGCTCGCTGACGAGGAACGCGACGAACCGCGCCGCCGCGGACCGATGCCTGCTTGAGGCAAGGACCGCCGCGCCGGAGACATCAAGTACGTAGCCTGGATCGCCGGCCGCGAAAGGCGCGATCGCCGAGTGCATGTTCGCCGCGCCGATCTCGTACCTGAGCCGGTACCAGTAGTAGTGGTTGATGATCCCTATCTGTGCCTGGCCCGAGTTCACGTCGGCGGCGATCGTTTCGTTGTCCGGGTATACATGATTCCGCGCGTTGGCCCTGATCGCGCGCAGCCACCGAAGCGCGGCCTGCTGACCGTAGGCGTCGGCAATCGACGTGACCACTGGCTGGAAATCCGTTTCGCCGGGTGCGATCGCCAGCTTGCCGCTCCACTGCGGCCCGGCAAGCTGCATCACGGAGGTCGGGAGCTTGCTTTTCGGGAGATCGCGCGTGTTGTACACGAGCACGCTCACCCGTGCCGACACCCCTGCCCAGTCACCGCGCGGCGAGTCGAACCTGGCCGGGACGTCGGCCAGCGTCGATGCGGGCAGCGCGGCCAGCAGATGCTTCTCCTGCAGCACCTCGAGTGCGGGTGAGTTCTCGGTGAACACGACGTCCGCGGGCGACGCCTGACCCTCCTGCTCGATCTGCTGGACGAGCACGTCCTCATCGTCAGACCGGACCCTGACCTTGATTCCGGTCAGCCGGGTGAACGCGGCGACCAGCGCATCGGTGGTCTCCTCGTGCTGGCCGTTGTAGAGCGTGATCGTCTGGGTCGATCCGGCGGTGGCGGCCCCGCCGCTCCCGCAACCGGCGAGCGCGCCGGCCGCGATGACCATCCCCATCGCTGCCGCTAAGAGCCGTCCAACCATCAACGTCCTCCATCCGCCGATTCCGCTTCCGGCCAGGTACGGGGTGGACTGACCGCCGCGCTTCAGCTCATCTCCCCCGTCCTGCAGCTCATCATCAGGGCAGCCGAGACCATTAGGTTAGCCTCACCTAATAGGAATTAGGTAGACCTCAGCGTCAATCACGTTGCGTGATCTGTCAACACCGGAGAGGCATAATCTTCGGTGTGACATTCAACTCTGGGCGAGTCAACGCAATCGACCTGCCGCCGCTGCCATGCACCGCTGGCTGGAGGATGACCTGACGTGAGCTCGACCTCGGAGCTGAGTTACCCCGGCCGGGCGGAGATCCATCACACGCATCGTGACGTCACCGGGGGCTGGCTGCGGCCCACCGTGTTCGGCGCCATGGACGGCCTGGTCTCGAACTTCGCGCTCATCACGGGCGTCGCGGCCGGTAGTCACTCCGACACGACGGCGATCGTGCTCGCGGGCATCGCGGGCCTCGGCGCGGGCGCGTTCTCCATGGCGGCGGGGGAGTACGTGTCCGTCGCCTCACAGGCCGAGCTTGCCCTTGCGGAGATCGAGATCGAACGGCGAGAGCACGAGCGGAGCCCGGGCGCCGAGCAGCAAGAGCTTGCCGGGCTTTACCAGGCCCGCGGCCTCGACCCGGAGCTCGCGGCCGAGGTTGCCAGGCAGCTGTCACAGAACCCGGCCGGCGCCCTCGATGTCCATATCCGGGAGGAGCTCGGGGTCTCCTTGACCGACCTGCCCTCGCCGGTCCTCGCCGCTAGCTCGTCCCTGCTGTCGTTCGCAGCTGGCGCGTTCCTGCCGCTGGCCCCGTACCTCTTCGGAGTATCATCGCTGCTTCCGGCGGTAATCATCTCGGTGATCGGCCTGTTCTCGGCCGGCGCGGTCGTGTCCCGTGTCACCGCCCGGAGCTGGTGGTCGAGCGGGCTGCGCCAGCTCGCGTTCGGCGTGGCGGCTGCCGCGCTGACGTTCGGTCTCGGCAGCCTGGTCGGAGCCTCCGGAATCTAGCTTCTGGTCACCGCACGTCCGCGCCCGCCAGCGTGTCGTCGATGCCACGCAACCCGGTCCGCGCCCTGATGCGGTACTCGGCCGCCTGCGCGCTCTCGGACTGGCCGGCCCGGCCACGGAACCTGTCCAGGGCGACCTCGCCACGGCGGTACGCGTCGACCGCGGCCTGCGCGGATGACGGATCCACCGGTCCGTAGTACAGGCCGTGCGGGAGAATCACGAGGTTAGCGGCGTGGCGGTCCCCGCCGACGTGCGTGGTCTCCCAGACCGCCGCGCCGTGACGGCTGGCCAGCACGGCCGCGAGGGGCCTGCCGAGCCGTGCGCAGCAGACATTGCGGCGGCCGTGCGTGCACACGAGCAGCAGCGGTCCGGGCACCGGATCGCTGACCTCGGCGGGCTGGCCGAGCGCGAGGCCGGCGAGGTCGAGCCGGGCGACGTCGCCAGGTTGCGCGATGGTGTGGCGCGCCAGCCAGGGCCGCGGCCCCGCGCTCCAGCTCATGTACATGCCGATGGGGGCTCGCCCCGCAGAAGCGGTGGCAGCGGCAGCGGAGCGGCGGCGGCCAGGCCGCCTGATCAGCTGAATACGGATGCCGAGTTCGGCCGCTGCCGCGACGGCCGCCCGCACCGGACGCGGGAATGCCGCTTCCGCGGGACGACGGGGCCACGGGCCCGGATGCTCGATGAGCAGCCACGCCCGCGAGTCGACCGGCGCGGACGCGATGAACGGCTCCGTGCCCTCGTGCCAGCCCGCGCCGTGATCGCAGCAGGCGGCAGAAGCGACCCGGCAGGCATCTGTCCTCTCCGTCACCTCGCCCCCCGAAGATCTTAACTGAAAGTTAGTAATTGACTACGCGTTGTGATACTAGTAGGCGACGTCCGGGTGGCACGACATGGGTCAGGAGTCATGCGCCTTCACCTCGTGGCCGGCAAGCCGACCGATTCGGTCAGCCACGGCATCCTTCCCGCCGCAGCTCGTCTCGGCGTTGACGTCATCGTCCTAACCGACCAGCCGGAGGCGCACCAGAAGTCGGACGGTCATCCGCCGGCCGACGTGGTCCGCTGCGACGTTCAGGACGTGCGCGCCCTCATCGCCGCTGCCGCCAAGCTGCCCGCACCGGACGGGGTGTACTCCAACTCCGACCACCTGCAGGCGCAGGCCGCGCTGGCCGCTGCCTATTTCGGCCTTCCTGGCAAGGACTGGCGATCCGCGCTGCGAGCGAAGAACAAGGCCCTCATGCGCCGGCGCCTCGCCGAGGCTGGCCACCAGGAGCCGGTTACCGCCGTCGAGCTTCCGCCGGGCGCTGACGTCCCCGACGGGCTGCCGTACCCCCTCGTGGTCAAGCCACGCGACGGCGTCGCCAGTGAGGACGTGGTTCTCGTCCGCGACAAGGCCGAGTTGACCCGCCGGTGTGCCGAGATCCGTGCCCGCAGGCCGGGCCAGGCCCTGCTTGCTGAGCAGTACCTGCACGGCGAGCTGCACACGCTCGAGACACTGGGCGACGGCGTTACGACCTGGGCGCTTGGCGGATTTCACACCAGGCTCTCGTCGCCACCTTTCTTCATCGAAGAACGGCTCACCTGGGATGACAGCCTTCCCCGGGGCGTGCGGCGCAAAGTCGAGGACGCGCTGGCGGCGCTCGGTGCGGGATTTGGGGCCTGCCACACCGAGTTCGCCTGGCCTTCCAGGGGTGCGCCGCGCATCATCGAGGTCAACGACCGGCTGATCGGCGACCATTGTGACTTCCTGCTGGCCGATCTGTTCCAGACGCCGCTTTTCGAGCAGGTCCTGCGGATCCACCTGGGAGAGCCGCTCGCGGCAAGGCCTCCGCAGGCACGCGGCCACGCGATCGCTGACTATGTGGTAGCGGGCAACACCGGCGTGCTGACGGCGGCGCCACCCCCGGCGGAGCTCGCCGGAGACGACGGGACCCGGCTCACCTACCAGCCGCTGCGAGCCGTGGGCGACCCTGTCGAGGTGACCCGCACCAACCGTGACTACCTGGGCGTGATTCGCGCCATCGGGCCTGCGCGCGGCCCGGTCGAGAGCGCCGTCGAGACCTTCCGTTCCCGCAACAGATGGCAGATCACATCATGACCCGCCAAGCTGTCGTCGTCGACGTGGCGGGGCGCACCCGCGGTACGCGCAGGCCATCGCCAAGCGAGGCGGGCGTCGAACACGAACTGTCCGTCCGGGTGCTCGACACCTTGCTGCGCGAGGACTACGCGAATCTGCGCCGTCACGTCCGGGACCGTTCCGCGGGTCCCTGCCTCGACCTTCACTGCGGGCCTGGCCTGCATGTGCCGCTCGAGCCGGGCGGATTCCTCGCCGACCTGCGGGTCGCGAGCGACGCCGGTCCGCTCGCGCTCGGTGACGTGCTTGCCGTGCTCGCGGCGGTCTGCGATCCGCGCGACCGCGACGGCGTGGCGGCGTTCACCCGCGAATGCAACGAGGCCCTGGCCGCGATGCGACTGGCCCAGCGGCACCGGCCGCATCTCCTCGGCCGGCTAGCCGCGCTCCGGCGCGCCAGCAGGCCGGCGACCCGCGGCCCGCGCGGCCTGGTCTGGTACGACGCTCTTGCCGCTGGCGCCGGACATCCGGTCTATCCGGCCGCGCAGTGCCGCCTGGGTTTCTCCGCCGACGACTACCTGCGCTATGCGCCCGAGCATTTCCCGCTATTCGAGCTTGCCTGGGTCGCGTTGCCTGCTGCCGCCGTCCGGCGCGTCGGTGCCGAGGCTGCCACCTGGTGGCCCGAGCCGGGGCGGGTCGGGCTGCCAGCGCGGCTCGCTGCCACGCACGAGCTGATGCCGGTTCATCCGGTGAGCGCCACAGCCGCGCTTCGGGCCGCGCTCAGTGACCGCGGCCTGCTGGCTGGAGCCCACCTCGCGCCGGAACCATATCTGCGGGTGATCCCCACGCTTTCCACGCGCACCGTGTCCGTCTGCGATGATCCCGCGAGCCACCTCAAACTGCCGCTGCCGACAAGCACCCTCGGCCTGCGCAACCGCCGGGTGATCACCCCGGGCAGCCTCGCCGACGGCAAGCTCGTGCAGGGCATCCTGGCGGCCGCGGCACGGACCGATCCGCTACTTGACGCGCTGCTCGTCACCGACGAGGGGACGTACGGCCACGCCGGCCATGAGTCCCTCGGCTACCTGCTGCGCCGCTACCCGCCTGGGCTCGAAGACTGTGACATCGTCTCGGTCGGGGCTCTCCTCGCCCCGCTGCCGGGCGAGGCTCTTGCGATCCCGAAAGCATCGGGCGCGGCGATCGGGCCGCTTGCGCCATCGGCCGGGGCCGACCGCGGGCACGCGGCGCCGCTGGTCATCGAGGACCTGGCCAGCCGGTGGTTCGGCGGTGATATCGGCAGCCTGCTCGATGCCTACTTCCGCGCGCTGTTCGACACTCACGTGCGGCTCTTTGCCCGGTATGGCATCGCGCTGGAGGCACACCAGCAAAACACCGCGCTCGTCGTCGACGGATCCGGGATACGGCTGCTGATCAAAGACTTCGACGGGGCGCTGATCCATCTGCCGAGGCTGGCGGGCGCGCTCGGCCCCGGCGCCCCGGCGCCCGCCGCGTTCGCGGACTCCCGCATGCTCACCGGATCCGACCACGCGCTTGCGGATGTCTTCATCACGATCGTGGTGCACCTGTGTGCCGGCGCCATCGCGTTCGGTCTGGCTGAGCACGGTGCCGCGCACCTGGCAGACGTGCTCGGCCTCATCCGGCGGCGGCTGGAATCAGCGGTGGACCGGCATCCGGGGTCGGGTCCTGCCGCGCTGCTGCGCGCCCGCCTGTTCGACGCGCAGCGGTTGCCTGGCAAGTCAATGGTGATCGCAGGAACCCTTGTCGACAAGGACCGCCTCGGGGCCAGCGACGTCAACAAGTTCTATGGCACTAGTGGCCCCAACTACCTGCGGAGCAGCCGATGATGCCCAGGCTTGGCGTAGCCGATGACGTTCTCCTTGCGGAGCCCGTTACCAGGCCCTCGGACCCCGATGCGCTCACCAGCGAGGCACTCGTCAACTGCCTGGTCCGCGAGGTGTCGATGCCCGAACGGCAGGTCTGGCCGCACGGCCCTTACCTGCTTGTCAGGCTGGCGAGGGCCGGGCGGCTACTGCGCGTGCGGCAACTCCGCCAGTCCGCCGGGGTCAGTCCGCGCCTGACCGGCGACGTCGCGGAGCTTCGCGATGGATCGTGGCAGCGGATCGGCTGGGACGGCCTGGCTGCGGTCATCGCCGCGGAACTCTCCCTTTGCGCCGGCAACGAGAACGACGAGTTCGCGGCGCAGGTGATGGCCAGTCATGCGGCGATCACCGCGGTGGCCGAGTGCTCCAGCGGGCAGGCCCTGCCGATCGTGCGCGGTGAGGTGCCCGGGATGGGCGAATGTGATCTTCTCATCCAGCGTTACCTCGCCAGTGAGCAGGCCCTGATCGCGGGACACCGTTTCCATCCGGCCCCCAAGGCGCGCCAGGGACGGCCACAGGAGTGGCTGCGCTACGCGCCGGAGGCGGGTGCGGGTTTCCCGCTGCGCTTCCTGGCGGTCCGTGCCGACGTGGTCGCGGAGGAGGGCGAGGTGACCGCGCTGGACCGCCTCGGCCCAGCCCCGCCCGACGGCTTCCGCCTGCTGCCCGCTCACCCGTGGCAGCTGAGCATGCTGGAAGGCCATCACCAGTTCAGGTCCGCGATGGCACGCGGCCTGCTTCGCGACCTCGGCCCCGGGTCGCATCATGTGGTGCCCACCTCGTCGGTGCGCACCGTGTACGATCCCGCCGCTGATCTGTTCTGCAAGTTCAGCCTGGATGTGCGCATCACCAATTGCGTGCGCAAGAACGCCTGGTACGAGCTGACCGGAGCGGTCACGCTGACCGGGCTGCTCGGGCCCGTGTTCACCGACATCGCCGCGCTGTTCCCGGGAACGGTCCTGCTCGGCGAGCCCGGGTACCGCACCGCGTCGCTGGCTGACCGTCGCTGCCTCGAGGGCCTTGCGGTGATCGTGCGGGACGGGCTGCGTGGTCATTTGCGGCCCGACGTGACGCCCCTGCTCGCCGCGGCGCTGACAGAACCGCACGCGACGCTGTTCGACGGCCGCGATGCCGACTGGCTGGCGACCTGGTGGGAGGCCTACCTGCACCAGGTAGCGCTACCGGCCCTGCATGCCTACCTGGCCCACGGAGTAGTACTCGAGCCCCATCTGCAGAACGTGCTCATCGGGATCGATGACGCCGGGCAGCCCGTGCAGGCGATCTTTCGTGACCTGGAAGGCGTCAAACTGCTCGTGGAACGGCACGGGGCGGCCCTCGACCCGCTGCCGGGGCGGGTCGCCGAGGCCCTCGCCGCTGACAGTGAGCGGGGCTGGAACCGGGTCGTCTACTGCCTGATCGTCAACCATCTCGGCGAGCTCGCGGCCGCTATCGCCGACAGGCACGTGGGGCTGGAGGCCGAGCTGTGGCGATGCGCCCGCTCGGTCCTCGACCGCTACGCGCGAGGCCATGGTTGCCCGGCGCCGTTGCGCGCGCTGCTTGCGGGGGTGCCGCTGCCGGCCAAGGCGAACTTGCGGACACGCTGGGCCCGCGCCGCTGACCGTTACGCGACGTACGTGCACGTCCCGAATCCGCTCGGCGCTGCCCCGCCGGTACCGGCGCCACGGTGCCATGGGTGAGGCTCCCGCGGCGGGCGCGCCCGAGCCCCGCCTGCCGCTCGAGGTGCGTGACCTCGCCGAACAGCTCGGGCGCGCGGGCGAGCTGCCCGCCTACGTGTACGACCTCGATCAGCTCGCCGGTCATACCCGACGGATCGCGGCGACGCTGCCTTCAGGCGTCGAGCTGTACTACGCGGTCAAGGCCAATCCCGATCCGGAACTGCTGCGCGCCTTGATTGCGCACACGGATGGACTCGAAGTCTCCTCCGGCGGCGAACTCGGGCACGTCGCCGAGCACGTTCCCGGCTGCGCGGTGGCGTTCGGTGGTCCGGGCAAGACCGCGGCGGAGCTGGCAGCCGCGGTGAGGCTCGGCGCGAAGGTGCACGTCGAAAGCCCGCATGAGCTCAACCTGCTCGGCGCGGTCGCGGACGCCGCCGGGCGTGACGTCGAGGTGCTGCTGCGGGTTAACCTGCCTGGTGCGGCGCATGCCGGGTGCACACCGGCGGCCGGCGGCGCGGTGGCGGGCGCGCCGCTGCCCGCCGGGGCTCTCGCGATGGGAGGCCGCCCGACGCCGTTCGGCATGGACCCGGGCACCCTCGACCACTGCGGCATGCTGCTGCCCGGCCTTCGGCGACTGCGACTGCGCGGACTGCACGCCCATCTGGCCAGCGGGCTGGACGCAGCAGCCCTGCAACGCGTCGCCGTCAACGTGATCACGTTCGCACGCGGGTGGTTTAGCCGCCGCCGTCTGCCGCTCGCCGAGATCAACGTCGGCGGCGGCATGTCCGTCGACTATCGGCGGCCGGATGCTCATTTCGACTGGACGGCCTACGGGCGAGGGCTCGGCGGGCTTGCGCGGCCTGGCGAGACGATACGCATCGAGCCAGGCCGCGCCGTGACGGCGTACTGCGGTTGGTACGTCACCGAGGTGATGGACATGAAACGCAGCCACGGCCAGGCATTCGCTGTGGTCGCGGGCGGAACTCATCACCTGCGGACGCCAGCCGCCAAGGGACACGACCAGCCGTTTGCGGTCCTTCCGGTGGGGTGGTGGCCGCACGGCTGGCGGCGCGAGCATGTCGACGATGAGCCGGTGACGCTGGTTGGGCAGCTCTGCACACCCAAAGACGTCCTCGCCCGCAGCGTGCGGGTAGCGTGCCTGCGCACCGGGGACATAGTACTTTTCGCCATGGCAGGCGCCTATGCCTGGAACATCTCGCACCACGATTTCCTGATGCATCCGCCGCCGCGTGCGCACTACCTGCGTGGCGCTCACGGGGCGCGCACCCTGCACGGCGCTGATGGGGCCGCGCCGGCTAGCTGAGGTGCGGCCGCGCCGCCACCGGCGCGTGCGCGGGTGGATGATGCTCTCATGAGCGGATCGCAGCCGCTGCCGGTGTGCTGGCGGCCCGTGCGGGGCAGGATCGTGCCGCACGGGCTCGCCGTGCTCAGCTTCGCCGCCGTCGTCTTGGCCGCGCTTGTGATGCCCACCTTCCAGCCGGCGGACCGGGTCGCGCTGGTCATCCTGGCCGGCGCCGTCGCGACGGCGCTCTACTTCTTCGGGCGGTGCGAGCTGCGCGCCGGACCCAGCGGGCTCACCGTTGTCAACGTGCTGCGCACCACCCAGCTCGACTGGGCAGAGGTGCTCGACGCGCGGCTGGAACCGGGTGAGCCGTGGCCGACCCTCGATCTGGCGGACGGGACCACGATCGCCGCAATGGGGATCCAGTCCACGGACGGGGAACGCGCACGGCGCGCGGTGACAGAGCTGCGTGCCCTGATCGCTCAGCGCGGTGAGACGCGCGAACCCGAGCCTGGCCGCTAGGCGAGCTGCTCGCGCCGGGCGAGCGACGGCCGGTCAGCACGGTGCTCAGCGGGGAGCCTAGATCATGACCACGGCGCTGGCGGACGTAGCCTGAGGTCGTGCGTGACATCATGCCTGAAATCAGCTCATGGTGGCAGGCCGGGGAGACGTTTGCCCTCGCCACCGTGGTGCGGACGTTCCGAAGCGCGCCGCGCGACCCCGGCGCCGCCCTCGCCGTGTCGGCGGGTGGCGAGGTGGCAGGCAGTGTGTCAGGCGGGTGCGTGGAAGGCGCGGTCTATGAGCTGGCCGACGAGGTCCGCGCGAGTGGCCGGCCCGTGCTGCAGACCTACGGCGTGACCGACGACGACGCCTTTGCGGTCGGACTCACCTGCGGAGGCATAATTCAGATCTTCGTCCAGCCGGTGAGCAGGTCCAGCTTCCCCGAGCTTGGCGACATCGCCGCGGCGATGGAGCGCGGCGACCCCGTCGCGGTCGCGACGGTCGTGGGGGGCCCGGGCAGCATCGGCGCCCGCCGGGTCATCTGGCCGGGCGAAGCGTCCGGCAGCCTCGGCGCGGCCCGGCTGGACGACGCCGTGGACGACGACAGCCGCGGCATGCTCGCCCAGGGGCTGACCGGCGTGCGCCACTACGGCGCGCAGGGCGAGCGGCGGGCCGACGAGCTCAGCGTTTTCGTGCACTCGTTCGCCCCGCCGCCGCGGATGCTGGTGTTCGGGGCGATCGACTTCGCCGCCGCGGTGGCCACCATCGGCAAATACCTGGGTTACCACGTGACGGTGTGTGACGCGCGCCCGGTTTTCGCCACTCATGCCCGGTTCCCCGACGCCGACGAGGTCGTTGTTGACTGGCCGCACCGCTTCCTGCAGCGAATCGACGTAGACGAGCGCGCGGTGATCTGCGTGCTCACCCATGACCCCAAGTTCGATGTGCCCGTGCTCGAGGTGGCGCTGCGGAGGCCGGCCACTTACATCGGGGCGATGGGCAGCCGCCGCACCCACGAGGACCGGCTCGAGCGGCTGCGTGCGGCTGGGCTGACCGAGGCCGAGCTGGCGAGGCTGCGCTCGCCGATAGGGCTCGATCTCGGGGCGAGGACGCCGGAGGAAACCGCGGTGTCGGTGGCGGCCGAGCTGATCCAGCTGCGCTGGGGAGGGTCCGGCCAGGCACTGACGTCAACCGGCGGCCGCATCCACCATGACCGGCTTGGGGATCGGCAGCCCGTGCCGTGACAGCGCCCCAGCTGCCACCGCAAGTTGCCGGTGTCCTGCTGGCCGCGGGAGCGGGGGCCAGGTTCGGCCAGCCCAAGGCGCTCGCGGAGTTCCACGGTGAGCCGCTGGCCGACCGGGGTGCGCGGCTGCTGCGCGACGGCGGCGCCGCGCCCGTGATCGTCGTGACCGGTGCGGTCACGGTCAAGCTGGCGGAGGATCTGGCCGACGTGATCGTCGCGCACAACCGGGCCTGGCGCGGCGGGATGGGCTCGTCGCTGGCCGTGGGCCTTGGCGCCGTTCCCTCCGCTGCTGGTGCCGCGGTGGTCGCGCTGGTCGACCAGCCACTGGTGGGGCCGCAGGCGGTACGGCGGCTGATCGCCGCGTACCGCGAAGGGGCGGCCCTTGCCGTAGCGGCATACCTTGGCGTGGCGCGCAACCCCGTGCTGCTCGCCCGCGGGCACTGGGCCGGGGTCATCGAGCTCGCGGCCGGCGACACCGGGGCACGCCCGTTCCTGCGGGCTCACCCCGAGCTTGTCACCCTGGTGGAGTGCGGCGACACGGGCGACGCCGCGGACGCGGACACCCCGGAGGACCTGGCGGCGCTTGCCCTGTCCACCCGGCACGTCAGCGTTGCACGTGCTCAAGCCCCCATGAATGGGTCACACCCTGGCCAGGATCAAGGGTGATCAGGTCTTCCCCGGTCACGAAGCTATTGGGCGGGCAGGTCATGGGCTCGATCGCGATCGCCTGGCGCCGACCGGAGGAGGTGCCAGCGGTGAAGACCTGCAGCCACCCGTATCCCTCGCCGGCCCAGAGCGCGAGTTCGCCGTGTCCCGTGCACACGCGCGTCCACGCCTTCCCGCCCGGGTCGCGTTCGAGGCCGGTGAAGGCATGGTCGATGTGCGTGCCGCCGAGCGGCCGGGCCCGGCGGAAGTCGAACGCCGTGCCGGTGACGTCGCTGGCTGCCCCTGACGGGATGCCGCGTTCGTCGGTTTGCAGCCACCGCGCCGCGGGGACCGTCAGCACGTAGTCGTCGATCAGGGCACCTCCGGTCAGGTACGGGTGTGACCCAGTGCCGTAGGGCGCGGGGCGGCTGCCAGCGTTACGGGCGCTGACGGTGACCTCCAGCCCGCCCGCCCCAACCCGGTACTGGCAGTCGAGCTCGAGGCAGAACGGGTAACCGGGCTGTCCGTGCAACACATGGGTAAGCAGCACCCGGTCGGGTTCGTGCCGCACCGGAGCCCAGCTTGCCCAGCGGGTGAGCCCGTGGATCGCGTTACCAGGCCCCGGCTCGGAAAGGTCGAGCTGATAAGTGGAGCCCGCGAAGGTATAGCGGCCGTGGTCGATGCGGTTCGGCCACGGCGCGAGGAGCTGGCCCGCGGCGCCCGGTGGAAGGTCGTCCCGCGGGTATGCGGCGATGAGCGGCTGGCCCGCGTGGGTGAGCGCACGCAGGCCCGCCCCGAGTTCGGTGACCGTCGCCCGGTAGTCGCCTGCGGAAATCTCGTACTGCCCGCCAGTGATCGGGATCATCTCCCCCGTATATCAGTGCCCGGCCTCCGCTGTCAGCAGCGGGTCGCAGAACGATCGCGGTGCGAAGCGGCCCAGCGGCTCAGCGGGGCTCATTGCCGAGCGCGGTGGCATCAAGGTCGAGCGAGGGCTGCCGGGCCGGCGGGTTGTCTCGGTCATCGGGTCGTCTCGTGGCGCCGGTTCAGCTTCGCGCTCGCCACCACGCTGCTGGGTAGCTGTGCGCCCGGCCGTGCTAACCTTCGCCCTGGTCAGCGGTGCGACGCTGGTGCTGTTCTCGTCGCGCGCGGCCCCGCCCTGGTACCCGATCGTGCAGCGGATCGCGGTCACGCTTCCGCTCGCGGCCGAGGCGGTTTCCGCGGCGCGGATGCTCGTTTTCACCCGCGCCGGGTCACGTCCCCGGACAAGAATGCCGCGGCTGCCGCTGCCGCTGCCACGGCTCGGACGGTATCGCGATGGGCCTGGCGAGATGGCCTTAGCCGGTCACCCGGCCGAACACGCCATCGATCGCCGCAATCAGCAAAGCGACCTCCGCTGAGAATCCACGCCCTGGTCATCGTTGTGCCACCGAACAGTGGTGCTGGCCGAGCGAGGCTCCGGGCGAGTGAGCAAGAATGGCCGGATGGTGGATGCGCACGCCGTTCCAACGGTGCCGCTGTCCGGCGGCGTGGCCATGCCGATCGTGGGCTTCGGTACCTGGCGGCTGCGTGTCCGCCCGGCCTGTGAGTCGGTCCGCTTCGCCCTCGAAGTCGGATACCGGCACATCGACACGGCCACCATGTACTGCAACGAGGCGGAGATCGGGCGGGCGCTGCGCGACAGCGGGGTGGAACGGCGCGACGTCTTCGTTACCACGAAACTGCCCGCGGGCAACGTCGGCCGCGAACGCGAGACGCTCGCCTCGAGCCTTCGCGCGCTTGGCATCGACTACGTCGACCTGTGGCTGGTGCACTGGCCACCGCAGCGCAGCGCGCGGCCGCAGACCTGGCGCGAGTTCCTGGCGGTACACGAGCAGGGCCTCGCGCGCACCGTGGGCGTAAGTAACTACAGCATCGGCCAGATCGACGAACTCACCGACGCCACCGGTCAGGCACCGGCGGTGAACCAGATCCCGTGGAGCCCGCGCCTGCATGACCCGCGGCTGCTGGCCGCGCACGGCGAGCGCGGCGTGGTCGTTGAGGGATACAGCCCGCTCAAAGGCACGGACCTGCGCGACCCGGTACTTGCCGGGATCGCGGCCAAGCACGGGGTGACACCCGCCCAGGTCGTGCTCCGCTGGCATATCGAGCACGGGATCGCCGATCATACCGAAGTCCGCAGAGCGTGCGCACATCGCCTCGAATTTCGACCTGTTCGGCTTCTCGCTCGATCCAAGCGAGGTCGCCCGCATCGAAGACGACGCGCACCGCTAGAGCGCCCGCGTCGCAGGCAAGGCGCGCGCCCGGGCCGCTCGCATCGAGCGTGCCCGTGGATAGTCTTGGGCCGCAGAAACCGCGTCGCGCGAAAGGGTAACAGAAGGTGGCTCGGGATGAGGCGGCAATCGGCTGCGTGGGCGTCCTCATCATCGGTACCCGAGGGTCCGCCGGCCCGGGGGAGGTGCTTGTCAAGATCCGCGGTGGATCGGAGGCCTACCTGGCGTGGTCTGACAAGCCGCTCCAGAAGGGCGCGACCGTGCTGGTCATCGACTCACGCGGCGCACGGGCCGTCGACGTGATCGAGTGGGCCGGCGCACTGGACGACACTGGCGGTATCACGACTTAGTACGACTTAGGAGATGAGCGATGTTCGGTTACCGCGTGCCCGAGCCCGATGAGGCCATGCTGATCGCCGGCGGCAGACATGGCAGAAACGCGGCACCATTCCGGGTCGTCACCGGCCACGGCGCCTTCGTTTTCCCCGCCTTCCGCAAGGCCAGCTTCCTGACGCTGGCCATGTGTGAGGCCGAGGTCGCAGAAACCTGCGTCACCAGACAGGGCATTTCGGTGAATGTCCGTTCGGTCATCGCGTTCAAGGTCGGCAACGACGAGGAGAGCATCGTCAACGCGGGACAGCGGTTCCTGTCCGATCAGGATCAGATGTCGGTCCTTACCGGTCGGATCTTCGCCGGGCACCTGCGCTCGATCATCGGCTCGATGACCGTCGAGGAGATCGTCACCGAGCGGCAGAAGCTGGCGACCGAGGTGCTTGACGGCTCCAAAGTCGGAGATGGCCAAGATCGGCCTCATTGTCGACTCCCTGCAGATCCAGTCCATCGACGACATGGGGACCGGCTACATCGACTCGATGGCCGCCCCCCACGTCGCCGCCATCCAGCGGCAGGCGAAGATCGCGCAGGCGCAGGCCAACCAGCAGGCGGCAGAGGCGGAGCAGGAGTCGCAGCGCAAGCAGGCCGAATACGCGCGGCAAACGGCCATCGTGCAGGCGCAGTACAAGGCCGAGGTAGACAAGGCGCAGGCCGAGGCGGCGCAGGCCGGGCCGCTGGCACAGGCGGACGCACAGCGCGCGGTCATCGCCGCCCAGACCGAACTGGCAGAGCGCCAGGCCGAACTGCGTCAGCAGCAACTGGTGGCCGAGGTCGTGAAGCCCGCCGAAGCGGACGCCGAGCGGGTGCGCATCCTCGCTCACGCTGAGGCGGAGCGGATGAAGGTCCAGGCCGAGGCGGCGGCGTCCTACGGCCGCGTCGCGCTCGACCGGATGCTCATCGACCAGTTGCCCCAGATCGTCAAGGAGGCGGCGGGCGGCCTGGCCGGCGCCAACCTCAGCGTGCTGAACGGCGCAGAAGGCCTCGGTGAGATGGCCGCCGGCCTCGTCGCCCAGGGTGTGACGATCCTCGATCTGGTCAAGAAGAACCTGGCCGCGTCACCGGGGCAGGTTGAGACCGGCCCCGCCCGCCTGCCTGCCACGCCGCAGGACCGGCAGGCCGCGCCGTAGCGGGCCTGGTGCCTGCTCTCGCCGCCGCGGCCACCGCCGCCGCAGTCGCCTGGGTGTACTTGCTGGTGGGTCATGGCGGCTACTGGCGCACGGATCAGCGCCTCCCGCACCGGGATGGCGGCCGCGCGGTGCGCTGGCCGGCTGTCGTCGCGGTCATCCCCGCGCGCGACGAGGCCGAGATCCTCCCGCTCACCCTGCCGACCCTGCTCGCGCAGGACTATCCGGGCGCGTTCGACGTAGTCGTCGTAGACGATCGCAGCAGTGACGGCACCGCCGACGTGGCGGCCGCGCTCGCCCGCCGGGCCGGACGGTCGCTGCGCGTCGTCGCGGGAGAGCCCGGTCCGGATGGCTGGGCGGGCAAGGTGTGGGCCATGGAGCAGGGGATCCGGGCGGCGGGCGACCGTGAGTACCTGCTGTTCACCGACGCCGACATCGCCTATGAGCAGGGGACACTGACCGCTCTGGTGGATGCTGCCGTAGCGGACCGGCGCGATCTCGTCTCCCAGATGGCACTGCTGAGTGCCCGGAACGCCTGGGAGCGCGTCCTGGTGCCCGCGTTCGTCTACTTCTTCGCCCAGCTGTACCCGTTCAGGCGGGTGAACCGGCCGGGCGGGCGCACCGCCGCGGCGGCAGGCGGCTGCATGCTGGTCCGCCGCCAGGCACTCGCCGCCGCGGGCGGGATGGGGCAGATCAGTGGCGCCTTGATCGATGATGTCGCGCTAGGGAACCTGATCAAGCGGTCGCCCGCGCGCGGCAGGTGCTGGCTGGGATTCAGCAACGCCGTCGTCAGCCGCCGCCCGTATCCGCGTCTTGCCGAACTGTGGCAGATGGTCACGCGGAGCGCCTACTACCAGCTGCGCTACTCGCCGGTCCTGCTCGCCTGCACGATCGCCGGCCTGCTGTGGCTCTACCTGATCCCGCCCGTCGCCGCGTTGTCCGGCCTGATCGCCGTGGCGGCAGCCGGCGGCTCGCCCGCGTCGTGGTGTGCCGCCGCTGGGCTGGCCGGCTGGCTCATCATGGCGGTGACGTACCTGCCCGTGCTACGGCTCTACCAGCTCTCGAAGATCCGTGCGGCGGCTCTGCCGCTGATCGCGCTAATGTACGCCGCGATGACCCTCGACTCCGCCCGACTGCACCGGGCCGGCCGCGGCGGTGCGTGGAAGGGCCGGACCGCCGCTCGCTCAGCCGCGGCAGGCATCCGTGGGCATGCCAGCCGGACCCCGCCCGGACGCCGGCACACCCAGCGTCCAGGTGCGGTTCAGGATGATCCTTAACGTCGGCCAGCTGGTAGACGTCTCGTCAGGTCAGGGCCAGTAGTCAAACGCAGGAGGCCAGGTCGTGGCGCGTCTGGCCGCGCCGGCCCGGCCTCTGCGGCGCCGCCCATCCCGGACCGACTTGGCGGTTTGCGCTGGCACTCCGCCAAGCCACAGCACAGAAGTGGCCTCGCCAATCTCCGACAACGTTTTCCTCGTCGCAATTCTTCTCGACAACGTTTCCCGACAACGTTTCTCGATCACGAGTGCCGCTGTTATGGATCGTGATCCACTGCCAAAGCGGTAACGGCAATGGAAAAAGCGGCGGACATTGAACGCAAACTGTAGTCTTTCGAATACGGAACGTAAACATTTTGCGGGTTGTACCGCATGAATTGAAGCGCCGTCGGGCAGTCTTGTGTACGGCGCGTCACGAGACGCGCACCCACGGTTGAAGTCCAAGGCAGCTTCGGGCGCCGGCAGGGGAGGAATTGACAGTGATCCAATCGACGCGCGGGGCTGGCGGCACGGTTAACCCCGCAGTGGCTTCGTCATAGCCCCGCGCCCCGCCGCCGAAGCCGTTGGACCGGCCGCGTCAATCGCCGCTCCACATGGTACGGCGGACGGCCGAGCGGTCACGTGTGATCCCGACCGTGAGCAGGCCGGCCCCCGCGGGACATCCGAGGATCTTCAGCCACTCACATGGAAAGGTACGCGAACCCCAATGTCCAAGATGCTGTTCAAGCGCACCGCGGCGGCCAGCGCCGCGTTCGTCGCGCTGGGCCTCGGTAGCGCGATGATGCCCGGCGTGGCCGGCGCGGCCACGACCCACACCGCCGCCCCGCAGAGTGCCCAGGCACGCGCGTACGGGTGGGACGATTGCTGTTACGACCCCTGCTGCTGCGACGAGGGGTGGGGTGGCTGGGGCGGCGGCTTCGACCGCGGCTTCGGCTTCCGGTTCGACCGCGGCTTCGGCTTCCGCCACCACCGCGGCTTCGGCTTCCGAGAAGGGTTCCGAGGGTTCTGAGTTGACGACGGCTGCCGCGGACTGGCGGGCGCAGGCCGACCAGCCCGCGGCAGCCACGACCCACGATGACGCACGGCGGCCAGACGCACAGGAGTTGATCCATCGGCGCTATGCCCCGCCACGTCGCTCCGGGGTCATCGGGCGGAACTGGATCCCGCTTATGACTTCAAGCCTGGGGGCTGCCGTTTCGGCTTGCCCGCGGGCATCTGACCTCAAGTGTTTTTTGTGACCCTCGCGCAGCCGTTAAGGATCCCGTGCGGCGCACCCGCCGTAGGCAGCCGCAGGCCAGGGCGCTGGCGCTCCATGGCGCTGCCACCGTCGGCGAAAAGCCGATCAGGTGGCTCCCTCACGCCGTCCGCCAGCCTGCCGCGGCTCCGTTCCGCCTACAGGATGTGGGTCCGGTGCCCGATGCTGAGCCTGGTGAAGCGGAACAATCCACGACGATGGCGCTGGTGTACCCGGCGGATCCGCCAGAACACGACCCGCACGTAGCGATGAAGGAACTTGCCGCTTGCGCAGTTGGGCGTGCAATTGTTCGTCCATTCCACGCCGCGGCCGAAGGCGCGGGTCGGTCCCAGCTGGACCACCTCAGCCCGGCCAGGCGGTCATTGGCGTCCGCGCAGGTGATGACGAACCTACGCGGGTAGACCCGGGCGCGGCCCCGGCAGTTGAGAACCACGGCACGGATCCTCCGGCGTCCCCTGTCCGCGGCATGCGCCGGCCGTGCCACGTGGGCGGGCCGCGCCAGCTTCGCGGGGTGCGCGGGGTGCGCGGGCTTGGCGGGCCGCGCTACATGCGCGGCTGACCCCGCGGCCGATGACGTCATCGGCGCCGCCGAGGCCGTTGCGACCGCTGCCACTCCGCTCGACAGAGCGATCGTCAGGGCCGAAACCGCTGCTGGCCGGGTGCGTGCTCTCTTCATCTGATCCCCCCATTCTCCGCCAGCCGCCAGGCCGGCCCGGCCTTCCGGTTGGATTGATCACGTGCGCACAGTAGCGAATTGAATACTGAACGCGCATCACGGGGGCGCCTGAGTGGTTGCGGCCGTGATCGCGGTGGTTTTCCGCTTGGGCATTGGCCCGCGGGTTGGCGCTGACCGGGAATTGGGGTAGGGACACGCTGTCCGGCGTGCCGCGTCTGATCGCCGTCGGGCGCGGCTGGCACGATATCGCGATATAAAGGGCGGATCGGTGTTCCGCGCCCAATCGAGTGATCGGCTTGCGCGTTCATGCGAACCAAGCCGTCCGTAGGTACGGGTCGGCTGACCGTCCGGGGAGGCCGTCTGAGCCGTGATCAACATGGACTGCACGGGAACCACGGTGACCGTCGGCGATACGACGCTGGACGCGGAGGACCTCCTCGGCGCGGCCGCCGCCGTCGCTGAGCGGGTGCATGGAAGCCCGGTGGTGGCGGTGCGCGCCACTGCCAGCCTGCACACCGTGGTGGCGATCTTGGGTTGTCTGCTGGCAGGTGTGCCGGCGGTGCCGGTGCCGCCGGATGCGGGACCCCGTGAGCGCGATCACATGCTGCGTGATTGCGGGGCCCGGATCTGGCTCGGCGGTGCGGTCGATGGGATCAAGCTTGAGGCCGTCCCGGTCGACCTGAAGGCACGTTCGCAGGCCAGCTTTCCCGGACCGCCGGCCGAGAGCACGGCACTGATCTTGTACACGTCAGGGACGACCGGCGCTCCCAAGGGTGTGCTGCTGTCCCGGCGCGCGGTGCGGGCGTGCCTCGACGGCCTCGCGGACGCGTGGGCCTGGACGCCCGGCGATGTAGTGGTGCATGGCTTGCCGTTGTTCCATGTGCATGGGTTGGTCCTCGGGGTGCTCGGCCCGCTCCACCTGGGAAGCACGCTGATCCATACCGAACGGCCGCGCCCCGAGCGGTATGCGGCGGCAGCCGAACGCCGCGGCGGGAGCATGTTCTTCGGTGTGCCGACGGTGTGGTCGCGCGTTGCCGCGTCCCCGGCAAACGCGCGAGCGCTCGGTCGCGCCCGGCTGCTCGTCTCGGGCAGTGCCCCGCTGCCGACCGGAGTGGCCCGTGACATCGCCGCCTTGACCGGCCAGGTTCCCGTCGAGCGCTACGGGATGACGGAAACACTGATCACGCTCGCCGCCCGGGCTGACCAGCCGCGCCGGCCGGGCTGGGTGGGCACACCGATCGCCGGGGTGCACGGCCGGATCGTGGACGATCATGGCCTGCCGGTGCCGGGCGACGGGGACACCTTCGGTGACCTGCAGGTCCGTGGCGACACCTTGTTCGACGGCTACCTGAACCAGCCAGCAGCCAGCGCCGAATGCTGGACCCATGACGGCTGGTTCAGAACGGGCGACGTTGCCGCCCTTGGCGCCGACGGCCTGCATCGGATCGTCGGCCGCAAGTCCTCCGACCTCATCAAGACCGGCGGCTACCTGGTCGGGGCCGCCGAGATCGAAGCGAGCCTGCTTGACCACCCCGCCGTCGCGGAAACCGCCGTGATCGGCGTACCCGACCCGGACCTGGGCCAGCGGATCGTCGCCTACGTTGTCGGCAGGGGCGCGACAGCCGCCGAGCTCATGGACCATGTCGCCCGCACCCTGTCGGCACACAAGCGACCACGCGAGATCCGCTTCGTCGGCAGTCTCCCCCGCAACGACATGGGCAAGGTGCAAAAGGACTTGCTCACATAGGCACACCTGCGACGGCAGCCGGACGCTTGGCACTGGCGTCGGGCGCGGCCGCGACCGACCCGCCGTCTGGCGAGGACGCTGACGGGGGCGGTGTCCCCCAAGGGAGCGGCCCGCCGCAAGTCTTCCGGCCCCGCCGACCGGGCGCAGGTGAAAGAGCAGCCACCGGATGCCCGGTAGAACCCGCTACTACACAGGTCCAGTTAAGTCGGCAGAAAGCGCGAGCGCGGCGCGGCATCCGGCGGCGAGTCCCCAGGCCAGGTCGGCGCCTGAGGTATGGCCAGCGGCGAGCAGCCGTGTGGCGGCGGGCCCGGCGGGCTCCTGGCCGGCGAACGCGCGGAGGACAGCTGCCACCTCGGCCGCGGCCTGCCCTCTGGCGGCGCAATGCAGCAGGGTCGCGGACAGCGACGTCGTCCGGTCAGCCGCGTCGCTGGTGACCGCCGCGCTGAGCCAGTCAGCGAGCCAGACCGCGCGCGTCCCGCCGCGGATCGCGCCGCCAAGCAGTCGCAGCGAGAGCAGCACGCCCGCGAGCACGTCGTCGCCGCTCGGCGTGAGCCCAGGCCCAAGGCCGACTAGGTCTTCGGCTATTTCGACTGCACCCGCGAGGTCCCCTGCGGCGCAGCGGGCGGCCAGGGTCGCCGGCGCTGGATGGCCGTCCAGGCCGGGTCGGCGCGCGGAGGCGGCGATCGCCTGCTCGAGCAGCAGGCAGCCTTGCTCCAGCCGGCCGCGGGAAAGGGGGCCGAGCACAGGGGACGGGTCCCACCAGCGTCGTACCGGCACGCGGATACGGCCTGCCAGCACGATTCCGCCGCCGATCGAGGCGCCACCGCCCGCCCAGATGGCGGCCAGCGAGCCTTGATTCATGCCTGGGGCGGCGCTCGCGCCTTGATCCGGGCTGGTATCACTGGTCCGGTCCGCGGTCACGACGACGGCATTCGGCAATCGGACCGCAGCGGGAGTGACAAGCGCAAGGACCCGAGGCTCCGGACCGGGATCGCGCAACTCCAGGTAGATGGCGGTGGGAAATGCCGCGATTACGCCAGCCGGACGGCGAGGGCCGTCGATCAGGCTCCGCACGCCGAGGCTCGCTGCGCCTGCCATCAGCATCGCGTTTGCCGCCTGCCGACCGGCTGGCCGCACCCCGGCCGTCCGCTCTGCTCGCCGCTCCCCGGCTGGCGGCCGCCCAGCCGACTTGCCCACCATCTTCATGTTTACATCATTTCCTCGGCGGGGTGGGTTTGATGCTGGTGGGTGGCACGGTGTGGCCCTAGCTGGTGACCTACCCGGCGGTGCGCGACTGATCGACTGGCTGCTTGCACCTGGGCTGCTTGCAGCTGCGCACTGGGCTGCTTGCACTGGGCTGCTTGCACTGGGCCTGTGTGGGGCCCGACGAGGCCGAGGTGCCGACGGGGCTGCTTGGGGAGCGGGGGACCGTCAACCCCGTCGGCTTTTGAACCTTAACCCCTTGTGGGCAAATCATGTGGACGAACAGCACCAACTCCGGAGCTATGTGGCAAGATCCTCAAGCGCGTAAACTCGCGCCCAGCCGCGGCCGCCCTGCCCGGTTACGGGCAGGGCAACGGGCTGCAGGAAGCACCGAGCGATCATCAGGCAATATGCTTCCGGCAACAGTTATCTGGGGAGTGCTTGTGACCGGACCGCTGACGGGCATTGTCGTGGCCGACCTCACGCGCGCGGTCGCAGGCCCGCACACGACGATGCTGCTTGGTGATCTCGGCGCCCGGGTGATCAAGGTTGAGCAGCCAGGGACGGGTGACGAGTGCAGGCACTGGGGACCACCGTTCGCTGGGCCTCCCGACGATCAGGTGAGCACGTACTTCCTGTCCTGCAACCGGAACAAGGAGTCGGTCACCTGTGACCTGAAGTCGGCCGACGGCAAGGAACTGCTTACCCGCCTCGTCCGGCACACCGATGTCCTGGTGGAGAACTTCAGGCCCGGTATCCTCGACCGGTTCGGATTCGCCCCCGCCCGGCTGCACGAGCTCAACCCCCGGCTGGTGATCTGCTCGATCAGCGGGTTCGGGCACGATGGTCCCGAGCGCGGGCGCCCGGGGTACGACCAGATCGTCCAGGGTGAAGCTGGCCTGATGAGCGTGACGGGGCCGGACCGCGATCACCCGAGTCAAGGCGGGCCTGTCCGTCGCGGACGTGCTCGCCGGTGTGAACGCTGCGGTTGGGGTGATCGCTGCCCTGTTCGAGTGCCAGCGGACGGGTCGGGGCAGCGTGGTCCGCACGTCATTGCTCGCTGCCGTCGTCGGGGCGCATGGGTACCAGGGCACGCGCTGGACCGTGGCCGGCGAGGTGCCGCACATGACGGGAAACCATCACCCTTCGATCGCGCCTTACGGTGCGTTCCGGTGTGCTGACGGCCTGATCCAGATCGGGGTGGCCAACGAGCAGCAGTGGCGGCAATTCGCCCCCATCGCCGGGCTCGACCCCGATGACGAGCGGTTTGAGGTGAACCACATGCGGGTCGCACACCGGGATGAGCTGACCGCCGAGATCGAGGAGCGGCTCGCCGGGGCGAGCCGCGGGCACTGGCTCGGGCTGCTCGCTTCGGCAGGCGTGCCCGCGGGCTCGATCCGCACCATCGACGAGGTCTATCAGTGGGAACAGACGCGCACGCAGGGCCTGGTGATCACAGTGCAGCATCCGGTGCTTGGCAGCATCGAGCTTCCTGGTCCGGCACTGCGGTTCGAGCGCGGCGCGGCGGATACCGGCGGTCCCGGGACGGCCGGCGCCGGACGCGGTGACTACCGGGATTTCGCGCCGCCGCCGCTGCTCGGCCAGCATGACGCTGACGTGCGGGCGTGGCTCGACGAGATGGACACCGCAGACGGCCGCACGGCCTCATGATGGCCGGGTAATGGCCGGGCGATCGGGCCCGGCCGCGGGTCCGAGGGTGGAGATCACTGCATCAGATCAAGGGGCCTGTGGAACTAGCCGGCCGCTCCGGATCGCCTCCGCGGCCAGCACGCCGAACAGGTAGAAATACGCGGCTTCCTCGTCGTCGAAGAACCGTACCTCGTGTTTGGCGCCGTCGGTCGCGCTGAAGACCTCATATCCGTCATCGGTCTTGATCAGGCACAGCGCGCCGTCTATCTCCTCGTCCACGGCGTAGGACCCCGGTCGGTATCGCGGCCATGTCAACGAGATCCTTGAAGACACAGCGGGCCTCCACCCGGATCCTGCGGCGCCGGCCAGCCGGCCAGGCGGGCACGTCTGCTCCGGGCAGGCTTCCGCGGGTGGCAGCGGGCGAGACTCGGGCGACCCCGGACGAGGGGAGACCGGATGTTGTTGGCGCCGATCTGTGCAGCGCAGGTGGCGTCACCGTCGGCGGCCGTCCCGGCAATCCGGAGGGTGGCAGCGAATGCGCAATCTCTCGCAATCCGGCGGGCGGGGTGGTGCGGTGTGAGGCGGGTGCCGATGGCGTGGGCGGTGGCGCTGCTGGCAGTCCGGCGGGCGGGGTGGTGCGGTGTGAGGCGGGTGCCGATGGCGTCGACGATGGCGCTTCCGCGGGCCCAGAGGCGGGTGCGACCAGGGGCGGCGGCGCCGACGGCGGGGGCGCGGCTGGTGATGTGGCGGACACGGTCGCCGCAGGTGGCTGCGTCGGCGGCACGGAAACGCGCTCTGGTGCCGGCGCCAGCCCCGGCGCGTCAGGCATTCGCGGCCGCTCCGGCCGATAGCCAGCCCGCCGGCGTTTGGGCAGCGCGGGCGCGACCCGGCCATCCGGTGCGTCGGTCCAGCCGGTGCCCGAAAACTCATCTTGCGACGTTGGGCCAGCCAGGGCCTCGGCAGACCGTGAACCTGACCGGTGTGCGCTGGCGCCGGGCCACCCGCCGGAGCCGGGCTCCTGGTCAGTTGCCGAGGGAATCGCCTGCTCGCTTTCCCCGGTTCGGCCCTGGCCCGTGTCATCCTGTACCGGCTCATGCGCGCCTCCACCGCGATGGCCAGCGCGCTCCTTGTTGCCTGGCTGGTTCAGTCCTTCCCAAGCCCCGCGTTGCGCTGTTTCGGGCGGTGGCGGGCCGTCCCACGCGCGTGCGCCGCCGGTGCTGCCCACGCCGCGCGGTGTCCCGAGGCCGGTCGGCGAAGGCCGCTCCGGCGCCTGCGCGGGGTTAGGGGAGGGTGCGTGGTCCGTAATGGCTGCGCCGTTCAGGGGCCTGGCGTCGCCCCAGCGGCGTACGGTGTGTCCCGAGCCACCGTGCGCGCTCGTGCTGCCCCGAGCCGACGCTCCGTTCCCGCCGCCGGTGCGGCTCCGATCCGTGCGACCGTAGCCGCTCCCGCGGCCCGCCGCATGGTCTGGCGTTTCGAATTCGTGCCAGGACCCGCGTTCAGGTGCGGTCGCCGCCTCGGCCGCGGCCGGGGTCCCGTGGCTGGTTGTCGCCTCGTGATCCGGCAGGACATCCGGGAGCACCGCATCCGGGAGCACCGCATCCGGGAGCACCGCATCCGGGAGCACCGCACCCGGGCTCAGGTGCACCGGGTAGTCCACCCGCGCCTCGCTGAGTTCGGTCACCTCATCGCGCGGCACTATTACCTCGTACACACCCCGGTCGACCTGCCAGTAGCCAAGCCGCTTCGCGCGGTAACCGTCGTCCCCGAGGTAGGTGATGTGCAGCCGGTGCCCGATTTCCTCGAGCACGAGACAGGGCTCGGATCTGTACCGGCCGATGGGCCGCGCTTCCCAGATCGCGTCGAGTTTCTCGCGGCGGATCCGCTTGTGCCAGTAGCCAGCCGCCGGCTCGAAGCCGGGCTCTTCTGACGGCGGGCTCGAGGCGAACAGGACAACGTCGGCATCGGTCGGGCCCATACCTGCTTCGTAGGAGACTCCCCGGTAGGTCGCCATGAGTCGGTAGCGCACAGCTCAGCCCTCCCCGGGCGGCCGCAGCCAGGCCCGTCCGTCGTACTGTGCGATGAACTCTTCACCCGCGGGGGTGATCCGGTAAATCTCCGCTCCGACCGGTACGCAGGTCGGACTTGTGTAGAGCTCGGCGACGACCCGCCGGCGAGAGGATGTGAAGCCGGATCCACTGAATCGTGGTTTGCCTTGCCTGTCTCCACCCGTCTGGGTGGAGTTTGGCGCCAGATACGTGTCGATGTCCCTAGCGAGCCACCGCAGCACGTACACCTCAGGCATGTCCCTGCGGAACTCTGAACCCTCGTATCCCAGCTGCAGTGCCTCGTAGAGGTCGGCCGGATGCAGCAGCGCGCTGTCGCGCGCCCGGTACACGAAACCGGCGACAACCGTACGCTGCCCGCTGAGATATGGCTTCACCAGCCGAGGCGGGATCACCTTCTGCATCGGTATTCCCCGTTCGACCGGCAGGACCGGATCCGCACCCTGGGACACGCCTCTCCCTCGAGTCAGGACTGCAGTGCAGTCAAGAATGATCCCATAACAGAAATATCGTCTCAACCGCTTCCGGGGGGCCCGGCCGGGGTGCCGCGGCCTGTCCTGGTCGCCGTTCGCCGTGCCGATAGGAACGTGCCCCGGGCAGGCCGTCAGCGCCTGCCACCCGCGCGGGATCCAACCCGCCCAGCGGGCCTGGCCGGACGCCTCGGCCGGCTGCCGTAATCTCGGAAGCGTGCCTGGCCTGACCACACCGGATCGGCGGTTCCGCGACGACGATGGCGCGGCGGAACCGCTGCTCGCCGCGGCGCTGGCGGCCTATTCGGCCGGGCGGGAAAGTGAGCACGCCGTGCTGACCGCGCTCGCTCGGGCCCGGCTGCTGGTGCCGGTCGTTGCGGCCCTCACCGAGACCGGGGATGCGAGGTCACCGGATGGCCGCGTGCTCCGCCGCGAGAAGATCAGCGAGATGACAGTTCCAGTGCTTGCCGGGCGCGATGGCCGCCGGGCGATGATCGCGTTTACCGGCCTGGACGCGCTCGGCAGATGGCGGCCGGACGCGCGGCCGCTACCCGCGGGAGCGGATCAGGTCTGCCAGGCGGCGGCGGGTGAGGCCGCGGACGCCCTAGTCGTGGATGTCGCGGGACCGGTGCCGCTGGTCGTGGAGGGCGCGAGGCTTGCCGCGCTCGCTGCGGGCAGGCCCGCGCCGTGGCCAGCCGATGACCCGGATGTTCGCGCCGCGGTGGATGCCGTGGTCGCGGAAGATCCCGACATCGCGGCGGCGGTACTGGTGAACGGAACCGCGGGAACCGGCGGAGCCGACCTCACCGTCCGGCTTGTGCTCGCCGCGCGGCCGGGTGGCGCGGCTCGGGGGCTCACGCCGGCCCAGCCGGAGGCAGCGGCCCGCCGCGCGGCGTCAGCGATCATGACGAACCTGGCGGGCAGGTTCCGGCGCGGCATCGAGATCGCTGTCGTGCCGTGGCTGCCGGGCTGACAGGGGCACCGGCGGGCCGGGCTCAGCTCCGCCCACGGCGGCGAGACGGGCGAACACCACCGTGTTGTCCAGGTAGCTTCCCGTGCTTTCGTCGAATGGGCCGCCGCAAGTGATCAGCCGCAGCTCGGACTGGGCCGTGTTCCCGTAGACGCGGCGAGACGGGAAGGCGTCCTTCGGATACATCGCTACCGAGTAGATACGGAACACCACGACGCGGCGGTCGGCGAGCATAACGCTGACGGGTTCACCCGGCCGCAGGTCGCCAAGCCGGTAGAAGACGGCCGGCCCGACCAGGGCCGAGTCCACGTGACCGACCAGCACCGCCGCGCCGCGCTGGCCAGGTGCGGGGCCCCGGTCGAACCAGCCGGTGAGGAACGGGGTGGACAGCGGCGGCACCTGCACCGAGCCGTCGGCGTTCTGGCCAAGCGCGATGACCCTGGCGTGCACACCGATCGCCGGGATGTCCACGTGAACCGGGCGTGAGTAGCGCAGCGCCGGTGGCGGGAACGCCCCTGCGTCCGTCCCATCCGCCAGGCCGGAGCCCGGGCGCAGCGCGTGCCGCGGACACGGGCGGGAAAGGCGGGGGTTCATAGCGCGAGTACCAGCCGGTCAGGGCCATCGTCGCGCCGGCCGCGAGGAGGGCGAGGGCGGCGGCCTCCAGCCGGAAGCCGCCGCCCTTGCCGCACTTCATCAGTCGCTGGCCGCTGCGCGCCGTCGACGCACCGCGAAGATGCCTGCCAGGCCGCCGAGACCGGCGACCGCGATGCCGCCCGCGACAAGCGGGCTGGAGCCGCCCGACGTGGTGCCGTCACCGGTGGCGGCCCCGCCGGATGGCATGTGGCGCGCCGGCTTCGGTCCCGATGCATGGCCGCCGTGCCCGTGGCCGCCGTTCCCGTTCCCGCTGCCGTTGCCGTTCCCGTTCCCGTTGCCGTTCCCGTTGCCGTTGCCGTTGCCGTTCCCGTGCCAGCCGTTGCCGTGCCAGCCGTTGCCGTGCCAGCCGTTGCCGTGCCAGCCGTTGCCGTGCCAGCCGTTGCCGTGCCAGCCGTTGCCGTGCCAGCCGTTGCCGTGCCAGCCGTTGCCGTGCCAGCCGTTGCCGTGCCAGCCGTTGCCGTGCCAGCCGTTGCCGTGCCAGCCGTTGCCGTGCCAGCCGTTGCCGGGCTTTCCGTGCCAGTTCCCGCCGGGCCCGTGCCCGCCTGGGCCCTTGCCCGCCGGCCTGGCCCTCCTGTGCCCGCCGGGCCCTTGCCCGCCTGGCCCTTGCCGCCTGGCCCGTGCCCGCCGGGCCCTGCCGCCTGGCCCTTGCCCGCCGGGCCCGTGCCCTCCTGGCCCGTGCCCGTCCTGGCCCGGGCCCGGGCCGCTACCTGTGCTGCCCTGGGTGAACGACGCCGGACCACCCACGTATCCGGGCGTGGCCATCGCCACGCTGGGTGTGGCGAGGCCGAGCAGGGCCGCGCCCAGTGCGGCGCCAGGCAGGACGTGCCGAATTGTCTTCATGTGCATTCCCCCGATAACACTTATGTGCTGTTCTATAATGGCAAAGCGGACGAAACGTATATGGCGATCCGCCTCGCGCCCCAGTTGATAGCGGTACCCCGCGCGCAGCAAAGTAATAGTCAAGAGCCGTCCGAGAATTTTCCTTTTCACCTTTCTTTTCTGTCGCAGGTGCTATCGCTGCTGGGCCTTCCGCCGAGGCGCCGCCGCGTCGCGCTGACGCCCGCCGCGCGCCGGGCGGGACGACCGCGGCGCGGCAGCCCAGTCCCTGGCACCCAGCCCTGGCACGCGGTGAGCCCGCATACGTGGCAGGATCGGCAGCATGTTGCGCTGGCTCACCGCGGGGGAGTCACATGGCCCTGCCCTTGTCGCGATCCTGGAAGGCCTGCCCGCTGGCGTGCGGACCAGCACCAGCGATATCGCCGCCGCGTTGCTGCGGCGACGGGCCGGCTACGGGCGCGGCGCGCGGATGAAGTTCGAGCAGGACGAGGTGGAGATCATCGGCGGGGTGCGGCACGGGCGCACCCTCGGCAGCCCGGTCGCGATCAGGATCGCCAACACAGAATGGCCGAAATGGCAGCTGGTGATGTCGGCCGATCCGGTCGATCCCGAGGTTCTCGCCGACCAGGCAAGAAACGCGCCGCTTTCGCGGCCCCGCCCGGGCCACGCCGACCTGGCCGGAATGCAGAAGTACGGGGCAGCCGACGCGCGGCCGATCCTGGAAAGGGCAAGTGCCAGGGAAACCGCGGCGCGTGTCGCGCTCGGCGAGGTGGCGCGCGCCTTCCTCCGGCAGGCGTCAGGGATAGAGATACTGAGCCACGTCGTCGCGCTCGGAATGGCGCGGGCGCCCGATGGCCTCGTCCCTAATCCCGGGGACCGGGAGCGGGTCGACGCCGATCCGGTCCGCTGCGCCGATCCCGCGGCAAGCGCGGCGATGATCGCCGAGATCGACGCGGCCCGCAAGGACGGCGACACGCTCGGCGGCGTGGTGGAGGTCGTCGGCTACGGCCTGCCTGCTGGGCTCGGCAGCCACGTGCACTGGGACAGGCGGCTTGATTCCCGGCTGGCCGCGGCGCTGATGGGCATCCAGGCGATCAAGGGCGTCGAGATAGGTGACGGATTCACCACCGCACGCCGCCGTGGGTCGTACGCGCACGACGAGATCGAGCTCAGCGGATCCGGCGGCGCCCCCGCCGGAGGACTACGGCGGCGGACCAACCGGGCCGGCGGGATCGAGGGCGGCATCAGCACCGGCGAGGTGCTCAGGGTGCGCGCCGCGATGAAACCGATCTCCACGGTGCCGCGGGCGCTCGACACGGTCGACCTGCGCACCGGCGCGCCGGCCAAGGCCATCAACCAGCGCAGCGACACCACGGCGGTGCCCGCGGCGGGGGTGGTCGCGGAATCGATGGTGGCCCTGGTGCTGGCCGACGCCACCACGGAGAAGTTCGGCGGTGACTCGGTCGATGAGACCGCGCGTAACCTTCGTGGATACCTGGCCTCGCTGGCCATACCCCCGACGGGATGGCCAACGTAACGGCAGGTGCGGCTGCAGGCACCGGAAGAAAGGAAGTCATGACCGCGGGACGGAGCAGTCATCAGCGCGGGCCGTCGTGAGTGGGGCCGCCATGAGTGAGCTGTCATGATTGACGGGCCGCTGGCGGTGTTGATCGGGCCGCCGGGTGCGGGTAAGTCAACCGTCGGCCCGCTGCTCGCCAGCCGGTTCGGCGTTGCGTTTCGTGACACGGACAACGACGTCGAAACGGCCGCGGGAAAGCCGGTCGCCGACATCTTCGTGCAGGACGGCGAGCCAGTGTTCCGCGCGTTCGAGCGGGCGGCCGTGGCGGCGGCACTGCGCGAGCACCGTGGAGTGCTCGCGCTCGGTGGCGGCGCGGTGCTTGACCCGCAGGCCCAGCGCCTGCTCAGCGGCCAGACCGTGATCTACCTTGAGGCCGACGTGGCCGTGCTGGCACACCGCAACGGGCTGGACCGGCCGAGGCCACTGCTGATCGGCAACCCGCGCGCACAGCTCAAGCTCCTGCTTGCCGAGCGATTGCCTGTCTACCAGAGCCTCGCCACCTGGACTGTGCCGACAGATGACTACGCGCCTGAGGAGATAGCGGACCAGATCGCAGGGAAGATCGACGCGGCGTCCGGCGGGAGCGGGCCGTCCCGGTGATCACCCGGATCGAGGTCGCCGGCGGCTCGCCTTACCCGGTCGTGATCGGCACCGGCGTGCTGAGCGAACTGCCCGGCCTGGTTGGAGCGGGTGTCCGGTCGGTCGCGCTGATACATGCGGCAGGACTCGGCGAGATCGCCCGGCCGGTGCACTCGGCCCTCGAGCGGGCGGGCTTCCTCGTACGCCCGCAACCGGTACCCGGCGGCGAGGCCGCGAAGGAGATCGGCGTGGCGGCCGCGGTGTGGTCGGGCCTTGCGGCCGGCGGCATCACCCGCCGCGACGCCGTCGTCGCGGTGGGCGGGGGAGCGGTCACCGACCTCGCGGGTTTCGTCGCCGCCACCTGGCTGCGCGGCGTCCAGCTCGTGTTGCTCCCCACCACGCTGCTTGCCATGGTGGACGCCGCGATCGGCGGCAAGACGGCGGTGAACATCCCGGCTGGCAAGAACCTGGTCGGTGCGTTCCACCCGCCCGCGGGGGTGCTGTGCGATCTGACCACGCTCGTGTCGCTGCCCCGCGCGGATTATGTGAGCGGCCTCGCTGAGGTGGTCAAGGCGGGGTTCATCGCGGACCCGGCCATTCTCGACCTGGTCGAGGATGACCCGGAGGGCGCCTGCTCACCCGATGGCGCTCATACCCGGGAGCTGGTCGAACGGGCGGTGCGGATGAAGGCAAGGGTGGTCTCGGCAGATCTTCGCGAGACCGGCCCGCGCGAGATCCTCAACTATGGGCACACACTCGGCCACGCGATCGAGCATGCGGAGGACTACTGTTTCAGGCACGGTGAAGCGGTCGCCATCGGCATGGTCTATGCGGCGGAGCTCGCGCGGATGACCGGCCGGCTCGACGACGGCACCGCCGCGCGGCACGCTTCGGTCCTGGCCGCCGTCGGGCTGCCGACCGCCTACCACAGCGGAGCGTGGCCGGAGTTGCGCTCGGCCATGGCGGTGGACAAGAAGGTGCGGGGTGCGCGGCTCCGTTTCGTGGTTCTCGACGGCCTCGCCAAGCCGGGCGTCCTCGATGATCCGCCAGAAGAGCTCCTCGCCGCGGCCTACGCGGGGGTCAGCGGCTCATGAGGCAGGTGCTCGTGCTGAATGGGCCCAACCTCGCCAGGCTCGGTTCCCGTGAGCCCGAGGTGTATGGCACGGCTTCGCTGCGCGACCTGACCGAGTTGTGCCGCGCCGCCGGCCGGGCACTCGGCCTGCACGTCGAAGTGCGCCAGACCGACGACGAGGCCGAGCTGGTCCACTGGGTGCACGAGGCAGCCGACGCCCGGACGCCCGTGGTGCTCAACCCTGCGGCGTTCACGCACTACTCGTACGCGCTGCGGGACGCCCTGGCGCAGCGGACCGCCCCGCTCGTCGAGGTGCACATCTCCAACCCCGCCGCCCGCGAGACGTTCCGCCATGCATCGGTGGTGGCCGGCGTGGCGGACGGCACGATCGCCGGGTTCGGGCTGATGTCATATCAGCTCGCGCTCCAGGCCATCGCGGGCATGGGCGACAGCACCGAATAGAACGGAACGCGGCGGAAGGCCCGCTTCCGTGCCGTCAGTGCCTGAGCACTTGTGCCGCGCCAGCTACTGTCCAAAGTGGTAGCTGAACGACATTCGGCACTTGCGAATCCGTGAAAGGTGCGGCATATGCGAATCGGGATGCCCCTGGGCTATGCGGGCGGTTTCGCGGAGACCGCGGAGGAACTTGCCGACTACGAGAAGGCGGGCCTGGACATCGTCTTCGTGCCCGAGGCATACAGCTTCGACGCCGTGAGCCAGCTTGGCTACCTCGCCGCCAAGACCGAACGGATCCAGCTCGCCTCGGGGATCCTGCAGCTGTATTCGAGGACGCCCACGCTCACCGCGATGACCGCGGCTGGCCTGGACTACGTCTCCGGTGGCCGGTTCGTGCTCGGCATAGGCGCCTCTGGCCCGCAGGTCATCGAGGGCTGGCACGGCGTGCGCTACGACGCACCGCTCGGTCGGACCAGGGAAATCATCGAGATCTGCCGCAAGGTCTGGCGCCGGGAACGGCTCACGTATGACGGGCGTTATTACCAGATCCCGCTGCCGCCGGAGGCGGGGACCGGTCTCGGTAAGCCGCTCAAACTGATCAACCATCCCGTGCGGGACCGCATCCCGATCGTCGTGGCCGCGATCGGCCCCAAGAACGTGACGATGACCGCCGAACTTGCCGACGGCTGGGAACCGATCTTCTTCCTGCCCGAGAAGGCGGCGCAGGTATGGGGCGGGGCGCTCGCGGCCGGCCGGGCCAAGCGGGATGCCGGGCTTGCACCGCTCGACGTCATCGCGCAGGCGCCACTGGCGATCGGTGAGAACAGCGCGGGGGTGCTCGACTTCTTCCGGCCGATGCTGGCCCTCTACATCGGCGGCATGGGTGCCAGAGGCCGCAACTTCTATAACGATCTCGCGCGCAGGTACGGCTACGAGGCCGAGGCCAAGCAGATCCAGGACCTTTACCTGGATGGCAAGAAGGACGAGGCAGCGGCGGCCGTGCCGGGCGAACTGCTTGCGGGTACCTCGCTGGTAGGGCCGGAGCCCTATCTGCGCGAGCGGCTCGCCGCGCTGCGAGAGGCTGGCGTCAGCACGCTCAACGTCACCCCGATCGCGCCCAGCCACGTCGGCCGGGTGCGGCTGATCGAGCGGATCCGCGACCTCGCCTCCTGACGCTGATCGAGCGGATCCGCGACCTCGCGTGCTGACGTGCGCCGCTAGGCAGTCACCTCGCCAGGCGGATCCGGCTGCGCACGCTTGCGTACAGTCGTTGGCATGCCGGACGCTCATGCCGCACGACGGCAGCTCCTTGCGGGCAAGATCGCCGGACAGGACGCCGATGCCGCGCTCATCACTTACCTGATCAACGTCGAGTACCTCACCGGGCTCGCCAGCTCGAACGCGGCCCTGCTTGTGACCGCGGCTGGCGGCCAGCCTGCCGTGCTCGCGACCGACAGCAGGTATGCACTCGCCGCGGAGCGTGA
Organism: uncultured Actinomycetota bacterium; assembly: GCA_963820395.1. GTDB lineage: Bacteria > Actinomycetota > Actinomycetes > Streptosporangiales > Streptosporangiaceae > DATFVJ01. The sequence continues at coordinate 62,504 of CAWGAE010000028.1, read as the reverse complement.
CTGCCCCGATGTGGAGCGCCTCACCACGCGAGATGTCGTGGCATCGCTCGCCGCGCATGCAGCCAGCCAGGGGCTGCGCCGGATCCTGTTCGAGGCGCACGCGATGAGCGTGGAGCAGCACGCGACGCTGGCCTGTGACAGACCGGAAATCGACCTCGCACCGCTGGGCCGTGTGGTGGAAGAGCTGCGCATGGTGAAGGACGAGGAGGAGATCACCGCGATCGCGACGGCGTGCGGGTTCACCTGCCAGGCGTTCGACGAGGTGCTGCCGTCAATCTGCCCGGGCATCACCGAGAAACAGCTCGCGATCGGTGCTTGAGCGGCGCATGCTGGAGCTTGGCGCCGACAGGGCCGGGTTCGCCACAATCGTCGCGAGCGGGCCGAACGGTGCTATCCCGCATCATGTTCCGGCCGGCCGGCCGGTCGAGCGGGGCGACCTGGTCACCATGGACTTCGGCGCCTGCTACCGCGGTTACCACGCGGACATGACCAGGACCGTTGCGGTCGGCGCCGCTGCGCGCTGGCAGCGCGAGGTCTACCGGCTCGTGGCCGCGGCGCAGCAGGCTGGCGTCGACCGCCGCCCAGCCCGGTGCACGCGTCGCGCACGTGGACGCCGCCGCCCGCGACCTCATCGCGGCGGCCGGTTACGGCGGGCATTTCGGACACGGGCTCGGCCACGGCGTCGGCCTGGAGATCCACGAGGCACCGCTGATTCACCAGCGACGGGACCGGTACACTCGGGGACCGAGTTCCCATCACCGTTGAGCCCGGGATCTACCTACCGGGCAAGGGCGGTGTCCGGGTCGAGGACACCCTGGTGGTGCGCTCCGGGGCGGGACCGCGGGAACTCCTCACGACGACCACCAGGGAGCTGCTCGTATTGTGACGGGCGGCCCTGCTTTGCGGGAGAGACGACAGCCGTGGCCACCACGAACGACCTGAAGAACGGCATGACCCTGAACCTCGACGGGCAGCTCTGGAATGTTGTCGACTTCCAGCACGTCAAGCCGGGGAAGGGTGGCGCGTTCGTGCGAACGAAGCTGAAGAACGTGCTCTCGAACAAGGTGGTGGACAGGACATTCAACGCCGGGGTGAAGGTCGACGTCGCAAACGTCGACAAGCGCGAGATGCAGTACCTCTACCGTGAGGGCGGCGATTTCGTCTTCATGGACACCGAGAACTACGACCAGCCGCACATCCCCGCGGACGTCGTCGGCGGCGCCGCGGGCTACCTACTAGAGGAGCAGACGGCCACGATCGCGTTCAACGAGGGAACGCCGCTGTACGTCGAGCTTCCCGCGGCGGTCGAGCTGACGGTGAGCCAGACCGATCCCGGCGTGCAGGGCGACAGGTCCACCGGCGGCACGAAGCCAGCCACGCTGGTGACCGGCGCGCAGGTCCAGGTGCCACTGTTCGTCACCACCGGCCAGAAGATCAAGGTCGACACGCGCAGCGGCGAGTATCTCGGGCGCGCATGATCCGTGCCGCGCAGCCGTTAGGGCTGTATTGCCCCACGGGGACGACTCCCGGGATCCCGCAGACGGTAGTGGTCCGCTCACGGTTGGATGTGAATCGGCCGATCCACGCCCCATGTGTCAAGCCTTGGAAGGTGGCGGTCGCGGTGCCAGCGCGAAGCAAAGCCCGTAAGCGCGCGCTCGATGTCCTGTTCGAGGCCGAGCTGCGCGGCGCGCCGGTGGCCGAGGTGCTGGCCGAGCGAACAGCTCAGGCGAGCCCGCCGGTACCGGCGTACGCCGCCGAGCTGGTACACGGCGTGCAGGCGCATCGCCAGCATATCGACGCGCTGCTGGCCCGCCACTCGGCCGGCTGGACGCTCGACCGCATGCCCGCGGTAGATAGGAACGTCCTGCGGATCGGCGTGTTCGAGCTGCTGTATGCCGACGATGTGCCCGACGGCGTCGCCATCAGCGAGGCCGTGCTGCTCGCCGGGCAGCTTTCCACCGACGATTCGGCCGCGTTCGTCAACGGCCTGCTCGCCCGCCTGCTCGAGCTGAAGGGGGCGCCGGCGGCGGAGCAGTAGCTGCGGGCGGCGTTGCCGGCCCCTCAGTAGCCGAGCGCGCACCCGTCAGCGCGGGGCTCGGTTCCCGCGACGTAGCCGCTTTCGGCCAGCCGCCAGATCGCCTGCCCGCAGCCGACGAGATCGACCGCGCCGGCTGTGGTGACCTCGTGGCAGCGCTCCGCGAGCGCGGCGCGGACGGCCGCGGGCACCCGCGGCTCTACGTGCACGCGTCGCTCCCGCGCCCAGTACCAGCGTGGCGCGTCGAGGGCGGCCTGCGGATCCATGCCGTAGTCGACCGTGTTGCTGATCAGTTGCAGATGCCCCTGCGGCTGCATGTGCCCGCCCATGATCCCGAACGGCCCTACGGGCATACCGTCGCGTGTGAGGAAGCCGGGAATGATCGTGTGGTAGGGCCGTTTGCGGGGTGCGAGGCAGTTGGGATCGTCGTCATTGAGCGAGAAACCCGCGCCGCGGCATTGCAGTGACACGCCCGTGCCCGGCGCGACCACGTGCGCGCCGAACCCTAGGTAGTTCGACTGGATCAGGCTCACCATGACGCCATCGGAATCGGCGGCGCACAGATAGACAGTGCCGCCGCGGTCCGGCTCACCCGGTTGCGGCACCAGCGCCAGCGAACCGATAAGGGCCCGCCGCCGCTGTGCGTAATCCGGGGCGAGCAGGCCGGCGACCGGCACCGTGGCGTGCTCCGGGTCGGCGACGTGGTGCTGGGCGTCGGTGAGCGCGAGCTTGATGGCCTCGATCTGCAGGTGGTACCTCTCAGCTGACTGGTAGGAGGGCATGTCGAAGCCACCGAGGATGTTGAGCGCGATCAGGGCGGCAAGGCCCTGGCCGTTCGGCGGCACTTCCCACACCTCGTGACCGCGGTAGGTTGCCGAGATGGGCTCGACCCAGGTGCTGGTGTGCCCAGCCAGGTCGGCCTCGGACAGGTAACCGCCGGTGCTTCTGGAGAACGCGACGATCTGCTCAGCTGTCTTGCCGGTGTAGAAGTCGTCGCTGCCCGTCGCCGCGATGCGGCGCAACGTCGCCGCAAGATCTGTGCTCCGCCAGTTCTGGCCGGCGGCTGGCGCCCGTCCGCCGGCCGCGAACATCGGCAGGAAGCCCTCGAACTCGGGCCCGCTCAGGTGCCCGGATTCGGCGATCCCCGCCCTCCAGTGATGCGCGGCGGTCGGCGATACCGGGTAACCACGGTCCGCGTACTCGATCGCGTCCCGCAGCAGGTCCTCGAACGGGCGCCTGCCGAACCGGTCGTGCAGGTCCCGCCAGGCGCGCGGTGCCCCGGGTACGGTCACCGGCAGCCAGCCCCGCAGCGGCATGCTCAGATGGCCGCTGCGGCGGACCTCGGCCGCGGTGAGCCCGGCGGGCGCCCGCCCGGACCCGTTCAGCCCGTGCACTTGCCGGCCATCCCACACCAGGACGAACAGATCGCTGCCCACGTGGTTGGAGGCCGGCTGCACGACGGTAAGCGTGACCGCGGTGGCGATGGCGGCATCCACGGCGTTGCCGCCGCTCTGCAACGCCGCGAGGCCAGCCGCGGCCGCGAGCGGTTGGCTGGTCGCGACGGCCCCCCGCGGCGCGTACAACGGCTTGCGGTCAATCGTGGGCAGCGCCATGGCCTCATCCTGCCCCGTGCGGCCTGCCCCGTGCGGCCTGCCCGTTATCACGAATGCGCGCTCATTTGCGGCGCCATCGCCGCGCAGCCGTTAAGAATCGGTACCGAGCTTCGCTGCCCCTGGTGGTGCAGGCGGATTGTCAGGCCCCGCCACTACATTTGAGTGCGGGTGGCGACGTGACGAGGAGGGTGGCCGTGGCCGAGGATCATTTGGGCAGGCGCAACGCGGCGCGCACGGCCGTGGTGTGGGCCGCGCTGCGCGGTGCCGCGTCGGCCCGCGCGGAGCAGACTGGGCGCGAGCACCTCGACATCGTGGACGCGGGCGGGGGTACGGGGAGATTCGCCGTGCCGCTCGCCTGCCTGGGCCACCGGGTGACGGTTGTGGATCCGAGCCCCGATTCACTCGCCGCGGCGGAGCGCCGTGCCGCCGAGCAGGGCGTGCCGCTGGTCGCGGTCCTGGGAGATGTGGCCGACCTGCCCGGGATCGCCGGCGAGTCGGGAGCCGACCTGGTCCTCTGCCACAGCGTGCTCGAATATGTCGACGACCCGGCGGCCGCTCTCGTGACGATCGCCCACGTCCTTCGCCCGGGCGGCGCGGTTAGCGTGCTCGCCGCGGGTGCGGTCGCGGCCATCATCCACCGGGCGCTCACCGGTCATTTCGACGAGGCAAGGCATCTGCTCGGCGAGACAGAACCTGGTGCGGCCGGCGCTGGGTCGCCGCGCCGGTTCACTCTGGCCGGTCTCACCGGATTGATCGAGAAGGCGGGCCTGCGGCCCGGCGCCGCGCACGGGATACGCGTCTTCTCCGATCTGGTGCCGAGCGCGTTGCTAGATTTTGACCCGGGCGCTGGCGCGGCGCTGCTCGCGCTTGAGCAGGCCGCTGCGGAGCACCCGGCGCTGCGCGACATCGCCATGCAGTTGCACGTCTTCGGGCACCGGTGATGGACGACGCGGGCTGCTTTATCTTGCACGCCGACATGGACGCCTTCTACGCCAGCGTGGAGGTCCGTGATCAGCCAGGACTTCGTGGCAAGCCGGTGATCGTGGCGGGCGGGGGCCGCGGCGTCGTGCTGTCCGCCACCTACGAGGCCCGCGCGTACGGTGTACGGTCGGCGATGCCCACGGCGCGCGCCATGCGGCTGTGCCCGCAGGCCGTGCTGGTGCCGCCGCGCCGTGGTGAATACGCGGCGGCCTCACGCGAGATCATGAGTATTTTCCGCGGTGTCACCCCGCTCGTCGAGCCGCTGTCGCTCGATGAGGCATTCCTCGACGTTGCCGGCGCGCGGCGGATGCTCGGGCCGCCGGCCAGGATCGCGGGCGTGATCCGCGCGCAGATCAAGGAACAGCACGGGATCACTTGCTCGGTCGGCGTCGCGCCGACCAAGTTCATCGCCAAGCTGGCCTCCGCGCGTTGCAAGCCGGACGGCCTCCTTGTCGTGCCCCCCTCGGATGTGCTCGCCTTCTTGCACCCACTGCCGGTGCAAGCCCTGTGGGGGGTGGGGGACCGGGCCGCCGCGATCCTCGCGCGGCTGGGCATGCACACCGTCGGCGACATCGCACATACTCCGGCGGCGACGTTGAGGCGCGAGTTCGGCGCCGCTGTCGGCAGCCACCTTGCCAGCCTCGCCTTGGCACAGGACACCCGCCCCGTTGTGCCGCACACGCCGGAGAGGAGCATCGGCGCGGAGGAGACCTTTCCCGAGGATGTGGCCGATCCCGACGTGATCCGCCGCGAACTGCTGCGCCTGTCCGAGCGCACCGCGCGCAGCCTGCGCTCCGCTCGTTACGCTGCGCGGACCATCGTGGTGAAGCTCAGGCTCCCCAGCTTCACCACGATCACCCGGTCCCGCACACTGACCGAGCCGACCGACGTCGCGCGCCAGATCCATGCCACCGCGTGCGCGCTTTACCAGGCCGCAGGACTCGATCCGCATTCGTCCTTGCGGCTTGTCGGCATCCGGGCCACGAACCTGATCTGCATCGGCACGGGAGCGGGTACCCAGCTTGCCCTCGGCGAGCGTCCGTCCCGCTGGTCTGAGGCGGAACGGGCGATGGACAGGATCGTGGCGCGGTTCGGTTCTGCTGCAGTCGGTCCTGCCACGCTGGTCAACGCGGATGCCAACGCGATGAGCGGCCCCCGGGACGGAGGTGACGGCAGTTACCCGCGCGGCGGCGGTACGTGATGAGATCTGGCGCCTGCACGGCGATGGCCGCCTAACCGTGACGGTCCCTTCCACGCGGCATGGTCGGACTCGTATTCTGGACGCAGAACCGCGAGGTCATGTCCCGACTCCCGCGGGGAAAGTTGCCATGGGAGGCGCCGTGCCGCTCTCTGAACATGAGGAGCGCCTGCTCGACCAGATCGAGCGGGCGCTGGAGGCTGAGGACCCCAAGTTCGCGCACGCCGTGCGTGCCAGTGACCCACGGGCGCATTACAAGCGCCGGGTGGTCAAGGCGGGGCTGGGGTTCTTGATTGGTGTTGCCCTGCTGCTTTCCGGGGTCATATCCAAGTACATCTGGATCGGAGTGGCGGGCTTCCTCGTCATGCTCGCAACCGCGATGTGGGCCCTCACAAGCTGGCGGCGCATCAGCGGCTCGGGTGCCGGGCGGGCGCCATCCGGTCGCGCGCTGCGCTCGGCGCGGCCGGGCCGCCGAGTCCGCAGCCGGCCCTCCAGTCACGGCTTCATGGAGCGGCTGGAAGAACGCTGGCGTCGGCGCCAGGAAGGGGACATGTAAGCCCACCTCGCGGTCACGGCAGGGCGGTTCTGCACGGACCGGCGGCACCTCTGGTGTGCGCGGTGTACGGGGCGGCGGTCTTACGGGGCGGCGGGGCGGCGGTCTCACGGGGCGGCGGTCTTACGGGGCGGCGGTCTTACGGGGCGGCGGTCTTACGGGGCGGCGGTCTTACGGGGCGGCGGTCTTACGGGGCGGCGGTCTTACGGGGCGGCGGTCTTACGGGGAGTGTCCATTTCGGCCGCATCCCTGCCTGACCGCAAGTGCCCGGGCAGCCACGACACGGCGATCTCGATCCAGCCGAACACGTCCAGCGCGTGCCGACCGAACCGCCGCAGCGCCGACAGCTTGGAGGCGGGGAAGATGCGGGCACGCCAGCGCGCCCGCAAGCTCACTGACGCGGCGACCGCCCTGCGTACCGCGGTCACGTCCGTGCGGAGCGCGGGCAGGTCGGCCAGCTTTGCCGCGTACCTGGCGCGTTCCTCTGCGAAGGCGACCCGGGCGAGCGCGTCGCGGGGCGCTTGCGGTAGCCGCAGCTCGGCTGTGACACGGTGAACGACCGCGCGAGGTGACTCGGTCGCCGCGCAGCCGACACCGAAGTCCTCGAGGTCATCGTGTATTTCGAGCCAGGCCGCGTGGACGCGCGCCCGTGCGGCATTCGCTGCGGCGTCTGCCGCTCGTGCGCGCGCGGGCCCGGTGCCCACAGGCCCCTCGGATGCAGGCCCTTGACCCGCAAGGGCGGCGCCCGAAACCCGGGCATCTGAGGGCCCGGCGCCCGCAGGCGACGCGACCGCTCGATCTCGCCAGCGGCCGGGTTCGGTGCCCCGGACGATGATCAGCATCCGCCGCAGGCGCGTGAGCAGCCTGGCGCCAAGCGGCGAGAGCAAGATGATCACGGCGAGCGCGGCGGGGAGCAGCAGCCACCAGAGCCACTGCCGATAACTGTGGTTGGCGAGCTTGACACCAGCCTGCCCTGCATAGGGGACGGACCGTTGCTGCAAGACGGCTGCGCTGTGCGCCGGGCCCGGCGGCGGTCCGGTGCCGCCGGTGCTGGTTTGGAATCGAGCGCCGCCAGGGCCACTGGAGCTGCTAGCCGAAACCGTGTAGATGGGTGGCCTCGCCGTGCCCTGCCCGGCACCGATGCCTGACGGCGTCGGCTCCCAGCGCAGCCATCCAGCGCCCTGGAAGAAAAGCTCGGGCCAGGCGTGCGCGTCGCTCGTGGTGACCCGCCAGTTGCCCTTGCCCAGGTCCGTGCCCGCGGTATAGCCGACCGCAACCCTGGTGGGGATCCCGAGCAGCCGGGCGAGTACCGCGAACGCGAATGCGAACTGCTGGCAGAAGCCGCGCTTTGTGTGCAACAGGAAGTCCTCGAGCCCGGCGACCGTGTCCGGCTCGCTCCCGTTGAGGCTGTATGTGAAGTTCCCCGCTCGGGTGAACCAACGCTGCAGCGCGAGAGCCTTGCCGTAGGGTGTGACCGCGCCGCGGGTGATCTGGTAGGCGAGCTCGCTCAGCGAGCTGTAGGCGGTTGGCAGCATCGCTTCCCGGGCGGTGCCCGGGGACGGCGGCGGGGCGTCACGGAGCTCCTGCGGGGTTGGCTCGACGTCCTTGCTCGTCACGTTGTACCCGAGTCCGCTGATCGAGTTGGCCGACCACATCATGAGCGTGTCAGGGTCCACTGCCCAGCCGCCGCCTGCCTGCACCCTGACGGGAGGGTACGGCAGCGGGAGGAAAGTTCCCGCACGCGAGCCGCTGAACACGGTCCCGGTCACTCCGTGCGCGACCGTTACGCTCGTACGGGTCAGGCGGGACTGTGCCGCCTGCAACCCAGGAGCGCCCGGTACCTGGCCGTCGGGTCCCAAGCTGGTGACCTGGTGCGGGTACCAGAGCCCAGCTCCCGGTCGCTGGGCTCAGGTCCAGGGCGTATACGCGGAGGTACGGCGGGTCCGGGTTGTCGCTGTGGTAGGTCAGGATGGTCCGCACCTCCGTCAACGGCATCAAGGATGAACCGCGGATGACCACCGAGCGGATGTGGCAACTCGTCCTCGGCGAGCAGTAGCCCAGTACGCAGCCGGGTCACGTTGGCCAGGCGGAGGGTCACCACCGTGGGCTGGCCGACCGGCACCCGCGCGGGACTCAGCTGCCGCTTGCACGTGAGCTGGTAGCTGGTGCGGCTGGTGGCAAGCGCGGACAGCAACGGCAGGGCTATCAGGAGCACGCCAATCTGCAGCAGCCCGCGCTCACCGAGCACGAGCCCGCACACGGCGGCGGCAAATCCTGCGGCAAGGAAGGACCTGCCCCGCGTGGTGAGCCCTGTCATAACGTCCCGCATGCGGCACTCCTTCGAAGTCTGCCTCTGCTCACCGCCGTTGCCGCAGCGGGATCCGCTGGATCAGCTCGGCCACGACCTGTTCCGGCATCCGCTGCCCGGCGGTGGCCTCCGCCGCCGGGAGCAGCCGGTGGGCCAGCACCGGGCTCGCGAGCGTCTGCACGTCGTCGGGGATCACGTAGTCGCGCCCGTCCAGGGCGGCGTACGCGCGGCATGCGCGGACCAGGTGCAGAGTCGCTCGGGGCGAGGCGCCGAGCCGCAGGTCGGGGTGGGTCCGCGTGGCAGTGATCAGGTTGATGATGTAGTGCCGTACGGGCTCGGAGACGTGCACATCTCCGCACCGCACCGATCAGGTCGCGGACGTCCGATGCCTCCGCGACCGGGATCAGATCGTCTAGTGGCGACGATGCTGAGTGCACATCCAGCATCTCGAGCTCTGCCGCGGCCGCCGGATATCCCATCGAGATGCGCGCGGTGAACCGGTCACGCTGCGCTTCGGGAAGCGGGTAGGTGCCCTCCATCTCGATTGGGTTCTGGGTCGCGATGACCATGAAGGGCCGCTCGAGCCTGTACGTGGTCCCGTCGACCGTGACCTGCCGTTCTTCCATGCATTCGAGCAGCGCTGACTGGGTTTTGGGTGAGGCACGGTTGATCTCGTCACCGACCACGATATTCGCGAACACGGGCCCCGGCTTGAACTCGAATTCCCGGGTCTCCTGGTTGTAGGCGCTCACGCCCGTAATGTCGCTTGGCAGCAGGTCCGGGGTGAACTGGATTCGCCGGACCGAGCAGTCGATTGATCGCGCCAGCGCCTTGGCCAGCATCGTCTTGCCGACGCCCGGGACATCCTCGATCAGCACGTGGCCCTCGGCGAGCAGCACGGTGAGGGTGAGTTTGACCGCGCCGGACTTTCCCTCGATCACCGACTGGATGGCCTGGCTGATCTTGCTGGCCCTGCCGACGAGATCGTCGAGCGCGTCCTCCGGCCCCGCTCCGGTGCCCAGTACCACGTAGCCTCCTCGAGGAGCGCGCCTTAGCGCCCCGTTGCGCCAGGCCACCCTGACGCCGGGTTACGGGTGCAAAATACCCCGCCGCGCCTACCACGCCTTGGCTATCGACAGTACGTCGTTGAGCAGCGCGCGCGATGTCTTGCGCCACGTGTGCCCTGCGCCACGGTAGGTGCTTCCGCCAAGACCCGGTCGCGGCGCCCTCCCCGCCGCCGCAGGTGACCTGATTCGCGATCCGGCTCGGCGGCACTACCGCAGTGAACCCCGCTCCACTTCACTCCACCGGTTGTGATCTGCGCGTTTGCTCCGCTGACAGGGTTGGGGCGGCGGTCGCCGTGATTGACGGTGGAGAAAAGTGGGGTACAGTGGGGCGGTGTGGAGCGGCGCTGCTTCACAGTGTGCCGCAGGTGGGGGCAGGGGAGGTGAGTGCCGTTGTTTCTCGGCACCCACACACCACGCCTCGATGAGAAGGGGCGGCTGTTCCTTCCCGCCAAGTACCGCGAGGAGCTCGCCGGAGGTCTTGTGATCACGAAGGGCCAGGAGCGATGCCTCTATGTCTTCCCCGAGGCAGAGTTCGGCCGGATCACCGGGGCGCTCCGTCATGCTCCACTCACGTCCAAGGGAGTCCGTGACTACAGCCGGGTCTTCTTCGCGAGCGCATCCGATGAGGTGCCGGACAAGCAGGGCCGGATCACGGTCCCGCCAAGCTTGCGTGAGTATGCGGGCCTCAGCCGCGATTGCGTAGTGATCGGCGCGAACACGCGTTTGGAAATCTGGGACGCGCAGGCGTGGGACGCCTACCTCACCGACCAGGAGGAAGCGTTCTCAGCCGCATCCGAGGAGGTGCTGCCCGGAGTGTTGTGACGCGCGCCCACAGCGCCGCGCAGACGGCGATCGGGCGCGCAGGTGCTCGGCGAGGTCTTCACCCGCACCAGCCTGCGACGGCTGACGCCCCTTCCCCGGCGCCAGGCGGAGCGGCAACGCAGTGGCGGCGGATGAAGACCTGGCCGGACGCCGAGTTTCTGGGTGAATGCGTGGCGCGTGGCAGCGCGGATCGGGTGCCTGCTGCTCAAGGGAGAGGGGGTCTGGTGAACGCAGCGGCTGATGAGCATGTTCCCGTCATGCTCGACCGCGTCCTGGCCTTGCTCGCTCCCGCCCTCAACGCTCCTGGCGCTGTGCTGGTCGACGCGACTCTCGGCCGGGCTGGCCACGCGCGGGCGCTGCTCGACGCGCACCCGGAACTCGTGCTCGTCGGGCGTGGACAGGGACATCGACTCGATCGAGAGGTCCCGGCAGGCACTCGCATCACAGGCCGGCCGGGTCACGCTCGTGCACGCCAGATACGACGAGATTCCCGAGATCCTCGACGGTCTCGGCTATCGCCACGCGCAGGGAGTCCTGTTCGACCTCGGCGTTTCATCACCCCAGCTGGACCAGCCAGAGCGCGGCTTCAGTTACTCGGCAGACGCGCCGCTCGATATGCGCATGGACCGCGGGCAGGAGCTCAGCGCCGCGGATGTTGTGAACACGTACCCGGCCGGACAGCTCGCACATGTGCTGCGTGCAGTACGGGGAGGAACGTTATGCACGTCGGATCGCGGACGCGGTGGTGCGTGCACGGGCGCAGGCTGCCATCACATCGACAAGCCGGCTCAGCGACATTGTGCGGGCGTCGATCCCGGCACCTGCGCGCCGCACCGGCGGCCACCCGGCCAAGCGCACGTTCCAGGCACTGCGGATCGAAGTGAACAGCGAGCTCGCCGTGCTCGAGCGGGCGCTGCCCGGCGCGCTCGACGCGCTGCGGGTGAACGGGCGCATCGTGGTTCTCGCCTACCACTCGCTTGAGGACCGGATCGTTAAGCGGGCACTTGCCGACCGGGTGACCGACACCACCCCGCCTGGCCTGCCGCTTCCGCTCGCGGCAAGCAAGCCAAAGTTCCGGCTGCTCACCCGCGGGGCGGAGCAGCCAGCCCAAGAAGAGACGGCACGCAACCCGCGCGCCGCGTCGGCCCGGCTGCGGGCGGCGGAGCGGGTGGCGGCGTGATGACTGCCAAGGGGACGGCATGACCACAACAACACGACGGCAAGGGGAGGCAGGCCACGTCACGGCGCCTCCGTCGGCCTACGACCGGGCGGCGCCGGGCCACCGGCGGCGGGTGGCGGGGCAGCATGGGCGGCAGGCGGCGCCGCAGGAGGGCCAGCAGGCAGCCCGGCAGGCCGGACATCCCCCGCAGGCCGGACGGTCCCGGCAGGGCGGCAAGACCACGCAGGCCGGCAAGACCACGCAGGCCGGCAAGACCACGCAGGCCGGCAAGCCCCGGCAGCCAGGACAGCCCCGGCAGCCAGGACAGCCCCGGCTGCCAGGACAGCCCCGGCAGCCAGGAAACCAGGTAGCAGATCCGATCCGGCGATCAGGGCAGGTATCGCAGGCCGCCCCACCGCGCCCGGCGCGCTCCACACGCACCACGGGGCCTTTGTGTCCAACGGGCCCAGCAGGCCCCACACGCTCACCACGCTCACGCCCGCAAGGCGCGCCGGCCAGCGTGCCCGGTCCGCGGCCGGCCGCGCTGACCCTCCGGGCGCGCACCCTCTCTGCCGCGCGGCGGCCGCCGTTCGTCTTCCTCGTGGTGGGCCTGCTCAGCGGGGGCCTCATCTGCCTGCTGCTGCTGAACACCGTGCTGGCCGCGGGCGCATTCCAAATGACGTCGTTGCAGCAGGCAAGCGCCCCGCTCGCGCGCCAGCAGCAGGAACTGCAGCAGGAGGTCGCGTACGCGGAATCGCCCGGCGCGATCGCGCAGGGCGCTAGGAAACTTGGCATGGTCCCGGTCAGCCAGCCGCGATTTGTGAACCTGAAGTCCGGGCGTGTCTATGGCGGGATCCCGGCGCTCGTCGGCGGGACCGGCAATTGACGGGCGGAGACGACCAGGCTGGCCGTCGCGGACAGCGGGGCGACCGGCCCGGCCGTGGCCCAGGCCGAGGCCCGGGCGGTGGAGCACCGCACTCCGGGCGGCCCGCTGGCCCCGGGTCCGCTGGGCCGAAGCCCGGCGGCAGGAGCCGCGGCTTGCTGGGCCCGCACGCCCCGCTTGGCAAGCGTCCCGCGCTTAGACAGCAAGGCCCGCCCAGCCGCTCCGGCGAGGAGAGCGGGGATCTGCCGGATCGTCTGGTCCAGCCGCCGGGCCACGGCGCAGCTGACGGGTCCGGCAACAGGGGCCGGCCCGGCGAGGGTGATGGCCGCGGGCCTGACGCCGTGGGGCGGGGCGTGCGGGCGGGTCAGCCGCGCGCGCGGCCGGCGGCCGCAGACCGGGGCCACCCACCGGTCCGCAAGGCGAACGTTCCGCCGCGGTGACGCGATCCGCCGCCTGCGCGTCGGTGTGCTTGGCATCGCGTTCGTGCTCTCTCTGTTCGCGGGCCGGCTGCTGCAGCTCCAGGGCATGGAGTACGGGAAGTACCGCGCCATCGCACAGCGTGAGCGCCTGCATGACCTGCCGATCCCCGCGGTCCGGGGCGCGATAGTAGGCGCGGACGGCCGGCCGCTTGCCATGACGGTCGAGGCCGACCTCGTGTACGCGGATCCGACCCTGATGACCGGCTCGACAGCGGCGCAGACAGCCGCCGACCGGGCCAGGTACGCCAGCCAGCTAGCCGGTTACCTGGGCATGTCGGCCAACGACATGCTGACCAAGCTGAACCACCCGACGTCCCCTGAGTACGTGGTGCTGAAGGACATGGTGACGCCGCAGGTGGCCGACCAGATCAACGCGCAGCTCCGGGCGATGAATATTCCAGGCATCGCGATGACCCCGGAATACAACCGCGTCTATCCGGATGGCTCGCTGGCGGCCTCCCTGCATCGGTTTCACCACCACCGACAGTTCCGGCGTCCTGCACGGCGCGGCCGGGCTCGAATACGCGGACGACGCACTTCTCGCCGGGCGCAGCGGCAGCCAGGCGGTGCAGCTGGGCGCGGATGGCCAGCCGATCCCGGCCGCCGGTGGCAGGATCACCCCGGCCGTGCCCGGGCGGACCGTGCGCCTGACCATCCTGCCCGACCTGCAGTGGGAGGCGGAGCGGGCCTGTGCGGCGCGGGTCAGCCAGGTGGACGCCGACAGCTGCATGGCGGTGGTGATGCAGCCATCGGGTCCGGTGCTCGCGCTAGCCGCGGAAGCGAGGCAGCGGGGTGGTGCCGCGGCGGCCGCCCCGGCTAGCGCCGACCCCGCAGTCGCCGACGTGTTCGAGCCTGGCAGCACCGCCAAGGTGATCACCGCGGCCGCAGCACTCGAACGAGGCGGCCAGACTCCGGACAGCCCATACACGGTGCCCTACCAGACCACTGTCGACGGCTTCCAGTTCCATGACGCCGACCCGCACCCCACCGAGCGCCTCACGCTGGCGGGCATCCTCGTCCATTCGAGCAACGTCGGCATGGTCCAGGTCGTCCAGCATGTCAGCCCGCAGGTCCAGTTCCAGTACTTCAAGAACTTCGGCATCGGTCAGCCCACCGGGCTTGGCCTGCCAGGCGAGAGCGCGGGCATCCTCGCACCGCCAGCGCAGTGGTGGGGCAATCAGCGGTACACGCTGTCGTTCGGCCAGGGTGTCGCGATGACCGCGATCCAGCTCGCCAGCGTCTACGCCACCATCGCGAACGGCGGCGTGCGGGTAACGCCCACGATTGTGGCGGGTACCGCGGCTACGACCGGCGGTCATGGCCGGTTCATCCCCGCGAAGCCGCCGCAGCAGCGGCGCGTGCTGCAGCCGCGCACCTCCGCGCAGTTGCTCCAGCTCCTGCAGTGGGTGCCGCGGCTGGACATCGGGCCGTGGGGGCTGATCCCGGGCTACGCGGTCGCGGCCAAGACCGGCACCGCCCAGCGGACCGACCCGTCGTGCGGCTGCCTGCGCGGGTACAACTCGAGCTACGTCGGCATCGCGCCTGCGGGCAACCCGCAGCTGGTCGTCGCGGTGATCGTGGAGAACCCGCGCAGCACCAACTACTACGGCAACGCGGTCGCGGGGCCCGTGTTCAACGAGATCATGAAGTTTGCGCTCCAGACGACGCAGGTCCCGCCGACTGGGGGCAAGACACCGTACGTACGGCTCACGGCTCCGTGATCCCGGGTAACCTCTCGGCGTGCCCGTGCCCATGCGTCCCCGCCACCTCGACCCCCGGCCGCTCGTTGACCTGGCGGCACTTCTCGGTTCGGCGATCAGGGCCAAGACCGGTGCCGAGACGGGGCCGCCACCGCCCGGTGAGCGCATCGTCACCGGCGTTACCCACGACTCGCGCCGCGTCCTGCCAGGCGACCTTTACGTCGCGCTGCCAGGCAGCCGTCATCACGGTGCCGAGTTCAGCGGTGACGCCGCCGCCCGCGGCGCGGTGGCGGTGCTCACCGACGCGAGCGGAGCCGGCGGCGCCGCCGCCGCCGGGCTGCCCGCACTGGTCGTGGCCGACCCGCGGGCGCGGCTCGGTGAGCTGGCATCCTTCGTGTACGGGAACCCGTCCGCCCGTCTGCTGCTCATCGGCGTCACGGGGACCAGCGGCAAGACCACGACGACCTACTTCCTTGAGCAGGCGCTGAAGATGGCCGGCCACCGGACCGGGCTCATCGGCGGCGTGCAGACCAGGGTTGCTGGCGAGGCGATGGCGAGTACCCTGACCACCCCGGAGGCTCCGGACCTGCAGGCGATGTTCGCGGTGATGGCGGAACGGGGCGTGACGGCTGCGGCCATGGAGGTCTCCAGCCATGCGCTCGCGCTTGGCCGGGTGGCGGGAACCTCCTATGACGTAGCGGTCTTCACCAATCTGTCCCATGATCACTTGGACTTCCACGCGGACATCGACGGCTATTTCGCCGCCAAGGCACGGCTTTTCACGCCCGAATACTCGGCGGCCGGGGTCGTCAACGTCGACGACGGGTACGGCCGGGTGCTGGCTGGATCCGCGCCGATTCCGGTGAGCACGTTCTCGGCCGAGGGCAACCCGGGAGCCGACTGGCGGGCCGTGGACGTGCGGCTCGGTACGGACGGCAGCTCGATGCGGGTGGTAGGCCCTGGAGGAGTGGAGGCCGACGGGGTCGTGGCGCTGCCCGGCCCATTCAACGTCGCGAACGCCCTCGGCGCCGTGGTCGCCCTGGTGGAGGCGGGGATCGGGCTGCAGACCGCGGTGGCGGGGGTGGGCGCTTGCCCCGGTGTTCCTGGCCGCCTCGAACGGGTGGACGCCGACCAGGACTTCACCGTGCTCGTCGATTACTCACACAAGCCGGCCGCGGTGGAGGCGGTGCTGCGGGCCCTGCGCCCGGTGACCCAGGGAACGCTCGCCATCGTGCTCGGCTGCGGTGGCGACAGGGACGCCGTGAAGCGCCCGATGATGGGCGCGATCGCCGCCCGCCTGGCCGACCTGGCCATCTTCACCAGCGACAACCCGCGTTCCGAGGACCCGCTGGCCATCCTGACGGCGATGCTCGACGGTGCGATCGATGTACCGCAGGCGCAGCGCGCACATGTGATCGTCGAACCGGATCGTGCCGCCGCGATCGCGCTCGCGGTCGAGTCGGCCGGCCGCGGTGACATCGTGGTGGTGGCGGGCAAGGGCCACGAGACCGGGCAGTACGTGGGTGACTCTGTGCTTCCCTTCGACGACAGGCAGGTGGCCGCGGAGGCGCTTGTCCGCCAGGGCGCCCGCCGCGCGCCGCAGCGAACTACCCTGGCTGCGTCTGATTCGGAGGACGTGTGATCCCGCTTACGCTCGCGCAGATCGCCGCAATCACCGGGGCGGGCCTGGACCAGGTCGCAGATCCCGGTGCGGTCGTACGCGGACCGGTCGTCATCGACTCGCGCCGCGCCGGGCCTGGCGGCCTGTTCGCCGCGCTGCCAGGTGAACGCGCCGACGGTCACGACTTCGCGCTCGCCGCCGTGCGAGCGGGCGCGGTCGCGGTGCTGGCCACACGGCCCGCCGGGGTGCCCGCACTGATCGTGCCCGATGTGCCCGCCGCGCTTGCCGCGTTGGCCCATGAGAATGCCAAGCGGCTGCGCGGGCTAAGTGGGCTAACTATCGCGGGGATAACGGGCTCGGCAGGAAAGACAACCACCAAGGACCTGACGGCGCAGCTTGCCGAGCGGCTCGGCCCGACGGTCGCGCCGGAGGGCTCGTTCAACAACGAACTCGGCCATCCGCTCACCGTGCTGCTCGCCGGCGAAGGGACCAGGTACCTGATTCTCGAGTTGTCCGCCCGCGGACCCGGCCACATCTCGAAGCTGTGCGAGATCGCCCCGCCGCGGCTTGGCGCGGTGCTGAACGTGGGGCGCGCACATATCGGCGAGTTCGGCAGCCTGGACGCGGTCGCGAGGGCCAAGGGCGAACTGCCCGAGGCGCTGCCTCCCGGCGGTGTCGCCGTGCTGAACGCGGACGACCCCAGGGTGGCGGCGATGGCGGCTCGCACGGCGGCGCGGGTGGTAACGTTCGGGCGATCAAGCGGCGCCGCCGTCCGCGCGGCCGATGTGACGGTCGACGGAGACGGCCGGCCTGCCTTCACGCTTGTCACCCCCGAGGGTGCCGCGCCTGTGCGGCTGCGCCTGCGCGGCGCGCACAACGTCCCAGACGCGCTGGCCGCGGCCACGCTCGCCCGCGAACTCGGTATGACGGTGGAAGCCGTCGCGGATGGCCTATCGGCCGCGGTGGCGCGCAGCAAGTGGCGGATGGAGGCAACGGAGCGGCCCGATGGGGTGACGGTGATCAATGACGCCTACAACGCCAGCCCGGAGGCGATGGCGTCGGCGCTCACCTCCCTGCGGGCGATGAGCCGTGGCTGGCAGGGCCGGCACGGCCGGCTGCGACGGCGCGCCTTCGCGGTGCTTGGGTACATGGCTGAGCTGGGCGAGGCATCCGGGCCGGCCCACGAGGAAGTCGGCGCGCTCGCCGCCAGGGCCGGCGTGCGGGCACTGATCGTCGTGGGTGATGAGGCTGCGCCTATGCTCGCGGGGGCGAAGTCGGAGCCTGGCTGGCAGGGTGACCTGCTGCACGTGCCGGACGGGCAGGCCGCTGTGGCGGCCGTCACGGGGCTGCTCGCGCCCGGCGACGTCGTCCTTGTCAAGGCGTCGCGCGCGGCCGGACTCGAACAGGTGGCGCTGGCCTTGCTCGGTGAGCCGTCCGGTCAACCGAGGCGCGTCCGGTCCACGAGGCCTGCCCGGGCCAGGGACGTCCGGTCAGCAGCCGCCCGGTCCCGGCGAGGTGACGCCGTGAAGACGATCCTTCTTTCTGCCGCCGTTTCGCTCGTGCTGGCGCTCCTCGGCACCCCGCTCGCGATCCGCGTCTTCCGCAGGCACGGTTACGGCCAGGAAATCAGGGCGGACGGGCCGGCCGCGCACGCCACTAAGCGTGGCACGCCCACCATGGGCGGCACAGTGATCATCGTCGCGTCATTGCTCGGCTACCTTGTTGGGCACGTCGCCACGCTGGCGCCGATCTCGATCTCGGGCCTGCTCGTGCTCGCACTGATGACCGGGCTCGGTCTCGTCGGCTTCCTCGACGACTTCATCAAGATCTACAAACAGCGCAGCCTCGGCCTGCGCAGCGGCGCGAAGTTCGGCGGCCAGGTTGTGGTCGGTGTGGTGTTCGCGCTGCTCGTGCAGCGTTTCCCGGACGGCTACGACATCACGCCCGCGGATGCGCACATTTCGTTCCTGCGTGACGTCGGCGGCTCGATCGGGCCGTTCTTCGTGCTGTGGGTGGTCTTCATGATCGCCGCCTCGGCCAACGCGGTGAATCTGACCGATGGCCTGGATGGTCTTGCCACCGGCGCGGCGGGCCTGGTGCTCGCCGCCTACGTGCTGATCGGGATATGGCAGGAGCGCAACGACTGCACGAACTTCCTCGCCTCGCAGTGTTACAGTGTGCGCGACCCGCTCGACCTGGCGATCGTGGCAGCGTCTGTGCTCGGCGCCTGCTTTGGCTTCCTGTGGTGGAATGCGCCGCCGGCCAAGATCTTCATGGGCGATACCGGATCGCTCGCGCTCGGCGGCGTGCTAGCCGGGCTCGCCGTCTGCACCAGGACCCAGCTGCTGCTGGCGATTCTTGGTGGTCTGTTCGTGATCATTACGTTGTCGGTCGTCATCCAGGTGGGCTCGTTCAAGCTGACCGGCAGGCGGGTGTTCCGGATGGCGCCGCTGCAGCACCATTTCGAGCTCCTCGGCTGGGCGGAAACCACGATCGTCGTCCGGTTCTGGCTGATCTGCGGCCTGTTCATCGCGCTCGGGCTCGGCATGTTCTACGTGGAATGGATGCCAAAATGAGGCTTCCGAGTGGTCGGGGCGCTGGACGTTGGAAACCCGCGGTCCCCCGCGAGTCGCCGCGTCCCTCCGGGCTCGCACAGCATCGGGCTCAAGCCCGGTTCCATGATCGCGGTCACTAATTGGAAGGATACGCCGAAAAATTACCGCGATCATGGACGGGGCCCCAATCATGGACGGGGTACGCGATCATTGACGAGTACAAGATCCTGGACGGAGTACGCTCTCATTGACAGAGCGCCGACGGCGGTGGGCCGGGATGTTGTGCACGGAATGGATGCCCAAGCGATGAGCCCCGGTCCGAGGGCGGTGCGCCGCTGGCCATCGGCGGCACGAGGCCCCCTGCTCGGTCACCGAACGTCCCTGCTCGACCCATGCGTCCTTGCAGGTCCTTCGCTATGCCCGGGAGTGGTCGCGGCCATGCCGGGTGGGCGCGGCGATCACGCTTCCTTGCAGGGCCTTTCCCCGGAGGGCTTGATCACAAGTGGCCGAAGCAATTGATCATGGACATCCGGATGGCGGAAAGGGAACGTGCCGTCCTTTTCGGTCCCCTACCTTCTCCTCGCTGCCGATCGAGTCCCCAGCTGAGGACGGCCGCTTCCATTATCATGCCTCGATCTGCCGCTTGCTTCCACCGCTGGAGACCGCCGGGCCTTTCCCGGCAGGGCCTTTCCCGGCAGGGCCTTTCCCGGCAGGGCCTTCCCCGCAGGACCCTCCCGCCCTTGGGGGCGGTGCCCTACTTGTAATTCTGGTAGGTCGTCAAGAGGGACGGGAAGGATGAGCTGGATTCTGTGGATAACTCCATGACCGTCTGCGCGGGGACCATGAGGCTGGCGGGCCGCGCGGTGTGCGTCGCTGGGCTCGGGGTATCCGGTCCGCCGACGGCCCGCGTGCTGGCAGCGCGGGGGGCGCGGGTGACCGTTGTGGACAACCGCGACGACGAGGAACGGCGGGCGGAGGCCGCCAAGCTGGAATCGCTGGGCGTCAAGATCGTTCTTGGCCGGCCCGCGAACGCCCTTCCAGCAGGCACAGAGCTTGTCGTCACCTCACCGGGCTGGTCGCCGGACAGGCCGTTGCTCGCCGGGGCGCTCGCCGCGGGTCTACCTGTCATCGGCGACGTCGAGCTTGCCTGGCAGCTGCGGCCATGTCCTGCCTGACGGACGCAGGCAGGAATGGCTCGCCGTCACGGGCACAAACGGCAAGACCACCACGGTGAAGATGCTCGCTGCCATGCTCCAGGCCGCCGGTCACCGGACGATCGCCGCGGGCAACGTCGGCATCGCGCTCACCGAGGTGGTGACCGACCCGGCGCCCTACCCGGTTCTCGCCGTAGAGCTCTCCAGCTTCCAGCTGCACTGGAGTGCCACCCTGCGCCCGCTGGCCGCCGTCGTGCTCAACGTCGCGCCCGATCACCTCGACTGGCATCGTGGCATGGACGCCTACGCCGGAGCGAAGAGACGGATCTACGCGCCCGGCACCATCGCCATCTGCAACGCCGACGACGCGTGGTCAACTCGGCTGGCCGCGGAGGCGGCGGGCGACGCCGCCGTCGGCTTTACCCTCGGGGTGCCCGAACCCGGGCAACTCGGTATTTCGGATGGCATGCTTACCGACCGTGCGTTCTGCGCTCCTGGCGAGGCGGCCAGGCTCGCGCCGGTGACCGACGTGCAGCCGGCCGCGCCGCACAACGTGGCGAACGCCCTCGCTGCGGCGGCCCTGGCCCGTGCCTACGGCGCGCCGCCCGCTGCCGTGCGCGGCGGGCTGCGGGAATTCGAGCCTCAGCCGCACCGGATCAGCCTGGTCGGCCGGGTGGCGGGGTCGACTACGTGGACGACTCCAAGGCCACCAACCCGCATGCGGCGGCCGCCTCGCTCGCCGCCTACCCCGCGGTGGTGTGGGTCGCGGGCGGGCAGCTCAAGGGCGCGGATGTCGACGATCTCGTCAGCGCCGCCGCGGCCAGGCTCCGCGCGGCCGTGCTGTTCGGCGAGGACCGCGCCAAGATCCGCCAGGCTCTCGCGCGACACGCGCCGGATATCCCGGTCGCAGAGGTGAGCGGCACCGACACTGGGGTGATGGACCACGTGGTGACCGAGGCCGCGGCGCTCGCACGCCCGGGGGACACGGTGCTGCTCGCACCCGCCGCCGCCTCGCTCGACATGTTCGCGAACTACGGCGCACGCGGTGACGCATTCGCCGCCGCCGTGCGCAAGCTCGCCGCCGCCTCATCATGAGCGGTGTGACCGACGGAGTGGGAGCGCGCGCGGCCGTGGTCCCGGCCGCCGACACCGGTTCGGCCGCTTCGCCGGGCACGTCATCGGCGACGTCGCCGATGGAGTTGCTCGCGGGGGTGCGCGGCCTGCTTGACCGCCCGCTGGCCTCTTACTACCTCGTCGTCGGCATCGCCGCGCTGCTGCTCGCGCTCGGGCTCGTCATGGTCTTGTCCGCATCATCGGTCCAGATGCTGTCGCAGGGCGACTCGCCGTTCCTTGAGTTTCAGAAGCAGCTGTTTGGTGTCGCGCTTGGGCTGCCGATCATGTGGGGTGCATCCCGGCTGCCGCCTACCGCGTTCCGTGTCGTGGCTTACCCGCTGATGGGCGTCTCGATCGTGGGTCTCCTGCTGGCGGTGATCCCCGGGGTGGGCGTGGAAACCAACGGTGCGGCGCGGTGGATCGAGATCGGGGGTTTCCAGCTCCAGCCGTCCGAGTTCGCCAAGCTCGCCTTCGTGTTGTGGGGCGCCGACCTGCTAGCTCGCCATGAGCGGCACGGGCAGCTCAGCGAATGGCGGCACCTGCTCGTGCCGCTGATGCCGGGCGCAGGGATCCTGGGCGTTCTTGTCATGATCGGGAACGACCTTGGCACGACGCTCCTGCTGCTCACCATCTTCCTCGCGTTGCTGTGGGTGGCTGGCACCCCGGGCCGCCTGTTCATCGGCATGCTGGCATTTGTCTGCCTGGTCGTGGGGATCCTGATCATTGCCGCGCCGTACCGGCTTGATCGCATCACAAGCTTCGTGGACCCGCAGGCGCACGCGGCAACCTCGGGATGGCAGCCGCTGCAGGGCAAGTACGCGCTCGCATCGGGCGGCTGGTTCGGCGTCGGGCTCGGCGCGAGCAGGCAGAAGTGGGGCCTGCTGCCGGATCCGTCAAGTGACTTCATCTTCGCGGTCCTCGGCGAGGAGCTTGGCCTGGGCGGGACGCTTTGCGTGATGGGCCTGTACGGCGGCCTCGGCTACGCGGGCCTGCGGATCGCACGCCGGGTCAGCGATCCCTTCATGCGGCTTGCGGCGGCGGCCCTGACCGCCTGGATCGTGATCCAGGCGCTGGTTAACATCGGTGCGGTCATCGGCGTGCTACCGATCACGGGCGTGCCGCTACCGCTGGTCTCGGCGGGGGTCTCGTCGCTGCTCGTCACGATGGCGGCGATCGGCATGCTGATGGCGTTCGCCAAACGGGAACCCGGCGCGGCGGAGGCGCTCGCCGATCGTGGCCCCGGCGCTGCCCGCCGGGCTCTAAGCTGGCTTGGCCTGGATAGGGCGATCGAGTAGGGACCTCGCCTTGCCCGCCCGCCCAACACGTCGCGTCGGCCAACCGGGGCGGTGCCTGGCTGGCGTCAAGATTCACCGTATGCGAGGAGGGAAGCCCGGTGATGAGGGTTGTCCTCGCCGGCGGCGGTACGGCCGGCCATATCGAGCCCGCACTGGCCCTGGCCGACGCGCTGCGCGGGTACGATCGGTCGATCGAGGTGATCTGCCTCGGCACCGAGCGGGGTCTTGAGACGAGGCTCGTCCCGATGCGGGGCTACCAGCTCGCGCTCATCCCCGCCGTGCCGCTGCCCCGGACGCTGACGCCGCGGTTGCTTACGGTTCCCGGTCGGCTGACAGGTGCGATCAACGCCACAGCACGGATCCTGGACCGGATGCGGGCGGACGTCCTCGTCGGCTTCGGCGGGTATGTCGCGGCGCCGGGATATCTCGCGGCGCGACGGCGGCGCGTGCCGATCGTCGTACATGAGGCGAATCCACGGCCGGGCCTCGCCAACCGGCTCGGCGCCCGGTTCACCAGGTACGTGTACACCGGCCACCCGGACACGCAACTGCCGCACGCGACCTACATCGGCATCCCGCTCCGCCGCGAGATCGCCACCCTGGACCGGCTCGCCCTCGGCGACAAGGCACGGGCGCATTTCGGGCTCCGGCAGGACCTTCCGGTGCTGCTTGTGACCGGCGGATCACAAGGTGCCCGGTCGCTGAACGCGGCAGCATTCGGCGCCGCCGGTTATGCGCGGCAGGCCGGGATTCAGGTCCTGCACATCGTCGGCCCGAAGAACGCCGGCCTAGCTTCGATGCCCGCGGACGGTCCGCCGTATGTCACGCTGCCCTACGTCGACCACATGGATCTCGCGTATGCGGCGGCCGACTTCGCGATCTGCCGATGCGGCGCGATGACATGCGCCGAGCTTACCGCGGTCGGGCTGCCCGCCGCCTACGTGCCGCTCCCGCACGGGAATGGCGAGCAGCGGCTGAACGCGGCGCCGATCGCGGCCGCGGGCGGTGGTCTGCTCGTCGAGGAGTCGCAGCTCACACCCGAGTGGATCCGTGACACGGTGATGCCGGTGCTCCGCGACCCCGCGATGGTCGCAGCCATGTCAGGTGCGTCCACCGCGCTCGGGCGCCGCGACGCCGACGCCGCCCTTGCCCGCGAGGTGATGGCGGTAACACGAGGCGAGCCGTGAGCCGGGAGGCCCGCACGGAAGGTGCCTCGACGTGGGCCTGGTAGCGCCGGCTGACCCGGTTCCCGTCGCCGAGCTTGGCGCCGTCCACTTCGTTGGCATCGGCGGGGCCGGCATGTCCGGCATCGCCCGGGTAATGCTCGCCGCCGGAGTCACGGTCTCCGGCAGCGACGCACGCCAGTCGCCGGTCCTGGACGAACTCGCCGCGCTCGGCGCCGTCGTCCACTTGGGTCATGACGCTCGCCATCTCGGCGCCGCGGACACTCTCGTAATGTCCACCGCGATCAGGCAGGACAACCCGGAACTCGCCGAGGCCCGCAGCCGTGGCCTGCGCATCGTGCACCGGGGGGCCGCCCTCGCGTCCCTCATGCTCGGGCGGCGGGGGATCGCGGTGGCGGGCACCCATGGCAAGACTACGACCTCATCGATGCTCACCACCGCCCTGCAGCGCTGCGGCGCCGACCCCGGCTATGTCATCGGCGGCACGCTGGTGTCCACGGGGCTCGGCGCCTCCTGCGGGACCGGCGAGCTGTTCGTCGCGGAGGCGGACGAGAGCGACGGGTCGTTCCTGCTGCTCACCCCCGATGCGGCGATCGTGACCAACATCGAGCCCGACCACCTCGACAACTATGGCAGCCTGGCCGAAATCGCCGCGGCATTCGAGCGTTTCGCCGGCCGGATCAGGCCTGGCGGCCTGCTTGTCACGTGCGCGGACGACCCGGGCGCTGGTGCGCTGGCGGCGGCCGCCGCCGGGCGTGGACTGCTCCTCCGCAGCTATGGCGAGGCGGTCGGCGCCGACTACCGGGTGACCCGGGTGACCCCCCACGGCATGGGCATCAGCCTCGAGGTCCGGGCTGGCCAGCGGCAGCCGTTGCGGATCGGTCTCGGTGTCCCCGGCCGTCACAACGCGCTCAACGCGGCCGGGGCTTTCGCCGCCGCGGTCGAGCTTGGCTTCCCGGCCGCTGACGTGGCCGTCGCCCTCGGCGCGTTCGGCGGCACGCGGCGGCGGATGGAGCTCAAGGGGGTGGCCGACGGCGTCCGCGTGCTCGACAGCTATGCCCACCACCCCACCGAGCTTGCCGCTGACCTGCGCAGTGCGAGGGACATCGCTGCTGGCACAGGGCTGGGGAAAGGCCGGGTGATCGCGGTCTTCCAGCCGCACCTGTACAGCCGCACCAGGATTTTCGCCGCTGCGTTCGGTGCGGTGCTCGGCCTCGCGGATGAGGCGCTCGTGCTCGACGTGTACGCCGCACGTGAGGATCCCGAGCCCGGGGTGACCGGGCGGTTGGTCGCAGACGCGGTGCCGGGCCGCCATCGCCAGTTCACGCCGGACCCCGCTGCCGTTCCGGGTGTCGTCGCAGGTATCGCCAAGCCCGGTGATCTGGTAGTCACCATGGGCGCAGGCGACGTCACCGCGCTCGGGCCACTAATCCTGGCGGCTTTGCGCGCTCGCAGCGGCGACCGCGGCGTCGGCGAGGCCCGGTGAAGTGGTCGCGGCCGCCCGCGGCACCCGTAGCCGCGGACGGCGCGGGCGGCGCCGCCACAGCGGGCGCTGCCCCAGACGCTGGTCCGGATGGCACTGGCCCGGCTGGCATTGGCCCGGCTGGCATCGGGACCCGGATGGCGCTGGGCCCCCGGGCAGGCGACGTGATGGCCGGCGGCGCCCGGCCGATCCCTGGAAGGTCACTTTCGTCCTGCTCGCCCTCAGCGGGACCGTCGCGGGCGTGGCCTGGGCGCTGCTCGGCTCCCGCTTCTTCGTGGTCCACTCGGTAGAGGTCACCGGCCTGCACCGGGTGTCACGCACACAGGTTGTCGTGGCGGCCGCCATTCCGATGGGGCAGCCGCTCATCCGGGTGGACACGACGGCGGCGAGCCGTCGGATCGATGCGATCACGCAAGTTGAGTCCGCGCGGGTCACCAGGAGTTGGCCGGACGGGATAGCGATAAGCGTCACCGAGCGGACCCCTGCGCTTGCTGTTGCCGACGGCGGCAGGTACGACTTGGTCGACCGGTTTGGCGTCGTCGTGATGTCCGCTTCACGGCCGCCGCTCGGGATGCCGCTTTTCATGCCGTCCGGTCCGCTCCGGGCGAGCCCGGCGGTCGGGGCTGCGGTCGCGGTTCTCCATGCTCTCCCTGCGCGGTTGTCCCGCCGCGTGACGTCGGTAACCGCGCCGACCGCCGACGAAGTCACGGTGCATCTCACTGGCGGTGTGACTGTCGTCTGGGGGAGCCCGGGTGGAGCGGCAGCCAAGGCACGGGTCCTCGCTGTGCTGATGCGGACCAAGGCGCGGTATTACGACGTGAGCGCGCCAACGGTGGCGACCACACGCTGACGGGCGCCAGCTCAAGCCAGCAAATCACGATATGCCTGGCTGTCCGCGACACGCCGAGGCCGAACGTGGCCAGTTAGTTGACCCTGCTGCCGAGCGACCCTACTGTCCGTATCAATCGTCAGGTTGACATAACGTTAAATCTCAACTTGAGGGTGAGAGTTGGGTCAGGCGGATCCGCGCAGGGCGGGTCGCGCCCGCCAGCTCGGCCGACCGACTTAAACCAGCGGAAAGGGTCCTTCCTCGTGGCAGCACCGCAGAACTATCTCGCGGTCATCAAGGTCGTCGGAATCGGCGGGGGTGGCGTCAACGCGGTCAACCGGATGATCGAAGAGGGACTCAAGGGTGTCGAGTTCATCGCGATCAATACCGATGCGCAGGCACTGCTTATGAGCGACGCCGACGTCAAGCTCGACGTCGGACGCGAACTCACCCGAGGCCTTGGCGCCGGGGCCAATCCGGACGTCGGCTGCAAGGCCGCCGACGATCACAGGGAAGAGATCGAGGAGGTGCTCAGGGGCGCCGACATGGTGTTCGTCACCGCGGGCGAGGGCGGCGGGACCGGCACGGGCGGCGCCCCCGTGGTCGCGAATGTGGCGCGGTCGCTTGGCGCGCTGACCATCGGCGTGGTGACCCGGCCTTTCGGGTTCGAGGGCAAGCGCCGCGCGATCCAGGCGGAGGCCGGGATCGAGCGCCTTCGCAGCGAGGTCGACACGCTGATCGTGATCCCGAACGATCGCCTGCTGTCGATCTCCGACCGGCAGGTCAGCGTGCTTGACGCGTTCAAGGCCGCAGACCAGGTGCTGCTTTCAGGTGTGCAGGGCATCACTGACCTGATCACCACGCCCGGGCTGATCAACCTGGACTTCGCCGACGTAAAGTCGGTCATGTCCGGGGCAGGCTCGGCGCTCATGGGCATTGGCTCGTCGCGCGGCGATGATCGCTCTGTGGCAGCTGCCGAGATGGCTATCTCGAGCCCGCTGCTCGAGGCGAGCATCGATGGCGCACACGGAGTGCTGCTTTCCATCCAAGGCGGTTCGGACCTCGGTCTCTTCGAGATCAACGAGGCCGCGCAGCTTGTGGCCAACTCGGCCGCGCCCGATGCGAACATCATCTTCGGCGCCGTCATCGACGATGCGCTCGGCGACGAGGTGCGCGTTACCGTGATCGCCGCCGGGTTCGACGAGAGCGGGACCTCGGCCGCAGCGGTCCCCGCATTTTCCTCAGCACGGGACTCGGCCACCTCTCCACGGTCATTCGACCCTGTGCCCGCGGTCGCGGGCACGGCTTCGCTGGGTGCTGGAGGCTCAGTGGGCACTGGAGGCCTGGCTGGCACGCAGGGCTTCGAATCCGGCTACGGCGACCCTGCGGCGGCGTCGGCCCGGCCTTCGCCTGCGGTGGTCGGTTATGGGGACGCTACATCTTCTGGCAGCACCGGATTCTCGGGCAGCACCGGATTTTCGGACAGCGCCGGGTCCTCGCAAAACAACGGGTTCCCGCAGAGCACCGGGTCCTCGAGAAACGCTTGGTCCTCGAAGAACACGGGGTCCCCGAGGAACGCTGAGCGCGCGGATGGGATGCCGGACGGCCTCACCGAGCTCGGTGAGATGCCGGGCGACGCGGCTGGTCATTCATCGGCGCGGCCCTACGTGGCGCGGTCGGCCGAGGCCGACCCGTCGGCCGCCTCACGCGTCTTCGACGCCGCTACCACCCGGCGTCGGCCGGTTGTCTTCGAGGAAGACGACGATCTTGACATACCGGACTTCCTTAAATAGCTGATGGGTGTCGCGAGTGGCGTATCGTGCGCTGAGCTCTTGCCCGGCGTGCGCACAGCCATCACCGGTCGGCTCGGCGGAGTCAGCCGGACGCCCTACGATCCGCTGAACCTTGGGCTGTCAATCGGTGATGATCCCGCCGCGGTGATGCGGAACCGCGAGCTTGTCGCGCGAGCATGCGGTATCCAGGCTGGCCAGATGGTGTGGATGCGTCAGGTGCACGGTGCCCGCGCGAGCTACGTGCGGCCCGGCGAGGCCGCGGTGGAGGCAGACGCCGTGTTCACCGACATGCCGCGGGTGGCGCTCGGCGTTCTCGCCGCGGACTGCGCTGCGGTCCTGCTGGTCGATCCGGACGTCGGCCTTGTCGGCGCGGCGCATTCGGGTCGTGCGGGAATGGAGGCGGGCGTGGTCCCCGCACTCGTCCGTGCGATGACGGCCGCAGGTGCCCAGGCGGCGCGGATGCACGGCCTGATCGGCCCGGCAATCTGCGGAGGCTGTTACGAGGTTCCCGCAGAGCTGCAGGCCCGCGTCGCCGAGGCTGTCCCGCAGGCTCGCTGCGTGACCCGGTCCGGTGCTCCCGGCCTTGATATCCGAGCCGGAATCTCGGCCCAGCTTGACGGCCTTCGTGTCCGGCGGGTCCGGCAGGACGGGCGATGTACCGCCGAGACCAGCGACCTCTGCTCGCACCGCCGAGACGGCGAGGCCGGCCGGTTTGCCGCCCTGATCTGGCGCGAGCGATGATGCGCGGATGACGTCACCCGCACGTGACCGGCGCAGCGAGCTTGCGCAGAACCTCACCGCGCTCCGTGCCAGGATCGCGGCCGCCTGCGCCAGCGCGGGCCGTGATGCGCGCGAGATAACCGCGATTGCCGTCACCAAGACCTGGCCCGAGTCCGATATCCGGCTACTCGCCGCGCTCGGTGTGACCGACATTGGTGAGAACCGGGACTCCGAGGCCGCACCCAAGGCGGCGCAGTGCGCTGATCTCCCGCTGACCTGGCATTTCGTCGGTCAGCTTCAGACTGGGAAATGCCGGAGCGTGGTTGGATACGCGGACGTGGTCCACTCCGTCGATCGGCCGCACCTGGTCCGGGTGCTCGCTCGTGAGGTCTCGCGGGCAGGACGGGTCGTGACGTGCCTGGTGCAGGTCAGCCTCGATGGCGCAGTCGGCGTGTCCGGCGCGCCGCGCGGCGGCATTTCCGCGGACCAGGCTGTGCCGCTCGCCGACCAGTTGGCCGCACAGGACGGGCTCCGGTTGGGCGGCGTGATGGCGGTGGCACCACTTGGCATGCCCCCGCGGGACGCGTTCGCCAGGCTCGCGGAGGTGGCGGCCGCAGTCAGGGCCGGGCATCCGGGCGCCACCATGATCTCGGCGGGCATGAGCGGGGATCTTGAGGAAGCCATAGATGCCGGCGCGACACACGTGCGTGTCGGTACGGCGTTGCTCGGCGCCAGGAGCGTCTTCGTCAGGTAATGTCCCGCACGTGAGGGGTCACGCGACCCTGCACAGCAAGGTTCAGGTTGGCACGTTCATACGGCAGCAGGGTTCGGACGCTGGTTCGGACGGCAGGTTTCGGACAGTACGGAGCAAACTGCATGGCTCGAAGCACCCGTTCCGGTTCGGGCGTAGGGGCTGTGGCAACAGGGCCACTGAGCGGCGAGCAGCCGATCACCGGCTGCACCTTTGGCATGACGGAGGACTGACAGATGGCCAGCGCGATGCGCAAGATGGCGGTCTACCTCGGCCTCGTGGAGGACGACCACCGCTACGATGACCGATATCGGGACAAGTACGAGTCGTACGAGGACTACGAAGGGTATGATGAGGAGCCCGGTCACGCTGATGCCGCTGACCGGCAGGAGGTCCGCGCGGGCCGGGCCGACGCCGACCCGGACGGGGGCTACCCGTGGGACGGGCAACCCGACTCCGTCAAGCACACCACCGACCTTGCGCGGATCACGACGCTGCATCCGCGCACGTACAACGAGGCCCGGACGATTGGCGAGCATTTCCGTGAAGGAACTCCCGTGATCATGAACCTGACCGAGATGGTCGACAGCGACGCCAAGCGGCTCGTGGACTTCGCGGCGGGGCTGATCTTCGGCCTGCACGGGAGCATCGAGCGGGTGACCAACAAGGTGTTCCTGCTCTCGCCCGCGAACGTGGAAGTGACTGCGGAGGACAAGGCTCGGATCGCGCAGCGGGGATTCTTCAATCAGAGCTAACCAGGACTAATTGACGTAGAGTCATTTCTTCAGCACGTAGGGATACAACAGAGTAATATTTCGGTTAGGTCTGCGTTGGGCGTGAGGGCAGGGTAGCGTTGTGGGACTCGTGAAGGTCATTCTTGTCTACGCTCTCTCGTTGTACCTGCTGCTGCTCATCGGACGTTTGGTGTTGAGTTGGATACAAGCGTTCTCGCGGTCCTGGTCACCGAGGGGGGTCGTGCTGGTTCTCGCTGAGGCGATCTATACGACCACCGATCCGCCGCTTAGATTGCTACGGCGGTTCCTGCCATCCGTCCGACTCGGTAACGTTGCCCTGGATCTGAGCTTCACGGTGCTTTTCATTGTGGTTTTGGCCATGATCAAACTCGTCGGGTTGATTTGATACAGGTACGGTCCCCAGGGACACTCCAAGCGCGCCAAGGAGACGACATGCCGCTGACGCCCGCGGATGTGCGGAACAAGCAGTTCAGCACGACCAGGCTTCGGCCAGGTTACGACGAGGAGGAAGTTGACACCTTCCTCGACGAGGTCGAGGCAGAGCTTGACCGGCTGATCCAGGAGAACGAGGAGCTCCGGGCCAAGCTGACCGAGTGCATGCGGGGTAAGGTGCCCTCTCTCCATACCTCGCCCGTCATTGAGCCCAAGCCGGACCTCATGGCCCCCGAGCCGCCTCCGATGGAGCCGAAGCAACCCGAGCCCGCGATGATGGTCATGCCGCCCGCGGAGGACAACATGGACACGGCGGCTCGGGTCCTCGCGCTCGCGCAGCAGACGGCGGACCAGGCCATCGCCGACGCGCGCAGGGAGGCCGATGAAACCCTCGGCAGGGCGCGCCGCGAGGCAGACGAGATCCTCGGCAAGGCGCGCCGCCAGGCCGAGCAGGTCACGAGTGACGCCAGGGCACGTGCGGAGAGCCTCGAGCGTGACGCGCAGGAACGGCACCGCCAGGCCATGGGCTCCCTGGTGCAGCAGCGGGAAGAGCTTGAGCGCAGGGTTGAAGACCTTCGGGCGTTCGAGCGTGAGTACCGCAGCAGGCTCAAGGCATACCTGGAAGGCCAGCTCCGCGACTTGGACTCGGGGACGACTGACAGCGACCCCTTCCCGGTAATCGGTTCGGGTCAGCCGCAGCCAGTCGCCGCCGCGCTGCAGCACGCGGACATGCGCAACGGCCAGCAGTCCAGTGGCACGGGCCCGTTTCCGGCTCCCGCCGAGGCCGGTGCACCGCATGGCGGTGGGTACCGGCCTGCGGATGGGCCGTCGCCGCGTGAGCGCCGGTAAGCGCCTCGCGTCTCGCGTCGGGAAGCCCGTTCCCCTTGGTTATCTCTGCTGGCTCCCGGACCGTGGCCTCCCGCTTGCGTGTCCGGCCAACCGGCCGACGGGATGATGGCCGGGCTGGGGCTGTCGGGATGATGGCCGGGCTGGGGCCGTCGGGCTAGGGCAGGGCCGTCGTCCTGGGGCCAGACCCGTGAGGCGACCAATCTCACCAAGCCTGAGCCGTCATCAGGTGGCGACGTTTCTGACAACGGGGAAAAGAGGCTGCTTGTGATCGTCATCAGTGCGGCAGGGGTCGCGTTCGCGATCCTGCTGCTCCTCGCAGCGATGATCACAAGCAACTTGCTGTTGGTGTACATCTCGATCGGCGTGAGCGTCGCCGCAGCGCTCATGCTCGCGGCGGGCGTTTTCATGCGCCGCGAGTTGTTCGTGCGAGGGACGCTGGCGGGCACTGGGGCGGCTTCCGATGGCCCGGCCCAGCGCGAGGCGGCCCAGCGCGAGGCGGCCCAGCGCGAGGCGGCCCAGCGCGATGCGGCCCAGCGCGATGCGGCCCAGCGCGATGCGGCCCAGCGCGATGCGGCCCAGCGCGAGGCGACCCACAGCCGCGCGGCCGAGGAAGTCACGGTCAACGAAGCGCTCGAGGAAGGCTTAGCCGCGCGCACGACGTGCCGGCCGGGTTCGGGGGGTTCGGGGTCAGTCGAGCGGGGCGCGAGTGCGACTTTCATTGCGGCTGTCGCCGAGTCGGATGAGCTTGCAGAATCGGCCGCGTCCGCCAGGCATGACAGCGCCGCCAGGCAAGACGGGCCAGCGGGGCAACACATGCCAGCGGAAGCTGAGCCGACCGAACTGGACACGGCGAACGCGGGCGATTGCGCGTCGGTCTGGGTGGTGCGCGGCGTGCCCCGCCATCACCTGCAGACCTGCGTGCTCATTCAAGCCGTCAATGGCAGCGATGTGGACACGATGGCGCTAGCGGAGGCCGAAGCGGCCGACTGCACCCCCTGCCGGGCCTGCCACATTGACTAGAGTCTCCATCATGGGGGAGGGGACGCTCGATGGGCGGGAACGTGCCACCGCTGGAGAGGATCCTGCTTACTGGTGGCGGCGGAACCTGAAGGTGAAGCGGAGCCCGGGATCGCGGTGTTCGTAAAGGCCCGCGCGGCCGTCCCCGTCACCTGTCGTCACCGTCACGGCGAGGACCTCCCGCGCGATCGTGTCGGCGTGTTCGGCGAGCGCCGCCGCGAGCTCAGGATCCATGGCGGACCACCAGAGGTCGATCCGGTCACTTACATCCAGGCCGTCGCCGCGCCGCGCATCCTGGATCAGCCTGATGACCTCACGGGCGAGCCCGAGCCGCCGCAGCTCCGGTGTGATCTCCAGGTCCAGCGCCATGGTTTCCCCGCCTTCCGTGACGACTGCCCAGCCGGATTTCGGCGTCTCGGTGACGATGAGCTCATCTGGCTGCAGCGTCACCACGGCGCCATCCACCTCGACAGTGGCCTCGCCGGCCGAGCCTAGCGCGGCTGCCACCGCAGCCGCGTCAGCGGCATTGAGCGCGGCCGCCACCGCAGGCGTTCGGGAGCCAAATCGTTTACCCACCGCGCGGAAGTTTGGCCGCACGGTGTATTCGACCAGTTCGGCCCCGACGTTGCCGAGGGTGTCCAGCGAGCGGACGTTGAGCTCGTCGGCGATCTGGTCCCGCAACTGCTCCGGCAGGTCCGCGAACCCGCCGGCGCCCTGTCCGCCCACGATCGCGCGGGCGAGCGGCTGGCGGGTGCGCACCGAGCTTGCCGCCCGTGCCGCACGGCCGAGTTCCACCAGGCGCCGCGTCAGTGCCATCTGCGCGGTCAGCCGCTGGTCGATGAGCGACTCGTCGGGTGTCGGCCAGACGGCGAGGTGGACGGATTCGGGCGCATCCGGCGTGCGCAGTACGTCCCAGACGTAGTCCGGAAGAAACGGCGTCATCGGGGCCATCAGTTTGGTAAGCGTCTCCAGGCACTCGTAAAGCGTGGCGAACGCCGCGGCGCCGTCCGGTGCCCGCGGCCCTTCCCAGAACCGCCGCCGCGACCGCCGCACATACCAGTTCGACAGGTCATCGATGAAGCCGGCGATACGGCGGCCCGCGCGTACCGTGTCGAAGTCATCGAGCGCGGCCGTGACGTCGGCCACGGCAGCGTGCAGTTCGCTCAGCGCCCACCTGTCAAGCAGCGGCCGCTCCGCGGGCGGTGGCGCCTCGCCGAGCCTGCCCGGACCCCAGGCGTCGCCCGCGGACGCGGCGGCGTTCGCGTAGAGCACCAGGAATGACAGCGTGTTCCAGTAGGTGAGCAGGACCTTGCGGACGATCTCCTCAAGCACGCCGTGCCCGACCCTGCGCGCCGCCCACGGTGAGCCGCTCGCCGTCATGAACCACCGCAGCGCGTCCGCCCCGTGCGCGTCCATCAGCGGGATGGGTTCGAGCACGTTGCCGAGATGCTTGCTCATCTTGCGCCCGTCCTCGGCGACGATCAGGCCAACGCAGAGAACGTTCTCGTAGGACGACCGGCCAAGCGCGATGGCGCCGACCGCCATCAGCGAGTAGAACCAGCCCCGGGTCTGGTCGATCGCCTCGCAGATGAACTGGGCCGGATAGGCCCTCTCGAGCTCGTCCATGCCCCGGTACGGCGCGCCCCACTGCGCGAACGGCATCGAACCCGAGTCGTACCACGCGTCGATTACCTCGGGCACCCGCCGGGCCGGACTCCCGCATTCCGGGCATCCGAAGCTGATGTCGTCCACGTAGGGACGGTGCGGGTCCAGACCCGACACGTCGTGCCCCGCAACCGCCGACAACTCGGTCAGCGAGCCTATGCACGTGATGTGCCCGTCCGCGCACTCCCACAGCGGCAGCGGCGTGCCCCAGTACCGGCTCCGCGATAGTGCCCAGTCCACGTTGTTGCGCAGCCATTCGCCGAACCTGCCGTGCTTGATCGTCGGCGGGTGCCAGTTTGTCCGCTCGTTCTCTTCGAGCAACTTGTCCTTGACCGCGGTGGTCTTGATGTACCAGGACGGCAGCGCGTAGTAGAGGAGCGGCGTGTGGCACCGCCAGCAGTGCGGGTAGCTGTGCTCGTGCTCGAAGACGCGGAACGCCAGGCCACGGTCGGTCAGATCGGTCACCAGCCGCGCATCTGCGTCCTTGAAGAACATGCCGCCGACTAGCGGGATGTCCGGGATGAACCGGCCGTCCGGCCCGACGGGGTTGACCACGGGGAGCCCGTGCAGGCGGCTGGTGGCCAGGTCGTCGGCGCCGAAGGCGGGTGCCAGGTGCACCAGGCCGGTACCGTCCTCGGTGGTCACAAAGTTGGCGGTGACGACGCGGTGGGCGTCGGGAATGTCGATGATCCCGAACGGCCGCGCGTATGTGGCGCCCGCCAGATCGGCGCCGGTAACCCTGGCCGCGATGTACCAGCCCTGACCCAGCACCTTCGCGAAGAGCGGTTCGGCCACCACGACGGAGTCGTTGCTACCCGGGCGGCGTGCGATGGCGTATGTCACATCCGGGCGGACCGCGACCGCCGTGTTGGCCACCAGCGTCCATGGAGTCGTGGTCCAGACCAGCAGGTCGGCGCCCTTGAGGGCCGGATGGGCGCGCTCGGGCAAGCTGAGCAGCGGAAAGCGGACTGTTACCGACGGGTCGGTAACAGTCTCGTAACCCCCGGGCTGGCCGAGTTCGTGGTCGGAGAGCGGCGTGCCGCACCGCGGGCAGTACGGGCTGATCCGGTAATCCTTGATCAGCAGCCCCTTGTCGAAGATGACCTTGAGCGACCACCAGACCGACTCGATGTAGTCTGGGTCCATCGTGCGGTAGGCCTGCGACAGGTCAATCCAGTAGCCCATCCGCTCGGTCAGTTCTTCCCACGCGTCCACGTGCTGTAGCACCGACTCACGGCAGCGCGCGTTGAACTCGGCGACTCCGTATGCCTCGATCTCCTTCTTGCCGTTCAGCCCGAGTTCCCGCTCCACCGCGACCTCGACAGGCAGCCCATGGCAGTCCCAGCCTGCCTTGCGGGCGACGTGGAAGCCCTGCATGGTCTTGAACCTGAGGAAGGTGTCCTTGAACGACCGGGCCTCTGCGTGATGGACGCCCGGCATGCCGTTGGCCGTCGGCGGGCCCTCGTAGAACGTCCATCGCGGCCCGCCCGCGGTCCTTGCCAGCGAGCGCTCGAAGACTCCCTGGTCCCGCCAGCGCCCCAGCATCTCGCGTTCGATGGCGGGGAAACTGGGTTGGCCCGGAAGCGCCCGGAAGGAGGTCTCGCGATGTGTGCGCACTCGCATCGCGGGCGGTGGCGCGTCGGGCGGTGGCGCGTCGGGCGGTGGCGCGTCGGGCGGTGGCGCGTCGGGCGGTGGCATGTCGGGCGGCCTCCTGCGATCGTGGCTAAGAGGTCGGGACCTCTTATCGGCCGGAGGGACGAGAAACGCCCGTGGCGCTCCCGCGGTACCACCCTCCTTGGCCGCGCATACGCGTGACCCACTCGATTCACCTGCTGCCGGTTCTACTTGGCATGCTGTGCCGCGATGCGTGCTGCGCTGCCTTTCTTCCGGCGGCTCAGGGGTGATCTGGTCCGCTCCGCGTGGCCCCGGGCTCACACCATCCCCGGTTCGCTCCGTGCCCCGCGTTGAGGCGGCAGCTGTCCCCATCAACGCCTTGCAGACTGCAACAATAGCCGACAGCCAAAGGTTGATGCCGCATCGTTTCCTGCCGTGGTCGGCTGGGTGGTTCCGCGGTACTTCGCCCGCTGTCCCGGCCAAACTCGTCGCGGACATCATCCGGGGTTCATCGCGCGCGCTGGCTTGCCTCTCGTGCGCGAGCGACTTATCCTCCGGTCACTGTCTGCATTCAAGATCGGCGCGGAGGGAGGCCGACATGGCCGGTACCGTGGGCATCAGTATGGACGATCGGGAGTCGCGCCACCCACAGCAGGGTGGCCCGGCGCGGCCCGCGCGTTCACGACCCAGTGCAGGAAAGGGCGGCGCCGCCGGGCTTACGGTCCGCGAAGGTGAGCGGCCTTGGTTGGAGGCGGAGCTCGCCGCCGTTCGATCGAGGCTCGAGACAGAGATCAATGAACTGGGCGAGGAGATCTCCAAGGCGGAATCTGAGATCGCCGACCGGCTGACCGATTCGGTCGGCGACGCGGGCGACGACCAGGCCGACGCGGGCGCGAAGACATACCAGCGTGAGCATGACCTTGCCGTGACCCAAAATGCCAGGGAACTTCTCACGCAAAGCGAGCGGGCGCTCGGCCGGATGGCTGATGGCACCTACGGGATCTGTGAATCGTGCGGCAAACCGATCGGGAAAGCACGCCTGCAGGCGTTTCCGCGCGCGACCTTGTGCGTGCAGTGCAAGCAGCGCGAGGAGCGCCGCTGACCATGCCGCGGGAAGCAGGAAGGCCGATGTGGCGCCAGGCCGCCCCTTACCAGCGGATGCCCGCCGTCCCTGGGGGAACCGTGCCCGCAGGATCAGGACCCGCAGGCCCGGCTGCTGGCAGCCCGGATGCCGGCGGCCCGGTTGCCGAGGGCCCGGCTGGGGGCGCGGTTTCTGGGGGGCCCGTTACCGGTGGGCCGGTTGCCGGGGGCCTGGTTGCGAGGGGCCCGGTTGCGGGGGGCCCGGCTGCGGAGGGCCCGGTTGCGGGGGGCCTGGTTGCGGAGGGCCCGGTATCCGGGAGCCCGGCATCAGCGCGGCCGGTAGCGGGTGGCAGTACCGTTCCTGACGTGCCTGGAACTTCCGCCGCGTCCGGGGCCGCGCCGAGGCGCAGGATTGGCGTCCTGCTCGCGGTCGCTGCGGCCGTCCTTGCCGCGGACGCCATCACCAAGGCGACCGTCGTCGCCGAGTTGTCTGGACATCGGCCGGTCCGGCTACTTGGCGGGTTGCTGACGCTGCAGGTTATGCGCAACAGCGGTGCCGCGTTCAACATCGGCACGTCCATGACCATCGTGTTCACCGCGATCGCGGTTGGTGTGATCATTTTCATCCTGCGTACCGCGCGGCGGCTACGCAGCCTGCCCTGGGCGGTCACGCTCGGGCTGCTGCTCGGCGGTGCGACAGGCAACCTTGCCGACCGCCTGCTGCGGTCACCCGCCCCGTTGCGCGGCTATGTGGTCGACTGGATCGAACTGCCGCACTGGCCGGTCTTCAACCTTGCCGACTCCGCGATCGTCTGTGGTGGCGCGATCGCGATCCTGCTGTCCGTCAGGGGAATCCGGATAGACGGGACATGTGACATCGAGGCACCGGCGGACGAGACAAGCGGACCGCGGATGAGCGGGTCGCGGTGACCGGCGCGGGCGACCGCCGCACCGTTCCTGTCCCCGATGGGCTTGACGGTGAGCGGTTGGACGCCGCGCTTGCCCGCATGTTCGGGTTGTCAAGGGCCCGCGCGGCCGGTCTCGTCGCGGCAGGCCAGGTGCTCGCGGACGGCCATCCTCCGGCCAAGTCCGACCGCGTGACCGCGGGAAGCTGGCTGGAGGTGACGCTACCCCCGCTGCCAGTGGCGGTACCTGAGCCTCAGCCGGCCCGGGTGGCCGGGCTCGAGGTGGTGTACGACGACGCGGACATCGTGGTCGTGGACAAGCCGGTCGGGGTGGCGGCGCACCCGGCGCCCGGCTGGTGCGGTCCGACAGTGCTTGAAGGCCTGCTCGGCGCGGGCTATACGATCGCCACCAGCGGGGCGGCGGAACGCCAGGGCATCGTGCATCGCCTGGACGTGAACACAACGGGCCTGATGGTGGTCGCCAAGAGCGACCGCGCCTACAGCGCGCTGAAGCGCGCCTTCCGTGAGCGCGAGGTGGACAAGGGCTATCAGGCGCTTGTACAAGGTCATCCGGATCCGCTTCGCGGCACCGTCGACGCGCCGATCGATAGGCATCCGTCCGGTGACGGCAGATTCGCCGTGGTGGCCGGTGGCAGGCCGAGCATCACGCACTACGACACGATCGAGGCGTTCCGTGCCGCGAGCCTGCTCGACATCCGCCTCGAGACCGGGCGTACGCATCAGATCCGCGTGCACATGGCGGCCGTCAGGCACCCGTGCGTGGGCGACCGGCTGTATGGCGCGGATCCCGTGCTCGCCGGGCGGCTCGGTCTTGACAGGCAGTGGCTGCACGCCGCGAGGCTCGCCTTCCGTCACCCGGCTGATGGGCGCAGGCGCGAGTTCAGCAGCGACTATCCCGACGACCTGGCGCACTCGCTCGCGTTGCTGCGCGCTGAGAGCTAACTCGCCCGGCGGGGCCGCGTCATCGTGCGTGTGCGCACACGGTCGTCAGCCTGTTCTTCGCGCGCTGAGCGCCCGCAATGCGGGCGATCGGCGTAACCGAACCGCGTAACCGGCGAGTACGCCGCCCACCGGCAGCGCGCCACGGAGGACAGCGAGTTCCAGCGACTGGCCCTGCTAGCGCAGCACGCGGCGGCGACATCGGCAGGATTCTGCTTGAAGTCGCTGGCGCCGCCGGGCAGCGTTGCCGTGGCGCCGCCGGGCAGCGTTGCCGTGGCGCCGCCGGGCAGCGTTGCCGTGGCGCCGCCGGGCAGCGGGCCGTCGAGGGTCGCGGCCACGGTCACTGGAACATTTCACTGTTTGTGAGCGGATGGCGACCCATCGCGAATAGCGTCGGCAACGGCAAGCACCCGAAAAGCCAGCCAACGGGCGCATCCGGAGTGTCGCATGGTCGCCGTCTCCGGCGCCCGGCTAGGCTACGTTCACAGCCCATCCAAGCAAGCGCTGCTGCCCGGCAGCACAGCTACTAGCACGGCCGGGCTGGTGCGGCCGCCGATGGCGGCGCTCCGGCCACTTCCCCCGGTCCTGAATCGTGACGCGTGCGCAGCACGCGCGTTGCGGCGTGCCCGTGCACAGAAGGCGCAGAAGGCTCCTGAGGAGGAAGATCGCAAATGGCGGCAGCCCGGTCCGCGGCCTCTTTCGTGCACCTTCACATGCACACCGAGTACTCGATGCTCGATGGGGCGGCAAAGGTTGGCCCACTGCTTGCCGAGACGGCCAGGCTGGGCATGCCAGCGGTCGGGATGACCGACCATGGGAACACGTTTGGGTCGTACGAGTTCTTCCAGCAGGCGAAGAAGGCGGGTGTCAAGCCCGTTATCGGGATCGAGGCCTACCTGGCGCCGGAATCGCGCTTCCTGAAGCGGCCAGTCTTCTGGGCGGAGGGTGGCCAGCGCGACTCCGACCCCGATGGTGAGGGCGGGGATGTGTCGGGCGCCGGTGCCTACACTCACATGACCATGCTCGCGGCGAACGCCACCGGGTTGCGGAATCTGTTCCGCCTGTCCAGCCTGGCGTCCATTGAGGGGTATTACCGCAAGCCGCGGATGGACGCCGAGCTGATCGCCGGGCACG
This sequence comes from uncultured Actinomycetota bacterium, assembly GCA_963820395.1. Lineage (GTDB taxonomy): Bacteria > Actinomycetota > Actinomycetes > Streptosporangiales > Streptosporangiaceae > DATFVJ01. The sequence continues at coordinate 22,797 of CAWGAE010000028.1, read as the reverse complement.
CCGAAGGGATCATCGCCACCACCGGTTGCCCGTCCGGTGCGGTGCAGACCCGGCTACGGCTCGGCCAGTTCGGCAAGGCGCTCGAGGCGGCGGCCACTTACCGGGACATCTTCGGCCCCGGCAACTTCTTCCTTGAGCTGATGGATCACGGGCTGGCGATCGAGCGTTCGGTCCGCGGCGGGCTGCTCGATATCGCTAAGCGTCTCGATCTTCGGCCGCTCGCGACGAACGACGGCCATTACGTTACCAGCGACCAGGCCGAGGCTCACGAGGTCCTGCTGTGCGTTGGTACCGGCAAGACGCTTGACGACCCGAAGCGGTTCAGGTTCAACGGCGACGGCTACTACCTGAAGAGCCCGGCGGAGATGCGCGAGTTCTGGGACACCGAAGTGCCCGGCGCATGCGACAGCTCGCTCGTGATCGCAGATCGGGTGGAGCCCTACGACGAGGTCTTCAGGCCGGTCGACCGGATGCCGAAATTCCCTGTCCCTGACGGCGAGACCCAGTCCTCGTGGCTTCGCAAGGAGGTGGCCACGGGCCTGGCCCGCCGCTTCGGCACCGCCCCGCCCCGGGAGGTGCGTGATCGCATCGACTACGAGCTCGCCGTCATCGAGGAGATGGGTTTCCCGGCCTACTTCCTGGTGGTCGCCGACATCTGCCAGTACGCGCGTGCCAGCCGAATCGGCATAGGCCCTGGCCGGGGGTCAGCCACCGGGTCGATGGTCGCATACGTACTCGGCATCACAGACCTCGATCCGCTCGAGCACTCGCTTATCTTCGAGCGGTTCCTCAATCCAGAGCGCATAACGATGCCCGACGTCGACCTGGACTTCGACGAGCGCAGGCGCGGCGACATGATCCGCTACGTCACCGAGAAGTTCGGCGACGACCGGGTCTGCCAGATCCTCACCTTCGGCACGATCAAGGCCAAGGCCGCCATCAAGGATTCCTGCCGGGTCCTGGGTTACCCGTACGCGCTCGGCGACAAGATAACGAAGGCCATGCCCCCCGATGTGTTCGGCAAGGGGATCTCGCTGTCGGGCATCACCGATCCCGAGCACGAGCGCTACAGCGAGGCCGCGGAGATCCGCGCGCTGTACGAGGAGGATCCCGACGTCAAGCGCGTCATCGACACGGCCCGAGGTATTGAGGGCCTGACCCGGGGCAGCGGGGTCCACGCGGCAGGCATCATCTTGTCGGCCGAGCCGCTGCTCGATGTGCTGCCCGTGCACCGCCGTGACGACGACGGCGCGATCATAACGGGCTTTCCTTTTCCGCAGTGTGAGGAACTCGGCCTGCTCAAGATGGACTTCCTCGGCTTGCGGAACCTGACGGTGATCGGTGACGCGATCGCCAACGTCAAGGCCAACCGCGGCATCGAGCTCGACCTGGAGAGCCTCGCGCTCGACGACCAGGCCACCTATGAACTGCTGGCCCGCGGGGAGACACTGGGTGTCTTCCAGCTTGACGGCGGCCCGATGCGGAACCTGCTCAAGCTGATGGTCCCGACCTGCTTCGGCGATATCGCCGCCGTTCTCGCGCTTTACCGGCCGGGGCCCATGGCCGCCAACACGCACCTCAACTACGCCGACCGCAAGAATGGCCGACAGAAGATAGAGCCCATCCATCCCGAGCTGGCGGAGGCCCTGGAGCCGATCTTGGGTGAGACCTACCACATGGTCGTCTACCAGGAACAGGTGATGGCGATCGCCCAGCAGTTGGCCGGCTACTCGCTCGGCCGGGCGGACCTGCTGCGCCGTGCGATGGGTAAGAAGAAGAAGGAGATCCTGGAGGCCTCCTGGGAAGAGTTCTCCGCCGGGATGGCGGCAAACGGATTCTCCGCCGCGGCGATCAAGGCTGTGTGGGACGTGCTTGTCCCCTTCTCGGGTTATGGCTTCAACAAGTCGCATACCGCCGGTTACGGGATCGTCTCTTACTGGACCGCCTACCTCAAGGCGAACTTCCCGGCCGAGTACATGGCCGCGCTGCTGACCTCGGTCGGCGACGACAAGGACAAGATGGCCATTTACCTGGCTGAGTGCCGCAAACTCGGCATCAAGGTCCTGCCGCCCGACGTCAACGAGTCCGACTTGTCCTTCACCCCGGTTGGCACTGACATCCGCTTCGGGCTCGGCGCCATCAGGAACGTCGGCACCAGCGTGATCGCGGCGATCGTAGCCACGCGCCGGAGCAAGGGAAACTACACCTCCTTCGCGGACTTCCTCGACAAGGCAGAGATCACCATGTGCAACAAGCGCGTGGTCGAGTCTTTGATCAAGGCGGGCGCATTCGACTCACTCGGTAACTCCCGCAGGTCGCTGTGCCTGATCCAGGATCAGGCCGTCGACTCAGTGATCGCCGTCAAGCGCCAGGAGGCGATCGGCCAGTTCGACCTCTTCGGTGCGGCCGAGCCAGACGGCAATGCCGATCCGCGACGCCGTATCGGGCTGGACTTCGAGCTCAGCGCGGAGGAGTGGCCGCGCAAATTCCTGCTGAGCCAGGAACGGGAGATGCTTGGCCTCTACGTCTCCAGCCACCCGCTCGACGGCGCAGAACGGATCCTGGAACGCAACCGCGACGTATCCATCGCCGAACTGCTGGCGTCTGGCCGCGCCGAAGGTGACGTCAAGGTGGCGGGCCTCATCTCGTCGGTGGACCGCCGGATCAACAAGAAGAGCGGCAACCCGTGGGCCATCGTCACCATCGAAGACCTCGACGCCTCTGTGGAGGTCCTGTTCTTCCCGAAGGTGTATTCGCTGTACACCGGTGAGCTGGCCGGCGACGCCGCGGTCTCGGTCAAGGGCCGGCTGAACGAGCGAGACGGCACGGTGAGCGTCTTCGCCCAGGATCTGACCCCGCTCGACATCTCCACGGCCGACGGCGGAACCGGGCCCCCGCTGCTTATCGCACTGCACCAGGACAAGATCACAGCTGGGCTCGCGGCAGAGCTTAAGCACGTCCTACACGCTCACCCGGGCACCACCCGCGTCCACCTTAAGCTCGAGCGACCGGGCCGGAACCCGTTGCTCATCGACCTTTCCGAGTTCTCGGTAGAGCCAAACAGCAGCTTCATGGCGGACATCAAGAGCCTGCTCGGGACCATGGCGCTCGTCCCCTCCTGACCGGCCTGTCAGCAAAGTCCTCCGCGGCTCAGGCGTCGCGGCGCACCAGCAGGAATCCGGCCACCGCAAACAGCGCCGCGGTCCAAAGGCAGAACACCCCGAACCCCTGCCAAGGGGAGAGCAGCTGGCCGGACTGCTGATGCGCCTGGTCGATCAGCGACCCGGCCTGCTCAGGCAGGTATGCGTTGATGTGCGCTCCCCAGCTGCCAGGCAGCAGGCCGGAGAGAATCGGCAGCACGAACACGACGCCGATGACTGCGGTGATCGCGCCCGCGGTGTGCCGGACCAGTGCGCCGATCGCCAGCGCGAACAGGCCGAGCACGGTGAGGTAGAGCCCGGCGCCGACGACCGCGCGGGTGACGTCCGGATCGCTCAGCGACACGGCCACCCGGGAGTGCAGGATGGCCGAGCCGACGAAGAACGAGCCGAAGCAGACGATCTCCGCCACCACGATCAGCAGCGCCGCGAACACCACAGCCTTGGCGCCCAGCATCGGTATCCGCCGCGGTACGGCCAGCAGTGAGGCGCGGATGACCCCGGTCGAGTACTCGGTCGTGATCACCAGCGCGCCTAGCACGCAGATCGTGAGCTGGCCGAGCCCGATCCCCGTACCCAGGATGAAGCCGACCGGATCGGCGACGGCGCCCGCGTCCCGCGACGCCGCCCTCGGGCCATGCCAGTTGGCCACGGACAGCCACGTGAACAGCGCGCTGAAGCCAACCGTGATCACCACGAACACGATCAAGGTCCAGACTGTAGAACGCACCGAGCGGATCTTCGTCCACTCGGCCCGCAGCAGGCCGCCGAACCCCGCGCGACGCCCGGCCGCCGGGATGGATGACACGCTGGCCGGCGTAACCGGCGATGCTGTCGTCATCGGGCACTCCCGTCCGCCGCAGGCACCGGATCCGGCCCGTGCCTGCCAAACTCCAGGCTGCCGGATGTCAGCTCCATGAACGCCCCTTCGAGCGAGGCCAGCGGGGTCAGCTCGTGCAGCACGATCGACGCGGACGCCGCGAGCTCACCGATCCGCGCCGCGCCCATGCCCGTGACCGTGAGCAGCCCGGCGCCGTTCGCCGAGGCGGGCTCGCCCGGCGTCACCGTGCCGCCAGGCACCGCCGTGCCGCCTGCCCTGGTGATCAGCTTCGCCAGCCGCGCCGCGTCGGGAGCACGCACCCGGACCGACTTGGCCGTGCTGCGGGCAATCACATCCTCGGTGCTTGACTCTGTGATGAGCCTGCCCCGGCCAATCACGATCAGGTAGTCGGCGGTGACGGCCATCTCGTTCATCAGGTGACTGGACACCAGGATGGTCCGGCCCTCGGCAGCAAGCTGCTTCATCAGGTTCCTGACCCACAGCACGCCCTCGGGATCGAGCCCGTTCACGGGCTCGTCCAGCAGCAGGACCCGCGGGTCGCCGAGCAGGGCTGCGGCGATGCCGAGCCGCTGGCTCATGCCCAGCGAGAAGCTGCCCGCCCGCTTATCCGCTACCTCGCCCAACCCGACAAGCCCGAGGACCTCATCCACCCTGGCGCGCGGCAGTCCCTGGGTCTGCGCTAGGAACAGCAGGTGATTGCGTGCGCTGCGCCCGCTGTGCACCGATTTTGCCTCAAGCAGCGCGCCCACCGTACGCAGCGGCTGGGCCAGGTCGTGGTACGGCCTGCCGTCGATGGTGGCGGATCCGGCGTCCGGATGGTCGAGGCCTAGCACGAGCCGCATGGTGGTCGACTTGCCCGCGCCGTTGGGCCCGAGGAACCCCGTCACCTTGCCCGGCTCGACCGTGAAACTCAGCTGGTCGACGGCCAGCTTGCCGCTGTAGCGCTTGGTCAGCTCGCGAACCTCGATCATATAGTCCCCTGCGCGTCCCGATTGCGGTCCCAGCCGCCGGTTCACTAGCGGATGACCGATACTCACCGTAGCTTAGAGCCTGTTTGAAGGTAGCCAGCCAGAACCGCGGTCGGGCCGTCGCGGGGATCCAATACGCTTCACCGCAGGATGGCTGTAGGAGAAACGCTCGCTGACGGCCGCCGCCAACGCGGCGCGCTTGCCCGTCCGCTGGTGGTCCTTGCCGTGGTCACCGTCGCGGTTGCGCTGGTCGGCGTGCCCGGCGGGTTCATCTGGTCCGCGATCACCCCACGGGTACTCGTCGTCGTCACCGGGCACGGCGTGGCGCAGGTCGTGAACCCGGAAACGAAGGCGTTCATCGCGGCCGACGGCTGGTTCTGCGTGGTGGGAATGCTGGGAGGGCTGCTCGCCGGCGCGGTCGGATACGTAACGGCCGTGCGTCGGCGCGGCGCGGCCGCGGCGGCCGGGCTGATACTTGGTGGGCTCGCCGCGTCGCTGGTGCAGTGGTGGATCGGCCGCGACATCGGCCGCGCGTCGTTCCGCGGCGCACTGCTCGTCAGCCACCACGGGGCAGTCCTGCATGCGCCGCTCGAGCTTAGCGCGCGCACTGCCCTGGTGATCTGGCCGCTGACCGCCTCCCTGGTGGTCGGGCTGGCCGAACTGGTGGCCGGCCGGCAGCGTGGTTGGCCCGGGCGACCAGGCGCTGGCGCGGCCGGGCAGCGCAGCACCCCCGCGGACCACGTTCAGTAAGCCGCCCCTGCTGAGCCCTTAAGCCGCCCCTGCTGAGCCCCCTTGCTGAAGCCGCGCGGACTGCCCATGACCGGCCGGCTCAGTTGTCCAGGGAAGACATGCCACCGAAACCCCCGCGAGCCGCGACTCTTGGTGCAGCGCCGCAGCAAGACGTAATCGGATCGCCGCGACCTCTAAACTTGGGGGGTGATTTCCCGAGTCGACCTGCGCGGGTCGTCGCCCGCCGATCTGAGCCAGGAGAAACTTTCCAGCGTGCTGCCGCGGGCCGCCCTCGATGTCGCGGTCGCGCTTGATGCGGTAGTGCCCATCTGCGAGGAGGTTCGCCAGCGCGGCGCCGCGGCGATCCGCGATTTTACCGTGAGATTCGACGGGGTGGACGCCGAGTCCACACGGGTACCACATGCGGCCCTGGTGACGGCGGCGGACGGGCTCGACCCCGCGGTCCGCGCCGCACTCGAGGAGGCGGCCAGGCGGGTGCGGCTTGTGCACGAGGCGCAGTTGCCCGCCCAGACCACGACCCGCGTCACCGATGGCGCGCAGGTCACTGAGCGCTACGTCCCGGTCGGCCGGGTCGGCCTCTACGTGCCTGGCGGCCTGGTCGCGTATCCCTCGTCCGTTGTCATGAACGTCGTCCCTGCGCAGGTCGCAGGGGTCGCATCCCTTGCTGTGGCGTCACCGCCACGACCGGAGCATGGTGGCCTCCCGCACCCGGCGGTCCTCGCCGCTTGCGCGCTGCTCGGTGTGGACGAGGTGCACGCGGTCGGCGGCGCCCAGGCGATCGCGATGTTCGCCTACGGTACCGCCGACTGCCGGGCCGCCGACATGGTGACCGGGCCGGGAAACGTTTACGTCGCCGCGGCAAAGCGGCTGCTGCGCGCCCGGATAGGAACCGAGTCCGAGGCCGGCCCGACCGAGATCGCGATCATCGCGGATCACACGGCCGACCCGGTGTTCGTCGCGGCTGACCTAATCGCCCAGGCAGAGCATGACGAGCTAGCCGCCTGCCTGCACATCACGCCGGACGCCACGCTGGCCGACCGCGTCGACGTGCAGCTCGCCCGCCAGCTTCCCGCGGCGGCGAACCGGGGGCGCGTCGAGGCGGCCTTCGCCGGGCAGTCCGCGCACGTCCTGGTGGACGATCTCGACGCGGCGTTTGCGGTCGCGGACGCGTGGGCGCCCGAGCACCTCGAGATACAGACAGAACGGGCTTACGCCGACGCGGCACGTGCCAGGAACGCGGGTGCCATCTTCGTGGGGCCTTACGCACCGGTCTCACTCGGCGACTATCTGGCCGGGTCGAACCATGTGCTGCCGACCGGCGGCACGGCCCGTTATTCCGGCGGCCTTTCCACCCTGTCGTTCCTGCGCGGAATCCATGTGGTCGAGTGCAACCGCGCGGCGCTCGCCGGTGCCGCCGCGGACATCCGTGCGCTCGGCGGAGCGGAGGATCTGGCCGCGCACGTCGCCGCGGTCCAGGTGAGGTTGTGATGGAGCGCTCGTTGTCGATCCCGACCCGGCCACCCGCGAGGGAGACCGGGAAATGAGCGCATCGGTGACACGGCTCGCGGATCTGCCCATCAGGGATGACCTGCGCGGGCACGAGCCTTACGGTGCGCCGCAGCTGGCGGCAGCAGCTGCGCTGAATACGAACGAGAACCCATACCCGCCGTCGCCGCTACTCGCGGCCGCGATCGGCGCGGCTGTGACGACGGCCGCGAGGACGCTCAACCGTTACCCGGACCGCGACGCTACTGAGCTGCGCGGGGACCTGGCCCGCTACCTCGGCCACGGGCTTACCGCGCGACAGGTGTGGGCGGCCAACGGTTCCAACGAGGTTATACAGCAACTGCTGCAGGCATTCGGCGGGCCGGGCAGGAGCGCGCTCGGGTTTGAGCCGTCCTACTCGATGCACCCGGTGATCGCCCGGACGACCGGCACCGCCTGGATCAGCGGGCAGCGCAGCGAGGATTTCGGCCTGAGCGCGGAGCGACGCGGTGGCGGCGGTCGGGCAGCATCAGCCGGACGTGGTCTTCCTCACCTCGCCGAACAATCCCACCGGGACCGCGCTTCCGCTCGCGGTGATCGACGCGGTGTGCGCCGCGACCGGCGGCATGATCGTGGTGGACGAGGCGTACGCCGAGTTCGGCAGGGACTCCGCGCCGAGCGCGCTGGCCCTGCTGCCCCACCGCCCGCGGCTCGTGGTGACCCGCACCATGTCCAAGGCTTTCGCGATGGCCGGTGCGCGGCTGGGCTACCTCGCGGCGGACCCGGCGGTCATCGACGCCCTTTTGCTTGTCCGGCTGCCCTACCACCTGTCGGCGGTCACGCAGGCGGTCGCGCGCACGGCGCTTGCGCACGCAGGCGAGTTGCTCGGTGCGGTCACGGCGCTCCGGGCCGAGCGCGACGCCACCGTGACCTGGCTGCGCGATGAGGGATTCGCGGTAGCGGACTCCGATGCCAACTTCGTGCTCTTCGGCGAATTCGCCGACAGGCACGCCATCTGGCAGGGGCTGCTCGACCGCGGCGTGCTCGTACGCGAGCTCGGCCCGTCCGCCTGGCTGCGGGTGAGCATCGGTACCCCGGCCGAGATGGCGCTGTTCCGGCGCGCGCTCCGCGACCTGAAACTGGGTGACGTAATGGCTGTGCGACGTAATGGCGGCAGGTGACGTATGAGCAGGACCGCACGCGCTGAGCGGGTCACTAAGGAGACCCGGGTCGTCGTGGAACTCGACCTTGACGGCACCGGGCTCGCCGATATCTCCACCGGAGTGCCGTTCTTCGATCACATGCTCGCCCAGCTCGGCAAGCACGGCGGGCTCGACCTGGCCGTGCGTTCCAGCGGCGACATTGAGATCGACGCGCACCATACGGTCGAGGACACGGCGATCGTGCTCGGCGAGGCGCTCCGGGCGGCGCTCGGCGACAAGGCAGGGATCCGCCGGTTCGGCGACGCGCTCGTGCCACTCGATGAGGCGCTCGTGCAGGCGGCAGTGGACCTGTCGGGGCGGCCTTACGTCGTGCATGAGGAACCGATGTCCATGGCGCCGCTGATCGGCTCCTATGACACGACCCTGACCAGGCACATCTTCGAGTCGCTCGGATCGAGTGCGGGGATCTGCCTGCATGTGCGGGTGCTGGCGGGCCGTAACCCGCACCACATCGTGGAAGCGCAGTTCAAGGCCGTCGCCAGGGCGCTGCGGGATGCGGCCGCACCGGACCCGCGGTCGACCGGCGTGCCGAGCACCAAGGGCGTGCTGTGAGCCCGCGCCGACCGAAGATCGCCGTGCTCGATTACGGGTCGGGAAATCTCAGGTCAGCGCAGCGTGCCCTGGCGCGCGTCGGCGCGGACGCCGAGGTGACCGCCGACCGCGACGCCGCGCTCACCGCAGACGGGCTGGTCGTCCCGGGTGTGGGCGCCTTCGCGGCCTGCATGGCAGGGCTCCGCGGGATCCGTGGCGATGGTGTGATCGGCAAGCGACTGGCCGGCACGCGGCCGGTTCTCGGCATCTGCGTTGGCATGCAGATCCTGTTCGCCACCGGTGTCGAGCACGGCGTAGTCACTGACGGCTGCGGCTACTGGCCCGGAACGGTGGAGCGCCTCGACGCCCCGGTGCTCCCGCACATGGGCTGGAACACGGTCCAGGCGGCACCTGGCTCGGTCCTTTTCGCCGGGCTCGACCCGGGCACCCGTTTCTACTTCGTGCACTCCTACGCGGTGCGGGCATGGGATCCCGCCGCGATCCCGCTGGTCTCCTGGGCCGAGCACGGCGGGCGGTTTGCCGCCGCGGTCGAGGACGGGCCGCTGTCGGCCACCCAGTTCCATCCGGAGAAATCCGGCGACGCGGGCGCTGAGCTGCTCAGGAACTGGCTGGACAAGCTGTGAACACCCGCGCCCCGCGGGCGTCAACCGGAACGGATGGATGTTGTCATGGCGCTGACCCTGCTGCCCGCGGTCGACGTGTCGCGTGGCCTGGCCGTCCGGCTCGTCCGGGGTGCGGCCGGTACCGAGACCTCGTACGGGGATCCTGTCGAGGCGGCGCTCGCTTGGCAGCGCGGCGGCGCGCAGTGGATCCATCTGGTCGATCTGGACGCCGCCTTCGGCCGCGGCAGCAACCGCGAACTGCTCGCTGAGGTGGTGGGCAAGCTCGACATCAACGTCGAGCTGTCTGGCGGGATCCGCGACGACGTGTCGTTGGCCGCCGCGCTCGGCACCGGATGTGCGCGCGTCAACATCGGCACCGCCGCGCTTGAGAATCCCGGCTGGGTGCGGGATGTGATCGCCAAGCACGGTGAGAAGATCGCCATCGGCCTGGATGTTCGCGGCTCGCGGCTCGCGGCTCGCGGCTGGACCTCGGAGGGGGGCGGCCTGCAGGAGATTCTGCAGCGGCTGGAGAACGACGGGTGCCCGCGCTACGTGGTGACCGATGTCACCAGGGATGGCACGATGGGCGGTCCCAATCTGGACCTGCTACGTGAGGTGTCGGCCGCCACGCCGCGCCCAGTGATCGCCAGCGGTGGTGTGGCCAGCCTGGATGACCTGCGGGCGATCGCCTCTCTTGGACCGCTCGGGGTGGAAGGCGCCATCGTCGGCAAGGCTCTTTACGCCGGCGCGTTCACTCTCACCCAAGCGCTGGAGGCAGTGGCCGAATGAAAACACAGAGAATTTCCTCGGGGACGCCGTGGGAACGAGTGGTCGGTTACAGCCGGGCCGTAGCGGCAGGCGACTACGTTTTCGTCAGCGGCTGCACCTCGGTGCAGGATGGCACGTTCGTGCACGAAGGCGACGCGTATCAACAGACAGCACAGGCGATCGCCAACGTCGCCTCGGCACTTGGCCAGCTCGGAGTGAGCATCTCGGACGTTGTGCGGACCAGGATCTTCGTGACCGACATAAGCCGCTGGGAGGAGTACGGCCGCGCGCACGGCGAGGCATTTGGCAAGGCTCTGCCCGCCACAACGATGGTGGAGATCTCCCGCCTGGTCGACCCGCGGATGCTCGTAGAGGTCGAGGCGATCGCCTACTGGCCCCGGGGCAACCTGCAAGGGCAGCGCGCCGGGGCGGTCGCATGACAGTCGCGGTCAGGGTCATCCCTTGCCTGGATGTGGACGCCGGCCGGGTGGTCAAGGGAGTGAACTTCCGCGCGCTGCGCGATGCGGGTGACCCGGTAGAGCTGGCCAGGGTCTATGGCGAAGAAGGAGCCGACGAACTGGTCTTCCTCGACATCACCGCGTCCAGCGGTGGGCGCGACACCATGTACGACGTGGTCGGCCGCGACTGCGGGCGAGGTCTTCATCCCACTGACCGTCGGCGGCGGCGTGCGCAGCGTCGGCGATGTGGACCGGTTGCTTCGGGCGGGCGCCGACAAGGTGTCACTGAACACGGCAGCCATCGCCAGGCCCGACCTGCTCGCCGAGGCTGCGGCGACGTTCGGCTCGCAATGCGTGGTTCTGTCGGTGGATGCCCGCCGTGGCGCGGGCGTGCCGAGCGGTTTCGAGGTGACCACGCATGGCGGCCGCCGCGGTACCGGGATCGACGCGGTCGAGTGGACTGCACGCGCTGCCGGGCTCGGCGCCGGGGAGATCCTGCTGAATTCGATGGATGCGGATGGCACCAAGGCCGGTTATGACCTTGAGATGATCTGCGCCATCCGCGCCACGGTGACGGTGCCGGTGATCGCGAGCGGGGGAGCGGGCGACCTCGCCCATTTCGCGCCGGCGGTTGAAGCGGGCGCGGACGCGGTGCTCGCCGCGAGCGTATTCCACTTCGGACAACTTCGGATCAGCGAGGTGAAGAACGCTCTTCGCACCGCGGGGCAGCTGGTGCGCTGACGCTAGCGCAGTCGGCCGCTGCGGCGGTCAGCTCAGATGGCGGCCGGGCGGGAAGGTGGCCCACACCACTTTCCCGTCAGAGCTCGGCGTGGTCCAGCCCCACCGGTCACTGAGTGACGCGATGACGTGCAGGCCGCGGCCGCTTTCGGCGAGGTAATCGGGTTCCCTGAGGATCGGAACCTGATCGCTCGGATCGGCCACCGCGCAGAGCACACAAGGCCCCGGGTGGAGCAGGCCGATCCTGATCGGCGCGGCAGCGGCTAATCCCGCTGGCCCCGGCAGGGCGTGGCGAAGGGCGTTGGTCAGCAGTTCGGATACGACCACGCCCACGTCGTTTCCGAGGTCCGCCATGCCCCAGCGGCGCAGGGTCGACCCCGGCGAAATCCCTGGCGGCCTTGACCGATCCAAATTCGAGACCGGGGGTGCGGGTGGCGACCCGCGGTGAGCGAGTCCAGGCGCCCGTGACGCGTACAGGTGCGATGTATCTGCCGACCGGGGCGGCCACCTCAACCGCCGGCCGCAACCAGTCCAGGGCTGCTGCGCCGGTCATGGGTCTGGTCGCAAGCGCGTACCGAATCTGCTGTCATCACCATCCCCGCGGTCCCATCCGCTCGGGCATTACGTGGTCCGTCCGGGCAAATCCTCCCGTACGCACGCACCAGTTGCAAGGGCTGATTCAAACGCTGATGCACGTGCATTTGAATCGTACGCATCTCGTGACGCTACGCGAAACTGGCGCCGTGCCCGAGCGGGATGGCTGCCCGGCAGCCCGATATACCGCGCATCGCCGGATAGTAGCGGACGAGGCGGCGCGCAAGTGATATTGTCCGCTGTGCGCCCCGCACCCAGTAGTAGAGGCCAACCGCTATGCATGGTTGCGCGCGGCGCGGGGGCAGGGGCGCGCTGGGGATAGGGGCGCGGATTACGGCGCGGGGGGTACGTGACATGCATTTCGGCGACGGCCGGGAACGGGCACCGGGTGCCCTCCTATTGCTCCGGGAGCCAGCATGAACGCCGTTCCGCCGGCCAGCGATCTGCCGGTGGACCGCATCCTTGCGATGCCAAGGGGCGGCCCCACGGTTTTGCGCATGCTGCTCGGCGCCCGACTGCGCCGCCTGCGCGAGGCGAGGGGCATCACCCGCGAGGAAGCCGGCTACGAGATCAGGGCGTCCCGCTCCAAGATCAGCCGCCTTGAGCACGGGCGGGTGGGCTTCAAGGAGCGGGACGTGGCGGACCTGCTGGTCCTCTACGGCGTCAACGACGCGCAGGAGCGTGCGGCGCTCGAGTCGCTCGCGGAACGGGCCAACGTCCAGGGCTGGTGGGCCAAGTACAACGACATCCTGCCGGACTGGTTCGAGGTCTACATCGGGCTCGAGCAGGCCGCTTCGCTCATCCGATCTTATGAGCTGCAGTTCGTGCCCGGTCTTTTCCAGACCGAAGATTATGCCCGCGCCGTCACCGTCCTCGGTCACAGGTCGGCGCCCGCCGGGGAGATCGAGCGCCGGGTGAACCTGCGCCTCGCCCGCCAGGAACTACTGACCTGCCCTGAGCCGCCTACCCTATGGACCGTGGTAGACGAGGCGGCGCTGCGGCGGCCGATCGGCGGGGACGACGTGATGCGCGGCCAGCTAGGAGCATCTCATCGAGATCAGCGAGCTGCCGAACGTCGTCCTCCAGGTCGTGCCGTTCCGGCGCGGCGGGCACGCCGCCGCGGGCGGCGCGTTCACCATCCTGCGGTTCGCCGAGCGTGATCTGCCGGACGTCGTCTACCTCGAACAGCTGACCAGCGCCGTTTACCTGGACAAGCGCGATGATACCGATCACTACATGGAAGTCATGGACCTTCTCGAGCGCCGAGGCGGAGCCCCCTGCGGACACCGCGAGCTTCCTCGGGAAGATCAAGAAAGGGCTCCGCTAGCCCAGTGCTAGCCCACTGCTAGCCCACTGCCAGCCGCGCCGGTAGCGGCATCAGGGCTTGCGGCCAATTCCGCCATAGTTGGGTAGGTCGCCCGTGGGCACCTTCTCACCTGTGCCGATCCGCCAGCGGTGCACTTGCACGAGGCCCGGCTCCACCATGTCCAGGCCCTCGAAGAAACGGTAGACCTCGGCACGGGCGCGGAGAGTGACCTGCTGCGCCATCAACCGGTTGAGACGCGCCGCGGCATCGGTCATCTGGCCGGTATTAACGTCATCGACAGGGTGGGCGACCACCAGGTAGCTGCCCGATGGCATTGCACCCAGCACTCGCGCAACGATCCCGTGAGGGTCGTTGTCCTCGGGGATGCAGTGCAGGATCCCCATCAGCATGACCGCGACCGGCTTGCCGAAGTCCAGCGTGCCTGCCGCCTCCTGGAAGATCCTGCCGGTATCCCGCAGATCCGCGTCGATATAGGCGCTCGCACCCTGCTGGCCGCTCGCGAGGAGGGCACGGGCGTGTGCGAGCACGATCGGGTCGTTGTCCACGTAGACGACGCGGCACTCCGGCGCCGCCTGCTGTGCGACCTCGTGCGTGTTGTTGGCGGACGGCAGGCCGGTGCCAATGTCCAGGAACTGCCGGATGCCCGCCTCAGCGGCCAGATAGTGGACTGCCCGGCCCAGGAATGCCCGCTGCGCGCGAACGCTGACACCGATGCCGGGGAATGCCGCGATTACCTGCTCGGCCCCTTCCCTGTCGGCGGCGTAGTTATCCTTGCCGCCGAGCCAGTAGTCGTAGACCCGCGCTATGTGCGCCATGCCGGTGTTTATCTCAACCGGCTTCTTACCAGCTGGGATCGCGGAGAACCAGTAGTCGTCTGTCTGGTAGTCGGCCACCGGCATGCCTTTCCTGCCGTCCGCGGCGTCGTGGGCTCACGCCTCAGCGTAGTCCCCCGGTTCGTCGGCTTCGCGGCCATTGTTGACTGGCCGCCCGGCGACTGTGACTCCCGTTCCCCCGGCCAAACGAGTCACAGTCGCCAGCGGGCCCGGCCCAGCCGGGTCATGGCGTCGGGGTCGCCGTCCAGGCGTACCCGTGCGGCCGAGGTGCGGCCGAGAGCCCAGAGCGTCAGTTCACCCGGCGTACCTGTGACGGTCACCGCCGGCGTCCCCCGCTTCGCCGTGATCGCCCGTGCCTGCGGTGATTCGGCCCGCAGCACGACGCCACAGGGTGCCTTGCGCAGCAGCATCCTGGCCATGCCGAGCCTGTGCCACAGCATGTCCTCCGTGGCCGGGTCGAGCCGCCGCGGCTCCCAGCCGGGCGCCGCGCGGCGCACATCCTCGTGGTGCACGAAGTACTCGACCGCATTGGCACGCTCGTCCATGCCCGGGATCCCGAAGACGGAAAGCCGCGGTGGGCCCTGCCGGATCATTTCAATCAGCCGCGGGTAGTCATGCTGCTGCGCGATATTGTGCTGGACGTGGGCGGTGTAGCCGGCGAACGGGCCGCCGAGGATCCCGATCGCGGCGTCCGGGCGGTGCTCACGCAGCACCAGATGGGCTGCGAGGTCGCGGGTCGCCCAGCCTTCGCAGAGCGTCGGCGCGTGCGGTCCCTTTTCGCTGAGCAGCCCGCACAGCGCATCCCGTTCATCGCGGGAGAAACTCACACGGTGATCTTAGCCGGGTCGGCGGTGACGGGAGTCAATGCGTACACGGGCCGGTTCTGCTGGGAGGATGAATGGAACGAGGCGGGGCGGCGGGCAGGCCACTGGCCGCCCGCGCTCCCGAGGTAATGGCAGCGCAGAGGCAGTGCGCTCAGGCAGAGGGCTGGCTGGAGCGCGATGGCAAGAGCGCGGAGAAGAGCGCGCGAGAAAGAGCGCGGGAGTTAGGAGTAGGAGCAAGCCGTGATGCTGGACCCGGGGATTGCCGCCAGGCTCAAGCGCGACGAGCATGGGCTGTTCGCGGCCATCGCCCAGCAGTACGACACCGGTGAGGTGCTGATGCTGGCGTGGATGGACGACGAGGCGCTGCACCGGACCCTCACCACCGGGCGGTGCACCTACTGGTCGCGCAGCCGCAGCGAGTACTGGGTGAAGGGGGAGACCTCCGGTCACCTGCAGCTGGTCAAGTCAGTCGCGCTGGACTGTGATGGTGATGCCGTGCTCGTCCAGGTCGACCAGGTGGGCCCGGCGTGCCACACGGGGAACAGGACCTGCTTCGAAGTGGGGAACCTTGACGCGGTCGCCGGTGAGCGCCCGGCGCCTGGGTGACGCGATGCCGCCGCCCGCCCCGAACCTGGCGCGCCGCGAGCTTAGCCTTGCGCTCGCCGTCGGCGCGGCGGGCGCGGGGATCGTGCTGCTCGCCGTGCAGCAGCCATGGGCGCGTGCGTCTTTCGCGCCGCGCCGCCGCCGCTGCCGACGTCCAGCATCACCGTGACTGGGCACGAACTGTTGCCCGCCGCGAACGCGCTCGGGCTCGCGGCGCTCGCCTGCCTCGCCGCCGTCATTGCCACGCGCGGCGTGGTCAGGCGCGTGGTCGGCATGCTGCTTGCCTTGCTTGGCATGCTCATCGCGGTCCCTGCCACGATGTCGGTCAGGCCCGCGCACGTGGCGGCGGCCGCAGCCGCCCGCTCGCTGGCGACGGCCGGTGCGCCGCGCCTGACGATGGCGCTGTTCCCGTGGTGGGCGGCCGCGGCTGTGGGCGGCCTGCTCATCGTCGCTGCGGGGATGCTGGCTGCGTGGCGCGGGACCCGATGGCCAGGCATGTCAGGCAAATATGACCGTCCTGGTGGGCCGCCGCAGGCCACGGGCGACCCGGCTGCGGCCTGGGACGCGCTCGACAGGGGCGCCGATCCGACGGTGCCACGTGGGCGTCAATGAGGTCATTTCGGCATGCGGAGTTACGCTGAATATGGAACGCGGTCGTCTGCTGCGAGGCGGGCATGCCCTGGCGGCCGTCAGGGTCGGGCCTGGTGCGGAGGTGAGCGTGAACAGGAGAGGGTCGCTGCGGCGAGCTCCGTCTCGCGTGGCCGGGTCGGCGCGCGAACATATACGCCTGATCACCAGGTTGCTGCTCGCACAGGCAGGTGCCGCTGCCGCGGTCAGCCTGCTGTTCAGCCGCAGGAGCACGTCGGTCGTCGTGACGACGCTGATGCTCGTCGCGGCGCTGTGCGTGCTCGCCGCGCTTGCGCATACGGGCACGCATGTGGCGCGCACCGTCGTGCTTGGATTTGAGACCGCCCTGATCGTGTTCGGCCTCTACCGCTTCCTTTTCGAGCGCTACGTGGGCGGCACGCTCTTCGCCATCGTGATCGCGGCGGCGCTGCTCCATCCATCCGTCGTCCGCGCCTACGGTGCGATGCCATCGGCCGCGGAGCCATCCGACATGGCGCGCGGCGACGGGCCCGCCGGGCGGGGAGTGCCCGGCACGTCGCCGATCCGCGACCCTGCTGGCGGAGCGCTCGGTGAGTCCACCGGGCGATGACGGGGACGGCAGGCCTGGTGCTCGTCGTCGAGCACGAGGCCGCGGTCGCCGAGCTTGCCCGTAGGTACCTGGAACGGGACGGCCTGATGGTGCGCGTCGCGGGTACGCCGGCCGATGCGGCGGCCGCGCTGCGCGGCGGCCCGCCGGCCGTGGTGATCCTCGACCTGACGATGCCCGGGCTCACCCCCGGTGTGGTCCGCCGCAGGCTCCCTTTGCGCGGCCACCCCGGCGTGACGGAGCTGATCTGCCTCGAAGGCCCGGGCGGGCTGCGGCCGCGCCACGTCGGGGTCGCGGGAGAGGGCGACCGGCGCTGCCTCACCCGCCCCTTCAGCCCTCGGGTTCTCGTCGCGCGCGTCCGTGCCGCGATGCGCCAGTCACCAGATGTGACGCCAGGCGCCGCCGCCGGGCGCGTTCCCGCGGGCACCCACGCACTGGGTGCGCTGATCCTCGATGCCGGGGCACGGCGGGTAAGCGTGGCCGGGGCCGACATCTGCCTGACCACGACGGAATTCGCGCTCCTGGCGTTCCTTGTCGGCAACGCGGGCCGGGTGTTCAGCAGGCAGCAGTTGCTCGGAGTGGCCCGGGGCGCCGCTGCCACGGCCGGCGCGAGGGCCGTCGACGTGCATGTCGTGCAACTGCGCGCCAAGCTCGGCACGCACAGCCCGATCCGCACGGTGCGGGGCGTCGGGTACGCGGCCGAGGCGCCCGCTCCGCTGGCATGCCCGTGTGGAAATGCCCAGTGTGAATGCCCGTGTGATGCCAGTGTGAATGTCCAGTGTGAATGTCCAGTGTGAATGCCCAGTGTGAATGCCCAGTGTGAGGTGGCAGGGTGACCTCCCGCGGACTGGCGGCGCGCTGGTACCCAACCTGCCAATCGGGCACGTGCTTGGCCCGGTGGGCGGTAGCTGAGCCTGGGGGCATGCGCGCTGTGCATCCTGCCCCGGTTGCGTTACGCTGCGCGGTTATGAGCTACGGGAATTCGCCTGACAGCACCGGCGAGGGCCGCGCTGGCCAGGAGTCGCAAGGTGAATATGGGCGCTTATACTGGGCACCGGCCAGATCTCCGCAGGGTTATGGCGCGCCACCGGACCACCCGGGAGCGCAGCCGCAGGGTTACGGCGCCCCGCTCGGCTCGTATGGTGACGAGCCGCCGCCGACATATCTGCCCTGGGGAATCATCGCCGTCGTTGGCGGACTGCTGTTCTGCCTGATCGGCGGCGTCCCGAGCGGCCTTGCGTCTACGCACTTCGCGCGCCAGGTCATACCCAGATGGCAGGCGGGAGATCAGCAGGGTGCCCGCGAAGCGTCAAAGAAGGCACGTACCTGGGCCATCGTCGCGACCGTGCTGGACGTGCTCGGCCTCGTCTTCGTGATCTTCTACCTCCTGAAGTCCAGGAACCCGGCGGTCGGCTGAATCATTTATGCGAGCAAGCATCGTGACCGGTTGCGTCAGCCTCGTGACCGGTCGCGACGCGCCGTGCGGTCCGCGTGCCCCGTGGTGTGCCGCCGCACCGGCCCGTGGCACCTCCCCGTCGCCGGCCTCGCGCCGGGGCCGGAGTATCGGCGGGCCGGCCGTCCAGATAGCATCGGGGCGCATGGCAACCGACCGGAGGGGGCCCGTATCGGCGTGAGCGTTCTGGACGAGATTCTGGCCTGTGTGCGTGCGGATCTCGCCGAGCGGCAGCGGCGCACCAGTCTGGATCTCCTGAAGGAGATGGCCCGCGATGCACCGTCGACGCGGAATGCGCTGGCCGCTCTCAATGGCGACGATGTCGCAGTGATCGCCGAGGTGAAACGAGCGAGCCCGTCCAAGGGCGAACTCGCGGCGATCGCGGATCCGGCGGCGCTTGCCCGTGATTACGCGGGCGGGGGAGCGCGGATCATCAGCGTGCTCACTGAGCCGCGCAGATTCGGCGGCAGCCTGGCAGACCTGGCCGCCGTGCGCGGCTCCGTCGAGGTACCCGTGCTGCGCAAGGACTTCATCATCAGCTCATACCAGCTCTGGGAGGCGCGCGCGCACGGTGCCGACATGGCACTGCTCATCGTCGCGGCGCTCGACCAGAACGCGCTGATCTCCCTCGTCGAGCGGGCCGAGTCCATCGGCCTGCTACCGCTGGTCGAGGCGCACACCGCGGAGGAGACCAGGCGCGCCGTTGACGCAGGCGCGAAGGTCATTGGCGTCAATGCGCGGAACCTGGCCACGCTCGAGGTCGATCGCACGATCTTCGCGCGCTTCGCGCCGCTGATCCCCGACTCCGTCGTGAAGGTCGCGGAATCGGGCGTGCGCGGACCGCACGACCTGCTCGCTTACGCCGCGGCTGGCGCCGACGCGGTGCTTGTCGGCGAGAGCCTGGTCACAGGCAAGGACCCGCGCAGTGCGGTGGCCGACCTGGTGACGGCGGGTTCTCACCCGGCGCTGCGTGGTGACCGCGGATGACGGATCAAGAGTGCGGCGGCCGGGCCCGCCGCGGCAGCCGCTGGACCGCGCGGCGCTGGACGCGGTGCCTGATGGGACGGGTCACTTCGGGCCCTATGGCGGGCGCTTCGCGCCCGAGGCGCTGATACCCGTACTCGACGAGCTAGCCGCCGCCTACCGTGACGCGAAGGCGGACCAGCGGTTCCAGGCCGAGCTTGATCATCTCCTGCGCACCTACGCGGGCAGGCCGACTCCGCTCACCGAGGCGCCGCGATTCGCCGCTCACGCCGGCGGCTGCCAGGTCCTGCTGAAGCGTGAGGATCTCGCGCACACCGGCTCGCACAAGATCAACAATGTGCTCGGGCAGGCTCTTCTCGCCCGCAGGATGGGCAAGAGCCGCATGATCGCGGAAACCGGCGCGGGCCAGCACGGCGTCGCGACCGCCACCGCTTGCGCGCTCCTCGGTCTTGAGTGCGTGGTCTACATGGGCGAGGTGGACACGAGGCGGCAGGCGCTGAACGTCGTGAGGATGCAGATGCTCGGCGCTGAGGTCGTCCCCGTGCGGATCGGCAGCGCGACCCTGAAGGACGCCATCAACGAGGCGTTCAGGGACTGGGTGACGACGGCCCCGTACACCCACTACTGCATCGGCTCCGTCATGGGCCCGCATCCGTTCCCGGTCATGGTGCGCGACTTCCAGCGGGTGATCGGCGACGAGGCACGCCGCCAGGTGCTCGAACTGACCGGGCGACTGCCCGACGCGGTGGTCGCCTGTGTGGGTGGCGGTTCCAACGCCATCGGCGCGTTCTACGCCTTCATCCCCGACGCCGGTGTCCGGCTAATCGGCTGCGAGGCGGGCGGCGACGGCGTGCAGACCGGCCACCACGCCGCGACCCTCGTCGGCGGATCGGCCGGGATCATCCATGGCATGCGCACGTACCTGCTCCAAGACAGCGAAGGCCAGACGCTGGAAACCCACTCGGTGTCTGCGGGCCTGGACTACCCGGGAGTGGGCCCGGAGCACGCGTGGCTGCGTGATACCGGCCGTGCCAGCTACCGCGCCGTCACCGACCGGCAGGCGATGGACGCCTTCCTGCTGCTGTGCAGGACCGAGGGGATAATCCCAGCACTCGAGTCCGCGCACGCTCTCGCAGGGACACTTGAGATCGGCGCCGAGTTCGGGCCGGACGCGATCCTGCTGGTGAACCTGTCCGGCCGGGGCGACAAAGACGTAGACACGGCTGCGCGCTGGCTGCACATGACCGGGGACTCGGCCGCAGGCGGCACGGCCGATGCGGCGGATACGGTGGCGGGCGGCACGGCGAACGCGGTGGTGGGCACGGCGGCGGCAGCAGGAGCCCGGCCATGAGCGCGGTTTCGGGTGTCTTCGAGAAGGCCGCCGCCGATGGACGGGCCGCGCTGATCGGGTACCTGCCCGCCGGTTTCCCGTCGGTCGAGGGCGCCATCGCAGCGGCGACCGCGATGGCCGAGGCCGGCGCCGACATGATCGAGATTGGCCTGCCGTACACCGATCCGCTGATCGACGGGCCGGTCATCCAGGAGGCGGTGCACCGCGCCCTCACCGCCGGCGTGCGGATCGCCGACGTGCTCCACACCGTGCGTGCACTGGCGTCGGATGGCGTGCCCGTGCTCGTCATGACCTACTGGAATCCCGTGGACAGGTACGGTGTGGACGCCTTCGCCCGTGACCTCGCCGCGGCCGGCGGGTCCGGCATGATCACGCCGGATCTCAACCCAGAGGAGGCCGGCCCGTGGCTCAGCGCCGCGGACGCCTACGGGCTCGATCCAGTGTTCGTGGTGGCGCCGAGCTCAACCGGCGACCGGCTGGCGAAGGTGGCCTCGGTATGCCGCGGGTTTGTCTACGCGGCGTCGGTCATGGGGGTGACAGGCGCGCGTGACGCGGTGAGTGAGGCGGCGGCCGGACTAGTCGCGCGGGTGCGGGCGCATACAACCCTGCCGGTCGGGGTCGGGCTTGGCATCAGGGACGCGGCGCAGGCGGCGCGCGTGGCACGTTGCTGACGGGGTCATCGTCGGCTCCGCGTTCGTACAGTGCCTGCTCCGCGCTCCGGACACGGATGCCGGTGTGACCGCCGTGGCTGACCTCGCCGCCGACCTGGCCCGCGGGGTGCGGGCCGCAGACAGCCGCGATGCTGTGGAAAACGCCGGCTAGACCTGACGATGCGCCATCGGGCGGCGATAACGGGTAACGTCCAAGGCCATGTCCACCGCGTTCATCCCCAGCCCGTCCCAGGGCGTGTGGCATCTGGGACCCGTCCCCATACGCGCCTACGCGCTCTGCATCATCGCTGGCGTCATCGTGGCCGTCTGGGTGGCCGAGCGCCGTTACCAGGCGATCGGCGGCCGCCCTGGGCTGATCCTGGATGTCGCTACCTGGGCAGTGCCATTCGGCTTGGTCGGCGCCCGCATCTACCACGTGATCACGGACTACGAACTGTACTTCGGTGCGGGCAAGGATCCGTGGAACATGTTCAAGATCTGGGATGGCGGCATCGGCATCCCAGGTGCGATCGCGCTCGGCGCGGTGGGGGCCTGGATAGCCTGCCGCCGCGGCGGCGTCAAGCTGTCGCCCGTAGCAGGCGCCGCCGCGCCCGGCATCGCCCTCGCCCAGGCGGTCGGCCGCTGGGGTAACTGGTTCAACCAGGAGCTTTACGGCCGCCCGTCCACGCTGCCCTGGGCGCTGGAGATCTCGCCGCAGCACCGCGTTGCCGGGTTCGAGAACATTGCCACCTACCAGCCGGCCTTCCTGTACGAGTCGGTATGGGACCTGGGCGTCGCGCTGCTGCTGATCTGGGCGGCGCGCAGGTTCCTGCTGACCGGCGACCGTATCTTCGCCCTCTACGTCGCGGCGTACGGCGTCGGCCGGTTCATGATCGAGTCAGTGCGGATCGACTTCGCGCACCACTTCTTCGGCCTGCGGATCAATCAGTGGATGGCGGTCGTCATCATCGCCAGCGGCGTGATCTACCTCTACCGCACCCGCGGCAAGGTCGGCCCCGACGTCATCGAACAGCCCGTGCCCGCCGGGGCGGGGGGGCAGGTGGGAACAGCCGCTGCCCCGGCCAGGCTGGCCACGGGTGCGGGCGATCCGCAGGCCTCACGCTGACCTCGGACGAGGACGCGGGCGGACGGCCAGGCGCGGCTGACGATAGTGATCAAGCCGCGGATGCGCGGACGGAGGAAGCCAGCTGGTGAACCAGATCCGACGCGGCCGTGGCGCATCCGTGGTAGCCGTTAAGCCGAAGTTCCCGTGGCATTGCGGGCCGGGCCGTGCTGGTCATACGGTGGGGCGGCCCCCGGGATCCCCGCAGACCGCTGGTGGTTCGCGCGGCGGTAGCCGTTCGGAACCCATGATCCATGGTTGCCGCGCGGCGCGACCGTGTGAGGCGTGTGCGCCCGCTA
>CAWGAE010000027.1:0-110668 GCA_963820395.1 uncultured Actinomycetota bacterium | reverse complement strand
TCAGCGCGGCACGCTCACTGTCGTGGCCCATCCGCGTCATCAGGTCCTTGAGGCCCGCGCCGCTGTTGGCCGCGAACTGGTTACCTGTGTGCCGCAGGTCGTGCACGTGGAGACCCTCAGCACCGATGGATTTCACCGTGTACGGCCAGGCCGACATCTTGTTGAAGTTGCTGCGCCGCAGCGGCTGGCCCTGCTGGCCGGGGAAAACGAGCGCGCCCGGCTCGTCGGCAACGAAGATCGAAAGGTGCTCGCGCAGCACAGGGATGATCGCATCGGGGATGCCGACGACACGCCGACCCGCCCGGGACTTGGGCGGACCGAGCAGCATTTCCCCGGTCGAGCGCTCCACGTACGCGGCGCGTATCCGTACCGTGCGCGCCTCTAGGTCCAGGTCGCGGCGGCGCAGCGCGATCACTTCGCCCCACCGCAAACTGGCGAACGTCGCGAGCAGCACCAGCGCCCGATACCTCCGGTCATAGTTGCAGTCGGCCCGGTCATCGTCGGCCATCTTCCATAGCGCCTGCGCGGCTGCGGCCCTGCTGACATAGACCTCGGACGAGGTGCGCATTTCTCCGTCTCTGCGGAAGCGAAGCCGGTAGCCGTTCCCCGGAACCTTCCGGATGTTGCCGACCGGGCGACGGCCCACGTGGTCGGCCAGCTCGAAGACTTGCGCGACGGTGAGTACTGGCCGCTCGGGAGCCCGTTCGTCTCCAGCGCCCCGGATACGGCAAGGGTTATGAGGCAGAGTCTTGTCCTCGTCTACCGCCGTCATGAGAACCGCACGCAAGAAGCGATATGCCTTCGCAGCCGTCGAGACCGAAACGCCCTGGGCGAGGAGAGTTGCACGCCACTCGCGGATCATCGGCGTTGACAGCTTGCCGACCAGCACCCCGCCCAAATGCGGCGTGACGTGCTCTTGAGCAACCACCGGTACTTGTTGGCCGAGCGCGGACGCAGGCCCGGGCGCTGATCAATCCAAGTCGCGGCATAGTCAGCAAGCTTGACCTTGCCGCGCGCGGGGTCTGTCCGGTCACCCGCGCTCATCCGCGCTTCGACCAGCACCAGCGCCCGTTCAGCGTCGCTCTTGCGCTCGAAGGTCTCCGAGCGTACCGCCTAGTCCGTCCGGCCCGCGGTAGCTTGCCTGGTAGCGGCCGGACGGAAGCCTGCGTACGTTGCCGAAACGCCGATGTCCCGGCTTGTTTCCCTTGGCCATCACGCGACCCCCCTCGTGCGGCGTCGGATGCCCGCAGCCGTCAGCGGCTCGACACGCCCGGCCTTGATGAAGTCGGCCAGAGCGGATTCGCTGATCCGTACGTGACGGCCGATCCTGACGAACTCAATGCGCCGCTCCGCGATCAGGCGGCGGACGAATCGAACGGACGTGCTCATGTACTCTGCGGCAGCCTCCACGGTCAACAGCCGCCCGCTTGAGATCCATCGGCCCCGCTCTTCATGCCGCCCTCCCGGTTGCCGAAAGTTTGCCGGTGTCCTCCTGGGCTCTGCGCCTAGCGCGAGTTTCCCCCGTAGTTTGATCTTGATCGTGTTTGCCCAGGTCAACTGGTGTGCAGCGGGTGGATGGGTGTATTACCTAACTGGTCTCACCGCGCTGGCGCGTAGCGGTCCAGTCCGAAGATCTCGTAGAGGCGCTGCTGGGTCGAGGTCATCTCGGTGAGCATGCGCCGGGCGCGGGCCGGCCTCTGGTGGAGGGGTAGAGCAGCACGGTTTCCTGGATACCGGCGAGTTCGCTGAGCAGGACCCGGACTGACAGGTCAAGACGGTGCTGGCGGGCTTGGCGGCGCATCAGGTGGGCGACGGCCAGGGCGGTGACGCAGTAGGAGACGTGCACCCGGATTTTCTGGTCGGTCCAGTGGCGCATCGGGGAGAAGGACACCACGCGCGGGTCTTTGAGCTGGCGGAACCCGGCTTCGGCGTCGGACTGGGAGCGGTAGCCGGCGACCACCTCGGGTACCGGCCAGTCGTCTCGGCTGGTGACCAGGATCCGTTTTACCGAACAGCTCGGTCTCCAGCTCGTGGCGGGCCGGCTCGTCCACGGTCCAGGTCAGCCGCAGCTGGCTGGGCTTGTCGCCGGTCAGGGTGGTGGTGAGGACCCGGTTCAGCCAGCGGGGCCGGGTGATCTTGGCGATGTCGGCTTCTACGGCGGCGCGATCGCGGCGGGTGCGGCCGCGTTCCAGGCGGGCGGCCAGCTCGGCGAGCTTGCGGGTGGCTTTGCCGGTGGTCTGGCCGGAGCCGCGGGACTGCCTGGCGTGCAGGGTGTCGGAGTGGGTGAGCAGCACCCGCCGCCGGGCCCCCAGCGCTTCGGCTGTTGTCTCGTGCCCGGTCAGCCCCGGGAACCGCTCGGCGTCGATCACGGCGAGGCGGCGGGCCGGGAGGGCGAGCAGGTCCGGGTAGTCCGAGGGCGGCAGCGACCCGACGAACTGCAGCCCGGCCTCGGTGAGGTGGGCGAAGTTGCCCGACGAGTTCTGCCCGGCGTCGAACACGACGGTGAGGTCTTGGTCGTCGGCGGCGATCGCCCGGTAGCGGGTCACCAGTTCATCGACCACCTCGGGGAAGATCGTCACGTCGTTGCGGTTGCCCGGGTAGGCGTGGCCCACCAGCGGGATCCCGCCGTCGCGGGTGACCACCAGGCCCAGCCCGGCCAGCCGCAGGTCGGTGCGCTTCTGCTTGGCGTGCCCGCGCTGGGCGATCGGCGCCCTGTCGTTGCCGGAATCGATGAACGTGGCGAAGTTGGTCATGTCCAGCGCCATCCCGGAAAGGCCCAGGCCGAACTCGGCCGCCATCGCGGCCGCCAGCCGCCGCTCGATGACGGTCAGTGCCGCCTGATCCAGCGCGTCCATCGCGTCCCAGAACCGCCGGTGATCCAGCGCCGCCGATGGCACCCGCGCCAGCCGGTCTCCGGCCGTCGTGGCCCACCAGTCCGCGAACGCCAGCTTCGAGCACGGCGCCACCACCCGGTTCGCGCACGCCAGCGCCAGGTAGGTGCCCACCGATGCGGAGGCGTCCGCCCGCCGCTGCCCGGCTGCCTCATCGATGATTGCGGCATACCCCAGCCGCTCCAGCACTCCCCACACGGCGGCCAGGTCGCCAAACGCCAGGTGCCGGGTCCGTTCCGGCTCGCCCGGCCCGGCCTCGCTGAGCCGGGCCGCGACCTCCTCCGCCGACCCGAGATAACGCTGGGAGACGATCCGCGGCTTGCCGCCGACCCCGGCCGGCTCCACCAGGTAGTAGTAGGTCCGCTGGCCCTGCTTCTTCGCCACCAAGCTCGCCATACTTCTAGGTAATACACCTTCAGCCGCTCAATATCGATCACGACACGCCTGATTCAGCAGCTCACAGCACAACCCAGTCGGGCCGCCAGGTCCCGAAATGCTTCAAGATCAAGGGAAACTCCCGCTAGCCTCGGCGAGCGCTGCCTGCCATCGGGCGCTGTCGGCCAGGACGTGCAAGAGCCACCTGCTGTGCGGCATGTAATCGTCGTCGTCACCGAGCGTGACGCGCTCCCAGCTGTAGCGGCCGGGATTTTCTTCGGGGATGCCGAGGATGGCCGTCAGCCAGGCCTTGCGGTCAGCGCGGTGGTCGGCGAGGGTCTTGCCGGACCATTTGCGGGACACCAGCACCCGGCGACCGGGGTAGCCGAGGTGCTCGCGGCGGTGGGCCTTGCCTTTGCACTCTCCGGGCCGAAGGCCTTCCCTGGCGTCTTTGGGCTGGATCCCGTAGCGCAGCCAGTTCGCGCACGTCGGCGAGCACGGCTCGAAGCTGAGCGCCTCCATGAGCCGGTCGGCATGCTGCCTTTGGGTGTCGGTGTCGGTCAGGTGGCAGTCGGCGACGTGCTTGGTCAGGTACTTGGTCAGGTAACCGATGCACCGCCCGGAATCCTTCGATCCGGCCAGCACGCCCTGGGCGTCGAACTTCGGGCCGAATCTGGCCACATGCAGCGGCCCTTGTCCGTGACATGCGGGGTCACTCTGGAGCCCGTCGAACTCCACCGCCCCGATCAGCTGCCGGTACGAGGCTTGTTCTTCATGTGTGCATCGCTCCTCCTTCGGTCGGTGATGGGGAATTAGGCCGCGTCAGTGGCCCAGGTGTTGTGGTCGCGGGCGCGGGCAGCAGCAGCGAGTGCGAGCTGGTGGTCGCCGATAGTGGTGTGGCCGGTTCCGGCGTATGCCAGTCGTGAGGACCAGGACGACGGTCTCGTCGAGTTCGCGGCCCCAGGGGTCGGTTTCGCCGTTTGGCGCGATTTGGGTGCGGCGGTGCTGGGTGCGGGCGGCGCGAAGCTGGCCGAAGGTGACGGAGTAGCGGCGGGATTTGGTCAGGTGTGGCCGCCGTAGCCGAGCATGTGCGCCCCCTGCGCAGCCGCTGGCCATCATCGGCCGGGAGCGTGCCGCCGAGCCGCCACGAGGTGCTGATCATCTGCTGGCAGTGGCGGCTGCAGGTGAGGCGATGAATGTCGGCGATGCTGCGGATCGGCCGGGCGGGCAGGCCGGGCGCGTCGAGGCTCTTGGTGGCGTACTTACCGATGTAGTTGGCGACGGCCTGGGCGGTGAGCGGCCCGTCGGGGCCGCGGCGGATCGGCCGGGTGTCGGTCGGGTGCCGAATCGCAGCAGCACCGTGCCGCTGCAGTCGCCACGGTCGGCCGTGACGTAGGCGGCTGCGGCGGCCTGCGCGATGGCGTCCGAGAGCAGGCCGGTGATGTAGCGGCCGGGCGGCGGCTGGTAGGTGTCGCCGGGGGCGTCGAGGCGGATGACGGCGTGGAAGTGGACGACGCCGCGGGCCTGGTATTCGGCGACCTTGACATAGCGGATCCGCGCCTCGGCGCGGAGCTGGGCGGCGGTGACGCCCGCGAGCGCGGCGAGGCGGCGGGGTAGGTAGGTGGTGAACCGGCGCCACAGTTCGGCGGCGTTGGCGTTGAATAGCACGGCGGCGGTGTAGTCGTAGCAGTCCGGGCACAGCGGGCGGCCGAGCCGCGGGTCGGCGTCCACATGGCGGTGCGGGCAGGAGATGTCGCGGCCGTGCGGGCAGCGCCGTTCATTACGGTCGCGGCGGGCCCGGCAGGGCAGCGCCCGGCCTCGCGGTTCGCTGAGTGTGCACGGGGCCGAACGAGGGCGCGGTGAGGGTGGCGAACACGCACGGATGCGCGGCGATCGTCTCGGGGATGCCTTTGCCCCCGGCCAGGCCCGCCTTGACGAGCTGGCGGGCGTCCCGCTTGTACACGGCCGAGCAGGGCGGGCAGACGTGTTCGCGGCGGTTGCCGCACGCGGTCAGCAGCACCCCATCGGGCTCGCTGGCGGTGTCGTACATCACGCCGGTGTCGCCGGTGGCCAGGTCGACCGCCCGGATCTGGCCGCGGAGCCGGATCGGCTGCTGGCAGTGGCCGGTGTTGGCGAGCTGGCGTTCCCACCGGCCGAAGTCGCTGCGGCTGGCCCGCTCGATCAGTTCCGTGCGCCGCTGGCGGTCCAACCGGTCCAGGTTGTCGCGCCGGAACCGGCCCAGCCTGTCATCGGCGGCCTCCCCCAGCCCCGGACCCGCGCCGGGCGGCCGGGGGCTGAGGGGGATCGTCGCGGCGGCAGCGGTCATCCGGCCGCCTGCCCGCGCAGCTGCGCGGCGTGGCGGGCGAGGTGGCGGATGTCGTCGTCGGACAGGTAGGCGGCCTTGATGCGGCGGGGGGTGCCGGTCTCCGATAGCAGCCAGGAGACGCCCCGGGCGAGCGGGTCGATGCTGGCGGCGGTGTAGCCCTCACCGGCCCAGCCGTGGCCCAGCACCGTGTCCGAGCTGGAGTCGGTGGTGCACCGGAAGGCCCACCGGTAGCCGAACAGGTCCCGCAGGGACGGGTCGATGACCTGGTGGGAGGGCCGCTGGGTAGCGAGGATGACGATCACGCCTGCGGCGCGCCCGCGTGCGACGAGGTCGCGGGTGAGCGCGGAGAACTCCGCTTGCTGCTTGCGGTCCCCGACCGTGGCGGAGAAATAGGCGTACTCGTCGATGACGACGAGGTAGATGGGTTCCCCGGTGCCGGGGGTGATCTTGCGCAGGCCTGCGGCCAAGAGCGTGTCGTAGCGGTCGTTCATGATCTGCTGGAGCTGGCAGAGCGCGGCGAGCGCGTCGGTCATCGACGGGCCGATGAACTTGTCGGCGCAGTGCCGCCAGGGGCCGAGCTCGACCTGCTTGCCGTCGATCAAGATGAGCTTGCAGTCGCAGGACAGCGCGCCGTGCGCGACGATGAGGTTGAGCGCGTTGGACTTGCCGCCGCCGGGCTCGCCGCCGAGCAGCATGTTCCGCTCACCCAGCAGCACGTGAACGTGCTCGCCGTTCTCGTCGATGCCCAGGTGAACCGCGCTGAACATGGACAGCGGGAACACCGGCACGGCGGGGGTGGTGATGGTCGTCATGATGGCGGCCTCCCTTCCGGATGGCAGGGCGGGACAGGCCCCAGGCGGTTGCCTGGGGCCCTGTCCTTCCCTGGTGCTGGTGGTGGGTTAGCGCTGGCCGGTGTCGGCCAGGTCGAGGTCTTTGCCTGGCACCGGCCGGGCCCGGGGGCCGTGGCGGACCAGTGGCGATGCCACCGATTGCTTGGCTGCGAGGGTGTCGCGGCGGATGATGTCGATGGTCACCAGCTGCGACCACCGGGAGTTGCGGGTGACCCGCGCGTCGCGGGCGTAGCAGGCGGCGCCGGCGCCGGAACCGGCCGATATCGCCTTCCACGCCGCCTTTCTCATGAGCGCCATCCAGCCCCGGCCCGCAGTAAAACGCCTCGAACCCATACCAGGACCGGAACGACAGCCACCGCGAGGTATCCGCCCGGCTGCGGCCGGCCAGCACCTTCGCCACCGCCGGCGACAGGTTGTCATAACGGATGTGCCGCCACGGCACCCCGCCGGTCACCTCGAACGCCGTCACGTGCCCTTCCAGCAGCGCCTCCTGCGCCTGGCTGGAATACGCCCGGTGGACGCCCCTGCCCGAGCACGACAGCCGTAGGCGAACAAGTGACAGGTAACCAGCTGCCCCGCCACGCACACGGCGGCGTCGCCGAAGTCCACCTCCGCCTCCGCCCCCGGCTCCTTGGCCTGCGGCACGAACCCCGCCGCGCTCCCGGCACCCCCGCGGTGCTCCGCCTCGATCTCTGCCCGCCGCCGCCCGGCGTACTTGCACAGATACGAATACGACACGGCCGCATCCTGGTCATCCCGCAGCCGCTCGAAGATCCGCCGCGCGGTATGCCGCTGCTTACGCGGCGCGTCCAGGTCCTCCCGAAGCATCGCATCGATCCACCCGGCCACCGCCTCACCCACCGGAGCCTCCCGGACCACGGCCTTCCGCTCCGGCGGCACCGGCGACCCGATCGCCTGCCGCACCGTCCGCCGGTGCACCCGGTGCTTACGGGCCAGCGTCCGGACCCCTAAACCCCTCTGGTGATCCCAGCGGATCGCCGCGAACAGCTCCACCTTGTTCCCCTGTCCCATCGGCCCCTCACCGTGAGCAGGAAACGACTGAGTGTGACCACTATCCACCCAGACGCACCGCACACCCCGGAACCTCCCCGGCGTGTCACCCGCCGGGGCAGCCCAGGGTGGGCCAAATCAGAGTGCTACAACCCCCCGCGACCGGCCCCCGGGTGGGGCCAAATCAAAGGAGGCAGTTTCTAGCAGTCGTCGCAACACTCGACAGGTTCGGGGGTTGCGATGGGACAGCGGGGACCGGGGGCGTTGCCGCAGGTCGAGAAGCGGGAGCAGTATGCGCGGCTGATCGCGCAGGGGTTGAGCAGTTCTGAGGCGTGCCGGATCGTCGGGATCAACCGGCGGACCGGGAAACGGTGGCGACACGGCCGCACGATCACGACTCGTGACGGCCGGAAGCTGCATTATGCTCCCGTGGTTGCCGCGGGGGCGGGCAGGCGTGTCAGGGAGATCTCGGACCGGTACCTGTCTGAGCAGGAGAGGGTGCGGATCGCCGATCTGCGCCAGGCGGGACATGGTGTCCGGGCGATCGCGGAGCAGACGGGCCGCAGTCCGTCGACGATCAGCCGGGAACTGCGCCGGAACCAGGATCCGGACAGCGGCCAGTACCGGCCGTTCACTGCGCACAAGCTGGCTGTGCGGCGGCTTGCCCGGCCGCGGCCGGGCAAGATCGCCGCTGATCCGGCGCTGCGGCAGTTCGTGCTGGAGCGGCTGGAGAAACGGTGGAGCCCGGAGCAGGTCAGCCAGGCGCTGCGCCGCGAGTTCCCGGATGAGCCGGCGCGGCATGTCGTGCACGAGACGATCTATCAGGCGGTCTACCGTCCCGAACTGGGTGGGCTGTCCCGCGGGCTGCCGGCCCGGGTGCTGCGCACGCGCCGGCGGCGGCGCAGGCCGCATCGCCGGCCTGGCGAGCGCCGGTCGAACGGGATCACCGCGATGACCATGCTTGATCAGCGGCCCGCCGGGGCGGCCGGCCGCGAGGAACCTGGGCACTGGGAAGGCGACCTGATCACCGGGGCGTCCAACCGGTCCGCGATCGGCACCCTGGTGGACCGGGCGTCGAGGTACACGATCTTGCTGTACCTGCCCGGACGGCACACCGCCGAGGCGGTCCGCGACGCGCTGATCGCCGCCATGTCCGCTCTCCCGCCGCGGCTGCGCCGGTCGCTGACCTGGGACCAGGGCAAGGAGATGGCGCTGCACACCGAGATCAGCGCCGCGCTGGGTATGCCGGTGTACTTCTGCGACAAGGCCAGCCCGTGGCAGCGGCCATCCAACGAGAACACCAACGGGCTGCTCCGCCAGTACTTCCCCAAGGGAAGCGATTTGCGCACGCACGGGCTGGACGACCTGGCCGCCGTGGCGGCCGAGCTGAACAGCAGGCCGCGCAAGACACTGGGCTGGGACACGCCCGCCGCGCGGTCCGGCCTGTGAACCCGTGACGTCCCCGCCAGCGGCGGGCCTGCGATGATGGTCCGCGTGCCAGACATGCGACGCCGCTCCCCGGAACCGCCCGCCGGGCCGCCCGGGATCCAGTTCAAGCCGGGCATGGCCAGCGACCTGCTGCGGGAGCTGGCGCCGCTGCTGGCGGAGGAAGGCATCGACGTGGACAACATCGACGTGCCCGACCTGGAGACGCTGCGACGGGCACTGAACCGCGCGATGGAGCGGCACAACATGGCGCTGTTCACTCCCGCCGGGCAGGCCCGCGAACTAGCCGCCGTCACCTTGCGGCTAGCCGCCGAGGCCATCGCTGACGGCGATACCCGGCTCGCCGCAGGAGTCCTGGACCAAGCCCAGCCTGAATCCCCTGACGGCTCCGTCCCGACGGTCGCCGCCTGCACCGGCATTGCCCTCGGCCTGCTCGACCAGTGGCTGGCCGGGCACGACACCGGCGCCCCGGCGGGCCTGGCCACGATGACCTGCCTGCCTGCCGGGAACTGGACCGGTGAGCGCGCCGCCATCGACATCCTCACCCTGGCCCGCAAGGGACGCGCCTTCGGATCGCTCGACTCGCTCATCGCCCGTCAAGGCGGCCAGCACGTCCTCTACGGCAGCGCCCTTGCCCTCGCCGCCGCCCTCCAGGCCTGGGCACGACACGCCGAAACCCCCCTCATCGACCTGGCTCGCACCGTGATCCGTTAAAGCCGATACCATCCGGGCCATCAGAGGCCAGTGTTGCGACGATGGCTGGAATCCGCCGGAGTACGGTGGGGCCATTTCAGAGTGCTACAGCCACTCACGCGCCCTGCACTGCCGATGACCAGGACTGGTGTTCCCGCTGATCACCTGCCAGGCCGCGCTACCGATCTTCCAAGCTGGTCATGCCGGTTCGACTCCCATCGTCTGCTCCGGTCTGACACGGGCCAGAGCGCGGCAGTCAGCCGGTCGGGCCGAGGAGCTTCCAGCCGGTCTGCCCCGACCAGTTGTTGCGGACGTTGAGGGAGATGTTGAGGAAAGCCATATGCTCCAGGGCGCGGGCGGCGCTCAAGTCCCCGGCATCGATCGGCCGGTAGCCGATGGCGGACAGCCACCCGGCGACAGTGCCTTTGGCTTTGCCGTCGTTGCCCGCATAGAACCCGTCCAGCACCATGCCCTCATCAGCGGTGGGCTCCGCCTGCTTGGACGCCAACACGGTGTTGAAAGCCTTTACCACTGCCGCGTCTGGCAGCAGCTCCTGCAGTTCCTCGGCTGCTGACCGCTCACCGGTGGCCAGGCCGGAGTAGTCGGCTTTCAGCGGGTTGGTCGGGTCGATCACGATCTTCCCCGCGGTGGCGTCGCGGATCTCCTCGGCGACGGACCTGACCGCGGCGAACGGCACGGCCAAGACCACGACGTCGGCGTCCCGTACCGCGTCAGCGTTGCTTGCCCCTGCCGTCGCGCCGACCTGGCTAGCGACCTGTCGCGCTTTGTCCGCGTCCGCCGCGGTCAGCATGACCTCATGACCAGTCTGGACCGCGGCGCGCGCAACCGCGCTCCCAACGTTGCCAGCACCGATGATGGCGATCTTCACGTCTAAGCTCCCTCCGGGTTGGGAAGCGGCCATGGGTACCACGCCCATCTTCCCACCACGCTGACAGGCCCCGGCAGAACAGGTCCTTGTGGGAGCCACGCCGGGAGCCACCGGGACGAACGACCTTCCGGTTCTCCGGACTGACATGAACAGCGAGCACGGACGCACCCGAGGTCACGGACCGATCTGAACGGGTCCGGACGCCCACGCGGGTATCTACGGATCAGCCCTTGGTACCGCTGGCGCGGCGCCGTACCGGCGTGAAAAATGGCTGCGGTACCGCCCGTGACGTCGTTACCTTCTTGGTGCGGTCGAGGCCGCGGATCAGTCTGACGCCGGGAGCCGGTTCCTGAGGGGCTGTTCATTGTTGCTTCGAGCACGCGGGTTAGATTCCTCCGCTCGCCCCCGGTTCCCCGGGCGGTATCGCCTGGCAGGTGGGCAGTGCGGGGAAAGGGCAGGTGAGGGACGCTGGGCCGAGGTCCCGGCCGCGTGATGCTCGGCGCGGGGACAACCTCTGACCTGATCGTCCGCGAACGCATGGAACCCGACCCGCGAAGTCAGCCAGCCTAAGTGCCGTTCAGTGTTAGCGGCGCCACCGCCCGTCCGCCAGGAACGATAGAGGAGAACCCAAGATGACTCCCAGCACTCCCGCGGCAAAGACCGCGACCGGCCGTCCTGCCACCGACCCTGCCGGTCCGACCGGCCGGCTTGCTACCTGGGTCGCGAAAACAACGCTCGACGACGTTCCCGCCCCCGTCCGCGACCGGGCCAAGCACCTGGTGCTAGACGGAATCGGTTGTGCCCTGGTAGGTGCGCAGTTGCCCTGGTCCCGTATTGGCGTCGAGGGGGTAACAGCGCTCGATGACGCCGGGGATTCCGCACTGATCGGCTGGGGCGGCAAGGCCACCAGCGCCACGTCGGCGGCGATGGTGAACTCCAGCTTCATCCAGGGGTTCGAGCTGGATGACTACCACCCGCTGGCGCCGCTGCACAACAACTCGCTGGTACTTCCGGCGATGCTAGCCGCCGCCCCGCGCGTGGGCCGTGTCTCAGGCGAGCGCTTCCTGCTCGGCGCAATCCTCGGGTACGAGACCGGCCCGCGGGTCGGGGAGGCGCTCGGCGGCCTGGACATGCTCTCCCGGGGGTGGCATTCGGGCGTTGTCTTCGGCCCTCTCGCCGCGGCCGCGGCCGCGGGAACACTGTACGGGCTGGATGCCGCCGGGTTCGAGGACGCCTTCGGGATGGCGGCCACCCAGTTCTGCGGGCTCATGTCAGCGATGTACGAATCGATGGTCAAGCGGATGCAGCACGGCTTCGCCTCGCGCAACGGCCTGACCGCCGCCGCGCTCGCGGCATCAGGCTACGTCGGCATCAAGCAGGTGTTCGAGCGCCCGTACGGCGGCTGGCTGGCCGTCTTCGGCGAGGGCCACCGTACCTACCCCGAAGACATCTACAAGGGCCTGGGCGTCCTGTGGGAGACCGAACGGATCGCGGTCAAGGCGTACTCGTGCATGGGATTGCTGCACGCCGCGATCGACGCCGCCCTTGAGCTGCGGCCGAAGGTCAACGTCAGTCAGATCAAGCGGATCGACATCGACATGGGCGAAGCCGCCTACTCCCATGGCGGGTGGCAGGCCGAGCGCCCGCTGCAGGTGATCGGCGCTCAGATGAACGTCGCCTACGCCGTCGCTGTGGCCCTCCTCGATGGCGACGTGCTCATCGACCAGTTCCGCCAGGACCGGATCAACCGCGACGACGTCTGGGGGCTGATCGACAAGACACTGACGCACCACGAAAAGGCCTACGACAACCTCCCGATCGACGAGCAGCTCACCACCCAGGTGCGCCTGACCCTCACCGACGGCAGCACCCGCACCGCCAAGGTCGTCCACCCGCGCGGCACCGGCGACCGGAACCTGACCAACGCAGACATCCGGGAAAAGTACGCCAAGCTGACAGACCGCATCATCGCTGCCGACCGCCAGGCCGCCATCGAAAAAGCCGTCCTTGGCATCGATACTCTCGATGACGTCGCTCAGCTGACTGCCCTGCTCACACCGGCCGTGCACTCACCGCTCGATTGAGACCCTGCGACCGTATGCGGGCCATCCCCTGCAAGGCACGGGCGATCACGGGACAGTCAGGGGAAACGCCAGCGCTGCGGCAGTAGCTGCCAAAGAACACGAGTCTCTCACAATTTTCTCACGGACTGACCGGACGGTGCCGGACTATGGCGTCTATGCCGGACACCGAGTAGGACGCTGACGTGCGGATTCGGATTCCGCCGCACTGGCCGGAAACTTTCCATTGATCTACGGATCAGATGCTCTCCGAAGTAACCGCGTGCCCGTTGCGTGCCCGATCGGACGGTAAACCGGGGGGATTCACGGTCACTCCCGGCGAGGCCAACACGGCACCCGAGCTGGGACGGACCAGCTCGCCGAGTAGGGGCCGACGACCTTCTAAGCAGCCGGTCATCCTACCGACCTTATGTGTAGGGGGGATGTGCGTGGCTGCTTCGGGTGCGGCCTGGGCAGCCGCATGTCACGCGAGCACAGCCACAACCTTTGCACGCTGCGGTCACGCCTCTGGCGCTCGCGTGCAGCAGGAAGGTGCAGCAACCTACGGCGCAGACATCTCGGCCTCATGTCCGGCGTCGTGACCAACGTCATGCACCAAGAAACCGACACCCCCGACTATGGCAAGTAACTCATCGCTCGGGGTGAGAGGCTCTATCATCGCCGTGGCCAGCATAGCCGTGGTCGGCCGAGATCAAGATACGGGCGCTTGCTGCAGCCGCCGGTGGCGATTTCTCGGCGGAGAGCATTGATGCCCTGCGCGACCTCAAGGCTGACAAGCGCCGGTTGACCGCTCCACGAACGCGGCACGCACCCGCACGGTGCCCGCCTCGATTTCGCAGCCGGGCACAGAAGTGCAGAGCTAAGCTTGGCAAAACTGGCTGATCGTTCTACTCCACCGGGCCCGACTCACCCAGCCACGACGCCAGGTTGTTTCGGGTGGCGAGGGTGTCGGGGTGGTCGGGCCCGAGCACCCGGATCTGGTCATCGAGCAGTCCCAGCGTCCCGAGTCCATGGCGAAGGCTGCCTGGTTCATCAAGCTGGTGCTGGCCTCGGAAGCTGGTGGCTCCTTTGTCGCATCCGCATGCAAAGCGCGAATCAAGCTCACTAACAACGGTATGCAGATCTTCCCGCCTCAGCGGCCAGGCGCGGCAGCTTGGCCGGCGGTGGGTGCTGGCGGGCCTACCGAGGCTGGCGGTGCGGCACCGGGGTATCCGAGGCCGGCCGCGTACAGGCCGCAAAGCGCGGTGTTGAACGACGGGATCTCGCCGAACTTCGGGTGGTTGGTGAACAGCGAGAAGACATCGGGGTCGTCGCCGAGGACGTTGTCGGCGAAGCCCTGTAGTGCCTTCTTCGGACCGACCTCGACGAACACCCGCGCCCCCGCGTCGTAGAGGGTGCGCAGGCCCTTGATGAACTGGACCGGCGACGCGATATGGCGGCCCAGGATGTCGAGCATCCGCTGGGTCACGTCGGCGTCGGTGCCGGTGACCGGATAGAACTCGCCGTCGACGTTGGCCACGATCGGCAGGACCGGCGGCCTCAGCCCGAGCCTGGCCAGCTGCTTCTTCAGCGGCCCGCTGATCGGCGCGACGATCGACGTG
Organism: uncultured Actinomycetota bacterium; assembly: GCA_963820395.1. Lineage (GTDB taxonomy): Bacteria > Actinomycetota > Actinomycetes > Streptosporangiales > Streptosporangiaceae > DATFVJ01. Next base: position 96,504 of record CAWGAE010000027.1, on the reverse strand, counting down.
TGGAAGGCCATGCTGACCGGGATGCGCATGGCCGTGCGCCCGGCCCCGGCGAATTTCGCGACCGCCTGCTCGACGGCTTCGGTGGCGCCGCCGATGACGGCCTGGTGATAGCTGTTGATGTTGGCCATGACGACATAGCCGTCCAGCGAGGCCACGACCCGCTCGATCTCGTCGAGCGGGGCCATGACGGCCGCCATCGCGCCGTTGTCGGGGATGTCCAGGCGGGACAGCTCCCAGCCGCGGGTGCTGACCACGTCCATTGTGGCCTCGAACGAGAGCGCGCCGGCGGCGGTGAGCGCCCCGTACTCGCCAACGCTGTGGCCCATCACCATGTCCGGCCGGATGCCGTAGGCGGCAAGCAACCGGGTGAGCGCCCAGCCGGCGGCCATCACCGCCGGCTGGATGATCTCGGTCTGCAGAAGCTGCTGATCGAGCCGGGCGACCGCGGCCGGGTCGTTCTGGTCAATGAAGATGTAACTGGTCAGCGGCTTGCCCAGAAGCGGCGTCATGATCCGGTCGGCGTCGGCGAACGTCTGCCCCACGATGGGTTCGGTCTCGCACAGTTCGCGCAGCATGTTGACGTACTGCGAGCCCTGGCCGGTGTAGAGGAAGGCGACCTTGGGCGCGGGGCCGTGGCCGAGGAAGATGCCGCGGGCCCGCAGCATCTTGGCAAGCGGCGCCGATCCCTTGACCAGTGCCGCCGCGGCGCGGCCGGCCCTGTCCGCAAGCTCAGCCGCGTCGCCGTAGTCGATGGCGGCGCGCACCTTCGCCCCGGCCAGGGCAGGGTCCGGCGCCCTGGGTTCGGGTGCCAGGCCCTTGGCCGCATCCTGCTGAACCCGGGTCAGCTGGGCGGCTACGTCCGCATCGCTGTCGCCGCCCACCACCAGGGCGCCGCGCAGCGGCACCTTGGCAGTCACCGCGGCCGGGCCGTGGGCCGTGGCCCTGGCCGCGCCCGGGAGTCCCGTCGCCGCGCTGGCTGTCACCCGCTCGCCGCTCGCCGCCGCGGTGGCCCCGGCTGGCTCGCTTGTCACCGTCGCGGGGATGTCTGCGCCTGCGAACGTCTGCTGGTCGCCGTTCTTGTACTTGCCGGGGATGTACTCCTCCAGCACGACGTGGAAGTTGGTGCCGCCGAAGCCGAAGGCGCTGATGCCGCCGCGCCGCGCTCCACACGGTGGTGCCGGCCAGTCACGAAGCTCGGTGTTCACCCGGAACGGTGCGGTCGCCCAGTCGACGTTCGGGTTGGGGTCGACGAAGTTCAGGCTGGGCGGCAGCACCTTGTCATGCAGCGCCATGGTCATCTTGAACAGCCCGGCGGCGCCCGCCGCCGCCTTCAAGTGGCCGATGTTCGACTTCACCGAGCCCAGGGCGATCGAACCCGGGGTCACGTCGGCTCCCCCGAAGACAGCGCTAAGGCTTGCCAGCTCGGAGGCGTCGCCGGCCCTGGTCGACGTGCCGTGCGCCTCGAGGCAGGTCACGGTCGACGGGTCGAGGCCGGCGTTGCGCCAGCCCCGCTCGACCGCCAGCTTCTGCCCGACCGGGTTGGGGGCGGTGATCCCCTTGCCCTTGCCGTCGCTCGACCCCCCGACACCGAGCAGCACCGCGTAGATCTTGTCGCCGTCACGCTCGGCGTCGGCGAGCCGCTTGAGCACGAACAACGCCGCGCCCTCGCCCATGACGAAGCCGTCCGCCCCGGCGTCGAACGGGCGCGTCCCCGTCGCGGAGAGCGCTCCGATCTTGCAGAACTTCACGAACCCGGTGACCGCCATGTTGCGGTCCACACCGCCGGTGATCACGGCGTCGTACTGGTCGTCAGCGAGCCCCGTCGCGGCCGAGGTGAGAGCGGCCAGCGCGGAGGCGCAGGCCGCGTCGGTGGTGTAGCCGGGCCCGCGGAAGTTGAGCAGGTTCGCGACCCGGCCGGCGAGGATGTTCGCGAGCTCGCCCGGCATCGTGTCCTCGTTTACCTCCGGCAGCTTACTTTGGAACAAGCTGGAGGCCTCCGCGATGATCGCCTCGCGGGCCCTCGCCGGTAGCCCGGCGAACGAAGGTGACTGGCGCAGGTCCGAGACGAACTCCGGCAGGTGGATGCGCAAGCTGGTCGCGTAGTGCTTGTCACCGCCGATCGCGTTGCCGAGCACCACGGCGACCCGCTCCGGATCTACCCCCCAATCCGGCCAGCCCGCGTCGGTGAGCGCCGCCCGTGCCGCCGACACCGCCCACTTCTGGCCGACGTCCATCTGCCCGGCAACCTTCGGCGGCACCGGCAGCCGCCACTTGAGCGGCTCCCACGGGAACTCGCGGACCCACCCGCCGATGCGCGAATAGGTCTTATCGGGCGCCTTCCGGTCCTCGTCGTAGTACAAGTCCGGATCCCACCGGTCCTTCGGGACATCGGTGATGCAGTACCGGCCCCCGGTAATGTTCTCCCAGAACGCAGCCGCGCTGGGCGCTTCGGGCATGATGGCGCCCACACCGACGATGGCGATCGGCTGCGGCTGGCGTGAAGTTGAGTGGCTCGGGCTCATGAGGATCGCTCCTGGGTCGGGGGCGGCGATCAGGCTCGCCCGTAAAGCGCGTCCGCGACGCGGTCCATGTCGGCTACCACCCCAGCCTGCGCGGCGTTCACCGCGTCCAGGCCGAGGTCGGCTACGAACGGGGTCATGTCGGTGCCTGCGCCAGCGCCGAACACCCAGCGCAGCCCGTCGTGGGCCACCTCGTGCGCGGCCTCCCGCCCGAACACGCGGCTCCCCGCGGCAAGCGCCGCCGGATCGAACCGCTGGCCGGCCTTGTCGGAAGGGCCTTGTCGAGGGGCTGCCGCCGCGCGGGCCGCGAAACTTCCCGCACACTCCGCGTACGCGATCAGCTCGCCGAGCCCTAGCAGCACATGCTGATTCCTGGTGAGGCATCCGGCGCGGCAGGCTTCGAGCGCACTGCCGAGCGCCTGGCAGGCGGGGGCATCGGCGCCCACGTCCGGGTGCCGCGCATGCAGCTCAGCGGCAATCTCCGGGTAGTAATCACCGGACCATTTCAGGTTCTGCTGCCACCTGTCGCGCGCGATCGTCATCTCCGTGATCTCGGATGTGCCTTCGTAGATCGTGGTGATCCGTACGTCGCGCTCTATCTTCTCAAACAGCTACTCGCGCGTGTAGCCATTGCCGCTGTCGGCCTGGATGGCCGCCTCGGCGGCGCGTTGCCCGCCTCGGTCGCCATGTACTTGGCGATGGCCCCTTCGGTGTTGAGTGCCCCGTCCTCGCCTTCGCCCGCATCGATCCGCGCCGCGAGCACGTTGGCGATCTTGTGGAACCAGCACCGGGCCTGGCACTCGAGCCGAGGAACTGGCCGAGGGCGGGCACGAAGTCCCCGCTGGACAGGCCGTGCAGGTAGAGAAGGGGCAGCACCCGGTGATCTTGGGGGTCTTCTGGCGCCACGGCGGCAAGATCGCCGAGGAGAACCGGATCCGCTCGCCGGTCTGCGGGTCGGTGCGCTTGTCGTTGACCCGTGGGACTACGGGACGTCCTGATCAGAGCCGAAGGTCCCCGCGGGCGGGAACCATCGACAAGTTTGGGCCGGAACCCGCGCCATTTACGATCCTGATTAGGGAAGTCATCTTCAGCCGTTGTGTGGCCCGGTAGCAGCGTGGCGCAGGCTGAGGCTGCGCGAGTTAGAAGCCGTCAGCTTTGGCGAAGGCTTGGAGTGCTTTCTGCGGCGCGTTGTGACCGACCGGCAGGGTCTCGTGGGCGTACTTTGCCCGAGAACTTGTCGCGGTGAGCTGCGCCGTCCACGGCCGACCTGGCGCAGTTCGAATGTTTCGCTCCGGTCTAGCCGAAGGTGAACGCGTAGGCCTGGGCGCCGGGGTCGAGGAAGGTGATCTCGAAGGTGTGGTCGGTGATGGGCTCGGGCTGGCGGATGAGCTGGTACAGCCGCGGCTGCGTGGCTGTGCCATGGCCCTGGCCGTCCACGTCGATTCCATGCGCGGTGCCTGGCGGCTGCTCGTCAAGGAGCACGTTGATGCAGGTATAGGTCCAGAAGTCGACCAGGAGCACCTTCCCGTGCAGGCCGGTCGGCGTCAGCGGCAGCGAATTGAGCCACACGGTCGCACCGCCGAAAGAAGGCAGCCTGCCCTCGACAGGCAGCCGGACCGAGGCCGTGTGCAGCCCAGCGGGCGCACGCCAGTATGCTTTCATGACAATGTCTCCCAGGGTCTGGATATCCGGGCCAGGGTTCGGGGTTCCCGGCCGATGTCCCCGTGCGCGGCGGGTGGCGGGCATGGTGTGCGCGCCACCCGCCTGTGCCTGGCTAGCGCAGTGACCGGAACGCCGCGCGGACCTCGGCAGCGAACAGCGCCGGCTCCTGCCAGGCGGCGAAGTGGCCGCCCCTGTCGACCTCGTTGAAGTAGATGAGCTTGGGGTAGGCCCGCTCGGCCCAGCTGCGCGGGGCCTGGTAGAGCTCCTTGGGAAAGACCGTGACGGCGGCCGGGACGGAGACATTCTTGGCGCCGAAGAAGTCGAACGTGTTCTCCCAGTACAGCCGGCCGGAAGAAACCCCTGTGTTCGTCAGCCAGTAGAACGTGATGTTGTCGAGGACTTCGTCCCGGGTCAGGTTGCCGACGGGGTGCCCCGCGAAGGCGTCCGCGATGTCCTGGTAGCTGGCCGCGTCGTGGTTGATCATCCAGGCGGCCAGGCCGACGGGTGAGTCCGCCACTCCGTAGAGCGTTTGCGGCTGCGTCCCCATTTCTATCCCGTAGCCGATGCCTTTCGTATAGAAGAAGTTCAGCTGCTCGTACGCGCGGCTTTCGTCAGCGGACAGACCCGATGGCGGCGGGCCGCCGGCCCCCAGTACGTTACGCGCTAGCGCCGTTGAAACATCGGGGGGAAAAACGCCGGGCATGTTGGTGTGCATTCCGAGCAGTTCCGGAGGTGCCTGCGCCGCCATCACGTCCGTGACGATCGCACCCCAGTCGCCACCTTGCGCCACGAATTGCGTGTAGCCGAGGCGCTTCATCAGCTCCACCCAGGCGCCTGCCATGCGAGCTGGGCCCCAGCCGGCCTCCCGGGGCTTGCCGGAATACCCGTAGCCCGGCATCGACGGGATCACCACGTCGAAGGCGTCCGATGCGCTCGCGCCGTGTGCCGTGGGATTGGTGAGCGGGTCGATGATCTCCAGCAGCTCGATGACCGAACCGGGCCACCCGTGCGTGATGATGATCGGCAGCGCGTTCTCATGCCCCGAACGGACGTGGATGAAGTGAATGTCCAGCCCGTCGATCTCGGTCATGAAGTGCGGCAGGGCGCTCAGTTTCGCCTCGCACCGGCGCCAGTGGTACTCCGTCGCCCAGTAGCGGGCGAGTTCGGTGATCACCGCCAGCTGCACGCCCTGCGAATGATCTGCGACGAGCTCCTTGTCGGGCCAGCGCGTGGCCGCGACGCGCGCACGCAGCGCCTCGATTTCCGCATCGGGGGCGACCGGGATCGTGAACGGCCGGATCGCTGGCGCCGCTGAGTTTTCGGTCGGGACAGACATCTGCGTCTCCTTGGTTTGGTTTGCTGGTCGATGTAGAGCTGGCCGTTCTAGACGGAGCCGGGGCCTTCCGCGGTGGGCAAGCGGACCGCAGACGAACTCATGGGATTCCCTTCCACAGGACTTGACGGACTTTCGTGCAGGAAGCTGGAGTGGCCGCCGTCGGCCAGCCCGGCGGTCCCATCAGGTGGTCGCGGTGACGGGGCGGCTCAGTGCGGCGGCGATCGTCGTCGTAGCCGACGTAGCGGCGCAGGTTCTGGACCAACCGGTCGAACAGCGCGGCGAAGTGCAGCGCATCCCGCGCCGCCCGCGTGTAGTCATAGCTGGCCAGGAGCCCGACGGGCCGAGGCTTCATCAGAGGGGGTAACCAGGACGCGAACACCCTGTATCTGAAACTGTGGCTCCTGTCCTCCGGCATCGTCTGCCGAGTACGGTTCCCACCGTCAACACTGCCCCGACCATCGCGAATCGCCTCATGGCAACCCCTGCTGGATCGTGCCTGGGCTGCCGAATGGACCTTGCTTCGCTGAACCCGCCCGCTTACGCACCCGGGCGGCCAGGTCCAGCACCGCACGGTGCAGCCTCCGGCGTCGGGTAATCCACCCCTAACATGTTCACCAAGAGGCGGCAAGGACTAACCGGCCGGTAACCCCAAGCCGGTGCTGACGTCCTCCTCGCTGCTCGATTGTCTCGGCCGAGTCCTCCGGGGGGCAACTGCCGCCATCACAGGTCGAGTGGCAATAGCGCTACCCGGGCAGCCACCCCGACACCCCGACACGGCAGAGATTCCGGGAATATCGGACGGCAGATGATTGGCCTGCCGCGCCGCTGCCAGTCCTCGGTCGCTGACGCTCCCTACGGTCCGGATCGGCTTACCATCGGATGACCCGGTAGCTCCGGCAGGCAGGGACCGGCAACGGCGCAGGCGCGGTCGAGCGCCGCACGGCGGCGACTCTGACCGCAGTCCCGCCCGTGCCCGTTACGTGCCCGATAGGACGGTAAGTGGCGGTGCCTCAGGGACACTCATGGCGACCGCTACACATGCCCTGACCTGGGCCGCAGCAGCTCAGACGGTTACGGTCCGCAGCCTTCCAAGCTGGCGGTGCCCCGGTTTGCCCGCAGCCGCCAGAATCCGTGGGAGTGGCCGCCGGATCAAGGCTGGCGAAGCCACCATGCAGTCATCGCAGCGGCCCCACCCGTAGGGGGCTCGAGGCGGCGCGAAGGCGCACGCCTGATCGCAGATGGCGCGATATCAGTCAGCGACATGGTCGCTGCCCCCGATGCGACCGAGCCTTCCTAAGAGAGGCGAGGAGATGACGATGGTCATATTGAGAACCGCCGCCACAGTTGCCGTTGCGTGCATGGGCGGGTACAGCGCAGGCACCTGAACACCCGCAAGAGGTGGTCACTCCCGACCATGGGTGAGAAGATGTGGTTTGTGAGCGGCGACGGGGACAACCCGGTACGGCAGTTCGTCGCCGCCTGGGAGGCTGCTGCGGCTGTGGTGGCCGAGTGGGCGGACCGGACGGCGGCAGTGACTACCGAGGCGTTGCATAAGCTCGCCAGCGACCCGGCTGTTCGCGCGGTACTGGCGGGCTGGCGCATCGCGTCTGTCTGGGCCCAGCCTGACTGTGGCTGCTCCTGTGCCAGGTCACACCCGGACGACATGGGGGTATGTGATAAACACGCGGTGATCACGCGTCGGCTCACTACGGACCAGGACGGTGATGTGGACGTAGCGCTGTGCGCGCCATGCGCGGTGGCGCAAGGTGTCGCGGAGTTGCCCCCGTAGCCCTGCTTTCCCGGGTGATCGCTGGGACGGCATGTGGTCCGCCTGACGCACGCCGGGCCAAATACCAGCGAAACGGCGTCCGCTGAGGCAGCGGCGTACATGACGAAGAGGACGAGGTTGAAGAACCTGAATCTGGAATCGTCGCACAACTCTTCAGCGTGGTAACCGGGCTGATTCTCAAGCTGCCGTTTCGGATTGACGCCGCACGCCGTGGACGAAAGGCTGCCGCGGGTCAGCATCGGTGATCATGAACTCCGGCTCGGGTTATCCGGGCTCGCTGGGCGCGACTGCCGCTGCTCGCAGGGTCAGCCGGACCCACCGCGATGGTGCCACCCAGCGCAGCCGTTCGGTATCTGACTGCTTACCGTTCCATGATCCAGGATGGCTGCCGCTTCCGGGCACAAAGGTGCACGCGTCGTCAGGCTGATCCCGGTAGGCGATGCCGCGCCGGATCTCGCTGAGCGCGAAGCGCTCGGCGAGTCAGCACCACGGGAAGGACGCCGCCGAGTAGAACAGGAGCAGGCCGGGCCCTGGTTACGTCACCAGCGCCGCTGCTCAACGGGTGACGGCCGACATCGGCAAGATTCGTCCGCACGAGGTGTCCTGGACGAAGCAGCAACGGTCGGCACAGCCACCACCACGGGGGACGGCATGCTGGAGCAGATCACCAACTGGGTCGTGCTGATGTTCGAGAACCGTTCGTTCGATTCGCTCCTCGGGCATCTGCCTCACATCGAGGCGGCGGACGGCATCCGGGAGCGTGAGATCGTGCTGCCGTACCCGAAGGGCAAGGTGCGGGTGCGACCGACCACAGCCTTCTGCGACCCGCTGCCTGACCCCGGCGAGGGCTACGGCAACGTCAACGTCAGCGAGTACCTTCCACCGTCGAACGCCGGGAAGTCGTCGTACCCGCTGTTCCCCGACCCCATGGAAGCGCCGTTCAACGTTCCTCCGGTGCCCGGCTCGCCGGTCATGGACGGATTCGGCACCGACTACTACTCCAATTTCCCCTGGCAGGAAGGGCGCGAGCCGACCAGCGATGAGATGCAGTCCATCGGAGGTGTCTTCACCCCCGAGACGGCACCGGTCATCAACCGCCTGGCGGCCGAGTTCGCCGTGTTTACCAGGTGGTTCTGCGAAGCGTCCACCTGTACGTTTCCGAACCGGTCCTTCTACCACGGCGGCACCGCTACGTGAGACCAACGAAGGCGGAGCGTGCCGCGGCGCTCGGTGACACTCCCGATGCGATGCTGCTGCTCTCGAAATGGCGCCAGGTCGGCGGCCAGCAACTGACCTCGCTGGCCGAGGCGACCCTCCGCAACGCGGCTCGGCTGGTGGGTGAGGATCCCGACCGTCTGCCGGGCACGGCAGCCGAAGCCCAGCGGTGGCTGGCGGAGCGGTTTCTTACCGTCGGAGGGCTGAAGGAACATCTGACCAGGCGTTGGCCTTGGCTGATATGCCGCGGGCCGGTCGGCGGCCTCGGGCTCCTCGCCGTCGGATTCCTCCCGGGGCGGTTCGGACTGCCCGCGTCCTTGCCGGGCTGATACTCGTCCCGATGGCCACTCTCGTTACGCTGAAAGGCCGCGACCTGCTGGATCCGGCCGCAGGCTGATCCAGTGCCAGGGAGCGGGCGCCAGGGAGCGGATCGTCAGGGAGAAAGCTGCAAATCAGACATGGCTGCCCAGCCCGGGCCGGGCGACGTTCTGGCCACACCGCCGCGGCGCATCGTGGTCGCGGGTGACTGGCACGGCGACCAGGACTGGGCGCTGCACGTCATCGGCCACGTCCCTGGACTACTCGGCGGCGAGAACAACCTGCTGATCCTCCACCTCGGGGACTTCGGGATCTGGCCGGATACCACCGGAAAGCATTACCTGACAAGCCTGAGCGGAGCACTACGGCGGGTCGGCGCGCAGTTGTGGTTCGTTGACGGGAATCACGAGGATTTCTCGCAGCTAACCAGGATGGCCGATGACACCATGCCGGATGGACGCGTGATTGTGCGGCCGAACATCTTCCACCTACCCCGCGGTCACCGCTGGAATTGGCACGGTCGCGAATGGCTCGCCTGCGGCGGTGGGGTAAGCCTGGACAGGGCGGTCCGCACGGAGGGCCGGGACTGGTGGCCGCAGGAAGAGATCAGCGACGAGCAGGCAGGCGCCGTTGGCGCGGGGGGTCACGCGGACGTAATGGTCTGCCATGACTGCCCTTCCGGCGTCGTCCACACCTTCCCCCGCCCGCCGTCCTGGTGGGCGCCCGCAGACCTCGAGCGCAACAACAGCCACAGGGAGCGGCTTCGGCGCATCGTCGATGCTGTGCAGCCATCGCATCTGATGCACGGCCATCTCCACCGTGGGTACCAGCGCACCTGTGATTTCGGCTATGGGCCCGTGCAGGTGACCGGGCTCAGCGCCAATGGTAGAAGGCGGAACTTCGCCGCGCTCGACCTGGAGCCCATGACCTGGTGGCTGCGCGGCCCCGGTCTCCTGGATCTCGGCAGCCACCAGTAGCGCGGCGGCCCCGCGTGGACCAGACCATGATCCCGGTAACATTTTGGGGCCGCCGAACAGCGCCGCAAATTTGCCGGGATCATGAAACCTGGCCGCATCGATGATCACGTCGCGACGGCAAGCGCGAATGGGAGCACCGCTGGCGCGCCCGCCTCCCGTAGCAGTTTCGCGGCAACCGTCATTGTCCAACCGGTCTCGATCTGGTCGTCCACCACGAGCAGGGGACCGCTAACCTCCGCGACTGACACCTGCAGCGGTCCCGGGACCGTAATCGCTTGCCACAACGCGCGCAGCCGCTGTGCGCTGTTGTGCTGGCGGCCGACCGGGGTGTCGCTCGCATAGCCGAGCCCGCCCAGGTAAGGGAGCCGGCCGGTCCGCGCGATCCGCTCGCCGAGCCCAGTGATGAGCTCGGGACGGGTATGCGAAGGCAGGGTCACCACCCCCGCCGGGCGCCGGGGCCAGTCCCAGGCCGCGAGCACCTTCACGACAGCGTCGAACACCTCGTCGGGCAAGGGCGCGTCGGGCGCGCTGTCGGCGAGTATCCGCCGCAAGCGGCTGCCCCATCCGATGTCGGTCAGGCGGCCGACGGCCCGGCCGGGTTCGGCTGCGACATCCGCCGGGATACGCCCAGCAAGCATGACGCCAAGCGGCTTCATCCCGGCCGGCCACAGGCGGCGCGGCGTGACCTCGACCCCCGGGCGCCGCAACCGGGCAGCTGCCGCGGTGGCCGCCGCCGCGCTGATCTCGGTCGGCCGGGACCGCCCGGTGCAGTTGTCGCAGCGGCCGCACGGTGCCGCCTGCGGGTCGTCGAGTTCGCGGCGCAGGTACTCCATCCGGCAGCCCGCGGTCGCCGCGTACCCGAGCATCGCTTCCTGCTCACGTGCGCGTTCGGCGGCAACGCGGGCGTACCGCTCGGCGTCGTAGGCGAAGGGGCGTCCGGTCGCCTCCCAGCCACCCCGCACGCGCCGTACCGCGCCGTCCACGTCGAGCACCTTCAACATCATTTCCAAACGGCTGCGCGTGAGATCCACCCTCGTCTCAAGCGCCGCCACCGATTGCGGGGCATCCACGCTGGCCAGCGTAGCGAGCGTCGCGCGGACTACACGTTCTGGCGGGAAGGCGAGGCTGGCGAAATAGGCCCAGATATCCCGGTCCTCCGCGCCAGGGAGCAGGATGACGTCGGCGCGCGTCACAGCGCGTCCGGCCCGGCCGATCTGCTGGTAGTACGCGACCGGTGACTGCGGCGCGCCCAGGTGGACGATGAATCCGAGGTCGGGCTTGTCGAACCCCATGCCGAGCGCGCTTGTCGCCACGACCGTTTTGAGCCTGCCGCCGAAGAGGTCATTTTCCACGCGCAGCCGCTGCGCTTCGTCGGTCTGGCCGCTGTAAGACGCCGCGTCGTGTCCCTGCGCGCGCAGGAAACCTGCGACGTCGTGCGCTGCGGCCACGGTGAGCGTATAGACGATCCCGGAGCCCGGCAGGTCACCGAGGTGGTCGGCGAGCCAGGCCAGCCGCTGCGCGGGAACCGGCAGGCTGACCACGGCCAGGCGGAGGCTGTCACGGTCGAGCGGCCCGCGCAGCACCAACGTGTCCGGTGGCTCGCCTGGCCCGCGCCAGCCGGAGCTGAGCTGCTCGGCGATGTCGCGGCTGACGCGGGCGTTCGCGGTGGCGGTGGTGGCGAGCACTGGTACGCGGGGCGGCAGGTCGGCGATGAAGGTGCGCAGGCGCCGGTAGTCGGGCCGGAAGTCGTGGCCCCAGTCTGAGATGCAGTGTGCCTCGTCGATGACGAGCAGCCCGGCGGATGTGGTGAGCTTCGGTAGCAGCAGGTCGCGGAAGTCCGGGTTGCCCAGCCGCTCGGGGCTCACGAGCAGAACGTCGGCCGCACCGGACGCCACCTCAGTGTAGATCTGCTCCCATTCGCCGGGATTGGCCGAGTTGATCGTGCGAGCGTCGATGCCGGCCCGCTGCGCGGCGGCGATCTGGTTACGCATCAGCGCGAGCAGCGGCGACACGATGACGGTGGGACCGGCGCCGCGCCTTCTCAGCAACGAGGTCGAGACGAAATAGACGGCCGACTTGCCCCATCCCGTGCGCTGCACGACGAGTGCGCGGCGGCGCTCGAGGACCAGCGCCCGGATGGCAGTCCACTGGTCATCGCGGAGCCGCGCCTGCGCACCGGCGAGGGCGCGAAGGCACCGCTCCGCCTGGTCCCGTAGGGCTTCGTCTACCGCGTCCGCTGTCATGCCGTCATTCGTACCACCCGTTTCGCCGCGCGCCCCGTTCCCGGTGCGCCCCGTTTCCGGTGCGCCCGTTCCCGGTGCGCCGCGGCGGGAGCGCGATACCGGCCGGCCCGCTGACGTCGGCGAAGGCCCTGCGCATGCGCCGCGCGGAAGGGGAGAGGCGTGGCTCGACCCCATAACAGGTGGTGAGTCTTTATTGGCGCGGGGTAGCACGATGGGTTGTCCCTTCGGCTCCGGTCCGTTTTGATTGCCTTTAGTCCCCTGGGAATCCTCAGGAAGGTCGCGTGAATGGGACGCTCCGAGGAGCTATCTGAGCCGCTGGTCGGTCCGCTGGCTGAGTTCGCCGTGAGCCTGCAAGGGTTACGGCTGGCCGCAGGCAATCCCTCGTTCGACGAGCTGGGCCGCCGGTCGGAGCAGCCCTCCACCGAGCTTGCGGCAGCGGTGAGCGGGCGGATCGTGCCGTCATTCGCCGTTACCCTGGCCTTCGTCCGCGCGTGCTACGGCGATGAGGACGAGTGGGCGTTGCGATGGCACGCCATGCAAGAGCGGCTCGGTGTGGAGGCCGAACGCGCTGCGGCGCAGCAGGTCGCGGGGCAGGAAGACGACTGGCACAACGTGCCGCCCGCCGATGAGTGGCTGGCCATGGCGAGTTCGCTGCCGTCCGGCGAGCCCCTGCCGCCGGATGAGCCGTTGATACGTGGCGAACTGCCGCCCCCGGGCCGGTCGCGCCCGCCCGGTGCGTCGGCGAGGCCCGTCGAGCGGCAGCGTGCACCGGCTGACCCGGCGATGCTAGTGTGGCCCTATCGGCAGCCTGATCTGGGCGAATCCGCGGCCGCGCCCGACGCGCGGCGTTTCATGGAGCCTGCTGCCCAGCCCATCATTGAGCCAGCCGCCGAGCCTACCGGTGACGCTGCGGCGGAGTCCGTGGCCGAGCCGGTTGCGCCGCCCGCTGCAAGGTTGCCGACCGGGCCCGACCCTGTGCCTGTGGTGGCGGGAGCCACGGGGCCGCCTGTGGTGGCGGGAGCCACGGGGCCGCCTGTGGTGGCGGGAGCCACGGGGCCGCCTGTGGTGGCGGGAGCCACGGGGCCGCCTGTGGTGGCGGGAGCCACGGGGCCGCCTGTGGTGGCGGGAGCCACGGGGCCGCCTCTGCAGCCTACCGCGCCGACGCCTGAGTTGTGGAAGCCAACTGCGGGGGAATGGCCTGGCCGGCCCGCTCCACCCGGCGAGGCTGTCATGGGGCCTGCTACGGAGCCCTTCGCGGAGCCGGTGACAAGACTCTTCGTGGAGCCGGGCGGGCCGGCTGATGGCGGTCTGCCGGAGGCCGACCGCACCGCTGATCCCCTCAAACCACGATCCGAACCGTCGGCCGCGCCCCGGGACGTCGGGTCCGCCATGTCCCCCGCCATGCCGCCGTCGGCCGCAGGGTCGCCGCTGCCGTCGGCCGTATCGCGTGCGGGGCCGCCGCTGCCGCCGAACGCGGGGCCGCCCTACGTGCCGGCGGCGGCGCCGCATTATGTGCCGTCGGCAGCACCGCCCTACGTGCCGTCCGCCGCGCCGCAATATGTCCGGTCGTCCGCGCGAACCCATGGGCCGCCGCCGCTGCCCTCGCCTAACGACGGGGACTTCGCGCTGTCGCCAATGTGGTACGCCGAGGACCAGGGACCACCACCCAATCGGCGCTTCTGGGACAACGAGCCGCCGCCGCGACCACCCGGGTCGGGCGCGGTGCCTGAAGGACCGGAGCCCCCGCTAGGCCCGCGACATGCCTACCCGGGCCCTCGTCACGTCCAGGCCGGCTGGCGTCCCGCCTGGCCACTGCTCGCAAGCGCGCTCATCACCGTCGTCGCGGCCGGGGTCGGCTTCGGCTACCTCATGTCCTTCCACTCCGGGCGCGTCGTCCGGGCCGCGCCGTCAACTCCTGCGGCGTCGCGACATCCACCGCACGCGACGCCCTCGGTCGGCTCGACTGCGTCGCATGCGACGTCGCAACATCCGGCGCAGGCGGCGCAGGCGACGCCGTCGGCGGGTTCGACGCCCGTTACCGCCACGCCAGGGGCCGCCGTATTCCCGGCGCTCGCCGGGGTGGGTTGTGCCCCAAGTCAGGGGACAAGCGCCGTCACCGGCACCCGCAGCCAAGGCGGAGACGGCTGGACGGGCGTTCATGGCGGCTTGCCCGCTTGTGGCGGGCAGGCGATCGCGACGAGGAAGACCGGTGCTCTGGGGCTCGTGCAGGACACGTTCACCTGGACATTTGATGTCGGACATCCAGCCACCTGCACGGCGCAGATCTTCATCGCCGATGCCAACCCGTCGTCCGGCTCGGCCAAATATTACGTCTACGGCGATTCGCTCGCCCCTGGCGCGCGCATCGGCCGGTTCGAGATAAACCAGGCCTCGGCGAAGGGCCAATGGGTCCAGGAGGGCAGCTGGCAGGTGCGGGGCACGCTGTCCGTCCAGCTCACCGACGCACCCGCGTTTCAGGGCGACGTTTATCACGTGACCGCATCGGCCGCCAAGGCGAACTGCTCATAGCGGTCGCGCCGCGGTCACCGGCAGGCGTTCTGGACCGCAGTCTTCGCCTGTAGCTGGCCCGGACCGGATGGGCTGGCGGACGACGGTCCGGCGATCTCGTGGCCGTTCACGCCGAGCACCACCTCGACGGCCCGCAGGCCTGCCCGCTGCGTGACGACGGCAGCCGGTATCGCACGTTGGACCTGCCGAGCCGCCGCCTGCTGCCCGGGCGGGTAATAGATGGTCGTCTGGCCAATGTCCTGCCGCGGCCAGGTCAGGCCGGAGCGCACCTGGAAGCCGAGCCGTGTGAGCTGGCTGCCGGTATACGCGGACAGGCCGCCGATGAGGGTCCCGTTGTAGACGTCCAGCTGCATCTGGCGCTTGACCCGCGCCTTCTGCGCTGGCTTGACGATGGGCTGATCGCTGTTGATCGCGGCGAACAGCTGGTCCGCTGCCTGGGTGTCCCACTCGACGGCCGACTGGCCGGTCGACGTCAGGTAATCCGAGTTGGCGATCGGTACGGTGGTGAACGCCACGTCGCCTGGTGAGATGCTGCGCATCCGGTCGGCCAGGGCGGCCACGTTGAGCCCGCGGTCGACCTTGAGAGCGGCGAGTGCGGCGCTCAGGAAGCCGGACAGCCGCACCGGGTTTGCCAGCACGCCGCCGCTGATCGCCTCGTTGACCATGGAGGCGAGCAACTGCTGCTGGTTGTCGATCCGGGCCAGGTCCTCGCTGGCGAACGAGTGCCTGTCGCGTGCGTACTCGAGCGCCGTAATGCCGTCTACATGATGCTTGCCTGCCGTGAGGGACAGCCCGCTGTCCGGGTCGCTTACCGCCTGCGGGAGGCAGATGTCGACACCGCCGAGGGCGTTGATGACCTTCACGAAGCCGAGGAAGTTGACCTCAATGTAGTTGTCGATGGTCACGCCGGTAGCCTGCTCCACGGTCTGCACCATCAGCCGCGGCCCACCGAGGCCGTAAGCAGCGTTGATCTTGTTCATGCCAACGCCTGGGATGTTGACCCAGGAGTCCCGTGGCAAGCTCACCACCGTGACACTGCTGTGATCAGCGGACACGTGGACCAGCAGCATCGTGTCCGAGTTGGAGCTCACGTCATGCCCTACGTGCAGTGCGACTTGCTGCGCCGGGGTCAGCCCCGCGCGGCGGTCCACCCCGGCGACCAGGATGTTCAGCGGCCCGTTCGACGGCGTTCCCGCGGTACCCGCGTCGACCCGGCTCACGATGCCGTTGACGAACCCGGTCAGCGCCCACGCACCGCCGGAGAGGACGAGCACGAGCGCGGAGACCAGGCCGGAGGCCACGAGCGCCGTCCGCTGCCTGCGCGCGCTCCGGGCCGATTCGATCCGGGTCATCAGCCGCTGTTGGGCGGTTGAGGGCGCGGGCCGCCGGCCTGGCGGGCACGGCGGCGTGGCAGGCGGCGGGTAATGTCCGGGCCGGGGGGCTGGCATGTCATTTCCGCCTGAAGCTGGCGTCCGGGCACGGAAGAACTGCCCGGAGCGGTCGCCGTCGGGGCGGTCGCCATCTGCCATCGGCACCCCCTCTCCGCGGTCAGGCTACCGGTCGGGTAAGCCCGCGGCCGTGAAGCGCGCACCGCGCGGCGTGGCAGGCTTGGCATCCTGCACATGAATGTGATAACCATTTTCAATATCCGGTCAATGACGCGGCTGAAAAACCGGCGCGCCTGATTCACGGCTGCTCACCCCGACAGCGGGCGCCCGGCGCCGCGGCGCTGCGCGCTCCGAGGAGGTCATCGCCATGCGCGTGGACAGCACACCGCACGGCCGTGCGCGAAGCTTGCCGCGGCGCGCCGCCGGAACGCCTGCATCGCGTACCGCGCTCGCCGTCGCAGCGGTCACCTGCCTCGCCATGTTGGCCGCTGGCTGCGCGACGGCCGCACCTTACGCGGCGGGAAGCACGGCCGGCCGGGATGAGCCCCTCCAGGTGGTCGCGGCGGAGAACTTCTGGGGCAGCATCGCCGCACAGCTCGGCGGTGACCGGGTGAAGGTGACGAGCATTATCGTCAATCCGGCCACCGATCCGCACGACTACGAGCCGACCGCCGCGGACGCCCGCACCATCGCGGGAGCGCACTTAATGATCATAAACGGAATCGGCTACGACCCGTGGGCATCGAAGCTCGTTGCCGCGAACCCGGTCTCGGGGCGCCTGGTGCTGAACGTAGGTGAGCTGGTGGGGATCCAGCCGGGTGGCAACCCGCACCGCTGGTACTCGCCATCCAATGTGCGTTCTGTGATCTCACAGATCACAGCCGATTACTCACGGCTTAACCCGGCAGGCACCTCCTACTACAAGCAGCGCGAGTCCAGCTTCGAGACCGTCGGCCTGGCTACGTACTATTCGTTGATCAGCAAGATCAGGTCGAAGTACGCTGGCGCGCCGATCGGCGCGTCGGAGAGCATCGTCTTGCCGCTCGCACAGGGACTCGGCCTGCGGATGCTCACACCCGTGTCCTTCCTCGACGCGATCAGCGAGGGCACCGAGCCGACCGCGCACGATAAGGCGCTGATCGACCAGCAGATCAGGACCAGGCAGATAAAGATGTACGTATATAACAGCCAGAACGCGACGCCAGATGTGACGTCGCAGGCCGGTGAGGCCGAAGCGGCGGGGATTCCGGTCGTCACCGTCACGGAGACCCTGACGCCCGCGAACGTGACCTTCCAGGCCTGGCAAGTGGCGCAACTGCGGCGCATCGAGCGCGCCCTGGCCGAGGGCAGCAGGCGGTGACAAGCGAGCGGCAGCGCAGCGGCCCGCGGACAAGCGAACGAGCCGAGATGGTGAGCGATGCTGCCGGGGCACCGGCGCTGGGATCGGCTGCGGCGCACGCTGCCTCCGACGGCAAGCCGGCCACCCCGGTGATCGAACTCGCGGGCGCGGCGGCACGGGCCGGAGGGGCGCCGCTGTGGTCCGGGGTCGACCTGACTTTGCGCCCCGGGGAGTTCCTCGCCGTGCTAGGGCCCAATGGCGCGGGAAAGTCCACGCTCGTGAAGATCCTGCTCGGCCTCGTGCCGGCCTCGGGTGGCACCGTCCGCGTGCTTGGCGGCAGCCCGGGACGGGCCAACAACCGCATCGGTTATCTGCCGCAGCGGCGCAGCTTCGACAATGGCGTACGGATCCGGGGCACCGACATCGTCCGGCTCGGGCTCGACGGGCACCGCTGGGGCGTGCCAATGCCCGGCCTCGGCCCGCGGCGCTCCCGGCGGCAGCGTGCTGCGCGCCAGCGTGTCGCCGAGGCCGTTGAGATGGTCGGCGCGTCCGAGTACGTGAACCGCCCGATCGGTGAACTGTCCGGCGGCGAGCAGCAGCGGCTGCTGATAGCACAGGCACTCGTCCAGCGGCCCGCGTTGCTGCTGCTCGACGAGCCGCTCGACAGCCTCGACCTGCCGAACCAGGTTGCGGTCGCGGCGCTGGTGTCGCGGATCTGCAAGGAGGAGCCGGTAGCCGTGGTGATGGTGGCACACGACGTGAACCCGATCCTGCCCTACGTGGACCGGGTGCTTTACATAGCGCTGGGCGGCGCCGCGGCCTGCGGCACTCCTGCCGAGGTGATCACGACAAGGACCCTCACCAAGCTTTTCGGCACACCGGTCGAGGTGCTGACCGCATCCGACGGCCGGCTGGTCGTGGTGGGGGAGCCGGAGCCTCCGGCCCTGCACAGCGACCGGCACGAACGATCGCCAGCCAGCACAGCTAGCGGGGCCAGCGGCGCGCCATGACGGCATCGGGCAACCCGTGGCCGTCCTGGAACCTGCTGGACGATTTCCGCGAGATGTGGTCGTTTCCCTTTATGGTCAACGCCTTCCGCGCGGGCACGCTGGTGGCCCTGACGGCGGGTGTCATCGGCTGGTTCGTGGTGACGCGCAAGCAGTCGTTCGCCGCCCACACCCTCGCGATGGTGAGCTTCCCCGGCGCCGCGGCAGCTGTGTTCGTCGGCGTGAGCGCGGTCTACGGGTACTTCGTTTTCTGCATCGGCGCCGCGCTCGTACTCGCTGCCCTGCCCTTCGCGCTCGCGGGTGAGAGCGAAGGGCAATCGGCGGCCACTGGGACCGTTCAGGCGTTCCTGCTAGCGTGCGGCTACCTGTTCGTCGCGCTATATCACGGACTCTTGAGCGGCCTGAACGCGCTACTGTTCGGCACGTTCCTGGGCGTCACATCGGAGCAGGTGGCGATCCTCGCTGCCGCCTCACTCGTCGTCCTCGTGACCCTGGCGGCGGCTGGTCGGCCGCTGCTCTTCGCGTCGCTCGATCCGGCCGTCGCCGCCGCCCGCGGCATTCCGGCGAACGCGCTGTCCGTCCTGTTCCTCGTCCTGCTCGGCGCCGCCACGGCAGAGGCCAGTCAGATCACTGGCGTGTTGCTCGTGTTCGCGCTGCTTGTGATGCCGGCCGCCGCGGCGCAGCAGGTGACGGCGCGGCCGTCCTTGGCGATTGCGCTCGCTGTGATCATCGCGTTCGCCGTCACCTGGATCGGCCTCGGCATCGCGTTCTATCTGCCATATCCGAGCGGATTTTTCATCACCACGCTCGCTTTCTGCTGCTATGTGGTAGCGCGCGGCTTCAGAGCAGTGCGCGGGACACGCCGGGCGCCGGCGGTAAGCCGCTTGCTCGGGGCACTGCGGTGACCTTCTTCTCGGAGCTTGCCTTTCTCGCCGCCGTCCCGGTCGCGGCCGCCGCCGGTCTCACGGGTTATTTCCTCGCCTTGCGTGGCCAGGTATTCACTGCCGACGCGCTCGGCCACACGGCGTACACCGGGGCTTTCGCGGCCCTGCTCGCCGGGGTCGACCTGCGGGCCGGGCTGTTCGCCGCGACGGTCTCGGTAGCGGTGCTGATGGGCGTGCTCGGGCGCCGCGGGCGGCCGGACGACGTGGTAGTCGGCAGCCTGTTCGCCTGGATTCTCGGCCTGGGCGCCTTCTTCCAGGCCATCTACACGAGCGGCGAGAGCACCGGGCGTGGCAACGCGGGCGTCACGGTGCTCTTCGGTTCGATCTTCGGCATCAGCGCCGCGCAGGCCTGGGTAGCCGCGATCATCAGCATCGTCATCTGCCTGGCCGTGTTGCTGATCGCCCGGCCGCTGCTCTTCGCGAGCGTCGACGAGGCGACCGCGGCGGCGAAGGGAGTTCCTGTCCGCCTGGTCGGCCTGTGCTTCCTCGGGCTCGTCGGCGCGTGCGCGGCCGAGGCGGCGCAGGTCGTCGGCGCCCTGCTGCTGCTTGGCCTGCTCGCGGCGCCCGGCGGTGCGGCGCGCCTGCTGACGATCCGCCCGTACCACGGTCTGGCCCTCGCCGCCGGCCTCGCGATCGGGGAGGTGTCCGCGGGCCTCGCGCTGTCCCTCGCGGTGCCCACGATTCCGCCCAGCTTCGCGATCATGGCCCTGGCGGCCTTGGCGTATGCCGGAGCCGCCACCTTCCGTGCCGCACGGCTGCGGGACCGGCAGCGCGTGATCAAGCTAACCGCCAAGACCTCATTACCCGCCGGACGGCAAGCGCGGCCGGCTGGCCGGTGACAAGGGTGGGATGACGGAGGCAGGTCCCCCCGGCGCGGCCGACCCGCCCGGCCCCGAGCACGAGGCCGGCAGGCACGATCCCGCCCACCCTGATCACTTGGATGGCGCGGCCGGCCCCGACGGCCCCGCCGCCACGTCCGATCGCCCCGGTCCCGAGGATCTGGCCGGCCCGCACAATTTTGCCGGGGCCGACGTCCACGGCCCGCCCAGCGGGTCAGACCGCATGCCAAGGGCGCAACGGTTGTGGGCGGAAATGATGCGCGGGGAGCACGCGGCCGTGCACCGCGCGGAGATCGTGCACAGACCTGCCTGGCGGCGCCGGACACGTGGCGAGCCCCGCTGGCCGGTGACCCTGACGATCCTTGCCGCTATCGGGCTGGAGCTCGTGCTGCCTAACAAACTGGTGGTCCTGCCCGCGTACTTACTGCCGGCCCTGGAGATCGCGCTCCTCGTGGGCCTGATCATCGCCAACCCGGTGCGGATCGAGCGGAAGACGCGGTTCGTCGCCGCGGGAAGCATCGTCCTGACACTGCTGATCACGATCACGAACGCGGTCTCGGCGGTCCTGCTGGTGCGGTTGATTGTCGAAAATCAAGGCGGCACCGACGCGGCGCGGCTGCTCGGCTCCGGTGCGGAGGTCTGGCTCACGAACGTCATCGCCTTCGCCCTGTGGTACTGGGAATTCGACCGCGGTGGCCCGGTGAGCCGCGCGGAGGGTGCGTCGCCCTACCCCGACTTCTTGTTCCCGCAGATGGGGGAGCAAAAGCTTACTCGGCCAGACTGGGAGCCTTACTTTCTTGACCATCTCTACCTATCCTTCACCAACGCCACGGCGTTCAGCCCGACAGACGTGATGCCGCTGGCCCGATGGGCCAAGCTCACCATGGCCGCCCAGTCCGGAGTGTCGCTCGCCGTGGTGGTCCTGGTGGTCGCCCGTGCGGTCAACCTCGGCTGACCACGGCGGTTCCGCGTGCACCGCAGCTGTCCTCAGCATGCCCGATCCCAGGGCGCACGCCGCGGCCGCCAGACCAGGTCCCTGGCGCGGACGGTTACTACCGGGTAACATGAGTTATGTTACTCACTGGTAGAATCACCTGAACACCGGAGCCGCACCCATGGGGCATTACAAGAGCAACCTCCGCGACATCGAATTCAACCTGTTCGAGGTGTTTGGCCGCCAGGAGATCCTGGGCGGGGAGACATTTCCCGACCTGGACGAGGAGACAGCGAGGCACATCCTGAGCGAGGTGAACAGGCTCGCGACGGGACCGCTGGCGGAGTCCTTCGCGGCGGGCGACCGACACCCCCCCGTCTTCGACCCGGCGACCGGATACGTCACGATGCCTGAAGCGATCAAGCGGTCGTTCCGCACCCTCATGGACGCCGAGTGGTACCGGCTGGACCTGCCGGTCGAGCTCGGCGGCATCGGTGCGCCGCGCTCGCTCGGCTGGGCGGTCGCGGAACTTGTGATGGGCGCGAATCCAGCGGTCTGGATGTATTCGAGCGGCCCGCTGTTCGCGGCCGTGCTCTGGCAACTCGGCACGCAGGAGCAGAAGCGCTTCGCCGAACTGGCCATCGAGCGCCGCTGGGGCGCGACCATGGTGCTGACCGAGCCGGACGCTGGTTCCGAGGTGGGCGCGGGCCGCACCAGGGCGATCCAGCAGCCCGACGGTACCTGGCACATCGAGGGCGTCAAGCGTTTCATCACAGGCGCCGAACACGACATGACGGAGAACATCTTCCATCTGGTGCTCGCCCGCCCGGCGGGGCACGGCCCCGGCACCAAGGGCCTGTCGATGTTCCTCGTCCCCAAGTTCCTGGTCAGTCCGGACGGTTCGCTCGGTGGCCGTAACGGCGTCTACGCCACGAACGTCGAGCACAAGATGGGGCTGAAGGCCTCCACCACGTGTGAGGTCACATTCGGCGCCGATCACCCCGCCGTCGGCACGCTCGTGGGCGGGGTGCACGACGGCATCAGGCAGATGTTCAAGGTCATCGAGTACGCGCGGATGATGGTCGGAACCAAGGCGATGGCGACCCTCTCCACCGGTTACCTGAACGCGCTCGATTACGCGAGGAACCGGGTGCAGGGCGCCGATCTCGCCCAGTTGACCGACAGCACCGCGCCGCGGGTAACCATCACTCATCACCCGGACGTGCGCCGCATGCTCATGCTGCAGAAGGCGTATGCCGATGGCCTACGCGCTCTTGTCCTGTTCACGGCGACCTTCCAGGACGCGGCACAGATCGCTGTGCACCTCGATGACCGCGCCTGCGACCCCACCTCCGACCCCACCCCCGAGCGGTCCGCGAGGGTTAACGACCTGTTGCTGCCGATCGTCAAGGGCGTGGGATCCGAGCGCTCCTATGAGCTGCTATCTGTCGCCCTGCAGACTCTCGGTGGATCTGGTTTCCTGCAGGAATACCCGATCGAGCAGTACATCAGGGATGCGAAGATCGACAGCTTGTACGAGGGCACCACGGCGATCCAGGCTATGGACCTGTACTTCCGCAAGATCGTCCGTGACAATGGCGACGCGCTCGGCTACCTGCTCGGGCAGATCAGGGAGTTCGCGGCTGGCGAGGCCGGCAACGGGCGGCTGAAGGCCGAGCGTGCTGCCCTCGCGCGCGCCGCGGACGACGTCGAGGCGATAGTGACAGCGATGGGCGGCTTCCTCGCCGCCTCGATCGAGCGGCCAGCCGAGATCTACCGGGTGGGCCTCAATGCCACCCGCCTGCTGATGGCACTCGGCGACCTGATCATCGGGTGGCTGCTCGCGCGGCAGGCAGAGATCGCTCTGGCCCGCCTCGATGAGGCCGTCGCCGGACTGCCCTCCGCCCGCTCGTCCAGGGTCAGCTCGTCCGCGGCCGGCTCACCCGCGGACGCGGCCGACCGTGCCTTCTACACCGGGAAGATCGCTGCCGCCCGCTTCTTCGCCGCGACCGTGCTTCCCCGGCTTGCCACGGAACGGCAGATCGCTGAGGAGACCACCCTCGATCTCATGGAGCTTCCAGAAGAGGCGTTCTGACCTGGTTCGTCGTGTGGCGCGCTGACCCCGCCCGCCGGTCGCCGCACGCGGCGCAGGCGGGGGTGCGCGCGTGGGGTGCCTAACGGCTCTACGCGGGGCTACGGGATCTTGCGCCGCATCGTCATAGATCCGCCCCCGTCTCGTACTGGACCGCGGCGCGAGTGCTGACGATAGGCGTGATGTGCTTGTCGATAACGGCGCGGTGAGCGGGATGGTCCCGGTAGAGCGAGGTAGCCGGCCCGGTCGGCGAAGTCGGCCACGACCGCGAAGTCGTGGTTCCCCTGGTTGATCCTGGCGTCCGGGCCCACTTCGTACCCGCCTATCTCGGGGATCAGGCTGGGTAGCTTGCGCAGTTCGGCCGCGACCGCCTGCCGCTGGTCCTGCGTCGCTTCGGGCATCCAGGTGAACAGCACCACGTGGCGGAGCATGAACTTGTCTCCCTTCCTTGCAGCTGCCAGGCCGCACCAGCCGGCGGGGCGTGGTGTCCCGTTCTTGGCCTGCCGCGGCGAGCAAAGCCCGCGCGGGACCCCCTAGCTAGAGGCCGAGTTCGCCGAGTTCCTTGTGCAGTTCCGCCCGTGGGTTGTCGGCGGCGACAGGCAGCGGCCTTATCCCGCCGCCAGCGCCTGATCCAACGTCTTTGCCGGTACCGTGCGGGGCGCCCGGGCCGGCTTTGCCCTTGGGCTTCGGCCGGGCAGCCCTGCCCCGCTTGTTGCGGAACAGCCAGCCTCCGGCCACGCCACCGACGAGGCCGCCGAGGTGGTCGATCCAGCTCACGTGCGGTGTACCAGGAATGGTCACCGTCAGCAGATAGGCGAACGATAGCGCCAGCACGACGGCGACCAGGGCGTCGACGAGGTTGCGGTCGATCAGGCCGCGCGCGACGACGTAACCGAAGTAGCCGAAGACCAGGCCGCTCGCGCCCACCGTGACGCTGCCGCCCTGGAAGAACCAGACGGCCAACCCGCTGGTGATGATGATGAGCACGGTCACGCCGGCGAACTTCCACAGCCCTCGGTACGCGGCGAGGAAGCCGAAGACGAACAGCGGGCCCGAGTTGGCCTCGATGTGCCCCCAGGAGACGTGCAGGAACGGTGCGAAGAAGATGTCTGGCAACCGGAGCACATCGCGCGGAATGATCCCGTAGCGCACGTCGAACGAATAGTGGCTGGCCCAGTTCAGTATCTGGATCGCCCAGATCAGTGCGATGAGGCCGACCATGAAGAACAGCGCCTTCCGCGCCTGCTGCAGAATCACCTCTGCACGGTCAGGGGGAGGAGCGGATCCGCCGGAGACGCCGGCACCCAACTGATTGGCCACGGTCAGCTCCCTGCAGACGCCGCTGTCGGTACCTGTGCTCCGCACGATACCCGCGCCGTTGTCCCAGTTCGATGCCTGCCGCGGCGGGCATATGTGCCCACGTTCCGCGCGCAGGTCTAGCCGCCGGTTGTCCCGGCCGGGGGAGGGCCATGCGGCAGCGAACCGCGCTCGAGCGCGAACACCACCGACCGGATGAGCTTGACGGTCTGGTCCAAGTCGGCGATCGCCTCGTCGACGCGACGCCCGGCTTCCTTGTGCTCGATCATCGCAAGCGCACCGCTCAGCTTGAGGCTAACCGCGAACAGGCGGCGGATCACAGGATCGTGAAGTTCACAGCCGATCCTGGCTCTCTCCTCCGCGAGCAGTCGCTCTCGCTCGGGCTCGGGTACGGTCTCACCCGGGGTCACATGTGCCGTGGTGGACGGCCCGCGTTCTGGTGCCATCCAGCCGCGACCCGGAGCGAATTCCTGCTCTGGACGCGGCATGCCCAACGTTCTCTCCTGTCCGCTTCGGGGACTTTAGCCCTTAATCGTCAGGGTCATTAGTCCCACGGTGTCCGTGCCCACCCTACGGCGCGCCAATCATGCCCAAACGGGCAAGGTGGGTAGCAGGCCGGGACACCGGGACGCCAGGGCACGGCCGCGATGCCACAGCTGCCTGCTTGGCGTTGACCTGTCCCGCCGAACGGCTGCCGCCGGTCCTCGGTCATGACGGCCGTGGAAGTTCCGTCGTTCTGACGTAGGCGCCCTCAGGTGATCAACATGCAGATTTGATCTTCGCCGTGACGCGGCGCTTGCGTCCGCCGCATGGCCGGCGGGGTCACCCGGGGGGAGCCGCACCCGGCGGTCGCACCGGGTTCAGGCCCACGCGAGCATCCGCACCGGCTCTTCCAGCATTGCCCCTACATCGCGGAGTACGGCCGAGCCGAGATCCCCGTCCACGATCCGGTGATCGAAGGAGAGCGCGAGCGTGCAGACCTTGCGCACAGCAAGTTTAGCCTCGTGCACCCAGGGCATTTCCCTTACCTGCCCGAATGCAAGGATCGCCGCCTCGCCCGGGGTGAGGATCGGGGTGCCGGAATCCACCCCGAATACCCCGACGTTGCTGATCGTGATCGTGCCGCCTTGCAGGTCGGTGAGCGTTGTCTTGCCTGCCCGTGCGGTCTCGGCGAGCCCGCTGAGCGCACGGGCCAGCGCGGGCAGCGGCAGCGCGTGCGCGTCCTTGATGTTCGGCACGATGAGGCCACGCTCGGTTGCCGCTGCGATGCCAAGGTTCACGTAGCGCTTGACCACGATCTCATCTGCGGCGTCGTCCCAGGAAGAATTGATCATTGGATTCCGGGCAACGGCGAGCAGCAGCGCCTTCGCCACGAAGAGCAGCGGGGAAACCCGCACGCCCTCGAACTCGGGCAGGTCACGGACGCGCTGCGATGCCTCCATCGTCGCGGTCAAGTCGACCTGCAGGAACTCGGTGACGTGCGGAGCGGTGAACGCGCTCGCGGTGACCGCCGCGGCCGTGTGCTTGCGCACGCCCCGGACAGCGACGCGCTCCTCGCGCGGCCCGGCCCCGGCGCCCACGATCGCCGCCGCGAGTGCGGGCGCGGCCGCAACCAGGCCGGGGGCGGCGTGCCGCGCGGCCGCCGCCCGCACGTCGGCGCGAGTAATGGACCCGCTTGGCCCGGTGCCTTCGATGGAGGCCAGGTCGACCCCGAGTTCCCTGGCCAGCTTCCGCACCGGAGGCTTGGCGAGCACCGTGACCCGGGCACCAGCGGCCGCGGGAGCGTCGGCTGCGGCCGCAGGTGGCTGCGCACCGGGGGGTGGTGCCACCTGGGTTGATCCGGATTCCGCGGCATCGGGCTTGCGGGGCCGGCGGGTGGTCCTGCCGAGCTTGACGCCGTACCCGACGAGAACCGGCTGCCGTTGCTGCTTCGGCGCGGGGCCGCCTTGCACGCCGGGTCTTGCCGCAGCCTCTCCAGGGGTAGACGGCACAGCATCCTCCACGGCGGTCCTGGCCGGCCCGGAACCCCCCGCACGCTCGGCGGGCGAAGCGGCCCGCGGCAGCCGTTCGGTATCCGCCGGCGCCCCCGTCATCTCGCCCGAGCCGCCGGACACGTCGACCGAGATGATCGGCGTTCCGACGTCCGCTGTCTCGCCCTCGCCGACGAGCAGGCCGGTCACCACCCCCTCGAAGGGGCTGGGTAGCTCCACCATCGCCTTCGCCGTCTCGATCTCGACGATGATCTGATTCACCACGACCTTGTCGCCGGGCCGGACATGCCACTTCACGATGTCCGCTTCGGTCAGGCCTTCACCGACGTCGGGAAGCTTGAACTGCTTCAGCTCAGTCACGCGGACCTCTCAGTAGCCGAACGTGCGGTCGACGGCGTCAAGAATCCGGTCCAGGTCGGGCAGGTAGTGATCCTCCAGCCGGGACGGCGGATACGGCGTGGAGAAACCGCCGACGCGCATTACGGGCGCCTCGAGGTGGTAGAAGCACTGCTCGGTGACCCGTGCCGCGATCTCAGCGCCGAGTCCCGCGAAGACCGGCGCCTCGTGCACGACCACGCATCGCCCGGTCCGCTCGACCGCGGCGCAGACCGTCTCCGCGTCGAAGGGCGACAGCGACCTCAGGTCGATCACCTCTATGCTGCGGCCACCCTCTTGTGCGGCGACCGCCGCCTCGAGGCTCGTCTTCACCATCGGCCCGTACGCGAGTACGGTCACGTCGGCGCCCGCCGCGATGATCTTCGCGCGGTCGAGCGGGTAGGCGTCGTCCGGGTCGAGTGCGACGTCGACCTCACCGCGGTCCCAGTAACGCCGTTTGGGCTCAAAGAAGATCACAGGGTCCGCGCAGGCGACCGCCTGCTGGATCATCGTGAACGCGTCGGCGGGATTGGCGCACGCGACCACGCGCAGCCCGGCGCGGTGGGCGAAGTAGGCCTCAGGCGACTCACTGTGGTGCTCCACCGCGCCGATACCGCCGCCGAAGGGGATCCGGATCACGATGGGCAGGCTGACGTGACCGAGCGAGCGGAGATGCATCTGGGCCAGCTGGCTGGCTAGCTGGTTGAAGGCGGGGAACACGAACCCGTCAAACTGGATCTCGCACACTGGGCGGTAACCGCGCAGCGCGAGGCCGATGGCGGTACCGACGATGCCTGATTCTCCGAGCGGCGTGTCGATGACGCGGCTCTCGCCGAAGTCCTTCTGCAGCCCGTCGGTGACGCGGAACACGCCGCCGAGCTTGCCCACGTCCTCGCCCATGAGGAGGACCTTCTGATCGCGTTCGAGTGCCCTGCGCAGGCCCTCGTTGAGGGCCTTGGCCATCGCGAGCGTGGTCATCGCGTGCCCTCCTCATCCGCGAACGAGCTCAGGTAGGCCATGAACTGCTCCCGTTCGGCCTCCACCAGGGGGTGCGGCTCCGCGTAGACGTGCTCGAATATCTGCGCAGGCGGTGGGTCGGGCATCGACAGGCACGCCCTCCTGATCTGGGTGCCGAGTTCGGCGGCCTCCTGCTCGATTCCCTCGAAGAACGAGGCGTCGGTCATCGCCCCGCGGATCAGGTATGCCTTCACCCGCTCGATCGGGTCCTTCAGCTTCCACGCCTCGAGGTCGGCCGCAAGCCGGTACCGGGTGGGGTCATCGGAGGTCGTGTGCGCCCCCATCCGATAGGTGTAGGCCTCGATTAGCGTCGGCCCCTGGCCTTCCCTCGCCGCCTGAAGTGCGGCGCGTGTCACCGCGAGGCAGGCGAGTACATCGTTGCCGTCTACCCGGATACCGGGAAAGCCGAAACCGCGGGCCCGCTGATATAGCGGGATGCGGCTCTGCTTCTCGAGGGGTTCGGAGATGGCCCATTGGTTGTTCTGGCAGAAGAAGACGACAGGGGCGTTGAACACCGATGCCCAGATGAACGACTCATTGACATCGCCCTGGCTGGTGGCGCCGTCGCCGAAGTAGACGATCGCGGCCGCGCCGTCCTCGCCTGTTTCGCCGTCGCGCTGAATGCCCATGGCGTAACCGGTCGCGTGCAGGGCCTGGCTGCCGATAACGATCGAGTAGAGGTGGAAGTTGTGCTCGGCCGGGTCCCAGCCGCCGTGGCTGACGCCGCGGAAGAGCTCAAGCAGCTTCATCGGGTCCAGCCCACGGCACCAGGCGACCCCATGCTCACGGTAGGTCGGAAAGGCCATGTCGCGCGGGCCGAGCGCACGGCCCGAGCCGACCTGCGCGGCTTCCTGACCCAGCAGCGACGCCCAGATGCCGAGCTCGCCCTGGCGCTGCAAGCGCGCCGGCCTCGCTGTCGATCCTGCGCACAAGAACCAGGTCGCGGTACAGCGCGCGGATCTCGTCCGCGGAGAGCTCGAGCGGATACCTCGGATGATCGGCCCGTTCGCCTTCCGGGGTCAGGAGCTGCACAAGCTCCTGCGCGGCCCCTGCTAGCCCGTCAAGGCCGGCAGGGTCGGGTGCGGCGGCGGCCGCACCGTCCATATCGACGGTCACGTGCCACTCCTTAGACATTGTCGGGGCTGGCCGCGGGATCGCCGCGACTGGCCGGTCGGGCGGTCCGCGCTCCGTTGTGACGTTCGCGGACCCGTGTGGTGCTCTATGGCCAAGCCAGGGCCACCGAAATCATCGTGACAGATATCCCCGTCTCCACCGCAACCACGCAGGCCCGGGGGGAGTCCCCCTGGCTAGCTAGCAGGGTAGGGCCGGACGTCATCCCCCAGCCAGCAGGGTGGGGCCGGGGTCCCGGGAAGTCGTCCCCGCCCCCGGTTCCCCGGGGAACGCCGGCCCGGGGTTCCCCGGGGTCAGGTCCCGTGCCGCCGCCGTGACCGCAGTACGCTGCGTGCCGTGGTGCCGTCCCGGCGACGCCGGGTAACCGCCGAGGCTGAGGTGTCACGGGCTGCGCGCCCGCGGCCGGACCGACAGGGAGGACATGTGGCGCGCGTGATCGTCGACGTGATGCTCAAGCCGGAGATCCACGATCCGCAGGGGGAGGCCATCGCGGGCGCGGCGAGGCGCCTCGGATTCGGCCGGGTCAGCGCGGTACGGCAGGGTAAACGATTCGAGGTTGAGATAAACGGCCCGGCTGACGAGGCGGCGCTCGCCGAGATCGGCGAGCTGGCGGGCGAATTGCTCGCCAACCCCGTGATCGAGGAGTTTTCACTTCAAGCAGGGTGATCATCTGCACGAGGTGTGACGCACCTTCTGCCCGGAGAGCACTAAAAGTTCACGATTATCAGCGGCGTGTCTTGGGAAGCCTTTCACAATGTGACGAGGTTGACTGGTGGTAGCGGGGGATGCTGCGGCGGGCGTGCCCCGGTGACACGGACTGAGGAGCCGACCGTGAACGTCAAGTTCTGCCTCGCGTTGCCATGTGAGGCAGTCAGCGTGCCAGTGATCCGGCGCGTCCTCGGGGATACGCTGCGCAACCTCGGCGTAGTCGACGAATGCGTCGGTGACATACTCGTCGCCGTCACCGAGGCGTGCACCAATGTGCTCAGGCACGGCGGCAGCGCAAGGCGCTACGAGGTCGTGACAAATGTTGGCCCGAGTGGCTGCCTGGTTGAGGTCGTGGATTCGGGTCAGGGCTTCAGTCCCGCGGCGGCCGCTGCCGCACGGGCCGATGGGGACCATGGCGTCCAACCCGCGGAGCGGACGGGGTCGCGCGACAACCGGGCACGGATTCCCGCGCCGGCCGCGGAGGATCCTGCCAGCACGGCTCAGCGTGCGGCGGGTGGCAGGAATGCCGTGCGCTCGAAAGCCGCCCAGCCGAAAGCCGCCCAGCCGAAAGCCGGGCAGCCAACAGCCGGGCAGCCGAAAGCCCAGCCGAAATCAGCACATCCGAAGGATGGCGGTCGCCTGCCGGAGCGCGCCGCGCAGCGCCGCACGGCCCCAGGGACGGCAGGGCGCCCGCACGGTTCCAGGCCATCGGCGCGACGTGTGGACGACCGGGTGATCGCCCGGCTGCCGGAGTCGGGGCGCGGCCTGCAGATCATGCGCGCCCTGGTGGACGACGTCACGCTGAAAAGCGGCCCTGGCTGCGGGACTGTGGTGTCGATGCGCAAGCAGGTCGCGTGGCGGCGGGACGCGCCCCTGACCGGGCTTTCACGCCGCAAGCTGCGCGACGTCGGCTGAACGGCCGCCGAGGTCCGCCCGTGACTTCCCCGCGCCGGCCGCACGGGGATGCGGGGCAAGTTCATCTGGCTAGTTCGTCTGGCCAGGTCATCGGATCGGCAGCTTAGTAACAAGGCTCGGCCGGTACCCTTCGGCTGTGCATCCGACGGAGCAAACGAAGAAAACAACGCCCAGGATCCGGGTGGGCATCGTGACCTTCCCTGGATCGCTCGACGACGACGACGCCGCGCGGGCGGTGGCCCGCGCGGGCGGCGAGCCCGTCAGGCTCTGGCATGCTGACCGCGGGTTGCGCGGCGTCGATGCCGTGATCCTGCCCGGCGGCTTCTCGTACGGTGACTACCTGCGGTGCGGCGCGATCGCGCGCTTCGCGCCGGTAATGTCCGACTTGGTGCCCGCGGCCCGGGCCGGCCTTCCGGTGCTCGGCATATGCAACGGTTTCCAGATTCTCTGCGAGGCGCACCTGCTGCCCGGCGCGCTCACCCGTAACGCCGGCCTCCACTTCGTCAACCGCGATCAGCGGCTGCGGATCGAGAGCACCAGGACCCTGTGGACCCATCAGTACACGCCCGGGCAGGAGATCGTCATCCCGCTCAAGAGCGGTGAGGGCAGGTACGTGGCCGACGCCGCGACGCTGCGCGACCTGGCGGACGGCGGCCGCGTGATCGCCCGTCACCTCGGTAACGACCCGAACGGTTCCGTGGGCGGCATCGCCGGCATTTCGAACGCGGAAGGAAGCGTGGTAGGCCTGATGCCGCACCCCGAGCACGCAATCGACACGCTCACCGGCCCGGGCACCGATGGCCTCGGCTTCTTCGGCTCCCTGATCTCCTCGGTCACCGCCGGGCTGGTGCGCGCGTGAACGGCCACGCAGGGCCGCGGGAGGCAGCCGGCGCCGTGAGCACGCGAGTGGCCGGGGCGGCGCGCACCGGCCAGGACACCGTCAAGTATGCGGCGGCCACACCTGACCGCGAGCAGCCCTACGCCGAGCTTGGCCTGGACATGGGCGAGTACGAGCGGATACGGGCGATCCTGCGACCGCCGGCCAACCGACGCCGAACTGGCCATCTACTCGGTCATGTGGAGCGAGCACTGCTCCTACAAGTCGTCCAAGGTGCACCTGCGGCGGCTCGCAGCCAAGATGCCGCGCAGCGACGCGCTGCTGGCCGGTATGGGCCAGAACGCCGGTGTCGTAGACGTAGGCCACGGGTACGCGGTGACATTTAAGATCGAATCGCATAACCATCCCTCGTATGTGGAGCCGCGCCAGGGGGCCGCGACCGGCGTCGGCGGGATCGTGCGGGACATCCTGGCGATGGGCGCACGACCAGTGGCCGTGATGGACTCGCTGCGGTTCGGCCCCGCCGACGCACCCGACACCCGCCGCGTGCTCCCCGGCGTAGTCAGCGGCATCTCGTTCTACGGCAACTGCCTCGGCCTGCCAAATATCGGTGGCGAGCTCGCCTTCGACGCCTGCTACGCGGGGAACCCGCTGGTGAACGCGCTCTGTGTGGGGGTGATGCGGCATGCGGACCTGAAATTCGCGGCCGCGTCGGGGCGGGGCAACAAGGTGATCCTGTTCGGTGCGCGGACGGGCCCGGATGGCATCGGCGGCGCCTCGGTGCTCGCCAGCGCCACGTTCGGCGACGCCATTCTCGGCAGCGGCGCCAAGCGGCCCAGCGTCCAGGTCGGCGACCCGTTCATGGAGAAGTTGCTAGTCGAATGCAGCCTCGAGCTCTTCAGCGCCGGGATCATCACGGGAATCCAGGATCTCGGTGCCGCCGGGGTTTCGTGCGCGACCGCCGAGCTGGCGGCCGCGGGGACAGGCGGCATGCGGGTGGAACTGGACGCGGTGCCGCTGCGGGATCCGTCGCTGGGGCCGGCCGAGATCTTGATGAGCGAGTCACAGGAACGAATGATGGCGGTCACCGAGCCCGGCTCGGTAGCGGAGTTCATGCGTATCTGCGCTAAGTGGGACTGTACCCGCGACCGTCATCGGCGAGGTGACCGACACCGGCCGGCTCGTGATGACCTGGCATGGCGACGTGGTGGTGGACATCCCACCCGGCACAGCGGCCGACGAGGGTCCCGTCTATGACCGGCCCGCGCAGCGGCCCGTGAGCCAGGATGCGCTTGTCGCGGACGATCCGGCGGCATTGCCGAGGTCCGCGGATGGCGACGGGCTCCGTGACACCCTGCTCGCCCTTGTCGGCAGCCCGGATCTGGCTGATAAGACCTGGGTAACCCAGCAGTACGACCGGTATGTGCGCGGCAACACCGTGCTCGCGACGCCTGAGGACGCGGGTGTGCTGCGTATCGACGAGGAGAGCGGGCTCGGCGTCGCGCTTGCCACTGACGGCAACGCCCGTTACACAAGGCTGGACCCGTACGCCGGTGCCCAGCTGGCGCTCGCTGAGGCCTGCAGGAATGTGGCCGCCACCGGTGCGCGGCCGATCGCGGTCACCAACTGCCTCAATTTCGGCTCACCCGAGGAGCCCGCGGTAATGTGGCAGTTCGCGGAGGCCGTGCGCGGTCTCGGCGACGCGTGCGCGACGCTCGGAGTGCCGGTGACCGGCGGCAACGTGAGCTTCTATAACCAGACCGAGCAGGCGGCCATCCACCCGACACCGGTGGTGGGCGTGCTCGGTGTCCACGACGACGTCCGCGACCGGGTCTCGATCGCATTCGCCAGCCCGGGCGCGAGCATCGTCCTGCTGGGGGAGACACGGCCGGAATTCGGCGGCTCGGCCTGGGCGCACGTGGTGCACGGTCACCTGGGCGGCCGCCCGCCGAGGGTGAATCTGGTAGCGGAGCGTCAGCTTATCCTCACGTTGATGGCTGCGGCGGCAGCCGCGATGCTTGATGCCGCGCATGACCTTTCGGAGGGCGGTCTGGGGGTGGCGCTCGCTGAGTCGTGCCTGCGGGGTGGCCTCGGCTGCCGGGTGCGGCTGCCTGGCGACCCGTTTGTATGGCTGTTCAGCGAGTCGGCGGCCCGTGCCCTGGTGGCCGTGCGGCCTGGCTGCGAGGCCGGGTTCGCCCGGTTGTGCGCGGACCACGGCGTCCCGGCGACGGTCCTTGGCACGGTGGGCGGGGACAGCCTGGACGTCGAGGCATGCTTCGCGGTCCCGCTGACCGAGCTGGCCGGCGTGCACGAGCGCACCCTGCCCGCCGTGTTCGGCTGAGCCAGTCGTGTCCTGGGGTAGTTTCCGTTGCGTGCCGTCACGACGTCCCTCAGCCGAGCGTGTGCGCGCCGCGCTTTCCGCTGCCCTGACGGAGCTCGGCAGTCCGCCCGCGACCGGCCCTGATCCGGGCGGGCGCGGGCTCGCCGAGCTCCAGTCCGACTGCCTGGATGCCGTGCTCGCGGCGCTGGGCGTGGGCCTGCGCCCGCACCCGGACGCGGTCCGGGTCGCGGTGAGGTACCTGCTCGACGTGCTCGCCGCGGCCGCTCCCGGCCGCGCGGTCGAGGTGCGGGTGCCTCCGTACGGCGCGGTGCAGTGCATTGCGGGCCCGGCACACACCCGGGGGACGCCGCCGAATGTGGTCGAGACCGATCCGGTGACCTGGCTGCGGCTCGCGACCGGGGGTCTCACCTGGCAGGAGGGGATCGAGCGCGGCGCGATCCGGGCGAGCGGCCAGCGGGCCGACTTGTCGGCGCATCTGCCGGTCAGCCGCTGAACCGGCAGTAGGCTGGCAGCGTGGCCGAACCTCGCCGTCTGACCAACGGCCTCGACAAACGTGCCAGCCGCGATCCCGGTGACGGTCAGCCACGGGACGCCTGTGGAGTGTTCGGCGTCTGGTCACCGGCCGAAGAGGTCAGCAAGCTCACCTACTTCGGGCTTTACGCGTTGCAGCACCGCGGCCAGGAGTCGGCTGGCATTGCGGTCAGTGACGGCATCCGCATCGTTGTGTACAAGGACATGGGCTTGGTTGCCCAGGTGTTTGACGAATCGGTGCTGAACACGCTGCGCGGTCATGTGGCGATCGGGCACTGCAGGTACTCGACCACGGGATCTTCGGTGTGGGCGAACGCCCAGCCGGCCTTCCGGTTCACCGGGACCACCGGGCTGGCCCTCGGGCACAACGGCAACCTGATCAATACGCTCGAGCTCGCCGCCATGCTGGAGGACGCACCCGGGCCAGCCGACGGTCTCATCGGCACGTCGGACACTGACGTGCTCACTGCGCTTTTCGCCAGCCAGCCGGGCAGCATGACCGATGCCGCGGCATCGGTTCTGCCGCTGGTGCGAGGGGCGTACTCGCTGGTCTTCATGGACGAGCAGACCTTGTACGCGGCCCGCGACCCGCAGGGCTTCCGGCCGCTTGTGCTTGGCCGGCTTGCCCGGGGCTGGGTGGTCGCCAGCGAGACTGCGGCCCTCGACATCGTGGGCGCCGCTTTCGTGCGCGAGGTCGAGCCCGGCGAACTGCTCGCGATCGACGAGGCCGGGGTCAGGTCCCAGCGGTTCGCTCCCGCCGACCCCAAGGGATGCCTGTTCGAGTATGTGTACCTGGCCCGGCCGGATACCGCGATCGCTGGGCGCGGCGTGCACGCGACCCGGCTGGCAATCGGTCGGCGGCTGGCCGGCGAGCATCCAGCGGACGCAGACCTCGTGATCCCGGTCCCCGAATCGGGTACCCCGGCCGCGATCGGGTACGCGGAGGCGAGTGGCATTCCCTATGGCCAAGGCCTGGTCAAGAACTCCTACGTCGGACGGACCTTCATCGAGCCCAGCCAAACGATCCGCGAACTCGGTATCAGGCTGAAGCTGAATCCACTGCGGGACGCGATCGCGGGCAAGAGGCTTGTGGTCGTTGACGACTCGATCGTGCGCGGTAACACACAGCGGGCAATCGTCGCGATGCTCCGCGACGCCGGTGCCACCCGGGTACACGTGCGCATCTCCAGCCCGCCCGTGTCGTGGCCGTGTTTCTACGGGATCGACTTTGCCAGCCGCGCCGAACTGATCGCCGGGAGCCTGGACGTCGCGGGCATCCGGGTGTCGATCGGCGCGGACACCCTCGGCTACGTGTCGCTTGACGGGCTTATCGCGGCGACGAGCCTGCCGGCGGGCCGGCTATGCCACGCCTGCTTCGACGGCAGGTACCCGCTCTCTGTGGCCGAAACGGAGCGGGGCAAGCACACCTTGGAGAAGGTCAGGTGATGAGCGGCGGCCCGAGCTATGCCGCCGCCGGAGTCGACATCGAGGCGGCCGACCGCGCGGTCGAATTGATGCGGGCGGCGGTCGCGCGCACGGTCCGGCCAGAGGTGGTGGGCGGTATCGGCGGGTTCGCCGGTCTGTTCGACGCCAGCATGCTCGCGGGTTACCGGCGGCCGTTGCTCGCCACGTCCACCGACGGCGTTGGCACGAAGGTGATGATCGTGCAGCGTCTCGGCCGGTACGACACGATCGGCATCGACCTCGTCGCGATGGTGGCCGACGACCTGGTCGTGTGCGGCGCGGAACCGCTGTTCATGACGGATTACCTCGTGTTCGGCAAGGTGATCCCCGAGCGGGTGGCGGCGGTCGTGGCGGGGATCGCGGTCGGCTGCCAGCAGGCCGGGTGTGCGCTGATCGGGGGGGAGACCGCCGAGCACCCAGGGCATCTCGGGCCTGCGGATTTCGATATCGCGGGCGCCGCCACGGGCGTTGTGGAGGCGGACGAGCTTCTCGGCGCCGGCCGCGTGCGCACCGGCGACGTGGTGATCGCTATGCCATCATCCGGGCTGCACGCCAACGGGTTCTCGCTCGTGCGTGACATTCTCGCGAGGACAGGCATGGAACTGGGGGACGTACGGCCCGAACTCGGCCGGACGCTCGGCGCGGAGCTATCCACCCCGTCGCGCATCTACACGCCCGCCTGCCTTGCGCTTTCGCGTTCGTCCCTGGTGCACGCCTTCGCGCACATCACCGGCGGCGGGATAGCCGCTAACATGGCCCGGGTGCTCCCGGCGGACGCGGACGCGATCATCGACAGGCGCACGTGGTGCCCGCCGCCGGTATTCCGGCTACTCGCGGACCGAGGCGGCGTGAGGGGCGAGGAGATGGAGCGGGTCCTCAACCTCGGCGTCGGGATGACGGCGGTCGTCCCCGCGGACAAAGCCACCCGCGCCCTCGAGCTGCTCGCGCAGCAGGACATCCGCGGCTGGGTAGCCGGCGAGATCGTGCCGGGCTCGGGTGGGGTACGGCTAACCGGCTCGTATGCCGCCTGACCGGCTCAGCCGGTGCTGTCCCTGCGGCTCGGCTCGCCGTTCCCCTCGTCCTCGCCTTCTTCTTCGTCGTCTTCGCCTTCGCCGCCGTAACGGTAGGCGAGATCGTCGTATGCGGGCTCGCGCTCGTCGTCGCGCTGGTCGTCTGAGTCCACGCCCAGTTCTGCCCGCAGCCGATCCAGGTCCGTTCCGCCGCTGTTGTACTTCAGCTGGCGGGCGACCTTGACCTGCTTGGCCTTGGCTCGGCCGCGCCCCATTGGCTCGACCCCCTCGAACGTTCTGGGCCTACGTCAGGCCCCTGCCTCACTGCATCTGCCGGTAGACCGCTTGCGGGCGTACCGCACGACAAACCGACCCGCCGACCCTCCCTCGCCGGAAGGCGGCGCGTGTCGGCTTCCGTGCTGCTACAACCGTACCTGCTTTGCGCCGCTCGCGCCTACGCCGTGCGCAGTCCGGGGCGAAGCGGTGCGTTACAACCGCGCGGCCCTCGTCATGACCGCAGCCAGATGCCACGCAACCGGCCGACTTCAGACATCCTCCACTCGGCGAGCCTGTCGGCCGCGACCGCGGGTGGTACGCCCTCATCATCGGCGATCGCGAAGATCTTCTTCGTGGTTCCGAATATCTGGCTGGCCTTGGCCCTTGCGCGGTCAAGGTTGAAGCCTTCGAGTTCGTCTGCAACCTGGATCACGCCGCCGGCGTTCACCACATAGTCCGGCGCGTACAGGATGCCGCGGTCGGCTAGCTGCTTCTCGATGCCTGCGTGGGCCAGCTGGTTGTTCGCGCCGCCGCACACGATCCTGGCGCGCAGCACTGTCACCGTCTCATCGTCCAGCGCCCCGCCGAGGGAACATGGAGCGTAGATGTCGACCTGCTCGCGGATCAGCTCAGACCGGTCCGCCACTACGGCGACGGCCGGATGCCTCGCGCGGACCCGCTCCACGGCGTGCTCGCTCACATCGCAGATCACGACGTCGGCTTCAGCCTCGATCAGTTGCCTCACGAGTCGGCGGCCGACCTTGCCCACGCCTTCGACTCCGACGCGGCGGCCGCCCAGCGCGGTGGTTCCCCAAGCGTGCTCGGCCGCGGCGCGCATGCCCTGGAATACGCCGAAGGCGGTGAGCAGCGAGGAGTCGCCCGCGCCGCCATGCGGAATGGTGCGGCCGGTGACGTAGGGGCACTCGCGGGCGATGATGTCCATGTCCTCGCTGTCGGTACCGACGTCGCAGGCGGTGATGTAGCGGCCGCCGAGTGCCTTGACGTAACGGCCGTAGGCGCGTAGCAGCGCCTCGGACTTGCCAGTCTCCGGATCGCCGATGATGACGGCCTTGCCACCGCCGTGGTCGAGGCCGGCCAGGGCGTTCTTGTAGGCCATCGCCTGGGCGAGGTTGAGCGCGTCGGCCAGGGCGTCGTCCTCGGTCTGGTAGGGGTAGAACCGGGTACCACCAAGCGCCGGGCCAAGCGCTGTCGAGTAGATGGCCACGATCGCATGCAGCCCGCTCTGTGTGTCCTGGCAGAAGGTGACCTGCTCGTGTCCTGCGCTGACTGAGACGCCGGTGCCCTTTTGGTGACTTGCGAACACGTTTGTCACGGTGGTGACTCTCCTGGTTCCGTTTCGCGCCGTCATTGGCGCGGGGTCCGCGTCAAGACTATTGCGCGGTGAGCGGTGGGCCATGTGCGATGGCCGGCGCGTCGGCGCAGTGCACGGGCCGGCGAGGCACTTGGTGACGTTCTCGTTATGCTCCGTGCAGCATCTAGAGACCAAGACGTGCCACGATTCGGTCGTGCTACCCTACGCCGCGTATCTTCGCGTCTATGCCCCGCTGACCGCGTTCCCCGAGCCTGACCGCTCCCGCTGGGCCGGTTATGCCGCTTCTCCGGAGCGTCCGCGGCGGGTGAGCGCGCTCGAGGCCGAGCATCACGAGGCGATGCGGCGGCTGATCGCGGTGCCGCCGATTGTGGCTCCGGCGCGTGAGAGCGAGGATGCCTACGTACGCCGGGCGGACGGCGTGGTCTACATCTGCCCGTGGCAGACCCGCTTGCGGTCGTGGCAGGCGCTGGGCCGATTGCGGGCGACGCTACCTCCGTCGTTGACGGACACGTTCGTGCCCCGGCGGATCGCGGACGGGGCGGCGGCCGATTTCGCGCGCTGGCATTCGCACGCCCCGTCGGTTCGCACTCACATCCTGACTTCCACCTGGCACGTCCCGCTCGCCTGGTTCGTGCCGTTCGGCCCGCCGGAGCGCTGGCTTGTGCTCCGGGGCGGAGCGGGCAGTGAGACACCCCATGGCCCGGCAGCGGCCACGCGCACGCTCATCTACGTGACGACGATGGCGCAGGCGCGCCGCCGGGTGGCGCGCGCGCTCACCGCGGTGAAGGCGCGCCGGGAGAATGCCACGCGCCATGGCGATGTCACGCGCCGCGGGGATGCCAGGCGCCGGGGGGATGCCAGGCGCCATGTGGATGCCACACGCCACCCGGCGAGGTCCGGGCATGGGAGTACCGGCGGGTCGGCCGGGGTTCCTGCTGGCACGCCCCCGGCATCGGCGATCGGGGAGATCGAAGAGGTCGGACGCTGGCTAGCGGAATTCCACCCGCCCGCGCTCGTCGAACTCGACTATGGCGGCCTGGTCCACCTGCTTGATGACGGGGCGCTCCGGGCAGACCAGTCGGTGGCCGAGGTGGCCGCGGCGATCACGGGCCTCGAAACGGGTGAGCTGGAGCTGGCGGTGGCGATGTACCAGCGGCTGCGCAACCGGTGGCGGGCCGTGCAGGCCGCCGAGTCGGCAAGCTAGCGGGCACCGCCGCGGGAGCAGGCGGCTGACCAGTGTCTGGCGCCCGAGGATGAGCGCAGGCTTGGTATGTGGAACGCGTCGTCCTGCATGTGGATCTCGACCAGTTCATCGTCGCGGTCGAACTGGCCCGGCGGCCCGGGTTGCGCGGGCGACCGGTGCTCGTAGGCGGCGACGGTGACCCGATGCGCCGCGGGGTGGTGGCAGGTGCCTCTTATGAGGCCAGGGAGTACGGAGTTCGCTCCGGGACGCCCCTGCGCACCGCCGCGGCGCGCTGCCCACATGCAGTGTTCCTCCCTCTTGACCGTGACGCTTATCAGGCGGCGTCCGCTCAGTTCATCGCCGCGCTGAGCGAGATCCCCGGCACGCTGGAGGTGGCGGGGTGGGATGAGGCGTTTCTTCTCGTGGATACCGGCGACGCGGAGCAGACGGCCAGGTCCGTGCAGGCCACGGTGCGGGGACGGACCGGGCTCGCCTGCTCCGTCGGCATCGGCGACAACAAGCTCCGGGCCAAGTTGGCGGCCGGTTTCGCGAAACCGGCCGGCGTTTACCGGCTCGGCGCGGCGAACTGGTGGGCGGTGATGGCTGAGCGCGCGCCCGAGGCCCTCTGGGGAGTCGGACGGAAGACCTCCGCCCGCCTGGCCGCGCTCGGGGTTCGTTCGGTGCGCGACCTGGCCGAAGCGGATGTGGGTTGGCTGGCCGGGATTTTCGGGCCCCGCACGGGACCGTGGTTGGTCGCCCTGGCGCGCGGGGAGGCCGCAACTCCGGTGCGTGCCGAACGGCCTGCTGCCCGCTCCCGTGGGCGGGAGTTCACCTTCCAGCAGAACCAGACCGACCTGGGTGCATTGCGGTCGGAGGTACGTGGGCTGGCGCGCCAGGTGGCCGCCGACCTCGGCGACGTGGGCGTGCTTGCACGGCGGGTGGTGGTGAAAGTGCGGCAGTCCCCATTCAGCACACGCACGCACGGGGTCCGCCTCGGGTCGCCGACGCGGGACCCGGCCGTCATCGAGGAAGCCGCGCTCGCTGCCCTCGACGATTTCGAGTTGCGCCGGCCAGTGCGGCTGGTCGGCGTGCGGGTAGAGGTCGGCGGCTCAGCCGCCGGCCTGACCGCGGACGCCCGCGGAGATCATCGGCACTAAGCCGGCTCGGCCGTCAGGCCAGAAGTACGGCCTAAGGCCAGGTAAGGCACACGAGGGCGGGAAGGTCGCTGTCGCCGCCCGCCGGGCCTTTGGTACCCGACTCGCGGGCTGGCATTTTTCCGAATCTGCCTCGTTGCGACTGAACGTGTCGCTAGAATTACGCACGGTGACAGCGATCAACGGAGCAACAGGGCAACCTCACACAGAAACTTTGCTCTAGGTGGTCGACTCGTTACGTCTTGTGATGGCAATATGGTCTCAGTGGACCATATCAGGGCATCCACGACAGCTCCAGATGGGGCGCAAGTTTACCAAGAGGCAGGATCGTAGTACCGGTCCAGGAGGAGAGGCCGCACACATGTCTGCACGCACACCCGAGGCCGAGCCGCTGCTCACGCCAGCGGAGGTCGCGACGATGTTCCGAGTCGACCCCAAGACCGTCACACGGTGGGCGAAGGCTGGCAAGCTGACCTCCATTCGCACGCTCGGGGGTCACCGCCGGTACCGGGAGACCGAGGTTCGTGCCCTGCTCGCGGGTATCCCGCAGCAGCGGTCGGAGTAAGGTGCACCCTCCCGAAGGTCCCGACGTGGGGGGTCGACCTGGGTCGCGCGCGCGTTCAAGCGCCCGGCACGGGCGATAAGAACAAATAGCAGGGGGGTCGGCCCCGGCGGCCGGTGTGCCGCAATGGGGGGTACCGTCTCAGGGAACCGGGGAGGGCGAGGTTTCCAGCAGACGCTGCCGGGGTCGATCCGGCCGTAGCAGTCAGCTCGGCGTTCGGGGGGAAGGTCGGCAGTGCGCGATCCGGAGCTTGTTTCGCTTGCGCAGCGTGCCGCTGCGCGACTCGAGCTGGCATGGGAGCGCTGGCGGGCAAGGCATGGCACGGCGGCGCGGTTGCCCAGCCAGCGGCGAGCTAGGTGGGTTACTCATCAGAGCAGCCCCGCGGCCGGCCGCGGGTGGTGTTCGGGGTGGACGCCACTGAGGCAGAGCAGTTGGCGGTGCTGCTCGACGGTGACACGAGCACCGGAGGTCATCTCGTCATGTGCGGTGAGCCCCAGTTGCCGCCCGGCCCGAGCTCGGTCCCGGTCATCTCGGCGAGATTGAGGAAGCGCTGCAGGCGGCCCGGGCCGAGACTGGCCCACAGCGTGGTGGCGGCATTGTTATCGGACCGCGTGATCATCGCGGTCGTCGGGTTGACCTCCGTCGAGGTCAGAAATCTGTGCTGCTCCATCGCCCTGCGCACCAGCGCACCGAGGATCGTGACCTTCACCAGGCTGGCCGAGTCGAACCGTAAGCTCTGCCTGAGCCCGTAGGTGACATCATTCCCCGGTCGTCATTCTCCCGGTCGTCGACAGCCAGCGCGACGGTGGAGGTGCGCTTCCCCCGCGCCGCGAGGATGCCGCGCGACAAGCGAGACGCCAATGCCGGGTGCGAGGAGGAGACGCAGATGCTGGCAGTCGCGGCCCGCCGGGTCGCCGCGCCCGCGAATAAGTTCCCCGATCCGGTGCCGGCCTGGGCGGTCCCGGCTTGCGCGTTGCTGGCCCGAGCGGTGCCCGCCCGAGCGGTGCCCGCCCGAGCGGTGCCCGCCCGAGCGGTGCTGGCAAATGCCGCGCCGCCGAGCGCGGCGCCGGCGGCCAGCGCAGCGAGCACCCCAACGGCCGCACCCAGGCTGACAGCAAGGGGAATCCTGCTGCCGTGTCCCTGCAGGCTATGGTGCATGACAGCATTCCTCCCGATCATCCGGGCGCGACCGTGCCAACCTGCGCGCAAACGGTTGGCATCCTGGCCGATCGCCTGCGGACCGGCCGTCGGCGGGGTCGGGGGTATCGGCCGGGTGCGTGTGATCAGGCAGTCGTTGACTGGGGGCGGCTCGTCGGCGAGAGCGGCAAACCGTGAGGAAGGTGATGTGCCAAGGGCCTGGCAGGCCAGCCTGCTGCGAGCGCGCTCGGGCACTCAACGCGTCACCAATGTCGAGCTCTTCTTCGACCTGGTCTACGTGTTCGCGGTCACCCAGTTGTCGCACCACCTGCTCGGCAATCCCAGCGTCGAAGGCGCGCTGCAAACGGTGTTGTTGCTGGTGTTTGTGTGGCTGGCGTGGGCCTACACCACCTGGGTGACCAATTGGC
Organism: uncultured Actinomycetota bacterium; assembly: GCA_963820395.1. Taxonomy (GTDB): domain Bacteria; phylum Actinomycetota; class Actinomycetes; order Streptosporangiales; family Streptosporangiaceae; genus DATFVJ01. The sequence continues at coordinate 53,662 of CAWGAE010000027.1, read as the reverse complement.
TGGATCCTGAGCGCATCGCCGTCCGGCTGATGCTGGTGACGCTCATGCTGGTCAGCCTGGTCATGTCCGCGGCACTGCCGGAAGCATTCACGGCGCGCGGCCTTGCGGTGGGTGGCGGCTACGCGGCGATGCAGGTCGGCCGCTCCGTTTTCGCCGTCGCGGCACTGCGCGGCGAGCGCCTGCAGCGGAACTTCGAGCGGATTCTCGCCTGGTGCCTGGTGCCTGGTCAGCGGCACCCTCGCTGTGGCGGGAGGGGTCGCCCATGGCCACGCACGCGAACTGCTCTGGGTGCTCGCGGCCGGCGTCGACCTGCTCGGCAGCTCGGTCGGCTTCTACACGCCCGGCCTCGGCCGGTCCAGGACCAGTGACTGGACGATCGAGGGTGGCCACCTTGCCGAGCGATGCCAGGGCTTTGTGATCATCGCGTTGGGCGAATCGATCGTCGTGATCGGCGCCACGCTTTCGCAGCTTTCCTCGGTCACGGCGGCGGTGGTCGCGGCATTCGCCGCCACGTTCGCAGGCTGTGTCGCCTTGTGGTGGGTTTATTTTGACCGGAGCGCCGACGAGGCCGCACGTGTCATCGCCGCGTCCGCCGACCCGGGCCGACTGGGCCGGTCGGCCTATCACTCCATCCACCCCGTCATGATCGCGGGGATCATCGTCACCGCAGCGGCGGACCAGAAGGTGCTCTCCCACCCGGTCGGCAGCCCTGGCACGTCGACGATCTGGATGATCCTTGGCAGGGCGGCGCTCTTCCTCGCCGGGCACGCGGCGTTCAAGGCCGCAATCTGGCGAGTCACACCCTGGTCCAGGCTCGCGGCGATCGCGCTGATCGCCCTGCTCGCGATACCGGCACAGCGCATGCCGGACGCGGCGCTCGCGGCCTGCACGGCCGGGGTCGTCGTGGCCGTCGCCATCGCGGACCGGCTTCAGCGGGCGGCGTCAGCCGGCCCGTCCGCAGCACGGGAATGAGGCGGCCGGGCCAGCATTCTCGTTGCGGCGAGTGGGATCCCACGCCAACGGCCCGCGCCATCCCGCGGAGCCGTTCGGGATCAGAGGGCTCCTCGCCGTCCATCCTGAACGGCTGCCGCAGGCCATCGTGCCCTTGGCTCCGGTCACAGGCCTGCGGCGCCCTGTTTCGAGCCGGGACCGCCGGGTGCGCCGCCATCATGCCGAACGTCGACGGCGCGGACACAAAGCGTTTACGCGACGGTCGCGCGCCCGTAACGGTACGGTCAAAGACTGCAATCGGCACCGGATCGACCGGATCTGCCGAGCAGCGGCGTGAGGGCGAAAGGTATGCGTGACAACGGCGACGCCCAGCTCCGATGTCTGCGCCCGGCGGAGTCGGCGGTTCAATTCCGTGACGTGCATGGCTACCGGCGCGCGTTCCGCATGGCCGGCGCTGGCCCGCCACTGCTGCTGGTGCATGGGCTTGGTGATAGGTCGGGCAGCTGGTCCAGCGTATTTCCCCTGCTCAGCCGTCGGCACCTGGTGATCGCTCCCGACCTGCTGGGCCACGGCGAATCGGACAAGCCGCGCGCCGATTATTCGATCGCTGCCTACGCCTGCGGGATGCGCGACTTGCTCAGCGTTCTCGATATTGACCGGGTGACAGTGGTCGGCCACTCACTGGGCGGCGGCATCGCCATGCAGTTCGCCTACCAGTTCCCCGAGCGATGTGAGCGCCTCGTCCTTGTCGGCAGCGGCGGAGTCGGCCGGGAGGTACATCCGCTGCTCCGACTGGCTGCGGGTCCGGGCGCGGAGGCCGGCCTGCCGCTGGTGACCGCCACCCCGGTGCGCAGGGCGATCCAGCTAGCTGAACCCATCCTGCGACGCGTCGGTGGCTTGGGACTCGGCCCAGACTTTGATTACATCCTTGCCGGGTACCGATCACTTACCACGACAACGGCCCGGCAAGCCTTCCTGCGCACACTGCGAGCTGGCGTCGACCTGAATGGCCAGGTCATCACCATGCTCGACCGCTGCTACCTCACCGCGGGAATGCCTACCCTGATCGTCTGGGGGTTGCACGACCGCGTCATTCCCGTCACGCACGCCGCTATCGCGCATGCGGCCATGCCGGGCAGCCGCCTGCGAATCTTCAACAGCGCTGGCCACTTCCCGCACCACGACGACCCAGCCGGTTTCGCGGCCACGGTGGAAAGCTTCCTGTCCGAAACCGAGCCATCACAGTACGACCCGGCGAGGCGGCGCCAGCTGCTACGCGCCGGACGGCACGTCTCGCCTGCCGGGCCCGCGCCCATCCGCGCGTCTAGCGGCTCATAGCGACCCGCGGCCCAGCAGGCGGACCGGGTAGCGGGGGACCGGATGCGCCCCCGTTCGCGCCTCTTGTGCCGCACAGGCCGATTCCGGCGACCTTGCCTGACAGGAGCTGGCTGATGACCGAGAGCGGCGCGGGCGGCGTTGATCACGGCTGCGCGTCCAAGTGTTCGCCGAGGCGGCGCAGCACGCTCAGAGTCATCGAGCCGCGCCAGCCTACGGTCGACGTCTCCCAGCCGGTCCCGGCGCAAAGGTTGCGAGAGGTTGGTGCGCCTGCTCAGGCATCCGGGCCTGTCCTTGCCCGGTCGGCACTAGCGCCTGTCGGGTTCGGGCGTGTCTCGAGCGCAGCGGCGAGTCGCGGGATCAAGGGTGCCGCGGTGCGGTCGCGTATTACGCCGCGCCACAGGCCCGCTCCGTAGGCCATGTCATCCAGGCGTCGGATCAGTAGGTAAATGAAGGGGTTCAGGTGCGAACCGCTCCGCCGGTAGTCGATCAGCCCCTCGATTGCGGCGCCGGCAATGAGCACGTGTCGTGCCCGTCGGTTCATCAAGGCGGCGAGTACGGCAACCGGCCAGTAGTGCCGGGTAGTGCACCGCACCAGTTGTTCTGCGGTGCCGCGCACTGCGGCCAGCGTCAGCAGTGCGCCGGATCGCACCGGGGTATCCGCGTCGGGTATCCGGCGGATCAGACGTATCGCCGCCCCCGCGGTCAGTGCAACGGCGACACCGAGTGGGACCGGCCGTCCGCGGAGCGCGAGCGCGCATGCGGCGACCGACCATGGTGCGGCGTTCAGCGGAGGCACCTGGCCGGGGTGTCGCAGGGCAAGTGGGGCAGCTCCGGACCCGTAGCTGGCTCGCTGCGCGAGCCAGCTACGCAGATCGGTGCGGTGGCAATGGCCCACTCGGGAGCTGGGCACGTAGCGCAGTCGCCAGCCGACGCGGTGCAGTCGCAAGCACAAGTCTACATCTTCGGCGAACCTGAGTTCCGGAGTGAATCCGCCGCCGACGGACGCCCTGCGGACCAGTAGTGTCACGCCGGGGACGTATGCCAATGCGGACAGCGGCACGATCGGAGCCTCTTGCCCGCCCATGTCTAGCGGCGACCGGACGTTCTCGTACCGGTCGAGCCAACCTGGTTGACTTGTGGGTACGCTCACCACCCGGGGCGCGGCCAGCGCGAGCGCGGGATCGATGAACTGGGCAAGTAGCGGGCTCAGCCAACCGGATTCGGGCAGCACGTCAGAGTCGCAGAAGGCGACGTATCCAGTCCTGGCGCGGCGTAGCCCGGTGTTGCGTGCCGCCGCCGGTCCGTGGTTGTGCGGATGAACGAGAAGGGTCGCGCCGTACCGGCGGGTCACTGCGGCCACCGCGGCGCGGTTTACGGATCCGTCGTCGACGACAAGCACCGGAAGGTCCGATGTTTCCGGGTCGGCGTGCAGGGCGGTCAGCAGCTGGTGCAGTTGGCGCGCCCGGTCCCGTACTGGGATCACGATCGTGACGTCGCGTACGGGGCCCGCATGAGGGCGCGGGTGCGCGACACCGATGTCCACGAGTCGCCGGGCCAATGCCCCCGTTGCCGTGTCCGCCACGGTGAACCGGCCGGGTTCGAGCAGCCGCGCCGCCGACGTGCTTAGCCGCAGCAGCCTAGGGGGCGAACCGCCGAGCATCAGCCGGCCGTCGCGGGAGCGCTGTACGTCGTCGGCGAGCTCGACCCCGAAGCCGTTCGGCAGCGTCGTATCCTGCGGCGCTTGCGGTTCGGCGGGCGCACCGACAGCAGATACGCGCGGTCGGGTCATCCCACGAATCCGCCGTCGGCGTGCAGTACGGACCCGGTGACGGCGCTGGCGTCGGGCGAGCAGGCCCACGCTACGACCGAGGCGACCTCCTCCGGCTCAAGAAGCCGGCGCACCAGTTGGTGGTCCGCGAGCTGCCCGGCCTCAGTGAGCTGGTAAAGATCCGCGGTCGCCCGCAGCATGTCGGTCCTGGTGGACCCGGGGGATACGGCGATCGCGTTCACGCCTGTTCCCTGCAAGTCGCAGGCCAGGGAGCGGACCAGGCCGAGTACGGCGTGCTTGGCTGCGGAGTAGCCGCCGAGCCTCCACAGGCCATGGTGCGCCGCCGCCGAGGCCAGCGCCACGAACCGGCCGCGTCGGGGCTGCGGGTTGCGCAACAGCGCCGGTACGGCGGCGCGCGCCAGGTTCAGCACCCCGGTCACATCCACATCAATGAGCGTCCGCCAGTCCACATCCGACAGCTCCCATGTCGGGCCACCGCCGATAATCACCGCCGCCGCGGCCACTGCGGCGTCCAGCCGACCGAATTCGCGTTCAGCCAGCTCGACTGCGCCCGCGACTGCCTCGGTGTGACGCACGTCCGCGTATACGGGACAGACATCGGGGAAAGTCTCGGCGAGCATTGCGAGCTGCTCCGCGCGGGCTAGCGGATACGGCACGTCGGGGTCGTCAGCGCAGAGATCCACTGCGACCACTGCCCAGCCGTCACTGGCCAGCCGCCGGACGACAGCCGCGCCGATGCCGCGCGCCGCGCCGGTGACCACCGCGATCTGCTTTGCGGTCACGTCGACGCTCCGGTCTGCTTTGATGCGGTCGCGGACGACGGCGCCGCGAGCCGACCCTGGTGGTTGACCCGCCACGTCTGGATGTCCTCGGCGAGCTGCACCGCCATCCCGGCCAGTAGTTCCTCTCCCTCCTGCGGGCTCGCTCCGCAGGGGTCGCCGAGGACACCAGAATCGCTGAGCCCGCGGACGGACCCGGCGATCAGCCGGTCCAGCAACCACTCGATCGGCTCGCACGGCCCCGCGACGGCTCGCTCAACGCGCACCGCCGCGCCCCGCAGCCGCAGCATCATCGAGGTCTCCGCGCGGCCAGCGTGTGCGCCCGCGTCGGCAACGCGCGGGTGGCATGGCCACCACGCCGCATCACGGCCTTCGCGCCGCAGCGTGGCTATCGCGGCGGACATGCTGGGCAGATTGCCGCCGTGCCCGTTGACCACGAGCAGGCGGCCGGCCCAGCGCAGCATCGAGCGGCCCAGCTCCACAATCAGCAGGTACAGCGCGGCGTGCCCGATGGACACGGTGCCTGGGAATCCCTCGTGCTCGCCGCTGGCCCCATACCGCTGGCCTGGCGCGACGAGGAGGCCCGTGTGATCGGCGAGCAGGGCGGCTGCTCGCTCTGCGACGGCCTCTGCGACTGCGTGGTCGGTGTCCAGGGGCAGATGGGGCCCATGCTGTTCGCAGGACCCCAATGGCAGCACCACCAGCGGCCTCCAGTCGGCCATGTCCGGCCATGTCTGGTCGGCGAGCCTCATTATCACGCCGTGTCACCGGCAGAGAGATAGCCGTGGCGGCGCAGGTAACAGAGCAGTTCGTCGGCGGCTTGGTCCGGCGGACAGCGGGCCGAGCACGGTGGGCGGGTTGCGCTCCACCAGCGCCCCGGTCAGCTCGAGGGTCCGGTGCAACGCCGAACCGGACGGGCCCGGGAGTTCGCGTGGCCGAGGCCGGTACGGGTGGGCCGACACCCGGATTCGTTGCGCCGCGGTGGTTCCCGGCGCGCGGGCAACCGGAATGGTGGCGTGCCCGCTTGCCAGCGTGGCCGCCAGCCCGGCACGCCGAAGAAATACCCCGGCCGCTTCGACGGACACCACGGCGGGCGGCCGCACCCGCAGCACCTCGCGGCGACCGCCGTCAAGGCGGCGGTGCACCCGCAACACGCCATCACCTTCGGGTTCCAGCCGCACGACACCCAGGACCTGCGCCGCGTTGAGCGCCGCGGCGAGGAACGCGGGAAATGAGCCGGTGCCCCGGTCGGCCGAGCGGTCTCCGCACAGCACCAGGTCCGGCACTCCATAGCGCTTACGCAGGGCGGCGGTGAGCGCAGCGGCGAAAGCTTGCCCGCCACCGACCAGGTCGGCTGGCTTCGGGCGCGTGCTCCCGGCCGCCGGCTCGACGCGCAGCGCCTCGGCCGCTCCGGCTGCAAGCGCGCCCCGCAGCATCGCGTCGGCTTCGCCGAAGCCGACAGTGGCCGCGACCACTCGGGCATCCCACCGCTCGGCCAAGCGCAGCGCGTACTCCAGGGCGGCGAACTCCGACCCGCTCGGCCCGCGGTCGCGGGGGTCGGCACTCACCGCCCCGGTAAGCGGATCGACCTCCGTCTTCCGCCAGGACCAGCCCATCGCCGCCACGATCACCGCCATGCTCCGTCACCCCTTCCGGAACACGACGCCGTCGCCGCCAGTGGGGTAAGTCCAGGTGATGGCCCCCTCGGTGTTGCACACCTGATAGCAGGTTCCGCACTCGAAGCACTGTTCGAAGTTGAACAAGATGCCGCCGTCGGTGGTGGGCACGAACAGGTCGGCCGGGCAGGCGTGCACGCAGTCCTTGGTCGTGCAGGACCGGCATACCTCGGAATCGACGGTGATGTGCGCGCGGCCGCCGACCCGGAACTCCACGCTCGCCATCCGCTCCTCGAAAGACACCTCGGGATAGCTCATCGATTTCGCTCCCTCATCGAAATGCCCGAAGCGCTTGCCAGCCGTCCCGCGCCAGTGACCGCAACCGGACCTTGTTACCGCGAGCCGCACGAAAAAATTCCCTGGCCATGCCGGGCTTGGGAGTCGGGTTGATGATGGTGAACACCTGCTGCACGAAATCGCAGGCCAGACCGGGGTATTGCTGCTGCATCCGGTCGGCGAGCACGATGTCCGCGGCGTTGCGCAGCCGCTTGTGGTCAGCGAGAACGAAAGACGCCTCCAGCCGGCGCCGGTAGCCGGCCAGCCCGCGAGCGGAGGTGTTGCCCGCCGCGATCGCCTCGGCGGCGGTCCGGCCAGCGGCCAAACCGGCGCCGATCGCGAAGTTGACACCCTCCAGCCACAGCCCGGCCGCCAGGCACATGGACGCGGCGTCCCCGGCGACGAGCATGCCGTCGACGGACAGCCGTGGCATGGCGCGATAGCCGCCCTCCGGAATTAGGTGCGCTGAGTACTCCTTCAGCTGCGCGCCCCGCAGGTACCGTGCGATCCCCGGATGCGCCTTGAGGCGGGCGATCAGCTCCTCGGGTCGCACCTTGGCCGCGACCAGCCCGTTGAGTCCAACAACGACGCCCAAGCTGACCGTGTCGAGGTTGGTGTAGAGGAAACCGCCACCCGCGATCCCGCTGGTGCAGCCGACCATCTCGATGTCCATGCCCTGGTCACCGGCCAGTCCGAACCGCTCGTCTATCACATCGCGCGGCAGCGCAAGGGTTTCCTTGACACCCAAGGTCATGTGTGCCGGGTCGGCGCGCGGGAGCAGCCCGGCCTCCTTGGCCAGGAACGAGTTCACGCCGTCGCAAGCGATCACGATCTTGGCGCGGATCTCGCCGCCGGGCCGGTCGGTGCGCACGCCGATGATGCGGCCGGAGGCGTCCCGCAGCAGGCCCGTGACTACCGTCGAGGTGACCAGCCGGGCACCGGACGCGACCGCCTTTCCGGCCAGCCAGGAGTCGAAGTCCGCGCGATAGGTTGTCATCCCGTTGTATGGCGGGTGATCCCAGGCGCTGGTGCGGAGGTCGACGGTCAGCGCCTGGGTAGCTGTCATCAGCATCGTGGCGCGGCGGGTAACCCACCGCTGCACGGGCACTTCCGTCCACCACCGCGGTACGACCTTGTCCAGGATCCGACGCGTACACGACGCCGCCGTATACGTTCTTCGCGCCAGGAAATGCCCCGCGCTCCACCAGGACCACATCGCGCCCGGCGCGTGCCAGTTCCAGCGCCGCGGCCGAGCCCGCGGGTCCAGCGCCGACGACCACCGCGTCGACGGTCATCACGTCAGCTGGCACGGTCCGCCCCTGTCGGCATGGCAGCCGTCGCCGCGGTCACGCCCAGCCGCCCGGCCAGTTCGGCGAGCACCGCCGGGGCGTCGGCGACGATCCCGAGGTCGGCCATCAGGGTCATCGGGCATGACGGGTCGGTATTCACGCTCACCACATGCTCCGGCTCACCGAGCCCGCCGACGTGTTGAGCGGCGCCCGAAATACCGAATGCCACGTACAGCTCCGGGTCGACGGCCACGCCGGTGGTACCGATCTGCCGCTCATAGGACTCATCCAGCCCGCGTCGGTAACCACCCGGGTGGCGCCCGCACTCGCCTCCAGCGCGGCCGCAACGTCCGCCAGCAGCCGCATCAGCGGCCACGCCGTCCGCTCCGGCCGGCACCAGCCCCGCGCCGCCACCCAGGATCCGGTGGGCCTCCGCCAAGTCCACCGTGCTTGGCTCGGGTTGCAGTACTTCGACGCTCTCCGCGTCGGGCCCGGCATTCGGCGCGTACAGGGGCAGCGCGGTGATCTTGGCCAGCGTTGCCGGCTCGGGCCTGCCCCGGCTGCCCGGGCGCAGCGTCACCACCACCGGCCCGTCCACCGCCACCCGCAGCGACAACCGGTCATCGAGTCTGGTCAGCTCGACCTCGTCCGGCGCGCACCGGACGGCGCCCGCGAGCAGCGCACGGCCCAGCACCACGGCCAGTCTCGGCGCGAGATCACGGCCATCCGGTGAGGCGGGAAGCAGCACCATGTCCACACCGGACAGGATGTGCGCCAGCGAGGTGGCCAAACCGCCCGGGCGCGACTGAGGACCGCTCGAGCACCCATACCCGGCTGGCCGAGTCCAGCCTTCCGGCCGCCTCGCGCGTTCCCGACCCAACCAGCAGCGCGACTCCGCCCGCCTCGGCGACCGTCTCGTCCGCGCCCGACGGCAGCTGGCCGTCTCGGACCACCACGACTGCCAGGGCCGGGATATCGGCGGGCATCGTCATAGCGCCACCGCCACCCGGTGTCCCTCGATCACGGCGGCATGCGCCCGGCGCGGCGTGACGCAGTCGCCGACGCGGTGCACCTCGAACGGCGCCCCGCGCAACTGCTGCCACAGGGCATCATCCGGTGCCTGATGGGTCGCGCATACGACCCAATCGCACTGCCGTCGTGCTTGTTGGCCGGTGGGGTGGTGGAGCAGCGTCAGCACCACCTCACCGGAGCCGGACGCGGTGTCGTCGGCAGCCGCGTCGATCACTACCAGGTCGGTGGCCTGGCGAATCCCCTTGGCATGCGCGCGCACGTTGAAGGTCTCCATGTCCAGGGTGATGCCGAGATCCTGGCCGACGACCATGCCGGCGGTGATGATCTCCACCGCGCAGTCCCGGTCGGCAAGCAATTCCGCGACGCTGGTCGCCTGGTGGAAGCCGAGGTCATCGACCACCACCACCTGCCCGGCCGGTTCGACGCGGTGTTCGAGCACATCGCGAACGTCCACCACGCGAGGATGACCGGCAGCCCAGTACGGCACCTGCGGCCGCGCACCCGTGGCCAGCACCACGACGTCCGGCGAATCCGCGCGCACCGACTCGGCCGTGGCCTCTACCCCGGTGTTGATTCCCACGCCATAGCGCTGGCATTCGGCCGCCAGGTTGCGGACCACGTCGAGGAACTCGGCGCGGGTGGGCACCGATGCGGCTTCGGCCACCTGCCCACCGGTGCGCGGCTGGCGCTCATACAGCGTGACCCGGTGGCCGCGCTGCGCCGCCGTGGAGGCTGCTTGCAAGCCGCCCGGGCCGCCGCCGACCACGATCACCCGCCTGCCCGGTCCGCGCGGCGGCGGGAGGCTCACGGCTTCCCTGCCGGTGCGGGGGTTTTCGATGCAGCCCATCCACCGGTTCAGGCCCATTCGGCCGACGCATTCCTGGTTGCAGGACAGGCAGGTGCGGATCTCCGTCGCATATCCCAGGCGGGCTTTGGCGGCGAAGTCCGGGTCGGCGATCTGGCCGCGCACCACGCCCACCAGATCGCAGTGTCCCGCAGCAAGAGCGCGTTCGGCCTGCACCGGGTCCTTGATCCTGCCCACCCCGATCACCGGCAGGTTCACCGCACGCCGCATGGCGTTCGCGATGAACAGGGCGTACCCGGGGGGGATGCTCATGGACGCCTCAATCATGAACAGCGTCGCGGTGGCCACGCCGATCGAGGTGTTGATGTAGTCGACCTTGCCGGTCGCCTCCGCCATCCGGGCCACCTCAACCGCCTCGTCAAGGGTGCTGCCGCCCTCGATCAGCTCGTCGCCGCAGATCCGGACGCCAAGCGCGCGGGCCGGCCGATCGCCTCGCGCACGGCATCGATGATCTCCAGCAGGATCCGTGCCCGGCTCCGCAGCGGTCCGCCGTAGGCGTCGGTGCGCTTGTTCGTCGCAGGTGACAGGAATCCGCGCACGATTGAGGAGTGTGAGCATTGGAGTTCCACGCCGTCGAACCCGCCGTCCGCGCAGTACCCGGCGACGGTGCCGTAGCCGGCCACGATCTCGGCGATTTCGTGCCGCTCCACGGCCTTGGGCACCTCGCGGAACAGCGGATCCGGCACGGCGCTTGGCGCCCATACGGGCAGCCGGGAGAACATCGACGATGCCTGACCACCGTTATGGTTAAGCTGGGCGAAGATCGGCACGTCGTGCGCGTGCACCGCTGCGGTGATCATGCGGTAGCCGGGGATGACCGTTCGGTGGAAGCCGTGGATCAGCTTCTCGTACGGCCAGTCGGTGGGATGTGTTGAGTGTTCCTCGGTGATGATCAGCCCGGCGCCGCCGGCTGCGCGGGTCGCGTAGTAGTCGGCGTGTTGCTGGCTGGGCTGGCCGTTCTCGGCGTAGTTGGTCAGGTGCGCGGACAACACGATCCGGTTGCGTACCACCACCGGGCCGACCCGTAATGGCGAGAACAGGTACCGGTACCGGCTGGCCGCGCTCATTGGCCGCCTCCGGCGACGATCAACGCGTGCCCGCTGGCCGGTAGGCCGATGGGCTCACCGGCCGCGCCGACCGCCAGCGCGACTCGGCGCGCCTCCAATACCGCCTCGTGCACAGTCCTGGGTGCGACGCAGTCGCCGGCCCTCGGGGTGCCAGGCCGGTGCAGGTACAGGGTCTCCTCCGGCAACCGGTGTCCGCAGTGCACCACGAAGGCGCAGTCCAGCGTGCGCTGCTCGCCGGTCCATCGGTCCTCAAGCAGCACATGGTCGTCGGCTACCGTACGGAGTAGGCTGCGGAGTTCGCGAACCACGCCCGCCCGTTGCAGCCGGGAGTTGGCCTCGGCGAGATCGCCGGTGAGGGCCAGCTGAGTGCCGGCGATCTGGTCCTGGGTGACGATCGATGTCGGTCGCCCGTTCGCGGCGAGCAGCTCCGCGACACCGACTCCGACTGGCCCGCCGATCGGGTCGAACACCACCACCCGGCCGGTCGGCAATCGGTGCAGCTCAGCGGTCTTCACCAAGCCGAGCAGGTCGGCGGCCTCCAGCACGCCCGCACCTGGTGCGATGTGGTAGTCACGCGGGCCGGGCACCGAACCCGTGGCCAGCACGACGCGCACGCCTTCGGCCAACGCGTCGTCCACATCGGACGCGGTGACCACGTGTCCCAGCGATACCGCCACGTCTAGCCGCTCTAGTTCCCGCCGCCACCAGTCCACCGCCACGGCGAGCCGCTGCCGGCCGTGCACCAGGGCCGCCGCCACCAGCATGCCGCCCAGCGCCGGACCGCGCTCCACCAGGCGTACGCGATGCCTGCGCAGGGCCAGCACGCGGGCGGCTTCCATTCCGGCCGGGCCACCGCCGACCACCAGCACCGAGTTCTGGGTCTGGTCAGTGCCCGCGGTGTCGTCGTCGACGAGCTCATGGCCGCTCCGGGGTTCGATGACGCAGGTGACGATCGGGTTGCGGTTGTCACGGACCATGCAGTTCTGGTTGCACAGCAGGCAGGGGCGGATTCGATCGGCTTCGCCGCTGCGGTACCGCGCGACGAGGTCGGGATCGGTGATCTGCGCCCGGGTCATCTCCACCATGTCGGTGGTGACCCCGTCCTGCAGTGCCCATTGCGCCTGGCCGGGATCCACGACGCTGCCCTGCAACACCACTGGGACCGTGCCGGTCGCCGCGCGGATCTGCCGGCAAAGCTCAATGCCGAAGCCCGGCTCGGTATGCAGGTCGGGCCGGGTGGCCGACGCCGAGTAGATCGAGCCGCGCACCACCACGAGGTAGTCCACCTGTTCGCCCAGCCGCGCGGCCTGTGCGGCCGCGAGTTCCGGGGTCACTCCGGCCCAGGGTGCCAGCTCGTCGCAACACAGCCGTAGCCCGAGCACCCTCCCGGCACTGAGCGCGCCGCGCACGGCTCGCAGCACGCGCTCGGTGAGCAGCAGCGGGTCCTTGCCGTAGTCGTCGCCACGCTGGTTGGTCAGCCCGGAATGGAACTGGCGTAGCAGCGAATGCTGGCCGGCGTTGATCTCGACACCGTCCAGCTCGGACTCAGCGGCCAGGGCGGCGGCGGCAGCGAAGCCGCCGACCAAGGCGTCGATCTCGGTGTCGGTCATCTCCATTGGCAGTTCGCGAGATGCCGCGTCCGGTACCCGCGATGGTGCCCACAGCGCGGACTGGGAGAACGCCGAGGAGCCCTGCATCCCGGCGTGGCCGAGCCCGGCTAGCACCAGTGCACCGTGCGGCCGGCAGGCTGCGGCGGTCTCGGCCCAGCCTCGCCCGCAGTTCGCGGCCAGAGGTGCGCGCTCGTAGGGCCAGTCCGACGGGTGCACGCTGGCCGTCTCGATCACGATGACACCGCAGCCCCCCGCCGCGCGCCGCCGGTAATAGGCGACGTGCCGCTCCGAGATCGCGCGGCGCCGGCCGAGGTTCGTCTCGTGCGGCCCGAACATCACCCGGCAGGGCGCGCGGCGCGGCCCGAGGTCGATGGGCTCGGTCAGCGTCGCGCTCACGCCATGACCGCCAGCGGACTTGAGTCGCATGGTTTGGCCGGGACGCGCATCGACGGCATGCCTACAGATACGGCCCGGCTGCGGCGGTGGGTGTGGTCCTTTTCCGCTCGCGGCGGCTCACCGCCGTCTAGCGCGGAAAGCGCGCTAGCCCCGTGTCCCTTGACGCATTCGGGATCGGGTCCCTCCAATGGCAGGCCGGTGAAAAACTTCGCCGCCATGCAGCCACCCTGGCAGGAGTCGAAAGCCGAGCAGGAACGGCACGTTCCGCCCGACGTCTCGGTGCGCAACCGGGCGAACAGCTGCGAGGAGCGCCACACCTCGGCGAAACCGCCGGCTGAGCGAACGGTGCCGGCCTTGAACGCATCGTGGATCGCGAATGGGCAGGCGTAGACATCACCGATCGGGTCGATCAGGCAGACCACCCGACCGGCGCCGCACAGGCTCAGTCCTGGCAACGGGGTGGCGCCCAGCGCGTTGAGGTGGAAGAAGGAATCACCGGTCAGCACCCGATCGCCGTGGTCGACTAGCCAGGAGTAGATCTCTCGCTGCTGCTCAGTCGTGGGGTGCAGCTTGTGCCACACGTCCGCGCCGCGGCCGGATGGGCGCAGCCGGGTGATTCGCAGCTGGGCGCCGAAGCGGCCGGCGATCGCCGCGAGCTCGTCCAGCTGGGACACGTTGTGCCGGGTCATCACCACGGAGATCTTGAAGTTCCGGAAGCCCGCTTCCGCCAGGTTCTCCATCGCGCGCAACGCCATGTCGTAGGAACCGTGCCCGCGGACCGCGTCATTGACCTCTCTGCTCGCGCCGTCCAGCGATATCTGCACGTCCACGTAGGCCGTGCCGGCCAGGCGTTGCGCGCGTTCGGCGTTGAGCCGTAGCCCGTTGGTGGAGAACTTCACGCCGACCTGGCTGGCCACCGCGTAGTCCAGCAGCTCCCAGAAGTCCGGTCGCACGGTCGGCTCGCCGCCGCCGACGTTGACGTAAAACACCTGCATGGACCGCAGTTCGTCGACGACCGACATCATTTCGCCGGTGGTTAGCTCGTCGGGATCGCGCCGGCCCGAAGACGAGAGGCAATGCGCGCATGACAGGTTACACGCGTAGGTCCACTCCCAGGTCAGGCAGATCGGTGCGGCGAGGCCGCCCTTGAACTGCTCCACCAGGGCTGGTACGCGCTCGATTTGCGCGGGCTCACAGCTGGTCGCCATCAGGGCACTTCGCTCCGGCTTCGCTGAGGAATGATCATGTCGGCCGCGGCCAATGCGGCGAGCGCCCGCAGGTAGACATCACGCCGGCCGTCGGGCACGGTGGCCAGGGCGTCGGACACGCAGTCGTGGGCGCCAAGCCCGCGCACGAGTCCGACGAGATCTGGCGCCTTCAGGAACGACAACCGGCGGTTGCCGAAGTGGTAAGCGAGCGCCCCGAAGGGTTCGGGGCGCAGCGCGACATCCGGGTTGAGCCGGTAGCCGCGGCGGGGCTCGAATGGCGTGGTCATCGCGGTAGTCCCGGCCTAGTAGACGCCGCACATGCCATCGATCGAGACTTCCTCGACCAGCAGTTCCTCGGTCATCCGCCCGTCATCCGCGACGTCGGGATCGTTGCTGACGCCGGTATCGCGAGATGACACGACGGCCGCGGCATCGACTCGGATGTCCTGCTGCATGGGAATCCTCCCGTGGTGGGCGGCTACGAAACCTGGTCGGCCGGTCGGCCGGTGACGCCTGATGTTGGTGACCGTATTGGGCGCGCGAGCCGCTGTCACCATGCTTCTGGCCGTTGTCACCCCGTCCAGTTGGGCAGGTTCGCGGACGCCCGGGACCGTCTCGGCCCACCGCGGGCGGCCGCTGGGTCGGCGCGGCAGCCCCGAGATTGCCCGGATTTGCGGGTTCGCCCGGATTTGCGGGTTCGTCGGTAGCTTGCGGGTGAATCTCACCAGGCTCGCCCGTCACGTGGCGAGCCTGGGCGCATCCCGTTCGATAGGGCAGGTGCGGTCCTGCTCGTCCGGACCGATTCGGGTCGCTGTCGGGGCGGGATCGGCACCCGCGGGTTCCGGATGGGAGCGTCTCTGCTTACCCTCGCTCGCATCGGGGCTCCCACCGGACCTGGCACGGTCGGCTGAAGGGGTCATCGCACAGGTACGCGGGAGCCCACCCACCCAAAGAAAACGGGAGCACCACCCACAAAGAAAAGAAAGAAAAGGAGCCAGTGCGTCATGCAGGTCGATGAACTACTCAAGCCGTTCCCGATCAAAGAGTTCCACCCGTTTCCCCGGGCGCTGTTGGGCCCGGGTGGTCATGAGATGATCGGGCCGGAAGCGAAGAAGCTGGGCTTCAAGAAGACCCTGGTGATGACCACCGGCTTGCGGGGCAGCGACACCGTCCACAAGATCGTCGAGTCGATGAAGTACCACGGCCTGGAGGTCGTGGTCTACGCCAAGGTTGAGTCCAATCCCAAGGACTACAACGTGATGGACGCCGTGGCGCTCTACCAGGAGAGCAAGTGCGACTCGTTTGTTTCGATCGGCGGCGGTTCCGCGCACGACGCGTGCAAGGGCGCGCGGATCTCGGTCGCGCACGATGGGCGCAATATCAACGAGTTCGAGGGCTTCAACAAGTCGGAGAACCCTAGGAATCCGCCGCACATCGCCGTGTCCACCACGGCGGGCACCGGTTCGGAGACCTCATGGGCGTATGTCATCACCGACACCACCACCGACCCGGATAACCCGCACAAGTACGTCGCGTTCGACGACGCCAGCATCACCAGCCTGGCCCTGGACGACCCGGTGCTGTACTACGACTGCCCGTTGGACTACACGGCGCAATGCGGTTTCGACGTGCTCGCGCACGCCTCCGAGCCGTACGTGTCCCGGCTGAACTTCCCACCGTCGCTTGGTAACGCGCTGTATGCCATGAGGCTGACCGCGCAGAACCTCCGCGCCGCGGTGTGGAACGGCCAGGACCTGCCCGGCCGTGAGGGCATGATGTACGCCCAATACATCGCCGCGCAGGCATTCAACTCGGGCGGGCTGGGTATCATCCACTCAATCTCGCATGCGGTGAGCGCCTTCTACGACACCCACCACGGCCTGAACAACGCGATCGCGCTGCCGCGGGTGTGGGCGTTCAACATGCCGGTGGCCTACCAGCGGTTCGCCGATATCGCCGAGGTGATGGGTGTGGACACGCACGGCATGACGGCCGTCAAGGCCGCTGAGGCGGCTCTGGCCGCGGCCATCCGGCTGCTGCGGGACGTGGGCATCCCGGAAAAGTTCACCGATGTGACCCAGGACAGTTACTCCAAGAACCGGCTCGGCCAGGGGCCGACGAAGTTCTATGAGAATGCCAAGACAATCACCGGTGATGCCGCCGATGTCGACCGGATCACCAACCACGTGCTCGGCGACGCCTGCACCCCGGGCAACGCCAAGGAATGCACCTTCGGCACGGTCCGCCCCGTCGTCGACCACTGCCTCAACGGTGACCTGGACGACTTGCTCAGCTGACCGCCAGCGGCGGGTGACACGCCCGGCCCCGACGAACCGGAGGACACGTGCCCAAGTCGGCCGATCATCGCAGTCCCTTCCTGTCGATCGACGACGTCGTCAGCCGGTTCGCCGCGGCCGGGTACATTACTGA
This sequence comes from uncultured Actinomycetota bacterium, assembly GCA_963820395.1. Taxonomy (GTDB): domain Bacteria; phylum Actinomycetota; class Actinomycetes; order Streptosporangiales; family Streptosporangiaceae; genus DATFVJ01. The sequence continues at coordinate 36,956 of CAWGAE010000027.1, read as the reverse complement.
CCGACGGCTGGCCACCACAGTTTTCCTGGTATCGGAGTTGAACAAGCCGGTCCTGCTCGAGGGCCCGGCCGGCGTCGGCAAGACCGAGCTCGCCAAGACACTGGCGGCGGTGACCGGCCGCCGGCTGGTCCGGCTGCAGTGCTACGAGGGCCAGGACGAGACCCGGGCGCTCTATGAGTGGGATTACGGCAAGCAGTTGCTATACACCCAGATGCTGCGCGAGAAGATCAACGACGTCATCGCCGATGCCCCGGATATTCCCTCAGCCGTCGCGCGGATCGAGGCCCACGACACCGTATTCTTCTCCGATCACTTCCTGATCTCCCGCCCCCTATTGGACGCCATCCGCGGCGACCAGCCAGCGGTAATGCTGATCGACGAGGTAGACCGCGCCGACGAGGCCCTGGAGGCGGTGTTCCTTGAATGCCTCGGCGAGTATCAGGTGTCCGTTCCAGAGATCGGCACCTACACGGCGAAGACACCGCCGTACGTGGTGCTCACCTCGAACAACACACGTGACCTCTCGGCTGCGCTGAAGCGCCGTTGCCTGCATTTTTTCCTTGATTACCCGGACGCGGAGCGGGAGCTGGAGATCCTCCGGTCTAAGCGGACCGGGTTGCCCGAAGCAGCCGCTCGCCAGCTCGTGCAGGTGGTGCGGGGGTTGCGGGAGCTGCCGCTGCGCAAGAGCCCCAGCATCTCAGAAACGATCGATTGGGCGCGTACCCTGACCGTGCTCGGCGTAGACGAACTCGACGCGGGAGTGCTCGCCGACACCGCCAACATCGTGCTCAAGTACGAGCGGGACATGCAGCGAGCCGTGGAGGTGCTGCCCCGCTTGGTCGACCCGAACCGCGAAAGGCTCGCCGCGGCTCACGTCCATGGCGACGGCCACGGGCACGGGCACGGGCATGGGCACGATCACAGCCATGAGTTCGGGCATGCTCGGGACGACGTGGCTGACGGTCGTGCCGAACGCGCGGCCAAGGACCGGCCCGGTCGTCACGACGACGGTTACTACGGCGCTCCGGGCCCCGGCCCCGTCCACCGCGCCGCAGCCGGTGAAGGCCAGGGCAGCCGGTCGTTCGCGGCGTTCACCCGGCGACGGTCCGGCTAAGAGGAGCGGCATGTGGAAGGTGGCCTGCATCGCTTCGTCCGCTTGCTGAGGCTGTTCGGCGTGCGCCTGTCGGTTGCCGAGGCTGCCGACGCCATGCGGGCCGCCGCCCGCCATGGCGTGCTCGCTGACCGGGATACGCTGCGGGCGGCCCTACGCCTGACGCTGATCAAGGACCGGCGCGACGACGAGCTATTCGATGAGCTGTTCACGGTGTTCTTCTCACTGCGTCCGGTAGCCGGCCCGTTCGATGAGCACGGTCACAGCCATGAGCACGACGACCTCGCCGACAGTGGCGAACTGGAGTCGTTCACTGTCTCCGAAGAGCCTTCACAGATTCCGCAGCAGGGGCACAGTCACGGTAAGCCGGCCGACATCAGGGACTTCTTTGACCAGAAGGATCTCGCCCAGCAGTACAACCTGCACCAGGAAGCCAACAAGATCGACCTAGCGTCGATGACGGACGAGATCGTGCTGTCCAAGGACGGCGCCGACGGTGTGCGGGACGGCAGCGCGTCTGTGCAGCTGGAAACCGACCGGTTGCACAATGCTGGCGTGCCGGGCCAGCTCGCCCCGTTTACCGGACACCGCGTCGGGACCGAACTGACGGTGGCGCAGCAGGACGCGTTGCTTGGCTGGCTCGGGGCGGCGGAGGAGGATATCGACGAGCGGACTCTTGCGATGTTGCGCCGGGGGCTGGCCGGTGTCATCGATGATCTGCCTGAGCTGTTGCGACGCCACCTGGACAAGCTCGCCAATGTGGTCGTGGAGTCGCGGATCGCCGAACGCGCACGGATCGAATCCGTCGACGAGCGCGAGCGAGCCGAGCTGGAAGAGGGGTTGCGGCGGCTGGCCCGCCTCTTGCGCGGTGCCGCGGCCAGCCGTCAGCGCGACACAGCCCGCGGACGAGTCCACTCCGGCCGCACCATGCGCAAGAACATGCGTTATGAGGGCGTCCCGTTCAAGCCGGTCACCACCACTCGTGCCGTGGACAAGCCCCGGCTGGTGCTGCTCACCGACGTGTCGTTGTCGGTACGCGCGACCGCGCGGTTCACGCTGCACCTGGTGCACGGCATGCAGTCGCTGTTTACGCAGGTTCGCTCGTTCGCGTTCGTCGACGCACCGATCGAGATTACTGAACTGTTCGTCGAGCACCCGCTGGAACGCGCGCTCGGGCTGGTGTTCGATGGGCTGCCCGCCGGTGGGCAGCTCGACGTGGACGCCAACTCCGATTACGGCGCGACATTCACCCAGCTGCTGTCGGGGCACTCCGCCGCCCTGAATCGCCGTACCACGCTCATCGTGCTCGGGGACGGGCGCGGCAACGGCAACGATGCCCAGGTGGATACCTTTCAGCAGATCACCCGCAGGGTCCGCCAGACCATCTGGCTGACCCCGGAACCCAGGTACTCGTGGGAACTCGGGGCCTGTGACCTGCCCCGCTACGCGGAGTTCTGCGACCGCGTCCAAGTGGTCGCCGACCTCACCGGGCTGCAACGCGCAGCCCTGCAGATGTCGGCCGAGGCGACCGGACGATGAGCGAACCCCACCCGATCCGGTCGGTCCCGCGCAGCATCGACCCACTCGCGCCGAGCCCGGACGGCCGCTACGACGACGATCTTGTCAGTGTGCTCCGGACCGACGCACCCGATGGCCACGCCGAGGGCGCCGTTCCCGTCGTCCGCACCGAGCACTTCTGCTTGTGGGAACGCGGTCGCCGGATCGAGGTGAGCCACTGGTTGCGCCCCGACCAGCTCGACAACGACCTGGCCGGATTACTGGCCGAAGAGCTGTTCGCGCCGGGCTGGCTGTCCGGGGTGGACATCTTCGAGCGGGTGTTCACCGGCGTCGTGCGGTCCTGCGTGCATGACCCGCTGCTGGCATGGAACACGTTCTACGGAAATACCCTCGCCCGAATCCACCAGTGCTGGCGGACAGCGACGGCGGTGAACGGCGACGCACGCACGCCGATCAGCGGGTTCGCTCCCGTGTATGAACACGCGCTGCGGCTCATCCCCACTGGCCGGGTGCTCGATGTTGGCTCCTGCTTCGGCTTCCTGCCGCTGTTGCTGGCCGAACGGGCGGAAAACACGGTTACCGCCTCCGACCTGTCCAGCGGGACCATGCGCGTGATGAAGGCCGTGGCCCGCACGCGGGGGCTCGCGGTGAGCACGCTCGTGTGCGATGCGGCAGGGATTCCAGTACCGGATGGCTGGGTCGACACGGTCAGCGTTATCCACTTGCTGGAACACGTGAACCCCGAGCATGGCAGCGCCGTGATCCGCGAGGCGCTCCGCGTCGCCCGCAGTCAGGTGGTGGTCGCCGTGCCGGTCGAGGCGGAACCCACCGCCGCCTACGGCCATATCCGTACCTTTGATCTCCGCCAACTCGGTGAGCTGGGCGACCGCACCGGCCAGCATTATTCAGTGCACGAGTACCACGGAGGCTGGCTGGTGCTCACCGTCGGTTAGGTGCCGATCCGGTGCCGTTGGTGCGGCTCCTCGCAGACCTGCCGCGGCGGCGCCCGGTAACTCGTGGGCATGGGCGGTACGTTCAGCTGGACGTCAGATCGACGCCGTTTTTGGTGGCCTTGTAGACCGCTTCAGCGCGGCTGGTCGCGTGCAGCTTGCGCATGACGTTGCGGACGTGGAATTTCACCGTGGTCTCCGACAGATGCAGGTGCGCGCCGATAGCCCGGTTGCTCAGGCCGTTTGCGACCAGCCGCAGCACGTTCAACTCGCGGCCGGTCAGCGGTGCTCGTGCCTGCGGGGCGTGGATCGACCGCACCATCGCGGCGGCCGAGCGGGAGTCGAAGGCGCTGCCGTTCCGGGCGACCACGCGGATCGCGCGCACCAGTTCCATGGTGTCGACGTCCTTGACCACGTAGCCGCGGGCCCCGTGCTGAATGGCGTTGACCACCAGCGCGTCGTCCAGAAACGTAGAAAGGACCAGGACCCGGAGCCCCGGATACCGCTCGGTCAGCCGGGCGCACAGGGTCAGCCCGTCGTTATCCGATGCGGGGGAGAGCTTCATGTCGAGCAGTACGATCCTCGGGCTGGTCCGCTCGACGACGGCCATTGCCTCGCCCGGCGAACTGGCCTCGCCCACGACCTGCAGGTCGTGTTCGCGTTCGAGCAGCGAGCGCAGCCCCTGCCGGAGGATCGCGTGATCGTCGACGAGCACGATCCTGACCGGGCCTTCGCTGGCCGGCTCCGACCCCGCCGGCCGCGTCTCATCCATCGCTACCGCATCCCGCGGTGGGCTGCGCGCCATCGCCGTCCTTGCGCCCGGGCAGGGGCAGTGGGACGTCCAGTAGCAGACAGATGCCACCTGATCGAGAGCGGCGGATGGACAGCGTGCCACCCATCTCCTCCGCCCTGGCCAACATGTTCGCCAGTCCGCAGTGACGTCCGGACAGGTCCGCCGCGCGGGACAGCTGCAGAGCTCGACGTAGCTGTGCCGGGTCGCCGGTGCCGTTGTCGGACACGCTGAGGGCCACCGCGTCGGCCAGGTAACGCAACCGGACCAGCACGCGCCTGGCCTTGCCGTGCGCCGCGGCGTTGAACAATGCTTCCCCGGCCCAGCGCAGCATCGACTGTTCGACGTCTGGCGGCAGCGGGATTGGGATTCCTTCCAGGATCATCCGCACGTGCAGGTCGGCGGGCCGGTGCACCGTGGAAAGCCGCTGCAGCATCACTGGTAGCGGACCTGGCGGCTCGTCGGCGGTGTGGTGGAGTGCGTAGATCGCTGCACGCAACTGCTCGGCCGCGTGCCGCGTGAGGTCCTTGGCCGGCACCAGGCGCCCGGCGATCTCCTGTGCCGGGCCGCCCAGGCTCTCCAGTTCGGCCCGGCACACCTCGATGATCAGGCCGACGGACAGCACGGACTGGGTCACGCTGTCGTGCAGTTCGCGCGCGATGCGGTGCCGCTCGTCGTCCAGCGCCTGCCGCTGCATTGCCTCGACGAGCTGCCGTTGCGTCTCGGCCAGCTCGGCGCTGCGCGCGGCCAAGTCCCTGGCGTGCCGTGCGGTCGCGTCGTAGAGCTGCTCGCTGCGCCCACGCAACCGGGTAGTCGCATGGAACAGGAATGAGTTGTGCAGCGCCACGGCAGCCTGGTTGGCCAGCACCCGCAAGATGGCGCGATCGGTGGCGGCCACCTCCAATCCAGCGCCCGGCCGCGCTGCGATCCCGCCGACCGGCTCGTCATCCAGGGTCATCGACACCCGCACCCATCCCTGACCGCTGGCCGGCGACTCGACCTCCCAGGGACGACCGCGCAGCACGGCCAAGTGTTCGCACACGTCGGCCGGCAGCCTGCTCTCGTCGTCGATCAGCTCGCCGCCGGTCACTGCGAGAAACCGGGGGCGAGCGGCAGGCAGTACCCCGTCGGCCACGACGAACAGCAGCCATTCGGCCTGCAGGTGCGCCGTCGCCGTCCGCACCACCCACTCGATCAGCGTGCGGGGACCGGCTGCGGTTCGCACCAGGGCACGGGAAATACCGTCGAGCGCCTGCACAGCGTGCTCGAGGCGCTCGGCGGAGCGAATGTACTCGGGGTAGAACGAGCGCTTGCCGGAGCGAAGGCCGGTCAGGACCTCCAGGTCGCCGTCCGGCCGAGCAGCGGGTCCTGATTCTGTCACCGGCGGTCCCGTCACAAGGCCGCCCGGAAAAGCGCCACCAATCCCCGCGCGTCCGTCTCGCGGGGATTGGTGGCCATGCAGGCGTCCTTCAAGGTGGTCCGGGCCAGCTGGGGCACCACGGCGTCGGTGACCCCGAGTGCGGCCAGTCCCTTCGGCATGCCCACCTCGTCGGCCAGGTCACGTACACGTTCGGCGAGGATCAGCGCCACCTCATCGGCCGGCACGCCGTCGGTGCGGATGCCGCCGGCCGCGGCCAGCGGAACGAACCGCTGCGGCACGGCCTGGGCGTTGAACCTGATGACGTGGGGCAACAGGACACCATTCACCACCCCGTGCGGGGCGTCCAACAGCCCGCCGACCTGGTGGCTCATCGCGTGCGCAGCACCCAGGATGGCATTGGTGAACGCAATACCCGCCTCCAGCGACCCCTGGGCCATGGCCAGGCGCGGGCTGGTTTCTTTCGGCCGCAGCTGGGTGCGCGGCAGGTGGCGGGTGATCAGCTCGACGGCACGCAGCGCATGGCTGTCGGTCAGCGGGTTGTGCGCACGGGACACAAACGCCTCGATCGCATGCGTCAGCGCATCCAGCCCGGTGGCGGCGCTGAGCCATTCCGGCATTGTGGTCAAGAGGCGCGGGTCGATCACCGAGATCTCCGGCTCCAGCGTCCGGCTGATGATAGTGATCTTGACGCGAGCCGCCGTGTCGGTGATGACCGCGAACTGCGAAACATCCGCACCCGTGCCCGCGGTGGACGGCACCATCATGGTGGGCGGGATCGGATCTACGACCTTGTCCACGCCCTCATAGCCGAGGATCCGGCCGCCGTTGCCTGACAGGATCGCTACGCCCTTCGCCGCGTCGATGCACGAGCCGCCGCCCAACCCGATGATCACGTCGCTGCCGCTCTCGGCGTACCGCTGGAAGGCGGCTTCGATCTCGTGGTCCTTGGGATTGGGGGTAACGTCATGCCACACTGCCGGGCGCAGCCCCCCCTGCCGCAAGTAGGCGACGGCCTCATCCACCCAGCCCGCCTCGATCAGCCCCGGGTCGGTGACCAGAAACGGTCGGCGCGCACCGAGCCGCGCCGCGCAGTGACCAAGTTCGGCCAGCGCACCGGGCCCGAAGACGATCTCCGGAGCATGGAACTTCGCCAGGCGGCTTGGGGCGTCGGTGCCGTGCGCCCCGCCCCGCCGCGGGCCCGCGAGTTGGCCGGCGCCGCCTTCGCGGAACCATTCGGCACCCGGCCAGTCGCCCTCGGCCATCGCGAGGTTATCCAACAGAAGGGGCATGGGTACTCCTGCCCTGCTACGGCACCTACGACTGAGGTTACGCCGCTGCCCGGAATATGGACCCGGCAGCCAGCCATTCGAGTGGTTCGCCCCCAGCCAGCTCGCGCCCGCCCGCTAACCGGGTTCAGGTTATACAGGCATGCTCTGGAAACAACCGCTGACCAGGCTAGACCACCCACTAAGACTGAAACGGAAACGCCCGCTTGGCGGTAGAGTAATTCGGCCTTGCACATGTGGGCTATGGTCCCGGCACGACCGGCCAAGGGCACCTGAAGCGGATCGTGGGGGACCGTGGGGATCGTGAGCAGTAACGCATCCCCCGGTGCCCGCAAGAGAGCTGAGCCGCTGAAACAGTAGGCAGGCAGATGGGGCGGGCGATGGCGTCGGAGAACACGCTTGCGATCGCGGACGGCTCGTGCCGACCGCAGGCGGCGGCCGTGCCCGGCGAACCAGCATCCCAGGTGTGACTCCGCCCCCGGTGGCCGCGCGCCAGTCCGACGCCGAACGGTGCCGTCGAGCCATGGCCGAGTACTGGGCTCGAACAGCTGTCCCGAGCCGACACGTTCCAGGCACGCTCTCGACTGCGCGGAGGCGCGACAGCTCGATGTTCGACCTTGATCCTCCACGCCTCGGACGACGAGGTGGTCGTTCCGCAAGGCGGAGGCACCGCATGCGATGTTGCCAGGCAGCAGGCTGGTGCCGCCGCCCAGCAACAATCACATCCTTCACGCCGATGAGCCTGCCGTCCCAGGTGCATCGAAGAGATCGAGGAATTCGTCGCCAGCTGGTCACGCTGGCGGGGCAAACAACTCGAGGGCGATGTTGTCGGGGTCGCGGAACGATAGACCAGAGCCGTAGCCCGCGTCGACGATGTCGCCGTGAGCGACGCCGAGCTCGTCGAGGCGGGCCGCCCATTCGACGAGCTCGTTGCGGCTCGCGCAGCCGAACGCGATGTGATCGAGCCCCGGCTTGCGTTCGTCGAAGGGCTCGTCGCTGGCCAGATCGGGGAAGCCGTGCAGCCCGAGCAGCGTGTTTCCGAGCTGATAGACGATGTGCCGGAACGGGCCGGTGTCCTCGTCGAGGACCGGTTCGACACCGAGGACATTGCTGTACCAGGCCTCGCTGACGGCGAGGTCGGTCACTGTCACGGCGACGTGTGTGACGGCGGGAATGGTTGTTGAGATCACCACGGTGATTCTCCTTTGCACATGGCGGTCATTGACGCCTAACGGTATGCACCGCCGAACTGCGCGCCCGCGGCTGGTCGGTCGACCTCACCCCGCTGCGGCCTGACACCCGCCAGCCCCACCGCGACCGGCCGCCGCCACACCCCACCTGCAAAGGAACCCAACGCCGCCAACCGCACAGCACCCACAGTCACACACAGCTGACAGCGCTGGGCGCCGTGATAGTGCGCGCGCTGATGCTGACCGACGACCTGTGCTGGGAGTTGCTGACGCGGGCCGATGCTGTCGCGTTCACTCGCCAGGCAGCTATCTCCGCACAGCTGCGGGACTTCGGTGTCTGCGCCGACCGAGATCGGCAAGATCGCCCGCCCGAGGAACGTGTGGATCGTCCCCGATATGCCGAAAACCCGGTCCGGCAAGCTCATGCGCAGGGTCATTGCCGCCGTATCCAACTTCACCGACGTCGGGGACACCACCACACTGGCCAACCCCGAGATCGTCGAGGACATCAGGCACCACGTTCAGGCGGAGAAGGCCGCGCATAGCGACGTCGCGCGCGAGCTGACACCCGAGGAGGCCGAGGAACTCATGGCATTCGGCCAGGCCGAGTGACGGTCCGGCGCAGCCGCGCGAATTTGCCGGCGAGCGCGTCCACGCTCAAGCCCGCGTTGCGCCTGCTCGGATTGGGCAGGACAAGACGCAGGCTAAAGACCCGCTATTCGTGCTTTAATCGGTGTGGCGGGTTTTCCCGCGTTCCTCTCATTGACGAGGAGGGGACATGGCCACTGCGAGCCGTGCTGAAGAGCCCGAGGGTGTCGCCCAGGACATCGAGGCCCAGGCCGCCGCGCAGGCCGCCGTCGGACCCCTGACGGGTGACCCGGCCATCGTGGGGGTGCCAACCTTCGTGGTGGGATCAGTGGCCCTAGGCCTTAGCCTTGTGGGCTATGTGCCGGCCGCATCCGCGGGGGCGGCGCTGCCGGTCATCATCATGGCGACCGGTGTCGGGCAGCTCGTGTGCACATTCTGGAGCGCGGCGCTCGGCCAGTCGGCGGTGGCAAGCATTTTTGCCATCTTCGCCGGTTTCTGGCTTAGCTATGCAGCCCTGCTGCTGGGGTTGGATCACGGCTGGTGGGCAGTGGCCAAGGTCGATGTCGTCCACACGGTGGCCGCCTTCCTGATCAGCTGGCTGGTCATCATCGGGCTGCTCACGGTGGCCACCCTCAGGTTGCCCTCGGCTTTCACGCTGATCTTCTTGCTGGTAGATGCGGCTCTGGCCCTGGTCCTGGCCAGCACGCTGGCAGCCTCGGTCGGACTTGACCGGGCTGCCGGCATCGTCGTGTTCGCCTTCGCCGCCGTGGGGGCCTACGTGTTCGCCAGCTCGGCCAGCGTGGCTACGGGCGGTCGGCCTTTCCCGCTAGGTCGTCCGGTCATTACCTGACGTTCGGGGAGTCACCGGCCTGCCAAGTCGGCCATGTCGTCGGACTGCGTGATCGAGTTGACGTGGTCCGCGACCTAGGCTGGCCCGCGCCGCTTCGCATAGCGTGGCAGGTTGCGCAATCGCCAGGCGTTCCGCTGCTCGGGCGTGAGCCAGGTTAGCTGTCTGCGGGTGTAGTCGGTGAGCGTGTCGCCGTAGCGGTCCATCGCCCCGTAGGTCTGCCCGGGGGCCGGTCACCGTCGCCCGGTCCCAAGCTGCGCGGCGCCAGCGAGAAGTTCGCTCCCGCCTGTTCGGTGCTCACGTCACCAAGACCTATGGGCCGGAGTCGCTGGTGATCGCCTCCTTCGTCCGGCCTGTCCATGCCGGACGTGGAGGCCACGCTCGGCGACCAGGCCGCCATCTCCAAGTCCACCGCCTCGGCCGTCTGCCAGGCGATCAAGGACGAATACCAGGCGTGGGCCTGGCGCCGCCTGGACGAGGTCAAGCTCGATTACCTGTTCCTGGACGCCAGCTTCTTCCGGATGCACCCTGGCTTCCCGCCCGCCGAGCCGGGTGCTGGCCGCCTGGGGCATCACACCGACGGCAAGCCCGCCTTCATCGGCCTGGCCAGCAACCATCTCAGCAACAGTTCCACTCATCACAACATGGCTACCCCCGCCAGCTCACCGTGCCATGGCGCGGGCCAGCTGGCCGACGAAGTAGCCGGCGTCGGCGCGCAGCGCCACCCGGCCCCCGGCCCGCGCCCGCCCGGGCAGGCAGGCCAGCGCCCGCCGCGGCAGATCAGCCGCGCTCGCGCGCGGGTCGTTCGGTGCCCGAAGGCGGTCAGCACGATCTCGGTTTCGGGAGGATGATGACCTACCGCCTCCGGCCGTGTGCCCGGCCTGGCCAATCCAGCCAGACCGGGTGACCAACGGAGTGACGATGGCCTCGTTTCAACACGGATTCCGACGGAAACTGGCAGGCCGAGTACCCCAGCGCATCAGCAGGTGGACGATCTTGAGCAGCACCCGGCCAGCCAACCATTACCACGTTAAGCCCGTGGGCAACAACGGGAGGTCAACCCCACCGAATCGAGTATTCGAGAGCCAAGGATAGCGGTCGCTTCCCACCGCTTGTCGAGCGCGGTAGTTGTGACAGCATGCCCGAACCGTTCGGGATGATTAATGGCTGCTACCTCTCGAAAAGTAAAGTGCGCATTACCGGAACTCAGAATTCGAATACCAATCGCGCCGGGATCCGTCCGGCGAGCACATCCTCGAAGCATGCGTTGACGTCGTCGAGCTTGCGGCTTTCTGCGACGACCCGAGTGTGGCCCGCGGCGTGCAGCTCGAATACCTCCGAGAGGTCAAGCCGCGTGCCGACGATCGACCCGATGACCGAAATCCCTTTGAGTACCGTTTCGAATATCGGGAGCGCGAGTTCGTTGTCCCGCGGCAGCGCGACAAGCACCAGGCGGCCGCCTCGCTTGAGGGAATCGAAGGCCTGGCGCATCGCAACGGGTGCCACCGCCACTGAGATAGCGGCGTCGGCGCCGCCAAGTTCCTGAATCGCGGCGACTGGGTCGCTGGTACGGGCGTTGACCGTGTAGTCGGCGCCGAGCTTGCGGGCAAGGCTTAGCTTGGCTTCTTCCAGATCGACCGCGACGACCGTGGCTCCCGCGACCTTGGCGTACTGCAGCGCCAGGTGGCCCAGGCCGCCAATGCCGAACACCGCGACCAGATCCGAGGACCTGGCGCCAGACACTTTGACCGCCTTGTAAGTCGTGACTCCTGCGCAGCTCAGGGGCGCGGCGTCGAAGGAGGTCACGGCGTCGGGCACGGGCAAAACGTAGTCGCTGGCCGCGACTGCGTACTCCGCGTAGGCACCGTTCACCGAGTAGCCGCTGTTCTGCTGGCTTTCGCACAGTGTCTCCTGGCCGTTGATGCAGAACTCGCAGCGCCCGCACGCCGATCCCAGCCATGCGATCGCCACCCGCTGCCCGACCCGGGTCGTATCTACACCCGCGCCAACCCTCGTGATGGGTCCGACGCCTTCGTGGCCCGGGATGAAGGGTGGCGTTGGCTTGACCGGCCAGTCACCGCGTGCGGCATGAATGTCGGTATGGCACAGGCCACTGGCCTCGATCCGCACAAGCACCTGTCCTGGCCCAGGTACCGGCACCGGCAGGTCGCGAATCTGCAGCGGCTCGGTGAACGACGTAACAACGGCAGCTTTCATCGTGCTGGCTCCCAGCCTAGGTCCGGCCGCACCCGTGTGCGACCCTGCGATCAAATCTCCGGGATCTTCGCCCTAGGCGTTAGAGCAATTCGGCCTTGCATATTTGGGCTTTGGTCCTGGCACGACATCGAGGACAAGGTAAGGGGCGCGATCGAGGCCGAGATCGGCAAGATCGCCCGCCCGACGAACGTGTGGATCGCCCCGGACATGCCCAAGGCCCGCTCCGGCAAGATCATGCGCACGGTGATTGCCGCGGTTTCCAACTTCACCGACATCGGGGATACGACCAGGCTGGGTCAACCCTGAGATTGTCGAGGACATCAGGCACCACGTTCAGGCCGAGAAGGCCGCCCATGGCGACGTGGCGCGCGAGCTGAAACCCAGGACTCCGAGGAACTCATGGCATTCGGCCAGGCTGAGTGACGGTCCAGCGTAGCCGTGCGAATTCACCCGCGACAGCGTCCACGCTCAGCGGGCGTTGCGCTCGCTCGGATTGGGCAGGACCCCAATAGCCGGGCCCGGCCGAGGGTCTCGTCCTGTGGCCCCACTACTGCGCCCGGGTCCGCGAAGTCGGCGCGGTAGTCGGCTGTGGGTGTACCTGGTGGCGTGGGATATTTCTTGCGATTGTTGGTCGGTGGAGCAGCATTGCTGCGGTCGTCATAGCGCTCGCGGCGCCTCCGGTGTCGCGGCGGGCAGCTTATCCTTGATCAGGTCCATCACGGCGCTGTCCGTCAGCGCCGTGACGTCACCGAGCTGGCGGTTGTCCGCTAGGTCCTTCAGCAGCCTGCGCATGATCTTCCCGGACCGTGTCTTCGGCAGTTCGGGCACGACCATGATCTGGCTGGGGCGCGCGATCGGGCCGAGCACGGAGGCGACGTGCTGGCAAAGCTCGGCGCCGAGATCGGCCGAGTCATCCGGCGTGTCGCCGCGCAGGATGACGAACGCGACGATGCCCTGCCCGGTGACCGGGTCGGCGGCACCGACCACCGCCGCCTCGGCGACCTTGGGAGAGGAGACCAGCGCCGACTCGACCTCGGTGGTGGAGATGTTGTACCCAGCCACGAGCATGACGTCGTCGACCCGGCCGAGCAGCCAGATGTCGCCATCCTCATCCTTCTTCGCGCCGTCGCCGGCGAAGTACAGGCCCGGGAAGCGCGACCAGTAGGTCTGGATGTACCGCTCGTCGGCGCCCCAGATGGTGCGCAGCATGGCCGGCCACGGGTCATTGATCACCAGGAAACCGCCGGAGCCGTTCGGTACCGGCCGGCCCTCGTCATCGACGACGTCCGCGGTGACCCCCGGCAGCGCGCGCATCGCGGCACCCGGCTTGCCGGCGGTGACCCCGGGCAGCGGGCTGACCAGGATTGCCCCCGTCTCGGTCTGCCACCAGGTGTCCACCACGGGGCAGCGCCCGCCGCCGATGTGGGTCCGGTACCAGATGTAGGCCTCGGGGTTGATGGGCTCGCCAACCGAGCCGAGCAACCGCAGGCTGCTCAGGTCGAATTTGGCCGGGTGCCCCTCACCCCACTTCATGAACGTGCGGATCGCGGTCGGCGCGCAGTACAGGATCGAGACCTTGTACTTCTCGATGATCTCCCACCAGCGGCCGCGGTGCAGCGCGAGCGCGGGAACCGGGACGGGTGCATCCGCGTCTTTGCGCGTGCCCCCCTGGTGGACAGCCCCGCCGAGCGGACCGGGCGTCTCCGGCGTGCCCTCGTAGATGACCGAGGTGGCGCCGTTCGCGAGCGGCCCGTACACGATGTAGGAATGTCCGGTGACCCAGCCGATGTCGTCCGCGGTCCAGAAAATGTCCGTCTCGGGCTTGACGTCGAACACGGCCCAATGGGTCCATGCGACCTGGGTGAGGTAACCCCCCGTGGTGTGCAGGATCCCCTTTGGCCTGGCGGTCGTGCCCGATGTGTACATCACGTAGAGCGGATGCTCGGCGTCGTGCGCCTCCGCGGTGTGCACGGCGCTCTGGCGGTCAACCACGTCGTGCCACCACACGTCGCGGCCCTCGGCCCAGGCCACATCCTGGCCGGTGCGGCGGACGACGAGCACCTTGCGCACGTCCGGGCACTCCTCGAGCGCCTCGTCCACGGCGGGCTTCAGCGCGCTTGCGGAGCCGCGCCGGTAGCCGCCGTCCGAGGTGATGACAACCCGCGCCTGGCAGTCGATGATCCGGCTGCTCAGCGCGCTCGCGGCGAAGCCGCCGAACACCACCGTGTGCGGCGCGCCGAGCCGGGCGCAGGCGAGCATCGACACCACGGTCTCGGGAATCATCGGCAGGTAGATGGCCACCCGGTCGCCCTTACGGACGCCAAGCTCGGTCAGCGCGTTCGCGGCCCGGCACACCATGTCCTTCAGCTCGCCGTAGGTGATCACCCGGGAGTCGCCGGGCTCACCTTCCCAGTAGTAGGCGACCTTGTCACCGCGCCCGGCCGCCACATGCCGGTCGACGCAGTTCACCGCGGCATTCAGCTTGCCGCCGGTGAACCACTTCGCAAACGGCGGCTTCGACCAGTCGAGCACCTGATCCCAGGGAGCCTCCCAGGTCAGCCGCTGCGCCTGCCGCTCCCAGAAGGCGAGGCGATCCGCTTCGGCCTCGGCATAGAGGTCCGCCTTGGCGTTCGCCGCGGCCGCAAGCTCGGGCGGGGGCGGGAACCGCCGCGACTCATGCAGGAGATTGGAAAGGGTCTGCTCACTCAACGCGGAACTCCGTTCTGTGTGTGGCGACACCGTCCCCGTCTCATCGCCATGGCCACCGGGAATCTCACGCGGGCCGCAAGCTCCGCAGTCTAATAGATCAGCGTAGGCCGGTCGCGGCCGCGCCTCCCTTGCTGTGGACGCCCGCCATCACCAGTTCAGCGCCGGGCGGCGCGGCGCGCAAGCCCCAGAACGCGCTCGCCGGTGTCTATTCCCTCGTGCTAGAGATCCGCCCTCCATAGCCGTTCGCACGCTTGCACAAAAATAAGTGATCTTGGCCAGCTCAGTGACCTAGGAGGAGGTTAGATGGCGGTGGTGGTGACGCTCCGAAAGGGGGTACGACCTGAACTACATATGGGGTGCCGCCTGGCCTGGCTGGCCGGCGAGCGGGGGGTGGCCTGCTGGTCAGGCCGACTGGCCGAGGCGATGATCTATGAGGCCGTGGGGGCGGGGTTGGATTGTTTCCAGCATGAGGTCGGCGCCGTGTCGTTTCAGACTGCGGCTGTGAAAGGAAGCACGAGTCAACTTGTGATCTTATCCAGGGGCGCGCGGTCTGGCATGATAGAGAGCGATGAAAAACCCTGCATCCTCCCGTTTCCCGGTGACCGTGACGCGTCTACCGGTCGTGCGTTGCGATATTTGCGGACGCACGATGGCGCACCGGCCCGGTCAGGTGAGTGCCGTGTTGACCGAGCACTACCGCAGGGAGCATCCCGAGGCGCTCGTCGCCCCTCCGTGACGACCAGCCTGAGCAGGCTCCGCAGGTGAGGTAGGAGGCTGACCCGGGTGATGCTGTCTAGGTGGCTGGTGTCCAACTACCAAATTTGGCCACAGAGGCAAATACTAATTGTAATACTCACTGGTCAACCATACTGATCGTTATTACTCTGCGTAAAATTTGATGAAAAACACCAGCCTCCTAGGTCGTAGCCGCGCCGCCGGTGCACCGCGGTCGCCGGATCGATCAGCTGTTCGTCGACAAGGTCGCGGGCGATGTGCAGGGCGGCCCAGGGCGTCCGCTTGGCGGTGCGGGTCTGCAGCAGCCATAGCTTGCCTTCCTCGACGGCGAACTCAGAGTCCTGGGCGTCGCCGAACAGAGCCTCCAGTCGGCGGCGGAACGTCTGGAATTGATGGGCGAGCCCGGGCAGGGCGGCGATGCCCCGCCAGCCGGTGCCCGTCACGATCAGCAACAAACGCGCTCGCGGGTGAGTCCGCGCGGCTGCGCCGGGCCGTCACTCGGCCTGGCCGAATGCCATGAGTTCCTCGACTTCCTCGGGTGTCAGCTCGCGCGGGACGTCGCCATGGGCGGCCTTCTCGGCCTGAACGTGGTGCCTGATGTCCTCGACAATCTCAGGGTTGGCCAGCGTGGTGGTGTCCCCGACGTCGGCGAAGTTGGAAACGGCGGCAATGACCCTGCGCATGATCTTGCCGGACCGGGTCTTCGGCATGTCAGCGACGATCCACACGTTCCTCGGCCGGGCGATCTTGCCGATCTCGGTCTCGATCGCGCCCCGCACCTTGTCCGCGATCTCCTGGCTGGGGGTGAATCCGGGCTTGAGCGAGACGTACATCTCGACGGCGCGTCCGCGTACCTCATCCATCACCGGGACGGCGGCCGCTTCTGCTACTTCGTCGACCATGAGAGTCGCCGATTCCAGTTCCTTGGTGCCCAGCCGGTGACCCGCCACGTTGATCACGTCGTCCACCCGGCCGAGGATCCGGAAGTAGCCGTCGGCCGCCTTGACCGCGCCGTCGCCGGCGAAGTACGGCCAGTCGCGCCAGTCCTTGCTCGCCTTGTCCTTGCAGTACTTGTCGTAGTAAGTCTGCACGAACCGCTCGGGCTGGCCCCAGATGGTCTGGAAGATGCCCGGCCAGGGGTTGCGGATACAGATGTTGCCCGCCTTGCCGCTGCCCGCCTCGGCCTCGTTGCCGTCCTCGTCCCAGATCACCGGGTAGATGCCGAGCACGCCCGGGCCGCAGCTGCCCGGCTTCATCGGCATCAGGGCCGGCAGGGTGCTGCCGAGGAAGCCGCCGTTCTCGGTCTGCCACCAGGTGTCCACGATGACCGCCTGGCCCTTGCCGGCCGCCTCGTAGTACCAGCGCCAGACCTCCGGCTCGATCGGCTCGCCCACCGTCGTCATGTGCTTGAAGTGGTAGCTGTACTTCGTCGGCTCCTGCGGGCCGACCTTGCGCAGCATCCGGATCGCGGTGGGCGAGGTATGGAAGATGTTCACCCCGAGCCGCTCGGCGATCCGCCAGGGCCGTCCCGCGTCCGGATAGGTGGGCACGCCCTCGTAGATCACGGAGGTGGTGCCGAGCGCCAGCGGGCCGTAGACGATGTAGGAGTGGCCGGTGATCCAGCCGATATCGGCCATGCACCAGTACGTGTCTTCGGGGTGGATGTCCTGGTAGTACTTTGACGTGCCCGCCACGTAGGCCAGATATCCGCCGGTGCTGTGCTGGCATCCCTTCGGACGGCCGGTCGTGCCGCTGGTGTACATCAGGAACAGCGGCGCCTCGGCGGGCATCGAAACCGGCGCCACGGCCCGCCCGCGGTACTGGCCGAGCAATTCGTCGACGAAAAAGTCCCTGCCCTCGGCCATCGGCGTCTTGGACGCGTACCTGCCGGGGTGGCGCCGCCAGACCAGCACCTTGTCGATCCCGGTGCCTTCCTGGCGGGCCGCCGCCACCGCCTCGTCGGCCTTGACCTTGTGATCAACCAGCTCACCGCCGCGGTAGTAGCCGTCCATTGTCACCAGGACGCGGCTGCCGGAGTCGGCGATCCGGTGGCCGCAGGCGGTGCCGCTGAACCCGCCGAACACCTGGGAGTGGATGACCCCGAGCCGGGCGCAGGCGAGCATCGCCACCGCCAGCTCGGGGACCATCGGCAGGTGAAACGTGACCCGGTCACCGGCCCGCAGGCCGCAAAAGTCACCCAGCAGCGCGGCGAATTCGTTCACCCTGCGGTACAGCTCCTGGTAGGTGATGGCCACCGGGTCGGTGTCTTCTGGCTCGGGCACCCAGATGAGCGCCGCCTTGTTCGCGCTCGTCGCCAGGTGCCGGTCGACGCAGTTGTAACAGGCGTTTAGCTTCCCCCCGGCGAACCACTGCCAAAACGGCGGGTTGCTGGTATCCAGCGTCGTGTGCCAGTAGGAATCCCAGCTGAGCAGGTCGGCGTACTCCTTGAAGCACTCGGGGAAGTGCTCCTCGCCGAACCGCTCGTAGATGGCTGGATCGGCCGCGTTCGCCTGCCCGATGAACGCCGCCGGCGGGTAGTAGTAACCCTCCTCGCGCCAGTGCACCGCGATCTGCGCCTCGGAGGTGCGGGCCCCTCGGATCTCTTTCTCGGTTGCCATTTGTCCAGCCTCTCGTTCGATGTTAAAAAGGTTCGATGTGGAAACAGGAAAAGCAACCCCGCGCTACTTCTCCTCAGGCAGGAGGCCAGCGCAGACACCGAAGTCACGCAGCCGTGCGGAGAGAGCTGCCTGGCGGGTGAACGCGACAGCATCAGCCCGTGTCAGCAACTCCCAGCACAGGTCGCCGGCCAGCACCAGCGCGCGCACCGTCACGGCGCCCAGCGCACTCAGCGGCCCTGTCTCCGCCTGGTGGCGCAGGCCCGCAAAATCATGCGCGGACGCCTGGTTCGGGGCGGCGGCCTGGAGTTCCCCAAGGAGCACCGACAGCTCGCCAGCGAGATACTGCTGCGTCATCGGACCCCCCTCCCAAACCGGGAGGAAACACCATCGTAACTCCGCACTGCGGCGGACACCATGGCCCGCCGTCCACCCGCCTGGCACCAGGAGCACCGGGAGCACCCGGGCGCGCTTGCGGTTGGTGAAGTGCGCGCCGGTGACGCCCTCCACCTTTTGCGAGCTGGCGAGGTAGACGGCGGTGCCGGCGCCCTGGTCGTGGGTCTTCATGAGCGGCTCCGCAACCCGCGCTGGTGTTTTCGCCAGGCGGGTCGGGCTGTCCCGGCCGAAGCTGGTGCGCCCTACGCCGCGGTGCGGCACGTTGGCCGTCACGCCGGTGCCCTCCAGCCGGCGGGTCAGCTCGCCGGTGAATAGCAGGTTGGCCGATCGCTGAGGCAATCGAGGCTGAACCATCCGGCGAATGACCTCGACGCGATATTTGTCCCATTGTGCCTTGTGCCCGCCCGTGTTCGGTTGTCTGATGGGGGTTACTGAGCGGGTCGCAGCCTGTCGGCTGGGCCGCTGTGTGGTGGTGCTTGCCTGGCCGCGGTGTTGTGGCCGCCTCTGCCGCGCAGCAAGGAGATGAGTTTTCATGACAGTGACCCTGGATAGAAACGTCGAAAGGTTTGTCGCCGCGCGGCGGCAGCTGTTCATCAACGGGCAGTGGGCCGATGCGGCATCGGGCGGGACGTTCGAGACCCCCAACCCGGCGACGGGTGAGACCCTGGCGCGGGTTGCCGAGGGGGGCGCGGAGGACATCGACCGTGCCGTGCGGGCCGCGCGCAGGGCCTTCGAGGAAGGCCCGTGGAGCAGGATGACCGCGTCCGAGCGGGGGCGCGTCATCTGGCGGATCGGCGATCTCATCTTGGAACATGTCGATGAGCTGGCCCAGCTGGAGTCGTTGGACAACGGCAAGCCGTTTGCGGTGGCGCAGGCTGCGGATGTGCCGCTGGCCGCGGATCTGTTCCACTATATGGCCGGCTGGGCCACCAAGATCGAGGGCAACACGATCAACATCTCGGTGCCGTACATGCCGGGCGCGAATTTCCACTCCTACACGCTGCGTGAGCCGGTTGGCGTGGTCGGGCAGATCATCCCGTGGAACTTCCCGCTGCTGATGGCTGCGTGGAAGCTCGGCCCGGCGCTGGCCACCGGCAACTGCGTGGTGCTCAAGCCGGCCGAGCAGACCCCGCTGACCGCGCTGCGGCTCGCGGAGCTCATCGATGAGGTTGGCGTGCCCGCCGGTGTGGTGAACGTGGTGACCGGGTTCGGTGAGACCGCCGGCGCGGCCCTGGCCGGGCACCACGACGTCGACAAGGTTGCCTTCACCGGTTCCACCGACGTGGGCAGGCTGATCGTCCAGGCCGCGGCGGGGAACCTGAAGAAGCTGACTCTCGAACTCGGCGGCAAGAGCCCCAACATCGTGCTGGACGACGCCGAGCCCAGCGCGATCGAGGGCGCCGCCAACGCGATCTTCTTCAACCACGGGCAGTGCTGTTGTGCGGGCTCGCGGCTGCTGGTCCACCAGAGCCGCTTCGACGAGGTGGTCGAGGGCGTGGCAGAGCTGGCGAAGTCGATCAGGATCGGCTCCGGCATGGAACCGGGCACGCAGATGGGCCCGCTGGTCTCCGATGAGCAGCTGCGCCGGGTGACCGGCTATCTCGACTCCGGCAGGCAGGACGGCGCCACGGCCGTTACCGGCGGCGGCCGCCTCGGCGACCGCGGCTACTTCGTTGAGCCCACGGTGCTCACCAATACCCGCCCGGAGATGAAGATCGTGCGCGAGGAGATCTTCGGGCCGGTCGTGGTCGCCGCTCCGTTCAGCGACCTGGACGAGCTCGCTGCCGTCGCCAACGACACCCCGTACGGCCTCGGAGCCGGCATCTGGACGACGAACATCTCCAAAGGCCACGCCCTGGCGAAGAAGCTCAAGTCCGGCACGGTCTGGATCAACTGCTACAACGTTTTCGACGCGGCACTGCCATTCGGCGGATACAAGCAGTCCGGCTGGGGACGCGAGATGGGCCACGAGGTCCTCAATGCCTACACCGAGGTTAAAGCCGTCACCACCCTGCTCTGAATCCATCACCGCAAGATCAATCACCGCGGGCTGGGGCCGGGAAAGCAGGTCCGGCCCCAGCCCGGTGCCTGGCACACACGAGACGCACGCACGGATCCTGCCCGAGAGCCCGGCAACGGCCACCTGGTTACGTGCTGCAGCAAGCGCCGGGTGGCCAGGCACATCGGCAAACTGCCCGGCCGGACCGGATGGTGTGGACGGGCGATTTGCCCAAGACCGGTCCATGCGCCAGCTCGGTGACCTGGGCGACCGTACCGGCTATCCCTGTTACGTGCAGGAGCAGCACGGAGGCTGGCTGGTGCTCAACACCGGATAGGCGAAACGGGATTTCCGTGCTCAGGTGGATGTCAGGTCCAGGCCAGTCTTAGTGGCCTTGTAGACGGCTTCGGCGCGGCTGGTCGCGTGCAGCTTGCGCATGACGTTGCGGACGTGGAATTTCACCGTGGTCTCGGACAGATGCAGACGGGGGAAGGATGCCCCGGTTGCTCAGGCCGTTTGCGACCAGCCGCAGCACGCTCAGCTCGCGGCCGGTCAGCGGTGCTCGTGCCTGCGGGGAATGTATCGACCACACCATCGCGGCGGCCGAGCGGGAGTCGAACGCGCTGCCGTTCCGGGCGACCACGCGGATCGCGCGCACCAGTTCCATCGTGTCGACGTCCTTGACCACGTAGCCGCGGGCCCCGTGCTGAATGGCGTTTACCACCAGCGCGTCGTCCAGAAACGTCGAGAGCACCAAGGACCCGGAGCCTCGGATACCGGTCGGTCAGCCGGGCGCACAGGCTCAGCCCGTCGTTGTCCGATGCGGGCGAGAGCTTCATGTCGAGCAGCACGATCCCCGGGCTGGTCCGCTCGACGACCGCCATTGCCTCGCCCGGCGAACTGACCTCGCCCACGACCTGCAGGTCGTGTTCGCGTTCCAGCAGCGAGCGCACCCCCTGCCGGAGGATCGCATGATCATCGACAAGCACGATCCTGACCGGGCCCTCGCTGGCCGACTCCACCCCCGTCGGCCGCGTCTCGGTGCCGCCGGCGGCGAGCTGTTGTGAGCGGACGTCATCCGGCGTCCGGGGCCGGCTGGCGCTTGAGCCGGAACTGCGCCTGCATGCCGGGCGCGAGCACGCGGGTCTGGTCGCGGACGAGGATCTTGATGGGCGGTGCGCGGCCGGGGCGGCAGCTGACCGACACCTGATCCTCGGCCAGCGTGACGTCGACCCGGTGTCCCCGGTAGTGGACGCTGAAGCGCAACTGCTTGACCTCTGGCGGTAGCGCCGGATCGAACTGGAGCCCATCGCCGCTGGCCCGCATGCCGGACAGGCAGCTCAGCACGATGTCGACCGTGCCGGCCATGGCCCCCAGGTGGATACCCTCGGCGGTCGTCCCGCCCTGGACGTCGGCGACGTCGCTCTGCAGGGCCTGGGCGAAAAAGCGCCATGCCTGCCCGGGGTCGGTCCGGGCCAGGACCCAGGCGCTGACCACGCCGCTGAGCGTCGAGCCGTGTGCGGTGCGGTCGAGATAGTAGGCGACGGTCTGCGTGAGCTGCGCATCGGTCACCTCGTATCCCAGGTTTCGCAACAGCTCCCGCAGCTCGTCGCGGGACAGCAGGAACAGCAGCATCAGTACGTCGGCCTGCTTGGCCAGCTTGTACTGGTTGGTGCTGTCTCCCTCGGCCTCAAGTACCCGGTCCAGCCGCTGGATGTTGCCGTACCTGGCCCGGTAGCCCTCCCAATCGAACTCCTGCAGCTGGTCGTAGCCTTCGAACTGGGCCAGCTCGCCGCCGGAGTTGAAGACCACCCGCATCTTCTTGGTGATGTCGCGCCAATGGTCGAGCTCGCCGGCGCTGAGCCCGAGCTCGTGCAGCACCTCGTGCCGGTAGTGCGGTGGCAGATCGTCAAGGGCCTGCATCGCCCGCAGCAGGACCCACACCGCCATGACGTTGGTGTAGCTGTTGTTGTCCAGGCCCGGCCGGTCGCTGTCCGGGTACGCGTCGTGGTACTCGTCCGGGCCCATCACGCCGAGGATCTCATAGCGGTCCAGCCGGGGGTTGTAGGTCGCGAGGCTCGCCCACAACCGTGCGATCTCGATCAGCATCTCGGCACCCACGAAGCGGAGAAACTCGATGCTGCCGGTGACCACGTAGTGCTGCCAGACGTTGTAGGCCACCGCGATGTTGATGTGCCGCTGCAGATGGGAGTGGTCGGGCAGCCAGCGCCGCGAATCGGGGTTCAGGTGCAGTTGCTGGGTCTCCTCGCGGCCGTTGCTGCCGCTCTGCCAGGGAAACATCGCGCCCCGGTACCCCGCCGCACGGGCCGCGGCACGGGCCGCGCCGAGGCGTTCGTAGCGATAGTTGAGCAAGGCGCTGGCCAGCACCGGACTCTGGAAGTTCAGGAACGGGAAGAGAAATATCTCGTCCCAGAAGACATGGCCGCGGTAGGCCTCCCCATGCCATCCGCGCGCCGGGGCGCCGACGTCCAGGCGGGCCGAGTTCGGTGAGACGGTCTGCAGGAGGTGAAAAATGTGCAGGTGCAAAACCGTCTCGAACCACTGGTTGGCGCTGTCCAGCTGGATGTCGAGGCGATTCCACAGCGCCTCCCAGGCGCCCGCATGCCGAGCCTCCAGCTCGCCGAAGCCGGCCGCGCCCTGTGCGGCCTGGCGGGCCTCCAGCAGGGTCTCCGAGATCGCCCGGTCCCGGGAGGTGTACAGCGCGGCGATCTTCTCCACCGTCGCCGGGCGCCCCGGCTCCAGGTTGAGCGTGAGCGCGTGCGCGACGAACCCCGGCTCGGCTACTAGCCACCGGCCGGCCGCGGCGGGCGTCCCGTCGATCAGGACCCTGGCCCGGGCCGCGACCGCTATCCGGATACGGGACTGGCTGGTCTCCGCCTGCAGCTCGACGGTCTCCTCGCCCGCCTCGGCGGCGTGCAGCACCGCGAGATGACGCCCGTCCAGGTCGCGGTAGCGCTTCACCCCGGAGTTGACGACCCGCCCGTCCAGGCCCGACCACACCTCCAGCGTCCCCGACCAGTTCTCGGCCGTGAACGCGGTCTGCAGGCCGGCCAGGTGCGG
The DNA here is from genome assembly GCA_963820395.1 of uncultured Actinomycetota bacterium. Lineage (GTDB taxonomy): Bacteria > Actinomycetota > Actinomycetes > Streptosporangiales > Streptosporangiaceae > DATFVJ01. The sequence goes on along the minus strand of CAWGAE010000027.1, from coordinate 13,543 downwards.
GTCCTTCATGCTGACAAGCCGGCGCTGCACCATGCTGGTGCGCCGCCCGTCCGGGTCCATCCAGCGCAGCCGCCGGGTGAGCGTCCCGGCCCGCAGGTCGAGTTCCAGGCGATGATCGAGGACATCGGCGTCCCGGAGGTCGAACCATGGCCCTCCCGCCGGCCGGAACGACAGCGGCAGCCAGTTCGGCACGTTGACCAGGTCCTCGTTTTCGACCGTGCGGCCGGCGATCGGGGTCTGCAGCCGGTTCGACAGGCCCGCCACGTAGGTGCCCGGGTAGTTGACCCCGTCGGCGCGCGCCTCAGGCAGCGCGCCGCGGGTCACGAAGTATCCGTTGCCCAGGGCGCACAACGCCTCGCGCAGCCCCTGGTGCTCCGGGTCGAAGCCGTCGTAGACCAGCGACCACACGCTCGGCGGCCGTTCCCGCTGCCGCCGCCGGCGCTCCGCGGACGCCTTCCGCTGCTCGAGCCGGCCTTCGGCCAGGGCCTCCACGGAGACGTCGTCGAGGCTGGTCACCACCAGGTCCGCGCCCGCCTTGACCAGCAGCTCCTCGTCGCCGAGGCGGGCCACGCCCAGGGCCGCCATCCCTCCCGCCTTGGCCGCCTCAACCCCGGTCACCGCGTCCTCCACCACCAAGCAGCTGCCGGGCGGGGCGCCCAGCTCGTCAGCCGCGGCCAGGAAGATCACTGGGTCATGCTTGCCACGCGGGAAGTCGCGCCCGGAAATGTCCGCATCGAACAGCTGGAGCAGTGTCAGTCCCGGGCGGATGAACCGATAGTCCAGTCGCTGTTCGGCGGCGAAGGTGTCCAGCCGGATCTGACCCAGGAACAGCTTCGCGTTCGTGGACAGCGACGCCGCGGCGACCGGGATTCCGAGGTCCTTCACCGCCAGGATGAGGCGGAGCGCGTCGGCGAAGGCCACGAACTGGCCCATCCCGATCAGCTTGACCACATGTTCCTGCTTGACCGCGGCGTACCGCCCGGCCCGGCCGTCGGTGCCGGGCACGCCGAAGTACTCCAGCGCCCCCCGCGCCCCGGCAAGACGCGGCATGTCGGCCATCACCTGCCGATAGACCGCATGAGTGAACCGCTCAGGGGAGTAACTGGTCTCGCCGCGGATATCGGACCACTCGCCCTCCATCAGCTCCCTGAGCGCCTCCCGCCAGGCCCGTTCGTGCGGCGAGTCAACCAGCACGCCGCCGACATCAAAGATCGCACCCTGAAATTCCCCGGTCGTGGGTAAAGCCACCGGACCTCCCGCGGGGTGTGCACTGGCCCAGCTGCGCGTGGCGGCCTGGCCCGGGGAAGTCATGCACGGACTGTAGCCGCCGCGCAGACGAAGTGATAAAGCCGACATTACCGCCATGAGATCGATCACAAAACAGTCGCGCAGGGCCCGGGGTGACACCGCGCCGCGCTGCTCAGCGGCCGGGGCGAGGAGTCCGTCGAAGTGATCACCATGCACTACACGGCATGCGGTGGGGTGAGGTGACGGGCCTTGAGGCCTCCTGCGTCAAGCCGGGCAGCATCCGGATCTGGTGGCAGCTCGCTGAGGTCAACGCCTGTTCGTGAAGATCCCGCCGAGGTACGGGTCGCGCCGGACAGTCGACATCGCCCCGTTCCCGTGGGACCTGATCTCGGCGCATCTGCGCGCCACCGAGGGCCGCGAGTGCTCACGCGACCGTCCCGGCGGGGTGCCGCTGTGCGAGGGGACCGGGCACGTGTTCCTGGGCCGCAGAAAGGATCGGCGGGCTGGCCGATCAAGCCAACTCCGCCCTTCATCCCGGGCCACGAAGGCATCGGACGCATCGAGAAGGTCGGCCCGGGTGTCGACGAAAGCCGGGTCGGGCAGCGGGTGGCGATCGCATGGCTGGGATCGGCGTGCGGGCACTGCGAGTTCTGCATCTCGGGTCGGGAGACACTGTGCGAAACCCAGCAGATGAGTGGCTACTCGCGCAATGGCGCGTACGCGGAGTACGCCGTCGCATCCAGTGAGTTCGTGGTGCCCGTGCCCGATGGCATTTCCTCCTTCGACGCGGCGCCCCTGAGCTGCGCAGGAGTCACGACGTACAAGGCGCTCAAGGTTTCCGGTGCCAGGTCGTCAGACCTGGTCGCGGTGTTCGGCATCGGGGGTCTGGGCCACCTGGCGATGCAGTACGCCAAGATAGCGGGAGCCACCGTCGTCGCGGTGGACTTGGAAGACGCCAAGCTTGACCTTGCCAGCAAGCTCGGCGCCGACCACACGGTCAACGCCCGCACCAGCGACCCGGTCGCCGCGATCCAGGCGCTTGGTGGCGCCGACGTGGCCATCTCGGTGGCGGTGTCACCGAAGGCGATGCGCCAGGCATTCGACTCTCTCAAGCGCGGCGGCCGTCTGGTGCTCGTGGCGCTGCCGAAGGACAACGAACTCCCGCTGCCGATCTTCGAAACGGTGCTCAAGGGAATTTCGGTCATCGGCTCGATCGTCGGCACGCGGCTCGACCTAGCGGAGGTATTCGAGCTACACGCCGCGGGCCGCACCCAGGTGATCGCAGAAGGCCGCAAGCTCGATGACGTCAACGCATGCTTCGAGGCTGTACTAGCTGGAACGGTCCCGGCGCGATTGGTATTCGAACTCTGAGGTTCCGGTAACGCGCACGCATTCGCAAGCCATCGCGCGACGTGAGGGCCGCGAACTCGGCGCTGTCACGACTCCGCGGGATGCGTCGGTGCCGCAAGGTCCCGAGTAACGGCACCGACGGCTCCCGCGCACAGAGAGAGCAACTGTTCCCGCGCAAAGCACCAGTCCTTTCCGGGTGGAGGTACCGCAGCTGGATGAGATTATGAGTTGACTGTGCATACGTTGACAGCCGCCGGCTTCAGCGCCGTGTGGCGTCAGGGCTTCAAGGCCGTGTGGACCCGGGCTTAAGACGCGTGGTCGATACCAGTGCGGACGTCTTGCCAACACCAGGTGATCATCGGGTGGTGACATTAGTGATCCCGGCATCTTCGTACATCTCGGGACATTGGCGCGGTCTGATGCAGGTTTGAGGGCAAGCTAGCGCAGCGATCAGCATGCGTGTACGTTGGGACGTCGCTGCCCGTCGTGATGTGGCTGTCTGGCGGGCGAAGTAGGTTTAGGCTTCACACGAGCGAAACGGGTAGCACGGCGTGAGCATGTTCGCTGCCAATCCCACCGCGCTCCGTCTCACGCACGTCCCGCGTACTAGGTCGCTTGGCGATCACGATTCTAGGTCCGTTGGTCTGGCATAATTCCGTTGGTCTGGCATAATGGAGGAACGATGAAAAATTCGGCTTCCTCCCGTTTCCCGGTGACCGTGACGCATCTTCCGGTCGTGCGTTGCGATATCTGTCGGCGCACAATGGCGTACCGGCCCGGTCAGGTGAGTGCCGTGTTGACGGAGCATTACCGCAAGGAGCACCCCGAAGCGCTCGTCGCCCCGTGATGAACAGCCCGAACAGGTTCAGCAGGTGACGCAGTACGCTGGCACCGTTGACGTTGAGCGCGTTACGGGTATACGTGGACCTGTTGTGATCCCCGTCGTGGGATTCTCGATGCGCTCGCCGCCGGAGACGATGATCCTGGCCCCCAGACCGATAACTGGTTGCGAGTAGCGCCCCCAGCTATGATCGCCGGTCACTGCCCGTCTGCATTCTGCGCGGGAGGTGCCGCCCACTCTGGCTGCAGCCCGTCTCTGGCGATTCCGTCACATTGCGTGAGCGTCTTCCAGTTCACAAGGTCCAATTCCTTCTCAGCCACGTCCGCCTCCCTCTCTCATGGCGGAGCCCCTGGGGCGCCACCCTGACATGCCTGCCTATGCGAAGGGGGCCGGGGCGGCCAGCCTTAGCGGAACTTGGCGAACCGTGTGCAGGTCTGGCGTCCGAGGAGGCTGGCGGGGTTTCCTGGCGCCCCTGCTCCCTTTGCCGATACGCCTTCGGCTCATCCTTTGTCATATCGGAGCGAGCACAGTCCGTTACAGATACGTCGGGCCGGGTAACGCGGAGGCAGTCAGCCGCATCCGCCGTACCGGCGCATGAGCCCTGCGGCGGGGGTGCCGTAGCAGGCAGGTCCCGGCGCGGCGGCGCGGGTGCCGTAGCCGGGCCGCGGCGCGGCACTGGCTGTCCGAGAACCAAGTGGCGTAACTCAGGGATCTCCATCGTGTCGCCACAGCCCCTCCGCAACTCGCTGCTCCGTCTTTGCCTTGGCTAACCCTGATCATTCATGCCGGGCATGCCGTTGGCTGAGTGACGGCCGGGCCACGTTATGGATCTTGATTCTAGGTTCCAGGTACGACAAGAGCCCGGCTGCCGGGCCGGTGGCCGGGGTTCGACGTGCCCCGGGATTGTTGTAGGTTCCCGTCGTAGCTGGCGCTTTCTCAGATGGTTTGACGCCTGTATGGCGCTTGCGTCACTCATGCGAGAACGTCGTCGTAGCGCGGCGTGGTGACGTGCTTACCGAACGTGCCGATAGCAGTATGCTGCTGTGCCCTTAGGTGGTGAGCACCAAGATGGCCGTGTCCGTGTGAGGTTCCGCAAGGCCGACGGCGAGTTGTCCGACACGACGCTGGACCGGGTGGCGGTTGATGACGTCGTGGCTGGGTTGCCGGTGCGGGAGTTCCGTTCATATAAGGGCAGGCAGCACTATCCGGGGTGGTATTGCTCGGCGGCGCTGGGGCGCCTGGTGGTCTATGAGAGCCGGCTGGAGCTGGCCCGGATCATGCTGGCCGACTTCGATCCGGCTGTAGCGATGCGGCCGCTGCCCGGGAACCGCGCCCTCAATACGACACCTGCCAGCCGTTGAAGGCCCGCTACCGGGCCGAGGCCAAAGAGCTGGGGGTCGGCGAACGGACGGCCGGGCGCCAGGCGATGGCCTACCGCAGGTCCGGCGAGGCGGGCCTGGCCGGCACGCGGATACTTCGCGGGAAGGCGGGTTCTGCTGATCCTCGCTGGGACGAGGCGCTGCGGCTTGTTCTAGCCGAGCTGGTCAGCGCGTCCACGCCCACGCGCGCGGCGGTCCTGCGCAGGGTGGATGCGCGGCTTGACCAGTTGCACGGTACCGGCGTGGTGCCACGGCCCTCGCCCGCGAGTGCCGACCGCCGGTTAGCCAAGCTGGCTGAGGGGACCGATGCGGTGGCCGGCAGCGCGAAGGGCCGCCGCTCCATCGCGGACCGGCCGGAAGGCGCCTACGGGAGGCTGCGGGCAGCGCGGCCGGGCGAGTACGCGATTCCCGGCACCCAGGATCTGGATGTGTTCGCGATGGAGCCGGTCAGCTGCCGCTGGGTTCGGGCTCAGCTGACCGTCGCGCAGGATCTGTTCACCCGGTGCATCACCGGGCTGCGGGTCACCCCTGTGCCGGCCAAGGCTGTCGACGTGGCGGGGATCCTCTACCAGGCGCTCGTCCCGCAGGCAGCGCCGGAAAGCTGGCCGCAGGAGGCGTGCTGGCCCTATCACGGCGTGCCGCAGCACCTGGTGTTCACCGAAGACGGGCGGCTGCCCGGAGTGCCGGCCTGCCCGCCGGAGACACTGGTGATCGATCACGGGAAGGCGTTCTTGTCCGCGCACGTGATCAGCGTGTGCACCCGGCTGGGCATCTCGATCCAGCCCGCCCAGCCAATGAAACCGGCCGGCAAGCCGGCTTTGGAGCGGTTCTTCAAGACGCTGCGGGAAGGGCTGATCCAGCACCTGCCTGCCTACAAGGGCCCGGATGTTTACAGCCGCGGCGAGCACGTGGAGGACGCGGCCTTCTTCTATCTTCACGAGCTGGAAGACATTATCCGGGAATGGATTGCCCTGGCCTGCCACCGCACCCGGCATGACGGGCTGGCCGTGCCCGAATGGCCGCACCTGAAGCTGTCGCCGAATGAGATGTATGAGACCGGGGTGGCCCGGGCGGGGCTGCTGCGGATCCCGGCCTCACCCGAGCTGGCATATGAGTTCTTCGAGGTGCACCCGCGCACGATCCAGCATTACGGCGTCGAGGTGGGCGGGCTGCGCTATAACGGTGCCGCGCTTGACGCCTACCGCAATGCCGAAAGCCCGTACGGCGGGCGGTATGCGGGCAAGTGGCCGATCCGGATCAATCCCGACGACGTGCGCTACGCCAACTTCCAGGACCCGGCTGATGATTCCTGGCACCGGCTGGAGCATGCTCCCGGGCTAGGGACGGCGTTCAGCGGGTAGGCCGCCCGGTACGCCCGCCGCCTCGCCCCCGCCAGGACCGCTGGCCCGATAGTGGGCAGGCTCTCGCTGAGCTGCTCGCCCGGTGGGACAAGGGCATGGTCACCGGGCCGCGGGAACGCCGCATGGCTGTCCGGCTGGCCGCCGAGCGCGCTGCCTTGCCTGTCCCGGCTCACCAGGACGACCGGGCGAGCCAGGTGGCGTATCTGCCGGGCGGCGCAGGCCTTGCTGCCGGCACGGGGCCTGCGGAGGCTGCGCTGCGAGCGGTTCCCTGCGTGGACGGTGATGACGACGACGCCGAGGAGATCTTCGACGACCCTGATGACAGCGACTTCTACGCCGACGCCTTCGAGGTCCTCGAATGACCGGGCAGCTCTACAGCCTGCCCCGTAAGGAGGGCTGGCGCCGCTACGTCGAGGCCCCCGCACGCGTCCAGCCGGAGCGGCTCACCATCGGGCAGCTGACCAGGCTCAGCGACCAGGCCGGTGAGGACTACGACGAGACCCGCCATGACTGGCACGTCAATTTCGGCATTTTACGAACCCCGCAGCTCGCGGTGGTCCATGACGAGCTGGAGGAGATCGTCGCGGCCAACCGCCAGGACCCGGACCGGATGCGGGGCGCCGCAGTGATCGACGCGCTGCCGGGCCTGGGCAAGACGACCATGGCCAACGTGTTCGCGCGCGCTTTCGACCGCGCCCAGATACGCCGCCACGGGCCGGTCACCGGCGAGGGACACCAACGCATCCCGGTGTTCCGGGTGGGGCTGACCTCCAACACCACCCTGCGCACGCTTAACCGCATGATCTGCGAGTTCTACGGCCACCCGGCAACCGACAGGGCGAACGCCGCGCAGCTGGCCAGCCACGCGGTCGACTGTGTGCTCAGCTGCCAGACACGCGTCGGGGTGATCGATGACGTTCATTTCATCGATCCCCGGCGCACCGACGGCCTGAATGTCAGCAACCACCTTAAGTGGCTCGCGAGCGAGCTGCCGGTCACGTTCATCTACGTCGGTGTCGGGCTGGCCGAACGCCGCTTGTTCGCCGAAGGGCTGGCCGGGGTCAACGCCGTGCTCGCCCAGACCGCCAGGCGCTGGACCCGCCTGCAAGTACCGCCGTTCGAGGTCGTCTCCGACGCCGGGCGAGGCCATTGGCACAGCCTGCTCAAGGCCACCGGGCGTCAGCTGGTGCTGGCCAGGCAGCGGCCGGGCATGCTCATCGGCCTCGCCGACTACCTGTTCGAACGGACCAGCGGCCACATTGGGTCGTGCATCACGCTCATCACCCGCGGCTGCTTCAGGGCGATCCGTGGCGGCGAAGAGACACTCACCGCCGGCCTGCTCGAGCAAGTGCGGATCGACGAAGCATCCGAACAGGCACGCCGCCAGCTGGCTGCCGCGTTCGCTCACGTCCGCCTCACCACGGCACCAGCAGCCTCACGTCCGGCCGCAAAGGTAGCGGCGTCATGATGGAGCGAACCTTGCCGATCCGCGTGCCGATCATCCCGGGCGAAAGCCTGGATAGCTGGCCGGAGACCCTTGCCCGGCGCAACGGCCTGACCGTTCGCGAGCTGCTGCGGGTGCTGGGATAGTCAGTGCCACGCACCCGCTTCAGCCTTGTCCAGGGCCTCCCCGCGGAAACCCTTCGCCGCATCGAGCGCCAGTCCGGGCTGCCGCCAGGGCGTCTCGATGAGGCGGTACCCGGCCAATTCCTACTCCTGGGGTGGGCCCGGGACAGCGGTCGCAATACTGCCCCCACTGCCTGTCGGAGCGAGACGGGCGATGGTTGCTGGCCTGGCGCCTGTCCTGGATATTCGCCTGCAGTCAGCACAAGGTTCTCCTGTGCGGCACCTGCCCGGCGTGCGGGCACGCCCCCGCCGGTCCGCCGCAGCCACCGCCCGCCGCCACGCTCCGGCAACCTGTCCCAACCCCACCGGGCGGGGCAGCCACTGCGGAGCTGACCTGCGCATCGATAACGCACCGCGGCTAGCGCCAGACGATCCGCTGCTGGCCACCCAGCGGTGGATCGACGCATTGCTCGCAGGACGGATCCGAGCCGCCAAGACAGCTGAAGAAAACGACAGGCCAATGAGAAAAACCCGCCGACAGATCGGTGAGAACCAACGCGGACGCCCAGGCCAGCAAGACGGTCACCGACAAGAAGGATGAGAACCTACAATTGTCCTTCCTTGATTGCAGGGATGACCCGATGCGGTCAGGGTGCTTGCGGCACGGCGCTGATGCGGGTCCAGGCGGTCACGATGGCGTCGGCCCAGGGCCAGTTTCCTGCGATTTGCAGCCTCCGCCGCCGGCCGCCGCGGACCGGGCGGGCAGCGGCGTGCAAGATCCGGTAGCGCAGGGTTTTCGGCTCGGCGCGGGCGAGCGGGGACCCCCACCTTCGCAGATCACGCCCACCCTCGCGCAACTCGCGGGCATGCTGCTGTCCGCACGATCGTGCTAGCCACATATCCGCTGGTGGGGCGCCAGGGGATCGAACCCTGAACCCACGGGTTAAAAGCCCGCTGCTCTGCCAGTTGAGCTAACGCCCCGCGACGCCGACCGGATGGCGCCCGCGGCACGAAGCGTACCGACTCAGCGCCGCGAACGCTGCCAGTGGCCCCGGCAGATGCCCGGATGACGCCGGAAAAAACTGCGCCATACATCCCGCACCGCTGGCTGCCAGACGGGGATCGCGGGCTGATGGCCGAGCCGCGGCCGGACCCCCGAACCTGGCCAGCGGCCAGGAGCCCGCACGGCGCGTGCGTGCCAGCTTGCGGCAGCCGTTATGGATAGGGGGTTCTGTCTGCTGGCGCGGCAGCGGCGCGCTACCGGTAGGCCGGCCTGCCGGTGATCGCCTCGCCGAGAACGAGCGTGTGGATTTCCTCGGTGCCCTCGTAGGTCAGCACCGACTCCAGGTTCGCGGCGTGCCGCATGACGGGGTACTCGAGGCTGATGCCGCTCGCGCCGAGGATGGTCCGCGCCTGCCGCGCGATCTCGATGGCGGCACGCACGTTCGCCATCTTGCCCAGGCTGACCTGCTGCGGCGTCAGCTCGCCGGCCTCCTTGAGCCGGCCAAGATGCAGCGCGAGCAACTGCGCGCGGGCCAAGTCGGCGAGCATCCACGCCAGCTTGCCCTGCGTCAGCTGGAACGCCCCGATCGGCTTGCCGAACTGCGTACGCGTGCGGGCGTACTCGGCCGCCGTCTCGAAGCAGCTGCGCGCCGCCCCGGTCGCACCCCACGCGATCCCGTACCTGGCCTCCGAAAGGCACGACAGCGGCCCGATGAGGCCACGGGCATTAGGCAAAACGGCTGCCGCGGGCAGCCGCGCATCGTCGAAGTCCAGTTGTGACGTGACCGAGGCGCGCAGGGACAGTTTCTTGCCGATGGTGCGTGCGGTGAATCCCCGGGTGCCGCGCGGCACCAGGAAGCCACGGATCCCGTCGTCGGTACGGGCCCACACCACCGCGATGTCGGAGCCCGAGCCATTGGTGATCCACATCTTGGTGCCGTTCAGGATCCAGTCTGAGCCATCGCGGCGCGCGATTGTCCGCATGCCGCCCGGGTCGGAGCCGTGGTCGGGCTCGGTGAGCCCGAAGCAGCCGATCGCCTCTCCGGTAGCCATCCGCGGCAGCCACTCCTGCTTCTGCTCCTCGGAGCCGTACTTCCAGATGGGGAACATCGCCAGCGACCCCTGGACAGACACCATGCTGCGCAGGCCAGAGTCAGCTGCCTCGAGCTCACGGCAGGCGACGCCGTAGGCGATCGCGCCAGCTCCGGCGCAACCGTAGCCGGTCAGGTGCATGCCGAACAGGCCTAGCGCGCCGAGTTCCGGAGCGAGCTCGCGGGGGAGCGTGCCAGCCTCGAACCAGTCACCGATATGGGGAAGTATCCGGTCGGCGGTGAACTTGCGTAGGGTGTCGCGGACCAGGCGTTCGTCCTGGCCAAGCTGGTCATCGATCCGGAGCAGGTCGGTGCTTGCCGGGCTGGTCGCGGTCTGGCCCTCAATCACCTGGCCGACACCGTCGTGGTCAGCACCGTCGTGGTCAGCAACGTGGCGGTCAGCACCGTTCTGGTCAGCGCTGTTCGGACCAGAACTGGCCTGGCCAGCGCTGCCCTGGCCGGGACTCTGGCCTGAGTTCGGCAACATCGGCGCGTCCTCTCTGCGGCGGCTACCGCCAGCGTACGGTCCTGCGGCCCGGTGAATGGTCCGTGGCCCCGGCGTATGGTTAGGGTTCGCCGCCGCCGCGTGGTTACCACGGACCGGCCGACTGTCTGGCTACGGGCCCGGGAGGGCCGGGTGATCTGTCTGGTCGGTCGTGGGGCCGCGTGGGTCCGGGCTGGACTCGGGGAGGGTTACGGGGCATCCCCGATGGGCATGGGCCGCCGCAGCGGGCATCATCAATGTCATGAGCAATGGAGTCAACGGAAAGCAGCTCTACCGGAGCCGTAAGGACCGCATCGTAGCCGGGGTGTGCGCCGGACTTGGGGACTACTTCGGGATCGATGCCAGCATCGTCCGCCTCGTGTTCGCCGGGCTCGCCATCCTCGGCGGGACGGGCTTCCTGCTCTACGTGGCAGCGTGGATGATCATCCCGGAGGAGGGGGAGTCGGCTTCGATAGCCGAAGGCCTCGTCAACAAGAGCAAAGGCTGAGGCGGGCCAGGTCAAGGTGCGGCCCGGTTCGTGCGGCCGGGTCAGCTTGCCGTGGGCGCCTCGGCGCGCGTGCCGACCGCGGAGATCACGTTGCCGCACAGGTGTGTCGAGCCCCAGGGCGGGCAGCGTGGCCGCGCCGAGCCCGGCGCGCCGGGCAGTGCGAGAACCGGCTCCGCCCAGGTATCTGGTTGCCGCGCCACCGCCCACGACGCCCGGGTCCGGCACACGAGCAGGCCGGAGTGCGCCAATCCGAACGCGAGCGCACGGCCGGAGCCTTGCGCGCTCCGCACGGACGCGGCCGCGCGGTGTCCAGCCGGTGGCCGTTGCCGAGCCCCACAAGGCGTCCGCAGCGCCAGGGTTACCCCGGGTGGCGCGCCACTCTTCCCTGTGGTCCGGCCTGGCGTGGGCCCAAGCCGACCCGCAGCCACGCCCGCGCCGTCGTGGTGACTCTGCCGCACGCGATGGTCGCGGGCTCTGGGTCTGAAACCGTCGTGCCGTCGCGTTCTGGCGGTCGTGCGGCCCGTCTTCACTGGTCGCGCCGCCCGGGTTTCGCTGGTCACGGCCGCTCGGGCCTTCACTGGTCGCTGCGGGTGCGGTGCCAGATGGCCGCCGCATGAAGGGCCGGAACACACTCGCTTGGGCCGAACCCCTACGATCGGGATCCGACGGCTCTGTGGGCCCGTCCCGCGCCGGATGGGATTGGCTTTGGTGATTGCTGCCTCTGTCCCCTATGCTGGGGCGGTCCCCGACGGCGGGCGCCACGGGTCGCGGCGGCAACGACCGTCCAGCCCTCATCGTCTAGTGGCCTAGGACACCGCCCTTTCAAGGCGGCGGCACGGGTTCGAATCCCGTTGGGGGCACGGCTGGCGCACCCTGCGCTAGCTACGCTTGGTCCTGTAGAGCAGCTCGGAGTGCTCGCCACCCTGTCAAGGTGGAGGTCGCGGGTTCAAATCCCGTCAGGACCGCTAAGGCCGGTGACGGTAACCGATGCCCAGGTGTCGTCGCCCCGCGCAAGGTCAGGTAGCTCAGTCGGTACGAGCGTCCGCCTGAAAAGCGGAAGGTCGGCAGTTCGATCCTGCCCCTGACCACCACTCTGACCAGCCAGAACGCCCGGACCATGATTGCAGTCCGGGCGTTTGACGACAACGCTGACGACAACGGCCTCAGCCGAGCGCATCCCCCAGCTTCCCGAGCGCCTTGCGCTTCTCGTCGAGCGAGACGTGCGCGTAGATCGTCATCGTGACTTCGATGTCGGAGTGGCCGACGATCTCCCGGACCACGTGCGGCGGGACGCCAAGGTCGAGCAGGAGCGTCACGCACGTGTGGCGGAGATCATGAAGGCGGGTTTCGCCGAGACCGGCCTCCTCGCGGATCGTGCCCCAGCTCCGGCGGAGGTTGTCCGGCTCCATCGGGGTTCCCCGGCGCGAGCGAGAACACGAGCCCGTGATCGTCCCAGTCCGGCCACGCTTCGGACCGCTCGGCGAACTGCCGCTTCTTGTGCTCGCGGAGGGCCTCCACGCAGAACCGGGGGAGCGGCACGGTGCGCTCGGAGTCCCCGGTCTTCGGCTTGACGAACCGCAGTCTTCCGCCGACGCGCTGAAGTGCCTGAACCACTTCGAGCTTCTCGCCGTCGAGGTCGACGTCCACCCATCGCAGGCCGAGCAGCTCCCCGCGCCGCAGGCCAAGGAACAAGGCAAGCACATACAGCACGTAGAGCCGATGCCCAGCGGCTACCCGCAGCACGGTGCGCGCCTGGGCTGTCGTGAGCCCGCGGTTGACCTTGTAGTTAGGCGTGGTGACCTTGACGAGCTTGGCGACATTGCGCGGAATGGTTTCCTCTCTGACGGCGCACTCCAGAGCGTTCCTGAGTACGGCATGGATGGACTGGACCATCCGGGTGGACAGCTTGGCCTGGCAGCACGCGCCGCCCTTGAGCGCGCAGCAGCGCGGCTCCTCCCGTTCGGCGTCGTAGCCGTGCTTACAGCACTGGCACTCTTCCCGGACTGGGGTGATGAAGACGCGGACCTCGCGAGCGGTCAGCTTGTCGAGCCGCTTCTTCCCGAGACCGGGGATCAGATGGAGCCGGACGACACCCTCGTAGCCCTGATAGGTCTTTGGCCGCCGTTTCCTCACGAACGACGTGCAGCAGCCAGTACGTGAGGTACTCGGCCACTGTCCAGCTCTTGGACGCGACCGGGATGCCCTGGTCAGACTGGCTGAGCAGCTCGGTCAGCTTCTTCCGTGCCTCCTCGTACGAGCGTGCGTATGCTGACTTGCGCTCCAGCCTTCCCGCGGTGGTCAGGACGAATGCCTTGACCTCGTAGCGGCCGTCCTTACGTGGTGAGATGGTGCCCTCGCCGTTAGCGCGCTTGCGACCTGGACTCCGGCGTGAATTGCGGTCGTCTGGCTCATCGGCAGGTGCGGCGTTTACGGTCCTGGACATCAGGCGGCTTCCTTTCCAAGCAGTTCGACGCACTCGTCGAGCGCGGCGGGTGGGACGAGTCGGCGGCGGCCGATTTTGATGGTGCGGAGCTGGTTAGAACGGATGAGCTTGTAGACGGTCCACCGGCTGACGCGGAGCCGGGCGGCGGCCTCGTCGATGGTGAACAGGGTCACGTCCAAGGTGGTCACCTCCGGGTGGTGGATTCCTGGTCGGATTAGGGTATGGATCACGCGGCGGGGGCGGCCCAGGTGTCGTGGTCGCGGGCGCGGG
>CAWGAE010000026.1:0-49353 GCA_963820395.1 uncultured Actinomycetota bacterium | reverse complement strand
GCCGCGCCCGGGACGTGAGCCGACGATCACCGACGAGCAGGTAGAAAAAGTCGTCGTCGATACATTGGAGGCAACGCCGGATAACGCGACCCACTGGTCGAGGGCTTCCATGGCGAAACGTTCCGGCTTGTCCAAGTCCACCATCGGCCGGATCTGGACGGCGTTCCGCCTTAAGCCGCACGTGGCCGATACGTTCAAGCTGTCATCCGATCCGCTGTTCGTGGAGAAGGTCTACGACGTCGCCGGGTTGTACCTGAATCCGCCCGAGCACGCGGTTGTGCTGTGCGCGGACGAGAAATCCCAGGTCCAGGCCCTTGACCGGTCCCAGCCGGTGCTGCCGATGATGCCCGGCATGCCGGAGAAGCGGACACATGACTATGTCCGGCACGGCACCGTTGACCTGTTCGCGGCGTTTGACATCGCGACCGGCCTGGTGATCGCGAAAACCTACAAGAGCCACCGTGCGAAGGAATGGATCAAGTTCCTGGAGGAGATCGACAAGCAGGTGCCCCAGCTGGCGGAACCGGACGAGCCCGGCGGCGAGCCGCATGTCCTGCAGATCCACATCGTCGCGGACAATTACGCGACGCATAAGACTCCGGCTGTCCGGCAATGGCTGGAAAAGCACCCGAGGTTCAAGATTCATTTCACGCCGACCAGCTCATCCTGGCTGAACCAGGTAGAGCGCTGGTTCGGGCTTTTGACCGAGAAGCTCCTGAGCCGCGGCGTTCATAAGTCCGTAAAGTCGCTCGAGAAGGATATGCTCGCCTGGGTAGACACATGGAACGAAGACCCCAAACCCTTCATCTGGACGAAATCTGCGGAAGAAATCCTCGAATCACTCGAGCGACTTTTGCGGCGGATCAAAGATCCAGGACACTAGGATCCAGGACCGCGTGCCTGGGCAGGTGACCTTGCCCTCCCGGTCGCCGATGAGAAATGTGCCCTTTGCTGCAGCGGCCCGTTGCCTAGCGGAGGTCTCAGCGTGGCAGCAGGGCCATTTGCGCCCGTACCCCACGATCCGCCGCTACCTCGATGTACTGCGCCACAACGGCCTGCCGCGACTGCGACGAGGCCGGGCGCGCGGCCTGCTGCCCGGTACGTGCCAGGCCTGGTCAGCCCCGGCGCTGACCGGGCCTGGCTTTGTGCCGTTGCTCAGCTGGCCGCCGCGTAGCCGGTGGCCGGCGCGGCGTCGCGGGCTGCCTGGCAGATACCGCAGCGGATGGTGCGGGCGGGAGGCTCGACGGCGACGACGCGGTTGATCACCATGGTGCGGGTCAGCCAGCGGGCGGTGACGCGGGCGTGATCGTGGCAGACGGCGGCGCCACAGTCAGCGCATACGGCGACGGCATCGACGTGGTCGCCGAGCGCTGCGCAGTCAAAGCAGTTCATGGCGCGGCCTCCTCGGGAGTGTAGAAGCGGCGGCGGGCCCACAGCGCGACGTAGACCAGCGCGACCATGACGGGCACCTCGATCAGGGGCCCCACGACGCCGGCGAGGGCCTGCCCGCTGGTCACCCCGAACACGCCGATCGCGACCGCGATCGCCAGCTCGAAGTCGTTGCTGGCCGCGGAGAACGCCAGCGCGGCGGTACGCGCGTAGGACAGGCGCAGCCGGCGCCCGATGGCGAACCCGGCGGACCACATGATCGCGAAGTAGGCCAGCAGCGGCAGCGCGATGCGGACCACGTCCAGCGGCTCGGAGGTGATCTTCTTGCCCTGCAAGGCGAACAGGATCACCACGGTGAACAGCAGCCCGTACAGCGCCACCGGCCCGATTCTGGGCAGGAACCAGTTCTCGTACCAGTCCCGGCCCTTGGCCCGCTCGCCGATGGTGCGGGTCAGGTACCCGGCCACCAGCGGAATGCCGAGAAACACAGCCACGGTGCCGGCGATCTCCGCGATGGACACGTGCAGGCTCGCGGTCTGCAGGCCCAGCCAGCCGGGCAGCACCTGCAGGTAGAAAAAGCCCAGCGCGGCGTACAGCAGGACCTGGAAGACCGCGTTCAACGCGACGAGAACCGTAGCCATCTCGCGGTCACCGCACGCCAGGTCGGTCCAGATCAGCACCATCGCGATGCACCGGGCCAGCCCGACCAGGATGACCCCGGTGCGGTACGCGGGCTGGTCCGGCAGCAGCAGCCAGGCCAGCGCGAACATTAGCGCCGGGCCGATCACCCAGTTGAGCAGCAGCGAGACGGTCATCATCCGGCGGTCCGCGGTGATCCGCCCGATCTCGCTATAGCGGACCTTGGCCAGCACCGGGTACATCATCAGCAGCAGGCCCAGCGCGATGGGCAGGCTGGTGCCGTGGATCGCGACCCGGTTCAGCGCGCTGTTCAGGCCCGGGACCAGGCGGCCGAGCAGCAGCCCGGCGGCCATCGCCGCCCCGATCCACACCGGCAGGAACCGGTCCAGCACGGGCAACTGGGCCATCACCGGCCGCTGCCCCGCCGGGCCGGTGACCTCGCTGGTCCTGATGTCAGTCACCGCACACCCCCTCGCCGTCGTCCTCGCATGGCGACCCGTGCCGTCCAATGATGACCCGGTCGCCGGGCAGCGGCACGCCTGCCGCGGACGCCTGCGCCCACAAAGCAGCGAACCCGTCACCGTCGAGGCGGTAGTCGATCCAGCGCCCCCGGCGGGCCGCGGTCACCAGGCCCGCGTCGCGCAGCACCCGAAGGTGGTAGGACAGCAGGTTCGCGGCCACCGGCACCTTCTCCTGCAGGTCGCACACGCACCGGCCGCCCCCGGCCAGCACCCCGACGATGCGCAGCCGCACCGGGTCGGCCAGCGCGGCGAGGCGGACTGCCAGTTCAACCGGGCTCGATGCAATAACCGTTGAAGTGTCCACGCTGGGACGGTATGCCCTGCGGGGCACGCGGCGGCCAGGCCGTTGGTCACCTGTGCACCGCCGTGAGTCCTGCCTTCGCCCGCCGGGCGGTTTGCGGCTGGTGACCCCGTTTCTCACCGGCGCCCGTAACCGCCCGGCGGGGCCTCCGGGGGAGCCTGCGGTCGCTGGGGCCGGGTCCCGGAATCGGCCGTTTCCGGGGCGTCCGCCGCTGGCGGCGGCCGCCCAGGTCAGCCCGTCCCGGAAACCAGTCCCGGAACCGCGTGTCGCACCCCGGGTATCGGGACGGTATCCGGGACGATGGGCGCCATGCCTGCCGCGCCCGCGTACGACAACAGCGTCCGGATCGGCTACGCCCGGGCGCAGGACCACCAGGCCCAGCTCGACGCGCTGGCTGCGGCGCACTGCGGGGAGATCATCGTGGAGACCGCCAGCACCCGCGGCGACCGGCCGAAGCTGCGCGAGGCCCTGGGCATGCTGCAGGCCGGCGACACGCTGGTGATCTACAAGCCGGACCGGGTCGCCCGGTCCATGAAGGAACTGCTTGTGCTGCTGGAAGACCAGATGCACGCCCGGGGAATCAACCTGCACATCCTGACCGGCATCTGCGCCGGGATCCACCGCCCGGACGGGGCGGCCATCGCGGACAAGATGCTGTTCATGGTCGCCGCGATGGCCGCGGAGATGGAACGCGACCTGATTCGCGAGCGCACCCTGGACGGGCTGCGCGCTGCCGAGGCCCAGGGCCGGCGCGGCGGCCGGCGGCCTGCCGTCGATGAGGATGTGCTGGCCGTCGCCCGTGCCCGGCAGTCCCGCGGCGAGTCGGTCACCGCCATCGCGCGGCACCTGAAGATCGGCCGGTCGACGCTGTACCGGGCGCTGCAACCGCCCGAGAGGGATCTTGCACCGGCTGCTGTGGAGCCTGGCCCGGTAAGGGACCCGGATCAGATGCCACGCCTCGCCAGTCAGACGGCGCTGGTGCGGGATGTGGTGCAGCTCCGTAGAGCAGGAACAGGAGGCTGAACTGCAGTTGTGAAAGGCGGGCGGCGAACACCGCGGAGAGCCCTTGATCACCCCCTGGAGATAGCAGGAGGATCACCATGAATGACCCTACGCATACCCGCGCCGTCACCCTCGACGGCAGCCAGATGGAGACCCTGCGGTTAGCGCTGGCCGACGCCGCCGAACTGCGGACCGAATCCGGCGACAGCTACTGCGCCGATTGCGAACTGTCGGCGCAGTGGTGTGACCAGCACCAGGCGGAACAGGAACAGCGGCAGGCGTACAAACAGCTAGCCGACACCATCGAGATGCAGATCGAAGCCGACCTTGAGCTGGGTATCTGATGGCATGCGGCATGTCCGTCGACTCCGGCTCGACCGCGCTTGTTCCTGGCGGCAAACACCGGGCGCTGCCGGGTCCGCTGCGCTGGACTCGCTGATCGGCGGCTCCTGCCCGCACAGGTCAGGCCGCCGGCGTCTCCGGCAAGGGTCTCCATGGCCCGTCTCGCTGGGCAGGCTCGCTCACTTGTGGCGGATGTATTCGTAGATGTTCAGGTAGTCCTGGCCGGGCCGGGCCCACGAGTAGTCGGCCCGCATGGCGTTGACCATGAGCTGGCGGAACTGGTCCGGGTAGGCGTGCCACAGTCCCAGCGCGCGGTGCAGCGCGGACTCGATGCCGGGGTTGTCGGCGTGCTGGAACACATACCCGTTGCGCTCGCCGGGCGGGCGATCCGAGTGGTCGCAGTCGAACACGGTGTCGACCATGCCGCCGACCGCCCGCACCACCGGCACCGTCCCGTACCGCATCGCGATCATCGGGGCCAGCCCGCACGGCTCGAACATGCTGGGCACCACCAGCAGGTCGGCGCCGGCGTAGACGAGATGCGCCAGCTCCTCGCTGTACCCGATCTCGAGGTGACAGTCCGGGTTGTCATTAAGGTGGTTCTTGAGATGCCAGAAGTGGCTGCTGATGCCATTGTCGTGGAACGCGTCGCCGAGCAGCACGAACTGCGCCCCGCTGGCCAGCGCGAAGAACAGGGCGTGATGGACCAGGTGCATGCCTTTCTGCTGGTCCAGCCGGCCCACGTACGCGACGACCGGGCTCCAGGTCTTGCGCAGCAAGAACCGCTCCCGCAGGCGCTCTTTGTTCTGGTACTTGCGGTCGAGGGTCTCGGCCGAATAGCGGGCCGGCAGGAACGGGTCGATCTCGGGATTCCACACGTCGTAGTCCACGCCGTTGAGGACCCCGCCGAACTTGCCCTGATGCATGTTCAGAAAATGATCGAGCCCGAAGCCGCCGCCGGACCGCGCTTCCCCGGCGTGGTTGGGCGACACCGTGGCGACGAAGTTCGAGTACACCACCCCGCCCTTCATCAAGTTGGCGGCCCGGTGGTAGGTGTCGTCGCCCAGCCGGTCCCGGTGCAGGAAGTACTCGGGCCGATCCAGGTTGGGGCCCCAGAGCATCTGCGGGCCGCTGATGCCCTGATGGCAGAAGTTGTGGATCGTGTAACAGACCCGCTGGTACGGCAGCGCCTCGCGGTACTGCTCGTACAGCAGCACCGGCACCAGCCCGGTCTGCCAGTCGTGGCAGTGGATCACATCGGGGCGCTTGCCCGACTTGACCATGAACTCGAGCGCCGCCTTGGAAAAGAACGTGAACCGCTCGGCGTCGTCCGGGTACCCATACAGCAGCTCCCGGCCGAAGAAATCAGCGGCCGAGTGCGGCTCGATGAAAAAGCACTTGCGGCCGTGCACGTGGCCGAACCACACCGTGCAGCAAACCGCCCCGCCATGCCACGGCACCCACAGATCCTGATAGGTGACCTGCAGGTCCGAGATGTCCGTATAGCGCATGCTGGCGTACTTCGGCAGCACGATCTCGACCGCGTTTCCCCGGATCTCCAGCTCCCGGCTCAGCCCGAACACCACATCGCCCAGCCCGCCCGCCTTCGCCGCGGGAGCGCACTCAGGCCCGACCATCACGATGTACATGACTCACCCACCGCATCACTCACTTCCCACTCACTTCCCACTAACTTTCCCGCTAACTTCCCTCAGACTCCCCATCGCGACCCGCCATCGGCCTGGCGCAGATACGCGGGGTACCGAACAGATAACCAGACGCGATCCGCCGCTGCCGGCGTCCGGCCCCGAGATCGTCCCCAAGGGGCGGATGCCCGGTGCTGGCTGTGCCTGGCCGGTGGCTGCGGAAGACCGATGGGCAGGCGGCGGAGCTCGGGGTGGTCCGGCGGTGCGTGGCGCGGTTTACCGCGAATGCCGGGCGGCTGCGGGCCGCGTTCACGGCGCTGGTGCACCGGGTGGATTCCGGCGAGGGGGATACGGGTTCCGCCATCACGCCGCCGCCTTCAGGTCGGCCAGCTCGAACAGCCGCTCGCCGCACGAGCAGATAATCGTTGTGCCCTGGCTCAGCGACCACCCGCCGTGCTCGCCGTGGCCTGCGCGGCCGACGCGCCGGTCGATGCCGCATTCGAGCGTCGTCGTGTTGCGGATGAGGGTGCTCATCGCGCGAACTCCTTTGCGAGGCTCGAATGCGTAATTGAGGCCGAAGTTGTTGTCCCAATAGGTGGCTTCGGCGACAGTATAAAAAGCCGCGAACTGACCTGTTGTGCCTACGGCGACCGGACCGATGTTCCACAATTCGGTATTGAGTTGATGCGGCGTGCTGGCTGGCGCGAACGGCCGCCAGTAGATACCGAAGGCGTTGTGGCAGGTAAACCAGTTGTCCGTCGTGTAGACTATGGCCACTTGTTTCTGAAAGGCAATATTTCTCACCAGGACCTGGACGTTCAAGTTCCCGGCGTCTGCTTGATACCCGCCGACGAGCACGTTCGGGCCCATGACGACAGTGCTTACCCCTTCCGCGACCTCTGCCGCCTTCGGGTCGGCCAGCTCGAACGTAAGTATTCGGAAGTCGTGTGAGCGGGCATGCTGACGGTCGGCGTGGCCGGTACGCGGGGGCCGACGGCGCCGTGGCGGGCGGGATCGTGGGAGGTCAGCCGGGACGGGCCGGCTGTGCCCAGGCCTGGAGGTTTTCAGGGCTGGCCTTCCAGGGCAGGAACCGTTCGAGGGCCGGGCATGGCGGGGGCTTGCGGCCGTTGCGTCCGCAGGCGTCGAAGTAAGCGGTGAGATAGGTCAGGACGTTCAGGCCGGCCATCTGGGCGGTGGCGGTGACGGTCCAGGCCGTGGCGGCGAGCCGGGCGGAGTCCTCGTTCCGGGACCCGCCGGCGTTTCTCCTGGTCACTACGGGCAAGCGGATCGCCCGCTCGGCGGCGTTGTCATCCAGGCTGATCATCGGGTAGTCCCGGTGCGCGATCAGGCCGTCCCATTCGCGGTCCAGGGTGGCCAGCGCCTTCTTCGCCGGCTGCTGCAAGCCGGGGGCGGTCATCTGCTTCGCCCGGGCCTCATCGATCACGCCGATTGCCTTATCCCAGGCCGTGTACGCCTCGTCCAGCCGGGCCGCGGCCGCTGCCTTCTCCCGCGGCGCGGGGGCGGCCGCGCTGCTCCAGGCGGCCATGAGCTCATCGTGGGTGGCATACAGGTCCCTGATCCGCTCCAGCCACGCCTGCGTCCAGTACTTCAGCTGGGCGGGATTCGCGTCCCGGCGCGCACGAAATGCCGGCGGACGTGGGCCAAATGCAGAATTCTGCATTTGGCCCAGTATGCGGAACCCGGGCTTATGCGGAACCGCCCGGCGGTGCGGGCGGTTTTCCAGGCGCCGGTTGATGTTGCGGGCCGCCCGCTGCTGAGAAGTTCCGCATAATTACAGGCTTTCCAGGAACGCCAGGAGCGGGTCGGGGGGGCGGTACCGTCCCGGGCTGGTGCCGGGCGGTGCGGTTCGTGCCAGGGCGCGTTCTTTGAGCGCGAGGTCGGCATGCAGGTATACCTGGACGGTCCGAAGATCCTCGTGGCCCAGCCAGAGCGCGATAGTTGCAAGATCGACTCCACTCTGCAGGAGGTTCATTGCGCAGGTGTGCCGCAGGGTGTGAACGCCCACGTGTTTCGCGGCGAGCGAGGGGCAGCTGGCGGCGGCGTGCGCGTACTTGACCACGAGCTTGCGGACCGCGTCACGGCCGAGCGGGCGGCCGGCCGGGCCCGGGAAGACCGGGTCGGTGGGGGCTCCGCCGCGTTCGCCGAGCCAGGCGCGGAGCACCGCGACGGTGTGGCCGGTGAGTGGGGTGACCCGCTCCTTACGCCCCTTGCCGGTCACCCGAACGTGCGGGCCGCGGCCGAGGGCCGGGTCCGCGCACCGCGACCCGGCGAGTTCGGAGACCCGCAGCCCGGTCTGCACGTCGAAGGTGAGCAGCGCGTGGTCCCGCCGCCCAGTCCAGCGGGTGCGGTCGGGCGCGGCGAGCAGCGCGTCGACCTCGGCCCGGGTGAGGAAGCTGACCAGCGTGCGGTCACCGCGCTTGGCGGGGATCGCGAGCACCCGGGCGATCAGCGCGGCGTGCTCCGGGTGGCGACAGCGCGGCGAAGGTGAACAGGGAGCGGACGGCGGTCAGCCGGGCGTTGCGGGTGGCCACGCCCACCCCGCGGTCGCGTTCGAGGTGGGTGAGGAACCCGCTGATCGTCGCGGCGTCGAGGTCATCGAAGTCCAGCCGGGCCGGCGGCTTTCCGCTGGTCTGCGCGGCGTAGCGGACCAGCAGCCGGAACGCGTCGCGGTAGCCGGCGATCGTGTGCGGGCTGGCCTGGCGCTGGCGGGCCAGCCGGTCGGTGAGAAACGCCTGCAGGGTCGGGGCGAGCGCGCTCACGGCAGCCTGCCCAGGGTTGCGTCGAGACGCTCGGCGGCGAGTTCGAGCAGCTCGGGGCACGCCGACAGGTACCAGTAGGTCCATCTCGGGTCGGCGTGACCGAGCCAGGTCGACAGCAGCGGCAACCGGGCCTGCACGTCGACGCTGGCGCGGTACCAGCCGACGAGCGTGTTCACCGCGAACGAGTGCCGCAACCCGTGGATCGTCGGCGAGCGATGCTGCGAACCTGGGGTGAGCCCGGCCCGGCCCACCAGGGAGCGGAACGTCCGCTGCGCGTTTGCGTAGCTGAGCCGGCTGCCGCCGGGCTGGACGAAGAAGGCCAGCTCGCCGGGGGCCGGGGATAGCGTGTCGCGGCGACGGGCGTAGCGGCGCAGCGCCGCCACCGTGCTGGGGTGGATCGGCACCTGCCGGGACTTGCCGAACTTCGAGTCCCGGATGGTCAGCAGGCCGTCGGCGAACGACACGTCGGCGCGGTCCAGCCGCAACGCCTCCCCGATGCGAACACCGGTGCAGATCAACAACCCGACGAGGGTTGCGTAGGTGGCCGCGGACAGCGGGTGGCGCAGCCGGCGGGCGGCTGCCATCAGCGCGGTGATGTCAGCCGCCGAATACAGGTAGGGGACGGCTCGCCGGCGGGCCGGCAGCCATCCGGTCGGCGGCACCTCGGTGGCTGGGCCGAGCGCCTGCAGCCAGCGGGCGAAACCGCGGACCACGGTCAGCCGCAAGCTCAGCCACCCCGGGGAGGCCCCGGCCGGGGCGGTGACCCAGGCCAGCGCCACCTCGCTGGTGAGCCGACTGGCGCCGGCCTGCTCGCAGAGACCGACGCACTGCTCGAGCAGCAGCCCGTCGCGGGCCAGCTTGAAGCCCAGCGCGCGGCGCACCGCGAGGTAGTCCGCGAGCGCCGCCCGTAAAGTGAGCTCGCTCATGCCGCACCTGCCGGCCACGGCGGAGCCAGCGGGCGCAGCGCGGCGTAGCCGACCTTGGCGTAGATCCCCGTGGTGGCGACCGCGGCGTGCCGGAGCAGCTGGCCGACCTCGGTCAACGGCGCCCCGGCGCGCAGCGTCGCGGTGGCCGCGGTGCGGCGCAGCCGGTGCGCGCCGATGCGGGGCAGCCCGGCCCGGTCGCAGGCCGCGTAGACCACCCAGCCGACCCCCGCGGGGTCAGCCCGGCCGCAGGCGCGAGAGCGCGAAGGAACACCGTCCTGCTGCCGGAGCGCGGCCGGCCTCGCCGCAGGTAGCCGGCCACCGCGGCACCGACGTCGGCAGGCAGCGGCAGCCGCTCCACCCGGCCACCCTTGCCGCGCACCAGCACCTCGGCGGCCCGCCAGCCGAAGTCGTCCAGTTCCAGTCCGGCGACCTCCCCGCACCGCAGCGCCAGCCGCGCCAGCAGCAGCAAGATCGCGTAGTCGCGGCGGCCCACCCGGGTGCGCCGGTCGCAGCTGGCCAGCAGCCGGGC
This sequence comes from uncultured Actinomycetota bacterium, assembly GCA_963820395.1. Lineage (GTDB taxonomy): Bacteria > Actinomycetota > Actinomycetes > Streptosporangiales > Streptosporangiaceae > DATFVJ01. The sequence goes on along the minus strand of CAWGAE010000026.1, from coordinate 39,278 downwards.
CAGCGTCGCCGGCGTCACCCCGCGCGGCAAGCCGGCGCCCTTCCAGCCGGCCACCGCCGGCACCGCCTGCGCCAGCGGTGCATCGACCAGCCCCTCTATGTGCACGAACCGAAGGAACGAACGCAGCGCGGTGGCCAGATCGCTCGCCGCCCCGCCTCGCCGGCCGGGCAGCTCGCGCACGCAGAACGCGCTGACCTGGTCCGCCCCGACCGCGGGCCCGCGCCCCACCGGCTCCGGCTGCTCGGCGAGGAACAGCGCCGCCACCCGCAGTCGCCGCGCCACCACCTGCGCCACCAGGCCCCGCTCGCAGACCAGGTGCTCCCGGTAGCGCGCCAGCAGCTGCTCCTCCTCCTCGCTCGCCGGCCCCGCCGCCGGCGGTGGCTCGGGCAACACGCCCTGACCGCGGAGGAACTCCGTCAGCGGCACCAGCCCCCGTACCGTAAGCAGGGCCGTATAACCCTCCCGCCGGCGGGCGGCACAGAACTCCTCCGCCCGCGTCGGCGTGAACGCCGCGCCCAGCCCCTCACCCTCCAGCCACCGGCTGAGGTGGGCCATCAACCGCAGCTGCCAGACCGCCGACAGGCGCGTGTACCCGCGGCTGCGCAACTCCCGGTAGAACCCCGGCGCGTACGGCGCCAACGGCCCGACCATCCTAACCACCGACCGACCGGCCATCACCGACCGCCTCCTCTCCCAAGATCGGTGAGAGGAGCATCGCCGGCGGCCCGCGATTATGCGGAACTTTTCAGCAGCGGGCGGCCCGCAACATCAACCGGCGCCTGGAAAACCGCCCGCACCGCCGGGCGGTTCCGCATAAGCCCGGGTTCCGCATACTGGGCCCAGCAGTACAGGTTCACCAGCCCGTCCGCCTTCTTGCCCGCTGACTGGTACACGGTGTAGAAGTCGCTGGAGATGACCAGCCGCCTCGGCCCGTCCCCGTCCCCGGTGAGCTGGCCGGTGTCCTCGTCGATGCCGGCGTGGCGGGCCAGCACCGCCCCGGACCTCGTCGGGTCCATCACGAAGCAGACGGTGTCCGGGCCGATGAAGACCCACAGCCACCATCTCGCCGGGCCGTCTCCCTCGCGCGGGGCGAAGACCCGCCAGGTCGTCTCGTCGGCGTGCAGGTGCCACGAGTCCCGCGACCGCGCGGTGATCGCCTCCTCCAGCGGGGCCAGCAGCGTCCCGGCCTGCGCGCACGTCCCCGCCAGCGTGGCCGGCGAGATGTCCGCGCCCTGCCTGCCCAGGCCAGCGACCAGGGAGTTCATGCTCCGCCCCGCCACGAACCGCTCCACGAAGAGCATCGCGATGAACGCGTTAGAGAAAAGGCCCTTGCCGATCGCCTTCGGCGGGCCGGGCGCCGTCACCGTCGCCGGGACCCGGCAAGCGCAGGCCCGCCGGTACCGGCGCCGGCAGTCCGCCCGCACCCGCACGATCACCAGCCAGTCCAGCTGCTCCGCGACATGATCGCCCAGCAGCGTGAACGGCGCCTCGCACTCCGGGCAGCAGTACCCGCCCCCGGGAAAGTCCCAGACCGCCTTGAACCGGGGCAGATGCGAGTAATCCCGCCGCCCCGCCCGGGCCCCCGGGCCGCGCCTGCCGCCCTTGCCGCCGGCCAGGCCCCGCTCCCCGTCACCGCCGGCCTCATCCTCACGGCCAGCAGGCCCCGGCCTCGCCCGCTCCGACGACCTCCCGAACACCATCCGTTGTAAAACCGCCAGGTCAGCGCGCAACCGGTCCAGCTCAGCCGCCTGCTCCGCGTTCTCCTCCCGAAGCCGGGCGTTCTCCTCGCGCAGATTACCCGCCAGCCGCGCCAGATCCTGGTTCGCCTCCAGCGCCGCAGCCAGCACATCCTCAGGCGACGCCTCAGCATCCGCCAGATCCAGGACAACACCTGCCGCAACCGCCACGCCGCACAGTCGTGGTCGTGTTTTCCGGGTCGGTGGCGTTGCTGGGCGATACCCTGCACAACGCCGCCGACGCCCTCACCGCGGTTCCGCTGGGCATAGCGTTCCTGCTCGGCCGCCGCCTGCCCACCCGCCGCTACACCTACGGGTACGGGCGCGCCGAGGACCTGGCCGGGATCGCCATCGTCGCGACCATCGCCGCCTCCGCCGCAGCGGCCGCGTACGCGGCCATCGGGCGCCTCCTGAACCCGCACGAGGTAACCAACCTGTGGGCGGTGGCGGCCGCGGCGCTCGTCGGGTTCGCCGGCAACGAACTGGTTGCCCGCTACCGCATCCAAGTGGGCCGGAAGATCGGATCAGCGGCGCTGGTCGCCGACGGCCTGCACGCCCGCACTGACGGATTCACCTCCCTGGCCGTACTCATCGGGGTCGGCGGGGTGGCGATCGGCTGGAAATGGGCCGACCCCGTCGTCGGCCTGCTCATCACCGTCACGGGTTTCACGTGAAACCCGGGCAGGTAGAGGCCCGCAGATGATTAACACGCTGCTTTGATCTCGCTGGGGCGGACGGGGCCTGACCCTGGCCGCGTGGTCGGCGAGACTCGGTTAACGTGCCCCAGCTGCGCCTTCATCCCCCCTCCAGTGAATACGTACAACATCAACGACAGTCAGCACACGAACCAGCGCCTTATTCACTGCGGGCCCCAGGCCGGACTTCCGAAGATCACAGGCACATGAGAGCTTGATCGAGAGCGTCTGCCCTGGTCATGGGCCTGCGGGCCTGCGCTGACCGCGAATAACTGTAGGCACACGCTATCCGGCGTGTCGCTTGCGCTGGGCTGCTGCGATGGCTTGGCTCGTAGGCGTGTACCTGCGTGAGACCCGGCGGGTCAACAAGGACGGCAGCGTGGTGCGGTACCTGCAGCTGGCGCACAACGAGCGGCACCCTCGTACCGGCAGCCCGGTCGCCAAGGTGATCCACAACTTCGGCCGGGCCGACAGGGTCGACCGGGAGGCGCTGGCCCGGCTGGTCGCCTCGATCTCCCGGTTCCTCGAACCCGAGCAGGCGGTGGCCGCCGCGGCGGCCGGCGAGGTGGAAGTGCTCGATTCGCGGCGGCTGGGCGGGGCGTGGGTGCTCGGCCAGCTGTGGGAACGGCTGGAGATCGGCCGTGCGATCCGGCGGGTGGCGGCGGGCCGCCGGCTGGACGGGGAGGCCACCGAGCGGGTGATCTTCGCGCTGGTGGCGCAGCGAGCGCTGGAACCGGGCTCCAAGCTGGCGGCCACCCGCTGGGTGGCCGAGCGGGTCGCGGTCGAGGGCTGCCCGGGGTTCAGCCAGGACGCCGCCTACGCGGCGATGGACTTCCTGCTGGCGGCCCTCGATGAGATCGCCTCCCAGATCTTCGGCTCGGTCGCGCACCTGCTCAACCTGGACCTGGACATCATCTTCGTCGACACCACCTCCACCTACTGGGAGTGCGAGCTCGCCGGGCTGGCCGACGAGCCCGCCGACGACGAGATCAGCAAGCCCGCCGAAGCGGGGGCCCGCACGTTCGGGCACTCCAAGGACCACCGGGCCGACCTGCCGCAGGTGGTCATCGCGATGGCGGTCACCCGGGACGGGATCCCGGTGCGCTGCTGGACCTGCGCCCCCCTCGCCTGGTCTGGGTTGCCGACCGGGGGTTCGCCTCGCAGGCGAACCGGGCCTACCTCACCCGCGGCGGCGGGCACTACATCCACGCCGAGAAGCTGCGGCACACCAACGCCGCGGCGCTGGCCCGCCAGGGCCGCTACCACACCGTGGCCGGGAACCTGCGGGTCAAGGAGGTGTGGGTGCCTGCCCGGGCAGACGGCGTGCGGGCCGAGCGGTTCGTGATCTGCCACAACCCCGAGGCCGCCGAGCGGGACAAGGCCGTCCGCGAGCGGCTGGTCGCCCACCTGCAAGGGCTCATCGACGGCTCGGACGCCTGGCCCGCGGGCAAGCGCGACGAACTCGCCGGGCAACTGCGGGACAAGCCGGGGCTGCGCCGGTTCCTGCGGCGCACCAAGACCGGGCTGCTGCGCACCGGCCACGCCGCGGTCAAGCGCGAAGCCCACCTGGACGGCAAGTGGCTGCTGCGCACCTCCGACCTCACCCTCACCCCCGACGATCTCGCCGCCGCCTACAAGCAGCTGATCGCCGTCGAGCGCGGGTGGCGGGACATGAAGGGCGCCCTGGCGCTGCGTCCCGTCTTCCACTACCGCGAGGACCGCATCCGCGCCCACATCCAGCTGTGCTGGCTGGCGCTGCTGCTCATCCGGGTCGCCGAGAACGCCACCGCCGGCACCTGGCGCAACCTGCGCCACGAACTCGACCGCACGCACCTGGTCACCCTCGCCACCGCCGACGGCCGCGTCGCCCAGCGCTCCGCGGCCACCCCCGGCCAGCAAGCCATCCTGCATGCCCTTGACCTGCATGAACCACCGAAGTTCTTCGACTTCACCCCGCCCGCGGACTAACCCCCGCCCGCAGCAGCCTGTAGTAACACGCCCCGATCACGCCTGCCTGCCATTCGCCCAGGTCAACGGGCACTTTCCCGCGATCGCGTGCTTATGATCTTCGGAAGTCCGGCCTGACCGGGCCGCCCCTCAGAAAATCAGCTCACGTAGTCAAGCCGACGTCCACGGGCACCGTTGGGGTGGAGAGCACTGTGCGATCGGAGAACACTGTGCGATCCGTCGGCGCCGCATGCTCCGGGGACATTGTCGTCACGATCCGCTCGAGATCCTCCAGCGAGGCGAACTCAACCACGATCTTCCCCTTACGCCTGCCAAGTTCGACCTTCACACGAGTCTCGAACAGATCTGACAGGCGATCTGAGAGTTCGCGGAGGCCGGGCGCAACTGGCTTCTTCACCATCCGACGCTCGGGATGCACGCTGGCACCGTCGCCCACCGCCACGATCTCCTCAACGGCCCGCACCGAGAGCCCTTCGGCGACGATGCGGTGAGCAAGCCGCTCCTGCTCATATGAGTTCTCGACAGAGAGCAGGGCACGCGCATGACCGGCGCTGAGCACCCCGGCGGCGACACGCTTCTGGACTGTTGGTGGCAGATTCAGCAACCGTATCGTGTTCGAAATGTGCGGCCGCGATCTGCCGACTCGCCCCGCGAGCTCCTCGTGTGTCACGCCGAAATCGTCGAGAAGCTGTTGGTAGGCAGCCGCTTCCTCGAGAGGGTTGAGCTGCTCACGGTGAAGATTCTCGATGAGCGCATCTCTGAGCAGGTCATTCTCGGATGTGTCGCGTACGATCGCGGGAACCCGTTGAAGGCCGGCGCGCTGCGCGGCGCGCCAGCGTCGCTCACCCATCACGAGTTCGTAGTGACCCGGCAGTACCTTGCGGACCACTATGGGCTGAAGCAGGCCAACTTCACGAACGGATAGCGCGAGTTCGGCGAGCGCTTCCTCGTCTATGCCTTGCCGCGGCTGGCGCGGGTTGGGCGTGACCGCTCCGATAAGTATTTCCTCGAAGTAGGCACCGGATACCTGAGCGCCGCTGCCAGCTTCGTCCTGACCCGGCACCGCGCCTACGCTCCTGGCACTCGACGAACCCGGGCCCGCCGGGATAAGGGCACCCAGGCCCCTCCCAAGACCTCGCCTCTGCTCAGCCACAGGAACTCCTCGATCACCGCAGTCTCGTAGGTGCCGCGCCCCCGCGCCGGAGCACGACAACACGCTATCCGCTGATGGCCGCGAAGATTGGGTTACTCGCGCTGTTGGGTCGGCGGAAGGTAACGGAGCAACAGATGGACAGCGGCAAGGGTCAGCTTGCAGTACGGCTAGTCGGCTACCCCGGCTCGGAGGTTCTGCAACGCCAGTTCCCTCGCCGCCTCAAGATAAGCCAGTGCACCGCTGGAGCCAGGGTCGTAGCTCAACACCGACTGGCCGTAGCTCGGTGCCTCCGAGACACGAACGCTGCGAGGAATGACCGCGCCAAGCACGACATCGCCGAAGTGAGCCCGCACGTCCCCCGCCACCTGCGCGGCTAGCCGGGTGCGTGCGTCGTACATCGTCAGCAGGATCGCCGAAAGTGCCAGGTCTGGTTTCAAGTGGTCCCGTACCAAGTCGACGCTGCGGAGTAGTTGCTCCAGTCCCTCGAGCGCGTAGTACTCGCACTGGATCGGAATCAACACCTCCGCGGCGGCGACGAGCGCATTGACCGTCAACAGGCCAAGTGACGGCGGGCAGTCCACGAAGATGTAGTCGAGCTCCGAACGGTCGTACGCCGTGAGCGCGCGGGCCAGCCTCGTCTCCCTCGCGACCATCGGAACCAATTCGATCTCCGCGCCCGCCAGGTCGATAGTGGCAGGCGCGCAGTAGAGCCTGCCAAGTTCCTCGACCTGCCGCACGATCGATTCCAGCGGGAGATCGTCGACCAGCACGTTGTAGATCGAGGGCACTCCCGCGTGGTGGTCAACATTTAGCGCCGTGGATGCGTTTCCCTGCGGATCGAGGTCTATGACGAGCACTCTCGCACCATGAAGCGCCAGACCGGCAGCCAGATTCACCGCCGTGGTCGTCTTACCCACGCCGCCTTTCTGATTCGCAATCGCGATGACACGGCATGAAGCCGGACGGGGCCATTCGCTGCCAGAACAGCTCCACCTTGCCGCGCGGGCCGTCTCGGCATCGGGCACAACTGGTTCAGCCGCTTCACCGGCCATTCCTGTCACGTCCTGAGCCCTCGCTGCAGATTCCTCAATAACCGGTACGGGTGCGCCATCCACAGCCAACCTCGATGACCGTATTCTCCGGCTTCGTTTCACGTGAAACGGGCCAGCCTACGCCCCCGCCAGGCTCCGCAAGAACATCTGCCGCACAACGCTCAGGCCAGCCGAGACCCGGTGCCTCTGCCATTCCTCGCGCTCCTCTCCTCCCGCAACCCCTGGCGAATCACAGTCCCCCAGGCACGCCATCATGCCCGGTCCCTGCGGCTCCCCCGGAAGCGCGCACCCTTCGCCGTCCCCGACTACGATGCGAACGACCACGGTCTTGGGTTCGACCCTATCCTGGCCGACGGCCAGGATCTCTGCCCGTCGGACGCCGAGCCCACGCAATACACCCCGCGCCTGCCTGAGTTCATCGGTTGCACGATCACCCTTTATCGCCAGAATCGTCCCGCCGGGCCTGGCAACTCCCGCGGCCCATTCCACAAGCCGGGGAAGCGGCGCCACCGCACGCGCGGTGACCACGTCAGCCGAAACCTCACCGACCAGGTCCTCAGCCCTGCTTCGGCGCACTTCGACATTCGCGAGCCCAAGTTCCGCCACGCACTCGCAAAGGAATACCGACCGCTTTAGCATCGACTCAACCAGAATCACCGATACGTGCGGGAGGAGGATCGCGAGCACGACCCCAGGCAGACCCGCTCCAGAACCGATATCCACAAGGGTGCACGGACTCGGTACAAGCTCTGCCACAACCGAGCAGTTGAGTATGTGCCGATCCCACACGCGATCGATCTCGCGTGGGCCGATCAGGCCGCGGCTGGTACCCGGCCCAGCCAGCAGCGCAACGTAGCGCTCCACAGTCGCAAGCCGGTCACCGAAGATTTCACGGGCCGCAGGTGGTGGCGACGGAATCGCCCTGGATCCCGCACCGTCACAAGACCGATGGGCCTCGGGTGGACCAGGCAGATATCCACAATCGTCACACGTCATGTGTGGAAAACTCTTCCCGCCTGCACGGGAGCGCGCCTTGTCACTCCGCGGCGGGGAGCACCACTACGTGCCGGTCGGGATCCTCACCCTCGGACTCGCTGCACAGGCCCACGGCGGCAACCGCATCGTGGATGATCTTCCGCTCGAACGGTGTCATCGCGTCCAGCGCCCTCGCCTTGCCGGTCCGTTTGACCTCTTCCGCGGCGCCCCTGCCTACCTCCGCGAGTTCAGCACGGCGACGCTGCCGGTAGCCCCCGACATCGAGCATGAGCCTGGTGCGCTCACCCGTCTGCCGGAGGACGGCCAGCCTCGTTAGTTCCTGAAGCGCCTCGAGCACCTCGCCGCGCGGCCCAACAAGCTCATCAAGCGTCACCCCCACCACGGACACGACCGCGCGATCACCTTCTACGTCCATGTCGATATCACCGTCGAGATCCGCGATGTCTAGCAGGCCTTCAACATAGTCGGCCGCAATTTCGCTCTGTTGTTCGAGCGCCGCCAGATCAACCTGGCCGACCGCATAAACGTCAGGCCCAGCATCCTGACTGGATCCGAAATCACCTGGCCCGGACGGCCCGGACGCCGCCGGATCAGCCGGGGCGATTGACTCGGCGCCCGCCATCCCGGCGGGTATGCCAGTAACCGTCTCGGATTGGCTCACAACAAGCTCCTTATTCCAGCACCTGGGGACGTCAACGTTTGCCGGTGCGTTTGCTGCGGGACTGTCGCACCGGTTGTTGCCTCACGAGCTTAGGCTCCGGCGCCGGCTCCGGCGCGGGTTCCGGCTCCGAACGGGCCCGCAGCAACTTGCCCAGCCCAGGGCGGCCCTGCCCATCCGGCGCGGACCCTTTCCCGCCCGGCCGCGCGCCATCGCCCGTGCCCTTGGTGCCCCCACCGGCAATGGGACGTGCGGCACCACCGCCGCCTTGGCCGCCTGCCGCCGCGGTGGCTGGCGGAGGGTACTTGCTGAAGATGTAATGCTGCTGCCCGAGTGTCCACAGGTTTGTCGTCAGCCAGTACAGGACCAGGCCGAACTGCCAGTAGAGGCCGGTAAGGGCGAACAGCGGCGCCACATAGGCCATCATCTTCTGCGACTGCATCATCGGGTTGTCGGCGGCCCCACCGGTTAGGTTGCGCCGCATGCTCTGCCGCACCGTCAGATACGTCGTTGTCCCGCTGAGGATCACGAAAAGCCCGATCACTACCTTCGCGGTGATCGGGTTTACCCCCTGCGCGGCCAGTTCCTGAGCGTTCGAGATGAATCTCGTGGCCACCGTGACACCGAGAATGTGCGCCTTCTGCGCACTCACCACGACGCCGACGGTCAGACCGTACTTCGGTTTCCCAGCGGCGGGTGTCCACTGCGCGATGGCCCTGAGCACGGTAAACAAGGAGATGAACACAGGAAACTGCGCCACAAGCGGCAGGCACCCACCGAGCGGGTTCGCGCCGTTCTCCTGATAAAGCTTCATCACCTCCTGGTTCATCTGCTGCTTGTCTGCCTTGTACTTCTTCCGGATCTCCTGCACCTTGGGCGCGAGATCGGCCATCTTCCGTTGTGCGTGAATCTGCTTCACGAACAGCGGGAAGAGCAGCAATCGGACGAAGACGGTCAGCAATACGATCGTCAGGCCCCATGTCCAGCCGCTCGCTGGACCGAAGACAGGCGAAAGCGCGGCGTGGATCCGCATGATGACCCAGGCGACGGCCTCGTACAGCCAGTCAAGAAGCCCCATCGGGTTGAGGCTCGCCGAGGCGAGGATGTGCACGCCTAGCTCCCTTTCGCTTTCTTCGACATCTCAGCTCCCTGGCCGAACGGCGGCCACGCTCCGATCGGGCACCGGATCGTAACCGCCCCGGTGGAAGGGATGGCACCGGCCTATTCGCCGCACCACGAGCCACGACCCACGCAGGGCGCCGTGGCGCCGGAGCGCCTCCACTGCATAGGCGCTGCACGAGGGCTCGAACCTGCACCGCGGCCCGAACATCGGGCCGATCAACCGCTGGTAGAGCAGGATTGGCTGCATGAGCAGCCACGCCACCCACGACGCCGCCTGTGCGCCGACCTCATCCGAGGCTTGTCGCGCGTGCCTGGCGTGTCGCGCGATCATGGCCGATGTCACGCCCTAACCTGCCGCCGAAGCAACCTGCCGAGTACCAGATCGAGATCGGCGGCGAGATCTCGCTGGCGTGCGTCCGCTGCCCGGGAATTAGCGCGGATGACAAGCAGGCTACCCGCTGGCAGCAATCCAGCGCGCATCCGGGCCACATCACGAAGACGCCGCCGCAGCCGGTTGCGCACGACGGCTCCCCCAACGGCACGCGTAACCACGAAACCGATTCTGGGCAAAGTGACCTCGTCATCCCTAGCCGACCCGCCATCCCCGGCCAGCAGGTGCGCGGTTAGCAGCCGACCGCGTGCACGCTTACCCTGGCGGACCGCCAGCTCGAACTCCTGGCGCCGCCTCATCCGGGCCGCAGGGGGAAGCACGTTTTCGCCCCGAGCAAGAGATGCGCGTGGGCGAACAAGGGTTCCCGCTCCCGCGCCGCCCTGCTCAGGCGCTCAGGCTGGCCCGGCCCTTCCGGCGGCGCGCGGCCACGATCGCCCGGCCCGCGCGCGTTCGCATGCGCAACCGGAACCCGTGCGTCTTCGCCCGACGGCGGTTGTTCGGCTGAAATGTGCGCTTACTCACTGCGACTCCAGGTGCTGCTGATCTGGTTGGGCCACGGCTGATCTTGTCCGGCCGGTCGAAAGTTAGTGCTCGTTTTAATACTTACTGCTCGTCGGCGCAGCACCGGCCGCTGCCCAATCGGGCTCGCCAGCGAGGTGCACGGGGTCGGGGCCGACAGCCGGGGCGCCAAAGAGCCAGATCCCGGCCCGGTCTTGGTACGTTACGGCTTCCGTTCGTGCGGGTCAAACCAGCGCGTCCCTCGAGAATTCAGTGTCCCGACAACGCCAGTACCGCACCGACCCTCTGCCCGCCGCAACCGGCTACCCACAGCGGTCCAGGCGCACGAGACCACCCAGCAAACCGCCACCCAGCAATTGAACTGGTGCCGACGCCCAGCCGCAGCTAGGCCCAGCCACAGCGAGCTGTCCCTTCGTCCGCGGCCGGGATCAAAGCGTCGGAGCCCAGTTTCCCCGGACGCAGCCGAGCTCCGCCCCTAGGCTGTGGACAACGGCTTGAAGACATGCGTCGCAGGGGTTAGTGTCGCCCGACCAGGACCGTGCGGGACGATCGGTTACCGCCACCGCTGCCGTGCACAAGTTGTGGATAAAGCTGTGAACAACATGTGGGGCGGCGGTTGCGAGACACCGGGATTGTTGAGCACTTGGATGTCGGGCACTGGCTTGTCGGGGCACTGGGTAGCCGGGGCACTAAGTTGTCGGTGCAGATCGCTGTTCGTGCACGGCTCACTGGTGTACCCGGCGCTGGTGCGCTCTATTGGTGCGGGGGTACGCTGGTGCGGGGGTACTGTCGCGCACGGGGCGCCGGTGCACCGAGTTCTGGTTGTACTGGTGGGTTGTGGTGGGGAGCGGGGGCAGGGGTGATGACGGGGTCGCGGCTCGAGGCGGGACGGCGGCATGCACCGGCAGTGTCCGGCGCAGGAGGGCGGGCCAGCGATGAGTGAGACAGATCTAGCCGAGGTGTGGGCACGGTCGCTCGCAGGTCTCGCGGATATCCAGCTAGAGGCGCACCAAAGGGCCTGGCTCAACCTCACCAGGCCGCTCGGCCTGGTGGAGAACACCGCCCTCATCGCAACGCCCAACGAGTTCGCAAAAGAGCAGCTCGAAACCCGTCTGCGCACGCTCGTTACCCACGCGCTGTCCAGGGAACTCGGCCGCAACATCCAACTTGCCGTAACAGTCGATCCGGCTGCGGCAACCTCCGGGCCGCTATTTGCCCCGCAGGCGGCAGGGCAAAGGCCAGGCGGAACCGGACAGGGGGACCACGATCCGCGTGTGGAACACCTTGCCGACCACGAAGCAGGTCCCCACCGCGTGACCGGCCTGCCCGGCACGCCCGGCTACTTCGGCCCACGCGACCAGGCCCACCGCCTCAGCCCAGCCGAGCGGGCCGCCGCTGAGCGGGCCGCCGCAGACCGGGCCGCCGCAGACCGGGCCGCCGCAGACCGGGCCGCCGCAGACCGGGCCGCCGAACCGGCCGACTACGCCGGGACCAGCGATCCCGCGCGCTACCTCGGGCCACGCGACCAGACCGGCTACCTGCGCCCACGCGACCAGGTCCGCGACCTCAGCCCAGCCGAGCGGGCCGCCGCCGAACGGGCCGGCTACGCCGGGACCAGCGATCCCGCAGTGCATCTCGGCCCGCCGGGCACGGCCGGTCATCTCAGCCCGGCTAACCAAGCCGACCCCGCCGTTGCCGACGGCCACCTGCGTCCGGCCGACCACGCCGCGCCGGCCCGGCACGCCAATGCCAGACCCGCGCAGGCGCGGCTGAACCCCAAGTACACCTTCGAAACATTCGTCATCGGCTCGAGCAACCGCTTTGCCCATGCCGCCGCAGTGGCGGTCGCCGAGGCCCCCGCCAAGGCGTACAACCCACTGTTCGTCTATGGCGACTCCGGCCTCGGTAAGACCCACCTCCTGCACGCGATCGGCCATTACGCGCAGAGCCTCTACTCGGGGGCACGCGTCAGGTATGTGAGCTCGGAGGAGTTCACCAACGACTTCATCAACATGATCAGGGACGGCAAGCAGGACGGCTTCCGGCGCCGGTACAGGGACGTCGACATCCTGCTGGTCGACGACATCCAGTTCCTGGAGAACAAGGAAGGCACACAGGAGGAGTTCTTCCACACCTTCAACACCCTGCACAACGCCAGCAAGCAGATCGTGATCTCAAGCGACCGCGCACCAAAGCGCCTGGTCACTCTCGAAGACAGGCTGCGCAGCCGGTTCGAGTGGGGACTGCTCACCGACGTCCAGCCGCCCGAGCTCGAGACGCGAATCGCGATCCTGCGCAAGAAGGCGATCCAGGAGGGCCTGAATGCGCCGCCTGAGGTCCTCGAGTACATCGCCAGCCGGATCTCGACCAACATCCGCGAGATTGAGGGCGCGCTCATCCGGGTGACCGCGTTCGCCAGCCTCAACCGCCAGTCGGTCGACCTTCAACTTGCCGAGATCGTGCTGAGGGATCTCATCCCGGAGGCCCAGGGTCCTGAGATAACCACGACCACCATCATGGGCCAGACCGCCTCTTACTTCGGCCTGTCCATTGAAGATCTGTGCGGCACGTCGCGGTCGCGGGTGCTCGTCACCGCCCGCCAGATCGCGATGTACCTATGCCGCGAGCTCACCGACCTGTCCCTGCCGAAGATCGGCCAGCAGTTCGGCGGCCGGGACCACACCACGGTCATGCATGCCGACCGCAAGATCCGCTCGCTGATGGCTGAGCGCCGATCCATCTACAACCAGGTGACCGAGCTCACCAACCGGATCAAGCAGCAGGCGCGGTCGGGCTGATGACACCGATCACGACACCGGATGAGACCGCCAAATGGCCAGCACACCGGACGCCAGGACTCCCGACCTCGGCGCACTCCATGTGACGGCACAGGTGGGATGCAGCACAAGGTTCAGCAAGCGCATCAACGAGGTCACAATCGGGACACACAGGCTGGGGACAACTCTGTGGATTACGTCAGGACAGGCAGGGGACAAGATGTGGCCGCCCCCTGCGCACCGACCGGCGGTCCCCAGCCAGCCGCGGCCCGCCGCACCTTCATGCACCGCCCCTGTGGATGCGCAAACGACCGCTGGCCTGCGCGAATGTTGCTCATCCCCAGCATCCACCGTCCCTATTACTACGACGATCCTTATTCCTATTCAGTAGCCAAAAGCAAACGCGCCCGCAGCCCAGGCGCCACGCGGGCCGCTCTCCCGGTGCTCCGCACCCCCACTGAGCGACCGAGTGCCTCGTGCCGGCCGGGATCTTACCCAGGTGAGCGTGATGACACACACCGCAATCAGGAGGCGGCTCCAGTGAAGTTCCGGGTTGATCGCGACGTGCTCGCCGATGCCGTGGCATGGACGGCACGCACGCTGCCGTCCCGGCCGTCGGTTCCGGTGCTTGCCGGCATCCGGATGCAAGCCGAGGACGCGCTCAACGTCTCCAGCTTCGACTACGAGGTCTCGGCAGAGGTGAGCCTGCCGGCGAACACCGAAGAACCGGGCACCGTCCTGGTCTCTGGCCGCCTGCTCGCCGAGATCACGCGGAGCCTGCCCGGTCGCCCGGTCGAGGTTGCGACCGACGGCTCGAAGGTGGTGCTGACCTGCGGCAGCGCCACCTTTACCCTGCTCACGATGCCGGTTGAGGATTACCCCACGCTGCCGCAGATGCCACCACCGACTGGTTCGGTAGGCAGCGACATCTTCGCGGCCGCGGTGACGCAGGTGGCGGTCGCCGCGGGTCGCGATGACACGCTGCCCGTACTGACCGGTGTCCGGGTCGAGATCGACGGCGAGCACATTACGCTCGCATCCACCGACAGGTACCGGCTCGCCGTGCGCGAGCTGCGCTGGAATCCCCGCCTGCCGGATATCGCCGCGGCGGCGCTGGTGCCCGCCCGCACGCTGGCCGACACCGCGCGTTCGCTGACATCGGGCGCCGAGGTATCGATCGCGCTCGGCCTGCCCAGCCAGGCAGGAGCGGACACCGCGACAGGGGAAGGGATGATCGGTTTCGAGGGTGGCGGGCGCCGCACCACCACCCGCCTGCTTGACGGCGAATTCCCTAAGTTCCGCTCACTTCTGCCCGACCAGGTCAGCGCTGTCGCCGAACTGCCCACGGCCGCCTTCACCGAGTCCGTCAAACGGGTCTCGCTTGTGGCCGAGCGCAGCACGCCGGTGCGGCTGGCATTCTCCGCGGGACAGTTGGTGCTCGAGGCAGGTACCGGCGACGAGGCGCAAGCGGTCGAGGCGATTGAGGCATCGCTGGACGGCGACGACATCCAGATCGCCTTCAACCCGCAGTATCTGCTCGACGGGCTGACCGCGATCGATTCGGATATCGCGCGGATCTCGTTCACGATCCCGACGAAACCGGCAGTGATCACCGGCAAGCCCGCGGGCGACGGTCCGGCGCAACCGGATTACAGGTACCTGCTGATGCCGATCAGGACCACCGGTTAGCTGCCCATGTCCCACGCATGCCAGAGTGAGGCACGCGAAGATCCTGGCTGCGATAACCACAGCAGGAACGTAGCCTCCTAACGTGCACGTCTCCCGGATCGCGCTGACCGACTTCCGCTCCTATCCCGCGGTTGACCTGCGGCTCGGGCCGGGCGTGACCGGCTTCATCGGCCCGAACGGCCACGGCAAGACCAACCTCGTGGAGGCCGTGGGCTATGCCGCCACGCTCGGGAGCCACCGAACGGCCACCGACGCGCCGCTGGTCCGCCGCGGCGCGGAGCGTGCGATCGTGCGCGTTCAGATCGACTCGGCGGCCGCCCGTACGCTGGTCGAACTGGAGATCAACCCGGGCCGTGCGAACCGGGCCAGGCTCAACAGGACTGTGGTCCGCCAGCCCCGGCAGGTCATCGGCGCCCTGCGCATGGTGCTCTTCGCACCAGAGGATCTCGCCCTGGTCAAGGGTGATCCGGGCGATCGCCGCCGATTCCTCGATGACCTCCTCGTTGCCCGGTCGCCGCGGTTCGCGGCGGTCCGCACGGACTACGAGCGGGTCGTGAGGCAACGGACCGCGCTGCTGAAGTCCGCGGGTGCGCGGGGGATTGTCCGTGGCGGCCCGGATCGCGGAATGCTAGCCACCCTCGACACCTGGGACGACCACCTGGCCAGGGCCGGTGCCGAGCTGCTCGCCGGCCGGCTCGAACTCGTCGAGCAGCTTCGCCCGCTCGTGACTGCCGCCTACGCGCAGCTCGCTGATGGTGACGCAGAAAGGGCCGAAGTTGCGATGCGATACCGCCCATCTTTCGCCGCGGACGGCGTGGTCAGCGTGGCCGGTGCCGCCGGTGACGCCCAGTCCGCTACTGACGCCCAGTCCGCCACTGACGCCCAGTCCGCAAGTGCCGCCAGAATCGCAAGTGCCGCCAGCGGCGGACTGGGCGGTGTGCCGTCCGCCGGATCCCTGGATCCGCGGCAGGATCACCCGCCGGGTGCCCCGCGCGACGGCGGATTCGCCTCGGACAGGGAATCCCTTGCGGCAGTACTCCTCGATGCGCTTGCCAGGTCCCGCCCGGCCGAGCTCGAACGTGGCGTGTGCCTGACCGGCCCGCACCGGGACGAGCTCGAACTCGGCATCGGTGAGCTGCCGGCCCGCGGTTACGCCAGCCACGGCGAATCGTGGTCGCTCGCCCTCGCCCTCCGGCTGGCCAGCTACGAGCTGCTGCGCGCCGACGGTGAGGATCCGGTGCTGCTGCTCGATGACGTGTTCGCCGAGCTGGATCCTGGTCGCAGGGAAAGGCTGGCCGAGCTTGCGGTCGGCGCGCAGCAGGCCCTGGTCACCGCGGCGGCGGGCGCCGACGTGCCGGGGGCGCTCGCGGGCACGAGATTTACCATCTATGACGGGGTGGTGGAACTTGCCCGGTGACGGACTGGAGCGCGCGCGCCGCGCACTTGCTGAGGCAAAGGCCGACGCGGCGGCCAAGGGTGCGCGCCCGGCGCTGCCCGATGGCCGGGCGCAGTCCGGCGGCCCGGTGCCACCTCATGATCCGCAGCGGCTCGGCAGTGATCCCGAACGGCTGCGCCGGGCGGCCCGGCCGCGCAGGGA
Source organism: uncultured Actinomycetota bacterium (assembly GCA_963820395.1). Lineage (GTDB taxonomy): Bacteria > Actinomycetota > Actinomycetes > Streptosporangiales > Streptosporangiaceae > DATFVJ01. The sequence continues at coordinate 22,925 of CAWGAE010000026.1, read as the reverse complement.
TGATCCGCAGCCACTGGGCACGGCCATCGATGGGCTCCTTGCCGATCAGGGATGGCGGCAGCGTGCGGCGGTCGGTGGAGCATTCGGCCGCTGGGCGCAGATTGTGGGCGCGGACCTGGCTGCGCACGCGCGCCCAGAAGGCTTCAGCGATGGCGAGCTCGCCGTCGTCGCGGATTCAACTGCGTGGGCCACACAGTTGCGGCTGCTCGCGAGTCAGCTCGTGCGGCGGCTCAACGCGGAGCTCGGCGACGGGACCGTGCGGCGGGTCCGGGTTCGAGGGCCGTCGGGTGAACCAGGGCCGCGCCGCGGCGGTTGGCGGGTAAGCGATGGGCGCGGTCCACGTGACACGTACGGCTGACTGACTCCGGCGGCGCGTAGGGGGGCTCACGCAGCCGCCGTTCGGCCGTGACTGGGCGCTCTGGGCGCTCTGGCGCGTAAACAGGTCACCGAGCGACTCGTTCCTGGCCCGGCAAACCCCTTCCGCCAGGTAGCATGTACATGCGCTCTGGGCGGAGGACCCACCGCGAGCGGCGCGCGCGTGCGGGTAGGTGCGAGGCCGCGAACCTTGCGCGGCAAGTGCTGATGAGCGGGCAAGAGGAGCAGGCAAGAGGACCAGGCCAGAAGGCGGGGCAGGCCAAAATCGCCGCCCAGAAGGGCAGGCCCGGAAAGGCCGGCCCAGGAAAGGCGAAGCCACAAAGGCCTGGCCCAGGAAGGCAAGCCGCAGCAGGCGAGCTCAGGAGTGCAAATCCCAGGAAGCAAACACAGAGACGGTAATCGCGCAGGGGGTCTCGCGGCGCCCGTCCTCAGGACGAGGAGTCCCGGCAGGAGGAGTTCCCACTTGTCCTACGACGCACGCTCGATCAGGGTCCTCGAAGGACTCGAGGCTGTCCGCAAGCGCCCCGGCATGTACATCGGCTCGACCGGGGAACGCGGCCTCCACCACCTGGTGTACGAGGTCGTGGACAACTCGGTCGATGAGGCCCTTGCGGGCTATTGTGACCGCATCGACGTCACCCTGCTCCCGGGCAGCGGCGTCAGGGTGGTCGACAATGGCCGCGGCATACCTGTGGACGACCATCCGGTCGAGAAGCGGCCAGCGGTCGAGGTCGTGCTGACCACCCTTCACTCGGGAGGCAAGTTCGACGGCGAGTCCTACGCCGTCTCGGGTGGACTGCACGGTGTCGGTGTTTCCGTGGTGAACGCCCTGTCCTCCCGCCTCGATGTGGAGATTCGCAGGGACGGCTGCGTCTGGCGGCAGTCCTACCACATCGGGCAGCCGACCGGGCGTCTTGTCCGGGGCGAGCCCACCGGCAAGACGGGGACGACGATCACGTTCTGGCCGGACGAGTCGGTCTTCGAGACCACGGCGTGGAACTTCGAGACCCTGTCCAGGCGGCTGCAGGAGATGGCGTTCCTCAACCGCGGCCTGGCGATCACCCTGGCCGACGAGCGGCCCGGCCACATCAACGGCGAGCCGCATGTCGTCACCTACAAGTACGACGGTGGGATCGCGGACTTTGTCCGCTACCTGAACGCCTCGAAGGAACCTGTGCATGGTTCCGTGATCGAGTTCACCGAGAACGGTCAGGGCATCGCGCTCGAGATCGCGATGCAATGGACAAGCAGCTACTCCGAGTCGGTCCACACGTTCGCCAACACGATCAACACCGGCGAGGGCGGCACGCACGAGGAGGGCTTCCGCGCCGCCCTAACCTCGATCCTCAACAAGTACGCGCGCGAGCAGAAGCTGCTGCGGGAGAAGGACGAGAATCTGAGCGGCGAGGATGTGCGAGAGGGGCTCACCGCGATCGTCTCGATCAAGCTTGCCGAGCCGCAGTTCGAGGGACAGACCAAGACCAAGCTGGGCAACACCGAGGCCAAGTCGTTCGTGCAGCGCGTGTGCAACGAGCACCTCCGTGACTGGCTGGACCGCAACCCCGGCGAGGCCAAGGAGGTCATCAACAAGGCCACACAGGCGGCGCGGGCCAGGATCGCCGCCAGGCAGGCTCGCGATCTCACCCGCCGCAAGAGCCTGCTCGAATCCAACACGCTGCCAGGCAAGCTTGCCGACTGCCAGTCCGCCGACCCGGCGCGCAGCGAGATCTACGTCGTCGAAGGTGACTCGGCCGGCGGCTCGGCCAAGGGCGGCCGCGATCCGCTTTTCCAGGCGATCCTGCCGATCAGGGGAAAGATCCTTAACGTCGAGAAGGCGCGCATCGACCGGGTGCTGCGTAACAACGAGGTCCAGGCCATGATTACAGCGCTTGGTACCGGCATCCACGACGACTTCGACATATCCCGGCTGCGCTACCACAAGATCATCCTTATGGCCGACGCCGACGTTGACGGCCAGCACATCAGGACCCTGCTGCTGACGCTGCTTTTCCGGTTCATGAAGCCGCTGATCGAGGCCGGTCACGTCTATCTGGCGCAGCCGCCGCTCTACAAGATCAAGTGGGATGGGCGGGGCGCCGAGCCGGAGTACGCCTACTCCGACCCCGAGCGGGACGCCGTGATCGAGGCGGGCATCGCCGCAGGGCGTAGAGACCCACGGACGCGTGACGGTGTTCAGCGGTTCAAGGGTCTCGGCGAGATGAACGCCACCGAACTGTGGGACACCACGATGGACCCCGCTAACCGGGTGCTCCTCCAGGTCACCCTGGACGACGCGGCCCAGGCCGACGAGCTTTTCAGCGTGCTCATGGGCGAGGACGTCGAGTCGAGGCGGGCGTTCATCCAGCGCAACGCGAAGGACGTCAGGTTCCTGGACATCTGAGGGCGGGCTTGACAACTGAGCCGATGGGACGCGATCGAGGCGCAAAGACCCGGGAAGTGCGGCAATAGCAGCGGTACCTTCCCCGGCCCGGCGGCGGACCGCGACCCCGCAGCCGGATTCCCCGAGGGGATCCGCAGCCAAGCGGGGGAACTCGCCAGCGGCAGCCGTTAAGGCGACTAAGTGAAATCCGAGAGAGGACGGCACGTGACGGACGTAGAAACACCCGGAGCGGCGCCAGGCGAAGGCGGCCGCGTCGAGCCGGTCGACATCCAGATGGAGATGCAGCGCAGCTACATCGACTACGCGATGTCGGTCATCGTCGGCCGCGCGCTCCCCGACGTCCGCGACGGCCTGAAACCGGTGCATACCCGGGTGCTGTATGCCATGTATGACGGCGGCTACCGGCCCGACCGCGGGTACTTCAAGTGCTCGCGGGTGGTCGGTGACGTCATGGGGCAGTATCACCCGCACGGCGACTCGGCGATCTACGATGCGCTTGTCCGCCTCGCCCAGCCGTGGTCGATGCGGATGCCGCTGATCGCCCCGCAGGGCAACTTCGGCTCGCCGGGCAACGACCCGCCGGCCGCGATGCGGTACACCGAGTGCAGGCTCGCGCCGCTCGCCATGGAGATGCTCCGCGACATCGAGAAGGACACCGTCGACTTCCGGCCGAACTACGACGGCCGTTCCGGCGAACCGGTGGTACTGCCCGCACGGTTCCCGAACCTCCTGGTGAACGGCTCAGCCGGAATCGCGGTCGGCATGGCGACCAACATCCCACCGCACAACCTGCGCGAGATCGCCGCCGGGGTCCACTGGTACCTGGACAACTTCGACGAGATCGCGCACGACGAGAGCGGTGCCAGTCACGAAAGGCTGCTGAACGCCCTCATCGAGCGGGTCAAGGGCCCGGATTTCCCGACCCACGGCCTGATCGTCGGGCGGCGTGGCATCGAGGATGCGTACCGGACGGGGCGCGGCTCGATCACCATGCGCGCTGTCGTCGAGGTGGAAGAGGACGTCAAGGGGCGCACCTGCCTTGTCGTCACCGAGCTTCCCTACCAGGTGAACCCGGACAACCTGGCGCTCAAGATCGCGGAACTGGTGAAAGACGGGCGCGTCACCGGAATCGCGGACGTGCGTGATGAGACAAGCGGCCGCACGGGGCAACGGCTGGTGATCGTGCTCAAGCGGGACGCGGTCGCCAAGGTCGTGCTGAACAACCTGTACAAGCACACGCAACTGCAGGAGACGTTCGGCGCCAACATGCTCGCGCTTGTCGATGGTGTGCCGCGGACGCTGCGCCTTGACCAGTTCATCACGTACTGGGTGGCACACCAGATCGACGTCGTGGTCCGCCGGACGCGTTTCCTGCTGCGCAGGGCGGAGGAGCGGGCACACATCCTGCGTGCCCTGCTGAAGGCGATCGACAGAATCGACGAGGTGATCGCGCTCATCCGGGCGAGTGCGTCGGCCGCGGAGGCGCAGCAGGGCCTGATTGACCTGCTTGAGATCGACGAGGTCCAGGCGCGTGCCATTCTCGACATGCAGCTGCGCAAGCTGGCCGCGCTGGAGCGCCAGGCGCTCATTGACGAGTACGACGAGTTGATGACGCAGATCGCCGACTACACCGACATCCTCGGCTCGCCCGCCCGCCAGCGGCAGATCGTCGGAAGCGAACTCGACGAGATCGTGGACAAATTCGGGGACGACCGGCGGACGCAGATCATCCCCTACGACGGCGACATGTCCATGGAGGACCTGATCGCCGAGGAGGACGTGGTCGTCACTATTACCCGTGGTGGATATGCCAAGCGGACGAAGACGGATCTTTACCGTGCGCAGCGGCGCGGCGGCAAGGGGGTCCGCGGGGCACAGTTGCGCCAGGACGACATCGTCGAGCACTTTTTCGTCACCACCACGCACCACTGGATCCTTTTCTTCACCAACAAGGGCCGCGTGTACCGCGCGAAGGCGTACGAGCTTCCCGAGGCCGGGCGTGACGCCCGGGGTCAGCACGTGGCCAACCTGCTTGCCTTCCAGCCAGACGAGCGCATCGCCGAGGTGCTGGACCTGCGCGACTACGAGATCGCGCCGTACCTGGTGCTTGCCACTCGGGGCGGGCTGGTGAAGAAGTCACGGCTGACCGAGTTCGACTCGCCCCGGTCTGGTGGCATCATCGCGATCAACCTGCGCGACGATGATGAGGTGATCTCCGCCAGGCTGGTGAATCCCGGGGATGACCTGCTGCTCGTCAGCCGCCTCGCGCAGGCGATCAGATTCCACGCTAGCGACGACGCGCTGAGGCCGATGGGCCGCGCGACCACGGGCGTCATCGGAATGCGGTTTGTTGACGGCGATGAGCTCCTGGGTATGCACGTGGTGCAGGAAGACGAGGATGTGCTGGTTGCGACCGAGGGAGGCTACGCAAAACGGACGCCCGAGAACCAGTATCCTGTGCAGAACCGAGGCGGAAAGGGCGTACTTACTGCGAAAATCGTAGACGCACGCGGCAGGCTGGTCGGCGCTCTGATGGTCCGGCCGGACGACGAGGTGTTCGCGATTACGTCGGTGGGAGGAGTCATCCGTACCGGCGCGGGCGAGATCAAGCTTTCCGGCCGCCAGACGATGGGGGTCCGTCTGATGAACCTAACCCCTGGAGACAGTGTTGTGGGGATCGCCAGGAACGCGGAATCCCTCGACGACGTCGGCGGTGATTCCGTCGTGGACGCCACCGCCGCTGACACCGAGCCGGCCGACACCGAGCCGGCCGACACCGAGCCGGCCGACACCGAGCTGGCCGACACCGAGTGATTCCGCGGATCCCGGCTACCGGCTCAAGTCCGCGGTGCGGAGGGAGACTGACCGGTGACTTCTCCGGAGAACGGTGACCACGCTCCGGCCTGGAGCAGCCGCCCGGATGACGACATGGGCAGGGCCGACGCATCGGCCAGCGATGACATTTCGGTCGCTGGTGGCCCTGCCGTCGACCGCGGTAATGGTGCGGCCGGGGCGGGCGCTGATCGTGCTGCCGGGAGCCGTGCTGTTGCGCGCAGGTCCGGTCGGGTGCGCGGTGCCAACGGCCGGTTCGTCAAGGCGAGTCCGCCTACTGCCGCGCGTGCCGTCGCGGCAGCGACCGCCGACGGGAGCGTGTCTGGCAAGGTGACCGCCAAAGTGGAAGAGCAGAGAACCCAGGAATCGGATGTGCGAGACGCGGACGATTCGCGGCCTGGCGGCGACATGGTGTCGCCCGCGGGTGCGCCGCCGCGCACCACGGACACCACATGGCCCAGTGAGGAGGCGATTAGTTCGCAGAATGGGCCTGACACGGTGCATGTCCCGCCGTCACCGGAAAAGTCCGGAACGATAGAGACCAACTCGCGCGCTGCCGTGCCTGTTTGGGAGCGGCAACCCGATGTGACCATTCCCGGGGCGGGTTCTCCCGATGAGGTCAGCGTGGATGGCCAGACGTTGCGGTGGCTGCATGATGTACAGGGCCCTCAGGGCGCACCCGGCTCCGAAGCAAGAAATGCGGCCGAGCCAGTGCTTCCGCTGCCTGCCGACATGATCGGGCCCCCAGCGGGTGGCGCGTCGCCTGTTCAGGCCACGTCGTCGGCAGATCCGCCCAGGCCAGATCCCTCGACGGCCCCCGTGCCGACCGCCCCGACGCTGCCCGGTACGCCGGCGCCCGGTATATCGTCTGCGTTCGGTACATCGTCCGCGTTCGCTACGCCAACGGCGTTCGGTACGCCAACCACGTTCGGTACATCAGCAGCAGCGGCACCACCAGCACCCCCGCCGTCCGGGATCCCGATTCCGCCTGCTGGCGAGCCAGTGCACATTGATGCCCCATCCGCCGGGCCGACGACAGGTCCACCAGATACCACAGCCGCGTCGGCTGGTCCCTTGTCCGGTGGTGCAGGGTCCGGTAGTGTAGGGTTCGGTGATGCGGGACCCGTTGGCGCTGCGGCCGGAACCGGTGCGGCCGGAACCGGTGCGGCCGGGACTCCTGCCGCGACGCCGCCTGACTGGGTGGACGCGCCCACCGTGCCCAAGGCGAGCCGCACCGGGACCCAGCCGGAGCGCCCCGCCAAGGTCGGCCTTGGGCAGGCCACAGCTGGTCAGGTGCAGGCAACGACGCTCCGCCGCGCGCAACTGGCGTTGGCGCGGATCGAACCTTGGTCGGTCATGAAGTTCAGCTTCGTGATCTCACTGGTCTGCTTCATTGTGCTGTTCGTCGCCGTGGCCGTACTGTATGGCACGCTCGCCGGGCTGGGTGTTTTCGACTCGCTCCAGCGGACCGTTCAAGGCGTGACGTCCGGCCAGGGTTCGACCGGCGTCAATCCGGCGACCTGGTTCTCCGCATCGCGTGTCCTCGGTTACACGGCGCTCATCGGAGCCGTAAATGTGATCTTTATTACTGCTCTGTCGACCGTCGGCTCGGTCCTCTACAACGTGGCCTCTGATCTGGTTGGAGGCATCGAGGTGACGCTGCGGGAGACGGACTGAGGCGTGCGGGACCGGCTGGGTGTGCGGGACCCGGCTGGGTGCGGGACGGGCTGGGTGTGCGGGGGCCCGAGTCCGCACCCCCGTTTTTCGCAGGCGGGCCGGATGCGGTAATGTTCATCCGCACTTGGCACTCACGGGCCTGTAGCTCAGTCGGTTAGAGCGCGTCCCTGATAAGGACGAGGCCGATGGTTCAAGTCCATCCAGGCCCACGGGAAATAGCTCATGACAGTTCGACTGCGTGCGGCTAATTTGCCACTGCCCGCAGGCGCCAGCCCTGGGGGCGACCCCGGTGTCCCGGTTAGCGGGCGGTTGGCCCGAGTCCGTCCGGACCGTAATCGCGCGCCGGGAAGACCTGTTTTCATGATCCAGGTAAGTTTTCGGCCGTGGATACATTCGTCATAGTTACCGGGATCATGCGTGGTGCGGCCCGCAATCTCGAACACCCCTAAACCGCGCAAGCTCGAACGCTCCGATCCGACGTCGGCTGGACATCGGCTACCGTTGTTGCCGAGCCTTGACTGTATGAGCATTCAACTTCGTGGCGCTGGAGGTCATCGTGGAGCGCGGCTTCGCAGAGACCCGGATCGCCGACGTCGCCGACCGCGCGGGTGTCAGTCCCGCGCTTGTGATCTATTACTTCAAGACCAAGGATCAGTTGCTGACGGAGGCAATCCGGTATTCGGAGGACAGCTGGTACGCCGAGGGACAGCAGCGGATGGCCGGGATTCCGACGGCGGCAGGCAAGCGTGGACGCGGTGCGTGCCTTCCACCTGAGCATGCGTTTTGCCGCCGAACAGCTGGGATTCGAATGGATCCGGTCCGATCGTCGCGGTGGCAAGACGGGCCAGCTCGCGTCCGGACGTCGAGGGAGCCGGGGCCCGGGCAGTAACGTAGCGGCCCGCACGAGGGCGCGGTTAAGTAGGGCGCCTGCTCATGAGGAGCGCCGCTCGCGGTCAGCTGAAAACAAGGGACTTGGGGTGCTCAGATGCTCGGTTACGTGACCGACGCCACTGCGCCCGCCGGGATTGTCAGGCGCGAGCTGCCTGAGCCACAGCCCGACGCGCACCATGTGGTAATAGAAGTGGCCGCCTACTCGATCAACCGCGGCGAGCTGGCCCTGATTGAGGACAGGACTAATGGCTGGACGCCGGGCCAGGATGTGGCCGGCGTGGTCGCCGTGAGCGCCGCGGACGGTACGGGGCCCCCTGTCGGAACCCGTGTGGTGGGCCTCGCCGACCAGGGTGGGTGGGGTGAGCGGGTCATAGTACCGTCACATCGCGTAGCTGCCCTGCCTGACTCTGTCGCGTTCACGGAGGCTGCGGCGCTGCCGGTGGCCGGGTTGACGGCGCTGCGGGGCCTGCGCACGGGAGGCTCGTTGCTCAGCCGGAGCGTGCTGATAACAGGCGCGAGCGGCGGTGTTGGGACGTTTGCGGTGCAGCTCGCGCGCACCGCCGGCGCGCTGGTGACCGCGCAGGTCAGCGGACCGGCCCGGATGGCGGGGGTGAGCGCGCTCGGTGCCAGCGAGGTGATTTCGGACATCGGAGCTGACGCGGGTCCCTTCCACCTCGTTCTCGACGGCGTCGGCGGCCAAGTCCTCACCGCAGCGGTGCGGCGGCTTGCGACCGGCGGCGTCGCGACCGTTTATGGCGTCGCCAGCGGCCAGCGAAGCGACATCGCCTTCTACGACTTCGCGGCTGGCGCGCCTGGCGCGCGTCTTGAGGGCTTCTTCGTCTACCGCACGGGTGAGGAGACGTTCGGCCAGGATCTTGCGACCCTGGTGTTGCTGGTCGCGGAGGGCAAGCTGACGCCGCAAATTGGCGCGCCTCGCGACTGGAACTCAACACCAGCGGAGCTGATGGCGCTGCGCAGGCGCGAGGCCACCGGAAAGCTCGTCCTGGTCCGGAACTGATCCGCGGCGCGGGGTCCGCCGCCCGGCGCGGTCACACGCCGGATCGTGGTGAGCATCTGGCGCGCTTCGACGTGCTCGCCCCGGGTCATCCGGCCTTTCCGCCCATGCGGGTCTTGCCGCTGCCCATCGGCCCGCCGCGATCGCGGCCCGGCGGTGGTAGCCGACCAAAAACGGGTGTTCGCGACGATGAACGAGGCCACACGCCTGATCGCGGCGAGCCCTTTCAGCGCGGGCCCGCCATGCCGCCCCGCGCGTCGGATTGGATGATCACGGACATGGGCCGGGCCCCTGCCAGGAGCGGACAAAGGGTCCTTGGCCTGCGGCGCGCGGCTATTGCGGATGCTTGGGTGCCCCACTAGAGGCCGGAATCTCAGATGCCAGAACGGTGACCGCCGGGCACACTGGAACTGGAACTGGAAAAATTGGAACGGATCGCTGGCCTAGCCGGACCACCGCGCGGTGACGGATCGCGGCGAGCAGAAGCGCCTGGTGCTTGCGGCGCTGCTGCGCGGGCCTGACGAGGTGCTGCTGCGCGGGGACGGTCGTGGCGGTGACCCACGACCGGTGGTTCGCTCGTTCGTTTGATCGTTTCCTCGTTTTCGGCGGTGACACGTCCGTCTACGAGGCGGATGAACCGGTGTGGAAAGAGCTGCGGGTGGCCGGTTCCCGCTGAGGTGTCCGGCCGCTCGGGCCGAGATCCGGTCCCGGGCTTGCTAGGCTGCAGGCAGTCCAATGAGCGGGCTCCGGATCCGTCCGGGTACGCTCCGCAAATGTCGAGGTGGAGGGATCCACAACGTGAAGAAGTTGCTCGTGCTCGCGCTGGTCGGTATCGGCGCGTTCGCTGTCTGGAAGAAGGTTCAGTCGGACCGTGCCGAGCTGGACCTGTGGTCCGAAGCCACAACGGGTGACGATAGCTGACAGTCCTGGGGGGTTCTCAGCTTGCCGCTCTATCGGAGGCACCGGTGGGGTGCGGTCACGATGAGAGCCTTACAGCCCGTCGAAGATCAAGAACGCGATGGCGCAGGGTCAGGAAGGCGATCGGGTGAGCCCGACGTCACCGGTGACGATGGTGTGCGCTGACATCTTCGGGACAACAGTCGCCGACGAGGGCATCGTGGAGAGAGCCTTCGCCGAGGCGATCGGGACCCAGGGAATCGTCACTGGTACGGCGGCGTATGCGCGCAGCATGGTCCAGGTCTACCGGGCCCGGGGCGAGGCGACAATCGGCGTATTCCGCAAGATGTTCCCAGACAACGAGGCCGCCGCACAGGTGACAAACCTCGCCTTCGAGCGCTCGTTCAGGGCGGCGATTGACCGGCTCGGGCTGTCGGCACTGCCCGGAGTCGAGGCGACGATCGAGAAACTGACCGGGTCCGGCATCCGGGTCTGCCTGTTCGGTGACGTCGGGCGAGGTCTCCTCGGCCGGATCCTCGACGCCCTGGGCTGGCGGGACCGGATCGACCTGGCGCTCTGCCCGGATGATGTTGCCCGCGGCTGCCCATGGCCTGACCTTGTCCTCACTGCGGCGCTGCGGCTCGGCATCACCGACGTGCGGGAGGTCGCCGTGGCAGGGGGTACGGAAAGCGCCGTCCTGTGCGGCCGCCGTTCTGGCGCCCAGATCATCGCGGGCGTGCGAACCGGCGCTCACAGCCCGGAAAAATTGCGGCGGGCGGGCGCTACGCACCTGATCGGCAGCATCGCGGACCTGCCGATCTGCTGATCCCTAACGCGCGGGCCGGGCCGCAGTCAGTGCCTGCGGCGCCGCCGATACCCTTGGAGAGCCGTCACGCGGGGCTATAGCTCAGCTGGAAGAGCACCTGCTTTGCACGCAGGGGGTCAGGGGTTCGAGTCCCCTTAGCTCCACCAGGCAAAACACCAGGTACAAGATCACGAACGTGGCGGCGCGTGCCATTGACGTGCCATTAGCGGGCTGGCTCGCGGTCGCCGGTGGCGTCCTCTGGCCGGGCGGTTCCCGCCCCGTGGAAGTTCTCGATCCGCCGGGCGAGAGTCTCAGCGATCTTGTGGTCTTCCTCGCTTGTGGCGTGTAGGTAGATCATGGCGGCGCGGGCGCTTTCGTGGCCCATCCGCGCTTTGAGGTCAGCGAGGCTGGCCCCTGCCTGCGCGGCCAGGGTGTTGCCCGTGTGCCGAAGGTCATGGAAATGCAGGCCGGGGACACCAAGGCCGGTGACGGCCGCCGACCAGCCCGAGGCACGGCGGAAGTTGCCCCGCCGTAGCACCCCGCCGAGCGCCCCGGTAAAAACGAGCGCCGTCGAGTCGGGGGCGACGTAGGAGTCCAGGTGGTCGATGACAGCGGCGGTGATTGGCCCCGGGGATGGCGACAGTCCGCAGGCTAGCGCGAGACTTCGGCGGGCCGAGCTGGTGCCCGGTGGTCATTTCCACATACTGCCGCCGGATGCTGACGGTTCCAGCCGACACGTCTATGTCGCAGCGTCGGAGGGCGATCGCCTCACCCCAGCGCAGGCTCGCAAACGTGGTGAGCAGGATAAGCGCACGGTAGCGGGGATCCTTCATCCGGTCGGCCAGGTGGAAGACCTGCGCCACCGTGAGCACGGGCCGTTCGGCGGGCTTCTCGTCTCCGGCCCCGCGGATCCGGCACGGATTCCGCGGGATTAGGCGGTCCTCGGTTGCCGTCGTGAGCACGGCCCGCAGCAGCCGGTAGGCCTTCGCGGTTGCCGACTCAGAGACGCCAGCGCCGATCAGCCTGGCCCGCCAGTCGCGGACCATGTCGGGACTTATGCTTGTCACCGCCACCGCCCCGAGATGCGGGGCGATGTGCTTGGCGAGAAGCCACCTGTACAGTTCGAGGGTCCGTGGCCGCAGCCCGATCCGCTGGGAAATCCACCTCTCCGCGTAGGCGTCGAGCCTGACCTGTCCTGCGACCGGGTCAATCCACTCCCCCGTTGTCATCTGTGCCTCGATCAGCGATAGCGCGCGATCGGCCCATGACTTGCTCTCGTAGGTGTCTGTGCCCGTGCGCAACTGGCCATCGGGTCCCCGGTACCGGATCTGATACCGGCCGGACGGCAGTTTGCGTATGTTGCCGAAACGACGATGACCCAGCTTGTTCGCCATCAGGCCACCGTCCTCATGCCCACAGACGCAGATGCAGCCGTGAGCGGCGGCACAACTCCCGCCCTGATGAACTCGGCCAGCGCCGACTCCGGGATCCGCACGTGACGCCCGAGCTTCACGTAAGCGATACGCCGCTCGGCGATGAGGCGGCGGGGAAAACGCTGGCTGGTACCGAGCAGGTCGGCGGCCTGCGCGATGGTCAATAGCTGATCTTGACTGAAGCTCATGTCTGCATCGCTCCTCCTTCGGGTCGTGGTCTGACAGGTCGGTTACGCCGCCGAGGCGTTCCAGTCGTGGGCACGAGCACGGGCAGCAGCAGCCAGAGCGAGTTGCTGATCCCCAGCGGTGTGGTGACCGGTTCCGGCGTAGTGCCAGTCGGTGAGGATCAGGACGATGCGCTCGTCGAGTTCGCGGCCCCAGGGGTCGGTTTCGCCGTCGGGGTGACGCTGGGCGCGGCGATGCTGGGTGCGGGCGGCGCGGAGCTGGCCGAAAGTGACCGAGTAGCGGCGGGATTTGGTCAGGTAGTGGCCGCCGTAGCCGAGCATGTGCGCCCACCTGCGCAGCCGCTGGCCTTCATCGGCCGGGCGCTGGCCGCCGAGCCGCCACGCGGTGCTGATCATCTGCTGGTAGTGGCGGCCGCAGGTGAGGCGATGAATGTCGGCTATGCTGCGGATCGGCCGGGCGGGCAGGCCCGGCGCGTCGAGGCTCTTGGTGGCGTACTTACCGATGTAGTTGGCGACGGCCTGGGCGGTCAGCGGCCCGTCGGGGCCGTGGCGGATCGGCCGGGTGTCGGTCTGGGTGCCGAACCGCAGAAGCACCGTGCCAATGGAGTCGCCACCATGGTCGGCGGCGACGTAGGCGGCCGCGGCAGCCTGTGCGATGGCGTCCGAGAGCAGGCCGGTGGTGTAGCGGCCGGGCGGCGGCTGGTAGCTGTCGCCGGGGGCGTCCAGGCGGATGACGGCGTGGAAGTGGACGACGCCGCGCGCCTGGTATTCGGCCACCTTCACATACCGGATCCGCGCCTCGCGGCGGAGCTGGGCGACGGTGACGCCCGCGAGCGCGGCCAGGCGGCGGGGCAGGTAGGTGGTGAACCGGCGCCACAGTTCGGCGGCGTTGGCGTTGAACAGCACGGCGGCGGTGTAGTCGTAGCAGTCCGGGCACAGCGGGCGGCCGAGCCGCGGGTCGGCGTCCAGGTGGCGGTGCGGGCAGGAGATGTCGCGGCCGTGCGGGCAGCGCCGTTCATTACGGTCGCGGCGGGCCCGGCAGGGCAGCGCCCGGCCTTTCGCGGTTCGCTGAGTGTGCACGGGGCCGAACGAGGGCGCCGTCAAAGTGGCGAACACGCACGGATGCGCGGCGATCGTCTCGGGGATGCCTTTGCCCCCGGCCAGGCCCGCCTTGACGAGCTGGCGGGCGTCCCGCTTGTACACGGCCGAGCAGGGCGGGCAGACGTGTTCGCGGCGGTTGCCGCACGCGGTCAGCAGCACCCCATCGGGCTCGCTGGCGGTGTCATACATCACGCCGGTGTCGCCGGTGGCCAGGTCAACGGCCCGGATCTGACCACGGAGCCGAATGGGCTGCTGGCAGTGGCCGGTATTCTCGAGCTGGCGTTCCCACCGGCCGAAGTCGCTGCGGCTGGCCCGCTCGACCAGTTCCATGCGCCGCTGGTCCTCCCAGCGGGCACGGTTGTCGCGCCGGAACCGGCCCAGCCTGTCATCGGCGGTCTCCCCCAGCCCCGGGTCCGCATCGGGCGGCCGGGGGCTGAGGGGATCGTCGCGGCGGCAGCGGTCATCCGGCCGCCTGCCCGCGCAGCTGCGCGGCGTGGCGGGCGAGGTGGCGGATGTCGTCGTCGGACAGGTAGGCGGCCTTGATGCGGCGGGGGGTGCCGGTCTCCGATAGCAGCCAGGAGACGTCCCGGGCGAGGGGGTCGATGCTGGCGGCGGTGTAGCCCTCACCGGCCCAGCCGTGGCCCAGCACCGTGTCGGAGCTGGAGTCGGTGGTGCACCGGAAGGCCCACCGGTAGCCGAACAGGTCCCGCAGGGACGGGTCGATGACCTGGTGGGAGGGCCGCTGGGTCGCGAGGATGACGATCACGCCTGCGGCGCGCCCGCGTGCGACGAGGTCGCGGGTGAGCGCGGAGAACTCCGCTTGCTGCTTGCGGTCCCCGACCGTGGCGGAGAAGTAGGCGTACTCGTCGATGACGACGAGGTAGATGGGTTCCCCGGTGCCGGGGGTGATCTTGCGCAGGCCTGCGGCCAGCAGCGTGTCGTAGCGGTCGTTCATGATCTGCTGGAGCTGGCAGAGCGCGGCGAGCGCGTCGGTCATCGACGGGCCGATGAACTTGTCGGCGCAATGCCGCCAGGGGCCGAGCTCGACCTGCTTGCCGTCGATCAGGATGAGCTTGCAGTCGCAGGACAGCGCGCCGTGCGCGACGATGAGGTTGAGCGCGTTGGACTTGCCGCCGCCGGGCTCGCCGCCGAGCAGCATGTTCCGCTCACCCAGCAGCACGTGAACGTGCTCGCCGTTCTCGTCGATGCCCAGGTGAACCGCGCTGAACATGGACAGCGGGAACACCGGCACGGCGGGGGTGGTGATGGTCGTCATGATGGCGGCCTCCCTTCCGGATGGCAGGGCGGGACAGGCCCCAGGCGGTTGCCTGGGGCGCTGTCCTTCCCTGGTGCTGGTGGTGGGTTAGCGCTGGCCGGTGTCGGCCAGGTCGAGGTCTTTGCCTGGCACCGGCCGGGGCCGGGGGCCGTGGCGGACCAGTGGCGATGCCACCGATTGCTTGGCTGCGAGGGTGTCGCGGCGGATGATGTCGATGGTCACCAGCTGCGACCACCGGGGGTTGCGGGTGACCCGCGCGTCGCGGGCGTAGCAGGCGGCGCGCAGCTCGCCGATGTGGGCGTCGAAGTCCTCGGCGCAGATGCCCGCGCGGCACAGGATGTGGCAGCGTTCCCCGACCTTGGTCGGCCGGATCCACAGCACCAGCGGCAGCCGCCCCGACCGGGTATGCAGCCGGGCTTCGTAGCACAGCCGCTGGATACGGTGACGGCCCAGTACGCACCAGTACCGCCGTACCGTGAACCGGCGGGAGCCGGGCACGGCCAGGACCACGAGCACGAGCCCGGCCAGGGCCACTGCGGCCCAGATGAGACTGATCAGGACAGCCAGCCGCCACAGGGCGGCGGCGCTGGTGGCAAGGATGGCCAGCTCGGTGCGCCACCGCCAGGCGGTGGCCGCCGCGCTGCGGTGGAAACGGGCGAGCATGCCGTCGAAGACGTAGGGGTTGTTCCGCTGGTTACGGCTGTAGTTGTTC
Source organism: uncultured Actinomycetota bacterium (assembly GCA_963820395.1). Lineage (GTDB taxonomy): Bacteria > Actinomycetota > Actinomycetes > Streptosporangiales > Streptosporangiaceae > DATFVJ01. The sequence goes on along the minus strand of CAWGAE010000026.1, from coordinate 7,325 downwards.
GGCATGAGCGTTCACCGCCTCGTGGCGTTGTTGCGGGCGGACAGGATGAGCTGGCCTTTGCACCGCAGGCAGGAGCCGCCGTCGGCGGCCGGGTTGGCCCGGCAGCCAGCGCACACCGGCCTGTGCCGTGCCGTGGCCATGAGTTCGCTGGCCAGTTCCCGGATTCCGGAGGCCAGTTCGTCAGGGTCGATGGTCATCACGTGGGCATTTCGGTTACGGCGCGGCATTACCGCCACCTCCCGGTCCATGGATGCGTGGTGCACAGCGGGCAGTAGCGGACCGGGCCACCGGCTCGTTTGATGGCGCGTTCCTTGGTCCGGTCGCCGGTGCAGGTGCGCGCGAGGGTGAACCCGATTCCGGCGTGCCGGATGACCGCGATGAGCCGGGCGCCGTTACCGTGCTGATGATCGGCGAGCCGGTTGGCGAGGTTGCCGGTGCTGCCCAGCCGGTGTAATGGCGGGCCTGCCGATAGGGCCGGTGGAAATGCAGCAGGTAGATGGTTCCGGTGCGCGCGCTGTCATGGGCGGCCGTCCCAGTCGACGACGCAGGCGACCGGCCAGGCGGTGCCGCAGGCCAGGCACAGCAGCGCGATTTCGGTGATGCCGTCGCCGGTGTCGACTTCGGTTTCGGTGATGTTGGCGGACTGGCAGTCGGGGCAGACGGCGGCGTGGTAGATGACTCTGTGCTCGTGGTTTATCGCGGCCACCGGGCACTCACCGCCTCCGGTTGCTGCCCGGCAGATGCCACTTGCTCCGCACGGCGCTCGTCGAAGCGGGGGTCGCGGTACCGGTAGGTGCCGGGCGCGACGCGCTGGACCTGCCAGCCGTTGGCGGCCGCGATGGCGTTGTCGCGCGCCAGCCGGTAGTCGCGGGCGCGGCGGGCCTGGCGGGCCAGCCAGGCGTTGATAGCGTGGAACATGCCACGCACCTCCTTGTGTCGCTTGATCACGGGATGAGGGCGGATGTGGCTGGCCGGGCCGGGGGATGGCCGTCCCCAGGCCCGGCGTCGTAGTGGTTAGCTAGCCACCTCGGTGGTGACGTAGGCGTAGGCCTCGAACTCGGTGTCGTCGTGGATGAACCGGACCTCGCACCGCACGTAGGGGCGGCCGTCGTCGGTGGCGCCGGGGTCGCCCCGGACCACCCCGCCGAACCGGTCCGCCCACTCGGCGAGAGCGTGGAAGCTGGCCGGTTCCGGCCCGAACCGCAGCCGGGCACCGGCCCGCTCGGACACGTCGATGTCAGTGGGCGCGGCCAGGTCCGGGTTCCCGGTCAGCACGTCGAGGACCAGGCGCAGCAGGTCCTCGGCCGTTGCCCGCTTGAGCTGGACGTACTGCGGGATCTCGATCGTGGCTGTGTTGGTCATCTGCGTTACTCCTGTTCTTGATCACGGGATGAGGGCGGATGCGGCGGAGGATCCTCGGCGTCGGCTGTGCCCGGCACGGGCGGTGGCGTGGCGCATCTCGCGCCGGGATCTGGCTGGGCACGATCACGGGGCCCGGCGGGCTTCGGCAGGCGCGGCGATCTTGTCGGCGCGGAACGAGCGCACGATCTTGTTCTCACGGTTCACCCACGGGGCGAAGACCAGGCCGTGAACCTGCACGAGCTCATCGAGGGTCAGCTTGGGCTCGTCTCCAGCCACCTCGACCCAGATGGTCTCGGCAGTCTCCCGGTCGGTCTCGATGGCGGTCAGCCTGACGGTCCAGATCGGCCGCCCGTCCGGCGTCTTCTTCTGCGCCGGGTTGGCCCGTGACTCCTGACGTGGCCTCGCGGTCCCGGCCACGCGGAACTTGGACTCGCTCGTTTCGATTTTCAAACGCATGATCCTCTTCCTCCTACACGTATCTGCCGGTCTGCCGGTCTGCATACAGATTGCCAGCCGATTAACGTATTGTCAACCACTCTGTAGGCAGACATGCAAATACGCAGGTAGAGTGAGTACATGACCACCACTGGGCCGACCGACGCGCGGACATTGCAGGTGCGCATCGCCGACGACATCCGCGCCAAAATCGAGACAGGCGAGTACCGGCCGGGGCAGCAGCTTCCGACCTACGACGAGGTTGCTGAGCAGTACCTGTGCAGCATCGCGGTGGCGCGCCGGGCAGTGGACCTTCTCAAGCAGCAAGGCCTCGTAATCACCGTCCAGGGCAAGGGGTCATTCGTCCGTGAACGACCCCATGCCCGGCGCCACGGGACGGAACGCTACTCGCGAAGCCGCTGGTCATCAGGCACGCCGATCCTCGTAGCGGAAGCAGCCGAGCAAGGTTGGACGGCCACGCAGCTGATCCGCTTCCTCGGCCAGGTGCCAGCCCCAGAACCGGTAGCGCAACGGCTCGGCATCGAGCCAGCAACGCCGGTATGGGTCCGGCGGCGGACCACGCTGATCGACGACCGTCCAAACCAGCTTGCCGACAGCTACTACGAACTGCCAGTCGCCGACGCGGCCCCCCAGATCAAGGAGGAAAACACCGGACCGGGCGGCGGTTTCGCGCGGCTTGAAGAAGCCGGTTACCGGCTAGCCCGAATCCGGGAGGAGATGGCGGCGCGCATGCCTATCGGGCCAGAGAGCGTCGCGCTCCAGCTCCCGGAAGGCACGCCGGTGGTCGAACTCATCCGCACGGCCTACGACATCAACGGACGCGCGGTAGAAGTGATGATCGCGGTCATCGCTGGCGACATGATCACATTCAACTACGATTTCCCCGTCCCGGACTGAGCATGCAAATCACCCACGCCACCAAAAGCACTCCCGGCCAAGTCAACGAGGACTACGTTTGCACCGGCGCCGATTGGGCGGTCATCCTTGATGGCGCCACCGCCCCGCAAGGCGTCGATAGCGGCTGCATCCACGATGTGCCATGGCTCGTGCACCACCTCGCCGCAGCTCTCAGCGCTCGGCTGATCCTGCCGGATGCATCGTCACTTTGTGATCTTCTCGCTGCCGCGATCAAGGAAACCTGCGACGCGCACGCCGGTACCTGTGACCTCGGCAACCCTGACAGCCCGTCCTCAACGGTTTCCATCGCCCGCGGCCGCGGTGAAGCGCTCGAATACCTGACGCTGGGCGATTCACCGATTGTGCTGTGGCGTCACGACCAGACTTTCACCCCCATCGCCGACGACCGCACATCGCACCTTCCCGGTGGCCGTCCCTACACGATCGAGCTAGTCCGCGCGCACCGGAACAAGGCCAACGGTTTCTGGGTCGCCAGCACCAACCCCGACGCTGCCTATCACGCGGTCAGCGGGACAATGAACCTCACCGAAGTGACAGAGGCCGGTCTCTTCACCGACGGGGTAACCCGCCTGGTCGACTGGTACGGATACACCTGGCCAGTGATCTTCTCTTGCCTGCGGAGCGAAGGACCCAGCAGCCTGATCTCGCTGCTGCGCAGCACTGAACGCGAGAACCCTCACCCGTACGCCAAGAAACATGACGACGCAACCGCCGTGTACATACGCATTACATGACACCAGCCAGTCCGCAACCCTTGCTGCGCATACCATCCGGCCCGACACGCGTATGAAGCCCGCATTTTTGCCTGTGAGAACTTTCTTTACGGTTTCAAGGGCGCGCGAAGCGCGCCGGGCACGGGTGATCATCCGGGTGTCCTGGGCAGATGCGGGTGAGCGTAGGCTGACCTCCCGCTGGCGCCATAGACCCCGGGGCTGCTCGGATTCCGCGCGATAACGCGGCGACCAGGGCGCGGCGGCTTCCCGCCCTTCCGGCGCTGCCGCGCCTACGGGCGGGGCCGCCGCGCGGGCCGCGACCGCGGGAACCGGCCGCGCAGGGTACGCGCCGTCACGGTCAGGCCTGCCGACCCGCCTGCAAACCGGGGCCATCCTCCCGGCGCTCCGATCCTGAAGCCGGGCAAGATCACAGTCAAGGCCGTCCGTGGCCGCAGGGCAACCGCTGACCGGCAACGTGCGTGGCGAACGTACACGCGAGGACGGCCTTGACTCTGATCTTGCGCCGGTTTCTTTTCGCGCCTATCGGAAGGATGGCCAAGTGCGGACCCTGGATCCGTACAGCACGTAAGTACAGCAACCCCACCGGCCGCAGCCCGGCCCCGCCCGCGCCGGGCTGTGGCCCTGCCGGGCAGACCCGGCGCGACGTGCCGGGTATTGCACGAATACATACCCACCGTTGCTAAGCCGCGCCCGTCACGCCGCTCAACGCAGCTCGTAACGATCGCCCGTGTGGTACTCAGGGTTCGATGGCTGGGGTCATCAGTAACCGGGCCTGGCACTCAAGGCCGTTCGCGAATTCAGCGGTCTCTTCGCCTGCTGCCTCGGCCTCAGCGTTGCGCCCGAGCGCCGACAACCCAGCAGTGAGCTTCGTACGATCCGGTCAGCTTGTCGCCCGACTCCCGCGCCGCCAGGCTCTCCCTGGTGTACGCGGTCGTGAGCTTCGCATCCGCAGATCCTAGGTGAGCAGACATTGCCAGGCAGTGACCGTTTTGCGATAGTTGCACTTAGTCGGTGACGACTCTGCTCCAGACCTAGGCAGTAACTGAACTACTGCCTAGGAGGGATCGCATGAGTGCCGCATCCCCGGACGTCGTCACCGGTACGCTTTCGGTTGGCCGTGTGGCCCGGCGTTTTGCCGGGTTGTGTCGGCTCATCGGTTACGGTGGCCGACGCTGTTACGCCTGCCGCACGTCTTTGGTGACGCACCACATCCCGGCCACGGGTAAGCACGTCTGCGCCAAGTGCGTTAAGTGACGGGTCCGCTCTCGGGCGAGGTGAAAGCCGCGGAAGGAAGTGCCCGCTGCGCCCCCCAGGTTCCTTCGGCCAGGATCAGCGGGAAGGTCAGCCACCCAAGCCCCATGACCACGCGCACATCGAGGACACAGTCGGGGGGTGGGTATCTGGGACCATATGGTCTGGCCGGGTAACTAATCCCGGGCGGCGGCGATCGTGTCCCGGGCGTCGGCGGTCCCAGAGTCAACAATTCCACAGCGGTGACGAGTGTGCAGGGTGGGGAAGCGGCAGGCCTTCGGGAACCTGCGGCCGCGTTTGCCGGATGTGGCGTCGATCGTCTGGCCAGCAAGATGCTGGCTTCTCCATTGGCCAGGCCTGGGCTTCCCTTGGCCGTTCCATGGCGTAGCGTTGGTGACGAGGGGCTCGGTGGTCCGGGCCCCGGAAGTGCGTTGAGTCTAGTCCCCGCTGGCGCTTTCCTTTCCTCGGGCGAAGGAGGCAGCAGGTGGACGATTGCCACGATGCTGTGGGCAGTAAGCCGGACTCGTGCCCGGGCTGGTGTCGCTGAATGGCAGGCGACAGGCTGTCAGCGGATCTTGGCTGAGCTGTCCGCCGGGGGAGGCGACGCGTGGTCGTCGGCCCGGCTGTGCGGGGTGTGCCCGGGGCTGGTCGGGGTGAACGGCGCCGGGGTGATGCTCATGTCGGGTGACATCCCGCGCGGGTCGTTGTGCACCAGCAACGAGGTGAGCCACCTGATCGAGGAGCTGCAGTACACCCTCGGCGAGGGCCCGTGCGTCGACGCCTACCAGCAGGACCAGGTCGTGGCCGAGCCCGACCTGGCGGATCCGGTGACCCGCCGGTGGTTCGCCTTCACCCCGCAAGCGCTGGAGGCTGGCGTGCGGGCCGTGTTCGGGTTCCCGTTGCGGGTGGGCACGGTGCGCCTCGGGGCGCTCAACCTCTACCGGGACCGGCCCGGCCCGTTGAGCGACGACCAGCACGCCGACGCGCTGGTGGTGGCCGACGTGGCCGCCCGCTGGGTGCTGGAGGCCCAGGCCGGGGCGCCCGCCGGACGCGGTGGCCGAGGAGCTGGAGATCGGCGCCGACTTCCATTTCGTGGTGCACAACGCGGCGGGCATGGTCTCGGTCCAGCTGGGGGTCAGCGTCACCGAGGCGCTCATCCGCCTGCGGGCGTACGCCTTCAGCAACGATCGCCTGCTCGCCGATGTGGCCGAGGACGTCGTCGCCCGCAGGCTCCGGCTGGGATGAACCTCACCCGCCCGGCCCGCTGCGGCGCAGACAGGTCGCGATTAGGATGGGTGCGACGGCCCGGGCCCCGATCCGGCGCCCGGCTCGCCGCGACGGGCCGCCGGGCTCAGGATGGTGAGTTGAGATGACCCGAGAAGCCGACGTGGTCCGAGTCGCTCGTCGAGATGGCCGACACCCTCGTCGACGACTACGACATCGTCGACCTGCTGACCGGGCTCGCGGACCGGTGCGTGGACCTGCTCGGCGTCTCCGCCGCCGGAGTGATGCTGGCCCTCCGTGTGCTGTCTCTCCCAAGGGCAGCTTGGGGCTGGTGGCCTCGTCCAGTGAGGCGATGCGCCTGCTGGAGCTGTTCGAGCTGCAGGCCCAGGAAGGCCCCTGTCTTGACGCCTTCCGCACCGGCGAGCGCGTCGAACACGAGAACCTGGAGGCCGGGTCCGGCCGCTGGCCGTCGTTCTCCGCCGCCGCCCTCGAGGCCGGTTTCCAGTCGGCGTTCGCCCTGCCGCTGCGGTTGCGGGAGATGACCATCGGCGCGCTGAACCTGCTCAGCGTCACGCAGACCCCGATGGACGAGGCGGATGTCATCGTCGCCCGGGCCTTCGCCGACCTCGCCACGCTCAGCATCGTGCAGCATCGTGCCACCGCCGAAGCCCAGCGCCTGAACGAGCAGCTCTCTGGTGCCCTGACCAGCCGGGTGGTAATCGAGCAGGCCAAAGGCGTGATCTCAGAGCGCGCCGGCGTCGATATGGCCGAGGCCTTCGCCCGGTTGCGGAGCTACGCCCGCAACGGCAACCTCCGCCTCACCGATGTCGCCGAAGCCGCCGTCGACGGCACCCTCGATCCGCTGGCATGGGCCCAGCCAGCCCGTCCGGCCCCCTCCTGACCACCCGGGGCCTGCCTGCCCCCGCCTGGCGGAGGAAGAAGCACTCGGACGCCCCAGCGTTCCACCATCAGCCGACGGTCAGCGGCAGCCAAGTCGCCTCTGCGCATGCGGGCGCGGCCGATCCAACCTTCTTCCCGGCCCTCGCCGCCTTTCGGTAGCGATCACAGTCGCGATGCCTCAGCCTGGTGACCCGCCTGCAAACCGGGGCCATCCTAATGAGAATTACCGAGCCGCCGTTCCGGCAGACTCGGGACCGGTAGCCGCCGCCAGGTGAGCACTGAGCCATCCTGGGCCTCCGCGGGGAGCCTTTCCGGGAGATCGTGCCCCTGCCGGTGGCCGGGAGAGCGGATCGCTGCTGGGATGTCGTGCCCGCCGCTGCGGCGTGAGCACTGTTCATTAGGTCGCTGATGGTTCTCCCGCAGGCTGCCTGGCTGCCTGGCATCGAGGACGGGAGAGGTAATGCTGCTGGTGGGAGATGA
>CAWGAE010000025.1:0-255489 GCA_963820395.1 uncultured Actinomycetota bacterium | reverse complement strand
AAGATCAACTTGGTCAAGTCGCATTAACCCCAGACCCCCGCTACCAGCAAAATGACAGGGAGAACCACGAGAAACGGCTTGTTTCTCCACAGCTCATACTAGGCCGCAGACGTGCCCGCGTCGATTTCCAGCTGATTCGCCGACGGCGGACCGTCCGCTCAGGCCGACTTCTCCCGCGGGGTCCGCTTGGCCGGCAGCTCGCGCGGCACAAGAGTCGGGTTGACATGCTCCAGAACGGCTGCGCCAGTGATCACAACGCGTTCGACGTCCTCACGGCTCGGCACCTCGTACATCACGGACAAGAGGACTTCTTCCATGATTGCCCGAAGCCCGCGGGCACCGGTGCCCCGCAGGATCGCCTGGTCGGCGATGGCTTCGAGTGCGTCCTCGGTGAACTCCAGGTCCACGTTGTCCAGCTCGAACAGCCGGTGGTACTGCCTGACGAGCGCGTTGCGCGGCTCGGTCAGGATGAGGATGAGGGCCTCCCTGTCGAGATTGTGCACGCTGGTGATCACCGGAAGCCTGCCGACGAACTCAGGGATCATGCCGAACTTGAGCAGATCCTCCGGCATCACGTCGGCGAAGGCGTCGGGCGAGATCCGGTCGTCCTTGGACCGCAGCACCGCGTTGAAGCCGATGCCCTTACGGCCGATCCGATGCTCGATGATCTTCTCGAGACCGGCGAACGCGCCGCCGCAGATGAACAGCACGTTCGTCGTGTCGATCTGGATGAACTCCTGGTGCGGGTGCTTGCGCCCGCCCTGCGGCGGTACCGACGCGGTCGTGCCCTCGAGGATCTTCAGCAGCGCCTGCTGCACGCCCTCGCCAGAGACATCGCGGGTGATCGACGGGTTCTCGCTCTTGCGGGCGATCTTATCGACCTCGTCGATGTAGATGATCCCCGTCTCGGCCTTCTTGACGTCGTAGTCCGCGGCCTGGATCAACTTGAGCAGGATGTTCTCGACGTCCTCGCCGACGTAGCCCGCCTCGGTCAGCGCGGTCGCGTCGGCGATGGCGAACGGCACGTTGAGCAGCTTCGCGAGCGTCTGCGCGAGCAGCGTCTTGCCCGATCCAGTCGGCCCGAGCAGCAGGATGTTGGACTTTGCCAGCTCGACCGCGTCCTCACGCGCACGGTCACCGCCGCCGCCGGAATGGACCCGTTTGTAGTGGTTGTACACCGCAACGGACAGCGCCTTCTTGGCCTTCTCCTGGCCGATCACGTAGCCGTCGAGGAACTCGTAGATCTCGCGCGGCTTGGGCAGGTTGTCCCATTTCAGCTCGGACGGCTCGGCGAGTTCCTCTTCGATGATCTCGTTGCACAGGTCGATGCACTCGTCGCAGATGTACACGCCGGGGCCGGCAATAAGCTTCTTGACCTGCTTCTGGCTCTTTCCACAGAACGAGCACTTCAGCAGGTCACCACCATCGCCGATGCGTGCCACTCAGCTACTCCTTTGCGTGGGGCCACCTGTGGCAGTGCGGCTAAACGACCTTACCGCCTTGGCTTGCCTGACACTTGACGCTACCGCCTCATGGGCGCGGGTGCGCCCTTTGGTGTCGCGCCGGGGACGGGTGGATCCTCCCGGTTAGGACGACACTACCTCGGCCCGGGCCTTTCGGCTCGACAGAACCTCATCCACCAGACCGTATTCTTTCGCCTCTTCTGCTGTCAGTATCTTGTCACGCTCGATGTCCTTGCGGATCTGCTCCTCGTCCTTGCCAGTGTGCAGGGCGAGGATCCGCTCGAGCGAGGCACGTACCCGCATGATCTCCCTGGCCTGGATCTCCAGGTCGCTGGACTGACCGTAGCCGCCCTCGGTGGCCGGCTGGTGGATGAGGATGCGGGAGTTCGGCAGCGCCATCCGCTTGCCCGGGTTGCCCGCCGAGAGCAGCACCGCCGCCGCGGACGCGGCCTGGCCGAGGCAGACCGTCGAGATCTCCGGGCGCACATACTGCATCGTGTCGTAGATCGCGGTCATCGAGGTGAACGAGCCACCCGGCGAGTTGATGTAGATGGTGATGTCGCGGTCCGGGTCGATCGACTCCAGGGTGATGAGCTGCGCCATGACGTCGTTGGCGGAAGCGTCGTCGATCTGCACGCCGAGAAAGATAATCCGCTCCTCGAAGAGCTTGTTGTACGGGTTCATCTCCTTGACCCCGTACGTGGTCCGCTCGACGAAGGACGGGATGATGTAACGGTCCTGTGCCGGCTGGTGCTGTGCTGACTGATGGGGGGCGCCCTGCGGACGGGCCGGCTGGAGGCGGGTCGCCTGGAGCAGGGGTGGCCGGAATTGGGCGCTCACGTCGGATGCCTCCGCTGTTCGTGCATGATTTTCTCGAGGGCGGTTCATGAGACCGGCCCTTCCGACGGTACCTGAGTGGCGCTGCGGACCACGTGGTCGACGAGGCCGTAGTCCTTCGCCTCCTCGGCGGTGAACCACCGGTCACGGTCGGAGTCGGCCTCGATCTGCTCAGGTGGCTGCCCGGTGTGGATGGCGATCCGCTCGGCGAGCGTGTGTTTCACGTACAGCATCTGCTCCGCCTGGATCTTGATGTCCGAGGCGGTACCGCCGATCCCGCCGGACGGCTGGTGCATCATGATCCGGGCATGCGGAAGGGCGTAGCGCTTGCCGGGCGCTCCCGCGCAGAGCAAGAACTGGCCCATCGACGCGGCAAGGCCCATGGCGACGGTCTGGACGTCATTGGGGACGTACTGCATGATGTCGTAGATCGCCATGCCGGCGCTCACCGACCCGCCGGGCGAGTTGATGTACAGCGTGATGTCACGTCCCGAGTTCTCGGCCGCGAGCAGGAGGAGTTCGCCGCAGATGCGGTTGGCGATCTCGTCGTCCACCTGCTGGCCGAGGAAGACAATGCGGTGGCGCAGGAGCCGCTGGAACACCTGCTCAGGCAGCGGCATGGGCGGCGCCTCAGAAACCCGCGCCTGAATAAGCGACGGCTGCTCGAAGGCCGGAGGCGTGATCACTAGCTCACCTGTTCCCTAGGGCGTTTGGTCTGTTTGACTGTGACCCTAACGCGGCCCAGGCTCCGCCGCGTCCCCAGATGCTCGCTGTTCGCTTTCGGCTCAGCAGATCACGTCACGGGCGCATCGACCCAGTGCATCCACCCGGTGCCGCGACGGGCGATCAGCCCTGCGCCGCGGCTTGGTCAGGCTCGTCCGGCGTGGATTCAGCGTCCTGCGCGTCTTCCGTGCCTTCGACTTCCGCCGCGTCCGCTCCACCCGCATCCCCCGTGGGCGAGTCTGGAGCTTGGCCCCCCCGCTCAGCCGCCGCCCCCTCATCCGGGGCACGCTCCGGGGCCCGCTCATCCGGGGCCCGCTCATCCGGGGCCCGCTCACCGGCCGCTCATCCGGGGCCCGCTCATCCGCGGCCCGCTCATCCGCGGCCCGCTCATCCGGGGCCCGCTCATCCGGGGCCTGGTCCAATGCGGCGAGCGCCGCCAAGTCGACCTCACGTCCGGAAGCATCCTTGATGGCGGCGCGTCGCACGATGAGATCGAGCGCCTTGGCGCGGAGCACGTCGCTGACAGCCGAGCCGATCTGGCCGCTGTCGCGCAGGTGCGCCGCAAGCTGGTCGGGTGACACGCCCATCCGCTGTGCCTGCTGCACCACGAAGCTCGTCAGCTCCGCGTCATCCACGCCGAGCTTCTCCTGAAGCGCGAACTGGTCGAGCACGAGGTTGGCCTTGATCGAGCGCCTGGCGTCGCGCTCCATCTCGGCGGCAAACTCGTCCGCGGACTTGGCGACGGACTCCAGGTAGGCGTCACGGCTTGCGCCCATGCGCTCAAGCTGATCGTCGAGGGAGGTGTTGCGACGCTCCACCTCTTCCGCGACTACCGCTTCTGGCAGCGGAACGTCGATCTTGCCGAGCAGTGCTTCGAGCACACCGTCACGTGCCTGGCCCGCCTGCTGAAGCCGCTTGAGCCGCTCCAATTGGGCCCGCGTGCCCGCCCGCAGCTCGCCAATGGTGTCGAACTCACTCGCCGACTGTGCGAACTCATCATCGAGCTCGGGAAGCTCCTTGACCTTGACGCTGTGCGCGGTGACCGTCACCGCGGCCTGCTCGCCCGCGTGCGCGCCGCCGCTCAGCTCGGAGCTGAACGTCGCCGACTCGCCAGCGGTCATCCCGGCGAGCGCCGCGTCGAGCCCGTCCACCAGAGTCTCGTCGCCGATCCGGTAAGACAGCCCGCTCGCCTGCGCGTCCTCCACCTCCTCGCCGTCGACCGACGCGGACAGATCGAGGGAGACGTAGTCACCCGCCTGGGCCGGCCGGTCCACCGTCTTCAGCGAGGCGAACCTCTCGCGCAGCCCGCCCAGGTATTCCTCGACCTCGTCGGGGGTCACGACGGCGTCCTCGACCGTCACCGGCATGCCGTCGAGGTCCGGCACCTCGAACTTGGGGCGCACGTCGACCTCGGCGGTGAATGAAAGCTGCTTGCCGTCGTCGATCTCGGTGATCTCAAGCTCCGGCCGCCCGAGCGCATACACGTCGTTATCCGCTAGCGCCTTGCCGTAGAGCTGCGGTACCGCGTCGTTCACCGCCTGCTCGAGTACCGCGCCCCGGCCGAAGCGCTGGTCGATGATGCGTGGCGGGACCCGGCCCGGCCGGAACCCCGGCACCCTGACCTGCTTGGCGACCTCGCGGTAGGCGCGGTCGAGGCTCGGCCTGAGCTCGTCGAAAGGAACCTCGATAATCAGCTTCACCCTGGTCGGGCTCAGCTCCTCGACGTCGGTCTTCACTTACCGTGTCACTCCTTCGGGCCCGCACTTGCGGAATCGGCGCGCGTCGCGGCAGCCGTTCAGGACTCTGGGCGCGCCCCGCTCCGATCAGGTCGCTGCGTCTAGTCCGGTCACTGACGGCTACGGCCGCCCAGTCTAGTGCTGGTACGGGGCCACCCGCCGTCTCCCCTGAAACCCGGGCCCGTTGGCCCGCGGTTATGGGCCCGCCGCTAGTGTCCTGGATCTTTGATCCGCCGCAAAAGTCGCTCGAGTGATTCGAGGATTTCTTCCGCAGATTTCGTCCAGATGAAGGGTTTGGGGTCTTCGTTCCATGTGTCTACCCAGGCGAGCATATCCTTCTCGAGCGACTTTACGGACTTATGAACGCCGCGGCTCAGGAGCTTCTCGGTCAAAAGCCCGAACCAGCGCTCTACCTGGTTCAGCCAGGATGAGCTGGTCGGCGTGAAATGAATCTTGAACCTCGGGTGCTTTTCCAGCCATTGCCGGACAGCCGGAGTCTTATGCGTCGCGTAATTGTCCGCGACGATGTGGATCTGCAGCACATGCGGCTCGCCGCCGGGCTCGTCCGGTTCCGCCAGCTGGGGCACCTGCTTGTCGATCTCCTCCAGGAACTTGATCCATTCCTTCGCACGGTGGCTCTTGTAGGTTTTCGCGATCACCAGGCCGGTCGCGATGTCCAACGCCGCGAACAGGTCAACGGTGCCGTGCCGGACATAGTCATGTGTCCGCTTCTCCGGCATGCCGGGCATCATCGGCAGCACCGGCTGGGACCGGTCAAGGGCCTGGACCTGGGATTTCTCGTCCGCGCACAGCACAACCGCGTGCTCGGGCGGATTCAGGTACAACCCGGCGACGTCGTAGACCTTCTCCACGAACAGCGGATCGGATGACAGCTTGAACGTATCGGCCACGTGCGGCTTAAGGCGGAACGCCGTCCAGATCCGGCCGATGGTGGACTTGGACAAGCCGGAACGTTTCGCCATGGAAGCCCTCGACCAGTATCTATTCAGCCGGGGTGGGTGTCGCCGGCCGTGACCCGGATCACGGTCGGGTTGTGATCGGCGCGGGGGTTGCCGGCGTGTCGCGTTGATCTTCGGGTCGGCTTGCTGATCATTAGGGCGCATGCCGTCTTCGCCGGGTTTGCCTGATGCCGCTGGGCTGCGGGTGCGGCTGGAGGCGGCCGAGCAGCTGATCGGCGAGCTGCGCGAGGGCATGGCGGTGATGGCTGGGGCTCATCGGCGCGAGCTGGAAGCCAGGGATGCGGTGATCGCCCGGCAGGCGGGGACGATCGCCGGGCAGGCGGACCGGATCGCGCAGCTAGAGCGCAGGCTAGGGCGCGACTCCTCCAGTTCCTCGAAGCCGCCGTCGTCGGATAGCCCGTACACGAAGAAGAGCAAGGACCGGTCGCTGCGGGAGAAGACCGGGCGGCAGCCCGGCAAGCAGCCCGGCGCGCCGGGCAGGACGTTAGGGCTGGCGGATGACCCGGATGAGACCATTGAGTGCGCGCCCGCGGGATGTGGGCGGTGCGGGCGGGACCTGACCGGGGAGCCGGCGGTGCGCACCGAGCGCCGGCAGCGATGGGACATCACCCCGCCGCCCCCGCCGTACATCATCGAGTACCGCAGGATCACCAAGGTGTGCCCGTGCTGTCAGGCGGCCAGCGCCGGGCAGGTCCCGGCGGATGTGACCAGCCGGGTGGTGTACGGGCCGGAGACCCGGGCGCAGGCGGCGAACCTGGCCTGCGGGCATCACGTGCCGGTGCTGCGGGCCGCGCTGCTGCTGCGCCAGATGGCGGGGATCAAGGTCTCCACCGGGTGGATGGCCGGGATCCGCGGCCGCGCCGCCGCCGCGCTGGCGCCGTTCATGGAGCACGTCCGGGCGCTGCTGCGCACCGCCCCGGCGCTGAACGCCGACGAGACCCCCGCCCGGGCCGCGAAGAGCCTGACGTACGTGCACGTGGCCTGCACCCGCTACCTGACCTGCCTGCACGTGGCCGGGCGGTCCGCCGGCGACATCGACGCCGGCGGGGTGCTGCCCGGATACACCGGCGTGCTGATGCGTGACGGGTACGCCGGCTACTCGCATCTGACCGGCGCGCTGCACGCCTGGTGCGGAGCCCACCTGCTTCGTGATCTTAAAGACATCTACGACTTCGAGCCGGCCCAGCAGCGCTGGGCCTCGGCCATGGCGGACTTGCTGCTGCAGGCCAATTGCCACGCCTGCCAGGCGCGCGGGGCCGGGAAGGACCGCCTCGACGCGGACGTCCTGGCCGGCCTGCTGGACCGTTACCGGGCGCTCGCCGCCGACGGCCTGGCCGCCAACCAGCGGCGGCATACCCGCGCCGCCCGTGACGCGAGACGGGTGGCGCGCCGGTTCCGCGACTACGAGGACCTGATCCTCAGATTCGTTACTGACCTTGCCGTGACGGAGTTCACGAACAACGAGGCGGAAAGATCAGTAAGGCCCGTCAAGGTGCAGCAGCACAGCTCAGGCGGCTGCTGGCGCACCCTCGAGGGCCTGGCCGAGTTCGCGATCGCGCAGTCATACCTGTCCACCGCCGCCAAGTGGGGCATCGACGCCCTCGACGCCCTGCGCCAGCTGTTCACCACCGGCCCCTGGCTCCCGCCCGCCCTCACACCCCACGCTGCCACCAAGGCCGCATAATCACCACAGGCCAGCCCGGCGCAAGCCACGAGGCAGGGCCGACACCGGCTGAATAGCTACCTCGACCAGTGGGTCGCGTTATCCGGCGTTGCCTCCAATGTATCGACGACGACTTTTTCTACCTGCTCGTCGGTGATCGTCGGCTCACGTCCCGGGCGCGGCTCATCGGCCAGCCCGTCCAGGCGCCTCTCGATGAACCGCTTACGCCATTTCCCGACTGTTGTGTGATTGCACCGGAGCAACGCCGCGGTTTCTTTATTGTCGTGGCCTTGCGCACAGGTCAGCATGATATTGGCCCGCAGCGCCAGAGCCTGTGATGATTTCGCCCGGCGAGCCCACCTTTGCAGCGTGGCCCGCTCCTCGCCGGAAAGCGTCAATTCGGCCTTAGGCCGCCCCGTCCTTGCCATGCCAATAACTTTACGGACACGTCCTGCTACAATGAGTTATGACACGCGTCCGGGTGATGTGACCTGCCTCACTTTTATGAGGGTCTAAAGGCGCAGGACACTAGCTGCCCGCGGTCAGGTGGCCCTACCTGCCCCTACCTGGATGGGCGCGGGTCAGGGCCGCCGCTCGCGCTTTGGCGCTGGCTCAGCCAGGCGAGCGTCTGGCTGAGTTCGCGCTTCCAGGTGCGGAAGCTGTGCCCGCCCACGGGCAAGATAAGGCCGTAGCCGTGCATGGGCGGGCGGATCATGCGCAGGAACTGGAGCGTCGGCTGGTAGTCGCTCTCGCCGGTGCGACTGGTGGTGAGAAGCACTGACACCGGCGGCGGCGGCAGGTGGCCGAGCCGCCAGAACAAGTCGTTCTCCGCCCGGTACGCGGCGCTGTGGCCATATAGGCTGCCGGTGGTGAAGTCCTGCAATGCAGAGTAATAGCCAGACAGCGAGACTGCGGCGCCGAAACGGTCCGAATGCGTCATAGCGAGCTTCAATGCGCAGTAGCCCCCAGTAGAGTCGCCCATGACGCCCCACCCGTCGGCGCCCGTAGCCACCCGGAAGGTCTGCTCGACCGCGAGCGGCACGTCTTCGGAGAAGAACGTCTCAGCTTGCGGGCCGCCTGGGATGTCCGTGCACTCGGTGTCGCGGGGCATGTCGACCGACGAGAACATCATGATGAAGACCGCTGGGTGCAGCCGACCGGCCGCGATCCCGGCCGCCACGGCGGCTGGCAGGTTCAGCCGGGTGATCTCGGCGCGCGGGTCGCCCGGGTAGCCGGTCAGCACCAGCACGACGGGGAACAGCCGATGAGCGTACGCGGGCAAGAAGTACTGCGGCGGCAGGTAGACGTACGACCTGGGCACCGTGATGCCGGTGCGTTCGCCCCTGATCTGAACGGTCAGGATCTCGCCGCGATCCGCCGCGCGACCCGCAGTGGGTGTGGCCGCGGGGGATGTGGCCGCAGGGGGCAGCGCCGGGGTGGTGTGCGGGGCTGGCAGGGTTTGGCCGTCGCGGCGGTGCGTGCCCTGCGCGGCGTCGGCGCCTGGCGCGACCTGCGTGCGCGTGATGATGATCGGCGTGGCCACGGCGGCGGGTCTGCTGATGTCCTCGGGCGTCGGCGTCGCGCTCGCGTGGATCCCGAGCAGGTCTGACCACGACACCACGAAAGAGAAGTAGGCGTTGAGCCCGCCGAGGACCGCGACGACGGCTGTGAACTGTGTGGCGATCAGCAGCCCGGTCCGCGCCGCCGCATGCGAGCCCTTGCGCCCGGCGACATGCGGCCAGAGCATGACCGTCGCCGCCATCGTGGCGGCGGCCACCAGGCTCAGCAGTGCCACGAACTGGCCGCTGATCAGCGGCATGACGCCACCGCCGGGTGGCCGACGACCGGGGCGGTCACGGCCTGCCTCCGGTCGTGGTTGGCGCCACGGGCACCGCGGGTTCCTTGAGCGCCGCGGTGATCCAGTCGAGGACTGGCCCGAGCGGCCGCGGCCCCGCGGCGAGCGTGATCTGCGTGACGTTCGTGGGCAGTCGCACCAGGGAAAGGAAGGCCCGCGTGGCGGCCGCGGCGCGGGTGGTGCCCGCCTGCCCGCCGCTCCCCTGCCGTTCGCCCGAGCCCGCCGGCAGGAAGAACAACAACGAGATCGGCTGGGGCGGCAGGTTCCTGAGCCGCCAGCCGAGGTCGCTCTCGTCGCTTAGCAACCGGCTTCCACCCGACAGCCACCACCCGGCTGTGCCCGGTCGGGTGCCGGCCGAGCCAGGCGGCGGGCCGTAGCCGGCGGACGGTGCCGCGGCCAGAGCAAACCGGTCCGAGTGGGCCATGGCCAGGGACAGGGCGCAGTAGCCGCCGCTCGCGTCGCCCAGCACGGCCCAGCCTGCGGCGACCTGGCCGACCGGATAGGACGACTCGATCGCGGCGGGAAGATCCTGTGAGAAGAAGGTGGCCGCCTGCGGCCCTCCGGACACGTTGAGGCAGCCCCGGTCGCGGTCGCCGGCCACGGATGCGACGATCATCACGTAGATCGCGGGCCTCGCGCGCCCCGCGTCGATCTCCTCGGCGGCGGTGGCAGCGAGCGAGACCGCACCGAACGGGTCGCCTGCGGTCGTGACGTGATCGGAGATTACGACGATCACAGGGAACCCGCGGCGGGCCGGAGCCGACCTGAAGTACTGGGGCGGCAGGTAGACATACGCGCTGGCCTTGATCCCCGACCGTACACCGTTAATGCGGACCAATTGCAGCTGGCCATAGCGTGACCTCCCGTGGCCTTCCGGGGACGTCAGCGATTTACCCTGGCCCGTCGGACCATCGGCCGCGTGCGAGCCAAGTTCCCCGGTACCCCGCGATTGGATCGGAACGGGCTGGCCGCCGGACGGATGCCGGGGAGCGACGATTACGCCGGTCGTGTTGTTAGTGCCGAGCAGGTCCGACCACGAGGCGAAGAACCCGAAAGACTTGTTCACGCTCAGGAAGAGCACGAGCATCACGGTGACTTGCGCCCACAGCAGCAGGCCCACCCGCGCAAGCACATGCGCTGGTTGCAGGCTTGCGAGCCGCCGCCACATGCACAGGGTGGCAGCGAACGCGCCCACGGCCAAGAACCCCGCCAACCCGATCAGCAACCCGCTCGTCAGGCCCACCGGCTCACCTCCCCGTCGGCCTGTTCGCGCCCCGCGCTCAGCCGCCCGATGCGGCGCCCCATATCTCTTGCCTACGCGGCCTGTCTGGCCGCGCCGTATCTTTGCCCGCGCAATATCCCTGGCTGCGCGGTATCGTCCCCGGCGGGCCTGTTGCACTGGTGCACCTGCACTGGGCACCTGCACTGGGCACCTGCACTGGGCACCGGTTGCACTGGTACTATCCCGAGCCTATCGAGGCATTGTGACAATTCGATCTCCCGCCTGCGGCGGTCCGGCCGCCCGGCCCCGGTATCCTGGCCTGCCCGGAGCTGTGGAGGTTTGACATGGGCGCACCAGCGGCGCTGAATTGTGACGCGCCCGGATCGCGCGGCTGAGATGGCGGAGGTGTCGGCGGACCTCGATCCCGCCGGAATCGCGGACTCCGTGCTTGACATTGCGGTCGTCGGGGCGGGTCTGGTCGGTCTTGCCACGGCGATGGCCTTGCTCAACGAACGACCAGGCCTGCGGCTAGCCGTTCTGGAGAAGGAGCTGTCGATCGCTTCGCACCAGAGCGGTCACAACTCCGGCGTCATCCACGCGGGCCTCTATTACAAGCCCGGAAGCCTGAAGGCACGATTTTGCCGCGAGGGCCGGCAGGCCCTGATGAATTTCGCGGCTGAGCACGGTATCCCGTATCGGCTGAGCGGAAAGCTCGTCGTGGCCAGCGACGAGGCTGAGCTGGGCCGGTTTCGTGATCTGGCCGAACGCGGGCGCGCCAACGGGCTGGCCATCCGTGAGCTCACGCGGGACGAGTTCGCTGACTTCGAGCCGAACATCCGCGGCGTCCGCGCGATGCATGTCCCGGAGAGCGGCGTCATCGATTACCGGCGTGTCGCCGCGGCGTATGCCGAGGTCATCGCTGGCCACGGCGCCGCTGTGCTGTGCGGCCGCGGCGTCCAGAAGATCATCGCGCGCGGTGGCCGCAGCATACTCACGACGGATTCCGGGCCCGTGACCGCGCGCGCGGTGATCACATGCGCCGGGCTCCAGTCCGACCGGGTCGCGGCGATGACCGGGCATGCCACTGGCGAGTACCGGATAGTCCCGTTCCGCGGCGACTACTACACGTTCCGGCCACATGCCAGCGACCTGGTGCGCGGGCTCGTCTACCCGGTTCCCGACCCCGGGTTCCCGTTCCTCGGGGTGCACTTCACCCGCGGAATCGACGGATCGCTGCACGCCGGGCCGAACGCGGTGCCCGCCTTCGCCCGCGAGGGGTACGGCCGGCTGTCATTCAACCGCAGGGATCTCCTCGACGTGCTGCGCTTCCCTGGATTCCGCCGCCTCGCGCGATGCTACGCAATCACCGGCTCGCGGGAGATCTGGCGTGATCTCGTGAAGCCGGCCTTCCTCGCCGAGATGCGCAGGTACCTGCCGATGATCGGGCCCCGCGACATCACGTTCGGCCCGTCGGGTGTGCGCGCCCAGTGCCTGAGCAGATCTGGCGGGCTCGTAGACGACTTCCTCATCGAGGAGTCCGCGAGCGCGGTGCACGTGCTGAACGCGCCGTCGCCGGCCGCGACCGCCTCGATCGTCATCGGACGGCACTGTGCTGCCCGAGCGATCGACCGCCTCGGCTTGTGAGCCGCCTGGACCTGCCCGCTGCCGGAACCCGCGAGTGCCCAGTGCGTGCCCAGCGGCCAGTGAATGGCGCCCGGCCGAGGGCGTCGGCTGCCCGTTCCAGGACTGGGCTGCGGTCTCAAGCTCGCGGCACTCAGCTACGTCGGCGCCACGACCCGCTAAACTTCCGGTGCACGGGCTGTGGCGCAGCTTGGTAGCGCGCCGCGTTTGGGACGCGGAGGCCGCCGGTTCGAGTCCGGCCAGCCCGACCAGCGGTAGGCTGCTCACGGGCCTGTAACCTGCTTAGCCGCAGCTTTGGGCTGACGCGACGACGAACCCGGACCCCCGACGCGGAAGCTCCACCTTCGCGCCGCGGCTCTAATCTCAATCGGGTCGCTCCGGCCAAGCCGGCTCATCACCCACTGCCAGCCAAGTTGCAACGACTCGTTGAACCCGCCGCAAGCGCCGGAACCGCCCGGCGGCGCGGGATGGGATCTGGCGGCCAGCCGCATGCGCCACCTGCAACGACCACGACCGAGCGGATCTGCCAGCGATACTCGCGGTGACGGTGAAGCCGATGCCCGCCGGTTACCACGAGCCCTCGGCGCAGGACGCCCGCCGACGCATACTCGCCTTCTTCGCCACACACCTGAATACGTGAGACGCGGCGGCGTGAATACGTGAGACGCGGCGGCCCGACGTTGAGCCTCGGCGCGGACCGACGTGCGACGGGACGGCAGACACAGCAGCCTAGGGCCGCGCCCGTATCGGCGCCGAGACCGCTGTGCAGTCACTCCGCCGCCGACCCGGTACGCTACCCGGTGGCGGCCTAGCCGGATCCGCGAAGATCCCCCTCCGCCGCGCGGGCGTAGCTCAATGGTAGAGCCCCAGCCTTCCAAGCTGGCCATGCGGGTTCGATTCCCGTCGCCCGCTCCACCAAGAAAGACCAGGTCACGAGGATAACCGTTGACTGCCATCTTGATCACGCTTTCGCTGGCCCCACCCGATGGGCCACATACGGGCCACACGCGCCGGGGTCATGCATCCGGCGTAGCCTGTCCGCGCCGCGATTCTGATGCTGACCGCACGTCGCGGACCAGGCCGCCGAGCGCTTTCGCGATGGCCTGATCGCGGTCTCTCGTGGCGTGCTGGTAGAGCAGGGCCGCGCGAGTGCTGGAATGTCCGAGACGCGCCATCAGCTCCTTGAGGCTCGCGCCTGTGGCCGCCGCCAGAGTTCCGCCCGTGTGTCTCAGATCATGAAAATGCAGATCAGGGGCTCCCTCTTTAGACCGAGCATCGTTCCAGATTGGGTGAAAGTTCGACCGGCGCGCCCTTCGGCCCGACGAAGACCAGGCCCCGCTCCCCCGGCTCGACGAACCGCTCCAGATGCCAGCGCAGCTCCGGTACGAGATCAGCAGGAAAGGCGACAGTCCGGCGCCCAGCGCGAGACTTAGGCGTCTCCGCGAGCAGGCCACCCCTATCCACCTCTGCTGTCGTCTCAACTATGCGGATCTCGCAGGCCTCCAGGTCAATGTTCTCCCGCCGCAAGCCGGCCAGCTCGCCCCAGCGCAGGCCAGCGAATGTCGCGAGTAGCACCATCACCCGGTACCGGACCGGGAGCGCGGCGGCGATAGCGAACACGACCGGGAGCGAGGCGATCTCCCGCTCCGGCGAGTCTTCCTTGCCCGCGCCCTCGATACGGCACGGGTTGCGGCGCACGAGCCGGTCATCGACGGCAGTCCTGAAGATCGCATGCAGTAGGCGGTATGCCTTCGCAACAGTTACCGGCCCGAACCGGCCTGATACACGTAGCCCGGCGGCGAGGCGTTCCTTACGCCAACGACGCACAGCGGCTTCGTCGATGTCGCCGAGCCTCATGTCGCAGAAGGTCGGGAGCAGATGATTCCGCAGCAGGCCCCGGTAGAGTTCCACGGTGCGCGTCTTAAGCACTCGATCATGCACCCACTCCTCCGCATACTCGCCGAACAGCACCGCGCGTGAGGCGGGATCGATCCAGTCGCCTCGCTTCATCTCCGCTTCTTTGAGGGTCAGCCATCGCACCGCTTCGGACTTGCGCGCAAAGGTGTATGGACCTGACCACATCCGGCCGTCAGGCCCCCGGTACCGGACCTGATAACGGCCCGGCTCCCGCCTGCGGATGTTGCCGAAGTGCCGGGTCTTTGGTCCTGGCATCAGGCTGCCCTCCTCGGCGGGCAACCCGAAGAGGTGACCGGCTCGACGACCCCTGACGCGATGAACTCACCGAGCACGGATGCGGGGATTCGGACGTGACGGCCCACGCGGACCGGATACGGCGCTCGGCGATCAGGCGCTGGGGGAACCGCTCGCTGGTGCCGAGCACCTCCGCAACCTGGGCGATAGTCAACAGCTGGTCAAGAGGGTTGCTCTTCACGGGTACATCGCTCCTCCTTTGGTAGCTGGTCGGTATGGGTCAGGCAGCCGGGCGGCCCAGCTATCGTGATCGCGGGCACGGGCGGCGGCCGACAGCGCCAGTTGCTGATCCCCGGCGGTGTGGCAGCCGGTTCCGGCGTAGTGCCAGTCGGTGAGGACCAGGACGACGGTCTCGTCGAGTTCGCGGTCCCAGGGGCCGTGGCGGATCGGCCGGGTGTCGGTCTGGGCGCCGAACCGCAGCAGCACCCTGCTAATGAAGTCGCCACTGGGGTCGGCGGCGACGTAGGCAGCGGCGACGCGGCCTGCGCGATGGCGTCCGAGAGCAGGCCCGTGGTGTAGCGGCCGGGCGGCGGCTGGTAGCTGTCGCCGGGCGCGTCAGGCGGATGACGGCGTGGAAGTGGACGACGCCGCGGGCCTGATATTCGGCGACCTTCACATACCGCACACGCACCTCGCGCCGGAGCTGGGCCACGGTGACGCCCGCGAGCGCGGCGAGGCGGCGGGGCAGGTAGGTGGCGAACCGGCGCCACAGTTCGGCGGCGTTGGCGTTGAACAGCACAGCGGCGGTGTAGTCGTAGCAGTCGCGGCACAGCGGGCGGCCAAGCCGCGGATCGGCGTCGGGGTGACGGTGCGGGCAGGAAATGTCCGGGCCGTGCGGGCAGCGCCGTTCATTACGGTCACGGCGGGGACGGCAGGGCAGCGCCTTGCCGTTCTTGGCACGCCGGGTGTGGACTGGGCCGAACGAGGGCGCGGTCAGCGTGGCGAACACGCACGGATGCGCGGCGAGCGTCTCGAGAATGCCTTTGCCACCGGCCAGGCCCGCTTTGACGAGCTGGCGAGCGTCCCGCTTGTAGACCGCTGAGCACGGCGGGCAGACGTACTCGCGGCGGTTTCCGCACGCGGTCAGCAGCACCCCAGGCTCGCTGGCGGTGTCGTAGATCAGGCCAGTGTCGCCGGTGGCCAGGTCGGCGGCCCGGATCTGGCCGCGCAGCGGGACAGGGTATTGGCAGTAGCCGGGGTTCTCGAGCTGGCGTTCCCATCGGCGGAAGTCGCTGCGGCTGGTCCGCTCGATCAGTTCGGCGCGCCGCTGCTGCTCCCACCGGTCCAGGTTGTCGCGCCGGAACCTTTGCAGCCGGTCGTCGGCGGTCTCCCCAAGCCCCGGGCCCGTGTCGGGCGGCCGGGGGCTGAGGGGGATCGTCGCGGCGGCAGGGGTCATCCGGCCGCCGGTGCGCGTAGCTGCGCGGCGTGGCGGGCGAGGTGGCGGATGTCGTCGGACAGGTAGGCGGCCTTGATGCGCTTGGGGATGCCGCTTTCGGACAGCAGCCGGCCGAAACCGCGGGCCAGCCGGGCATGTGCCTGGTCGCCGGTACCCGTGGCGCACCCTACAGATGGTCGCCGCGAAGCCTCACACGCTCCGGCAGCCAGGTAGGTGACACCCACTGCTGACACCAACGCGCCCGGATCTCGGCGGATTTCAGTGGACCAGCGGAACTGGTCAGCTCACGCCGGAGTCGGTGCAGGACACTTTGAGCGGATTTTGCACGCGGGGGTCACCCGGTAAGGTCAGTGCAGCGTCCGAGATGTGCTCGCCTTGCCGATAGACGACGACCGGCACGACATACGGCGCAGCTGTGCTCCGCGAGCAGAAACGGCCGACGCAGCCGTCGGCAGCGGCCATGAGGACCAGCCCTCGCCGGGCGGCCTCTTCGGGCCGACCCGGCGACGGCGGCCAGGTGCGGCAGCAGGGCGTAGCGGATCCCTTCGATCTCGGCCTCTCGCGTTGCCGAGTTAGCCCGTATCTAGACAAGGCGGCGGCGCCCGCCGCCGGGCTCTGCCTTGACAGGCCTGCCCGGCGCGGGCGCGCCTGCTCCACAGCGGCCAGGCTAAAGGAACCCGCCGACATTTCCGGGATGCTCGCCGGAATTCGGCCCAACGTCATCCGCCGCGCCAGGCTGAACAGCTTCGTTCAGATGGCGGGCCCGGCTTTCACGCTGCCCTTAGTGCCTCGGTGGGCGGGAGCCGGGCCGCGCGTACCGCCGGGCAGACGCCAGCCAGCAGCCCGACCCGACCAGCCCGCGACCGCAAGCAACGGGCGGCCACCCCAAGAGCAGGCACACGGACGGCTCAGGCTACGCCGACGTCTACCTGCACGGCCCCTGTACGGGCAGGTAGATCAACGTGACCGCCGACGCCGCGTCGTGCTCGGCGACCGCAAGCGGATGCGGAAAGTGCCCGAATCCGGGTGGCGGACTCGCTAGATGCCGGAGCAGCCCCTCCTGACTGCTCCGGCATCTGCTGGTACATGTACTGCCTGATCTTCCAGTGGCCCCCCGTGCGTTCCAGAACGAACAGCTGCCGGAGACGCGCTGGTTGCGTCTCGCCGGTAGCGCGGATCGTGATCGTCTCCTGACTTGTTGCCCTGACTGCCGCGAGGTCGCCTTTGACAGTGATGCCGTCGAATCGGAACGTAAAGTCCAGGCGCATGTTTCTCGAAAGCGGCGTCGTATGTGGCCGTAAGCTGCTGACTCCCTACGACGGTTTCAAGCTCGGGTTGCGTGACGGCGGCGTTGCCGGTGTGCTGGCTGACGACGCCGGCCACATCGGCCGCCGCCAGCCGGTCGCCATAGGCCTCGACCACCGCACGCACGGCAGCTGCGTCGTCACTGGTGGCGCTGGCGGCCCAGCTCGCCACCCGGCTTTCCAGGTCGGCGCCCTCCAGGTCGGAGCTGATCATGCCACCACCTCGGCGAGCACCTGCTGGGTGGTGAGATCGTGCCCGTGGGAGCTGCGCGCGTGCTCGCGGATGGCGGCGACAAGCTGGCTGAACTGGTCGTCGCTGGCGACCCGGAACTCAACCCCGCAGGGGCAGCGGCCGACGTGCCCGGCTAGTGCACGTCCGGTGAAAGCGAGGTCAAGCGCGACGCACGGCTCGTCGCCCTCCACCCAGGCGTCGTGACCGGCAGACACCACGTGCGCGTCACCCGGGCCGAAGTCGTATTCGCGGCCGTCGTCCATGCGGGCGTGGAGCCGACCAGAGATTATGTACCCGGTGTGGGCCGCCTGGCAGGCCTCCGTGCCGACGACCGGCTTGACGTCGGTCGACCACTTCCAACCGGGCTGATACACAGTGCGGGCGATCGTGACGAAAGGCAGGTTGACCACGTTGAGCGAGGCGTGTTCGAACGCGTGCTGCTCATCGGGCGTCTCGATGTTCTTGACTGCCACGATTAGTTTCGTAGCTTCGAGCATCCGGTGTTGCCTTCCCTTGGCCTGGCTTGCCAGGCCAGCATGCAAGCCGGCCGCCTGCGGTCACATCGGGAACAACACGTAGTTGCCAGCCGGGACTACGTAGTGGCCGAGGGAGGAAACGCCCGCTGGGAGTCGCGGGCCGCGGCCTGTGATGTGGCCGCCACCAGGCCGGTTCGGGAGCGAGCGCCGGTCTTGCGCAGCAGGCTCTCGACGTGCTTCTCCACGGTGCGTGGCGACAGATGCAGCCGCGCTGCGATCTGCTTGTTGGCCAGCCCGCCGGCGACGAGGCGCAGCACGTCCGCCTCCCTGGCGGTGATTCCCGCCGCCACCCAGGGATTGGGCTGCGACTCCTTGAGCAGTTCGCGGCAGCGCTCGGCCAGGCGGGGCAGGTCCCGGCGATCAAATCCGGCCTCGGCCTCGGCCAGCCAGCGAAGCGGGTCGCCCCATCCGTCGGCGAGCGCAGCGGGGGCGGCGCAGAACCTCGCCAGCTCACCCCAGGCCTCGCAGTTCGTGAAGCCGACGTCGCAGCCCGCCGCTAGTTCGTTGGCCCGCTGCCGATGCCCGGCTCGCCCGGCCAGAACCGCCTCGGCATAGCCGATAAGGCTCCGGTTGTGGCGGATGGCGCCGACGCCCAGCCGGCGGGCCTCTTCGATCGCCCGTGCCGCCCGGTGATCACCAAGTGAGGCCAGGAGCAGCGGCCATAGCGCCCGAAGCCCCGCGGGTTCGGCATGCGGGAGGCGGGCCAGGATCGCCATCCCCCGGGCGTAGGGGTCCACGGCCGCCGCGGCATCGCCACCGAGCAGAACCACTGCTCCCCGGCTGGCCCAGCAGATGCCCTCGACCATCTGGTCCTCCGGAGCGGCCGCGCTGGCGCGGGCGGCGTAGCGCTCTGTCTGCCCGGCGTCGGCGCGCATGCTGGCGCTGCCGGTAAGTACCGCCAGCGCCTTGGCCCGGACCTGGTCCAGGCCGAGCCGCTCGGCGAGGGCGACGGCGGCCTGCGCGTGGGCATCACACTTGTCCAGTTCCCAGCGGCAGGTGAAGCCCGCGGCGAGCTGGAGATCCAGAATCGCCACGGTACTGAGCGCACCCATCTGCTCGGCAGCGCGCCGCGCCTCGGACAACCGCTCCACTCCGGCATGATCAAGTAGGTCGATGGTGCCCAGCTCGTGCAGGGCGCGCAGCCGCCACAACGGCAGGCCGGCGGTCTCCGCGGTGACCAGCGCGCTCTCGAACGCCGCGCGGGCGGCGCTGAGATCACGCAGCCGGTGGCTCCGGCCGATGAGCTCCAGCGCGTGACAGCGGACATCCGGAGCACTGCCCTCGGCGGCGAGGACGTCCTCGGCGAGAAGCCGGGCCTCATCGAGGTCATCGGCGGCGAAGGCCACCTCGGCATCGATGACGCCCATGCGGGCGCGCACGCCAGCCGACGGTCCGGTTCCGGCCAGGCGCCGGGCGGCGCCGAGGTGGTGACGCGCCATCTGCCACCGCGAGGCGACCACCGCGGCCTGGCTGAGCCGAAGGTGAACCTCTGTCCAGATTTCCGCCGCCTCGGTCCCAAGCCGGGTGATGAGCTGGCCGCCGGCCGCCGCTGCCTCCTCGACCCGCCCGGCCAGGGCCAGCGATTCGACCAGGAGAAGCTCCGCCTGTTCCCGCTCGGGAGTGCCTTCGAGTAGGTCAGCGGCACGCCGCAGGGTGCCGATCGCGGTGGCCAGCGCCCCCCAGGCCAGCGCCTGGCCACCGGACTCGCTCAGCAGCGTTCCGGCCCGGCGGCGGTCCCCGGCACGAGTCGCCAGCTCGACGGCCAGCTCGCGCAGGCCGCCCTCCAGGCGCGGGTGTGCGGCGTCGAGAACGGCGAGCGCCGTCGACGCCAGGGCCCGCTGGCGGGGTGGCAGCATGGTGTCGAGCACCGCTTCGCGGGTCAGAGCGTGCCGAAAGCGGAAGGCCGCGCCGTCGGCGCTCACCAGCAGTTGCTCGACCGCGAGTTCGAGCGTCTCCGCCACCAGGGTCGCAGTCTGGCCGCTCACGGCCGGGAGCAGTTCCCAGTCGAAGTGGCGGCCGAGGATGGCAGCGGCCTCGATCACCGAGCGCTGCGGTTCGCTGAACCCGGCCAGGCGCTCGCGGACCGTCTCGGTGAACGACTCCGGCAGCCCGGGAGACGCCAGCAGATCTTCCACCAGCAGCGGTACTCCTTCGGCGGAGGCCTGCACCCGGCGCAAAAGTTTCGCCTCTGCTCCCGGGATGCAGGCATGGACCATGCGCGCCATGTCCTCATCGCTGAGCCGGTCAAGACCGAGGTGAAGTACGCCTGGGCGGCCCCGCTGCCGACGGGCGACTTCCAGTGCGGCCGACGGCCGGTTGGCGCGCAGCGTAAGTACGCACAGCAACGACTCGCCATCCAGGCGCTCGCCGAGGTACTCCATCAGGGCCACGGTGTCCGGGTCCGCCCAGTGCAGGTCCTCTAGCACTATGACCAGGCCCTGCGGCGCGAGGCGCCGGAGAAGCTGGATCAGCGCCTCACCGCGGATCCCAGGTGAGATCTCTCCACTCGCCGGAGCGCGGCCAGCCATCCCCTGCAGCAGCGCGCTCAGCGCGGGCAGCCAGGGCTCCATCGTCGCATCATCGGGAACGGCCCGGTCCCGGAGGAGCTGCACAAGCGCGTCCGTTAGCGGCTGGTATGCAGCGGTCGCTGACTGCGGCACCGCCCGGCCGGTAACGACCCGGATGCCACGGCTGGCCGCGCGCCTGGCCGTCTCCAGGGCCAGCCGCGACTTGCCGATCCCCGGCTCCCCGGTGATCACTACACACCCGCCGTGCCCGGCCATCGCGGCCGTCAGCGCCGTGTCGACCGCCTGGAGCTCGGCGTCCCTGCCGATTACGACCGGGCACAATACCTGCACCACCAGCTTAGTCTGACAGCAACCCCTCGATAGCGGAGAAAGGTCACCGGTTTCCGGAACGGGCGGCGCCAGGAATCCCCGGTTGATCAGGAGTGCTCCCGCCTGGCGGTCTCAGACCGCCACCAGCAGCATCCGGCCTGCCAGTGCTGGCGAGGCCGGCCAGGCTGTCCAGGAAGAACCCGCGCGCGAGCGGATCGTCGCGCACTGCCCACAGCAGCCGCGCGTTATTCCACGCCAGGTGGACCGCGGAAACTGCAAAGGCCCCCCACCAGACTGCCGCCGGATTGTGATACGCCTCCAGTACGGCATCAAGGGCCGATGTTTCCGAGGGCAACGAGCACAGGGAAAAGTGCCTGGTCAACGTACACGCGAATCAGCCCTTGACACCTCCCCTCCGGCGAATAGGGCGGCGGCAGTCAGTCCGATGGGGAGAGGGGCGGCGCACAAGGACACAGCTGGGCGGGAAGGTGCCGGGCGCGGATGCGTCGTGCGCGGCCGGAAGCGACGGGTAGCCGTCGTGCAGGGCCTCAGACGACGGGCAAGAAGGCGTCACCGCGGCCGGGGACGACGTCGGCCCGGGCCTTCCGCGACACGTCACACGCCCGGCGTAGGCGACGGATCGGTCATTGCCACAAAGGGGGACGGCTCGCCCTGGCGGGTGAACGCGGCGAAGGCCCGGCCCACGGCACCGGAACCGGGGAACAGGTCATCGAGCGTGTCGCCAGGCGCGGGAGCTGCTGGCGCTGCCGGACTGGCTGCGCTGCCGGCAGGTGCCCGCGCTGGTGATGGAGGCGACCGGCGTTATCCGGGGTTTTCGGGATCGAAAGTTGCATATTCCCAGATCAGACCTGTCGCAGACGCGTCCGTGACACAAGCAGCGACGAGGACGCCGCAGGACCTGCGGCGTCCTCGTCGAGTGCAGGCCCGCACATGGCCGACTTCGATGGATGAGCAGACACCGCCCCGCGCGAGCGGACGTGATCTACCGTCGCGGACGCACCTCAGATAACCCGTCTGCGACAGGCCGGGAAACATGCAAACGGTACCGTCAGCCTCCGTCGCGGACGCCCGATCACGACCCCGGATTACCGGCGACTACTGGAAGGGCCCGTTTTACCGGCTGGAGGCCGAGGGGGTTCGACCGCGTGCTGGCCGACGCCGGGCAGGTTAAGAACCTGCCCGGCCGGCCCAAGCGTGATCCGGCTGACTCGCGGTGGCTGGCGGCGTGCTTCGAGCGCGGCGCGGTCACCTCCTGCTTCGTGGCCACGCCCGAGTTCCGCTTGATCCGGCTGCACACCCGGTACCGGCGGGACCTGACCGAGGAGCCGACCCGGAAAAGCAGCGCACGGAAAAGCTGCTGGAACCGGCCGCGATCAAGCTGCATCCGTCGTCACCGGCCTGCACGGGGGGTGACCGGCCGGGACATCATGGACCACCTCATCGCCGGGGCGCGCAACCCCAAGGTCCTGGCCCAGCTGGCCCGCACCGCGGCCGCCGCAAGATCAGCCAGCTGGAAGAGGCGCTGGAAGGCGCGGAGTTCTTCACCGAAGACCACGCCGCCCTGCTCGCCACGATGCTGGCCCGCATCGACCGGGTCAACGTCGGCATCGACCAGCTCACCGCCGTGATCGAACAGATGCTGGCCCCCTACGGGGAACAGCTGGCCCAGGCCGGGTCGATGCCCGGCTGGGGCCGCTGGGCTGCCCCGCGTTTTCCGGACAGGCATTTCTTGAGCTATTTTTATGCTGCCGCCTGATTGCTCAGGTACTGGTCCAGCACCTCTTGCGGGGTCCGGTATCCAAGTCCTGAGTGGAGACGGTTCCGATTGTAGCGGATCTCGATGTACCGTGCAATGTCCTCCCGGGCCTTCCGCCGTGTCGGGTACATAGTGCGGTGCACACGCTCAACTTTCAGTGCGCCGTTGAACGATTCCGCGAGAGCATTGTCATAGCAGATCCCGGTACGGCCGACGGACTGCCGTATCCCGAGGCTCTCGAGCACCCCCGCGAACTCGGCAGAAGTATAGTTACTCCCGCGGTCTGAGTGGAATATGGCTCCCTCCGGAAGGCTGAGATTACGGGCGGCCATCTCGATAGCCGCGGAGATCAGCGGTGTCTTGTAATTATCGTCCATCGCCCAGCCGACCACTTTCCGGCTGGCGCAGTCGATCACCGTGGCGAGGAAAAGCCATCCCTGCCACGTTGCGATATAGGTGATGTCACCGACCATTTTCTCGCCCGGTACCTGCGCGGTGAAGTCGCGGCCGACCAGGTCGGGGATCGGCCCGGCCGGGCCGCCCTCGGTCAGGCTGTGCCGCCACGGCCTCGGCTGGCATGGCTCCAGGCCCAGCTCGCGCATGAGCTTGCGGACCAGCTCCGGGCCGCATGGGACATCCCAGCGCTCGAGCTGGGCGTGCACCCTGCGGTACCCGTAGGTGCCGTCGGCGTCCTCGAAGATCTTGGTGATCAGGAGCCTGAGCTGCCTCCTTCTTTCTTCCGCGGCGGATTCCTGCCGAGACCGCCATTCATAAAATCCTGATGGTGATACGCCCAGCCACCGGCACATGTTCTGGATCGTAGGAGCGCTATCCACATCCGTGGCGCATGCGTCAGCGTACTCAGCCTCGATAAGCTCGTATTTCTCGCTCACCGATGCTCCCTCGCAAAGTACGCCGCTGCTTTTTTCAGGAACGCATTTTCCTGCTCCAGCTCCTTTACCCGTCGTTCCAATTCGTTCAGCCGCGCCCGGTGCGGCATGTCCAGCGGCAGCTCTTCCCCCGAATGCTTCCGCCGGTAAGCCTTAACCCAGTAGCCGAGCGTCGACTCGTTTATGCCGATCTTCTGCGCCACCTCAGCGACCGGCCGCGAACCGTCAATGACCAGCCGGGAAGCTTCTTCGCGGAATTCGGGCGTATATTTCTTGCTTTCCCCGTCACCCGTTCCCCGTCCTTTCCGGTAAGACCCTAATGGATCCTGATCCGGAAAGCTCGGGGCACCCCACCGCCGGGCCGCCCAGGACGCCCTCGCCGAGACCAGCGCGGACATGACCAGGTTCCCCACCGGCCCGCACCTGGCCTCCCGGGCCGGGCGCACCCCGGTGCACCACCGGTCCGGCACCCGCAAAGGCAGGGCCGGGGCCAAGAAAGGCAACCGGTACCTGGCCGGCATCACCGGCGAGACCGCCGTCGCGGTCGGCCCCGCACCCAGACCCGCGCGGGCGCCCGCTACCGGCGGCTGGCCCGCCGCCGCGGCAAACCCAAAGCCCAGGTCGCCCTCGACAACACCCAGCTGAAGGTCTACCACAAGCTGCTGTCCAGCCCCGGCACGCGCTATGAGGACCTCGGCCCGGGCTACTACGACCGCCAGGCCAGCGTCCGCCGGCAGATCACCCACCACGTCGGCAAGCTCGGCGCCCTCGGCTTCGAAGTCACCCTCTGCCGCATCCCCGAACCCGAAACCGATCCACCCGGAACGGCAACACCCAGGCCGCCTGACCGCTCACCACATCACCGGCACGCCAACGAGCCGGCTCCGCCGGCGCTGCCGCACGCCCGGCCGATCTCCATTTTTCGGGTCTCGGGCACAGCACCTCCTGGAAAGCGGAAGCTCAACGCGTGGAGTGTGCAGCAACGAAGGCGCCTGCTACCGTCCCGCTATGCCACGTTTCGGCTAGCGACGAGCAGCAACGACCGCTATTGACCGCCGCGAGGAGAGTTCGCATCGAGGGGTCGATCGATGATCTTTGTTTACGCTGGCCTGAATCTGCCGTACACCACCGCGCAGGACAGGCTAATGACACGCACCAGTGAGTACCGTCCCAGCAGGTCACAAAGCATGTACCCAGGTCGGCCGGACTGGCGACACACTCTACGGATCAGATGCTCCTGGGCGTTGCTGATCGAGCCATAGCCAATCGAGCCACGCGGCGCCGTCCTCCGAGCTGGCCACCGGGACCCCAGCAGGTAGCCGGTCGCCACCACGCTGGCCGACCGGCTCGCCGAGGTTCACCGGATGCCATCAGGGGACGGTGATATGCACGTCCATGCCCTCGGCCTTGTGGCCGGGAACGCTGCAGTAGATGTCGTAGGTTCCTGCGCGCAGGGTGACCGTGACCGATCCCGACTGACCGGCCGCCAGCATGCTCGTCTTCATGTTGTTGACGCCAGGCCCGTTGATGACGAGAGTGTGCGACAGCTGGCCCCTGTTGACCGCGGTGAACGTGTAGGTGCCCGCGCTGAAAGTGGTTGTCGACAACGCGATGTGGAACTCGGTCTCCGTGGCGGTCACGGCGGTGGCGCGGACCTCGGTAGCGGCCGACCCTGGAGCCGATGTGGAAGGCGAACTGGCCGAGGTCGGTGACCCAGAAGAACATCCCGCCGCGAGCACAGTGACTGCGGTCGCGGCCACAGCGCAGGCGAATGCCAGGCCACGGCGTTGCCGCCTGCTCCGTTGGGGGTCCCGGTCAATAGCGGCTGACGGCACAACTCCTCCTCGTTGGTGTGAATCATAGCGATTGGCCCTGAGCGCTACCTTTACACCCAATGGCTGCGCGGGCGGTTCGAATCCGCGGATCGTCATCTCTCAAATGGATGCGGCTTCCGCCCCCTCGGCTGTTCCCTGGGTCGGCCTGACATAGCTGATCTTTGGCGTGACATGTGCAAACGACCGTTCCAGAGCTGGCCCACCTGACGTTCGGCCCTTCCCGGCTTTCGTGTTCCCCTGCCGGCACTATGGCCTCTGCTGACTCCTGCCCAGTCCACCCATACCTTGCGGTGTGAGCTGTCGGCGCGGCGGCGCCTCAGCACAACCGACACCCGGACAGGCCTCCCCGGTAAGAACGGCCACCTTTCCTCTACGCCCGCCGCGTCTACGTGACGGCCCTGCTGATGGTGAGGGGCTTCGCCATCTGATGCTGGCTCACCCAGACCGTCCCGCCTCATACGCGGTTCGTGTTCCTCGGTGCAAAGTTTCGTTTCGCGCTTCCTCCCGACCCCGCCTCACGACGACGCCGTTGCCTCCGACTTGGGGTTAGCACCACCTCATCCCCCAGAGGACTCTCACCTCCAAGCGACCGCCCATGCCGGGCGGACATCAAGGTGGCAGCGCTTCGCGCCGCCGTGCGGCGCTACCCGCGACCGGGATCTGCGTCTCCGACGCCGCCCGGCGCGGCCGCGCCTTCAGTACCGAAGAGCGACATCGACCAGCGCGTCACCTGCATACTCCCTACCTCAGCGCAGCTGCCTCGCTCGCACCGATGCTCCCCCAGCGGCGGCCCCGCGGCCGGTGATTAGTGGCCTGGCCGGTCACGATGCACCGGCCTGGCGTGTGATCCGAGCCCGTCGCTCGACTCCCCGCGCCGCCTCCAGGCTCTTTCCCGCGTGTACACGGTCGCGAGCTCCGCATCCTGCACATCCTTAGCTTGCTTTTTGACCTATTTCCTTGTTCGCCGTGCTCGCCTTGCGGTGCTCACCGACTCGTGACGTGCGGCTGGCCGGCGGTTCTTCGAGCCGGGCGGGCGGCCGGGGCCGGGCTTACGGGGTTTCGGTGCGCCTGGCCGGACAGGTGATCTTCGCGCGGATGTTCCGGAACCCCCGCCGCACCCGCGCCGGGGGCGCGAATTGGCGAGGCCCTCGGCACGACCCGCCAGTCGGCGTGGGAGCGGTCCTCCGGCGAGAAATAGGGATCACGCGGTGCGGCCGCGCGCTGGGGCACCCGGCCAACCCTGCTGCCGACCCGGCGGCCTCCTCCGAGATCATCACCCGCGGCAGGTGTCGGGCACCCCGGCGGCGCACCCCCGTCACCCGGCGGTGGGCCGCTGATTTCGGTGTGCGGATGGCATTTCATGATCCCGGTAAGTTTGGTGAAGCATGCGCAACAAAGTTACCGGGATCATGAGAAGAGGCGCAGCGGTCGCTGGCGCCGCGCCACGGATCAAGCGCACGGCTTATCCAGAACAGCCCGGTACGAGCACGAGCGGGGCAAGTACCCGGTGCCACCTAGCCGATCTGTCAATCATGACGCTGACCTGCGGGTCTAATGATCAGACTGCGAGCGCCCCGAAAGTAGCGTGCCGCGCATAGTTGCCAGTCAGAAGACTGAGGTGGCGTGCTGGCGTCTCGAAGATCAACCTCGGTTGAGTGGCATCGGGCAAATACCAGGGACTGATCGGAGCCGTGTTCGGGCTGTTCGCGCAGACCCGCTGCCGCACGTCGAATCGCGTCCAGCTCAACGTTTCATGCCCCTCGCTCCAGGCGGTAGCCGTTGGGGATCGTTGGCGGTCTAATCCTTCTTCTCGTCGTGCCCGCCGAATTGCTTGCGCATCGCCGACAACGCGCGGTTCGCGAAATCGCCCAGGTTTCGCGAGGCGAACCGCGAGTAAAGGGCGGACGTCAGGACCGGGGTCGGCACTCCCTCGTCGATCGCCGCGATAGAGCTCCAGCGGCCCTCGCCAGAGTCCGATACCCGCCCGGAAAATTCGGCCAGATCGGGCGACTCGTAGAGGGCGCTCGCGGTCAGGTCGAGCAGCCAGGCGCCGACCACACTGCCGCGGCGCCACACTTCCGCGACCGACGTGGTATCGATGTCGAACTGATAGAACTCGGGATTCTCAAGCGGTGCAGTCTCCGCGTCTGTCGCCGACGTCCGCTTGCCAGCGTTGGCATTGTGTAGCACGTTCAGGCCCTCGGCGATCGACGCCATCATCCCATACTCGATGCCATTGTGGACCATTTTAACGAAATGTCCACAGCCGTTGGGGCCGCAATGCAGATAACCCTGCTCGCAGGGCTCGGGTTCGCCGGATCGCCCCGGCGTTCGCTCGGCCGCCTGGACACCAGGGGCGAGTGTAGCGAAGATCGGATCCAGCTGCGTTACCGCGTCGCTCTCGCCGCCGATCATGAGGCAGTAACCCCGCTCAAGGCCCCAAACCCCGCCGCTGGTACCACAATCCACCAGCCTAATACCGCGCGTGGCGAGCTTCTTTGCGCGGCGCATATCGTCGCGGTAGTAAGAGTTACCGCCGTCGATGATAATGTCACCAGCAGCCATTTCTCTGGCCACCGCCTCGATAGTCTGCTCAGTAATGTCACCGGCTGGAACCATCACCCACGCCGCCCTGGGTGGCCGCAGCTTCGACACGAGGTCCTCGATCGAGGCCGCGCCCGTCGCGCCCTCATCGGCAAAAGCCTTGGTGACGGCAGGAGTTCGATTGTAGACCACACATTCATGGCCACCACGCATCAAGCGGCGAACAATGTTTCCTCCCATCCGACCGAGTCCCACCATGCCAAGCTGCATCGACGCTGCTGACGCCATCGCGGTCTCCTCTCCGTCCCGGCCAGTGGATAGCTGCCGGTGTCTGCGCCCTCGCCCAGGACTGTCTCCCTGATCCTTAACGGGTGGCCCGGGTCGGGACCGGGCAGTAACTGCGCGAACCACGATTCATGACCCGGACCATGCCCTCGGCTTTCTCCGCGCCCCATGAGCCGCGTCCCATTGCACCCGCCTACGGCGCTTGTCCTGCGCGGGCTGCCGTACCCGCCAGGTCTCATCGACAGCGCCTGATGCTGCCGCCTGCGCGTCGCGTCCAGCTCTGCGGGTGCGCTGTGCCGCACTCCGTCACTCTAGACTGCGCCTGCCGAGGTCGCGGGGGGCGGAGCCGCGATGACGGCCGCGCGGAGGCGGCGCGGCCACGCGGTGGAAATGTGCTCATTGAGCCGGGCGAGGAGCAGCGCGACGTCATCACCATGACGAGGTGGCCTTCGCGGACTGTTGAGCACGTCGTCCGCCAGCGTTTCCAAGTCGACTCTTGTCCCATTCTCTAGCGCGCTCAGCAGGCACCGGACGTTGTAGTCGACGTCGTCCCCGTCGGTTTCGAGCAGGCCATCGGTGGTGAGGACGAGCACCGCGCCCTCCGGCACGCGCATCTTGACGGTGACATAGCGCGCCTTGGCGTCGATACCCAGCGGCAAACCCCCCTCGCAATCCAGCAGCCGCGGCGCGGCCTCCGGTGTGACGATGGCGGGCGGCGGATGGCCTGCCCGGCACATGGCGAGTTCGCCGGTTGCCGGGTGGAGCACGACGAAGCAGCAGGTCGCGAACAGCGAGATGTCCGGGTCCGTATTCAGATCCACGAGCCATTGATTGGTGCGTGCCATCACCTGGGCGGGGCCATGGCCCTCGCGCGCGTACGCATGTACAGCGGTCCGCAGCCGCCCCATCAGCGACGCAGCGAAAAGGTTATGCCCCTGGACGTCACCGATGACCAGGGCCACGCGCCCGTGCCTGAGCCGGATCGCGTCGTAGAAGTCCCCGCCGATCTCCATACCGGACGTCGCCGCCTGGTAACGAGTGGCGATGGTCACACCGGGCGCCGCGAGCGTGCCCCTGGGCAGCAAACCGTGCTGCAGCTCGCTGGCCAGGGCGTGCTCCGACTCATACATCCGGGCCCGCTCCAGAGACTGGGCGAGCATACCGGACGCCGCGATAAGCAAGGCGCGTTCCTCCGGCGGGAACTCGTGCGCGGCCGGAAAACCAATCAGGCACGCGCCGACCCGTTCGTGCGAGCCTGTCACCGGGAGGGCCACCAAGGAACGCAGCGGCGAACTGGTGGTGACATCGGCCAGCTGCGGATAGTCGCCGGCGAGTGCCTCGGCGGAGCAAATATACACAGGCGACCGCCACGCCATCGCATCGGCGATCGGGGTAGCGCAGGTCTGCCCAACGCCGGTCAGTGCGTCAACGGTAGCGTGATCGAGGCCCCAGGAGGCGACGACGGTCACCCGGCTGTCCTCCACCGCGACCATGATCAGGCTGTCCGCGCCATAGGCGCGCAGACCCTCGCGAGCCGCCGCGATCACGGCGTCCACGCTGGTTGCGGACGCGAGCGCGGCAGTGAACTCCTGCGTGCGGCGCGCGCGATCCGCACCTTCGCGCATGCGGCGCCGTTCCGCGTCGCGTTTGGCCCACATCGCGGTGGTGTCCATGACCAGGCCGATCATGCGGGCGGGCCGGCCGTCCGGGTCCGGGAACACCCTGCCCCGCGCCTCCATCGACCGCAGAGTGCCGTCCTCGCCCAGGACTTGGTACTCGATCTGGTAGGTGTCGCAGGACCCCATCATCTGCTGCATGGCTTGGATCACGCCGGGCAGGTCGGATTCGGGCACCCGGGCCAAGAATGTGTCCATCGTGGCGGATGTGTCGTCAGGCAAACCGTGCAGCTTGTAGGTGGCCGACTCGCAGATGACCTCGCCAGTGCCGATTTCCCAGTTGAAGAAGCCCGCATTCACGCCGGTCGTCTTCGGACGGAAGACGATGCCCGGCCAGTCTGCTAAGGAGTTCGCCAGGCCCGCCTCGGCGCCCGGCGGGTTAGCCTGATTGCCTGCCGCGCACGAGGCGCCAGCCTCTGGCAAAATCTCCGCCCCAGAGAAGATGCCCGCGTGCAACGCGCCGCCGGCCATGGACGAGCCGCCGAAGATAGACGGGCCACCGGTATTGGACGGGCCACCGGTATTGGACGGGCCACCGGTATTGGACGGGCCACCGGCATTGGACGGGCTGTCCGCTGTCGGCGGGCGGTCCGGCTTGGAGCTCTTGGGCAGGCGGCCGCGCGGGGCGCTCTTGCGCTCAGCGTCCCGGCTCGTGGATATGTCACCGTCCATCGGATTGGCTCTCCCGCGCGACGCCCGGTGTGGCCCAGTCCCGGGCGACCATAGCTAGCATCTCCTTTGGGGCGGCGCACCTGTGGCGCGGCGGACATAAGCAGGCGGCTGATCGCCACCCTTGTGGCCATCTCCGTGCCACCACTACCGCGCTCCACAATCCGCGTTCCGCGCCGTCCCGGGTTCCACGGCCCCGCCGGCCCGCGTGCACCACTGCCCGCAACCAGTGCTGCGGGCCCCGCCCGGCGAGCTGCGCCACAGCAGCCGCCGCCGGGATTCAGCTTTGACCAGGTCACTACCTGCGCACTTAAGGTGCATAAGCTTTGTGATCTGGGCAAACCAAATCGTAACTCGTTGGTTAAATATAACCAGCACAAGTGAACATTGCCAGCGGAAACTATGAATCATCGGGGCCGGCCTGCCCGACCGGGCGGCGCACACGCCCGTTTGAGGCACCCGCAGGCGCACCGTAAGTCCGCGCGTCACCCTCTCGTGATCAACAACTTCCTCCTGCACAGAGCGTGACGGCGGGACGTACCCCGCACCGTCGCGCTCGACAGGGGCTGACATGCTTTTATCCCGTTTGTCTGTCTAATCCGATATTCTCTACTTCCTGAGGCACGCTTTGCGCATGGGCCGAGGCGATTGGGAAATAATCAACATGGCCACAGGGCGCGGCGTCGGCCAGGCCCGGTCTGCTCGGCATGTACCGCGTGGCAGGCACGGTCGAGCTGGAGGCACGCCAAAAACTGCAGCAATGACATGGCAGGCCGGGCAGGTCAAGCGCGCACCGCGTGGCCAAGGCACGACATGGCCGCTCCGGCCCACATGGGCAAGATGGCCGTCACGACACGGTCGGCCAGCCGGCGCGACAGAGTCGGAATGGCTGCACCACACGGCCGGAATGGCTGCACCACACGGCCGGAATGGCTGCACCACACGGCTGGAATGACGCGCCCGGCCGGAATGATGGGCCCGACACAGCCGCAGTGGCTAGTAACATACACAACCGGGATGGTCGACATCAGACGGTCGAAACGGCCGCACCAGACGGCCGGGAATGGCCGGCACCGAAGATCCGGGAGCCTCGAAATGATCGATGACCTCGGGCACCGGGCGCTCGTGCGCATCCGCGGCAGCGAGGTGAGCGGCGACACCGCGCAGACCACCGGGATGACACGCCTTGAGGCCGTCTCGGGCAAGACAGCCGGGTCGAGCAACATCT
Source organism: uncultured Actinomycetota bacterium (assembly GCA_963820395.1). GTDB lineage: Bacteria > Actinomycetota > Actinomycetes > Streptosporangiales > Streptosporangiaceae > DATFVJ01. Next base: position 223,949 of record CAWGAE010000025.1, on the reverse strand, counting down.
GGATGGGCCAGACGCACGTGGCACCCGGCACAAGTTCCGGTGACCATCACCACGGCCATGTCGAGACCGCGATCTACGTCGTATCCGGATGCCCGGAGTTCGTCTTCGCAGACGGCGACCGTGAGATCCGGGTGCGCACCGAGCCCGGTGACTATGTCTTCGTCCCGCCGTACGTGCCGCACCGCGAAGAAAACGCGGGCACTGAGGAGGCGGTCGTTGTCATCGCCCGCAGCAGCCAGGAGGGCGTGGTGATCAACCTGGACAGCCTCTGGTCACCGGTCGAAGGCGCCCCCCGACCAGTTGAGGCCACACCACTGCCCAGTCAGGGCGGCGTACGCGGCGATGCGCCAGCCTGATGCCGTCCAACCGCGCCCGGCCTGCTCACCGCACCGGGGCCTCGTCCGGCGCCGGGACCCGCGTGCCCGCCGACGGGCGCCTGCTCGCCCGCCAGTCGGCGATCCGGACCAGCGCCTCCAGATAGGCCAGGCGGAACGGGCCCAGGTCGGGCCCGTCGCGTAGGGCAAGCACGCGCGCGGTCCACGAACCGGCGTCATCACCGGCGCCGCCACCACGAGCCTCGGCACCGCCACGCGCGTCCGCATCGGGGCACGGGGTGCCGGGCAGCGCAGCGCCCAGGTGTCCAGGGTGAGGGCCGGCGTGCGCGCGCCGCTCGGGAGCCTCACCGCCGGCAGCTCATCCCGTCTTCCACACCGAGGATCCTGGGCGGGTCGTGGTCAGCCTAGCCGGGCATCGGCGCCGCGCGCACACGCACCTTCCCGTGGTGCGCGGCGGCTAGCGGTGAACATCGTCTGGCAGGAGGTGTCCACGCCTGCTTCGAGCGCCTGGGTGGCGACCACGATCCGGCCCGCAGGAGGCAGCCGGGTGCCAACCAGCGCAGCCGTGATGGATCGCTCTTGGGCCGGAAGCGTGCGTGGAGCTTCCCGGCATCTCGTCACATGCCTCGCTCCCCGCGCTCAGGTCATGTAACAAATTGCTACATAACCTGTAAATCCCCATCGGGGCAACGGCACAATTGTCTGGATACGCCGGTAATCAGGCTCGCCCGCGGGCTTGGGCTCGCGCGCGGGCGCCATGCGGTCGCGCACCCGCGGGGCGATCCTCGCGCCATGGCCCCGCCAGGAAAGAATTACCCTGGACAGAACTACCCGATCTGAGGATGTGGGAACGCGGGGGGCCAGCGAGTGTCGGTTGTGCGGCGCTGCACGGGAGTATGAGAAACCGCCACCATGCGCACGCACGATCGGAGCTGATCAGAACCGGCGCGATAGCGAGAATCCGCACGGTCAGCGTGGTCGCAACCACGCCACGTCGGCGGATGTGGGCATCGACCTGGTGTGACCGGGTGACATCGGCCCGGGCCCACTGAGCCGCGAGCGGGGCCGGTGGCAGGCCGACGGACCGGCGTGCCACGGCCCGGGCGGCCAGGCTGCCATATCGGCCATGCCGTGTCGAGATCTCCGGCCTGACCACGTCGGCCGTTCTCCCGGTCGGTCCCGGTGCCGTGTAGGGTCCCGGGACCGGCCGGGGGGCGCGCGGCTGGCGTGCTTGGCCGGGCGGCTGAGGTTGGCAGGTGAAAGTAGGAGGTATTGATGGCGAAGGCAGTCGGCATCGATCTCGGCACCACGAACTCGGTGATCGCGGCGGTGGAGGGCGGCCAGCCGGCCGTTATCGCCAACGCGGAGGGGTCGCGCACAACGCCGTCGGTGGTGGCGTTCACCGGGCAGGGTGAGCGCCTGGTGGGCCAGCTGGCCCGGCGGCAGGCGATCTTGAATCCGAAGGGGACGATCTATTCGGCCAAGCGGTTCATCGGCCGGCGTTTCGGGGAGGTGCAGAGCGAGATCAGCGCGGTGTCGTTCGACGTCGTCGCGGGTCCGGACGGGATGGCCCGGTTCAAGATCAGGGATAAGCTGTACGCGCCGGAGGAGATCTCGGCGCTGGTGCTGCGCAAGCTGGCCGAGGACGCCTCGAAGTATCTTGGTGAACGGGTCACCGAGGCGGTGATCACGGTGCCGGCCTATTTCAACGACGCGCAGCGGCAGGCGACCAAGGACGCGGGTAAGATCGCCGGGCTGGAGGTGCTGCGGATCATCAACGAGCCGACCGCGGCGGCGCTGGCTTATGGCCTGGACAAGAAGAACAACGAGACGGTGCTGGTGTTCGACCTGGGCGGCGGGACCTTCGACGTCAGCCTGCTGGACGTCGGTGACGGGGTGGTCGAGGTGCGCGCGACGGCGGGTGACACGCACCTGGGCGGCGACGACTTCGACCGGCGTGTCGTCGATGACCTGGCCGGCGAGTTCCAGCGGCAGGAGGGTATCGACCTGCGCCGCGACCCGCAGGCGCTGCAGCGGCTGTTCGAGGCGGCGGAGAAGGCCAAGGTGGAGCTGTCCTCGGTCAGCCAGACCCAGGTCAGCCTGCCGTTCATCACCGCGGACGCGAACGGGCCCAAGCACCTGAACGCCACCTTGATGCGATCGAGGTTCGAGCAGCTGACCGCCGATCTGATCGAGCGCTGCCTGGGGCCGGTCGAGCAGGTGATGAAGGACGCCAAGGTCAGCGCGAACGACATCGACGAGGTGATCCTGGTCGGCGGCTCGACCCGGATCCCGGCGGTGCAGCAGCTGGTGCGCCGGCTGACCGGCGGCAAGGACCCGAACATGACCGTCAACCCGGACGAGGTCGTCGCGCTCGGCGCCGCGCTGCAGGCGGCCGTGCTGAAGGGTGAGGTCAAGGATGTGCTGCTGCTGGACGTGACGCCGCTGTCGCTGGGGGTGGAGACCCTCGGCGGCGTGATGACCAAGGTCATCGAGCGGAACACCACGATCCCGGCGCGGCGCACCGAGACGTTCAGCACCGCCGAGGACAACCAGTCCGCCGTGGACGTGGTGGTGCTGCAGGGCGAGCGGGAGCGGGCGGCGGACAACCGGGTGCTCGGCCGGTTCCGGCTGGAGAACATCCGGCCCGCGCCGCGTGGTGTCCCGCAGGTCGAAGTCACCTTCGACACCGACGCCAACGGGATCTTGAACGTCTCGGCCCGGGACACCGGCACCGGCGCCGAGCAGCGCATCACCATCAGCGAAAGCTCCAACCTGGACGCGTCCGAGGTCGACCGGATGGTCCGGGACGCCGAGCAGCACCGCGCCGAGGACCAGCGGCTGCGTGAGATGATCGATGCCCGCAACGAGCTCGACACCGCCGCCTACCAGGTGGAACGCCGCCTCGCCGAGCTTGGTGATGCCGCACCGGTGAACGAGAAGGCACGGGCCGAGATGGCGGTGTCCGACGCCCGCCAGGCGATCAAGGAGGAGGCACCACTGGCCCGGCTACGGTCCCTCACCTCCGACCTGCAGCAGATCTACCACGGCCTGAACGCCGCCCCGGCCGGTGCTCGCGGAGCTGCCCCTGGCGGGACCGGCGGCCAGGGCGGGCCCCAGACCAGCGGTGGCGGAGACGACGACGTCATCGACGCCGAATTCACCACCGATTGAGGCGCTATGGCAGACCAGCAAGCTCCCTGGCCGGCCCGGGCCGGGCCACCGCGCGGCGGCCCGCCTGGCGCGCAGTCCCCCGGCTCGCAGTCCCCCGGCCCGCAGTCCCCCGGCTCGCAGTCCCCCGGCCCGCAGCCGCCTGGCTCGCGGTCCCCCGGCGCGCGACCCCTCGGCCCCCCCGGCGCGCGGTCCCCCTGGGCGCAGTCCCCCGGCCCGGCTGGCGCGCAGTCCGCCGGCGCGCAGTGGGCAGGCGGGCAGCCGGCGGGGGCGGGGGCCGCTGGTGGCGGCGGGGCTGGTGAGGTGGATCTTGCGGTCACGGTTGCGGACTTGCGTGCGCAGGTCGCGCGGCTGGAGGACGCGTGGCGGCGGGCGCTGGCCGATCTGGACAATCTCCGTAAGCGCGCGGCCAGGGAGGCGGGGCTGCGGCGGGCGGAGGAACGGGCGCGAGTGGCGGCGGAGTGGCTGCCGGTGGTGGACAATCTGGAGCTGGCCCTGGAGCACACCGGGCCGGCTGATGGTGCCATTGCCGAGGGTGTCCGGGCGGTGCGTGACCAGGCGGTCGCGGTGCTGGCCAGGCTCGGTTTCCCGCGCCGCGATGATCTGGGCGCCAGGTTCGATCCGGCCCGTCACGAGGCGGTGGCCGCGGTCCCCGATCCGGGTGCCCCGGCGGGGACAGTGGTGCGTGTGCTGCGGCCGGGGTATGGCGACGGCGAGCACCTGCTGCGCCCGGCGGCGGTCGTGGTTGCCACGCCGCCCGCCGCGGGATCGGGCTGATGGCTGGCGCGCGGGATTACTACGAGGTGCTGGGGGGTAGCCAGGTCGGCCAGCCAGGACGAGATCCAGCGGGCCTACCGCAAGCTGGCCTGGGCGCACCACCCCGACGTGAGCAAGGACCCGGGGGCGGAGGAGCATTTCAAGGAGATCGCGGAGGCCTACGACGTGCTGTCGGATCCGGACACCCGCCGCCGCTACGAGGCGTTCGAGTCCGATTTCCGCCGGGTGCCGAGGGCACCGGCGCCGGGACGCGGGCCTGGGCGGGCCGCGGCGGGCGGGCCGCGGCGGGGCGGGCGCGGGCCGGGCGCGGGCCGGGCGCGGGGCGGGCGCGAGCCGGCCGCGGGGCGGGCAGCCCCCTGGTGACCAGGGCGTATGGTTCAGCACCGGAACCGGCGACGATGCCGGGTTTGGTGATCTGCTCGGCGGGCTGTTCTCCGGCCAGGGACGACGCGGCTGGGGGGCCCGGTGCCGGGCGCCGACCAGGAAGCCGAGGTCGAGCTGACGGTGGAGGAGCTGCACCGCGGCGGCCGCCGCACCGTCACCCTCTACGGCCCGGGCGAGCCGCGCACCCTGACCGTCAATATCCCGGCCGGGGTCACCGAGGGGCAGCGGATACGGCTGGCCGGCCAGGGCGGCCAGGGCAGCGACGGCGCCCCGTCCGGCGACCTTTACCTACTGGTGCGGATCGCTGGCCACCCCAGGTACCGGGTGGAACGGCGGGACATCCCACATCGATCTGCCGCTGTCCCCGTGGGAGGCGGTGCTCGGCGCGACCGTGGCCATCGACACGCCCGGGGGCGACGCGAAGGTGAAGGTCCCGCGCGGGACCTCCAGCGGGCGGCGGCGGCTGCGCGGCCGCGGCCTGCCCAATCCCAAGGGCAAGCCGGGTGACCTGATCGCGGAGGCACGGATCATGGTGCCCGCCAAGCCGACCAGGGAGGAACAGCGGCTGTTCGAGCGGCTGGCCTCGGTCTCCAGGTTCGACCCGAGGAGCCGGCCGTGACCCACGCCATCGTCTGGGTCCGGCCGCCAGTGGCGCGGCTGGACCTCGAGTCGTTCGCCCGCGCGGCTGGCATGCACCCTGGCATGGTCGGCCGGCTGGTCGCGCTCGGGCTGCTCGAGCCGGACCAGGACGCGGCGGGCGCATGTGGTTCCGGCCGCGCCAGCCGGCCGCAGTGGCACGCATCCTGGGCTGCCCCGCGTTTTCCGGACAGGCATTTCTTGAGCTATTTTTATGCTGCCGCCTGATTGCTCAGGTACTGGTCCAGCACCTCTTGCGGGGTCCGGTATCCAAGTCCTGAGTGGAGACGGTTCCGATTGTAGCGGATCTCGATGTACCGTGCAATGTCCTCCCGGGCCTTCCGCCGTGTCGGGTACATAGTGCGGGGCGGTGTCAACCGGTGGAAGCAAATTCGCTAAGCATCTCGACGAACACTTCGGCTGGCGTTCTGTAGCCAAGTATACGCCTCGGGCGGATGTTTAGTGAGTGAGACACGGAATTCAAGAACCCAGGATCGGAAGGGACCGGCGTCCCTTTCGGGATGTATTCCCGGATGAGCCCGTTCGTGTTCTCGTTCGTGCCCCGTTCCCACGGTGAATGCGGGTGGGCGAAATAGACATCGATCTTGGTGGCGAGGGAGAAGGCGGCATGATCGGCCATCTCTGACCCCTGATCCCAGGTGATCGACTTCACCAGCTGCGCCGGCAGATCCGTGACCTGATCGATCAGGGCCGAGCGCACCCGGTCGGCGGTGCGGCCGAACGGAAGCGGGACGATCGCGGTGAACCGGCTCGTGCGCTCGACCAGGGTCCCGGCCGCCGTTGCCCCGTTCTTCCCCACAATGAGATCACCCTCCCAATGCCCGGGCACCTGGCGATCGGCGACCTCGCCGGGACGGTCCTCGATCGAGCGCATCCCCACAATCCGGGCGCCAGGCGTCTTTGCCCGCCCGCGCGGCTTGCGCTGCTCACGGCCGGAACGCAGCTCGACGCCCAGGCGGGACAGCTCGCCCTTCGGCAACGCGTATATCCAGGTGTAAATCGCCTCGTGCGACACCACCTCCCCAGCCTGCCCGCAGGCCCGGTCGTACTTCAACCGGCCCGCCACCTGATCCGGGGAGAAGCCGCTGCGCAAACCGGACACCACATGGCAGCGCAGCACCGGATCAGCGTCCATCTTCCTGGCTTTTGGGCGGCATCGCTCCTTTTCCGCCCGCGACTGCGCCCGGTGCGCCCGGTACTTCTCCCGGCCGCCATTACGGGAGATCTCCCGGCATACCACCGACTCGTTACGCTCGATATGGGCCGCAATCTCCTTGTTCGTCAGGCGGACCGCCAGACAGCGCGATATCTCCTCACGATCTTCAAGCGTCAACGGCCGACGCTGTTCCCCCACGGACCCCTCCACAATCATCGGGTCCGCCGAGAATCTCAGCAAAGAAGATCACCGACAGGAAGACATCGGTACCTCCGGGAAGATCCCGCTCTCCCGAATAGCCCGATTGCCTTCACCCCTTGTGATCAAGCGGTGCACACGCTCAACTTTCAGTGCGCCGTTGAACGATTCCGCGAGAGCATTGTCATAGCAGATCCCGGTACGGCCGACGGACTGCCGTATCCCGAGGCTCTCGAGCACCCCTGCAAACTCGGCAGAAGTATAGTTACTCCCGCGGTCTGAGTGGAATATGGCTCCCTCCGGAAGGCTGAGATTACGGGCGGCCATCTCGATAGCCGCGGAGATCAGCGGTGTCTTGTAATTATCGTCCATCGCCCAGCCAACCACTTTCCGGCTGGCGCAGTCGATCACCGTGGCGAGGAAAAGCCATCCCTGCCACGTTGCGATATAGATGATGTCACCGACCATTTTCTCGCCCGGTACCTGCGCGGTGAAGTCGCGGCCGACCAGGTCCGGGATCGGCCCGGCCGGGCCGCCCTCGGTCAGGCTGTGCCGCCACGGCCTCGGCTGGCATGGCTCCAGGCCCAGCTCGCGCATGAGCTTGCGGACCAGCTCCGGGCCGCATGGGACATCCCAGCGCTCCAGCTGGGCGTGCACCCTGCGGTACCCGTAGGTGCCGTCGGCGTCCTCGAAGATCTTGGTGATCAGGAGCCTGAGCTGCCTCCTTCTTTCTTCCGCGGCGGATTCCTGCCGAGACCGCCATTCATAAAATCCTGATGGTGATACGCCCAGCCGTAGCTAATCAGCAAGCGTCAGCGGCTTGTTGCGATCTTGCTGTGTGAGGCGCTGGTCAGTCTGGTTCGAGTCGGGGTGGCATCCAGGTGCTGCCGGTAAACAGGGCGCGGAGGGCGTCGAGTTTGTCGATGCTCCATTTGGTGGCGGTAGACAGGTAGGACTGGACGAGCGCGAAGTCGGCGAGGCCTTGCAGGGTCCGCCAGCAGCCTCCTGAGCTGCGCATTTGTACCTTGATGGGCCGGATGGTCCGCTCGGCCTCGTTGTTGCTGAAGATGTCCAGGTCGGGGCGGGTGACAAATCGCAGGATGAGGTCTTCGAAACCGCGGAAGCGGCGGGCCAGGCGGCGGGCGTCTTTGGCGGTGGCGGTGAGTCGGTAAAGGTTGGTGGTCAACCCGGCGGCGGCCAGTTCCCGGTAGCGGGCCAGCAGTCGCTCCAGCGCGGTGGCTTCCAGGGCGGCCTGGCCCGCCGCTCGCGCCGCAGCGGCGGCGTCCCTGGCCTCGATCAGCAGGCCTGCCATGTCCCTGGCCCAGGACTGCCGGGCGGGCTCGAAGTCGTACAGGCCCTTGAGATCGCGCAGCAGGTGAACTCCGCACCAGGCGTGCAGCGCGTCGGTCAGGTGCGCATACCCCGCGTACCCGTCGCGGACGATGATCCCCGAGTATCCGGGCAGTACCCCGCCGACGTCGATGTCATCAGCTGAGCGGGTGCCGGTGTGCAGGTGGCTGAGGTAACGGGTACACGCCAGGTGCACGTACCGGGTGCCCCCGGCGGCCCGGGCCGGGGTCTCGTCCACATGCACCGCCGGGGCGGTCTTCAGCAGCGCGGCGACATGCTCCATGAACCCGCTGGAGGCCACCAGCGCGGCGGCCTTGCCGCGCACCGAGGCCATCCACCCGGTGGAGACCCTGATGCCGGCCATCTGTGCGAGCAGGATCGTGGACCGGTAGACAGAGACATGGCAGGCCAGCAGGTTCGCGGCCTGAGCGTGGGTCTCGGGACCGAAACTGGCCCGCGCCCTGACGTGCTCGGGCAGCTCCCCGACGCTGGTGGTCCCGCACCCGGGGCACTGCTTAGCCTGCGCGCGGTACTCGGTCACCGTCGGCGCCGGGGCGGGGGCGGCATCGGTCACCTGATGGCGCCGCTCAGCACAGACCGGCTCATCCTCCAGGTCCGCGCCGCACCCGCAGCACTCACCCGGCGGGCAGCAGAAGGTCTTGTCAGGGTCATCGACCAGTTTCATCGTCGAGCCCTCAGCGCCGGGCTGCTTACCCGGTGACCGGGTTCCCCGCTCCCGGATCGAGCGATCCGCGCTCTTCCCGGCCGCCTTCTTGTCCCACACCGGATCACTCGACGGCGGCTTGCCCGAGTTCGAGGAATCCTTCCCGGCCTTGCGCTCCAGCTCCTCAACCCGCCGGGCCAGCTGCTCGTTCCTGGCCATAGCAGCAGCAAGCTGGTCCTTCATGGCCTCCAGCTGCTTACACTGAGCCTCGATCACATCCCGCAGCCGGGCGCTGACCTCCAGCGCGGCAGCCAGCCGGGCCGCGAGCTCGGCTGACGGCAACGCCAGCAGCTCAGGAGGCAGCGACAACTCGGGCACTTGCCGTATTGATCACCACGCAAGCCCCGAGATCAAGAACCCGCACGGCGTGTCGCCCAGACCATCACAGACCCGCAGGTCACAAGCTCACTCTTGCTGAACAGCTACGCCCAGCCACCGGCACATGTTCTGGATCGTAGGAGCGCTATCCACATCCGTGGCGCATGCGTCAGCGTACTCAGCCTCGATAAGCTCGTATTTCTCGCTCACCGATGCTCCCTCGCAAAGTACGCCGCTGCTTTTTTCAGGAACGCATTTTCCTGCTCCAGCTCCTTTACCCGTCGTTCCAATTCGTTCAGCCGCGCCCGGTGCGGCATGTCCAGCGGCAGCTCTTCCCCCGAATGCTTCCGCCGGTAAGCCTTAACCCAGTAGCCGAGCGTCGACTCGTTTATGCCGATCTTCCGCGCCACCTCAGCGACCGGCCGCGAACCGTCAATGACCAGCCGGGAAGCTTCTTCGCGGAATTCGGGCGTATATTTCTTGCTTTTCCCCGTCACCCGTTCCCCGTCCTTTCCGGTAAGACCCTAATGGATCCTGATCCGGAAAGCTCGGGGCACCCCATCCAGCGGTTGCGCGCCGCGTTCAGCATCAACTACGCCTCCCTCGGCCTTATCACCTACCTGCTCGACCGGGTCGCCGAACTCGAGGCGGCGCTGGGGCACGCGGAAACACCACGGCACACAATCGCCACAGCACACAGAAACGCCAGGGCGGGCGGGGGCGCGAGGGCGGGTGGAGCGGACCGTCTCGCGATCGGATGAGGTCGGCTGTGAACATAAACCGTCTGACCCAGAGTCTCAGGAGGCGCTGCATGAGGCGCAGGCCACGGCGGCGCGGTTCGGGCATACCGAGGTTGGAGGTTGATGGGGAGCATTTGCTGCTGGCGCTGCTGGATCAGCCGGATGGCCTGGTGCCGCGTCTGCTCGCGGAGGCGGGCTCCCATGCTGAGCGTCTGCGCGGTCAGGTGGAAGCCGGGCTTCGCCGCCGCCCGGGGTGAGCGGGCCGGGCGCGGCACCTGGGCAGGTTTTGTCTCCCAGCGGCTGAGCAACCTGCTGGCCAGCGCGGAGCGTGAGGCCGGGCGGCTCAAGGACGAGTACGTCTCGGTTGAGCACCTGGTCATCGCGCTGCTGAAGGAGGGCAGCGCGACGGCCGCCGGGCGACTGCTGGACGGGGAAGGGCTGACCAGGGATCAGTTCCTGCGGGAGCTGACCGCGATCCGGGGTAATCAGCGGGTCACATCGGCGATGCCGGAGGGCCTACGAGGCGCTGGAGAAATACCGCAGCGACCTGGTCGCCGACGGCATCCACGACGGCGCCATCATCCACGTCAGCGCCCGCGACGGCGAGATCACCGTCACCTACGACAACCCGGCAACCCACCGCCAGGCGCCGCGCGCCAGCCCACCGCCGCGCACCCATCCGCTGACGCAGACCGCCCCGGCGACCGAGCGGCAAATCCGGCACCGGGCCCCCACCGGGAGCATCCCGCCGGTAACCTCAAAAGCCGTTGCATGTGCCCGCTACGGCCGCAAGAACCGGGTGCCCGCAGCCGCCGCGGGCAGCCCACGCTACGGCAACTGCGTCACGCCGCTCCTATGGATCACCGACGCGACCGACGGCGACTTCACCGAGATCGCCGAAAATGCCGCCATACCCGTCGTGGTCGACCGGTGGGCCACCTGGTGCGGGTGGCCTGCCGGAAGATCAGCCCAGCCCTCGAGCAGGTCGCCACCCAGCTGGCAGGCCACCTCAAGCTGGTCAAAGTCGACGTCGACCGCGCACCCAGACTCAGCCAGCGGTTCGCGGTGCACGCGGTGCCCACCCCGCTGCTGATCAACCACGGACAGATAATCTCCCGCCAGACAGGCGCCGCACCCGCACCCGCGATCTGCACCCGGGTAGAAGAGGCAATCACCGGCACAGCGCCCAAAACATAGCCAGCGGCCTATCAGGGCACCGTTCAGACCACCAGGACGCCCGGCACTCCAGCGCGCAAAGGTGGTACGCCTGGCTCGCGGCGCCGCGCGCGTGGTACTGGCCTGACGAGCCGATCACGCATGGGCTTAGCATCCTCCGCTAAATTAACTATGTTTGTGCGAGATGGTTGCCTACGGTTGTGGTATGGGACAACTGGTGGTGGATGAGGAGCGGTTCTCGGAGATGCTCGCGGAGGTGCGCCCCCATCTGAACGAGCTGCAGTGGCGGCTGCTGCTGGGGGCGCAGGCGCGGTCGCTGGGCCGGGGCGGGATCAAGCGGGTGGCGGTGTTGGCCGGGGTTCATCCGGACACGGTGGGCCGGGGAGCCCGGGAACTGGAGCGGGGCATTGAACCGGATGGCCGGGTTCGGCGGGGCGGGGCTGGGCGGCCAAGGGCCGAGGTGGATGCGGGGCTGGTGCCGGCGTTCAGCCGGCTGGTGGATCCGGCCACCCGCGGTGACCCGGAGTCGCCGCTGCGGTGGACGACCAAGTCGACGGAGAAGCTGGCTGGCGAGCTGGCGTCCGCGGGCCATCGGGTGTCTGCTGACACTGTCGGGCGGCTGCTGAAAGAGGACGGCTACAGCCTGCAGGGCAACGCCAAGACGGTGGAGGGCCGCCAGCACCCGGACCGGGACGGCCAGTTCCGGCTCATCAACACGCTGGTGCGGGCGTTCCAGGCGGCCGGCGAGCCGGTGATCAGCGTGGACACCAAGAAGAAAGAGCTGGTCGGCAACTACCGGAACGGCGGGAAGGAATGGCATCCGGGCGGCCAGCCTGAACGGGTGCAGGTGCACGACTTCAAGGGCGAACTGGGCCGCGCTGTCCCCTACGGCGTCTATGACATGACAGCCAACGCCGGCTGGGTGAACGTCGGCACCGACGCCGACACCGGTGCTTTCGCGGTCGAGTCGATCCGCCGCTGGTGGGAGAACATCGGCAAGGCCGCCTACCCGCACGCCACCAGGCTGCTCATCACCGCTGACGCGGGCGGCTCCAACGGCAGCCGGCTGCGGCTGTGGAAGGTGGAACTGGCCAGGCTCGCGCAACAACTCGGCCTGCAGATCAGCGTGTCCCACTTCCCGCCGGGGACCTCGAAATGGAACCGGATCGAGCACCGGCTCTTCGCCCAGATCTCCATGAACTGGCGCGGCAGGCCGCTGACCAGCCACGAAGTCATCGTCGAGACGATCGCCGCGACCACAACCAAGACCGGGCTGACCGTCCAGGCCGCCCTGGACACCGGCATCTACCAGAAGGGCATCAAGATCTCCGACAAGGAGATGAAGGCCCTGGAGCAAAACTCGATCAGACGCCACGACTTCCACGGCGAGTGGAACTACACCCTCTTCCCCGCCCCGCTGCCGACACTCCCGGCATCACGGGAAGTTAATTCTCGGTGAGCCCTTAGCCTCAATCCACCGCCCGAATTCAGATGATCGCGTTGCGGGGCAATGGCCCAGTGGACGTGATCTTGAGGATGGCAGGGGACGTGGTTTTCTCGCCGCTCACCTTTCTGCGGCTTGTCCACGGTTTCTGATCGGGGATCTTGGCTGGCAGTTCGCCGGGTGGCCGCTGGGCCGTGGGAATGCGTGACTGTGTCTGGGCTGGTCAGGCCGCGTGGGCGGGCGGGCCGCAGGCGGCCTCGAAGAGGCTCATCCAGTGCTGCTCGCGGTGCCAGCCTTCGGGCAGGTGCAGGGTGATCTCGCCGCGGCCGTGGCGGGCGGTCCGGGCGGCGACGTTGATGAGGTCGCGGCGCAACGTGGCGCCGCGGGCCTTGGCGTAGGCGAGGCTGGCCAGGGATCCGGCGGCGCGCAGCACGTTGTGCGCGATGGCGGCGCAGGCGAGCCAGGTCGCGTTCGCGGGAAACGAGCCTGATGGCAGGTGCGCGAGGGGCCCGTCGGTCCAGTCGGCGAACAGCTGTTCGACCTGGGCGTGGTCGCGGTGGTGCTCTTCGGCCTGGATGGTCGCGAACGGGGAGTCGGTGAACACGGCGTGGTAGCGCCAGACGGGGAACATCTCGTCCTGGCCCTGGGCGGCCGTGCGGTTGAGGTCTTTGACCCGGCGGACGATCAGCCGGGCGGTGATGGCCTGCCCCTTCTTCGAGGTGAAGGCGGTGTAGTGCGCCTCGGCCACCTCGGCGTCCGGCACCCAGCAGCGCAGCTGGTCGTCCCAGATCGCCCGCGGATATCTGATTGGGGTCCAGGCATCCTCGCCGATGGCGGCGATCGCCGCCTTGACGGCCGGGTCCATCTTCGCCGTGACCGAAAAGCACGCCCCGGCCCGGCGGACCGCGCCGGTGAACGCCGCGGAGTAGAACGCCGAGTCGGCCCGCACCACGAGCGTCCCGGCGCATCCGGTGGCGCGGGCGGTAGTGACCGATTCGGTGGCGAAGGACGCGGCGCCCCGGGCCGAGCCCGCGTTGCCGCCGCGGAGCCTGGTGGCGGCGATCACCGGCGCAGCCAGCGGCGTGCTGATCGTGGCGGTCAGCGCGTTCAGCCCCCGCACCAGCAGGCTCTTGCCCTGGATCTTGGTATGGCCGAACGCCGCGCCCTGCTTCTTGCGGCCGTAGACACGTTTTTGCATCGAGTCGATATCCACGAACGCCACCACGTCCTTGCCGGGCAGCAACGGCGTGCGGCGGGCCAGGTCCGCCAGCAGCAGCCGGCTCACCTTCTCCGCCTGCCGGGCGTTCCCCCAGGAGAACGAGCGCAGGAACGACCCCAGCGTGGACGGTGCCCGGATCCCGCCAAACAGCGCCGGCATCGCGCCATGCCGCAGCAGGTCCATGTCGTCGATGCTGTCCGCCCCGGCGACCATCCCGGCGACCAGGCACGGCACTTTCAGGTGCGCATTCACCCCGCACCGGCCAGCGATGGCCACATGCTCGCCGGCCAGCGCGGCAAGGCCGGCCCGCTGCGCCAGGGCCCTCACCGGGACCAGGCCCGCCCGTGACACGAGATTCGGGTCATCAAACGATGCGTGAATCTTCGCCAGCCCGTGCAACAATCGCACTTGCGAGGTGTCCTCTCCATCTGGGGAATGGAAGTGTTAGCAACTCCCATCGTCCCAGTTCAGAGGGCACCTTTCGCGTCGGCGCGCCCGGCAGAACCCTATTTACGCGGTGGATCGAGGCTTAGATAGCGCCCGGGGTAAGGCCGAGCTCCTCGATCGCCCATGCGCGCATCTCGACCTTGCGGACCTTGCCGCTCACCGTCATCGGGAACGAGTCGACGCGCCGGACGTACTTCGGGATCTTGTAGTGCGCCAGGTTCTCCCTGCAGAATTCGGCGACCTCCTGCTGGGTGAGCGTGCCGTCGCGATCATTCAGTATCACGCAGGCCAGGACTGCCTCACCGAACTTCTCATCCGGCACCCCGATCACCTGGACGTCCAAGATCTTCGGGTGCCCGTAGAGGAACTCCTCGATCTCCCGCGGGTACACATTCTCCCCGCCCCGGATGATCATGTCCTTGAACCGGCCGACGATATTGATGTACCCGTCCTCGCGCATCACCGCCAAGTCCCCGGTGTGCATCCAGCGGGCGGCGTCAATCACCTCGGCGGTGTGTTCCGGGGCATTCCAGTACCCCAGCATGACCGAGTACCCGCGCGTGCACAGCTCACCAGGCTCGCCCCGGGGCAGCGTCGCCCCGGTGACGGAGTCGATGATCTTGATCTCGACATGCGGCATCACCGCACCGACAGTCGCAGTCCGCCGCTCCAAGTCGTCGTCCCTGCGGGTCTGGGTGGACACCGGCGATGTCTCGGTCATGCCGTAGCAGATGGCGACCTCGGTCATGCTCATCTCGGTGACCACACGTTTCATGATCTCCACAGGGCACGGCGATCCGGCCATAATGCCGGTACGGAGGCTGGACAGGTCATAGCCGGCGAAGCCAGGCAGGCCGAGCTCGGCGATGAACATTGTGGGCACGCCGTACAGCGATGTGGCCCGTTCCTTGGCGACCGCCTCCAGGGTCGCCGCCGGTTCAAACGACGGCGCGGGAATCACGATGCATGCGCCACGGCTCGTCGCGGCGAGATTGCCCATGACCATCCCGAAGCAGTGGTAGAAGGGCACCGGCAGGCACACCCGGTCCTCCTCCGTATAGGTGAGCAGGCCGCCGACGAAGTAACCGTTGTTGAGGATGTTGTGGTGTGACAGGGTGGAGCCCTTCGGGAACCCGGTCGTCCCGGAGGTGTACTGGATATTTATCGGGTCATCGCACGACAGCCTCTGCGCCCGCTGGGCCAGTGCAGAATCCGGCGGGTCCACGCCCGCAGCGACAAGCTCATCCCATGTCGGGTCGCCGATATAGATGACGGACTGGACCTGCGGGCAGGACCTATGCACCCGCCCGACCATCTCTCGGTAATTACTGCTCTTATGCACTTGGTAGGACACGAGCACGCTGATGCCCGACTGGTTTAAGACATATTCGAGCTCTTGCAGGCGGTACGCGGGGTTGATGTTCACCATGATCGCGCCGATCTTGGCGGTCGCGTACTGCACCAGGGCCCATTCCGGGCAGTTCGGCGCCCATATGCCGAACCGGTCGCCCTTCTCGACGCCGATCGCGATCAGTCCGCGCGCCACGTCGTCCACGGCCCGGCCGAACTGTGCGTAGGTCCAGCGCCGCCCGCTCGCGCAGTCCACTAGCGCCTCGCGGTCGGCGAAGGCGGCCACCGTCCGGTCCAGGTTCTCGCCAATCGTGTCGCCAAGCAGCGGAACCTCGGATATACCGCTGGTGTATGACTTCATTGTGGCCTCCTAGCCCGGACCAGCACCCGGCCTGCGACGGGCACGCAGCGCACCCGGCCAGCGACGGGCACGTCACCGACACTGGCAGCGCGGCCAGGGCCGCCAGCATTCATCGCCAAGCTAAGCAGTGCAGGCCGACGAGGCTAGGGACCAAGGTCCGGTCGAGCTGCGCCCAGCACGGCAACGTTGCTTTGCGTTGGTCGCCCTCACCACCGGCAAGAACCCTGCTTCGCGATGTTGTGGTCCCGCTCACGCCAGGAGGAAGTCGCGGCGTGATCGGTGATCCGGGCGCGCCCGCGGGCGGCTTCAACCCGGGCTTTGGCCCGGTTGGCCGACCCGCGCCGGGTGCGGGCAGAGCGCGTGCCGACCTATGGGTAACGTGCTGGGCATGGAACTGGGACTGCGTGGAACCCGTGCGCTGATCACGGGAGGCAGCCATGGCATCGGCTTCGCGGTGGCCGAGACGCTCGCCACCGAGGGGGCAGCGGTGGGCCTCGTCGCACGCGACCCTGGCGGTCTCGCCAACGCCGCCGAACGCCTGGCAAGGCATTGCGTGCCGGTGGCGACAGCCCCCGCCGACGTCGCTGATCCCACCATGCTGGACTGTGCGGTGTGCGAGATCGCTCACGCCCTCGGCGGCCTGAACCATCTGGTGGCGAACGCGGGCGGCACGGTCGGCGGTAACCTGACCGACTCAAGCTCCGCTGACCTCGCGGCCACGTTCGCGCTAAACGCCGGGCACGCGGCCCAGTTGATCCGAGCCGGGCTGCCGCACCTGCGCTCGGCGGGCGGCGGCGCGGTGGTGATCGTCGCTTCGATCACCGGCATGCGGCCTGCACCACGGGCCAACTACGCGGTCGCCAAGGCGGCGGAGATTCATTTGGCCGCCGTGGCGGCGCAGGAACTCGCTTCGCACAATATCCGGGTGAACTCCGTCAGCCCCGGATCGATCATGTTCCCCGGCGGTTCCTGGGAGACCTTCCAGCGGGAAAACCCGGCGGACTTCGCCGCGTTCCTGGCGACCCAGTTCCCACACCGGCGGCTCGGCCGGCCGGAGGAAGTGGCCGACGTCGTCGCATTCCTGCTGTCGCAGCGGGCATCCTGGGTCACCGGTGCCAACATCGTGGTGGACGGAGCCCAGTGCTACCCGAGCGCCCGCCGCTTCGCCAGCGCCTGACGCAGGCTCCGGCCGGCGCCTCGTACAGCGCCTCCGCAACCCCGGCCCACGATTATGCGCACTCGCTGCTCACATCGCGGCAACTCCAGGCTGATGGCGGCAGGTGATCAAGCTAACGTGAATTGCCATTACGCGCGACGCAATGACGCGCACTCAGGCGCTTGATCACCTGGGTAAAGCGCGTCGCCGTCGGCGGAGTGCGGCGCGGGCGACGAACCCGGCCGCCACCACCGCCGCCGCGGCAATCAGCAGATATAGCGGGTACCTGGTGGCGTATGTGTAGATCGTGTTGATGTGGTTACCGGCCAGGTAGCCGAGCGAAGCCCAGGTGCCGACCCACAGCACCGCGCCGAGCGCGTTGAAGGTCAGGAAACGGGGCCACCGCATGTCGGCTATTCCCGCAATGATTCCGTTCAGCTGGCGCAGACCCTCCACGAAACGAGCGACGACCACGACCTTCCCGCCGTGGCGTGCGAAAAAGCCCTCGGCTTTGGCGAGCCGCTGGCTGGTTATGAGAACGTACCTGCCGAATCGCAATACCAGGGCCCGGCCGCCGTACCGGCCGATCGCATAGCCGATGTTGTCCCCCGCGATAGCCGCGAGCACGGCGATCACCCCCACTGCCACGATGTTAAGCCGACCTGCGCCGGCGTACACCGCAGCCGCGACCAGCACAGTCTCACCCGGCGCGGGGACACCGAAGTCCTCCACCATCACCAGTACTGCTACGACAAAATACCCGTAGTGGTTGAGCAGCGGCGCCAGGGCCGCGAGGAATCCCGGCAGCGGCGGTGCGGACATCGGCAGCAGCTTCCCGGTACAACTCTTGTCGGCCCCGTGCGGGACGGTTTAGCGGAGGATGCCGATGTTACAAGGGGCTGCTCAGCCGTGCGCGATCCAGCGTGACGCGGGAACCGATCCAGTGCGACCGGGAACCGATCCAAGTGCGACCGGGAACCGTCCAGTGCAACCCGGGAACCGATCCGGGCACGAACGCAACGCCGGCTGCAGAGCGTTGGGTACCGCGGATTCAGGTGCTGATAAAGGAATCTGAGACAGCCAGCATGGATAGCGACTTCGAAAACAAGCCGAGCCCGTTCGGCTCGCCTTGCTTTCCCAGCCGCTCCTATGGGGCAGCGAATTGGGCGGCGGCCGGAGCGGAACCGATTCTGCCGTCTTCCAGATGGACGATCTCATCGGCCTCGGTGAGCGCCTCGGCGCGGTGAGTGATGAGCAGCACCGATCGACCGCGGGTTTCCTCGAGCAGGTCGTGAATGAGCGCGCCGGCTGTCTGCTCGTCAAGATGCTCGGTGGGCTCGTCCAGGACCACCACGGGGAAGTCCGCGAGCAGCATGCGGGCGAGGGCGAGCCGCTGCCGCTGCCCCCCGGACAACCGGGCTCCGTACTCGCCGACCAGCGTGTCAAGTCCGTCCGGCAGGCTGTCCGCCCAGTCGAGCAGCCGGGCGCGGCGCAGCGCGTCCCGTAGCTCGTCGCCGTCGGCATCAGGCCGGGCAAGCCGCAGGTTCGCGGCGAGGGTGGAGTCAAAGATGTGCGCGTCCTGAGCGCACAGCCCGATCACCTGACGCACCTCGTCACCCCGGAGGGTGGTGATGTCCACGCCGCCGAGGGTGACCTTTCCCGCGGTGGGGTCGAGGAACCGCAGCAGCACCATCGCGAGCGTTGTCTTGCCTGATCCGCTCGGGCCCGTGATCGCGATGCGCCGCCCGGCGGGTACATCCAGGCTAATCCGCCGCAGCACGTCGGGCCCGCCGCGGCGCCAGGCCGCGGTGAGCCCCTCGATCCGGATGTCGTAGGGCGGCCCAGGCAGTGCGGGCACAACCATGCCTGCCGCGCTGGCGGTGCGTTGAGTGCTGTCGGGCTCGCGCACCGGGTCCGGCGCGGCGAGCACGCCCGCCACCCGTGCGGCCGCCGCGCGGAGACGTGGTAGCTGCTGCGCGGCGGGCGCAAGGCCGGCGAATACTTCGTGCGCGGCGAGCGGGATGAGCACGACAACGGCTAGCGCCACACCGGGCAGCGCGCCGGAACGCACCGCATCGGCGCCGAGGAATAGGCTTCCCCACACCGCGGCCCCAGCGGCGATCACCGCGACCGCCGCACCAGTTCCCCGGCCGAGTCCTGAACGGCTCTCGCTGCGTGACACGGCCAGGTCAGCTGCGGACACCTGGCTGAGCGCGGTGTCCAGCGCGCCGAACGCGACAAGCTCACCGGCGCCGCGCAGCAGGTCCAGCGAGGCGGCAGCAAGCTCGCCGCGCCGAGGCGCGAGCTGGCGCTCGGCGCGACGGGCGACAAGGCTGGCAATGGAGGGCGCGACCAGCGCGGCCAAAAGCAGGCTGACAGCAACGACAGCACCGGCTCCGGGAAGCAGCGCAGCCATCACCGCGACCGTGGCGGCCCCGGTCGCGCCCGCGACCAGGTAGGGCAGCAGCACGCGCAGCCAGCGGTCCGCGAGGCTATCGATGTCGGTGACGAGGCGGCTGACAAGATCTCCAGAGCGGAACGCGGCGAGCCCAGCGGGGGCGAGCCGCTCCAGGCGGCTGTAGGCGGCCACCCGCAGATTGGCCAGAACCCGCAGCGCGGTGTCGTGGCCGGCCAGCCGCTCGGCGTAACGGAACACGCCCCGCCCGATCCCGAACCCCCGCACGGCGGTTATGGCCACCATCAGGGACAGTACGGGCGGTTGCTGCGCCGCGCGGGAGATCAGCCACGCGGCGGTACCGTTGAGCGCGATGGCGCAAGCCGCGGCACCAGTGCCGGCGAGCGCGGCGAGCGCCAGCCGCCAGGTGAGCTGCCGGCCCAGGCGGGGCAGCGCGGCGCGGTGTGAGGTCGGGCGGTCCGGCACGCCCTGCGGTGCACCGTCAGGCAGGCGCGGCTGATCGGCTGGCCGTTCCGGACCATGAGCCGGGACATCGAAGAGGCCACGATCGGGGGCCTGGCCGGGGACGGGACCGGAGCCGGGGACGGGACCAGAGCCGGGGACGGGACCAGAGCCGGGGACGGGACCAGAGCGGGGGACGGGACCAGAGCCGGGGACGGGACCAGAGCCGGGGACGGGACCAGAGCCGGGGACGGGACCAGAGCCGGGGACGGGGCTATGGCGGGAGCCATGGCCGGGGTCTGGGCTTTGGCCGAAGCCGTGGCCAGGGCCGGCGCTGTGGCCAGGGCCGGGGCTGTGGCCGGGCTCGTGGTCGGAGCCGTGGTCCGCAGCCTGCCCGGGGGGATGGCCCTTGGTGTCGCCGTGGGCATGGCCGGGCGGCTGCGCGGACCTGCCCGGACCGCCGTACTGCTCGCGCCATTCTTGCGGGCGCATCTCCCCTTCCTGCGAGCAGCTCTCAGCGGAGACGCGGTCGCGGCGCAGGCCGTGACCTGGCAGGCTGGGACTTGTCTCGGCTGGCGCCGGACCGGCCGCATCAGGGCTCACCGGGACGGGTCCACCCGCAACTGGGCTCACTGTCGCCGGGTCGGCTGTGACTGAGCCGAGTGTGACTGGGCTGATTGTGACTGGGCTGATTGTGACTGGGCCGGCCGTCGGTGGCCGGGCAGCCGTCAAGGTGGTGCCGCAGGCAAGGTGGATGACACGGTCGGCCGCGGCGAGCGCTGCGGCCTTGTGTGTCACCACCAGTACGGCGTGGCCCGCCGCGGCGCGGCTGCGCAGCGTATCAAGGACCCGCGCCTCGGCTGCGGGGTCGAGCCCCGCTGTGGGCTCGTCAAGCAGCAGTACGGACCGGCCGCGATCCGGACCGGGCAGCAGCGCGCGGGCAAGCGCCACCCTGCGGCGCTGCCCAGCGGACAACCCTGCGCCGCGCTCCCCCACCGCCGCATCGAGCCCGACCTCGTGAAGCGCGGCCGCGCGGGCGGCCGCGGCCACCACGTCCGCCGGAGCTTCTGACCAGCCGAGCCGGATGTTGCCCGCGACGGTTCCATGGAAAAGGACGGGATCCTGTGGCAGCCACCCGACGCGGCAACGCCAGACGTCGAGGTCGACCTCGGTGAGATCCACCTCGCCGTCGAGCCCCTGCACGAGCACGCGGCCCGTCGACGGCGCGACGAAGCCGAGCAGCACAGCCACCAGCGTCGACTTGCCGCATCCGCTAGCCCCCGCCAGCGCGACGATCTCACCGCGCGCCAGGGTCAGCCGGACCCGCTCCGGCGCGGGATCAGTTCGGCCCGGGTGACGCACGATGACGTCCTCAACCCTGATGGCCAGGGGGTCAGGCCCGGGTAGCCGCCGTACCTGTCGCTCAGCACCAGCACCAGGTGCCCTGTGTGAACCAGCAATGCGAGAACTGGCGATGCCTGAACCCGCGACGGCTGCACCTTTCACCGCGGCCTTTGCGGCGGCCGCACCTATCACCGCCGACCCTCCAGCGGTTGCACCCATCACCGCCGACCCTCCAGCGGCCGGACCCGCCAGCGCCGGCCCTCCGATCGCATCAGCCACGGAGGCGCCGATCACGGAAGCAGCGGTCTCCGGGACCGGGGTCTCGAGGACATTGAACACCTCGGCCACCGCCGTGAGGCCGTCCGCGCTCGCGTGGAACTGGGCAGCAGCCTGGCGGAGCGGCAGGTAGGCCTCGGGCGCCAGGATCAGGACGAGCAACCCGGTGCGCAGGTCCAGGTGACCATAGACGAGGCGCAACCCGACACCGACGGCGACGAGCGCCACCGACAGCGTGGCGGTGAGCTCGAGAACCAGCGAGGAGAGAAACGCAAGCCGCAGCGTGCCCATGGTCGCCTGCCGGTAGTCACCTGTGACCTTCCTGATGGCCTCGGCCTGTGCCTTCGCCCGGCCGAACACCTTAAGCGTGGGCAGCCCGGCCACCACGTCGAGGAAGTGATGGGACAACAGCGCGAGCGCTCGCCAGCGGCGCCGTGTGTGCAGCGCGGTGGCCCGGCCGACCAGCGCACCGAACATCGGGATCAGCGGGAGAGTGAGCGCGATCGTAGCCCCCGCGAGCAGGTCGGCCGAGCCGATCTGCACTACAACCACGAGCGGTATCACCACGGCGAGCACAAGCTGCGGCAGGTAAGCGGCGAAATAGCTGTCCAGCGAATCGATTCCCCGGGTGGCGAGCGTGACAAGCTCCCCGGTGCGATTTGCCGCGAGCCACCGCGGGCCGAGGGCGACCGCGTGGGCGAGCAAGCGGCGGCGCAGCGCCGACTTCACCGCCGCAGACGCCCGGTAGGAGGATGCCTCGGTGGCCCAGGCGACCAGCGCACGTGCCCCGAACACGACCGCGAGCGCCGTGAGGGTGCCCCTCAGCGCGCTGCGTGGCGTGCCATCGAGGAACACGCCGCTGATCGCCCCAGCCAGCAACTGCGCCTGCGTAAGGATAAGAACGGCCGCCGCAGTGCCAAGCCCGACGAGTACCCCGATATGGACCGCGGTCTGCCGCGCATGACGCAGCAGCCGCGGATCCAGCGGTGTCATCGAGCTGACTCTAGCGGGCCCGTGGAGCCCGCCGAACCTTCTGGCCGCCCGAACGGCGCCACCGGTGCGGGTATGTCCCCGGTGCCGATCCGCTTGCGGAAGTCCCGGTAGGTCCACTTCTGGTGCAGGAGGACGAGCGGTCGGAGGATCGCGGCGAAAGCGGTCAGCATCGCGAGCTTCTTGGCGGTGGTGGAAGCGTTCAAAACCGTAAGGCTGTGGGCAACATTGATGCTCGACGGTCGGACGTCCGGATACACAGCCACGAGCAACGAGGCGGTGGCCGCCGCGATCGCGACCGCCGTCCCCGCGAAAGCAATGCCCTCGCTCCTGGACTGGTTCGCCTTCACTGCCACGGCCAGCGCCAGCGCGGCGACAGCAGCGAGCAACGCGCGCACCACGCCACGGTAACTGACCTGTGTCCGGCTCAGAAAGGCCGGCCGCGAACACAAGAGCCACGGCGGCGGTCCTGCTGGCGACCAGCCTCGCGCCTGCCTGGCGTCACCGGTGGTCTTCGGGTGGTCTTGACCGGTCCTGACCGCCAGCAAAGTAGGACTGTGCATAGTGAAAGCGCCAGTTTGTGAGTCCGAGCAACGCGTACGGCCTCAGCACGTCGAGCATTGTCGGGCCAAACAGGGCGGCGAAGCTGGACAACTCCGCGCGCTGAGCCGCTCGGTCGCAACAGAAGCCGACCGGCTGTTGCATCCAGGAATTGGCAGCCGGGATGAAATATGCCGACACCGTCGCGGCTAAGCCGGGCCATCCAGCCGAACATTTACAGGCCGAAGAAGGTGAATTTGAGGGAGTAACCAGCAGTGCCACGGTTGCGAGCCGCGCACCACAAATGTCACCAACGAGTAGGCAAACCAGTTCACGCCGAACTGGGACTCATGGGCATTCCGGTGCCCACGCCCATCGCAGAGTTGATCAGGAACAACTTGCCGTTGGACTTGCCTGCCCTTGAGGCATCCGCCCGTGGCCGGTGCGGAACCAGGCGGTCTGGCAGCCGGCCACGAGGAACGCGAGGCCAATCGTTATCGGCACGAACAGGAAGCGATAGACCGTCGTCCTCCCGAACTGCCAGCGGGACAGCTCAAGCAAATTCACCGGCGGCCGCTTTCCCGAAAATATTCTCAGTCACTTCACAGCCTTTGTTACCCACGCACAGCACGTGTATGCAAAGGAATTCGTGTCGCTGCCCGGGTTCACGAACAGCCACTCCGCCCGAGCGCCGCAGCGTGGGACTGATCTCAGCGCTTCCCGCGGCGCCGGACCACGATGGCGTACGACAGCACCCCGCCTGGTAGTTCCGCAACCCACCTCCGCGTCCGGGTTCCGCAGGGAATAGCAGCCTGTACGATGTGCGCCGGCGCGTCGCCGCCGAGCAGCCCGCTGGCTGACTGGGCGGCGAGTGGCGCCAGGGACCCAGCGGTGCCAGGGACCCAGCGGGGTGCCAGGGACCCGCCGGTGCCAGGGACCCAGCGGTGCCAGGGACCCAGCGGGGTGCCAGGGACCCGCCGGTGCCAGGGACCCAGCGGTGCCAGGGACCCAGCGGGGTGCCAGGGACCCGCCGGTGCCAGGGACCCAGCGGTGCCAGGGACCCAGCGGTGCCAGGGACCCAGCGGTGACAGGAGTCGCTGCGGGAACATGGGCCCTGCGGGCCCGCGGGCGACGTGCGTCCGCGGTGCGGAGGACGTGCAGCGAGAATGGGCGCCGCCGTTGCCCCGCGGCCGTTGCGGGCCGGCAACCCGCGTGACCGCTTGCCGGCGCGGATGAACGGCGCGCTACGCGCCAGTAACGGTAGGAGGTAACGGCATGGAGCGCGAGGATTGGGACCGCCGATACGCCTCAAGCGGGCTGGTGTGGACTGCGGAACCAAACCAGTTCGTCGTCGCGGAACTCAGCGGCCTCGCGCCTGGACGGGCGCTCGATCTCGCCACCGGCCGGGGACGCAACGCGGTCTGGCTGGCCGGGCAGGGCTGGCGCGTGACTGCGGTCGACTTCGCCGAGACCGGCCTGGCCACCGCGCGGCGCCTCGCCGCGGAGCGCGGTGTCAAGGTTGACTGGCTGAGAGCTGACCTGCGCGAGTACGTGCCCGGGCCGGGCGTGTATCAACTGGTACTGATCGCCTACCTACACCTGGTACCTACGGAACTGTCCTGCGTTCTGCACCGTGCCACGGCGGCGCTCGCCGCTGGAGGCGTGATGCTTGTGGTCGGCCACGACGTCACCAACTTGAGCAACGGCACCGGCGGGCCCCAGGATCCACTGGTCCTCTATACCCCTGGCATGATCGCTGCCGAACTCGACGGCCTGCGCGTAGCGCGTGCGGAACAGGTCAGGCGCGTCGTCGAGACCGAGGAGGGCCCGCGCGAGGCGATCGACACCCTCGTTCGCGCCGGGCGCCCACTGGACTGAACATACCTATATGGGGTACTAGCCAGGGGTCAGATCCGGTGCGAGGCGTGCACCCGTAGCTGCGGTGCGCCGCAAGAACCGCCCCGCCCGGATCGGTGCGAGCGCATCTCACTGACGCGTGGACGGCTCCTGCTCGGAGCTCACCACCGCGGCAGGCAGCGCCTCCGGCGCCGTATCCCGCCAAACCTCGCCGACGATCACCTGGGTCGCGCCGGCGGTCGGTATGGCGATCAACGCCGCCACAAAGCCGCCGAAGAAGCCCCCGATCCAGCTGCCGATCGACGCCCCGATCAGGATGGACACAAGCACGAGCAACGGGTTGATCTTTACTGTCCTGCTCATGACCACGGGGTTCAGGACGTGATTTTCGATCTGGGTGTAGACGAGGAAGACCACCAGGGTGACGACCCCCGCCGTAAGCGAGTGGCCGAGGGCGAACAGCACGGTAGGTATGCCGGCCAGCGCGCCGCCGATCATGGGGAGGAAGTCGACGAGCGCCACCCACAGCGCCCACAGAAACGCGAAGGGGACGCCGAGAATGAACAGGGGGACGAACACGACGATCCCGGCGATGATCGACGTTAGGAAGTTCCCCAGCATGTAACCGGTGACCGACCGGTTGACCTCGGCCGCGATCCTAGCGTAGCGCTCTGCCCGCTGCGGAGCCATGAGGCCAAGGACCCCGCGGCGCAGCTTCGGGCCCTCGAGCAGCAGGAGCAGGACGAGCGCGAAGATGGTCACGAGCGATATGACCAGCGAGAACGCGCCCTTGCCGAGGGCGAGCGCCGGTTTGCCGAGGTCGGCGCCGAAGATCGCCAGTTTCGACGCGTTCTGCTGCACCCATGTCTGCAGGTGGTAACGGACGGCGAGATGACCGATCCAGCTTTTGCCCTGCTCCGCCTGGTTCACGTAGGACGGCAGCCGGTTGGCCAGGTGTGTAACGCCATTGATGAGCGGGTAGCCGAATGCGACCGCCAGACCGACGAAGACGAGCACACCCCAGAACGTGACGATGGCGACCGCGAAGCCCCGGCGCGGCACCTTCCAGCGCTGGAGAGCCACCACCAGCGGATTCAGGAGCAGGGCGACGAACCCCGCGACGACGATGAGCAGAAAGACGTCCCGCAGCCGGTAGATCAGCTTACCGGCCAAGTAGACCGCGACCACCACGGCGACAGTCGCAAGGATCGCCCGCAGCGGGATTCCCTTCGACTCCGCCGATTTCCACAGGCGGCCCCGCCGGGTGTCCGGCGACGGCGAACCGTCGGGCGCCTGCCCCGTGTTGCTGCGCATTGTTACTGATGATACTTGGCTTCGCTCCAGCCACGGGCGTCGCGGCAGCGCCACGTCGGCCATCACGACGATCATCAGCTTGAGACCGTGATGAGTCGAAGCGTGATCCTCGGCGGCGGCACCGGCGGGACCTGTCACGGCCGCCACCCCGCCCGTGCCCCTGACCGCGGCGACGAGCCTGCTTTGTACCCGCCAGGCTACTGCCCGGCCGTGCAGTACCCGGGTTTGGCATGCAGGCACGCGGGTCGCGGAAAAACGGCTCGCGGACGGCGGCCGCGTGGCTAGCACTATGGAAAATAGCTTACATTATCATCTCGAAGGGGCGATCGCGGGAAATCCGTTCGGCACTGATCACAACTAATGGCACCCGTGGGAGGCATCGAGCCGAATCGTTCTTACGTTCTTCGACCTCAACACGATAAAGCGGCCCGCACGAGCACATCAAACTCGCCACTGCCGGCAATCCCGGCGTGGGCCATTGTCACCTGGGCGGGCGGCCTACGGGCATGCCACCGCCCCGGATACATTACATGGCCAACAAGATGACGCAAGCGGACATCCCGTCAATTCCCGGTCCATCGAGATGATCGCCCGGCACGAGCGCCGAACCCTACCGCTGCATGGCGTCAGTCGACCTGTTCTGGCTCACCAAGGACGGCCTGATCGATCAGGTTAAGGGCATCGTCACCGTCGGCGAGTTCTATGATCTCGCCGCGAGGGGGGATCGTCTTCACCTGAGGCACAGGTAAGGCATGATGCTGTCTCTCCCGTCCATCACGTCCGTTGCTAATGCATCAACCGTCACGCACTGGGGTATCTGCAGAACGGGACCGTCGCCCCAATGAACCTAGGTCCCTGGGGAAGCGGTATCGTGCCGCACAGGTGCTTATGTGCCGGATTCACTGCATTCATCGGGAGGTACGGGATGCTCAAGCGTTCGCCTGCGCGCAACGGAAAGACCCGGGTCACGTTCAGCTTGCCGGTCGACCAACCACCCGGCGCCGTCAGCGTGGTCGGCGACTTCAACGACTGGCAGCCCGGACGGCACCAGCTCGCGCGGCGCAAGAATGGCACTCGCAGCGTGACCGCAGAGCTCTCGTCGGGACCCCACCGGTTCCGTTACCTGGCCGACGGCGATGTGTGGTTCGACGACCCAGGCGCCGATCGGATTGACGACGCAGGTTCGATCATAGAGGTCTGAACTGACGGGATTTATGATCCCTAACGACTACCGCGAGTGCGGCTCAACCTGACCACTGGTACACGCGCCTTCCGCAACCCGCAGGTAGTCGCATCGATCGAGCCCACAGCGTCGGTGTCCGCTGGTGAACCAGCGGTCCCATGGGGTCGGCACAGGGCACATCAATGCGTCACGACGTTACGCAAAGTCAGCGCCTGTGGTTACTTTAGGTGAATGCGCCTCGGAGCACGCAATCTGTCACGTATAGTAACTGTCGCGGTAGTCGTCAAGTGACTTTAAGTCGCGCCGCGAGCCGGACGTCCCGGCTCGCGGCGAACATGGCGGGCAGGGTGAAGCGGGTACCCGCCAGACCAACAGGGCCATTGCCGGCTGCCCGCAGATCTTGCACGGCAGCTTCGATGCCGCGGTGAAACGTGGGACAGGCGCTCAGACTATGCCGTGCGATGCATCACTACCATCAGCACTGAGCCATCGTCAGGCACTTTAAAGAATGCGACCTCGCCCGGGCCCGGCGGGCGGATCGTCAGCCGGTCACGGTAACCGGCCTGCCGGATGCCCAGCTTCTTCTCGACATACGCAGTGGCACCTTTGACGATGTCGACGGCGTGCAGCAGGTCTGTTGCACCAGCCGCGACGAACTGCATCGGATAGGAGGATGTCTGGAGCGAGGATGGAGGGCCGTCGATGAAAGGCTGCTGATGCCTGCTCACGACCGCCCCACCTCGATCTGAAGTACGCGAGCGATCTCTTCTCGAGCGTTCTGCACCTCGACGCGAGGTGCGCTGAGGCTTGGTTCGCCGCCCTGCCGCCTCACGACATCCTCGAACGCAAGACCCGAATCGGCCCCGACCCCCGCTTCACTTGGGAGCCAGCGTTTTCAGCATGGTTGAGCGCAGCGCCGCGGCGCCGCAGCGCGCTGGAGGCCCGGGCGCCCGCAAGCCGGGGCGCCCGCAGGCCAGGGAGATCGTTTGCCACCGCTACGCGGGACATGATCACTGCCCGCGCCGCAGATCAGGGAGTGCGGCATCCGGGTGCGGACCCATGCACCTTCGAGCACGTGTACGGTCGCGCCGCGGGCAGCCGTTCAGGAGCAATGGCCGTCACCAGTCACCAGTCACCGGCCACCGGCCACCGGCCACCGGTCACCAGTCGAGCGGTCACCAGTCAGCGGTCACCTGGTCCGCCCGGCTCAAGCGGCGGGGCGCCGATGGGCAGACATGTCTTGCATTCGGGTTCTGGCACCGGGGGGCCGGCCGCCGTGCGGCGGAGCACATCGTTGTCGATCAAAGTGGCGGACAGCAGCGCGCCGACCACGAGCAGTGCGGCGCAGACGACCATCGCGGCGCGGAACCCGCCCTCGAACAGCACGGCCGATTTATAGTCCGGGCTGGTGAGCCCGACGGCGAGCGGCAGCCCGGCGACCGCGAGCAGGCCCGCGGCCCTCGCCACGGCGTTGTTCACGCCGCTCGCGACTCCCGCGCGCCGGACGTCCGCACTGGCAAGCACCGTCGCGGTCAGCGGGGCGACCACCATGGACAGCCCAAGCCCGAAGACGCAGACCGCGGGGAGCACGTCCAGCAGGTACGAGGCATGCGGGCCGATCCTTGTCATGAGCAGCATGCCGACCGCGCACGTCAGCGCGCCCGTTGTCATCAGCCACCGGGGGCCGATCCGCTGCGCAAGCGCCCCGGCACGGGCGGAAAGCAGCAGCATCAGCAGGGTAAAAGGCAACAGAGCCATGCCAGCCTGAAGCGGCGAGTAGCCCGACACCAACTGGAGCTCGAGGACGAACAGGAAAAGCATGCCGCTGAGCGCGCCGTAGATCACGAACGTCACCACGTTGACGGCGGTGAACTGGCGTGAGCCGAAAACGTCGAGCGGCAGCATCGGCGGCACGCGCTCCGGCGACCTGCCCCGGCTGCGCTCGACAATCACGAACGCGGCCGCCGCGACCACACCCGCGGCGGTGGCGGTCAGCACGCCACCACCAGTCGCGCCATTCCCCGACGCCTCGATGAGCGCATAGGTGATCCCGCCGAGGGCGAGCGCGGCGAGCGCGGCGCCCAGGATGTCGAACCGGCCATGAGCGGACGGATCTCTGGTCTCTGGCACGTGCCGCATTGTCACGGCGACTACGGCCGCGGCGACCGGCAGGTTGATCAGGAACACCCACCGCCAGCCGATCGCCTGGACGATCCAGCCGCCGAGGAACGGGCCCACGGCACCGGCCACACCGCCGAGACCAGACCACGCGCCCACCGCCCGCGGCCGGTCGTCTGGGGCAAAGGTGGCCTGGATGATCGCCAGTGAGCCCGGAGCCAGCAACGCGCCGCCGACGCCCTGCAGCGCCCGCGCGGCGATCAGCACGCCGATGCCGGGTGCGAGCCCGCACACCGCCGACGCGAGCGCGAACCAGACGGCGCCGGTGAGGAACACGCGGCGGCGGCCGAGCCGGTCTCCGAGCGAGCCACCGAGCAGGATGAACCCGGCCAGGGTGAGGGTGTACGCGGTGACTGTCCACTGCAGGCCGGCGAGCGAGGCGCCCAGGCTCCTGCCGATCGACGGCAGGGCTATGTTGACGACCGTCCCATCGAGCATCGCCATGCCCGAGCCGAGCACGGTCGCGAGCAACACCCAGCGTCCGGCCGGCTGGCGCAAACCTGATGCCGCCGACAGCGCTCCGGGCGGTGCCGTGTGGCATGTCAGACATACCGGGATCGTCTCACCCGGTGGTCGCTGGCTTGCGCGCGCGGCGGGGGCAACCTTGATCCCCGCGTGTCACGCCGGACCCGGCGCGCCGCTATCCACCAGCCTGGGTTACGGTCCTCAGCAGGAGCCGAAACCACCGAGCCCAGGAACGCGAGCGGCGATGGACGAGGAACTGCGCCCGTATCCGTCCCCGCATGAGCCGGTGCCGCCGGACGCGGCACGGCTGGTCGCCGAGCGCGCGGCCACGGGAATCGCCGAGGGCCAGATGCCGGGCATCTACCTGGGTCACGGCGCGCCTCCGCTCGTCGACGATCCGCTGTGGGTTACCCAGCTTTCCGCCTGGGCGCAGACACTACCCAGGCCCCGCGCGATCCTCGTGGTGTCCGCGCACTGGGAGGCCGCGCCGCTGACCATCGGTGCGACCCGCAACGCCGCACCGCTGGTGTACGACTTCTACGGCTTCCCCGAGCGCTATTACCAGACCAGGTACCCCGCACCGGGCGCCCCTGATCTTGCGGCGAAGGTCCGCGCACTGCTGGCGGGCGCGGAAGAAGTTACCGATCAACCGGACCGCGGTCTCGATCACGGCGCCTACGTGCCCCTGACCGTCATGTACCCGGCCGCGGACGTACCCGTCCTGCAGATCTCCCTGCCGAGCCTGGACCCGGTACGGCTGATCAACGTTGGCAAGCGGCTGCGCCCGCTCCGCGACGAGGGCGTGCTGATCATCGGCAGCGGGTTCCTCACTCATGGGCTGCCGTACCTGCGCGACCACCATTTCAACGCGCCACCCCCCGACTGGTCGGTGGAGTTCGACCACTGGGCCGCCGAGGCGCTGGACCGGGGCGACGTCGACACGCTCGCCGGGTTCCGGAGCGCGCCCGCGGCCCGTTACGCGCACCCGACCACCGAGCACTTCGTCCCGCTCTTCGTGACCCTCGGCGCCGCCGACGATCCGGCGGGGCCGCCCGCCCCGATCACCGGCTACTGGCTCGGGCTCGCCAAACGGTCCATCCAGGTGGCGTAGGCGAGATCGAGCGGTGTCATTCGCGGCCGGTGACGGGGCTGGGGCCGGTGGTGGTGAACAGATCCGGCGGAGCTTGCGGTGACGGCCCCGCACAGGCGTCGGTTACCGGGCTGGCTCCGGCGATGAACCTCACCAGGTCCGAACCGTGCACGACCCGTCCGGGAAACGGGTCCGCGGCTGCGATCCTGGTCAGCGTCGCGACCGGGAGGTCGCGGCGGCTCGCGGCGAGCACCAGATTGCCGAAACGCCTGCCGCGCAGCACCGCCGGATCGGCGATCACACAGGCTTCGGGGAAGACCGAGCGAACCGTGGCTGCCTGCGCCCGCGCGTAGCCAAGTTGACCGCCATCCGCCGCATTGACGCCGAACACGCCGTCGAGGCTCAGCGCCCGGGCAGCGGCCGCCGCGAACTCCACCGAAGTCAGGTGCGCCGGAGTCCGCCCGGCCTCGAACACGTCAGTGATCAGCACGTCAAAGGAACCGGCGGGAAGGTGCTCCGTGATCTCCCTCGCGTCCCCGACGCGGAGCCGCAGGCGCCCGCGCAGGCCGGTCGGCAGGGCGCGGCGGACCAGCGCGACCAGGGCGGCATCGACCTCGACCGCCAGTTGCCTGGAGCGCGGCCTGGTCGCCGCCACATACCGCGCGAGGGTCAGCCCACCTGCGCCAAGATGCAGCGCGCGGACCGGCTGGCCGGGCGGGGCGGCCAGATCGACCAGGTGCCCAAGACGCCGGACGTACTCGAACTCCAGATGATCAGGTTCGTCGAGGTCCACATGGGACTGGGGCGTGCCATCGAGCAGCAGCGTCCACGCCCGTGGCCGGTCCGCATCGGCGACAAGCTCGGCCAGGCCAGAATCGACCCGCTGCCGGATGAGCCCCGGACGGCCGGAGCGCTGCCGGTGTGCCATGTCACCAAGAAATATCACCAACTGTTAAGAGCGGCAGCGGCCACCAGCGCACACGATCGCGCGCACTGAACCGCCCGCATCGGTCTGCTCCGGCCTTCGAGCGCAAGATATCCGCACGGCTCGCGGCTGCCCGGGCTGACCCGGACCCGGTCAGGTGCTGTTTTGCAGGGCCCGGCAGGACGGCGCATCGCCGAACGCGTTCTTGACCGAGATGTGCGTGCTCGACACGTACCGTTTGAGGCTGCTCAGCATGTCGCCGACATCACTCGCGGCACCCAAGGCGGCGGCGCCGACGGCGACAATATCCTTGGCGAATTGCGCCGGCACACCGGCGCTCTGCAGTTGCGTGGCCGCCGACTCAACCTGTTGCACGGCTTGCTGCGACCGATCGCTGGATGCCTTCAGCTGCTGTTGAGCGTTCCTCAAATCCTGATCAGAAGACGGCGGCAGGTTGCCCACCGAGGTGACTACGCCGGCAGCGGCGGCCTCGACCGCATTCACTCGCCGCCTCATTTGCTGTTTGGCCTGGTCGAGACTGGGTTGCGAAGGGTTGACATCGATTGTGATCTTGCTCGTCAGGCTGGTCAGCGACTGCTGGAGGGTCTGAACCGACGAGCACACCGAGCCCGCCCATTGCGTCGCCGGACCGACCGTTGGGCTTGGCGGCGCCGCGGTGCTGCCCGAGGACCCGCAACCGGCCACCGCCACCAGACCGGTCATCGCGACCGCAAGCGCAGCCGTTCGGGCCCTTCGGGCCATTCCCCCTCCAAACCAGCCGACTCCGAACTCGGCCGACCCGGCCTCGTCCCGCCGCACGGATACCCTTCCCGCGATCCATTGGTGCAACCAGACTCGCCCATGCGGGTGGCAGGTGGACTCACCCAATCCGGGTGATGTCCGCAGGCCAGACCTGGGGCGGGCGGCCACGACAGCTGCGCGTGCTCGACGAGGTCGCCTCCGCCGTAGACGGCCGTCTCCTCGAAACCGAACGCGTCGACAAGGAAGCGGATCAGGCCGCGTGTGCCGCGGGCGCGCAGAGTCGGCCAGACCTGGGGTGGTGGAACGGTATCTGTCATGCGCACGAGTCTGCCGGAGCCATCGCCAAGCTGCCTTGGACGTTTCGGAACTCTTCCGTGAGCCACTGACTCGGCGGGCAGCCCGCGGCCCGCGACCCCCGGGGACCGCTACGTCGTGTGTGCCGGTCACCCGCCCCAATCCCCACTTCAGCATCCTCCTCCTACCTACCCGGCGGATCCGGATACCCAGCTGCCTGGCCCAGCTGCCTGGCCCAGCTGCCTGGCCCAGCTGCGTTGGCGCGGAACGGCCAGGTGCTGGGCCGCAGACCCCCGCCTGACGGCGACGCCATCCCCGGTAGTCTGCTGAAGTTGTGACCTTCCCTGGTGATGATGAAAAGGTGGCGACCGAGTATCGCCAGGCGCGGTTCCTGCTGCCGCCAGGTGCGGCTGAGCTACTGCTTATCCGGCACGGTGAATCCCAGCCCGCTAAGCCGGAAGCGCCGTTCCCACTCGTGGACGGGCATGGCGACCCAGCGCTCGCCCCCGAAGGCCGCGAGCAGGCCGAGCGTGTCGCCGGACGGCTCGCCGCGCTGGACATCGACGCCATCTACGTGACCACCCTGCGCCGGACCGCGCAGACGGCCGCGCCGCTCGCGCGCCTGCTTGGGCTCACGCCGCGGGTGGTGGCAGGCCTGCGTGAAGTGCACCTTGGCAGCTGGGAGGGCGGCCTGTTCCGCAAGATGGTCGCGGAGCACCACCCCCAGGCCGAGCAGATGTGGGCAGAGCAACGCTGGGACGTCATCCCGGGCGCCGAGACCGCGGCGGCGTTTGCTGCGCGAGTACGCGAGGCGATCGAGCAGCTTGCCGCGGCCCACCCGGGTCAGCGGCTCGCGGTGTTCACTCATGGCGGCGTCATCGGCCAGGCACTCGCTCTCGCCAGCGGGTCGCGGCCCTTTGCCTTTATCGGTGCCGACAACGCATCGATCTCGCACCTGGTCGTGTTCGGGCATCAGTGGATCGTCCGCGGATTCAACGACACCGCTCACCTGAAGACCAGGCCGGCCGACCCGTCGGAGACCGTCATCGCTGATACGACCCTGTAGCGGCGGGTGCGCTGACCAGGATCGCCCGGTCCACGATGCGCTCCAGGCCTTTAGGCCGCGCGCCAAACCTGCCGAGGCCGAGGACCACGTCACCCAGGCGGCGTCACGTCCCGCGCATCGCCCGCAGCGACTCCTTCAGCGATCCCATGGTCGCAAGCACCGCGGTGGGTTCATAGCCGCAGTGCGCCATGCAGTTGGCGCAGCGCGGGTCCTTGCCCCGGCCATAGGATTCCCAGTCGGTGGTCTCGATCAGCTCGCGGTAGGTCTTCGCGTACCCGTCCGACATCAGGTAACACGGCCGCTGCCAGCCGAACAGCGAATAGGACGGGATCCCCCATGCCGTGCAGCCGAAGTCCGCCTTGCCCTCGAGGAAGTCGAGGAACAGCGGCGAGTGGTTGAGCCGCCAGCGGTCCCTGTTGCCGTCCGCGAACGCCTTGCGGAAGAGCTCCCTGGTCTCCGTCACGCCGAGGAAGTGCTCCTGATCCGGCGCCTTCTCGTACGCGTACGCAGGCGAGATCATCATCTGGTCGACCTTCAGGTCGTCATTGAGGTAGTTGAGCACGTCGATGACGGTCTGCGGGCTGTCAGTGTTGAAGAACGTGGTGTTGGTGGTGACACGGAACCCGCGCCGCTGACACAAGCGGATCGCCTCGACAGCGTCTTCGAATACCCCGTCCTTGCACACCGACGCGTCGTGCCGCTCGGCGAGGCCGTCGATGTGCACGGCCCACGCGAAGTAGCGCGACGGCTTGAACTTGTCGATGTGCTTAGGGATGAGCAGCGCGTTCGTGCAGAGGAACACATACGTCTTCCGCGCGATCAGCCGCCGGACGAGCTCGTCGATCTCCGGATGCATCAGCGGCTCGCCGCCGGCGATCGACACCATCGGCGCGCCACACTCGTCGATCGCGGCAATCGCCTGGTCGACGGGCATACGCTGCTTCAGCACGTTCGCCGGGTGCTGGATCTTGCCGCACCCCGCGCACTTGAGGTTGCAGGCGAACAGCGGTTCGAGCTCGACGAGCAACGGGAACTTCGACCTGCCGCGGATCTTCTGCCGCAGCAGATAGGTGCCGATACGGACGCTCTGACGCAGCGGCATCGTCATGATGACCGGACCTCCTTCGGCAAGGAAAAATTCACGGATTCAGTGGCTACCAAGCGTTCTTCCACCTCAACGCGCCCGAGCCCGCGAAGCGCCGCGATCACCTCATCGACCAGCGCGGGCGGCGCAGACGCCCCCGCGGTCAGCCCGATCACCCGCGCTCCGGCAAGCCAGGCAAGCTGGATCTGCGTCACGTCCTCGATCAAGTAGGCGGGCGGGCCTGCCCGCTGCGCCGTCTCCACAAGGCGGACCGAATTGGAGGAGTTCGCCGATCCCACCACCAGCACCAGGTCGGCGTCGGCCGCGACCGCCCGGATCGCCTGCTGCCGGTTGGTGGTCGCGTAGCAGATGTCGTCGCTGCCAGGGCCACGGGCACCGGGGAAACGCTCCTGCAGTGCTTCCTGAACCGATCTCGCCTCGTCCACGGCCAGCGTGGTCTGCATCAGGTACGCTACCCGCGATGCGTCGGCGGGCCGCAGCCGCGCCACGTCATCGGCGGTCTCCGCGAGCGTCACCATGCCGGGCGCCTCGCCCAGGGTGCCCTCCACCTCGTCGTGACCGGCGTGCCCGATCAGCACGACCTGATAGCCCTGGTCGGCAAACCGGCGCGCCTCCGTGTGCACCTTTGCGACAAGCGGGCAGGTCGCATCAACCACCTCGAGGCCGCGGCGCGTCGCCTCGGCCCGTACGGCGGGCGCCACCCCGTGCGCGGAGAACACCACGACGGAGCCGTCAGGTACCTCGTCCAGTTCCTCCACGAACACCGCGCCGCGATCAGCGAGCGAGCCGACCACGTGCGCGTTGTGTACGATCTGCCTGCGCACATAGACCGGGGCACCGTACCTCTCAAGGACACGGTCGACGATCTCGATCGCCCGCTCCACGCCTGCGCAGAACGACCGCGGCCCGGCGAGCAGGATCTTACGGTCACCCGCCGCGGCGGCCCACTGCCGCATGACCGGCCCCGCACGGCGAAGCGCGCGCAGCGCGACGAGACCACCGGTCACGGTCGCCGGATGTAGCAGCGGCCGGTCCGGCCCGTCGCACACGGCGCGGAGCACCACGACGGGCCGACTTCCCGCGGCGGCTGCCAGCGGCGCTGATTCCATGTCCACGAGCAGCGAACCCGCCGCCCCGAGCCGCCTCCTGCCTGGCCCGTAGGCCAGCCGCGCCGTGGTCACAACGGGCCCTGTCCGCGCCGCAACCCCGGCGCGGCGAAGCTCACCGGCGAGCAACGGGGCGGACGGGCACTGCACAACCAGGCCGTCACCGCCATCCCTGCGCACCTCGGTGGCGACCACGATCTCCCCGGGCCGGAGGTCGCGGTCGAGGGCGCCACCGACACCGGTCACCGCCAGTTTCCCGAACGGCTGCCGCGCGATTTCGGAGGCACGCCGTGCGGACCGCCGCGGGCCGAAACCAGTCCGGGCGACCCTCACGGCACCGCCCGCAGCAAGGCCAGCCAGGCCACGCCGGACCGCACGTGCCTCGATCCGCAGGGGTGCACACACGAGCAGGGGGCGCTGCAACGAGCCGTCCTCCGGCGCGCTCATCTCATCGCCTCCCTCTCGGGCGTCCACTGGGGCCGGCTGGGTGCGCTTGCTGCGGGGTGGATGGCGAGTCCGCGGCCAGGCCAGTGGCTTATCCCCAGAATCTCGTTCAGCCATCCCCTATGCCTTGACAACCTGCCAGAATCACCAGTAGGGCAACGCCCCCAAGGGCGGGTGGGTCTTGTTAGGAGATCTGACGGCGAACCGGGCTTCCGGTCCGGCGCCGGTGGCGCGCATGGGCCCGGCAAGACCGGTACAGGACGCCTCATGCCGCGCTCCCCTGGTAGCGGCCCAGGTAGCGGCCCAGCGCGCTAACCGGGAACATCAGCCGGTACAAGTGGTAATTGATGTAGAAGTCGCCCGGGAACCCGGTCCCGGTGAACTGCGGCTCGTCCCACGAGCCTTCACTGGTCTGATGGTCGATTAGCCAGCGCACGCCTGCGTCCACCGCGGGCGCGATCCCGCTGATCCACCCGCAGCGAGCAACCCGATCAGCGCCCACGCGGTCTGCGAGGCGGTCGACTCGCCCGTGCCCGCGAGTCCTGGGTCATCGTAGGAGCGCAGATCCTCACCCCAGCCGCCGTCGGGGTTCTGGTGTGATTCGAGCCAGTCGACCGCGCGGCGGATGACAGGTCTCCCGGGCTTCACCCCGGCCGCGATCAGCGCGGGCAGCACCGCACCGGTGCCGTACACGTAATTCGCGCCCCAGCGCCCGAACCAGGAGCCGTCTGGTTCCTGCGCACGCAGCAGCCAGACCACGCCGCGGCGTGCCGCCCCGCCTTCGGCGAGCCCCGCGGCGCTGAGCGCCTCCACAACGTGTGCGGTGACATCCGCGGACGGCGGATCGATCACCGCACCGAAATCGCAGAAGGGGAGCTTCGTGCACAATTGCTGGGTGTTGTCGGCGTCGAACGCGCCCCAGCCGCCGTCGCGTGACTGCATGCCCTCCAGCCAGCGCAGCGCACGCTCGACCGCCGCGCCGGCTGGCGCCGCGACGCCCGCTGCCCGGCCGGGATCGCCCGGCCCTGCCAGACCGGCCGCACCACCCGGCCGGGTCGGCGGGCTCGGGTCCGCGCGCCCATTCCATGATCGCGGTGCTTTTTCTGAAGTATTTTCCAGAAAAGTACCGGGATCATGAAGCAGCGATTCTGGCGAGTCTGGCCCGGCCCCACCGGCCCGAGCCCATTCAGTGTCGTCAGCCCCATCATCGCCAGCCATCGCGTGAGAACCAATGGCGACGTCAGCTCCATTAGCCTCATCAGCAACGTGAGTATCATCAGGCTCGTCAGCACCGTGAGCAGCATCAGGCTCGTCAGCGCTGTGAGCGCCGTGACCACCGTGCGCCTTGTCAGCCCCAGCCGTCCAGTCCGCCCCCCCGACACCCAAGCTCGCCGTGCCTTTCGCCACGAGCGGCGCGGCGCGGCGCAGCGCGAGCACCGCGACTGCGGTGTCGTCGATATCCGGATAGCCGTCGTTATCGAATTCGAACGCCCAGCCGCTTGGTGTCAGCCAGGGGCGGCGCACCTGCCAGTCGCCTGGCCCTGGCATCTCCTCGTCGAGCACCCAGCGTGCCGCGCGCGCAAGCGCGGGATCGTCAGGACGTGCGCCCGCGTCCGCCAGCGCGATCATCGAGAGCACCGTGTCCCAGACCGGGGACTGGCACGCCTCGAGGCGCCGAACCGGTCCCTCAGGTGTCTTTTCCGTCACGATGAAGCGGTCGAGGCCGGCCAGGGCACGCCGCATGACGGGATGATCGAGCCGGTAGCCGAGAAGATACAGGGCGATCAGCGAGTACACCCACGGTGGCTGGATGCCCCCCCAGCAGCCGTCCGCCTCCTGCCGCGCGATGATCCATTCAGCGCAGCGGCGTAGCGCGGCGCGGCGCGCTGCCGCCGCGGGGTTGAACCGGCGGGCCACCGCGCCGCCGCTAAGGCTGGCTCCGGATCGCTTTGGCGCGCAGGATCCTGCGGCGGTTGCCGCGCGCACCGGGCCGTTCTCATACCTGTGCAGCAGCCTGTCGAGCCCGCCGAAGAACCCGGCCCAGCTCAGCGGGGGCCAGTCCCAGATGCGCGGGTCGTCGCCAGGCCGGCCGGCCGGCGGCCCGGCGCCCGTGTCGAGGTGGCCGCGTTCAGGCAGGTTCTTGGCCGGGCGTTCGGCCAGGCGGCGTGGGCGGAGCTGGCGGTGTGAGGCGTCAGGGCCACTGGGGGTGCACTGAAGCTCGGGCAGTCCGAACGGCAGCGCATGGACGGGCCGCATCGACCCCACGACCGTGAGCGGCACTATCGTCTGCCGTGCCCAGCACGCCCAGTCGTAGACGTTGAGCGGGAACCACCTGGGCAGGTAGATCAGCTCGGGCGGCATCACGGGCAGGTCCCGCCACGGCCACTGGCCGAACAGCGCCAGCCAGATGCGGGTGAACACGCGGGCCGCCGCGACGCCGCCGCTGGCGCGGATGAACGCTGCGGCCCTCGACATGTGGGCTGCGGCCGGTGGGTCGCCCGCGAGCCGGAGCGCGACGTATGCCTCAACGGTCGTGGACAGGTCGGGTGGGCCATAGTAGAAGTTCGCCCAGGTACCGTCCACGCGCTGCTTCGAACGAATCCAGCGAGCCGCGGCCTGCGTCTCGTGCTCCGTCCGCACCCCGAGAAACTCGCGCAGCAGCAGGTCCTCGGCGTCGATGGTGACGTTAGTCTCGAGCTCGCCCTTCCACCATCCTCGCGGGTCCTGTAGCGCGAGCAGGTGATCGCGGGCGCGGTCGAGTGCACCCACAGCCGCGGCGCGCAGGCCGACGGCCCCGGCTCCCGCAGCCTCCTGCGTCATCGTCATGTCCGCGTCTCTCACGACTCCCGGTCCGCGATAAACCGCGCTATTTCGGTCAGCTCGGCTCGAACGTCTTCAGGGATAGGCGCGTCGATGAGGCATTCGCATGCCGCCTCGAGCTGCCGCGTGGTCTCCTGCTCGGCCCACCTCCTACCGCCTGCCTCCTCGACCAGCGACGCCGCCTGGCCGAGATCGTCCTCGGTCAGCGGGTCCGGACGGGCGAGCAGGTCAGACAGCTTTTGGCTGGCCGCGTCGCCGCAGGCCGGCCCGCCGCCATCGCGGCCACCACTGGCAGGGTCTTCTTGCGGGTACGCAGGTCGGACCAGACCGGCTTGCCGGTGACCTCAGGTGCCCCCCAGATGCCGAGCAGGTCGTCGACGAGCTGGAACGCGAGCCCGACGTGCGAGCCGAAGTCTGCAAGCCGCATGGCCAGGCTCGGCGGTGCCCCGGTATAGATCGCTCCGATGCTGCATGCGCACGCCATGAGTGCCGCCGTTTTGTCACCGGCCATGGTCAGGCACTCATCCATGGACACGCTGCGGCGCTGTTCGAACTCCATGTCCGCGCTCTGCCCGCTGATCAGCCGCTGCACCGCGGCGAGCAGGCAGCGCGCCGCCCAGCGCCCCTGCGGCCCACCGTCCTCAAGGAGGATGTCCTGCGCAAGCGCGAGCAGCGCATCACCCGCGAGAATCGCCGCGGGAGTGCCGAACACCGTCCACGCTGTGGGCCGGTGCCTGCGCTCGGTGTCGCGGTCCATGATGTCGTCGTGCAGCAGGGAGAAGTTGTGCACAAGCTCGACCGCCACGGCGGCTGGGACCCCACGTTCCGCAGGCTCGCCCGCAGCCCGCGCGGACAGCAGCGCGAGGGCCGGCCGCAGGGCCTTGCCACCGCTCGCGCCGTCGGAGGCGGCCATGACAATCCCGGCAGGGGCGGCAGGCCCGGTGACCCCGTTCGCGCCGGTGACCCCGTCCAAACCGGTGACCCCGTCCACGCCGGTGACCCCGTCCAAACCGGTGACGTTGTGGACATCATTCACCACGCTGGCACCACCGGCCACGTCGGCGACATCGGACAATCCGAGGTGGTAGGCGGCTACCTGACGCATCGTAGGAGCGAGCCGCTCAAGCGACGCCTCCAGCGCGGGCCGCACGATGTCACGTGCGGTCGTGACGCCTGCGGGAATGAGGGCTGTCATTGCCTTACCCCCAGGCTTGCCAGCATGGTCCTGGCCGCTTCGAGTCCGCTCCGCACGGCTCCCTCCATCGTGTCCGGCCAACCGGTGTCGGTCCATGCGCCGGCCAGCACCAGCCCGTCCAGCGGGGTGGCCGCTCCTGGCCGGAGCGCTGCGGTACCCGGGACCTGGCGGAATGTGGCGCGCCGCTCCCTGGTGACGAAGAAGTCACTAACGTGTGCTGCGCGCGCCGCCGGCAGCAGTTGCTCAAGCGCGGGCAGGAACCTTGCGCGCAGCCGCTGGGTCCGCTGGCCCGCGTATTGGTCCGCAGCTGAGAGCGACAGCGCGAGGTACTGGCCCTGATCACAGCCGGAAATCTCGGTTCGGTCGAAGATCCACTGGACCGGGGAATCGATCGCGGCGGCGAACGGGAGGCTGGTGACCGGCCGGTCGTAGACGACGTGCACGTTGACGATCGGCGACTCGCCGAGCTCCCGCCAGCCCCCGGGATAGCCTGCGGTACCCGCCGGGCCAGCCGCCGACTCGGGAAGCAGGATCGCGGCCTGTTCCGGCGGGACCGCGAGCACCACGCCGTCAGCTGTGAGAAACCGGTCCGACGCGGTCCCGTCCGTGCTGGCACTGCCTGGAGTGGGACCCTTCCTGATGGCACCGTCCGCCGCGGCAGTGTCCATCGCGGCAGTGTCGTTCATCGCAGGGTCCGTCGCGGCAGGGTCCGTCACGGCACCGTCGGTCGCGGCACCGTCGGTCGCGGCGGTGTCCGTCGTGGCAGTGCTGTGAAGTGCGGAGCCGCAAGCCTGCCCGAGGCCGACAGCCGCCGTGCCTTCGGGACCCCGATCCCGGTACGCCGCCGCAGCACCAAGCCGGACCATAAAGCCGCCGGTGTGATCGTGATCACCGCGTCCACCGCATCGGCCGGACCCAGTGGCTCCCGGGCTGATCGAGGTGACCTTGGCGCCGGTCAGCACGGTGGCGCCGAGCCGCCTCAGCAGCGCGCCTGCGGACTGGCCGTGCAACTCGCCGAGCGGCACGGTCGGCACGCCGATATCAGCTGCGCCCGGCCCGCCGAGCAGCGCTGTCTTGATCACCATGGAGGCGAGCGCGAGCGAGGCGTCGTCCCCGGCGATGTTCAGCGCCGAGACGATGAACAGGTCCCAAAGCGCGCGCCGTGCCCGCGGCCCCTGGCCGTGGGCGGCGAGCCAATCGCCGAGCCGCTGCTTGTCGGTGCGCGGATCGGCCGGGTCCAGACACCGGAAGGCGAGCGCGGCACGCACCGCACCGACCCGCTCCCTTCGTGACAGCAGTGGGTACGTGGCTAGCGCAGAGGCCAGATGAAACGGGGCCGGCAGCGCGCGCCTGCGCAGCCGCGCCGCGCCCCGCGGGGTAAGGACGCGCACGTCGAATCTTTCCTGCAGGACGGTATTCGCGGTCATGCCGAGCCGGTCGAGCAGGCCGCGGTAGGCGGTGCAGCAGCGAAGGAAGATGTGCTGGCCGTTGTCCACGGTGAGGCCGCCGCGGCTAAACGAGCAGGTGGCGCCGCCCAGCCGCAGCCGGGCCTCGAGGAGCGTCACCCGTGCGCCGGCGTCGCGGAGTGCGATCGCCGCCGCAATGCCAGCGAGGCCACCCCCGGCCACGACGATATGCGGCGCACCGCCAGTGGCCGCGCCGCCCAAACCGGGGCCCGGCGCCGCGGCGGTAAGCGCCGTCATGCCAGACCGCCAGCCAGCGATCGGGCGGCGACCCATGCTTTCTCCCAGCCAGGCAGCGACATCCGGCCGCCGACCG
Source organism: uncultured Actinomycetota bacterium (assembly GCA_963820395.1). Classification (GTDB taxonomy): domain Bacteria; phylum Actinomycetota; class Actinomycetes; order Streptosporangiales; family Streptosporangiaceae; genus DATFVJ01. The sequence goes on along the minus strand of CAWGAE010000025.1, from coordinate 181,396 downwards.
CCGCCGACGGCGCGGCAGCGATGCGGTCAAGCAGCCGACTGTAGATCCCGGCCATTGCGGCCGTGCATGCGGCGCTGCGCCGGTCGAGCAGCGGTAGCAGCCCGAGCCCGGTCGAGTACCACTCACGCGCCCGGCTGGCCTCGAATCGGACCAGGTCCGCGAACCGGCCAGGGTCGGTGGCGGGCGACGGCGAGCCGGGCCCGAGCCCGCAGCCGAACCGCTCGATGTCCTCCCCCGGCAGGTAGACGCGGCCGTCGGCATGATCTTCGCTGATGTCACGCAGGATGTTGGTCAATTGGAGGGCGACGCCGAGCGCGTCGGCAAGCGGCGCAGCCGCTCTCGGGTCGGCGGTGCCGAACACTCCGAGCGAGAGCCGGCCAATCGAGCCTGCCACGCACCGGCAATAATAGAGCAAGTCATCGAACGTCTCGTACGCGGTGCCGCGCACGTCTGCCGCGCACCCGTCGATGAGCTCGCCGAACGCGCTCAGCGGGATGGGGAAGCGCAGTGCGGCGTCGGCTAGTCCCACGAGGGTGGGATCGTCTGGGTAACCGGCAGGATCCGCAGCCATGGCTCTCGACTCGTCGAGCAGTGCCAGTTTCTCCGCCGCGGGCAGGGCGCCGTCACCGATGTCGTCGATCCGGCGGGCGAACGCGTAGATGGCGCTGAGCGCACCGCGTTTGGCCGGCGGGAGCAGCCGGATCCCGTAGAAGAAGTTGCGCGCCTTCGTCCGTGTAATGTGCTGGCAATGCCTGTAGGCAGCGGCTGTGTCAGGTCCCGCCGCGCCTGGTTCAGTCGCCAACGGTCACCTCCCCGTCAGGTACGCACGGATCAGGCTGACGGCGGTCCTTGCGCGGCTGGGCCGGGGTGTCGCGCCCAGCACGTCGAAGCCGCCCGGCCTGAATGGGCGAGCGAATCGGCCAGAACTGACCGGGTTGCCGTTACGACCAGAACGAGCGAAGCCTGGCGCCCCAGCCACGGCGATCGCGGCGAGCGTGGCCCGGCCGCCGGCCACGTAACCGGCCACGGCCAGCCTCGCCCAGCCGTGCAGGGTCCCGGTGAGAGCGGCGCCCTCGTCCAGCAGTCGCCCGGCGCGCTCGGTCTCGAATCGGATCAGCTCGCGCAGGCATGGGGGCGTCGTGCACACGGTAGCGCCCGAAGCGCCGACCGCGGGGCGCGCATCGCCCGCCGGGCGCGCGGCCGGCGCCAGATCGCCTTCTGCGCAACCGAACGTCGCCAGGTCCTCCTGCGGCAAGTAGACGCGGCCCCTGCCGAAATCCTCGGCCACGTCCTGCCAGTGCTCAGCGAGTTGCAGCGCGGTGCACACCAGATCGGAAAGCCGCTCCCGCTCGGGGGTGGCGGCGCCGAAGATGTGCAGGACGATGCGCCCGACCGGGTTAGCGGACAAGCGGCAGTAGCCAAGCAGATCCTCGAAGGTGGCGTACCTGCTGACCGTCTGGTCCTGCCGATTAGCCTGGATGAGCAAACGGAACAGCTCGGCGGGAATGGCGCATACCGCGGCGGTGCTGGCAAGCTCGCGGACAACCGGGAGCCTGGGCATGGCACCGAACGAGGCGGCTCCGGCTGAGAAAGCCCCGGCTGAGAAAGTCCCGGCTGAGAAAGCACAGTCGAGGTCCTGCTCGACCGCGTCGAGGGCCCGCAGACGGTAGCTGATCCGATCCGCGTCGGCAGGCACCGGGCCAGGCAGGGCACCGGACCGGTCAGCACCGGGCCGGACTCGTCGCCAATGTCGTCGACAAGCCGGGCGAACCGGTAAACGGCCATGAGATGATGGCGGTAGGCGCGCGGCAGGGCCCGGAGCGCCACGGGAAAGTTCTCGCCCGCTGCCCGGGCCGAGAGCGCGTCGATGGCGGCCAGCGCGGCATCGGCCGTGGTCTCGCCAGTCACGCCGCCGTCAGCGCACGTTGGGATCGCGGCGCCTCGGGTACGGTTCCCACGGCTCACTGGCGTCGCCTCGCGCGTCACGATCTCTATTTCGGCACACTTCTCAAGGTATTGCAAATAATGACACAAGCGTCACATCATCTACATGACATAAATGTCAGATCAGGCGACGCTCTTACCAGCGGAATTACCCAGGCGCGGGCCACACAACCCCGGAGGAATCCGGTGCTCGTGTCCGGGCTCAGCACCCGGTCGCCGCGCCGACGTTGCCTGGTCACCCGAAATAGTTACCCTGCGCACCAGTTCGATCGCAAGCCGCCGCGCCGCCCCTTTGGCTAGCGCTGAACTACCGCTCGGCCGCTTCTTAGCTGCTCCCCTATGGTTCCGGACGGTCGCCGCGCCGTACCCGGGCAGCCACGAACCGGACCGCGCCACTCGGGCGGGGCTACCCGAGTTCATCCGCTCAGCTTTCGTCCGCTCGGGCTTTCATAGGCTGAGCCACCGCCACGGTCTTTTCTGTGGTTGATGAAGTGTTCGACTGGCACGGTTTCAACGGTGAAACGCGGAGGTTTCGGCGGCGCAACAGGGCCACCCGATACAGTTCGCCTGAAGGACTGCGTTTCTCCTGAAGGCCCGCGTTGCCATGATTTCGCGATGACACGCGCACCCGGAACACGCGCACCCGCGACGGGCCCACCGGCACCTGGGACAGGCCCACCCGAGACACGCGCATCCGGGACGAGCCACCCGTGTCGGGCGCGCATGGCCCGGCTCACTGGCGCGCGCCGTAGCTCTCATAGGGCGGAGGGTGTTGAGAAACACGCCAGGGCGTCCCGTCGGCTTGTGGGCAGATCATTGGATGACTACGCCCCGAACATGAAACAGGTGCGGAGGACACCAACAGTGCCGGCTGAGAATCCACACCACTGGGTACCACGTCATTGGGTACCACGTCATTGGGTACCACGTCATTGGGTACCACGTCATTGGGTACCACGTCATTGGGTACCACGTCATTGGGTACCACGTCATTGGGTACCACGTCATTGGGTACCACGTCATTGGGTGCGGTGGCTGGCGGCGGCCGTAATAGTCATCGCCGCGTTGGCGGTGGGCGGCCCATTCATCTACATCCACTTCGTGGCAGGAAAGGCGCCGACGCCCTTCTCGCTCGGCAAGAAGGCCCCCCGCCACGCAGCCCGCCCAGCCTGCGGCATCCGCCACCTCGGAAGCGTCTGCAACGTCCCTGGCCGGGACGTGGGCCGTTACGAGTGGCTCACAGGTCGGGTACCGCGTCAACGAGGTGCTCTTCGGTCAGCAGAACACCGCTGTCGGCAGGACGAGCGCCATCGACGGCCACCTAACTATCTCCGCCGATTCGGTGACCGGGGGTACGTTCACCGCGCACAGATGGCCACGATCAAAAGCGATCAGTGCGAGCGTGATGTGCAGTCCCGCGGCCGGATCATGGACACGTTATCCAACGGTTACCTTTGCGCTGACCCGCCCCGTCATCCTCCGCCCGGTGCCGGCGGCTGGCACCACCAGGAGCTACACCGCGCACGGTGATCTGAAGCTGCATGGCCAGACCCGGGCGGTCACGTTGACGCTGACGGCAGAGCACGCGGTTAACGACACCATCAATCTGTCGGGTTCGATCTCTGTCACCTTCGCCACCTGGAAACATCCCAAGCCCTAGCTTCGGACCCATTACCACCCAGAATCACGGTGCGCTTGAGTTCTTGCTCGCCCTCGGCCGTTCCTGACGGCCGGTCTGGCGCCCCGGCTTCAGGTACGCCACATCAGGACGAGGGCGCAGTCGTCGGCGTGCCCGGTTTGCACGGCACGCACGAGCTGGGCGGCACCCTGCCGGAACCCCGTGGTCACCAACCGGTCGGCCTCTCCGAGGAGGCGGTCGATGCCCGCGTCGATATCGCGCCCCGGCGCCTCGATGAGGCCGTCGGTGTAGAGCAGCAGCGCGTCACCCTGCCGCAGCATGCCGTGCTCCGGGGTGCAGCGGAGGTCTGCCACAACGCCGAGCACGATCCCGCGTGCCTGCGTGACCCGCCAGGTGCCGCTGCCCGCGTCAAACTGGACCGCGGGCGGATGACCGGCCGAGTAGAGCACGTACTCGCCGGTCATCAGGTCCAGCGCGAGATGGATGGCCGTAACGAAGCCCTCGGTGCTACCGCCGCGGCGCAGGTAGGCGTTGCATGCGCCGAGGAACTCCTCCTTCGGCACCGACCCGAGCAAGCCGCCGAATGCGCCGGAAAGCAGTAGTGCGCGGGTCCCGGCGTCGATCCCCTTGCCAGAGACATCGACGAGCGCTAGCTCCAGCGTCTTGCCGTCCGACGCGGACACGAGGAAGTCGCCGCCAAACGACGACCCGCCGGCCGCCTCCAGCACGACCCGTGAGCCCCAGCCGGCCGGCAGTGCGGCCAGCCGCCCTTGCGCGCGCAGCCGGTCCCGTAGCTCGATAAGCATCTGGTCGCCGCGCAGCCCGCGCATGCCTAGCTGCTCTCTCGTTCTGGCGAGCACGTCGGCGAATACCGCGACGATCACAATGGTCGCGATGATGCCCGGTCCCGCCCGTCCGTCCATCACGTCGTACGCGATCATCGCCGCGACGACGGCGAACAGGATCCGCAGCGCCCGCACCCGCAGCAGCAGCCCGCCCGCGAGGACCGGAAGGATCATCACGCCTGGCGAGAACCACGACGGCGACACGTGCACGGCGGCCAGGCCGATCATGATCGTCACGATCGCCAGCACGGCGGACAGGCGCCGGTTGCGGGTGATGAACTGCCTGCGCGCGAACGCGCGCACCCGCGCGCCACGTGCGACGAGAGCGGCGAGCGGGCGGACAGGCTGGCGGGAAACCATGATGCGGGCACTGTAGCTCCCGAACGGCCGGTGAGCACGTTACGCACACCAGGCCGGTGCGCCGCGAACGCAAGCCGCAGGGGCCGCACGAGCCACGGAGCCGGGCAGGAGCAAGGGCAGCCACCGGGCCGTGTCAGCGCCCGCAGCCGTTCGGGATAATGATTCTTAACGGCTGCGCAGCCAGAACCACCAGCGGGTTTGCGGGGGATCCCGGGGGGCGTCCCCCGGCCCTCAGCCGTCGGGACGAACCCCCGGCGCCCCGAAAGCCGGGCCCCGTGGGGCCTGATGGGGCTGATCCACTTGTGCGCAGATCCCGAGGATAAGCAGGCCCGGGAGGCGGCCCCGCTGAAACACGGGATGCGACACTGAGGGCGGGGAGGCCGCGATGCCAGGACTGCGCGTCACGATCGATGCGGCGATGCGGGCACGAGATGTGTCAAGGCCCCATCCCGAGCACGACGCGGCAGCCGCGCAGCACGGCGGCGCCACCTCGGCGGTCCCGGGCAGCGAGGCTGCGCCACCCACCCAAGTCACGCGGCGCCCTGTGCCCCGCGACCCTGTGCCCCGCGACCCTGTGCCCCGCGACCCTGTGCCCCGCGACCCTGTGCCCCGCGACCCTGTGCCCCGCGACCCTGTGCCCCGCGACCCTGTGCCCCGCGACCCTGTGCCCCGCGACCCTGTGCCCCGCGACCCTGTGCCCCGCGACCCTGTGCCCCGCGACCCTGTGCCCCGCGACCCTGTGCCCCGCGACCCTGTGCCCCGCGACCCTGTGCCCCGCGACCCTGTGCCCCGCGACCCTGTGCCCCGCGACCCTGTGCCAGCCACCTCAGCCAAGCCCGGCGGGCGCGATGCCCAGCTCAGGGTGCCGCCGCCCAGGGTCCCGCCGCAGCCGACCGCACCAGGCAAGGCCGCTCCCGGCGTCACCAGATCCCGCGATTCCGCCGCTGACGGGGCCGCGAATCCGCAGCAGCTAGAGCGGGAACAAGCGCAACAGGTGCCCACCGGCTCGTCCGCACAGAGCGGCGGCGACAGGTCGCGGCGCAGGCGCCGCCGCAAACGCTAGCCCCGGGCCGCGGCCACCGCGGGTCTGCCCACCCCTAAGCTGCCGCCCCTTGGCTGCATCTTGACTGCCCCCTCGGCTGCCGGGCATCCGTCGGCTGACGCCCTATGCCTCCAGCGCGAGGCCGCCGAACGGCCCCGGCGGGTTGACCGTGCCCGCTGCGGGATCTGTCACGAATCCGGTCCAAGTGAACCTGGCGGGACGCACCGCACGCGTCCCCTGGGGAACCCGGGAGTGGTGGCCGGGACCTCACGTGAAGACGGGATCGCGGGTGCGGCTCCGCTTGAGCTCGAAGAACCCGTCGGTGCCAGCTACCAGTAGTACGCCGTCCCATAGCCGCGCGGCGGCCTCACCGCGCGGGATGGGTGACAGCACGGGCCCGAAGAATGAGGCGCCGTTCACCGAGATCACAGGGGTGCCGACGTCATACCCGACCCGGTCCATGCCGTCGCAATGCGAGGCGCGCAGCGCCGCATCGTACTCAGTTGAATCCATCGCTTCAGCCAGCTCGACGGGCACGCCCACATCGGCGAGGGCCGCCTCGATGGTCGCTCGCTCCCTGGGCTGCTGCTCGTTGTGGAAACGGGTGCCGAGTGCCGTATAGAGCGGCCCAAGCAACGCGGAGCCGAACTTCTGCTCCGCGGCGACGCAGACCCGGACCGGCCCCCAGTTTCGAGACAACACTTCACGGTAGCGGTCGGACAGATCGGGCTTTCCCTCGTTAAGCATGGAGAGGCTCATGACATGCCAGCTCGGCTGGATTGGCCGCTGTTCCGCGACCTGAAGCAGCCACCTGGACGTGATCCACGCCCAGGGACAGACCGGATCGAACCAGAAATCAACCCGTGTGAGGTCTTGCGTGTCTGCCATGTCCGTCGCAACCTTCGCCTGCTCTCCGTCATTCCGCCACGAGCGTGAAAGGATGCGGAGCGAGAAGCGGCGGCATGAGGTAAGAGCACGCCCGGGCGTCGGTACGGTGATATCCGTATGCGAGCAAACAGCTGAAGGGAACAGCACACGTGGCGGGCAACCTGACCAGGAACGAAGCGCGAGAGCGGGCACGCCTGCTCGGCGTGGACTCGTATGCTGTTGAACTGGACCTGACGGCGGGTGAGCGGACGTTCACGTCGGTCACCGTCGCCAGCTTCCGCTGCACAAACCCGGGCTCGAGCACCTTCATCGAGCTCGAAGCCGAGGCGGTCCGCGAGATCAGCCTGAACGGCCGCGCGGTGGAGACGTCGGCCTTCGCAGACGGCCGGATCGCGCTCCCGGCACTCGCCGCAAACAACAAATTGCGGATCGTAGCCGACTGCGCGTACTCAAGGACCGGCGAAGGGCTGCACAGGTTCACTGATCCTGTCGACGGCGAGGTTTACCTCTACTCGCATTTCGAGCCCGCCGATGCGCACCGCATGTTCGCCTGCTTCGACCAGCCAGACCTGAAGGCGACCTTCGAATTCACCATCACCGCGCCCACAGGCTGGCTGGTGGTGAGCAACAACGCGCCGGACGTGACGGCGGAGCGATCCGGTGACGCCACCCGCTGGCATTTCCCGCCGACCCCGGCGCTGTCGGCCTACGTCACCGCGGTTTGCGCCGGTCCGTACCAGCAGGTACTTGACTCCTTCGACGGGATCCCGCTCGGCGTGTACTGTCGCAGGTCGCTTGCCGAGTACCTCGATACCGACGAGATCCTCGAGGTGACCAAGCAGGGCTTCGCCTTCTTCCATGAGGCGTTCGGGATCCGGTACCCGTTTGCCAAGTACGACCAGCTCTTTGTGCCTGAGTTCAACGTGGGCGCGATGGAGAACGTCGGCTGCGTGACCTTCGTCGAAGAGTACGTGTTCCGGTCTCGGGTCACCGACGCGTATCGGGAGGCACGCGCGGAGACGATCATGCACGAGATGGCCCACATGTGGTTCGGCAACCTGGTCACCATGCGCTGGTGGGACGACCTGTGGCTGAACGAGTCGTTCGCCACCTTCGCCGGGACGCTCGCCCTCGCCGAAGCCACGCGCTGGACAAACGCCTGGACAACCTTTGCGCAGCTATTCAAGACGCTGGCGTACCGGCAGGACCAGCTGCCCTCGACGCACCCGATCTCGGCGGATATCCCCGACATCCACGCGGTCGAGGTCAACTTCGACGGGATCACCTACTACAAGGGCGCGTCGGTGCTCAAGCAACTTGTCGCCTACGTCGGCCTGGACAACTTCCTGGCCGGCGTGCGGCGCTACTTCGAGCGTCACGCCTGGGGCAATGCGACCCTGAACGACCTGCTCGCCGCTTTGGAGGAAACCTCCGGGAGGGACCTGGCCTCCCCGTCGAAGGAGTGGCTGGAGTCCGCCGGCCTGAACACGCTGCGGCCCTGGTACGAGCTCGACGCCACCGGCGCCTTCACCTCGTTCGCGGTCCTGCAGGAGGCCCCGCCCACCCATCCCACCCTGCGTACGCAGCGGATCGCAATCGGGCTCTATGGTCGCGATAGGGGCGAGATCACCCGCCGTCACCGGGTGGAGTTGGATGTCAGCGGGGCGCGCACCGAGGTACCCGACCTGGTCGGCCACATGCGCCCGGACCTCGTGCTCATCAACGATGATGATCTCGGCTACGCAAAGATCCGGCTGGACGAACCATCGCTGCGCACCGTTGTGAGCAGCATCGGTGAAATCAAGCAGCCGCTCCCAGCGGCCTTGTGCTGGTCCGCCACCTGGGACATGTGCCGCGACGCCGAAATGCCGGCCCGCGACTACCTCAGGCTGGTTACCTCCGGTGTTACGTCCGTGCCCGACATCACCACCGTGCAGAGCCTGCTGCGGCAGACAGCCGCCGCCCTACGCAGATTCGCCGACCCCGTGTGGCGGGAGATTGGGCTCGGGCTCTTCTCCGATGCGGTGAACGTGATGCTGCACGAGGCACAGCCCGGCTCCGACCGGCAGCTTGCGTATGCCCAAGCGCTGGCGCGCAACGCGATCTCCCACGACCATCTCGCGCTGCTTGCCGGGTTGCTGCATGGATCGACCGTGATCGATGGGCTCACCGTGGACACCGAATTTCGCTGGATGCTGCTGCACCAGCTGGTGAGCCGCGGGGTAGCCGGGCAGATGGAGATCGGCGCCGAACTGGAGCGCGACCCGACCGCGGCGGGCGAGCGGCACGCGGCCAACTGCCGCGCGGCCATCCCCGAGCCGGCAGCCAAGCTGGCAGCTTGGGAGCAGATCGTGGCCGGCGACACCATGGCAAACGCGATGTTCCGTGCGACGGTCGTCGGCTTCGCCGACGAGGACCACGTGGACCTGCTCGAACCGTTCGCACCCCGGTACTTCCAGGTGGTCGGCCGCATCTGGCAGACGTGGACATCCGACATGGCGCAGACATTTGTGCAGGGAGCCTATCCGCGCGCGATCAGCCAGCACACCATCGCCATGACCGACGAGTTCATCGCCAGCAAGCAGCCGTCCGCTGCCTTGCGCCGCCTGCTCATCGAATGCAGGGACGGCGTCGAGCGGGCGCTCCGCGCCCAGGAGTGTGACAGGCGCGCTGCGAGAGCCGGTTAGATTGACGACATGACGGCGTTCGCCACCGCGGGCACTCCAGCATGGGTACCGAGGTCTTCAAGCAGTACAGGCCGACCGTCCGCGTCGGTGAGCGGTAGCCGCCAGTTCGGATATTCGTCGCTCGTCCCTGGCACGTTCTGCGGCTGACGGTCACCCACCGCGTCCGCGAGCGAGACGCCGATCAGGCGTGCGGGCGTACGGGCGAGGAACCCGTACAAGGCGGCGGTCATCGCCACCGAATCGGGCCGTGCGCGGGCAGGCAACAGACCCATCTCGGTGAGAATGGTGCGCCATGCGGTGGCCGCAGCCACGGCCTCAAGGCGTTCGGCATCCTCCGACCGGGTCAGCAAACCCAGCCGCGCGCGCAACGCGACGTGCGCTCCGGTCAGGTAGCTCGCCGCAGGCGGCATGTCGTGGGTGCCCACAGTGGCGAGGCACTCGCGGCGCCATGCCGCCGCGGACCGCGGCGTCCGATCCACGTTCCGCTCGAACCACAACATGGAGGTGCCGAGCACGCCGCGACCAGCCAGGTAGTGCCGCACTCCCTTCTCGACCGTGCCCAGATCCTCGCCAATGACGAGTGCGCCAGCGCGAACGGCCGCGGCGGTCAGCGTCCCTACTGTGGCGTGATGGTCGTAGCGCACGTACGCACCACAGTCCGGCGTCATCCCCGCGGGTATCCACCACAACCGGAAGAGCCCCATCACATGGTCCACACGCAGGCCACCAGCGCTTTTGAGCGACGCGTCCATCAGCTCGCGCAGCGGGCGGTAGCCGCGTGCCGCGAGCAGCCGCGGATGCCACGGCGGCTGCGACCAGTCCTGGCCAAGCTGGTTGAACTCATCCGGCGGCGCACCGGTGCTCATTCCCGTCGCCAGGACGTCCTGGTGCGCCCACGAGTCCGCGCCGCCCGGGTGCCCGCCGACCGCGAGATCGCAGATCAGGCCGATAGGCATACCTGCAGACAGTGCCGCGGCCCGGGTACTGGCCAGCTGGCCCTCGAGCAGCCACTGTAGCCAGGCATGGAACTCCACACGCCCCTTGCACCGGTCCCGCTCGCGCGCGACGGCCGCTGATCGCGGGTGTGCCAGGTGCTCCGGCCACTTACGGAAGTCCGCGCCATGCACCTCGGCAAGGGCGCACCAGGTGGCCCAGTCCTCGAGCGCCGCTCCCTCGCGCCGACGGTACCGCTCGAACTCGGCCCGGCGTGCCGGGCTCAGCGTTGCCTGGTGGATGAGCTCAAGAGCGGCGCGTTTGGCGGACCAGACGGCGTCACGGTCGATGAGCTCGCTGCTTGTGTTGCGTTCGCGCAGCGGAGCGGCGAGCCTGCCGATGTGCGCCTGGTCCGTCGCGGCCAGCCGCGCGTACTCGGGTACGTCCTCGACCCGCAGGTAGAGCGGGCTGACATAGCGGCGGCTCATCGGCAGGTACGGTGACGGGCTCACCGGCGGTGCGGGCTCGGCCGCGTGCAGCGGGTTGACGAGCACGAAACCAGCCCCGAGATCGCGCGCGCTCCAGCTGGCAAGCTCAGCGAGGTCACGCAGATCGCCGTGGCCCCACGAGTCACGGGAGCGCACGGCGTATAGCTGAACCGCGAACCCCCAGGCGCGCTCCGCAAGGGTGGGCGCAATGGCCCCGGCAAGGGCCGGATGCGCGGCCGCCGCGCCCGCCGCGCTCGCCGCGGGCGCCACTGACACTGCCGAGGCCGCGGCCGCCCCTGCCCCGTCCCCCACAGGTACCGGGCCGGCCGCGTGGGCAGCACTACCCGTCGTATCGAGTACGCCGAGTTCGATGAGAATTGCCTCGAGCGTATCCCGTCTCACACGCACCGACTGACTACGGCAGTCACGGTAGTTGGGCTGCACCCCGTTGGCCAGCGCAAGCTGCTCAAGCTCCTGCCGTCTCACCGCTCCCCCGGGTCCGTTCGTCACCGCAGCACCGAGCTGCGCAGTAGGCGGGAATCATTGTTCGCAGCTATCCAGGAAACGTCGCAGATCGACTACGGAAAGTAACGAAAAATCCGGGCCGCGGGGGCGGAGGCTCTCCCGGCGCGACGGCATCCTCCGACACCCGTTCGCGATCGTGGTGACGCACAGTGATCACGACGGAGGTCCTGGCATTCCTCTTCCATTCCGGCCGCTGCGTCCGCACGAGGATCTGCTGATATGCACTCATGCCCGTTCCCTCTGGCCCGACAATGCCGCTCCTATCACCGGATATCTAGTGCCGTCGGCCACGATCCTGGTGAATCTCAGCGCAGCCATCGTCATGGTTCAGTGTCGTGGTCAAGCAGGCGGTAGCGTCACAGGATGATACAGATCACGCGGACGGTACCGGCCGGTGCGTCCGGGTCAGCTACCGGACGCGGTCCGCGTGACAAGCTGCGGGTCACGTTGCGCAGCCGTTCGGAGGAAAGATCGTCGCGCGCTCGGGCGAGCGCCCCGGGACCACACCGCCGGGCCTGACCCCAACCCGCCAGCCAGATACCTCACGGCTGCGCGGAGTGCCGCGCACATCGGCAGGGATGCGGTACGGGAGCGACCGCCTACTGCCCGCGCTCGGGCCTCTCGAAGCGCGGACGCGGGGTAAGCGAGGGAGGTCCGGCTGCGGGTGGGTCAGCGAATCACGTAGTCGGCGCTGCGCACCCGCCTGGTGCGTGCCCAGTACTCGAAGGTGAATCCTGGCCAAAGTGAGCGGTTGACGCCCTTGGCATCCAGGTACCAGCTCTTGCAGCCGCCCTTGCTGTAGACGGAGTCGCGCAGGCGGCGCTGGATCCCGTCGTTGAAGCGGCGAAGCGCGGACGCCCTGACCTCGATCGTCTCCGCCTTCCGCTTGGCCAGCAGCCGCAAGCAGCTCATCACATGCTGAACCTGGCTCTCGATCATGAAGACCATCGAGTTGTGCCCAAGGCCCGTGTTCGGGCCTAGCATTATAAAGAGGTTCGGGAAACCGGCGACGGTGATGCCGTGATAGGCCTCGACACCATCGCGCCAGACGTCCTGGAGCTTGATGCCATCGCGTCCGGACACGTTCAATTTCTCGAGCGCCTCGAAGGTCTTGAAGCCGGTGCCGTAGATGATCACGTCGACGTCGTATGCGCTGCCGTCGGCGCAGACCACGCCGGTCTCGGTGATCTCGGCGATAGGATCTGTCAGGAGGTCGACGTTCGGCCTGGTCAGAGCCGGATAGTAATCGGAGGCCAGGAGCAACCGCTTACAGCCGACCAGGTAGTCAGGTGTCACCTTCGCGCGCAGCACCGGGTCGTCGATCTGGCGCTCGATCTGGCGCTCGGCCATCCACTGCAACGGAGCCATCAGCTTGGGGTCAATCGCGAATCCGGCGCCGCGGCTCTCGAGCATCCAGTAGATCCCGTCGCGGAATGCCCGCAGCACCGGCGGCGCGGCGCGGAACGTGGCGCGGACCGCGGGCGGGATCTCAAAATCCGGCCTGGGATTGAGCCACGGCGGCGTCCGCTGGAACACGTGCACCTGCCCGGCCTGCTCGGCGATCTGCGGGATGAACTGGATCGCCGACGCGCCCGTTCCGATGACCGCGATCCGTTTGCCTGACAGGTCACAGGAGCGGTCCCACTGCGCCGAGTGAAATGCGGTCCCGGCGAACCGGTCGGCCCCCGGAATCTCGGGGATGGACGGCACGTGCAGCCCGCCGATGCCTGACACGATCGCGTGGGTCGTGTACACGTCACCCGACGTGGTAGTGACGTACCAGCGCCTGACGGCGTCATCCCACTCCATGCGCTCCACCTCGGAGCGGTAATGGATGTGCGCTGCGACGCCGTACTTGTCAACGCAATGCCGCAAGTACGCCCAGATCTCCTCCTGCGGCGCGAACATCCTGGACCAGTCAGGGTTGAGCTCGAAGGAGTACGAATACATATGCGATGGCACGTCGCACGCACAGCCCGGGTATTGGTTGTCCCGCCAGGTCCCGCCGAGATCTTCGTCCTTCTCCAAGATCACGAAGTTGTGGTAGCCTGCCTGCTTCAGCCGGATTGCCATGCAGATACCGGAGAATCCGGTACCGATGATGACGATTGGCGGATTGTTGCCTGTCGGGGTCATGCTCGTGCCTCCTTGGTGGTCGCCAGGATGGCCGCTGCCACCCGGGCGGGCGCGTCGCTCATCGGCACGTGGCCGCACGCGCGCAGATCAATGTGTCGCGCGCCAGGCAGCCTGCGCTGCGCGCGGGCTGCCTGCCTGTGCAGCAAGATCTTGTCTCGAGTGCCCCACGCCACCGTCACGGGGACGTCCGGGCTGCCGTGAAAGGCGTATTCGTGCGCGCCGTTCACGACCGCGGCGAAGGCGGTGCAGTCGCGCAGGGCGAGAATGTCGCCCAGTGCCTGCTCGGGCGTGAGGCGCTCGGGCCAGCGGACGATCATGCCGAAGGCTGGTGCCCGCAGCCACGCCCGGCGCGCCATTGCCCGCAGCACCGGAACGGGCAGGAACGTGGTCCGCCGGAGGGCAACAAGCTCGCCCAATGCCAGCCTGAGCTCCCACGGAACCCAGAATCCCGCCGGTGAAAATGCCGTCGCCGATGAAACGCGGCCACTGACAGCGAGCTCGAGGGCGATCGCGCCGCCGAGGCTGTTCCCTGCCGCGTGTGGCCGGTCGAGTCCGAGCTGGCCGAAGAAGGCCGTGACGGCGGCGACGAGCTCGGCGATCCCTGACGGGCCGTCCAGCGGCGCCGACTTCCCGAAGCCGGGCAGATCGACCGCGATGACATCGTGCTCGGCCGCGAGCCTGTCCAGCACGGGATCCCAGGCCTGCAAGCGATGGCCGATGCCGTGCAGGAGAACCAGCGGAGGACCTGTTCCCCGGCGTTCATAGTTCAGTGGCGGGACGGTGGGCGCGCTCATGATCGCTGGCTCCGGCCGGTGGCGGATGACGTCCTCGCGGCGGATGCGGCCCGCGCTGCCGTGTCCGCCGCGCCACCCGCGCCGACAGGGTCGGCACGTGCGCCTGTCGCCAGCCAATGCGCCTCGATTTCGGGCATGTCACGGCCGGCGTATCTCGTGAACCACGGCAACAGCCCCCTGAACAGTTGTACCGGTGGCAGCCAGCGCTGCCCGTACACGTGCGGTGCGCGCCTGGCGATCCCGCGCACGAGAGCGTCGGCCGTGGGCGCGGCCGGGTTCGTGCGGTGAGCCAGGAGCGGCTGGTCGCCACGCAACTCCCGGAGCGCGGGGTTCTCATCCGCGCCGCGCACCATGTCGGTGTCGGTCCAGCTCAGGTACGCGACGCCGATCCCTACCCCATGGTGGGCGACCTCCGCACGCAATGAATGGGCGAACGCCTCGACGCCCGCCTTGCTCGCGCAGTACGCCGCCATCATCGGGGACGGGGCGAGCGCGGCGAGCGACGCCACCTGCAGCAGGTAACCCTTGCTATCCACCAGGGCCGGCAGGAACGCGCGGGCGGTGGCCGCGCTGCCGAGCAAGTTGACCTCGATCACCCGGTCGAAAGACCGGGCGTCGGAGTACATGAACGGGCCGCCGGAGGCGATTCCGGCATTGGCGACGACGACATCGATCCGGTCATAGGCGCCGCGCACCGCGGCCGCGACTTCGGCGAGTGCGCCCTCGTCGGTCACGTCAACTTCCCACCAGCGGGAGTGCGGTCCGCATGAGGCGGACACTTTGGCGAGCTCATCCGGTTCCAGGCCGAGCAGGGCCACCCGCGCATGCCGCGCGGCCAGGCGCTCGGCCATGAGCGCACCGAGACCCCGCGCTGCTCCCGTGACCACCACGACCTGACCAGCAAGCTCCTTGGCTCGTGCCATCGCCCTGCCCTTACACTGGACCCAAGAATCACGCCAGTGATTACTGGCATAATTAAATGATAACCCAGGCAGGCCCGTGAATGTAAGGGCTTGCTGACATAACTATGGCCGCAGCGGAGGATCCGCGCCTGCGAACCGGCGTCCTACCTGGCTTGCCGCGGCAACGCCTGAGTCAATCCGCAGCCTCCGCACCTGGCCGCTCTGACGCTCCTGACCTGCCCGAACCACCCGGTCGCGAGGGGTGATCCCGCGCCGCGAGCAGCCGGATGAACTCGCTGTACATGGCGCGGGCCTGCCTGTCCATGGCCCGGGCGAATTCCGCGTCGATCACGATGCGCGCGACCGGGCGCAGCCGCTCGACGGTTTCGGCCAGCCGGGCGACCTCGTGCGGCGGCGGTGGGCCATCGCTGCGACCGAGGACATGGGTCGTGACAAGCTCCACGACCAGGGACGCCAGCTTGTCGAGGCCCGTCTGCAGCTCGCGGCTCGCGGCGAGGATCGCCCGCAGCGGGATACCCTCACGCGTCAAGGCCGTGGTGGTCTCGAGCAGCCTGCGGCTGACGAACGTGACGCGATCACCATCAACCTCGATGTACCCGAGCCGCACGGCTTCCTCAAGGTCCTCGGGCGTGAGCTGACCGCCGAACAGCACCGAGACGCCCGCCACGGTCACGGGCACAGCAACCTCAGCCGACCACGGGGTGGTCATCGCCCGCTCGAAGCCGACGAGTTCGGCCAGATCGTAACCCCGCTCCCAGGCCGAGAGCAGCTCGCCCGTACCGCCGAGCGTGTGGCCACGGTCGAGCAACTGGCCAATGACCCGCAGCCGGGTCAGGTGAGCCTGCGAGTACCAGGCGATCCTGCCCTCACGCCGGGGCGGCGGAAGCAGCTTGCGCTCCTGGTAGTAGCGCAGCGTGCGGACCGTGATCCCGGCGGCACGGGCGAGTTCGCCGATGCGGTACTCACGGGTGCCCGCCGCGCCGTCCGTCGAGTCATCATCAGCCGCGCCGTCCGTCGGCCCGGCGGCCCGCCCGTTGGTCGGGCCATCATCAGCCGCACCGTCCGTCGACCCACCATCAGCCGCGCGGTCCGCCGACCCGGCTGCCCGCCAGTCCGTCGGCCCGTCTGCCGGGCCGTCTGCCGAGACGCCGGAGTAACCGGCTGCTGAGCCGGTAGTCCAGCCGAACGCGTCACTCACCTCCGCCAGCATAGGCGCACTAGCCGCGCAGATGGGACTGGCGGGCGGCGCGCGCCAGGAGGTCACTTCCAGGTGTGCTGTGGGCACCGGGTCACCAGAGCGCCGGGTGGCGGTTCCGCCACGGTCTGGCGGCCTCGGCCTGCGCGGACAGTGAGATGAGCGTGCCCTCCTCGCCGACCCGGCCACCGAGCATGACCCCGATCGGCAAGCCGTCGGCGTTCCAGTACAGCGGCAGGTTCACCGCTGGCTGACCGGACACGTTGTAGGCGGCGGTGAAGGGCGTGAAACTCTTCTGCCGCTCGAAGCTCTCGGCGGGCTCCTGCTCGTGGAAGTACCCGACCGGCACGGGCGGCTGAGCCAGGGTGGGGGTGAGCAAGGCGTCGTAGGCGTTCATCGACGATAGCGCGCCACGCACCATGATCTGCAGATGCGCCTGCGCGAAGATGAGATCGGCCGCGCTGGTCGCACGTCCGCGCTCGCGCAAGTACCTGGTCAACGGCAGCAATTCGCCCTCGCGCGCGGGATCTACCGGCATCAGGGTCGCCATGCCGTACCACAGGGTCTCGAACAGTGGCACAACATCGGCACCGAACGGCGCCGGCATATCCTCCACCACGTGCCCGAGATCCGCGAGCAGGGCGCTCGCGTCCTCCAAGGCGGCGCGGCAGTCCGGGTGCAACCGCACCCCTGGCACCACTGGGTCGATGACGCGGCCGATGCGCATCTTGCCCGGATCGCGCGTGGTGTAGCCGAGGAAGGTCTCGCCCGGCGGCAGGGGTGGCTGGGTGTACATGTCACCTGGCTCGTTGCCTGTGATCACATCGAGCAGCAGCGCCGCGTCCGCCACGGTCCTCGCCAGCGGCCCGTCGATCGACAGGCCAGCCAGATCGGACGCCAAGGGCGCCTGGGACACCCGGCCCCGTGACGGCTTGATCCCGAACAGCCCGCACACGCTCGACGGGATCCTGATGGACCCACCGCCGTCGCTGCCCTGCGCGACCGGGGCCAGGCCCGCCGCGACAGCCGCGGCGGCACCGCCGCTGGAGCCCCCTGCCGACCGGGAGAGATCCCACGGCGTTCGCCCGGGCGGCCCAACCTCGGTCTCGGTGTAGCAGGGCAGCCCGAACTCCGGTGTCGCGGTCTTGCCTGGGATGACCGCGCCGGCCGCGCGGAGCGAGGCGACCACGTGATCATCGGTGTCCGCGACGTTGTCCGCGAAGACGGCGCTGCCGTAGGTCAGCCGGATCCCCGCGGCCATGTTCAGGTCCTTGACGGGGACGGGCACGCCGAGCAGCGGCGGCAACTCGCTGGGCTCGGCTGCCTCGGCGACCATGCGCTCGGCCTTGCGCGCTTGCTCGCGCGCGAGGTCGGCCGTCACCGTGAAGAAGGCGCCGACCTGCGAGCCGAGGCGGTCGATCCGCTCCAGGTAGTGATCGAGGACTTCGGTGGGTGACAGCTGGCGGTCGCGAATCGCAGCAGCCTGCTCCACCGCCGTGAGATCATGAATCTGCGTCACATTTCCGAAAGGTAGACGCAGCGCACGCGCGCGGTCCAGGACCGGGTGGGACGATCAGCAAATATCAGCGAAAAAATAGGGTAACTTGCTATGGGTACCCGTCGGGAGACTGGCGAACACGGCATGCACGGAGACAATAATGTGGACCGGGGCACAGCTAGGCGGCCCGTCCCGGATCAGTTACGCTCTGCTATGTGGACCGGGTGACACAGCCGGGAGCGGGTAACTCCGAGTCATCGGGCCCGCATGAGAAACGCCCGGGCGCACATGCCGAGCCTGCCGACACGGCCGCGGAGGCCACTCCGGCAGGTCGCCCAAGCGGTGAACGGGGCCGCGGCAGACGCTCCCGCCGTCTGAGCCTGGCCGAGATCTCGGCGGATCCGCGACTGCCTTTCTGGGAACGCAGGATCGCGATCGCCCTGGTGGCCGGGATTGTCGTAACGTTCATCTTTAACTGGCGGATCGGCCTCACCGTCGCCGTGCTCGCCGCGATCGCCGATACCCTTCACCGGGCAAAAAGCAGCGCTGTGATGCCGCCCGCCAGGCGGGGCGCCCCGCAGCGCAAGACCGAGCGGAAGTTCGCGAGACTCGCCCGTGCCCGCTACTTCACGCTCAACGAGCGCGCGATACCCGGCAGCGAAGCGATCATCGATCACCTGGTGGTCGGGCCGACCGGCGTCTACGCGATCGACTCTGAGCGCTGGGACAGGCGCTTGCAGGTGCGGGTCGTCGACGGGCAGTTGTTCCACGGCCCATACAGCCATAAGGCCCGGCTGGAGGAGGCACGCTGGGAGGCCGCGCGTGCGGCCGAACTCATCGGCGGCGCCCTCGGCCAGCAGGTCGACATACGCCCGGCGATCGCGATCTACGGGCCGAAGATTCCGTGGACTGTACTGACCGTGCGTAACGTGGACGTGTTCGACGCGGACCATCTGCGCAGATACCTGCGCCGCAGCATCAAGGCGGGCCGGGGCCGGCATCTGGCCCAGGCAGACATCAAGAGGATTCACGACGCCGCGGCGCGCGTGCTACCCGAACGGTGCTAGCGATACCGCGCAAGCGAAACCGCTAGCCCCCGGGACCGGCGCAGGTCACGAAACCTGGGACCAGAAGCGGGCGGAGTCCGGCTTTTGCTGCTATTTGCCCAGTATGCGCGTGCGGGATAAAAGCACGGAACTGCGCCCGGATGTGGACGCCGAGTGTGGCAATGTGAGACCGTTCCACTACTATTTGTTAACTCATCGGCTACTGCCCTGCCCCCAGGTGGTACTCATGGGCTGTTCCCGGCCCTGGTTCCGTACCAGCACCGGTTCTATCGGGACCGAAGGCTTGCCGTCGCTCGAGCTGCGGCCCGCCGCGTTCGCCTACGTCACGTTGGTGTCCCTCGCCGCCGCGGCCGCGATGTTGATCGCGGCGGCGAGCAGCACCCCGGTCAGCGCGGGCGTCCTCGTGAAATTCCTTGCCCTCCTTGGGTGCGGCTTAGCCTCGGTCGAGGCGACCCGGCGGATCGACGAGCCGCAGGGGATGCTGGTGCATGATCTGCTGACCGTCTGGTGCCTGCCGATCGCCGTTCTCCTGCCGCCCTTCTGGGTGCTTGTGGCGGCGGTCCCAGTGCTCGCGTTCACGCAGTGGCGGGTGCATCGGGGGGGCGTTCACCGCCGGTTATTCGGCGCGGCGGCCATCGGACTTGCTTACGGCAGCGCATCGGTCATCTTCCATGCCCTGCCCGCATCGATCGGCGGCAGCGGCCCTGGCTCGGCGGCGCACCCGGTCCGCTGGGCCGTCGCGGTCGCGGGATGCGACATCGTGGCGTGGATCATCCACAACGGCCTGATCGCCGTCGCGATGAGAGTCTCCGATCCGTCGGCGTCCATGACGGGCGCGGTGTTCGGCCGCGAGGCGATGGTCGGTGACTTCGTCCAGTTCTGCCTTGGTGTCGTAGTGACGGTGGTGATCGCGGTTAACCCGCTGCTGCTGGCCTTCGCAGCGCCGTCGGTGCTGCTGCAGCGGAGATTCGTTATGCACGCTCAACTGTTGAGCAGGACCAGAATCGATGCGAAGACCAGGCTGCTTAACGCCAGCACGTGGGAATGCCAAGCCAACGTGGAGGTCGCCCGGGCGGTACGGACCAGGACCCCGCTGGCCATAGCGCTTGTGGACATCGATCACTTCAAGAATGTCAACGACACGAATGGCCATCTCGCCGGGGATGAGGTGCTGCAAGCGGTCACGGCCACATTCCGCGATCACCTGCGTGAGTACGATACGGCTGGCCGGTTCGGCGGGGATGAGTTCGCCATCCTGCTTCCGCACGCCGCCCGCGATGACGCTTACGGCATCGCCGAACGGCTCCGCGCACACATCGCCGACCTGCAGATACCGGTCCGCTCCCGGCCAGGCGCCCCCGGGGTTGAGGTCACGATTTCCATCGGCGTCGCCACCTTCGACGGCAGGGTGCCTCGCGCACTCTCCGACCTGCTCGCCGCCGCCGACGAGGCTCTTTACCAGGCAAAGAGGACGGGCCGTAACCGGGTGCGGGTGGTCACGGACATCGTCGCATACCCCAGTCGTGCTCGTGATGCTGGTGGTGTACCGCACATCGTGCCCCCCGGCGTTGGGCCCGCCGGCGTTGGGCCCGCCGGCGTTGGGCCCGCCGGCGTTGGGCCCGGCGGCGTTGGGCCCGGCGAATTCGGCCAGGACGGCGCCAAGGGGCTCGGCTACGAGATCTCGTCGAAGGTGACCGTCGGCGGGCAGAGCTGCCAGCCGACAAGCGTTCTCCGCCCAGCAGTGCGGAATTCGCCTGGCACTGAGGGAGCTTCGGCAGGGAAGGAACCGATGGGCAACCGGACGATTACCAGCATCTGCTGGCGGTGGCACGGTGACCGTCTTTCCGGCCGCATGTGGCGAATCCGAGCCGCACGTCCGACCGAAGATCTTCAGCCAGGTCTCGCACCTGACCACCCAAGATGATGTCAGGCGAGGCGAATGCCGGCTGCCTCGATGTCGATGTGGCCGAGGGTGAGGCCGAGCTGCCCGCGCGCGACGGCATTCACCGCGCCGCCTTTGGTTCCCCTCATCCGGCCCCCGCTCGTTCGGAGGCTCCCCGACGTCGCTTCGCGTAAGCTGCGGCGGTTACGTCCTCCAGGTCGTGATATCAAACACCTCCAAAAGAGTTACACCGGTACCATGGAGGGTACGAAACTTGCTATTTGAGTACACTGGTGTTGTGACAACCTGGAGCGGCCGATGACCGGCGCATTGCCCGAGTACGCACTGCTGCTGCGCGACTTCGCGAACACCGTCGACGTCGAGGAGGGCACTGATGAGCTGGGTGACCCCGCCGCGCTCGCAGCGTGGCTTCGCGACCACGGGCTCATCTCTTGCGGCACCGACGGCGCGGGCCCGGATCCGGGGGACACCGGCCGACCGGGCACGCGGGGGGCGGATGCGCGGGACGCGGGCGCGCAGGGCGCGGATGACCCGGGAAAGGAAGGCGGCTATCCCTCGGATAAGGCCGACCTCGAAACAGCCATCGCACTGAGGACGTCCCTGCGGGCAGCGATGGGTGCCCATCATCAGCGGCCGCACAGCGGCACCGGGGTCGCAGCGGCCACGCCAGCCACTGCCACGGCAAACACGCCAGCCACCGCCACCGCGTCGGGTACGCGAGGGGTGGCTCCAGCAAGCGGGCTCGAACGGGCGGCGGCAAGCTTGCCGCTGCGTGTCACCGAGTCAGCGGGGAACCCGGCGCTGGTCCCGGTGGAAGGCGGCGTTCGCGGCGGTCTCGCGCGGCTCGCGGCCGCGATGGTGGCGAGCACCGCCGACCGCAGCTGGGAGCGGCTGAAGATCTGCGCCGAGGACTCTTGCCAATGGGCGTTCCTTGACTCCTCCAAGAACCGCTCGAAGCACTGGTGCTCCATGCTCGAGTGCGGCAACCGGTCCAAGACCCGCGCCTACCGCGCCCGCCGGGCAAGCGCAGCCTCCGGTCAATGAGCGCCGACACTTTCGTGCGCCCCGCCCGCGCCGCAGACGCCGCCGACCTGGCCCACATCCAGATCGCCAGCTGGCAGGCCGGATATGCGGACCTGGTTCCGGCCCCGGTGCTTGCCGAGCTCACGAGCGCCGAGGCAGCGGATCGCTGGCATGATCAGTGGGAGGCGGCGGCGGCGAGCCCGCCCACCAGCCGCCACCGGGTGCTGGTAGCGGTCGAGCGTGGCGACGACGGCAACCGGACCGTAGTGGGCTTCACCTCGTTCGGCCCGGCGACCGATCCGGACCTCTGGCCCGCGACCGACGCGGAACTCTATGAGCTGCACGTGCATCCGCGACTCAGCGGGCGCGGGCACGGCAGCCGGCTGCTCAACGCCCTCGCCGACACGGTGCGGGAAGACGGCTTCCACACGCTCCGCGCCTGGGCGCTCGAATCGGACAGATCCCTGCGAGAATTCCTCGAATCAGCCGGCTGGGCACCGGACGGCGCCCGCCGCGAGCTCGACATGGGCACGCCCGTTCCCGAGGTGCGGCTGCACACCGCCGTCGGCTGACCGGCCGGGCCCACCCGCGCCGCGTAGGATCGGTGGCGCACCACCGTGGGCACCGTGCCCGGGGACAGGCAGCACCGGCACCGGACAGGACAGGCAGGGCAGGGCGAGACGTGGCGAGTGGCAAGGCTTGGATGTCCGGGGCACGCCCGCGTACGCTGCCTGCGGCCATCGTGCCCGTGGTCGTCGGATCCGCCGTGGCCGCTGGCGACGACCACTTCGTCTGGTGGCGCGCCGCACTTGCGCTCTTTGTGGCGCTCGCCCTCCAGGTCGGAGTCAACTACGCGAACGACTACAGCGACGGGGTGCGCGGCACCGACGCCCGCAGGGTCGGCCCGGTCCGGCTCGTCGCGACAGGACTCGCACCGCCCGGCCACGTTCTCGCGGCCGCGCTCGGCTGCTTCGCCGCCGCGTGCGCGGCCGGGCTGGTGCTCGCGGCCGTAACCTCGTGGTGGCTTGTACTCGCGGGCGCCACGGCAGTGGCTGCGGCGTGGTTTTACACCGGCGGCAGGCGCCCATACGGCTACCGCGCGCTCGGTGAGATCTCCGTCTTCGTCTTCTTCGGTGTATTCGCCGTCACCGGAACCGCCTACGTTCAACTCGGGCGCCTGACCTGGCTCGCCCTCGCGGCCTCGGTTCCGGTGGGCCTGCTCGCCTGCGCACTCCTCGTGGTCAACAACCTTAGGGACATCGGCACCGACGCGGTGGCGGGCAAGCGCACCCTCGCGGTGGTGCTCGGCGAGCAACGCACCCGGCTGCTCTACGTACTGTGCGCGTTGGTCCCGTTCGGCGCCGCTGTCGTGATCGCGCCGCTGCGGCCGGCCGCACTCGCCGCGCTCGCGGCGGTTCCGCTCGCCGCAGCGCCAGTGCGGCTTGTCCGCGGCGGTGCGTCGGGTCGCCAGCTAGTGACGGCGCTCGCGCAGACCGGGCGGCTGCAACTGGCATATGGGGCGCTGCTCGCCGCTGGCCTCGCGATACGGTTGTAAATTCGGTCAGGTATCGATGTTCGGATTCTGCCCGCCGAGAGGCACCAGGCGGGCCGGGGGTTCCGGTAGCACTACCGTAGACTCCATTGTCAGGTCAGGACGGACGTGCACGAGTTCACCCGACGCCAGCATTCGCCAGCCGCTTTCCCCGTCCAGCTGCTCAGAAGCGACGACGACCGACGCGGTCGAATCCAGCGCGGGTGCGTGCACGGAGGACGTCGTGCTGCGAAGGTGCAGGCCAGCCGAACCGGTGCCGGGACCCACGGCCGCCGCGGCGCTCGTACCAGTCGGCCGCTCGACGATGTGCAAGGCGTGCTGGCCCGGATAGCGCAGCGCCCACAACTCGCCTGGCGCGGCGACGATGGTGTTCAGCGACGCGACCGGCAGGTTGGCGCCGATCCAGCGGGCCGCGGCCGCGATGCCCGCTCCGACATCACCGTCGTGCGAGTCGATCTGCTGGGTGATCAGAGCGAAGTACCGCTCAGAATCGGTGTCACCGAGCACCATGCGTCCATGGGGACCCAGTTGCTCGTCCAGGCGCCCGATCTCGCCGAACCCCCCGTTGTGCGCCATGATGCGACCCTGCATGGCGAACGGATGGGTGTTCTGCACCGTCCGCCCGCCCGCCGTCGCAAAGCGCACGTGGGCGACAAACGTCGCGGACTCCACCTGCTTGGCCTCGTGGATGAACGCCTCGTCACTGAACGCCGGCTCTGGCTGCTTATCCAGAACGGGCGCCCCCGACGGAGCGAAAAACCCTATTCCGCTCCCGTCGAGTTGCGATGGCTCTGCACCTGCAGCGAATCAGGCGCGTCGAGTAGCCAGAACGTCGCCCTGACCCGGGCGGTCCCAGCGGTCAGCCCGAACAGCCGGCACATCGCGCCCCTCCGCTTCCCCGCGCCTGCAGGATATTGGGCCAGGGCAGGACGCGCCGGGGCGCGCCAGCCAGCAGCTGCGGCAGCGGCACGGCCGGCGCCGGGCCGCCGCCGCAGCGCAGCCCAAGCGTCCCTCTCGCCAGGAAACCGCAGCGGCCCCTCATCACCCGACTCGGTCGCGGCCCACTATCAACCGGCCTGCCGTAGCGGAGCCCGCATGCCGAGATGGCCCGGGGCTTCCCGCATGCAAGAGGCCGCCGAGGCGGCCTCTTGCGTCTGGTCAGCGGTTAGCGTCAGGCCACGCGCCGCAGACCCGCCTCTTCGCGAAAAGCGCCACCGCGACCACGCCTCAGCAGCGCCATGATCGCGAACGGATACATCTGCCTCCTCCGATGGCAGCCGTGACCGGTAACTACTGGTCACGATCCCGCCGGTCGGCGGCCGTGCGATAGGTCTGAATGTAGGCATCCACTGCACAGCCCGGCATCCGCCACTGCGGCGAACGGCCCTCGTCCCGCAACCCAAGCTCAGCTTTTTCGACATTTACCACGGTCATTAGAGTCCAAGGTCCCGCACTGGCAGGAAATCGGTCCCGGCGGCCTATCGGGGGGCGCGCACCCTCCGCGCGCGGCCGCCGACCGCCGCACCGCGCCGCGCCGCAATCACAGGACTTTCGTCCCTGGTGAGGTCGGCCCGAGATCTGTTCAAGTGGAAGTAACGAGAAGGGTATCAAGAGACACGGAGCAGCGGGGAACCTGCGGAGATTCTTCGTTCACCGTGCAATCTGGCTCTGCGAGAAGCGGAGAGCCCTTCTCGTTACTTACTGGTTCGGGGTTGTCAGACTCCGGCGCCGTGTCACGTCAGCATCGTTACCGGCGGATCCCATGCCGACGTGACACGGGCCGGGCTCCGTCGCGGGGCTGGACTCCGAGGGCTGATGGCATGTCCCGGTAACCCCGCCCGGTCAGCGCGGCTGTCGGGCAGGAAGTGGCAGGACGGGATTCTAGCGGCTTACGAGTGGGCCTCG
This sequence comes from uncultured Actinomycetota bacterium, assembly GCA_963820395.1. Lineage (GTDB taxonomy): Bacteria > Actinomycetota > Actinomycetes > Streptosporangiales > Streptosporangiaceae > DATFVJ01. The sequence goes on along the minus strand of CAWGAE010000025.1, from coordinate 156,049 downwards.
TCCCGGTTCATGGCGTCTGGGCCTCGTCCCGGTTCATGGCGTCTGGGCCTCGTCCCGGTTCATGGCGTCGGAGTCTACCGCAATCGCGCCCCGGCCACCCGAACCACCGGATCCGCGGCCATGGCCATTGCCCGCCCGGCGCGGCCGCCTGAGCTGCTCGCTGAGCTCGAGCCCCCAGTTCGGCGACGGCAAGATCTTCCGCCCCTACCGGGACATCCGCTTCAGCCCCGCGACAAAGTCACCCTACAAGACAGCGATCGCCGCCACCCTCGCCGACAGCGGCTACCTGCAGTTCTCGGCGGACGGACCGTCCGCGGGCTGCGGCAACTACATGATGAGCCCAGGCCAGCTGGACCGTTACAGGCGCGCTGTCGCGGACGACGGGAGCAGGTCGCTGGGGACACGGGCGCGCCCGAGGCTCAGCTCAGACCGAGTATCGTGTCGAGGCCCACGGTGAGGCCCGGAGGCAGCGAAATGACGCCGCGGATCCCGGCGAGCACTCCTGGCATGAACGACGAGCGGTCGAGCGAGTCGTGCCGGATGGTCAGTACCTCACCGTGTCCGCCGAGAAGGACCTCCTGGTGCGCGACGAGCCCGGCCAGCCGGATCGAGTGCACGCGCACGCCGGACACGTCGGCGCCCCGCGCTCCCGCGAGCGCCGTCGTAGTGGCGTCCGGCGCTGAGCCGAGGCCTGCCTGTGACCGGGCGCCCGCGATCAAGGACGCGGTCCTCGCGGCGGTACCCGAAGGGGCGTCGACCTTGCCCGCATGATGTAGCTCGATGATCTCCGCAGACTCGAAGAAGTACGCGGCCTGCGCCGCGAACCGCATCATCAGGACCGCGCCAATGGAGAAATTCGGCACGACGAGCATTCTGATCTCCGGCTCGCCACCGAGCCAGGAGCGCACCGCCGCCAGACGCTCCTCATCGAAACCGGATGTGCCGACCACCGTGTTCCGGCCATGTCTGACGCACCAGCGCAGGTTCTCCATGACCGCGTCCGGGTGGGTGAAGTCGACGACGACGTCCGCCGCCGTGAGCCGGTCACGCGGGTCACCGACGTCCACCGCAGCTGTCAGTTCCATATCGCCCGCACCGCTGACCGCGCCGCACACCTGCGCGCCCATCAGGCCCTTGGCGCCAAGTACTCCTACCTTGATCATCAGCGTCCTCCGTCAGGATTGCGCTCCGTGGCCTGCGGCATCGGCGCCAGCCGCACCCGCACGGCATCGCTTCGGCCGAGCGCGACGGTCCGCTCCGGCCGGAATGAAGATAATCTTCGCGGGCGCCGCCCGCGCCCCCGATACGCCGGTGGGCCAGCACCCCGCGCCAGCGGTCCGCCGTCTCCCTCGGTGCCTGTGACCCTCGGTGCCTGTGGTATCCGCGAGCCCTCGGTGCCCGTGGTGCCTGCGGTATCTCGGGTGCCTGCGCGCCTTTGGCGTCCCCTATGTTCCTCGTGCTCCCTGCGCACCTTGTACCCCTCGCGCGTCCTGTGGTGTCTGTGCCGAGGCATCGGCTTTGTCCTTGACGCTTGCGGCGGTGGCCGCCTGTGCCCACGATTCGAAATGCAGGCTGGCCGCGAGCCCGGACTCGGCCGCCAGTGACACCGCGCTCTTGATGTCACGAGTGAGGCCGGGATCGAGCGACGCGACCTGGCCGGCCAGGTCGAGCGCGTCGCGCAGCGGCTCCTCCCGCACGCTGACCGCGAGCCCGTACTCGACGGCCTGCCGCGCCGTGAGTGACCCGCCCTCAAGGAGGATCTTCAGCGCTCGCTGCCGACCAGCAGCCGTGACGAGGAAATACGTGGCACCGCCACCGGGATGCAGGCCCAGCCTGATGAAGGGAAAGTCGAAACGCGCCCCGGGCCCCGCGAACACGATGTCGCACGCCAGCGCTAGGTTGGCACCGGCGCCGACGGCGGGCCCTTGGACGGCAGCGATGACAGGGATCGCGAGGTCCCGCAGCGCGAGGAAACTGCGGTATACCTCACGGAGGTCGTCCCTGATGGCAGAGACCTCGCGGTCCGCCTCACTCAGCAGCGAAGGTACATCCCCGCCGGCACAGAAGACGGTGCCCGAACCGGTGACTACCAGGGCACGCGCGCTGCGGTCCGCCGCCACCTCCGCGATCGCGTCGGTGAGCGCCGCGCGCATCAGGGTGTCCAGTGCGTTGCGTTTGGCGGGATTGTCGAGCAGCAGCAACCGGACGCCCGGTGCCTGTTCGGTCAGGCGCACAAGCGTCATGCCGGATCCTCCTCATCGCGCCGGGCCCCTGGGCTCACGATGCGATCGCGGCCGAGAAGTCCGTGTCCTCGTCGAACGGGCCGACGACCGCGAGCACCTTCGGCTTGCCGAGCACGAGCGCCGCCACATCCCGCACGTCGTCCTGTGTGACCGCTTCTATCTTGGCTAGGATGTCCTCGACCGGCTCGAGCCGCGGGTAGACGAGTTCGCTCTTGCCGAGGCGGCTCATCCGTGATGACGGGTCATCCAAGCCGAGGACGGTCGAGCCGCGCATTTGGCCCTTGCCCCGCTCAAGCTCTAGCTCGGTGAGACCGGAGGCGAGCACGTTCTCGATCTCATCGCGGCAGATGGCGAGCACCTCATCTGTCTTTGCGGGCAGGCAACCCGCGTATACGCCGAACACGCCGCTGTCCGCGTGCTGTGAGACGAAGCTGTAGACCGAGTAGGCTAGGCCGCGCTTCTCCCTGACCTCCTGGAACAACCGCGACGACATGCCTCCACCGAGTGCCGCATTCAACACGCCGAGGGCGAACCGCCGGTCGTCATTGCGAGCGAGCGCGTTGGTGCCGAGCACCACGTTCGCCTGCTCCGTGCGCCGTGACACCAGCCGGACACCCGGGGTGGCGGGCGGGGCACCCGGCCCGGAAAGCCGTGGCGCCTCCGGAGTGGCATCGCCGAGAACGCTCCCGAACGCCTGCCGGACGAGGTTCACGATCCCGTCATGGTCAACGTTGCCCGCCACCGCCACCACGAGGTTCTCCGGCCGGTAACGTGCCGCAAAATGCTCGGCGATCTCGTCCCGGGTGATCCTGTTGATCGAGTCGACGGTGCCGAGGATCGGACGGCCGAGCGGGGTGTCGCCGAACAGTTGCGCGGCGAATGCCTCGTGCACGACGTCCGAAGGATCGTCATCGTTCATCGCGATCTCCTCGAGGATCACGCCGCGCTCGGCGTCCACATCCTGAGGAGAGATCAGCGAGGATGTCACCATGTCGGAGACGACGTCGATCGCGAGCGGCAGGTCGGCGTCGAGCACCCGCGCGTAGTAGCACGTGTACTCCTTGCCGGTGAACGCGTTCAGCTCACCGCCGACGGCGTCCATCGCAGCGGAGATGTCCAGCGCGGTACGCCTGCTCGTTCCCTTGAACAGTAGATGCTCAAGGTAGTGAGTAGCGCCGACGTGGACCGCGCCCTCATCACGCGACCCGACGCCGGCCCAGATTCCAAATGCCGCCGAGCGGACCGAGGGCAGCGACTCGGTGACGATGCGCAGGCCGCCAGGCGACACGGTGCGCCGCACCGTCTCGGGAGTGCTAGTCACTGGTCGCGGTTCCCCCGGAATCGGGTACGGGTACGGCGGCTACCGTCGCGCTGTTCTTGATTGTCATCGCGGTCACCGCGGTCGCCACCACCGTGCGGGCGGGACTGGCCGCCGAGATCCTCGCCGGCGGCCTCGCGCTCCACCACCTCGACAGGGACCAGCGACAGCTTGCCGCGGTCGTCAACCTCGCGGATCTCGACCTGGATCTTCTCGCCAACCTTGATCACATCATCGATGTTCTCGATGCGGACGCCACCGTGGAGCTTTCGGATCTGCGAGATGTGCAGCAGGCCGTCCTTGCCGGGCAGCAGTGAGATGAACGCACCGAACGTCGTGGTTTTCACGACGGTGCCGAGGTAGCGCTCGCCGACCTCGGGCATGTGCGGATTGGCGATGGAATTGATCGCGGACCTCGCCGCCTCGGCGGATGGACCGTCGGTGGCGCCGATGTAGATCGTACCGTCGTCCTCGATGGTGATCTCGGCGCCGGTGTCCTCCTGGATCGAGTTGATCATCTTTCCCTTGGGGCCGATCACCTCTCCGATCTTGTCCACTGGGACCTTGATCGTGATGATCCGCGGTGCGTACGGGCTCATCTCGCCCGGCGCGCTGATCGCCTTCCGCATCACGTCCAGGATCGTGAGCCGCGCGCCCCTGGCCTGCTTGAGCGCGGCGGCGAGCACCGAGGCGGGAATGCCGTCCAGTTTGGTGTCGAGCTGAAGCGCCGTAATGATCTCGGCCGTACCCGCCACCTTGAAGTCCATGTCACCGAACGCATCCTCGGCGCCGAGGATGTCGGTCAGCGTGACGTATCGGCCTCCCTCGTGGATCAGGCCCATGGCGATCCCCGCGACCATGTCCTTCAGCGGCACGCCCGCGTCGAGCAGCGCCATCGTGCTCGCGCAGACCGAGCCCATCGAGGTGGAGCCGTTGGACCCGATCGCCTCGGAGACCTGCCGAATCGCGTAAGGGAACTCCTCGCGGGTTGGCAGCACCGGGATGAGCGCGCGCTCCGCCAGTGCGCCGTGCCCGATCTCCCGGCGCTTCGGCGAGCCCACCCGGCCGGTTTCCCCGGTGGAGTAGGGCGGCATGTTGTAGTTGTGCATGTACCGCTTGGTACGCTCCGGGTTGAGCGTGTCGATGATCTGCTCCATGCGGAGCATGTTCAGCGTGCTGACGCCGAGCACCTGGGTCTCCCCGCGCTCGAAGAGTGCGGAGCCATGCACCCGCGGCAGCACGTGCGCCTGCGCACTCAGCGGCCGGATGTCGGTCACGGCGCGGCCGTCGATTCGCACACCCTCCGCGATTATCCGCTCGCGCACGAGCTTTTTGGTCAGCGCGCGGAACGCGTGCCCGATCTCCTTCTCCCGCCCCTCGAATGCCGCTCCGAGCTTCTCCACGGCGAGGGCCTTGACCCGGTCGGTCTCGGCTTCGCGCTGCTGCTTGCCCGCGATGGTCAGAGCCTGCGCGAGCTCGCCGCGGACCGCCTGCGTCAGCGCGTCGTAAACGTCCTGCTGGTAGTCCGGGAAGACGTGGAAGTCCGCGGTCTTTTTCGCCGCGGCGGCCGCGACTTCGCCTTGCGCCTCGCAGAGCAGCCTGATGAACGGCTTGGCCGCCTCCAGGCCCTCCGCCACGGTCTCCTCTGTCGGCGCGACCGCGCTGCCCTGGCCGCTGCGCGCGGCGGCGAGCAGGGCAAGGGTCTGCTTGGTGGATTCAGCCTCCACCATCATGATGGCGACATCGCTCGCGCTGGCGCCGTCTGCCCCGGCTGCGCCCGCCACGACCCGGCCGGCCACGACCATGTCAAAGGTCGCGCGCTCAAGCTCAGTGTGGGTGGGGAAAGCGACCCACTGGCCGTCGATGAGCGCCACCCGTACCGCGCCGATCGGGCCGGAGAAGGGCAGCCCCGCCAGCTGCGTCGACAGCGAGGCCGCGTTGATGGCGACTACGTCGTAGAGATGCTCGGGGTCCAGCGCCATCACGGTCGCGACGACCTGCACCTCGTTGCGCAGGCCCTTGACGAACGTCGGGCGCAGCGGCCGGTCGGTCAGGCGGCAGGTGAGGATCGCGTCCTCCGACGGCCTGCCCTCACGACGGAAGAACGAGCCGGGTATGCGGCCGGCCGCATACATTCGCTCTTCCACATCCACGGTGAGCGGGAAGAAGTCGAGTCCTTCCCTGGGATGTCTGGACGCGGTCGTCGCCGCCAGGACCATCGACTCGTCGTCCAGATAGGCGACAGCGGAACCGGCGGCCTGGCGGGCGAGCCTACCGGTCTCAAAACGGATCTTTCGGGTGCCGAACCGCCCGTTATCAATTACGGCTTCGGCGCTGTGCACACCCTCCACGGGTGGGACCTCCTTGTGTCCTCGGACTCCCGCGCGGGCCCGCCGGCCAGCCGTGGCGTGCTATATCAACCACCGGCCGGTCTTCGATCGAAGCCCTCGGCTCATGGTGCGTCGTGTTCGCAACAATCCGAGAACCACTACCGAGGACCGGCCCCCTGGGCATGCCGGGTCGGGGCTGCGGGACTTCTTCTTATGTCACATTCTTCAGTTGTATCGCTTCAGTTATATCGCTTCAGCGTGTCTCGGCGCGCTGGCCGGGGCACTTGCGAACGCGGCCAGCAACCGCTCCCCCGCCATACCCCTACCTGCGCAAACCGAGACGTTCGATCAGCTGTCGGTACCTGGCGATGTCCGTTTTCGCCAGGTACTTCAGCAGCCGGCGACGGCGTCCCACCAGCAGCAGCAGGCCATGCCTGCTGTGATGATCATGCTTGTGCGCCTTCAGGTGCTCGGTCAGGTCGGTGATCCGCCGCGTCAGCAGTGCGACTTGGACTTCCGGCGAACCGGTGTCACCCTCACCCGTCGCATGTTCCGCGATGATCGTCTTCTTGACGGCGGTCTCGAGCGGCACGTCACTCCTTCTCTGTGCTCGCCGTGCACGTTGCTTACCATGCACTGTGCTTACCGGGCACTGTTACCGGGCACTGTTAATCGGGCACCGCTGGGGTGCTGAAACGGATGGTAGATACCCGCAGCCTGCCACCTGAGGGTGCAGCAGACCCAAGCCGGTTTTTCACCGGCAGCACCCCACCGTATCACGGCGCTCCGCGCTGCTAGGCGCCGCTGACCGTGATCTCGCGCGCTTGATCGACATCGCGGCGCATCTGCCCGACAAGATCGTTCACCGACGCGAACTTCTCCGTGGCGCGCAGCCGGGCGGCGAAGTCCACGGCGGCGTGCGTGCCATACAGATCCAGATCATCGCGATCCAGCGCGTACGCCTCGACGCTGCGTGCACGCGGATAGCCGTCGGCGAAGGTCGGGTTGGTGCCGATAGAGATGGCCGCTGGCCAGCGCCCGTCCAGGTTACCGTCGGGATCGAAGCTTTCCAGCCAGCCCGCGTAAACTCCGTCCGCCGGGATCATGGTGTTCGGCTGCCATTCCAGGTTGGCGGTGGGGAAACCGAGCGCACGGCCGCGCCGGTGACCGCGGACCACGACACCCTCCACGCGGTGTGGCCGGCCAAGTGCACGCGCGGCACCCTCGACGTCGCCTGCCGCGAGCCGCTCCCTGATCTGGCTGGAGGAGATAGTGATCCCACCCTCGATGAGCAGCGGCACGCCCTCGGCGATGAAGTCGTACTTCTCGCCGAGCTCGGTGAGGAGGCCGAGGTCACCCGCGGCCCTGTTGCCGAACCGGAAGGCTTCCCCGATCACCACCCTGGCAGCGTGCAGCCGGTCGACGAGCACGCTACGCACGAACTCATCGGGGCCGAGCTGCGAGAACTCATATGTGAAGGCCAGCACGCAGACCGCGTGAACGCCGAGCCCGGCAAGTAGCTGGGCACGCCGCTGCGACGTGCAAAGGAACGGCGCGTGCATACCTGGCCGTACGACCGCGTCCGGGTGCGGATCAAACGTGACGGCTACGACCGGCAGGCCGGCCGCCGCGGCGGCCTCGGCCGCGCGGGCGACCAGGCGCTGGTGGCCGCGGTGCACGCCGTCGAACACGCCGATCGTGACGACCGACCGCCGCATGGTGCCCCAGTCCTCTGGCACATCATCAAGGCCGCGCCATATCTGCACGCTGCGTTCCCTCCTCCAGGTCCTGTCGCTGTACACGCTAGCGTCGATCCGCGCGCCGCGAATCGGCCGCTGCGCCCGTGCGGGCCACTTGGGCCGCCGCGGATGGTCCCGGCTGCGCACCGGGTGCGGGCCCCGCTTAAGGCTAACCCCCCGTGAACGCCGCCAGCTGGGCGCAAATGGTGCCGGAAAACAAATGGCACTGGGGATCCGCGCGGCCTCCAGCGGTCCGTAAGAAGGGTCCCTTGAGTGAACGGCGTCCAGGTGGGCGCATCGCAAGGCGGTGCTTGTTCCCAGAGCTCCGCCCGATACTGCCGAAGGAGCCCTAGACCGCCGGGTAGCCGACGGACCAAATTCGACGGCAGAAGGGAACACATATTGTGATACTAGCTGGTCAAATGTACTGATCATTATTACTATACGTGAAAAGAGACTAAAAACACCAACTACCTAGGACACGAAGACAGCGACCGGCCTGGCCTGGTCGCCCTCGTCCACCACGAGCGCGATCAGCTGACCGCCCGGCCCGATTACCGCGACCGGTCCAGGGTCGAGGCCGGTAGCAGGAAGCGGCGCACCATGGGCCACCCGTTCGGCTTCCCGGGTTGTCACGTCCCTGCGCGGGAACTCGGCCGTCGCGGCATCGGCCAGCGGCAGTACGGTAAAGGACGCGGCGAGCTCATCCAGAGTGCGCGCGCCTGCCACGCCGTAGCGGCCCGCCCTGGTACGGCGGAGCGCGATGAGGTGCCCGCCGACGCCAAGTGCCGCGCCGAGGTCGCGGGCGAGCGCCCGGATGTAGGTGCCACTCGAGCAGGTGACGGACACGTCCGCATCGATCAGGTCGGCTGGGCCACCCCGTCGGATGGCGGTAAGGTCGAACGTGCGCACGGTCACGGCGCGCGGCCGCACGGGAGCCTCGCGGCCCGCGCGGGCCATCCGGTAGGCGCGTACACCCGCCACCTTGACAGCGCTCACCTGAGGCGGCAGTTGGCAGATCTCGCCGGTCAGCGCCGCGGCGGCGGCGCGAATCTCATCGTCGGTCAGGTGGCCGGGGCTCGCCGCCGACACGATCTCACCCTCCGCGTCGTCGGTACTGGTGGCCTCGCCCAGCCGGACGGTTCCCGTGTACGCCTTCTCCGCCATGGCGAGGTAACCGAGCAGCCGGGTCGCCTTCTCCACCCCGACCACCAGGACGCCGGTCGCCATCGGGTCGAGCGTGCCCGCGTGGCCCACCCGGCGGGTGCCGGCCAGGCGGCGGATTCTGGCCACCACGTCGTGCGAGGTCCAGCCGGATGGCTTGTCGACGATCACGAGGCCCGGGGTAACCGCGGTCACTGGCCGCCCGGGGCCGCGGCACCGCCATCGGGGCGGGGGTGCCCGGGCCGTATCGGGCCGGTGAGCGCCGCCCGGCGGACACCGCGTCCCCCCGGCTCAGCACATAGCAGCTCACGCAGCCGCTGGAGGGCATCAGCCACCGGCCAAGGCGAGGTGAATCCCGCCGCCGCGTGACCGCCGCCGCCCAGTTCGAGGCACACCCGCCCGACGTCCACATTCCCTTTGGACCTGGCCGATACCTGCCAGGCGTCATCGTCGTCCTGCTTGAAGACGATGGCGACCTCGGCCTGGTTATCCGGTACCCGCAATGAGCCGTCGCCGAACGACGCCACGATCCGCTGGCTCCGCCCGTGTCCTGTGCGCTGCTCCCGGCGGGCCAGCAGGGCGTGCGCGACGGCAAGCATGGAGCCGAGCGCATCGCCGTCCGGGCGCACATGACAGGCAAGGCAGACCTCGTCCGCGGTAGCCAGGGCAGCAACCGCCCTGGACCACTCGCTCGCCAGGGCCCCGGCCGGATCATCCGGCCGGGCGAACGGCGAGCTGGCACTGGTCACGACGGCGAGTATCCCGCTTCGTGATCTGCTCCATCCGGGGATTGGCGAAGATCGTAGCTGACAGTTACTCCACGCTCACTGTCAACGCGCCAGGCCGCTGTCTCACCCGCGGCGCTTTCGCTCGCCGCATCGTCATCGGTGGCCGTCTTGTACGGGTCGGGGTCGCCCGCGGGCAGCGCTCCCTCGCGGCTGCGCGCCACGTCGGCGTCGGCCACACGGGCCTGCTCGAGCAACTCTTCGATGTGCCGCGCGTTGTCCGGCACGGTATCGGCGACGAAGGTCAGCGAAGGCGTGTGCCGCAGCCCTGTCTGGCGCCCGACTTCGGATCTGATTATGCCCTTGGCGCTCTCAAGCGCCGCCGCCGTGGCGGCGTGTTCTTCGGGCGGCCCGTACACCGTGTAGTACACGGTCGCGTCCCGCAGGTCCCCGGTCAGACGCGCGTCCGTCACCGTCACGAAGCCGAGCCGTGGATCCTTGACTCGCCGCTCCAGCATCTCCGCGACGATCCGCGCGATCCGGTCGGCGAGTTTGCGTGCACGGGCGGCGTCCATGATCGGTCACTCCTCCTCGGTGAACAGCCGCTGCCGCGCGGACAGCAGCTCCAGTTCGGGCCGCCGCGCGACCAGGCGCTCGCAGGCAGCCAGCACCTCTCCGGCGTAGGCGGCGGTGGACGACACGACCGCGATGCCGATTTCCGCCCGGCGGTGACGATCCAGGTAGCCGGTCTCCGCCACCGACGCGCCCGGATACCGCCGCCGCAGATCGGCGACGAGAGGCCGGATCGCTGAACGTTTCTGCTTCAGCGACGAGACGTCACCAAGCAGCAGGTCCAGCGTCAGCACGCCGACATACATGCGGCCCCAGTTCCGGGCGCGTCATCAGGCCCGCGGCTTCTCCCGCATCTCGAACGTCTCGATAACATCCTCGATCTTGATGTCGTTGTAGCCGATGCCTATACCGCACTCGAAGCCATCGCGTACCTCGGTGACGTCGTCCTTGAACCGCCGGAGCGACTCCACCGTTAGGTTGTCCGAGACCACGACACCATCCCGGACAAGGCGTGCCTTGCTGCTGCGGTGGATGGTGCCAGAGCGAACAAGGCAACCCGCCACATTGCCTATCCGTGGCACCCGGAACACCTCCCTGACCTCGGCGGTACCGAGTTGAACCTCCTCGAACTCGGGCTTCAGCATGCCCTTGAGCGCAGCCTCGATCTCGTCAATCGCCTGGTAGATGACCGAGTAGTACCTGATGTCGACGCCCTCGCGCTGCGCGAGATCGCCCACACGTTCGGCCGGCCGGACGTTGAAGCCGATGATGACAGCGTCGGACGCGATGGCGAGGTTGACATCGTCCTGCGTGATCGCACCGACGCCGCGGCCGATCACCCGCAGGTTGACCTCGTCACCAACGTCGATCTTGAGCAGCGCGTCTTCGAGTGCCTCTACCGAACCGGAGACGTCACCCTTGATTATGAGCAGGAGCTCTTCCTTCTCCCCTGCCTTGAGCGCGCTCTCCAGATCCTCGAGAGTGACACGGCGGCGGCGCTGCGCGAACTGCGCGTTTCGCTCGCGCGCCTCGCGCCGTTCAGCGATCTGCCTGGCCACGCGGTCATCGTTGACAACAAGGAAACTGTCGCCCGCGCCAGGAACCGCGGCAAGTCCGAGCACAAGCACCGGCCGGGCCGGCGGTGCCGATGTCACCGCATCGCCGTTCTCGTCGAGCATTGCCCGCACCCGGCCGAAGGCCTCACCGGCGACGATCGGATCGCTCACGCGCAGCGTGCCGCGCTGGACCAGAACCGTCGCCACCGGACCCCGCCCGCGATCCAGGTGCGCCTCGATCGCGACGCCCTGCGCGGGCTGGTTCGGGTTCGCTCGCAGATCCAGTTCCGCGTCGGCGGTCAGGATGATCGCCTCGAGCAGTTCGTCGATCCCGATACGCTCCTTGGCCGACACGTCGACGAACAATGTCTGGCCACCGAACTCCTCGGCCACTAGCCCGTACTCGGTGAGCTGCGCGCGAACCCTCCGCGGATCCGCACCCTCCTTGTCAATCTTGTTCACTGCCACCACGACCGGAACCCCCGCGGCCTGGGCGTGGTTGAGAGCCTCGGTGGTCTGCGGCTTCACACCGTCGTCCGCGGCGACGACAAGCACCACCAGGTCGGTGGTCTCCGCACCACGTGCCCGCATCGCGGTGAACGCCTCGTGGCCGGGGGTGTCGATAAAGGTGATCTCGCGTTCGCGGCCGTCGACTTCAGTGGTGACCTGGTAAGCACCAATGTGCTGAGTAATGCCGCCAGCCTCCGCCGCCGCCACGTTGGCGTGCCTGATCGCGTCGAGCAGCTTGGTCTTGCCGTGGTCGACGTGGCCCATCACGGTCACCACCGGTGGCCGTGCGACGAGGTCGGCATCGTCGCCCTCATCCTCGCCGAACTCGATGTCGAACGACTCGAGCAGCTCGCGGTCCTCCTCCTCCGGAGAAACGACCTGCACGTTGTAGTTAAGCTCAAGCCCGAGCGACTGCAGGGTCTCGTCGTTCACCGACTGCGTAGCCGTCACCATCTCACCCAGGTGAAAGAGCACCTGGACGAGCGATGCGGGGTTCGCACCGATCTTGTCGGCGAAGTCGGCGAGTGAGGCACCGCGGGAAAGCCGGATCACCTGCCCATTACCACGCGGCACGTGCACACCGCCGATCGCCGGCGCCTGCATGTTGTCGAACTCCTGGCGCCGCTGCTTCTTCGACTTCCTGCCCCGGGAGGGGCGACCGCCTGGGCGGCCGAACGCACCCTGCGTCCCGCTGCGGCCACGACCCGCGGGGCCGCCGGGACGGCCGCCGCCACCTGGGGCGCCACCACCGCCACCGGGGGCGCCACGCGGTGCCCCGCCCGTGCGCGGACCCGCGCCTGCGCCCGCACCACCGCGCCCAGCAGGGCGCAGGCCGCCCGCGCCGCCTTGGGCCGGCCGGCACCGCCGCCGCCGCCCGGTCCGCGGCTCGGGGCCGGGCGTGACGGCATGTTCATCGGGCTCGGGCGCGGGCCACCGGGACGGGGCAGGCCTGCTGCTGGCGGGCGGCTTGGACCGCCTCGGCCGGCCGGGGGACGCGAGATACCGCCGGGCTGCCCGCCACGACTCGCGGCGCCCGCGCCACCAGCTGGCTGGCCAGGACCGGGACGCGGCGCGGCGCCATGCGGCGCACCGCCATGCGGCGGAGCACCTTCGGACGGCGCGCCATGCGCCGGGGCGGGGCGGGCCGCGCCCATACCCGTCGCCGTGGAACTGAACGGATTATTGCCCGGTCGCGGCCCGGGCCGGCCGCCCGGGCGGCCGGTCGGCCGTCCGCCCGACCTGCCTCCGGGCCGAGGCGCGGTCGGCTTAGGCGACGCCGGCCGCTCCGCCGGTGACCCCTGCCCCGGGGACCCCTGCGCCGTGGATCCCTGTCCCGTGGATCCCTGTCCCGTGGATCCCTGTGCCGGTGAACCCTGCGCCGTGGATCCCTGCGCCCGTGAACCCTGCGCCCGTGAACCCTGCGCCGTGGATCCCTGCGCCATGGATCCCCGCCCCGGGACACTGCCGGGACGCGGCTGCGGGAAACCGGGCTGCGGCGCGGAGGGCCGGGGCGCCGCAGCAGGCGGCGCGGCTGGCTGCGGAGCCACGTGTGCCGTCTGGGCCGCCTGTGCTGCGGCGGGCCGCTGCACACCGTCCCGCTCCGCGGCGGCCCGCGCATCCGTGGCCCGCTCACCTACGGCCCGGTTATCCGCCGGGCGGACCTGCGGAGCAACCCGGCCCTCCGCCGGGCGTCTGCGCGTCAGGGCCGTCGGCGCTGCCCACGGGCACACCAGGTGCCCGGGGCGTAACCGGTTGCGCCCCGGCGGGTTCGCCTGCAACGCTTACCGCCTGATCCGCCGCGGGAGTGGCAAGCTGACCTTGCGCCGCTGACCGCGGCGCGGCGCGGCGCTGGCCATCGGGCTGACTGTCCGGCCGGCCGCCGGACGCTGGCGCGACCTGCGGCCGCTGAGCACGGCGCGCCTCGCGAGCCGGTTCTTTCGCTTGGCTGGCCTGCTGCGCCGCAATTGACTGGGCCGCAGGCGACTGGGCCGCGAACGCCTCAGTGAGCCTGCGGACGACCGGCGCCTCGATCGTCGATGACGCCGAGCGCACAAACTCGCCCATCTCCTGAAGCTTGGCCATCACGGCCTTGCTTTCCACACCGAACTCTTTCGCGAGTTCGTAAACCCGGACCTTCGCCACTGCTCTCCTCTACCCAGACCCTCACGGCCGGTCCGGGGGCGGGCATGCTCCGGGCCGGCGTCAGCTTGCGCTGTTCATCGCCGCGTGCTCATCGGGCGCTCATCGCTCTCGACCTGCTTTCCCGACTCGTCGTGCTCATTGTTCCTCCAGCCCGGGCTGCTGGCGCAGCCTGTCGTGGTGCCCGAGATAATCGGCGAGCGGGCCGGCATCGAGTGGTCCGTGGCGGCGAAGCACCCGCGGGAACGCCCGACGTCGTTCAGCTTGCTCAAAGCACCTTAGGTCGGGATGCAAGTATGCACCCCGGCCCGGCAGCCGCCCGCTGACGTCGGGAACTATCACGTCCCCGGCCGCCACCAGGCGAAGCAGTCCGGATTTGACCTCACGGCGCTTGCACCCCACGCACGTACGCACCGGGCCCGCGCGCACCGCTTGGCCATTCCCGCGCAAGTCTACCGCGCCGGCGCGTCGGCCGGGCCCGCCACCGGCCTGGCAACATCTTCACCCTGCGCCCTATCCCCCTGAACGACGGTGCCAGCCCGGCCAGGCTCGTCCGCACGGCCCTGCGCATCAGGTGGGTCCGCGGGCTGTGACGCGCCATCTCGCGGTGACGCCGGGTCGGCAACCGGCGTATCCGACCTGATGTCGATGCGCCAGCCGGTGAGGCGCGCGGCCAGGCGGGCGTTCTGGCCCTCCTTGCCGATCGCGAGAGATAGCTGGTAGTCGGGCACGGTTACCCGCGCCACGCGCGCCTCCAGATCGACGATCTCCACGTGGTTCACGCGGGCCGGCGACAAGGCGTTGGCGACGAACTCGGCCGGATCGTCAGAGAAATCGACAATATCGATCTTCTCACCATGCAGCCCGGTCATCACGTTGCGGACGCGGCTACCCAGCGGACCGATACACGCCCCCTTGGCGTTCACGCCTGGCTGGTGCGACCGCACCGCGATCTTGGTCCGGTGCCCGGCCTCGCGCGCGATGGCGGCGATCTCGACCGTGCCCTCCGTGATCTCCGGCACCTCCAGCGCGAAAAGCTTTTTTACCAGATTGGGATGCGTCCGCGAGAGCGTGACGGACGGTCCGTGGTGCCCCTTCCGCACGTGCAATACATAGCAGCGCAGCCGTTCGCCATGCGCGTACCGCTCGCCGGGCACCTGCTCTTGCGGCGGCAGCACCGCCTCGACCTTGCCGAGGTCCACAAGCACGCTGCGCGGATCGCGGCCCTGCTGGATCACCCCAGCGACCACATCTCCCTCGCGGCCGGCGTACTCGCCGAAGGTCAGCTCGTCCTCCGCGTCGCGCAGCCGCTGCAGAATAACCTGGCGTGCCGTGGTCGCGGCGATCCGGCCGAACCCACTCGGCGTGTCGTCGTACTCGCGGATCACCTCACCCTCGGGCCCGGTCGCCGCCATCTCTGCCGCCCAAACCGTCACGTGCCCGCTCCCCCGGTCGAGCTCGACCCGCGCTACGGGCGCGGCGCCTTCGGTGCGGTGGTACGCCACAAGGAGCGCGTCTTCGATGGCCTTGATCACAAGGTCCATCGAGATGTCCTTCTCGCTCTCGAGGCTCCGCAAGGCGCTCAGGTCAATATCCACGAGACTCCCCCATGCCGTCGCGGCGGAATTCCACCTGCACCTTCCCGGGGCCGAGTTCGGTGAAGCCGAACCCGCGCTGCTCACCCTCGATGTCGAAGACCACCCCGTCGCCGTCCGCAGCAATCACCCGGCCGGAAACCGCGCGCAGGGCAGTCCTGCCGTTACGGTGACGACGGCCGTCGGGCCCGCCGGTGAGCGGAACGCTGACCATGCGGCCCACCGCACGCCGCCAGTGCCGCGGCTGCGTGAGGGGCCTGTCCACGCCTGGCGAGGTGACCTCGAGCGTGTAGGGCGTCTCGGCCATGGTCCCGGCGACGTCAAGCGCCGCCGACAGCGCCCGGCTGACCAGGGCCATATCGTCCAGGCCGACCCCGCCAGACGCGTCCACCACGACCCGCAGCAGCCAGCGCCGGCCGACCGGGCTGAGCTGGACCGCCTCCAGATCCATCCCGGCGGCGCGCACGACGGGCTCGGCCAGGCGCTCGAGCGCGTCCAGGCAGGCAACCGCGTGGGCCCCACTGATACCCTCGCCACGTCGGCCTGGATGCTCGGGTACGTGACCGGAGCCAGCGCGCATCACGACCTCCTTCGAGCGCCCGCAGGCGGGTAGTCCTGCCTGGGTCTAGCCTAGCCGGAGTCGGCAGCGTAGATCGGGTTCACGCGCGGCCGGGCCGCGCGCGCCGGTCGGGACCGAGGGCCATGAGGTGCTTGCATCCGGCTTCCGAAGGCCGTCTGGCCGCGGTGAGCGGCGGGCGTCACCACGCGCGGGTTGGTTAGTGTTGGTGGTGGTGATGTGAGGAGGACCTTCGATGAAGGGCGGTGCCACACGGCGCTCGGTGCTTGCCGCATCACTCGCCGCTCCTCTGCTCGCAACCGCCGGCTGCAGGGTACCAGCCGCAGTCACGCCGACCGCCAGGCCGGGTTCCGATGTCGCTATTCTGCGTGCCTCGATCGCCGCGAAGAAGAAAATGATCGGCTTGTACACGGCAGTGCGCAACGTCCATCCGGAGCTGGCCGGGCGGCTCGATCCGCTGCTCGCGGACAACACCGCTCACCTCGCCGAGCTACAGCGGCGGCTGATCGAGCCGGCGCACCGGTCCTTGCCGCGGCCACGCGGGCGGACCGCCGGCCCGTGGGCGACACCGCCATCGCGGGCTCCGGACTACGGCAGCCGCGCCGGCGCCCTCGCCGCGCTGCGATCCGCCGAGCGCAAGGCCGCCGCCGTTCATGTGGAACAACTGCGGACCGTCGCCGCACCCTCGCTGGCTCAGTTGCTCGCGAGTATCGCCGCATGCGAGGCGACGCACGTCGCCGCGCTGGCCGCGGGAGGGAAGAAACGGTGACAGCGGGCCGGATCGCGTGACCGACGCCGTGCACGCAGCCGGAGATACCCGCGCGGCAGCACTGCCGGCGCGCGCCGGTAATACTGCCGCGGCGGTGTCGCCGACGAGCGCCGCATTCGCCACCACGCTCGCAGCCGGTACGTCACGCCCGGCAGCCACCGCAGCGGGCGTGAAAGGGGGCACCCCGGCCGGCCCGACCCAGATGAGGGCGATGACACCAGCCGCGATCAGCGCGTTGCAGGCGGCGCTCGCCGCCGAGCACGCGGCGGTGTATGGCTACGGGGTCGCGGGCGCGCACCTGAGCGGACCGCAGCAGCAGGAGGCACTCCGGGCCTGGGATGCCCACCGGGCACGGCGTGACCAGCTCGCCTCGATGCTCAGCGCCCAGGGCGCGGTACCCGTGGCGGCCGCGGCCGCCTACCAGCTCCCCTATCCCGTGACCTCCGCGAGCGGTGCCGTCACGCTCGCAGCCGTCCTAGAAGATGGGGTCACCCGGGCATTCATCGGGCTTGTCGCCGTGCCCGACGCTGGCCTGCGGACCTTCGGCGCCCTCGCCACGCAGGACGGCGCGGTGCGCGCCGCGCAGTGGCGCGACGCGACGGTCGCGTTCCCCGGGCTGCCGCGAAGCGCAATGGCCTGGCAGTCCCCGCCCACGGCAGTCCGGGGAACCCCTAGCTAAAGGTCACACAGGTCGCACGGACCCACCCTAGCCAAGGTCGAACTGGCCCTCCTTGACGCCACTGATGAAGGCACGCCACTCGCCGCTCGCAAACACGAGGTGACCGTCATCCCGGTTCTTGGAGTCACGGACAGCGACAGCGCGGCCAGCCAGAGCAACCTCAACACAGTTGCTATTGGCATGGCCACTGTAGGAACTCTTCCGCCAGGCCCCGCGAACAAGGTCAGACGCGGTCATTTTGGTCGCACCTCTCGATCGATTGTTAAAGTTCTTTGCGGACACTAAGGATGAATGCTGCCGTCTCGCCGAGAGACAGCGCAGTTGCACGAAGATGGTTGAAGATCAGGTTGTGACGGTCCACCTCCTCGTTGTTCTCGACGTACAGGCAGCTGGTCAGGTCGGTAACGTAGGCGACGTCGGGGTCGGCTCGCTCCGGAAACCCAAGGATTGCAAATGGGTTTCCCATTGCCGGGTGAGCGCCGGCGCCGAAGGGCACCACCTGAATCGTCACATTCGGCAGGGCGCTGAGCTCGAGCAGGTGATCCAGTTGAAGGCGCATAACACCTGAACCGCCGACCCGACGGCGCAGGGCGGCCTCATCGAAGACAGCCCAAAGCTCCGGTGGGCCGTGCCGGGTAAGCAGTGGCTGACGCTGCATCCGGAGTGCCACACCGCGCTCGATCTCCTCATTCGTGGCATTCACGCTTCCGGAGCGGATCACGGCGCGGGCATAATCCTCGGTTTGCAGCAGGCCAGGAATGAGATCAATTTCGAAATTACGGATCTCCGAGGCTGCCGCTTCCAGCCCGACGTAGGTGGCGAACCAGGGCTGCATCGTGTCGGTGTAAGCGTGCCACCAGCCTTTTTGCCGCGAATCGCGAGCTAGCTGAACAAGCCCTTCGCGCTCTTCGCCCGCCACGCCGTACAAGCCGAGCATGTCACGCACATCTCGCGGCGCGACCGATACTCGGCCGGTCTCTACCCTGCTGATCTTGGACGCCGAACACTCGAGGTGCTCGGCCACCTCTTCACACGTCAGCCGGGCGGCTTCACGCAACCTGCGGAGCTCGGCCGCGAGCCGCCTGCGCCGCACCGTCGGGCTGTGCCCGTCAGGCAAATGCCACCTCCCATTTGATCGGCACGCGACCATGCGGACACGCACGACGCATGACTTGGTTCTGATACACCGGACTACCGATTCGATACAGCGGCCATGCACTTCCGAGTCTGATTAGTAATCTCTGGACTCCAATGCCATTTTCCGAATGCATGTTGCAGCCGGTCCGGCCGGGGGGCATGCTGTACGGGGGTAACGACTCTACGGGGTGGTACAGCTACCAGGGGTGACTATCATGACAATGGAAGCTCAACGGGCCCGAGGCACCGCCGAGCTGCAGCACAGCTATCTCGAGGCGCTCGGCGCCGAGCTCAACCGCCACGGCATGGGTGCGATCCTGCACGCGCCGGCCGGCCGGGTGCCGAGCTTGCACGTGGTCAATCCAGCCGCGAGGGTGCTTGCCGAGAATGTCTTCGCCGCCTGTGGCCGCGACGGCGCGTGGTGGTTCTGGTGGTCGTGGGCCGAGCGGATCACGGCCGCCGACGACCCCGAGGGCGCGGCGGCCTGCGTAGCGAGGGTGCTCGCCGCCCCGCACGGGTAGCTATTCAGCCGGTGTCGGCCCTGCCTCGTGGCTTGCGCCGGGCTGGCCTGTGGTGATTATGCGGCCTTGGTGGCAGCGTGGGGTGTGAGGGCGGGCGGGAGCCAGGGGCCGGTGGTGAACAGCTGGCGCAGGGCGTCGAGGGCGTCGATGCCCCACTTGGCGGCGGTGGACAGGTATGACTGCGCGATCGCGAACTCGGCCAGGCCCTCGAGGGTGCGCCAGCAGCCGCCTGAGCTGTGCTGCTGCACCTTGACGGGCCTTACTGATCTTTCCGCCTCGTTGTTCGTGAACTCCGTCACGGCAAGGTCAGTAACGAATCTGAGGATCAGGTCCTCGTAGTCGCGGAACCGGCGCGCCACCCGTCTCGCGTCACGGGCGGCGCGGGTATGCCGCCGCTGGTTGGCGGCCAGGCCGTCGGCGGCGAGCGCCCGGTAACGGTCCAGCAGGCCGGCCAGGACGTCCGCGTCGAGGCGGTCCTTCCCGGCCCCGCGCGCCTGGCAGGCGTGGCCATTGGCCTGCAGCAGCAAGTCCGCCATGGCCGAGGCCCAGCGCTGCTGGGCCGGCTCGAAGTCGTAGATGTCTTTAAGATCACGAAGCAGGTGGGCTCCGCACCAGGCGTGCAGCGCGCCGGTCAGATGCGAGTAGCCGGCGTACCCGTCACGCATCAGCACGCCGGTGTATCCGGGCAGCACCCCGCCGGCGTCGATGTCGCCGGCGGACCGCCCGGCCACGTGCAGGCAGGTCAGGTAGCGGGTGCAGGCCACGTGCACGTACGTCAGGCTCTTCGCGGCCCGGGCGGGGGTCTCGTCGGCGTTCAGCGCCGGGGCGGTGCGCAGCAGCGCCCGGACGTGCTCCATGAACGGCGCCAGCGCGGCGGCGGCGCGGCCGCGGATCCCGGCCATCCACCCGGTGGAGACCTTGATCCCCGCCATCTGGCGCAGCAGCAGCGCGGCCCGCAGCACCGGCACGTGATGCCCGCAGGCCAGGTTCGCCGCCTGCGCCCGGGTCTCCGGCCCGTACACCACCCGGCTGGTCACATCCGCCGGGACCTGCCCGGCGCTGGCCGCCTGACAGCACGGGCACACCTTGGTGATCCTGCGGTACTCGATGATGTACGGCGGGGGCGGCGGGGTGATGTCCCATCGCTGCCGGCGCTCGGTGCGCACCGCCGGCTCCCCGGTCAGGTCCCGCCCGCACCGCCCACATCCCGCGGGCGCGCACTCAATGGTCTCATCCGGGTCATCCGCCAGCCCTAACGTCCTGCCCGGCGCGCCGGGCTGCTTGCCGGGCTGCCGCCCGGTCTTCTCCCGCAGCGACCGGTCCTTGCTCTTCTTCGTGTACGGGCTATCCGACGACGGCGGCTTCGAGGAACTGGAGGATTCGCGCCCTAGCCTGCGCTCTAGCTGCGCGATCCGGTCCGCCTGCCCGGCGATCGTCCCCGCCTGCCGGGCGATCACCGCATCCCTGGCTTCCAGCTCGCGCCGATGAGCCCCAGCCATCACCGCCATGCCCTCGCGCAGCTCGCCGATCAGCTGCTCGGCCGCCTCCAGCCGCACCCGCAGCCCAGCGGCATCAGGCAAACCCGGCGAAGACGGCATGCGCCCTAATGATCAGCAAGCCGACCCGAAGATCAACGCGACACGCCGGCAACCCCCGCGCCGATCACAACCCGACCGTGATCCGGGTCACGGCCGGCGACACCCACCCCGGCTGAATAGATACCCGCACGGGTAACCCACGGCGGTCCGGGTGGACAGAATCAGATCAGGTTGGGTGTGGCTCTTGGCGAGATGGTCGATTCCGGTGTGATGCCGACTGTTCCATGATTCCGGGAGTGTCGTGCTTAATGGAATATTCGACTGTTGCGTTGTGTAATCAGTGTAGGCAGGCGGCTGTCTGGGAATCGCGGCGGTAGTGGCGATGTGATCTGGTTTTACCCGGATGCGTGCATGAGAAAGGCCACCGCCTGAGTGTTTGTGGCGTCTAAACACTCAGTGAACGGAGACGGTGGCCGTGGGCGCCCTGAACTGGGCGGCGGCGCGCTCCTATTCCGCCGGGGTGGTCAAGCGGGTGGCCCAGGCGGCCGGGATCGTGCCGTTTGAGCAGGCTGCGGCCGAGGTCAGCGCGGCGGGTGCGATCACCATCGGGAAACGCCAAGCCGAGGAGCTGGCAGCCGGGGCCGTGGCCGATTTCGGGGCGTTCTATGCCGCGCGGCGGCCCAGGCCATGCCCGGTTGGCACCGGGCTGCTGATCACAGCACCACTTTGCGCGATGCCGCACTGGCCTCCGGGTTCACCGGCGCGGCGCAGTTCGATCGCATCGTCGACCCGGCAACCATGGTGGGCCGGTGACGCAGGAGCGATGCTAGGCCTCCGGTGAGTCCACAGGGTCCGACTCGCCCGGCCACCCGGCGATCCTGATCGCGCAGCCGCCGATATGAACGAGCCGGGCCGGCAGCCCGAGGTCCTCGAGCCAGCCGGGCGCGCGGGCGTCCCGGATGATCGCCGCCGTGCTCGCTGTGTTGGCGTCGACGCAGGTCGCCGCAGCCACACTCACCGTCCGCCAGCACGACTGCGCCGACTCTCCTGTGACCGGATTCACAATGTGGTGGACCGTCCGGCCATCACGTGACCACGCGCGCACGGTGGTGCTCGAGGTGGCGAGCCCGCCGCCGCGGATGGCCACGGTCTCAGCCGGGTCATCGGCCGGCGCCGCCTGGTCGTCGGTCACCCGGATCTGCCATCCCCCGTCCGGTGCCGGGCCCGCAGCCGCCACGTCCCCGCCGAGGCTGACGAGCACGCCGCAGCCGAGGGTACCCGCGACCCGCTCCGCGCACCGGTCCGCGGCCCACGCCTTGGCGGTCGCACCGAGATCGAGCAGGATCCCGGCGGGAAGCTGGACAAGCCGACGGACCGGGTCGAAGCCGATCCGGTGCCATCCGGGGACCGGCGCCACCACAGTGGGCATCCGGATGCTCGCTGGATTGATCTTGCCAAAGTCGCGGTCATAGCCGAGTTCAATCAGGGCCCGCCCGCAGGTGGGGTCGACGTCCCCGCCGGTAAGGTCCGCCGCGCGCAGGGCTACCTTGAGCGCCTCGGCAAACAGTTCACTGACCTGAGTGGGGGCACCGCGAGCGTCGTTCAGCCTGGACAACTCCGAGTCATCACGGAATCTGCTGCAGGCCAGATCGATCTGCGCCAACTGGGTGTCAACCAGCCCGCACGCGGGCGCGAGCGCATCTGGCCGCGTTACCGCGAGCGTGCCGGTGGTGCCGAACACCGGAAAGCTGACGCTTGCTTCAGTCGTGTTGGCCACAGTACCTCCGAGCCGGTGAGGACGCGGGTGCGGTTGGCCGGCCCGGCTGGCGCGGCCGACCTCGGGTCAGTCGCCCGGCTTCTCCGCGAGCCGCGAGGCAAAGGCGGCGGCCTGCTTGCGCCGCCGCATGCCCAGCTTGGTGAGCAGCGATGCCACATAGTTCTTGGCGATCTTTTCCGGCAGGAACATCCGCTCCGCGATCTGCCGGTCGGTCAGGCCCTCGCCGATCAGCTCCAGGACCCGCTTCTCCGGGTCAGCCAGCGCCGACAAAGGATCGGCGCTGGCCATCTGATCCCGCAGCCGGTCCATCACCTCAAGTGCCGCCCGCGCATCGAGCGTCGACTGGCCAGCGGCTACCGCGCGCACCGCGCTCACCGGGTCGGAACCGCAGGTCTGCTTCAGCACGTAGCCCGCGGCCCCGGCCATGATCGCGCCAAGGAGCGCCTGATCATCACCGAAGGAGGTGGGCATCAGGCAGGCGGTCCCGGGTAGCTGCGAGCGGATCTCGCGGCAAACCAGCACCCCGTCGCCGTCAGGCAGCCGTACGTCGAGCACGGCCACATCCGGCCGCGACTCCGGTATCCGGCCCAGCGCCTGCGCCGTCGTCCCGGCCTCGCCGACCACCTCGATGTCCGGTTCAGCATCCAGGAGATCCCGCACGCCGCGCCGGACGATCTCGTGGTCGTCGAGCAGAAACAGACTGATCTGCCGCTGCGCGTCACCGGTCCCGTTCATCTGTGGCCCCCTTCAGCGCCTGATCGACGCTCGGGCGCGACGGCTAAGCCACCGCCTTCCCCGCGCGCCCTCAACCGCCCGCGTTGCTATCAGCTGTTTGTAACGGTAATACTACTATCAGTTAGTTACGATCGCGCTGGCAGTCATGTCGCCAACTCAATGCTGACGACATGAAAAATCGGGCAACGGGCCGCTTCGCGACCGCGGAGGCAACCTCACTGCCGTCGGCGCGTCAGGCCCGGCCGGCCCGTGCGCGCTGGCCGCAGCGAAGGGTTGGACGGAATGGCGGGCAGCTCAGGTGGCCGGCGGCTTCTGGTGGTCGATGACGTTGAACAGATGCGGACCCTGCTCCGGCGCGCGCTCAGCGCCAGCGGCTACGAGGCGGATGTCGCGTGCACGCTCACCGAGGCGCGCGCCATGAACCCCGCCGGGTACGACGCGGTGCTTGTCGATGCCAATCTCGGCCCTGAGAGGGGCATCGACCTAGTTGAAGAGATCCGGTCGAAGGACCCGGCCGCGGCCCGACGGTGCCTGGTGATCAGCGGCGGAGCTGTCGACATGCTCCCGGACGGCGTCGCTTACCTGACCAAACCATTCCAGATAGGCAAACTGCTCGAAGCCGTTCGCGCATTGTGCCAGCCGGATATCCTCCCGCCGTCCGATCGGAAACCGGGGATCGCGCCGGAGCACGGCGCGCAGCCGCCGGCATCGGTGCCGCCGGGCGGCACTCAGCCCGCGGCCGGCGAACCGGAGGCATGGCAGCTGCTGGACATCACCCGCCGGATTCGCGCGCGGGAACGCGGTGAGCTGGCCGACTTTCTGCACGACGGCCCGATCCAGGAACTCACCGCTGCCAGCCTCGAACTACAGATGCTGCGACAGTCGGCGCCAACCTGTCCGGCGCCGAGTCTCGACGCGGTACGGCAACTCGTGGAGGTGGCAGCCGGATCACTGCGCGGGCTGGTCGATGCGCAACGGCCGTTCCTGCGGCCCGAGACCCGGCTGGCCGCCGCGCTACAGGAGCGGATCAAGTCGTTGCTCGCTGCGCAGGTTACGGTTGACGCAGGCGAACCGCCAGCCGGGCTGGCCGCGATCGAAGTGCCCGTCATTGTCGACATCGTCGAGCTGATGCTGCTCGGGGTGGCGCCCGCAAGCCCGCAGCCGCGGGTCCATGTCGCGGTGCGGGCCGAGAAACAGCTGATCCAGATCCAGCTGTACGTCACATCTGCCGCGGAAGATGACCAGACGATCCGCGACCCGGCAACGACGGGCGCACTGCTGGCCGAACTCGCTTCGGCGCTGCGGGCCAGCGCGCACAGCGAGTTCCGCGACGGGCTCTGGCGGGCCCGGATCGCCCTCCGGCGGCAGCCCGCCTCGGTGCTTCAAGCGCAGGGCGGCTTACCTGCGGCACCTGTGTGCCGCTCGCCGCTACTAGGCCGTCCGTTACTCCCGGGCGGCTATCACCCGAAAGCGCCGCAGCGCGCCCTTATCGCATGCCCCCACGCCAGTACCCGACATGAGAGTGGTAAAGCCCTCCCGGCTGGGCCGGCCGTATCTCGGCCCGCCGAGCAAAAGATCATGATTGAGCCGCAGGGCGGCTGGCGGTCATGATCCGCCGGTAGTGGTGTGGGCGGGGTAGCCGGTGCCGTGTGCGGGGGGCGCCTGCGGGCGGGTGAGATGCTGGCTGGCGGCGTGGCCATGGGTGGTGGCGGCTCGGTGCGGCCGGGTGATCGCGTGGGTGGGATCTGCCATGGTGACGGCCAGTGCGGCAGCGCCGGTGATGCTCGCGACAGCGACCGCGGTGGTGAGGACGGTGAGACGGGCATGGCCGCGGGTGCGGCGAGCGGTGGCGGTCACGCTCTGGTGGGTGGCGCGTCTCAGGCGGGTGATGGTGTCAGCTGGGATCGCCTGGATCTTCATGATTACCTCCCTTGCGTGGCTTGAGTCTTTTCATCTTTCACTCTAAGTATTCCAAATATTACAAAATGACATAGTCACCGCATATTCGCCCGCTTCGCCAGGCACCGAGCCTCGGCCGCCCGTGGTGCAGGTGAGCGTGGCCGGGTTCGGCGAGCCGGGTCCGCGTGATCTGTACGTCCGGGCGTCGCGACGATACCACTTATTGCTATCAATTAACTACAAATTGTGATGTCATCTGTTAAGGTTACCCTCACGTTACGTATCTCCTCAATGACAGCGAAGATCTGCCTTCGGTGCTCGTCTCGCCGCCAACGGAGATCGGGGGCACCGACCGGTTCCTTGCCAAGTGACCGGACCACCACGGGGGGCGAAACCATGACGATCAGGGAACACAAACCCAGCGCGGTTTCGGACCCGCGGGCGCAAACGCTGTCCGCCGCCGCTGCGGCGCGGCACCCGCAGCGGCCGGCCCGGCGCCGCTGCGGCCGTCTGCCGCAGATCTCCGCGCTCGCCACGGCGTTGGGCCTCGGTGTCGCGGGTGTGGCAGGCACGGCCACTCTTGGCGTCTTCAGGGGCCGGGCACGCACCTTCAACAGCGAGCGCGAACTTATCGGCGCACTTGAGACAACGCCCGACATCTTTGCCGACAAAGACATGGTGGTTCGTAAGCTCCCGCAGGTCCGGCTCGTCCTCGACAAGCAGGATCGACGCGCCGCGGCCGGGGGCAGGTGCCACGGCTACAGGTCCCGGCAGCCCTGGCCGCTTCGGTAGCGGGTAGCAACGCCGTGACGGTAGTGTCGACCCCGGGTTCGGAGTAGATGTGGGCGTGGCCGTCGGCCTGGGTAATTATTCCGTAGACGGTCGCGAGCCCAAGCCCGGTGCCCTGAACCTTGGGCTTGGTGGTATGGAACTGCTCGAAACGCGGGCAACAACCTCGCGGCCCATGCCCATGCCGGCGTCTGAGACACGCAGCGCACGTAGCGGCCCGACTTCAGGAAATCGTGGGCTACCCCGCCCACCAGCTGACCTAGGCTCTCCAGGGCGCGGGCAAAGTCACCGCGCTCTACCGCCGCGAGCTGCGGGCCGGCCACCCCGGTCAGCTAGCGGGCCGTTCGCGGCCTTGGGCTGAGCGCCGTTGTGCCATCGCGGCCGCCGACGGTTTGAGCTTGCGGGGGGCGCGAAAGCCCGCGTGAGCCGTTGCGGATCACGACATGAATCCCAGCGCCGCCTTACCAGGCGTCGATCACCGTCGCGATGTCGGCGAGGCATTGTATCACCGCGTCAGGCGTCGCGCCGTCGAAACCCGGCACGGAGCTGTGCGGCACGTGCACCGCCCGCATCCCGGCGCTCTGCGCACCGTAAACGTCGTCATACAGCCGGTCGCCGACGAAAACGCACCCGCGGGGCTCGGCAGCCCCGACCGCGTCCATGGCCGCGCGGAACGCCGCCCGATGCGGCTTGGTCGTGCCGATCTCACTGCTGTAAACGGCACCGTCGATCAGGTCAAGAACGCCGTCACGGGCGAAGATCTGCTCGTGCCGCGCCCTCGGCCAGAGCGTGTTGGAAAGCACGCCGACCTTGATCTCGCGAGCGCGCAGATCCCGTAGCAGTCCCGGCACCTCCGGATCGGTGAACGTGTGCGGCTCCCAGGCCGCGAAATACGTGGCGAGCAGCTCCCGGGTGTGGGTCACACCGGCGCGCTCGAACAGATCCCGCAGCGTCGCGCCGCGGTGTTCGCGCGCCGCGATCCGCCAAAGCTCTGTCTCCGCGGCGACAATGGCAGCTGCGACCTCGGCAGCTGATGGCGCGCCGAAATGTTCGGCGCACACCTCACCCCAGAGCGCTTCGTGATCCACCATGTGCCAGGGCGTGAGCGTCCCGCCCCAGTCGAAGATGACCGCTTCTACCGCCACGGTCGCATTTTAGGACGGCCCGCCTTGGAATCCGGCGGAGAGCGCCCGTCCACCCACCCGGCACCCGGCACCCGGCACCCACGCGGTGCAACCCGCCTCACCCAAGCAGGCGACATGTCCCGCCCGGGCAGCATACCCCGATGCAGACGCGCTGGTCTTGCCCGCCGCTTTCATCAGCTAACTGGCAACTCCGAACTGCGGACTTATCTTTTCCGTGAGACGAGTGCGCGGAATTAATATTCTGAAACTCAGGCCGTAAATTAATGGCAAAGTTAACTGACCTGCTGCTAGCGTCACGTCCAGACCGCGTCTTGAATTTTGTCTTCCAGCGAGCAGAGATATTGCGGTCTATTGGGGCAGCCGGGAGATGCCGGATGCACATTCTCGAAAAGGGGGCAAATATATGAAAACAACCTTTGCGGGCAGCGTCCTTGTCGCGGTATCCGCGACGGTCGTCTGGATGGGGACGTCCGCTCTGGCGGCCGAGGTAGCCGCCCAGCCGGGCCGCACCGCGTCGGCTCCGGTAGCCCACCACTCCGCCGCCAGCAGGTGCGACCACGACCGCGACGCCGACGACGTGCACTGCGGCGGCCTATTCAAGTGCTGGACCGACCGTGACCGCGACGACCGCACCGGCAGCCCGGGCGACCGGGATGGTGACGAGACCACCAGGTGCCACGCCCACACCCACACCCACACCCACGCCCATGCGCGCGCGCACGCGCATGCCGTTAACGACGGCGACCACGACAGCGACGACGTAGTCACGCCATCCCGCCGCTGCGCAACGGACCGTGACCGCGATGACCGTACCGGCCGCCCGAGCGACTACGACGGCGACGTCTGCGGCCGGGGCTGATTCCTCCCGCCAACCTGAAATCCAGCAATCGCACTCCGGCGCGCGCCGGGTTTCCCCGTGGGAGCCCGGCGCGCGGCGCGACCAGGGTGTTGCCGCGATGCTCACTGCGCGAGCCGGTAGACGCGGCGGGCGTTGCCCGCGCCGATCAGCCCGGCGATACGCCTCCCGTCCGCGGCGGTGAGCATGCCGTCGCTCAGCCACTCAGCCAGCACGGTCCGCAGCGCGCGGCGGAAGACGACGGCGCCGAGATAGTGCAGTTCCGGCAGCCCGAACGCGTCCGAGGAATACAGCGTCTTGGCGAAAGGGGTGAGTTCCAGGCTCTCGGCGAGGATAGCGTGCGCTCGGGCACCGGTGAAGTTCAGCGCGAGCCCGACGTCGCAGTAGACGTGTGGGTAGATATGGGCGAGGTAACCGGCCTCGCGGTGATACGGATAGCAATGCAGGAGCATCAGCGGCACCCCGGCCGACGCGGTCGCGCGGATGAAATCGGTCATCAACAGGGGATTGCACCGGTGGAGGTCCAGATCACGATCCCCGAAGCCGGTGTGGATCTGGATTGGCAGGCCGAGATCGATCGCCGACCACAGCAGGAACCGCAGCAGCACCGGTGAGGTTATCCGGAACTGCGCGGCCGCCGGGTCCGCGCCCGCCCCGGGACCGGCGGCCGCACCCAGCCAGCCGTCCGCCGCGCGGCGGACCTCCGCGTAACCGGGCCGCGCCGGATCGAAGTCGAGGCCATGCCGGTAAGCGACGATGGACTTGACCGCGACGGCGCCGGATGCCGCCCCGGCGAGCACGCCCGGGTAGCGGGTGAGGAATTCCCGCGGGCCGGCGCCGGTAGCCGCGAGTTCCTCCGCGACCCGCTCCAGCCGGACCACGGTGTGCACCCGGGCGCCCGCCGCGGCAGCGAGCCCGGCCGGGCCGCCCACTTCGGCCGGACCCAGCTCCGCCGGCTGATAACCGGTGTCGACGAGGAGGTCGGCAACCGCGGCGGCGCGCAGCAATAGCCTGGTGACCTCGGCGGCGCCCAGTTGACGCCTGCGCGCCACGTACTCGGCCGGCTCGGCGTTCGGCGCGAGGCCGAGTACCGGCGGACACCATCGGCGCAGGCTGAGGCCGAGCTGGCTGTCGAAGAACGTGGTGCCGGCTGGCCCCGGCTCGCTCGCTTCGGTGCTCAGCAGCTCAACCTGCGGCAAGCTAAGATCCCTGGTAACCACGCCGTGGCAGTGATGGTCGACAAGCACGAGATCGCCGAGATCGCCGAGGTCACACCGCTCGCCCTGCACGGTCGGGGACATCGGGGTCATGGGAGTCATCGGGGTCATGGGAGTCATCGCAGTGCGGCGGGGAGGGCCTCGGCGTGTAGTACGCACAGGCGCGAAACGGCCCGGGTGAGTGCCACGTACAGGCGGCGCAGACCGCTCGGCCCTGCCCCGGTGATCCTGGCGGGCTCCACGACGATCACCTGGTCGAACTCCAAGCCCTTGGCCAGGGTGACCGGGACGATCGCGAGCCGCGCGCCCGGATCGGCATCCGGCTCGGCCTCTTTGGGCAGCCCGCCGTCATCGCCGAGTACGACGTACGGCAGACCCGCCGTCGCCAGCGACAGGACCAGCTCGGGGACATGATCGTCAGCACCTATCACGGCCACCGAGCCGGGCTCCCTGAGAGCTCCAGCGCTGAGTTCAGCGGCACGGCCGGCGAGCGCGGCCGGTTCCGCCGCAACGATCTCGAGCGATCCAGGTGACTGGCGCACCGACATGGGCGGCGCCAGCCCAGGCGCGATCTGCGGTAGCAGCCGGCTGGCGTAGTCGATGATCTGCCTGGGCACCCGGTAACCCTTGTCGAGCACGTGCATGTGCGCGTCCGGCTTTCCCAGGTGGCCGAGGAACGCAGGCCAACTGCGACTCGCCCACGGCGTGGTGCCCTGCGCGATGTCGCCGAGCACAGTCGCCGAACCCGTCGCGCAGCGCCGCCCGATCGCCCGGCACTCCATCGGGGACAGGTCCTGTGCCTCGTCGACTACCAGATGATTCAGGCTGGCCGTCCGCTCGATGAGGTCGGCGGCCTCGTCGATGAGGACCGCGTCGGCCACGGTCCATGGCGCCGAACGCACGCCGCGCGGCGGCGTGTGCCAGCGGACCGCCTGCTGCTCGGCCGGGGTGAGCAGGCCATCGGCGGCCGTGGCGAGCAGGCCCGGATCGGATAGCACCCGCATGACCAGCCGCACCGGGTCCACTGGCGGCCATGTCGCGTCGACGGCGGCCCGCACCGGCCGGGACCGGCGGACCGAGTCGTGAGTCCTGTCGTCGCACGGCTCGCCCGCGGCCTCCATCTGGGTGAGGATCACGTGCGCGATGCGGTGCGCGAGAAGCTCACGGCCCGCGCCGTAGCGCACGCCGCGCTCTCGCAGGCCGTCCACCAGGCCGGCCAGGTCATAGCCGGGGACACGCCAGCGCCGCGTGCCACGGGGGAGCACGACCGCCTCGGCGGGAACGGCGATGTGGGACCAGAGCGCACGGCGGAGGACCTGGGCCATGCGCGCGTCACCCTTGATGTGTTCTGCTTCGCCGGGGCCGATCCCCCCCGCGGTCGCCGCGGAGCGCTCGCCCACCGCCGCCGCCGTGGCCGCCGTACCCGCCCTGCCGCCGCTGCTCATCACGAGTTCGGCCACCGTCACCTGGCTCACGTCCATCTCGCCAAGGGCAGGAAGAACATCGCGGATGTAACCGAGGAAGGTCCGGTTTGGCCCGACGATGAGGACTCCGCCGCGGCGCATCCGCTCCGGGTACGCGTAAAGGAGATATGCCACGCGGTGCAGCCCGACAGCGGTCTTGCCGGTGCCTGGCGCGCCCTGCACGCACACGGTCTGGCCCGCGTCCGCACGCACGATATCGTCCTGGTCCGGCTGAATCGTCGCCACGATGTCGCGCATCGGGCCAACGCGGGGCCGCTCGATCTCCTCGACCAGGATGCGGCTGGTGGCAGCGCCGCCCAGGCCGCCGGCCGGCCCCGTATCCTGGCGGGCCTGCGGGGGGGCGCTACCCGCGGCGGCGAAGTCCTCGTCCTCGTACGCGGTGAGCTCGCCGCCGGAGATCCCGAACCGGCGCCGCAGTGACAGTCCCATCGGCGCGGCAGGAGTCGCGCGGTAGAAGGGCCGCGACACCGGCGCGCGCCAGTCGATCACCGTCGGATGGCCCTGCTGGTCATGGACGTGGCGACGGCCGATGTGGAAATGCTCGGCGGGCGGGCCAAGGTAGTCGAGCCGGCCGAAGAACAGCGGGGTGCCCGGAATGTCCCTGAGCGCCTCCGCCCGCCGGTACAGATCGGCCTTCAGGTATTCCTCGGAGACGCGATCACCGCCAAGCGCCCGGAGCGAAAGCGCGTTCTGGCGCATGAGGTACAGGAATTCGCGCGACGCGCGCAGATGGGCGCGTTCGGCTGCCAGGACCGCATCGCCCGGATCGGAACCGGGCGGGCTTGGCCGTACATGAGGGTCGGGTTCGGCTAGCTCCTCGCCTGTTTGCCTGGCTGCGGGCATGACGCATCTCCTTCGAAGGTGGAGGGAGTGCCAGCACAAGAAACAAGAACGTACCAGAGCAAGGCGATACGGTCAGCTCAATTAACGGTCGCATCGTCTCGTCCACGGCGCGCCGCCCCTGCGGCACCCGGCTGCGCGGCGGCAATTCCGCCGATATGACAGAGAACCCGCCGCGAGCATAAGGAACGCCTGGGTGAACGTCAGGCGAGCACGTGGAGGAGAGCGCCCGCCAGTTCACTTGCGAGCAGCTGTGTGACCTCCGCCCAGTCCCCGACGATGCCGATGTCCGCGGCCTCGAAGACGGGCGCACCGGCGTCGCTGTTCACCGCCACCACGAGATCAGCGCCGCGCGTCCCCACCATGTGATTGAACTGGCCCGAGGCGCCGAGGAGCAGGTAAACGGCTGGCGCGACCGCACGGCCGGTGATGCCCACCTGGCGGCTGCGCGGCAGCCAGCCCTCATCGGTCACCTTCCTTGTTCCCGCGAGTTCCGCACCCAGCGCATCGAGCAGTGGCCGCAGCTCGTCGTAGCGCGACGGGTCAACTCCCTGGCCCACGCACACGACCGAGGTGGCGAGCGCAAGACGTTCCGGCTCGTCGTTGGTTCGGTGATCGCTGAGTGTCACACGCCCGCGCGGGGTGATCCGGACCTGCTCGACCACGGCAGCGCTGCGGGCGCCGCCGCTGGCATTGCCCGCATTCGCACGCGGCCGCAGCAGTGGCAGGACGCCGGGCCGGACCGTGGCAAGCTGAACCGCGGAACGTGCTGTCACCGCGGCGACAAGCTGCCCGCCGAAAGCCGGCTTCCAGCTGACCAGCCGTTCATCCGCCACTTCAAGGCCGACCGCGTCCCCGGTCAGCCCGGCCCCTAGCGCCGCGGACACCCGGCCGGCCACCTCGCGACCCCATGAGCTACTTGGCGCGAGGATCGCCCAGGGCCCTGGGCCACGCTCACCGCCCCGGCCGGGCGGCGGCTGCGCCCAGGCCGCGACCGCGACAGCCACATCCTCCGCGGCGGCTTCTGTCGAACCGTGACCGCCGGAAGCGGGTTCCTTGCGACCCGGCCGCGGCTCCCGTTCGGCGCCGATAACCAGCACTGTGTCCGCGCCTCGCGCCCAGGCGGCCGCGGCCTGCGCTTCGGCTGCGCCGGAGGTGGTAAGCAGGGTGACTTGTCCGGCGAGGTCGGCGGCGAGCCGGGCCGCGGCACCGAGCAGCTCCGCGGTAGCACGCGGCCGTCCAGGCTCCGCGATCACCGCCACGACGGGGCCGTCCCGGCCGGCCAGCGGCACCTGCGCAATCGGCGCGGCGCGCGGCAGCCGTTCGGCTGACTGTTTGATCAGCTCCGCGGCGAGGCGCGCCTGGTCGGCCAGGGGCCCAGACAGCATGGTGCGGCGGCGGTCGTGCGCGAGCACTCGCACCATGCCGACCTCGGTCGGGCTGCCCGCCTGGCCCCACGGGCCGCCGCCCAAGTCCGCGGCGGACAGTACCCGGATCCGGCCCGCCACGTCGCCGCGTTCTTCCCGCGGGACCTTGCACGGCTGGCACAGCCGCTCTGCCGTGGTGAGCAGCGCGGGCAGCCGCACGGCAGCGGTCACGAACCCGTCATCGCGCTCACAGCTGGCCTTCACCAGGTCGGCGACCAGGCTGAGCTCACGCACGCCGGAAACCAGTGGCAGGCCGAGCAGTTCGGCTACCTGGGGGCCGACCTGGCCGGTCTCACCATCCACCGAGTTGAGGCCGACGAGTACGAGATCAAACGGCCCGCTGTGGGCGATCGCACCGGCGAGCGCACGGGACGTGGCCAGCGTGTCAGAACCAGCGAAGGCGGGATCGCTGGCCAGCACGCCGTCGTCGGCGCCCCACGCGATGGCCTCGGCGAGAACATCCGCCGCCCGCGGCGGGCCAAGCGTGAAAACCGTGCAGCTGCCGCCGGTGGCGCGGGCGAGTTCGACGCCCTTTGCAATCGCACGGCGGCAGTACGGGTTGATCTCCGCCTCGGAGCTCTCGCGTGCGAGCCTGCCCTGGGCTCCCAGCCTTAGCTGTTCGAAACGGGGAACCTGCTTGGCGAGCACCGCGATCCGGAGCGGCATCGTCATGCGTTCCCCGCCTTTCTCCGGCCGTCGCCACGCCGGTCCTCGCCGGTCCTCGCCGGTCGCCTGACGCGCACCGTTGCCACAACGCGAGCGCGCCCTCGTCGGCATCAGCAAATGCCGCCCGCACCGGCATTCCCGCCGCGATCGTCCCGGGATCGGCTGCGGTGATCTCGCAATGATAGTCGGAGGTCATGGTGTTTCCGCACATCAGCGGATCGTCGCCGTCGTCGAGGCGACGTGGGCACGGCATAATTAACTTTGGCGGCGCCATGACCGCCACCCGGACGCCGAGGCGACCGCGCCGCCATCGCCCGGGGTGGCGCCTGCGGCCGCATCAGCGCCCGTACCCGCTTCAGCCGTGCGCATGACCGCGGTTCGCCGTGGCGACGCATACTGTCATGCGTGATTCGATGGAGCCGATGAGCGTCAATGACGGCTCACGCGCGGAGCCTTCCGAGCCGGTACACGTCGCCGGGCTCGGCAGCATCGACGCGATGCGCTTCCGTAGCGTGCTCGGCAGGTTCGCGACCGGCGTGGTCGCGGTTACCGCCATCGACCCAGCCACGGGCCAGCCGACCGGGCTCGCGGCGAACTCTTTCGCCTCCGTGTCGCTCAACCCGCCGCTGGTCGCGTTCTGCGTGGCACATACCAGCGCTACCTGGCCGAAGGTGCGCGCAGCGGACCGGCACTGCATCAACATCCTGGCCGAACACCAGCGGGAGATCTGCCTTCAGCTCGCCACCAAGGACGCCGAGAAGTTCGCCGGGCTGACGTGGACCAAGTCGCCGACCGGCCATCCGGTGCTCGACGGCGCGGTCGCCTGGATGGAATGCTCACCCGAGGCCGAATACGAGGCGGGCGATCATGTCATCGTGGTCTGCCGCGTACACCATCTGGACCGAGATCAGGCTGGCCGGCCGCTGCTCTTCTACCACGGCGGCTACGGCCGGTTCCAGGACTAGCGGGCGGGCCAGCGCCGCTGGTCATCGCGCTCAGGACTACCTTGGCCGACCTCGTGGAGTCTCGGCACCCGGGAGCAACGGTTCCTCGAGCCGATCTTTCGTCCCCCGTGGCGCGGGTGAACGCCGTCTGGCCGAGCCTGGGCGAGATATTCCGAGCGCCGATGACTGAGCGCTGCGACGCGGGGAACACATACGGGGACAGTGTGAAACATGATATTCGGGGGTCTCATGGTGTCGCACGTCTCATGCGCGAAGGAGCGCGCGGGCACGGCGCTCGCCACCGGCGCGGCCGTCGCCGCCGCCGCAATCACATGCGGCGGCTTCGCCGTCGAATCGGGAGCCTTGGGCCCAGCGTCCTGGAAAACGCCGTCAGCGGGCACGAGATACGTGAGCACACCGAAGACTCATCTGACCATCTGGATCGACCTGGCCGATCTCGCCTCCACTGCACCGGGGAGTGCTGTCTCCTACCTGATCCGCGTTCTTCCGCCCCAAGCGCTGGTCCGTGGTGTGACGATCGCCGCTGCCGCCAGCCCCGCCGGCGTCACCGTCACGACCTCCTGCGCGGACCGGTCTGGACAGCAGGCCGTCACGTCCGCTCTGGGACCGAAAGCGGGGGCGCCCGAGCCGGCCGGTGGCGGCACCGCTGCGCCAGCCGGGGCGACACTTGCCCGGTCTGTCCTCGATGCGCTGACCGAGACAGTCCCGGCGGCAATCAACGGGCCGCAGCCCGCAATCACCACCTGCAAACTCGGCCCGGCCGCCGCGACGGACGCCGCCACGGGCCTGCGTGTCATGGTCCGGATCCCTGATCGCATCGCCCCGGGAAGCCTTGCTCAGCTGGTCGTCGGCGCGGCAAGATCAGCCGGGCCGGATGTCTCCGGCACGGCCGGTGAAACGGCCTGCGCAGCGGACACGGCAGGCACCTGCGATGGCGCGGTCACCGCCACGGTCAACATCCCGGTCGTGGGCCTGGTTTCGCCGACCCGGCCGGTCGCCGGACCGACGCGGCCAAGTCCCGAACCGGGCGCTGAACCGGCAGCCGCGCCAGACACTAAACTAGGTCGGCTAACCACTGGGCCCACCACCGAAGCCAGCCGGCATACCGCCGAACGCCCCACCACCGAACCCAGCAGACCCACCGCCGAACGCCCCACCACCGAAGCCAGCAGGCCCACCGCGGCGGCTCAGCCGACATCACCAGGCCCACAACAGTCGCAGAGCCACCACGGCGGGTTGACGCCGACGCCGACTGTCACGGCGACCGGCCTTGGCAGGAGCACAGGTCCGGGCGCAGGGATGGGCCCGGCCGCAGGCGGAAGCCCCGGCACAGGCGGGAGCCCCGGCACAGGCGGGAGCCCCGGCACAGGCGGGAGCCCCGGCACAGGCGGGAGCCCCGGCACAGGCGGGAGCCCCGGCACAGGCGGGAGCCCCGGCACAGGCGGGAGCCCCGGCACAGGCACAAACCCCGGCACAGGCGGGAGCCCCGGCACAGGCACAAACCCCGGCACAGGCGGGAGCCCCGGCACAGGCACAAACCCCGGCACAGGCGGGAGCCCCGGCACAGGCACAAACCCCGGCACAGGCGGGAGCCCCGGCACAGGCACAAGCCCCGGCACAGGCGGGAGCCCCGGCACAGGCGGGAGCCCCGGCAAAACCGCCGACGCCGACACTCGTGCCCACCCGGGAGCTGGTGCGGTCGCGGGAAGCACGGCACATCCAGGCCACCCGCATGCGGCGGGGAGGATGAGCGGACTCGGCCACGCGGGTGTCCCGGCCGCACGTTCCGGCGGAGCGCAAGGCGGCGATGCAGGCTCGCCGCCAGGCCCAAACGTGCCGCCTGCGGGGCCGCCGCCTGCCCAGCTACCGCCTGGCCTGTCTAGCCCGGCGCCGCCAGCCAACTTGTACCCGGCGCCAGCAAGCACCGTTCCGGCGAACATCGCCCCCGTTCTACCCAGAATTCCGGCGCAGCAGGCGCCGAGCGTGGGGCCGGCTCAGCCCGGCCCGGCCGCAGCAGGCAACTCGCCATCGGGACCGGCGCCCCAGGGCGAAGTCGCGGACAGTGGCGGACTGCCCATGCCGCCCCGTCTCGCCGAAGCCCAGATCATCGGCCTGGCGCTCGCGCTCGGTGCCACACTTGTCGCGCTGCTACGGCCGTTCGGCCTGGCCAGGTCACCACGTGTGCCCTGGCAAGCGCGCACGCGCGGCGCAGCCGGGGCGAGCGGCGGGAGCGGCGGGAGCGGCGGGAGCGGCGGGAGCAAGCCTGATGTTGCGAGCAACCGAGCTGCCGCAGCCGAATCCACGGGCGCCGGCGATTCTGAGTTAGCAGGAGAGAACCGGCGGGACCGACAGGCCGGCCGCGCTGGCCGGCACGAGCGCCGGTCGCCACCCCGGCCCGCCAAGTCCCACTTCGACCAAGATCCCCAGCGGAGGCCGCTTCGCGGGTCAGCCCGGATCGCCTCGCATCAGGCTATGGCAGGCGATGGCGGCGGCCGCAGCCACATTGAGAGAGTCCACGCCAAGCGCGATCGCGCGCGGGTTCATCGGGATACTGGCGGCTTCGTCCGCCTCACGCAGCCACCGCGACGAGAGCCCATCGCCCTCGGCGCCCAGCAGGAGTGCGGCCCGGTTCCCCATGGACACCCC
Source organism: uncultured Actinomycetota bacterium (assembly GCA_963820395.1). Taxonomy (GTDB): domain Bacteria; phylum Actinomycetota; class Actinomycetes; order Streptosporangiales; family Streptosporangiaceae; genus DATFVJ01. The sequence goes on along the minus strand of CAWGAE010000025.1, from coordinate 118,991 downwards.
GTCAATGGGCGCGGCGGACTGGTCCGGGGTCAGGGCGAGAATCCGGAAGCCTTCCCCGCGAAGTTGCCCAATACCCCGGTGCCAGTCGGTCATGCGAGCATAAGGAATGGCGAACACAGCCCCCATCGAGACCTTGACCGCCCGGCGGTAAAGCGGGTCCGCGCAGCGCGGTGCCAGCACGATCGCGTCGATACCGAGAGCTGCGGCGCAGCGGAAAACCGCACCCACGTTGGTGTGATCGACAAGATCTTCGAGTACGACGATGCGGCGGGCGTCGCTCGTCACGTCGGCCATGCTCGGCAGCGGCAGCCGCAAGCAGGAGGCGAGCGCGCCGCGGTGCACAGCGAAGCCGGTCAGCCGCTCCGCGACCTGCTCGGTGACCACGTACGCCGGAGCCGCGCAGCCGTCAAGCAGATCCGCGAGGCTAGCGAGATGGCGGCCGGTCAGCAGCAGCGACCGCACCAGGTACCCTGCGGTCACAGCACGCCTGATCACCTTCTCGCCCTCGGCGAGGAACAGCCCCCGCTCGGCCTCCAGGCTCCGCCGCAGGCTCACATCGCGCAGCCGCACGTAGTCGGCGAGCCGCTTGTCGTCCGGATCCGCTACGCGGATGATTCGCGCCACTCGGTAAGTCTGACCCGGGCGACGTCTGGCCCGCGCGCCAGGGACGTCTGGCTCGCGCCAGGATGGCTCCCCGCCTGCCGGTCATGCGACCGGCGCTATCCGGCGGAGCCGGATGGGAAAGATCCCCGATGTTCGCAGCGATTAGTGAATAGGCAACCTGTCCCGTGCTCGTGCCTACACGTCGGTAGAGTTTCCAGCCGGAACCACCTTGTGCGCCACGAGCGGGGCATGCCATGCGGGACGACCAGATGCCATCCTTCCATCCCAGCCGACCGGCCAGCACCCCGCTCAAGACCAACGGATGGCTAACGGCGCGCGGCGCGGCAGCGGTGCGGCCGACCGGGACATCGGTCGCCCGGTCCCCGTCATCGCGGTGCCAGGGGTTATCGCAGGCACCGTCAACTGCTCATCGCGGCACGTCGGCTGGCGGACACTCTTCCCGCAGCCGCTTGGCGGGCCACCGGCCTCGCTTCACCTGCAGATACAGCTCCCTGATCCGGCGCGAAGCGTTGCTGGGCTCGCCACCCTCGTCGAGGTCCGCAGGCTCCTCGGCAACCGCTCACAGGCACGCGGCGAGTTCACCAGTTTCGTGCACAATGTTGTGCCCACCGCGTCCTTCGACGACCCGCAAGCTCTGTCCAACCTGGCCGCGCTCGCCGGGCCGCCGTGGCACGCAGGTCCCGTCACCGTCGCTCTCGGTGAAGTACGAGGCCGAGCGTCACTACCGACCGTGACCCGGGAAAGGTCAAACCATCAGAATGATCGCATTGATCCGAAACCATCCGAAACAGTTACCATACCTGTAAACCGGCTGGCAGCAATGCGCGTCATTTTGAATGAGGCCCGGCGGGAGCGGGGCGCCGGGCCTCATCATTCCTCTTCCGGCATCCGGCCAGGCGCGTCATTCGCGGCCGACCGAATCTCCGGGTAACGCGTTGCGCCGCTACCGGACGCGATCAGCTCAGGTCGTCGAGCATCCGGTGGGCGCGCTCGATGAGCACGGGCACGCTGCTGCCCGCTTGATCGAATCCTTCACCCACGGTCTTGTGCTGCAGGAACCTGGCGTTAATGCCCTCGAGCACGACTGCGAGCTTGAAGCAGCCGAATGCCACGTAGTACCCGATGCCGGAGACGTCACGCTCGGTCAGATCTGCGTAGCGGTGAGCGAACCCAGCGCTATCGAGGAATCCATGCCGCGCCGTAGCGGCGCCGGCCAACGCCATCGCGAGCCGCTGCGTGTCCCCGGGATCCGTCCAGTAGGTCAAGGTTAGGCCCAGGTCGGCGAGCGGATCGCCGAGCGTGGACATCTCCCAGTCGACGACCGCCGCCACCCGCGGCTCGGGCTCCAGCGCGATGAGTAGATTGTCAAGCCGGAAATCACCGTGCACGAGCGTGCCTTCTCCCCCCTCTGGCAGCCGCTGCGCAAGCCGCTTGACCAGCCTGGCGTACTCGGGAAGATCCCGCGTCGCGGACAGCTCCCACTGCCGCTGCCAGCGTTTGAACTGCCGGGCGAGATACCCCTCCGGCCTGCCGAAGCCGTCGAGGCCGACCGCGGCCAGATCCACCTGATGGATCGCGGCCAGGGCCTGCGCCAGGCATTCTGATATCTGGCTGGCCTGCAGGGATGTGATGTTCTCCGCGTCCTCCCTGGTGCGAAGCACCAGCCCGTCGACGTACTGCATGACGTAGAACGGCGCGCCAATGACGTCCTCATCGAGGCAGCACGCGACCGGGGCCGGCACGGGTACGCGGGTACCATTCAGCGCGGAAAGAACGCGGTATTCGCGGCCCATGTCATGAGCGGTCGGAAGCACGTGCCCGAGCGGTGGCCTCCGCAGCACCAGACGGCGCGGGCGGCGTAGATCATCGGCGCCGAAATCGAGCCCGTACGTCAGATTCGACCGGCCACCCGCGATCAGTTCGATTCCGCGAAGCCGCTCCACGCCCGGCACGCCACTCGCGCCGAGCCACCGGATCAGCCGGCCCGGGTCTTCGATGCCTGGAGCACCTACTTTGATCGTTATCACGCCCTTCGAGTTCATCGTAGGTTCCTCAACAGTTTGTACAGAGGTACACCCGCCGCGACTATGGACTAACCCCGCTGCCCTGACGTAGTTAAGGACAAAGCCATGGATCGGGGCCCGTGGTCTATACCACCCATACCGTCCTATATCGTCTGTACCGTCTCGTAGAGGGGGAGATCTGTGGGCGACGCATGGATGCCGGGCGCCGGGCGCTTCCAGGCCAGTGCTGACGGGGGACAGTTAGGAGGCGGCGCACCCCGCGTCGTCTGGCAGACTCTCGAAACCGATCCGCGCCTGGTCTCCGCGCGGTCCGCGGCACAATGCCTCGACGAGCTTGGCCGTCCTCCCCATCTGGTGTGGAACCCGCTGAGCGGCGAGATCGTCCAGCTGATACCCGTGCTGCGAGCGGGTCGCTGGCTCGGTGGGCCCGACGGCCTGATCGCCGCGGACAGGCCCTCCCAGGGCGAGGCCGCTGTGATCAACAGGGAAGGGCGTCTGTGCATACAGCTCGCTGTGGTCAGCTTCGCCAGGGAGCCGTTCACCGCGGGCCCGATGACCGACCTGGAGCCCATCATCTGGTGGCTTGACACCTGGCACATACCGCGATCGTGGCCGGCCGGCCGGCCGGAGCCTTTCCCGCGCGCGCACGACGGGCCGCGCAGTCGGCGCGCGTGGGCGCGCGGCGGCCACTTTGGTGGCTCGCAGGTGCCTGGATGCGTTGCGACCGGTCCCGGCGCGATCGAAATCGAGCACCTCACAGACCCGGGTACGGTACCGGCGATCGCGGTGCCGCGGCACACCAGGGAGGTCGCCCTGCCGCGCAGGGAGAAGACAGCGGCACGCGGCGCCGGCGCCTTCCAGTTCCGCCACCACCAGCAGGAAGACACCGGGACCCAGCTCAGCAGCGCAGGCTGAACCAGTGCTGAGGAAAGCTCCTACCCCTTTGCACGCCACTACCGCGGGCGGGGATCCGGCGGCTGGCGGGCGAGCGCGGGCCCGGGCGCAGGCGCAGGCGGAAGGGCGGGCCCGGGCGCAGGCTGGCGGGCGAGCGGAGGCGGAAGGGCAGGTTCAGGCGCAGGCGGAAGGGCGGGTCCGGGCGCCGGCTGGTGGGCAGCGAGCAGCGGCACGATGATCTCGCGGAGTACCTCGCAGCCCCGGGTGACCTGGGCCAGCGTCGCGCCGCCGTACCCGAGAACCAGCCCGTGCAACGACTGTGGCGCCTGCCCGCTGAAATAACGGTCCAGCGTCGCTACCGCGACACCGCGGCGACGCGCCGCCGGCGCCGCGGCCGACGCGATGCCTGCCGGTAGTTCGAGCACCACGTGCATGCCCGCGGTGTCGCCGAGCAGCCGGGCAGGGGCAGGCAAAGTGGTGAGGACACTCGTGATCGCGCCGCGCCGACGTGCGTATTCGTGCCGAATCCGGCGGATATGCCGTTCCAGGTAACCTCCCTCGATCAGGCTCGCCGTGGCACGCTGCGCGGGAACCGGCGTGCGGTTGGCCAGGCTGAGCCGGGCCGCGACGACCGCGTCGAGCACCTCCGGAGCGGCGACCAGCCAGCCAACGCCGAGTTCTGGTGTGAGTGTTTTCGAGGTCGTGCCAAGGTAGGCGACGACACCAGGGTCGAGTGAATGCAGCGCGGGCAGCGGCGCGACGTCGTAACGAAACTCACTGTCGTAGTCGTCCTCGACGATCAGCGCACCCGTACGCCGTGCCCACGCAAGGAGCGCCTGGCGGCGGGGCACGGGGAGCCGCCCGCCGAGTGGCGTCTGGTGTGCCGGAGTCGCATGGATGAGGCGCAGGCCGCGCGGGAGCGCCGCCACCACCAGGCCGTGCTCATCGACCGGGCACGGCACGACGCGGGCGCCCCGTGCGGTTAGGATGGCACGCGCCGCGGGCCATCCCGGCTCCTCGATCCCCACTGCGTCACCGGGTCGAAGCAGCGCCGCCGCGATGAGGTCAAGGCTGCGCGCGACGCCGCCGGTCACCATGATGTCCACAGTGGAACAGCTGACGCCGCGGCTTCGCCGCAGGTAGCCGGCAAGAACGGAGCGCAACTCCATCAGCCCGGCCGGGTCTCCGACCGGCGGCGACGACGCCGGTTCCGACATTCCCGCGAACCGCCACGCGCGGCGCCATTCCGCCGGGTCGATCCCGCCGGTCCAGGCCACCCCGGGCTGCATGTCTATCACCGGCGGGTCGCTCCCGGCGGGCTTGGCACCTGCCGAACGGTCCGCGGCGGGCTGCGGCCGCGGCGTTGCCCGGCGCGGCACACCGCATGGCAAACCAGCCGCGCCGTCAGCGACAAACGTCCCCGATCCATGCCTGCCGCGCAACCATCCTTCCGCGTACAGCTGTGCATACGCGTCGGTCACCACGGTGCGGCTTACGCCGAGCGCGATCGCGAGTGCCCGTGTGGAGGGCAGCCGGTCCCCCGCCCCGATCCGGCCGCCCCGAACCGCCTCCCGCAGCTGGCCAGCCAGTTGGCCGGTGAGCGGCGCGGCCTGGCCGCGATCGAGCAGCACCGGCGGTTCGACGCAGACCCGCTCCAAGTGGTCATCTCCTTTTGGTACAGGGTGGCCATTTTGGTCAGTCCACTTATTTTCTATAGTACGGTCATGAGTTCGCAAGCACCGCTGTCGGCTAGCCCGCGCACCCGCCTCGGACGGCACAGGGAACGCGGTCGCACCGACCGCAGCGAGTTGTACGCCGTGCTCGACGCGGGCCTCGTCTGCCATCTCGGCGTGCTCGTGGATGGCTCGCCGGTGGTGCTGCCGACCGGTTACGGGCGCATCGGCGACACGCTCTACCTGCACGGCTCCGTCGCCAACAGGTCACTGAACGCAGCCATCGCCGACCATCCGGTGTGCGTCACCGTTACTCATCTGGACGGCATCGTGCTCGCGCGGACAGTGTTCAGCCACTCCGTCAACTACCGCAGCGCGGTGATCTTCGGGACCGCACGACTTATCACAGATGATCCCGAACGGCTGCGCGGCCTGCGGGCCATCGTCGAACAGCTGGCTCCTGGCCAGTGGGACACGGCACGGACACCGAACGGCAAGGAGCTTGCCGCCACGGCGGTTCTGGCGCTGCCGCTCGGGGAGGCCTCGGTGAAGGTGCGGTCGGGCCCGCCGGTGGACGATCCCGAGGATCATAAGCTCGGGATCTGGGCGGGGGTGCTCCCGGTCCGGATGGCGTTCGGCGAGCCCGAGGCCGACCCGGCGCTCCCGCCCGGCATGGCCGTCCCGGCGCACGTGCGAGACAGAGCATGATCGGCCCGGTGTGATCGGCCCGGTGTGATCGGCCCGGTGTGATCGCCCGACAGCGCAGCCGGGCTGACCAGGCAGGCGAGCCAGGTCACGGAGCCGCGCGCCGTGCGGCAGCCGTTCAGGACCTATGGCCGTAAGCTGTAGCAATGACCGACCGGCTCGTGTGGATCGACTGTGAAATGACAGGTCTCGACCTGCACCGCGACGCCTTGGTCGAGATCGCATGCATGATTACCGACGGCGAGCTCGACATGCTCGACGAGGGCATCGATGTCGTTATAAAACCGCCGGCTGACGCGATAGCCCAGATGTCCGACGTGGTCCGCGACATGCACACGGCATCAGGGTTGCTCGACGAGCTTGCTTCAGGCGTACCGCTGGCCGAGGCGCAGCAGCGGGTCCTTGATTACTTGCGCACTCACGTGCACGACTCGAGAAGGATGCCGTTGTGCGGAAACTCGATCGCAACCGACCGCTCGTTCCTCGCCCGCGACATGCCCGAGCTTGACGCGATGCTGCACTACCGGATGGTGGACGTGTCGGGCGTGAAGGAACTGGTGCGACGTTGGTATCCGCGCGTCTATTTCGCGAGCCCGGAGAAGAAGGGTGGCCACCGGGCGCTGGCCGACATCACCGAGAGCATCCTGGAGCTGCGCTACTACCGCGCGGCCGTTTTCGTGCCCAAGCCCGGGCCCGATTCCGCCACCGCGCGCGAGCTGGCCCGGATGTACGTCGCCGCGGCTGCACCTTCGGGCGACGGCGCCGCGGCCGCGGGCGGCGCCGCCACCTCCATCACCCCGCAGCCTGGCCCTGACGGCTCGGCCGCTGCGCGGCCGGGTCCCTGACGGCTCCGCCCGCCCGCGACCGCCCCTGAACGCCACCCGACCGCCCGACACACGGGCGCAGGTGCCCGGCGCGTAGGCGCGGCGCGGATTCGGTGCGGCGACCCGGTACGGCTATGCTTCATCAAGCGCGCGCGTCGTGCGCTCTTGGTGGGCGTAGCTCAGTCGGTTAGAGCACCAGGTTGTGGTCCTGGGTGTCGGGGGTTCGAATCCCCTCGCTCACCCCAGCAAAATGGCAGGTCAGGGGGTCCGGCCGGGATAACGGCCGGACCTTCTTGCCTGTCGGTGTCCGATTCAGGGAGCAGAATGGGAGCCGATCTTGGTTTTGGCTGCCTCGCGAACGGCCACCAGCCCGTCCGGGACCGCGACAGCGGACCGTCCGGCAAGCCGTGCCTCTCCGGATACCACCCGTCCGCGGCGTGCCGAACAGCCTGGGTCCCATAGTTGGACCGGCGGAAGTGCCCATTTCGCTGCCCAAGGAACACGTACTGATCCCCGGGGGCACCAACGCGGCTCGGGATTAGAGCAGGTGCGTTTACGGTCCGGGTTCGCGGCGAGGTGCCCCGTGAGGAGTTCCGTGAGAAACAGTGGAAGATCGGCCGTTCGGATTGATCCGTCTTTGGGGCGGCCCCTGCAGAAACGGCTATCAAGCTCGTACAGCTTCCAAGCGATATCCATTCTGTCATCGTGGATACAGCCCGGAGCCAGACCCATAGCCTCACTCCACCGCGTCCCGGTATATGCCGTCGTGATGACCATCACGAAGTTGGTGTCTCGGCCGGTGCTGGGCCAGGCTCACCCGGGGGGGCTTGCCAGGCGGATGCCGGAGGCCAGCGGTGGCGCCGGGGCGTGGGTACGGGCCCGGGTCCAGCCCTGTGTGCCAAGACTGCCCGGATTGAGGATGTGGGAACCTCGCCGCGCGGCAAGCCTTAGGGGAGCAGCGGTCGGCTGCGCCTTTAGACGGCGCCCCGGGTCCTGGGCGATCGGGCACGCGAGCCGCAGTGAAGCCCGATGCGCACTGCAAGTTCAGCCAGGTGACGGAGACATCCCATGGTGGCGACGCTGAGATGGGGACGACGTGATCCGTGAGCATAAAATTCCTCGCCGGGCTGGGCGGGGTGACAGACCTGCGGACCGCACACCACGTTCTCGACCAGGGCCTCGCGGACCTGATCTCGGTGGGCCGGCAGTTCCTCGCCGACCCCGACCTGCTCCAGCGGTGGCGGATCGGCGCGACGCTCAACGAGCCGGACCCCACGTTCCACAGCGGCGCAGCCCGCGGATACGCCGAATTGCCCCGCCCGCGGGTTAAACCGACGGCTTGCCCGTACCAGGGGATCGGGCACTCTCACCCCTCGTCGGCTTTTGAGGACTTGAACCAACCTAAGGAGATCCGTCCATGACCAGCACGATCCGCGCCGTTCAGGTCAGCAAGATCAATGCCCCACTACGTGTCGTTGACCTGCCCCAACCCAGCCCCGGCCGCGGGCAGGTCCGAATCGCCGTCGAGGCGTGCGGCATCTGTCACTCCGACGCCGAGATGGTGCACGGCCTGTTCGGCGACGGGCCGTTCCCGCTCACTCCCGGTCACGAAATCGCCGGCCGAATCGACATGCTCGGCGACGACGTCGACGGCTGGGAACTCGGCGACCGGGTGGCCGTGGGCTGGTTCGGCGGCAACGACGGCCGCTGTCAGGCCTGCCGCGAGGGTGACGTGATCAACTGCGTGAACCTGCAGGTGCCCGGGCTGGCCTATCCGGGCGGGTACGCCGAATCGACCGTGGTGCCGACCAGCGCGCTGGCCCGCATCCCAAGCGAACTGACCTTCGCCGAGGCCGCCCCGATGGGCTGCGCTGGCGTGACCGTGTTCAACCCGCTGCGCCGCACCTCGGCCCGGCCCGGCGACCTGGTCGCGATCCTCGGCCTCGGCGGACTGGGGCATCTCGCGGTCCAGTTCGCCGACAAGATGGGCTTCGACACCGTCGCGATCGCCCGCGGCAGCGGAAAGGAAGTGACCGCCAGGCAGCTCGGCGCCCGCCACTACATCGACAGTACCGTCCAGGACGTGCCCGAGGCATTGCGAGCGCTCGGCGGCGCCAAGTTTATCCTGGCGACCGTGACCCAGCCGGCGGCGATGACGGCAGCTATCGATGGCCTGCGTGCCCGCGGCGAACTGGTTGTCGTCGGCATCTCCCCGGAGAAGATCGAAGTCAGCCCCGTGCAGCTGATTACCGGGCAGAAGACGCTGCGCGGCCATGCCGCCGGAACTTCGCGGGAGGTGGAGGAGACGCTGCGGTTCGTCGCACAATCAGGGGTCCGGGCCATCACCGAGGAGGCGCCGCTCGAGGACGCGCCGCAAGCCTTCGACAAGATGCTGGCCGGGGCGACGCGGTTCCGGGGCGTCCTCACGCCTGTTAGCAGCTAGACGATGTTCCACGCTCACGCCCGGGAGGTGGATGGGGGTCAGGTGCCTGCTGCCACGCCGTACGGGCTGGTGCCGACTGTGACGGTTGCGGCGACCTTGAGGGCCTTCGGGTCGATGACCGTGAGGGTGCCCGCTGCTTGGTCCGTGACGTATATGGCGCTGGCGGTGGCGGCGATATTAAACGGGTCGGTTCCTGGAGGACCCGCGTTAACGGTTCCCGAGATGCGGTTGCTTTGGGTGCTGATCGCGGACATGTTGCCCGGGCCGAGCACAGCGACGTAGGCCGGCTGGCCGCTTGGTGCAAGCGTCACGTCGAACGGGCCTTCTCCGGTCGGTACGGTCGCCGTGATCTTGCCGGTACGGGTCGAGACGACCGAGACGCTCGCGTTGTCCTCGTTGGCGACGTAAACCGACCCGCCGTCCGGGGTGACAGCCACGCCTACTGGATACTGGCCAGCCGGCAAGGTGCGGACAACCCGATCTGTGCGGGTGTTGATGACCGACACGTTCGCCGCCCCTTCGTCCGCGACATATGCGTCGGTGCCGTCGCGGCTGACGACCACGCTAACCGGCGAGGTGCCGACGGGGATGGTCGCGGTTACCTGGTTGGTCCGGGCTGCGATCACTGAGACGCTGTTGGAACCTCCGTCGGCCACGTACACGAACCGGCCGTCAGGGCTGAACGCGACACCGCTGGGGTCCTTCCCGACCGGCACGGTGGCGACGATCTTGTTGGTTCGGGTATCGAGCACCGATACCTTGGCTGATCCGTTGTCGGCGATGTAGACGTGGCTGTGGTCCGGGGTGACCGCGACGCCTTCGGGCGCTGTGCCGGCCGGCACGGTGGCGGTGACCTTGTTCGTTTGGGCATCGATCACCGACAGCGTGCCGTCGAGTTGGTTGGTGACGTATACGTGTCCGCTGGCTTCCGTGTGGGCGGTCGTGGCGGGCGCCGGGCCCGAGGCTGAGGTGGTGCATGCGGCGAGCAGGCTGGACGTCAGCAGGAGCCCGATGCCGGCGCTCAGTACCGGCCGGAGCGCTTTCTTGTGCTGGTGGTGCATCGTGGCTCCTGTGCGTATAGCAGGGTTCGATCCGTGACCGGGACGCCCTTGGCTGGAGAGCGGCCCCGCTGGGGGAGGGTCAGGCCAGCAGCCCGCTGGCGTAGTAGTCCTGGCTGTTGCGTACGCCTGGCAGGGCGAAGAAGTAGCCGCCGCCCCGCGGGCTGATGTAGGGCACCAGCAGTTCGTCTTCCAGCCGGGTCTGCATGGCGATGTAGCTGTTGAGCTCGCGCTGGAAGCAGGTGAATGCGTGGCCCAGGATGGGTGCCCCGCCTGCCTGAGGGCTTAGCTGGAAATCGTAGCTGCGGCGCAGGATGCTGCTGGTCGACGCGGTTTGCGGGGTCTGCGGGTTGGCGAGCCGGATATGTGAGTTCAGCGCGGTGAGCAGGCCTTGCGGGTCGTTGGTGTAGATCGGGTCGAACTCGTCAGTGGCGTTCGGGTCCAGGGCATACGCCGGGGCGCCACTGATCTTGCGGCGGCCGAAGATCCGCTCCTGCTCTGCGATCGGCACCCGCTGCCACTTTTGAACGTCGAAATGGATGATGCGCACGACGTGGTAGGTGCCACCCGCCGCCCAGGCGGGCTCCGCCGTGTTCGGCTGTGCCCACACATACTGGTTGTTCTGCGCGGTGCTGGTGGTGTCGGGCTGGGCGATGCCGTCTTTGAAACCGAACCAGTCCCGCGCAACACCGTCCGGGCGCGGCGGGTTCCTAAAACCGCTGATGGTCCAGCGGGGCTTCAGGGCGCCACTGGTGGCGGCGCTGATGTCGAGTAGCGCGTGGGCCAGCGTGTCGTTGTGGTTGGCGCACAGCTGTATCAGCAGGTCGCCATCAGATATCGCGGGATCGAGGTCGTCGTGGCGGAATGGCTCCATGGTGACCAGCTGAACGGGCTTGTGCGCGGCCAGCCCGTACCGGCCGTCGAACAGGCCCGCGCCGGCACCGACGGTGACCGTGAGTCCGTCCGGTTGGATCTGGGGACCCACGATGCCGTTGTCCGGGGGCGGAGAGCCCGCGGGCGCCGTGGGCGCCTTGCCGCCGGTGGTGAGGAAGGCCGCCTGCGCGGTCAGCGTGCGGAACAAGTCCGTGAGCTCGCCGCGGTTGGCAGTGGTCACGTCGAAAGCGACATGGGTCGCAACCTGCTGCCGGTAAGGAGGCGGAGGGGTAATGATGCCCGCCTGATGCGCACCGTAGAAAGGAAACGCACTCCCGCCCGCCATCTCCACGGCCGGCTTGCCGCCCAGTAGCTTTCCGCTCCCGGCTACGCCGAGTCCGGTGGCGGCTATCCCCCGCAGGAAGGATCGCCGCGCGAAGCTATCCGCCGGACACCCCCCACCGTCCCACCTGTCATCTGGCGTCGGCGACGTTTGCCCCACCATGATCACCTCCCAGGAACGACCCTGGTCGTGGAAGCCTTTGGCACAAGATCTTTGGTTTGATTCTTATGGATAGGGTTGCGCTGGTTGTTGATGAGTTCGCGGGTCTGTGCCCGGGCGTCCGGTCAGGTCAAGACCGGGGTTCTTGGTGCCTCGCACCCGGGCCGCGTCGGGGTCCGGGGGGTCGCTGTACCAGTCCGTCGCCCGGCCAGCAGGCCGGGGCGCGGTCACCGCCACTGTCTCGGTCAGCGATGGCGCCAGGGACACGACCCGCCGCACCCGGTCCGGGACGGCAGACCACCGCCCCGGTGTGATCCCGCGCTTCGCCCGTCATTGGCTGTCATGGTCGCGGGGGGCTGACGCCGTCGAACTCGACGAGCAGGTGGCGGGGGCCGCGCAGGACGGGGCTCGGCCGGTAGGGCGGTGGGTCGTCGACGAGTCGCGGATTCTCCAGGCGGCGCGCCAGTTCGGTGAGGGCGATCTGCGTCTCCGGCCGGGCCAGCGGAGCACCGAAGCAGTAGTGGATGCCGCCGCCGAAGCCCAGGTGCTCGTTGTGCTCGCGGTCGGGGTCGAAGCGGTCCGGGTCGGGGACGTGGGCCGGGTCGCGGCTGCCGGCGGCGAGCACGAGCGTGACCGGTGAGCCCTTGGGGATGGTGGTGCCGGCGACCTCGATGTCGTCGAGGGTGTTCCGGATGGGCAGGAACTGCACCGGTGGTTCGTAGCGCAGGAGTTCCTCGACCACCCGGGTGACCAGGTCGGGTTCGTCGCCGCGGCGCAGCCGGTCGAGCACCTTGGGGTGGCGCAGGAGGGTGAGCATGCCGTTGGTGATGAGGTTGACGGTCGTCTCGTGGCCCGCGACCAGGAGCAGGCCCGCGTTGATCAGCACCTCCTCCCGGGTCATCGGCGCGTCGGGGCCGTCGCCGCGAAGCAGCCCGGAGAGCAGGTCGTCACCCGGCCGGCCGTGGCGTTCATCGAGAAGCTGGGCGAAGTACCGGGCGAGGTCGGCGTTGGCCTGGACGCGCCGGTGCTGCCGCTCCGCGATCCCTCCGGTGGCCGGGTCGGTGGCCTTGATCTGCGCGTCGGACAATGCCTGGAATCGCGGTTCGTCTTCGCGGGGCACTCCCAGCAGCAGGCAGATCACCGTGACCGGGAACGGGTAGGCGAAGTCGTCGACGATGTCGACCCGGGTGGTGCCCGGCCGGTCCCGGCCCGCGATTTTGTCGATCTCGCTGGTCACGATGCCGGCCATGCCGGCAAGCATGCTGTCGACCCGGCCGGGGCGGTGGGGCGGCCCGAAGTTCCACGTCAGCAGGCGCCGGAGCCGGTCATGCTCGGGCGGGTCGGTCGAGATGAAGCTCGGGGGCGTCCGGGGAAGGTCTTCCCCGGACGCCCCGGCCGGCGTGCCGGCGCCCAGGCCGGGAAGGTTGCGCCGGTCCGAGCTGAGTCGCGGGTCGTGGAGCAGGGCGACGATCTCCCGGTAGGTGCTGACGACGTAGCTCCCGTCCTCCGCCCGCACCACCGGCGTCTGGCGCAGCTCAGCGTAGAGCGGGTACGGGTCGGCGCGGCTGGAGTAGTCGAGGATCTGCTGCCAGAGGCTTTGCGGGGACATGATGCGCGACCTCCCGGGCATCGGTCTAGACGTTGGGGGCCAGCCCGGCGAGGGTCACAGGTACGTCCTGCGCACCTGGGTGACCCGCCGTTCGCTGGGCTCGTGGCCGGTGACCACGACGGTGGCCTGGGGCGTGATCCGGTCCGGGAACCCGGCCGCAACCGGGTGCCGGCCGGCGGGCTCGTCGACGATATGGAAGGAGGGCGGGAACGGCGCCGCCCGGTCGATCAGCCCCTCGTAGAACTCCAGCCACTTGGCCTGGTTGAACGCGACGGCCGCGGTGATCCGCCCCTGGTAGCCGTAAACCGCGACGAACCGGCGCCCGGCCACCGACCCCTGGGCGATGACGACCTGGTCGGCATGGGTCGGCACACCGACGGACTTGATCTCGGTGCCGAACTGGGTCGACCAGAACTCCGGCAGCGCCAGATGCGGCCACCGGTCACCCTCGGCGCTGATCATGTTGTGGGCGGCGATCTCCGCCTGGGCGACCGCGTTGCCCCAGTGCTCGAGGGCGAGGAACTGGTAACCGTAGACCGGGTGCGGGAAGCGGGCCACGTCGCCCGCCACGAACACATCGTCGGTGACCACCCCGTTGAGGTCAAAGACACGGCACCCCGCGTCGCACGCTATGCCCCAGTCCCCGGCCGCCAGCCCCGAGCCCCCCAGCCATTCGACGTTGCGGATGCCGCCCAGCGCGGCCACCGCCACGCCGACGTCCAGCGTGCTGCCATCGGACAGCCGGGCCCGCCGCAGCCGCCCCGCCCCGTTCCCGTCGCCCTCCAGCGCCGTCACCCGAACGCCGCAGCGCAGGTCGACCCCGTGATCGCGCTGCATCTGCGCCGCGACGCCGCCGATCACCGCGCCCAGCGCCCCGGTCAAAGGGGCCGGGCCCCGCTCCACGACGGTCACCGGGACACCCAGTTCGCAGCAGGCAGAAGCGACCTCGCAGCCGGTGAACCCGGCCCCGATGACCAGCACCCGGCCCGGTCCGGCGGTCAGCGCTCGCCGCAGCCCGTCCACATCGCCCGGGGCATGGACCGTGAACACCCCGGCGAGCCGGGCCTCCGCCTCGTCCGGCCACGGCCGGGGCCGCACCCCGGTGGCGATGAGCAACCGGTCGAAGCCGACTTTCTCGCCATCGGCCAGCAGCACCTGCTTGCTGTCCAGGTCAAGCCCGGTGGCCGCGACCCCCAGCCGCCACTGCGCGTCGACCTCGCCGCGGCGCGGCAGCACGGTGCCCCGCGCCGGAGCCTGGCCGATGAGCACCTGCTTGGACAGCGGCGGCCGGTCATACGGGGGATACGGCTCGTCCCCGATCACGGTCAGCGAGCCGGTGAACCCGTCCCGGCGCAGCACCGAGCCGGCCCGCAGGCCGGCCAGGGACGCCCCGACGATGACGATGCGGCCGGTGCGCTTGAACGCCTCCGCAGGGCTTTCCCCGGCCGCATGCGCCGCGGCCGCCGGCGCCTGGTGCGGCGGCACGGTGTCCTCCCGGTCGAAGACGATGGCCTGGACCGGGCAGGCCGCCGCGGCCCGCACCACCTTCTGCCGCTGCGCATCGTCCGGAGCGGGCGCGTACAGCAGTGCCTCGTCGCCCCGCATGGTGAACACATCCGGCGCAGCGAAAGCGCACTGCGCGTACCCCTGGCAACGGGTGAGATCCACAACGACCCGCATAAAGGCCTCCGTCCCGCCAAGGGAAAGCCGCTTTTCCATTAGACCATCCCCTCCGGGGAGCGTCTAATGGCGTTGGCCGATCCTGCAGACTTGCCGAGGGACGGCACCGGCACCAGCCCGGTTTTTGCCGGCTCCGGACTCCCGCGCGAGGTGATCTCGCTGGCGGTCCGCCGCTACCCGCGCCATGGCCGGTCCTCCCGGGACGCCGGGAAACTGCTGGCCGAGCGCGGCATCACGGTCGATCACATCACCATCCACCGGCGGGGTGCAGCGCGCCACCCCCCCGAGTTCATCGAGGCAGCAAGGCCGTGCCGCCGCGCTCCGGGCAGCCGGCGATTCGCCGGCGAGACCCACCTGAAGGTCGCCCGCCAGTAGGCGTATCCCTACCGGGCGATGGATCGGCACGGCCAGGTCATCGACGTCCTCGTGCCGGCGCGGCGTGACCTGGCGGCCGCCCGGCGGTTCTTCAACCGGGCGATGCGCGCCGGCCCGATCCCGGTAGAGGTCATGACCGGCCGCGCGCGCTTCTACCCGCGCGTGCCCGATGAACTGGTGCCCTCGGCATTGCACGTCGTTGAGCGGCACGCGAACAACCCGGTTGAGACGGACCACCGACGGCTGAAGGCGCGGCTGCGGCCGATCCGCGGGCTGAAGCGGCACCGGTCAGCACCGATCCTGGCCGCCGGTCATGCCTTCACGCAGAACCTGCGCCGCGGTCACTACCAGATCACGACCGACACCGCCGACCAGGACCGGCTCCGCATCGCCTTTCACAGCCTCGCAGTCACCATCGGACCCGCAGAGCATGCGGATCATTCTGCGACGCTGGCTGACCGCCACTCGGATCGCCGCCAAGATGTTCGCTGGTCCGTCTGCTCCGGCCATCGTCGGATTGCGCATGGCACCGGTTACAACGACTGGCGCATCCGTAGAAAGCAGCAGGTCTAGGGCATAGGCGACTTCCTCGATCGTGTCCGTTCCCTGGGTTACGACCACCGTCGGCCCGCATCCCAATCCGGCCAAGGCCGCGTGCTCGAAGGTGGCGACGTCGATCAGCGGCTCGTCTGCAGCGCGATCGAGCACAAGCGCCCCCGGTACGTGAACGCAATGGAGGATCCCAACGAGCAAGAGTGACCCGGTTCGCGCTACGCCCCTGCGAACGTGTCTGTGGACGCCCGGGGTGACCGGGACGAAAACGCCGAATTCGACGCGATGCGTCGTCGCGGCGCGCGGCGGGACGCCCGCTACGGGGCTGTCCACACACTCGCTGCGTGATCAAGTTCCCTCTCGGCGACCCGTACCCAAACGATCTTCAACGCGGGCACGGCACCCGGCCAGAGCAAGCTCGGGCCCCGAGAGTGAGACCCGTGGGCCCGACGCCAACGACAGCGACGTTGCCCCGGCGCCGCGGCCACGGCGGCCCCCTCCGCATAAGGCGGGCGATTTCAAGATGTGCGCATGTAAAGTTCAGGCTAGCCAGCAGGTGTCTATCGAGGACAATCCATGGTTTATCACAGAATTAGCCACATTCGCTGAACAGAGGCAGGGTGACAGAAGCAGGGTGACAGAAGAGGGTGACAGAGGCAAGGGTGACAGGAGCGGACCAAGTGGCATCTGGGGTGGCCGGTAAGAGCACCGCACCCGGGCAGGACACGTCCTTGGCGCCGGGCCAAGGGCAGTCGTCCGGCCTGTCCGCACGAACCGTCGTCCTGGGAGTGGACCACTCCGGTCGGATCCTGCAGCATGATCGTGCCGCGCCGGGCGTTCTTGGTTTCAAGCCCGACGAGCTTCTGGGCTCCTATCTTGGTGACCTTGCCGTCGGCACGGTTGAGCAGCCGGCCGCGCTGACCGGACTCCTCGACGCGGTCCGCGCCGATCGCGAGAGCACCGCGATGCTGGCGATCAAGGGCAACAGGGACTCTGCCACGGATGCGGTGGTCACCATCCAGCCGGTGAGCGCGAGTCAGCCAGGCCCAACCGCACTCGTGGTAATCCGGATCGCGCCGTCGAACGACGAGCGGTTCATCGACCCAGCGCTGATGCGCCGGGCCCTGCTCGACGACTCCTTCACGCGCATCGGCGCGACACTCGACCTCGACCACATGGGCCGTGGGCTGATCAACGTTATAGTGCCGCATTTCTGCAACGCCGCCGCCCTGCTCGTGCTCGAAAGCCTGGTCGGTGACGACGAGTTCCCCGTATCCGCCCCTGGCGCATCGCACCTGCTCCGACGGCTAGCAACCGCGCATGACGATGCCAATCACGCTTGGGACGCCGCGTTTCCCACTGGGGAGGTGCTGCGCTACCCGCCCGGATCGATGTACGTGCGGTGCATGGATTCCGGCCAGCCTGTCCGCGAGGTCAGGCTCGCCCGAGACAGCGCCAACCGCCTCGCGCAGGAATGGCGCCGCATACCAGTGGCCACGCTGCTTTCCGGCACGTCCATCTTGCTGCTCCCGCTCGTTGCGCGCGGCGCCACGCTCGGCTTCTTCGTATGCGCGCGCAAATCTGGCCATCGCTCGTTCGACCCGTACGACACAGAGATCGGCATGGAGTTCGCTACCCGGGCTGCGATCTTCGTAGACAACGCCCGCCGTTACAGCCGTGAGCGCGCCACCGCGCTGACGCTGCAGCGCAGCCTGCTGCCGACCGGGCTTTCCGCGCCCTCCTCGGTCGAGGTCCGCCACCGCTACCTGCCCGGAAGCAAGCTGATCGAGGTCGGCGGCGACTGGTACGAGTCCATCGCGCTGCCCGGTGCGCGGGTCGCCCTCGTCGTCGGCGATGTGGCAGGACACGGCGTGCGTGCCGCCGTCACCATGGGCCGGCTGCGCACCGCGATCCAGACCCTCGCCAGGCTCGAGCTTTCTCCCGCTGAGTCGCTGCAGCAACTCGACGAGCTCATGCTGACGCTCGGTGAGCGCGAACCGCACTTCGCGACCTGCGTGTACGCGGTATTCGACGCGGTGACAGGCGCCTGCGAGGTCGCGTCGGCCGGTCACCTGCCGCCGTTGCTCGTGCGGCCGGACGGCAGCAGCGTGTACCTCGAGGTGCCACCCGCGCCGCCACTAGGCATCGGCGAGGGCCCGATCAGCAGCCGGGTGTTCACGATCGATGACGGCAGCCTGTTGGTGCTCTACACCGACGGGCTGGTGGAGAACCGCACCAGGGACATCGATGACGGTCTGGCGCGGCTGCGGGAGATCTTCGGTCCCGGCTCGCTGTCCCGCCCGCTCGAGGCCCTGTGCAAGGCCACCTTGGATGGCGTCTATGCCGACGAGCAGCGTGACGACATCGCCGTGCTGATCGCGCGCCTGCGGCGGCTGCCCGAGGACCACTACGTCACCTGGGCGCTTGATGCTGACCCGGTCTCGGTTAGCGAGGCACGCACCCTTGTCCGCGCCTCGCTCAAGGCGTGGGACCTAACCGAGCTTGCCGTCACGACCGAGCTGCTGGTATCGGAGCTGGTGACCAACGCGCTCCGGTCTACGAGTGGGCAGATCACGATCCGGCTCGTGCTCGAGCGGACGCTGGTGTGCGAAGTCCGCGACGACTCCGCCGCGCTGCCGAGGCTCCGGCAAGCGGGCACCGACGACGAATCCGGCAGGGGGCTCCATGTCGTAAGCCAGCTCGCACAGCGATGGGGCACCCGGAGGACTTCCTCGGGCAAGGTGGTCTGGTGTGAGCAGCCTCTCCCGGCTACTCACCCTGTCGTGTCCGCCACGGCACAGGACGAGCCGTACCCCGCGGGCTCGTAGGCCGCCGGGCACAATCCCCGAAGTACCGGAACCCCGCCAGCATTCCTGGTTAATCAAGAGAACCCGGCAAGATCGCCGGTTTACCTGTGGCGCCGCCCCAGCCAGGCGCATCGCTGCCGGCCCGTCACGAGCAGCGGCCGGGCCGCCTATGGTGAAAACAGTCCCAGTGACAACAGTACGGACGAGGTGCCCACATCATGAACGGGTGGCCGGACGAGTGGTTCCGTAACGACGCCGAGCACGGGGCCAGCGGAGGCCGCGGGCCGGGGAACAGGCCGGGGCACGCTGAGCGTGCGCCCACGGGCGAACCGACCGTGCAGCTACCGCATCCAGCGGCGGCAGGCCGGGCGGCTGGTGCGGTCGGCGGCGCCGCGGCGGGTCATGGTGCGCCACCGCGCACCGGTTGGCCTGCGCAGCCACCAGGCCATCGTTCGCGCATACGCGGAGGCCGGGGCCGCGGCAAGCGCATTTTCATGATTTTCGCTGCCGTAGTGGCCCTGGTGCTTGTCGGCACCGTCGGGCTGTACTTCTACTTGGACTCCAAGCTGAACAGAGTGGCCGCGCTGGCCGACTATCCCGGCCGGCCAACCGGATCCGCGGGCCAGAACTGGCTGATCACCGGATCGGACAGCCGGCAGGGCCTCACCACACAGCAGGAGAACCAGCTCGCGACCGGTCATGACATCAGCAGCCAGCGCTCCGATACGGTAATGCTGCTGCACATCCCGGGCAACGGCGGCCAGCCCACGCTGGTGAGCCTTCCTCGCGATCTCTACGTGGCGATCCCAGGCAATGGCATGAACAAGCTCAACGCCGCGTTCGCGCTCGGCGGGCCGAATCTGCTCGCGCAGACCGTTCAGAACTACACCGGGCTGCGCATCGATCACTACATGGGTATCGGGTTCGGCGGCCTGGTCAACGTAGTCAACTCGGTCGGCGGCGTGCACATCTGTGTGAAGCAGGCGCTGGACGACACGGCCTCCGGCCTGCACCTGAACCCAGGTTGCCAGACGCTCAACGGCGCCCAGGCGCTCGGCTACGTCCGCGACCGCCATTCGTTCGCGGCCAGCGACCTGCAGCGGGTACAGGACCAGCGGGCGTTGCTGAAGGCCCTGCTGAGCAAGACGACCAGTCCTGTAGTATTCCTCAACCCCTTCGCCGCCATCCCGACGGCGACGAACTCGGCGGGCGCGCTGACGGTGGACCAAGGCACGCACCTGTACCAATTGATCAGGGTCGCGTTCGCGCTGCGCGGGCCGCAGACCACGACGGTCCCGCTCGCGGGTAGCGAGGAGGTGCCAGGGCCAGGGAATGTGCTCCTGACAGACCGTGCCAACGCGCTGCGGCTGTTCAACGCGCTCGGCAGCGGCCAGCCAGTGCCGAGCGACCTGCTGACCGGCACGTCCGCCGCGTAAGCATACTTGCTTCTCAGCGAGTCTTCAGGGATAGTTCAGGCGGGCCGGCGATGATGCTGTCATGAATAACCCGACGGGTAACGGTCGGCCCCCGGATGCCACGCTGCTTGTCGTCGAGGACGAGCCGAGCATCTGCGAACTGCTCGCCGCTAGCCTGCGTTACGCGGGTTTCCAGGTGGTGACCGCGGCGGCAGGGACCGAGGCCGTGGAGAAGGCGGGCCGGCACCGGCCGGATCTCATCGTCCTCGACATCATGCTCCCCGACATGGACGGGTTCGACGTGGTCCGGCGGCTTCGCAGCGGCGGCACGCACACCCCCGTGGTGTTCCTGACCGCACGCGATGCCACCGAAGACAAGATCCGCGGGCTGACTCTCGGCGGCGACGACTACGTCACTAAGCCGTTCAGCCTGGAGGAAGTGATCGCCAGGATCCGCGCGGTACTGCGCCGCACCCGCGGCGATGCGCGAGAGCCGTCGCCGCGGCTTAAGTTCGCGGACCTGGAGCTCGACGAGGAGAGCCACGAGGTCTGGCGCGGCGGGTCCTCCGTGCAGCTCTCCCCCACCGAGTTCAAGCTGCTTCGTTACTTTATGACGAACGCGAACCGGGTGCTTTCGAAGACGCAGATCCTCGATCATGTGTGGAACTACGACTTCCGCGGGGACACCGGCATCGTGGAGTCGTACGTTTCCGTGCTGCGGCGCAAGGTCGACACCGGCGAGCCACGGCTCATCCATACCCTGCGGGGTGTGGGGTACGTGCTGCGTTTGCCGACCGCACCGGCCACCTAGGCTCACGGCAGGTGCGCGGTCTCGCGACACGCTTGGGGCGGAGCATCACCCGGTTCTCCGCCAGGATTCCGCTGCGGATAAAGCTCATTACCGTGGCGCTCGCCCTGGTCGCGATCGCGCTCGCGGTGATCAGTGCGGTGAGCGTCGCCGTCTTCCGCGGTTACCTGCTGCACCAGGCGGACAGGCAGCTGCAAAGGTATGTCAAAAGACAGACCTCGGGAACTTTCGGCTTCCCGAGGTATTCCGAGCCGGGCGGGTTCGTTCCCTTTCTGGGCCGACCAGGAATGAGCCAAGTCAGCCAGGAGGTTCTCGACAAAGCTGGTACACGGGTCGCAGGCGCGAAAGGCGGCCCAGCCGTAAAAGCCGACCCAGCCTGGCTCTCCGCACACCAAGGCCAGCTCGTCACCCTCCCCGGCCGTTCCGGCAGTACCACCTGGCGGGTGATCACCGAACCGGTTTACTACGTCTTCGGCCGGACTCCCAATGTCGGCACGGGCCCGGGTACAGCTGGGGCAGCCGGCCTCTACTACAGCAGGTCCAGTTTCGGCGTGCCTGAGCAGCAGCCCGGCATCTTGGTCGTGGGCGTGGACCTGGGCAGCATCAACGCCACGATCGGGACGCTGACCATAATCGACCTGGCGGTCAGCGGCGTGGTGATCGTGATCCTGGCCGGGGTCGGCGTGGCATTGATCCGCGCCAGCCTGGGGCCGCTCGCCGAAATCGAGCACACCGCTGGAGCGATAGCCGCGGGCGATCTGTCCCGACGGGTACCTCGACGGCGACCCACGTACCGAGTTCGGTAGCCTCGCGCGGTCACTCAACATGATGCTGAGCCAGATCGAGCACGCCTTCCGAGCGCGTGCCGCATCCGAGGCCACCGCCAGACATTCCGAGGAGCGGATGCGCCGCTTCGTCGCCGACGCGAGCCACGAACTGCGCACACCGCTCAGCGTTATCCGGGGCTTCGCCGAGTATTACCGGCAGCGCGGCGGGCTCAGGGAAGATGAGCTCGACCACATGATCAGGCGCGTCGAGGACGAGGCTGCGCGGATGGGCATACTGGTCGAGGACCTGCTGCTGCTCGCCCGGCTTGATCAACAGCGGCCTCTGCAACGCAGTCCGGTCGACCTGCTCGCGCTCGCCGCCGACGCGGTGCAGGACGCTAGAATGCTCGCGCCCCAGCGCGACATTCAGCTACGTATCGGCTCCGGTGGGCCATTCATCGTGCTCGGTGACGAGGCACGGCTCCGGCAAGTCGTCGGCAACCTGATGACCAACGCGCTCACCCATACGCCGGACCGCACGCCGGTGGACGTCCGCCTGCGAACCTGCCGAGCCGAGCGCGGCGCGGCCCCAGAATCCGAGGCGGCCGCGGGAGATCATGAGCTTTCCGGGCCCGGAACGACCGCGACAAACAGTGGTGCGGCCGCCCGAAATGACGGTGCCCCCTCCCCCGGCGGCCCGCGGGAAAACACCATGCCCCGGACAAGCCGGCCGACACCACCGTCGTGCTCGAGGTGGCCGACTCCGGACCTGGCCTGACCGAGCAGCAGGCCGACCGGGTGTTCGAGCGCTTCTACCGTGCGGACGCCGCCCGCACCCGCAAGACCGGTGGCACGGGCCTTGGCCTGGCCATCGTGGCGGCCCTGTCCGCCGCGCACGGAGGTACCGTGTCGCTGGACACTCAGCCCGGCTTGGGTGCGACCTTCCGGATTACGCTGCCCTCGGCACCCGACGCCGCGGGCATTCAGGCGGCTCGGGGCGGCGGGGGCGACGGGAGCGACGGGAGCGACGGGAGCGACGGGAGCGACGGGAGCGACGGGAGATAGTCGGCCAGGCCGCACTACACTGCACTCCGGATCTTTACTGCAAGTCGGGTCGTCGTCTAGGCAGGACGCGGAGAGCGGTGTTCGGGCCACAGGGCTATATCGTCTTCGGGCTATTCGTCGCCGTCTTCGCGGCCGGAATATACCTGCAGCGGCGGAGCAAGTACGTTGCCGTAAGAATCGTCACGGCGTTGATGTCCTTCGCGGCCGCCGCGCTCTTCGGCATGGCCGCGGTCAACAAGTTCTATGACTATTACCAGACCTGGGGGAACATCGTCGCCGACCTCACCGGCTCGCAGCCCGGCGTGACCGCGCTGCCAAAGGTCCCGCAGCCGGGCAAGCTACAGCAGGTCATCGGCGGACCCGACGCCGCAAAGAACGGCCGCTTGATCAGCCTCGACCTCACCGGTCAGCAGAGCCAGATCTCCCGGACCGGCCTGATCTACCTGCCGCCGCAGTACTTCCAGCCAAGGTACGCAAGATTCAGGTTCCCGGTCATGGAGCTCATCCACGGCGCACCCGGGCAGCCCTACGACTGGGTAGGTGCCCTGCACGTCACCAGTGCGCTCGACGCCCTCGTCAGACACCACCGCGCCCGCGCAATGGTGCTGGTGATACCTGACGTCAACGGGGGCGTGCAGCTCCCGTCCTCGCAGTGCCTGAACGAACCGCTGGGGCGGCAGGCGGACACTTACGTCAGCATTGACGTGCCCGCCGACGTGGTGGCTGCTTTCCGCGTCCAGCCGCTCGGGCCGCACTGGGGTATCGCCGGCTACTCAGAGGGCGGTTTCTGCGCCGCGAATCTCGCGTTGCGGCACCCGATGAGCTACGGCGCCGCCGCTTCGATGAGCGGCTACTTCCAGCCATTGCCTATCGACGGCATCGACCCGTTCGCGGGAAACGCGGCCGAGAGGCTCGGCAACGACCCGCTGTGGCTGGCGGAAAGGCGTGTGAGAGGCCAACCGCTTCCCGCGTTCTGGCTGATGGCAGGCAAATCCGACCGGGGAGATGTGCTCGACGCACAGACCATAGCCGCAGTGCTTCGCCCATTCGAGCCGGTTCCCGTGTTGTTGATCCCGAGGGTACAGCACACCTTCGCGGCCTGGATCCCCGCCGTCCCCAATATGCTCACCTGGGCCTCACGGCAGCTGTACGCGGGCCTGCCACCGCCCTGACAAGCACACCCGTCCACAACCCGCACGACGGCGCTGAGCACTCTCGCCAGGAGCGATGTTGAACCGATACCGCACGCTGTCCTTCTGGCACGACAGCGCGCCTGACCCGCTCGAGCCCCGGTCCGCCGCTCGCTGGTGACCTCGACGTGAACGTGGCAATGGCAGGTGGCGGCTTCACCGGGTTGCGGACCGCGTATTACCTGCGCAAGGCCGATCCCGGGCTGCGCATCGCCGTGTTCGGGCGTGAGATCGCGGGATTCGGTGCGTCCGGCCGCAATGGCGGCTGGTGTTCCGCGCTGTTCCCCGCCGCACTCGGCAAGCCGACCGGATCGAAGCCCGGACGGGCCGGACTGCCCGCTCCGCCGCTCTCTCTGCCCGGCTGATTGGCGGCTGAATACGCTCGCGTGGGCAATTTCATGATCCCGGTAATTTTTTGGGAAGCATTCGCAAGAAAGTTACCTGGATCAGGAAACGTGGGTTCGAACGGGTCGCGCCATGCGGCAGCCGTTAGGGATAAATTCCCGGCGGAATGCTCAATTTGTGCCAGCACTGGGTCCGGACGGCACCACAACGTACTGGCGCAGGTAGAGATCCTGGAAGGTGACCGGACCGCGCGGACCGGGGACGTGGTCCACGTTGATACCGGTCTCAGGTACGCCGCGGAGCTTGAAACCGTCGAGCAGGCGGGTGCTCGCGTTCCAGAACGCGCCCGTGCCGCGGTACGTGTCAAGGAAGGAGGCCGCCGCGAGCGGATCCGAGGTCACGATGCCGGCTGCGAGACCGGAGGTTTCCGCGTTCGCGACTTCGGCTGCCTCACCGGGCCCGGCCACCGCATCGATGGTGACAGTTGCCTCACGCCCAGTATCAAGCGCCCATTCGTGGCCGCAGGGATGATCATGTGGCGGCAGCGACGGCCGGACACCGGCCTCGGCTAGCGCGCGCGTGACGGTGGGCAGCATCTCGTCCCAGATCGCCGAGCAGATCAGCAGCAGGTTCAACCGGTTGCACACGCCGAGCCGGTCGAGACTGGCCGCGATCAGCCGGTCGACATCCTCGGCGCTGGCGGCCCGATCTATGAAAAGGACGCCGCCGCCGTCGGCGTGCGCAAGCGTCCTGACGCCGCGGCGTGCCGCCTCGGCGGCGAGCGTACGGGTCGTTTCGCCGCTGCCCCTGAGGATGACCAGGGGGATCAGCCGCGGCCGCCGGACCAGTTCGAGCGCCGCCTGCCGGTCAGGGGTACGGACAAGCTGTAGCGCGCCGGGCTCAAGACCCGATTCGCCGAGCGCGGGCGAGATCACCCCATCGAACAGGGCGGCGGCGGAGCGCAGCGCCGCTGCGCCGGTGCGCAGCACACCCGCGTTGCGTGACTTGAGCAACTGCGACGCGACGTCGACGGTAACGTTCGGGCGGGCCTCGAAGTTGGCGCCGACCACCCCGATCGGCTTGCGCCGTTCCTCCAGCCGCAGCCCGCCCGGCAGATCGTGAAGCAGAACGGCTGCCGCGGGATACTCGGCGGCCGCGAGCAACTCGATCTGGCGGGCCATCTGGCTGATGCGTTCGCTGTCCAGCCGGAGCCTGTCGAGCAGGCCGCGGCCAAGACCCGCTGAGCCGGCGGCCTCCATATCCTCCTTGTTCGCTGCCAGGAGCGCAGGAGTTGTCGCCGCTAGCAAGCTGGCCATGTGGCACAGTGAGCCGTCGATCGTGGCCGCACTAGCTGTCGCGAGGCTGCTCGCGCCGCGGCGCGCCGCCTCACCGCGCGCGGTGACCTCCGTGCTTGCATCGATCACGACAACGAGCCTACGACGCGGCGGGCGACGTGCGTACCGGTCACCGCGAGCCGCCCCGGAGATTCCGCGGCAAATCGGATCCACCCGAGCCCGCCGAGGGCGAGCGCGATCGGGACGAGCGCGATCGGGACGAGCGCGGTGACATGCACATAGCCGAGAACCAGTACCAGGCCGGCGAGTCCCAGCGTGCCGACCGTCAGCAGCAAGCCAGTGCGTCAGCTAGGCGTCAGCCGGGGGCACAGGCACGGCATCGAACAGGCGCTCGCCGTCACGGGCAGATGCCTGACCGGGCGTCAGCGTCACCGACGCCCGAGCCTGAGCCTGAGAAGCCCGCCGCCGACCCGGGTGAGCACGTCGGCGAGGACCGAATATCCGCCGAGCACGATCGCCACACCGAACACGAGCCCAGCAACGACGTCCTGCCAGGAATACGCCACCACGCAGATCTGGAACAGTGCCATGAACGCAGCCGCGACGGCGGCCGCGATACCGAGACGGCGGTGCACGACGAACAAGCCTGCGGCCACTGCTCCGGCCATGGCGGCCGCGCCGCTTGGTGGCGGGAAGCCGCTGACTGGGTGATAGAGGACCGCCACTCCCGGCTGCACATCATGCAGGCTCGGCCGTGCTCTCGGCGCGACAAAGAACTGGCCGCCGCAAAATGCCGCCGCCGCGGCCGCGAACACCCACAAAGCGGCGCCTACGGGCCCGGGCTTGCGCTCGCCGCGCGCACGCCACCAGCCCAGCAAAATGAGAACACCGAACACGATCGCTCCGTAGGCGGGGTAATCGCGCATCAGACGCCACCCCCAGAAGGCGTTAACCGAAACTAGTGAAACACTTAGCGTAGATCAGGCTGTTCGATGTCGCCAGGCGCTGTGCGGCGCCGTAGCTGTAAAGCGCATAACTTGCCACGTTGGCAATAACATGCTATTCACCGCTGAAGCGGCCTGCAGAGAAATGAAGGGGTGCTCAGGGCAGATGAGGGGGGCGAGCCGCGACATGCGTGGAGCCACGGTTCCAGTGCTGGCTGCATTGGTGGCGCTGACGGTGCTGGTGACGATGGTGGCGGGAGCCGGCCCGGCATCGGCGGTGCCAGCGCCCTACTACGTTAGCAGCGCCGGGTCGCCATCCGCGCTGCGCTCCCAAGGCGCGCCGACGATTGAGCGGACGCATCCGGGTCGGCCCGACCCCGGCTGTCAGGTGCACATCGGCGACGTGCGCGTCGCTGGCTACCGCGGCCGTGGCCGCTGGATCCGTGCGGCCGATGTCAGCGCGTACCTCGCCTGCAGGCTTCGAGTCCACAGGATCTCGCTCCAGGTCACGCTCTGGAAGGCAGGGCTCCTTTACGATCACAGGCAGGCCCAGACCACAGCGCGGGCCGCGGCCGGCCGTTACCTAGACGGCTACCTGACACGCGTCACGTGCAAAGACGCGACCACAAGCCGCTTCTACGGTGTCGCGCACGCCGTCGTCTACTTCCGGGGCAGGCGAGGTGATGCCTGGGTGAAGTCTTCGCGCAAGAGCACGCCCCGATGCGGCACGTGACAGGTGATCGACGGTAAATCCTGGTTATGTGTCCCTATGCCCACGCCATCCGCCGCTGCCCTGCGCGCGCACGACCTGGAAGTCGTGACCGTGACCGATACGAGCCTGATCATCACCTGGTTCACCGGATCGGCCACCGAGTCGGACGCATACGGCGAGCCCGCCCCGGTGCCTGCCGACACCGAACTGCTGCTCGGTGAGCCAGGCCGGCCGGCGACGATGCGGACGGTGCTGCACGACGCGACGCATACGCCATACCACTACGCGGAAATTACGGACCTAGAGCCCGGGCGAACCTACGCGTACCTGGCCCGCTCGGCCGGCCAGGCCGCGGCGCAGACGTCACTGCAATTCCCAGGACGGCATGGCTCCCTGGACGTACCCGGCCTGGTCACTACCCTGGCCACACCACCCGGCAGATATCTATTCACCGTCGCGCTCGCGGGCGACACCCACATCGGCGAGACTGTGAGCGGCGTGATCGCGGCGGACTGGCCGCAGGCCTTCCGCCAGGACCCTGGCCTGCCCCCCTACCCGGAGGCAATGCTCACCGGCATGCTCGCCGACCTGCGCACCCATCCGCAGCGGCCGATGGCGCTGATCATCGCCGGGGACATGACCGCGGAAGCCGCGCCACGGGACGTAGCCAGGGCGCGTGAGCTTCTCGACGAATGGGGGCGCCTCGGCACGGACTATTTCCTGGTACGCGGCAACCACGACCGGCCGCACACCGGCGCCCGCTACGCCTCCGGGACACTCGTCGAAGGCACCAGGGACCACCACGACTGCTGGGGTGACGTGTTCCCTTATCCGCGCCAGCGCCTCAGCGCGCACGAGCTTGCCGGGCTGCGGATCATCGGCCTGGACACCACGACCCTCGACGCGGCAAGCGGCACCCTCGACGATGACCAGCTTGACGACCTGCGCACCCTGCTCGCGGCCGAGCCGGACCGCCCCACCCTGGTGTGCGGACACCATCCGGTCACGTACGAGTCGGCCGTCACGACAGCGGCCGGACCTGGTTTCAATCTCGACGAGGCGAGGGCCCGGGAACTCGAGTCGCTCTACGCTCGGGCGCCAGGAGTTTTTCTCCACCACGCCGGGCATACCCACAGGAACAACCGAACCGAAGCGAACGGATCCGATGGCGCGGGTGGCACCGAATTCCTCGAGGTCGCGGCGGTCAAGGAGTATCCAGGCGGTTATTCGCTGCTGCGCCTGCACACCGGCGGATACCTGGTGAGCTTCTACAAGACGCGAGCCGATCTGGCCCGGCAGTGGAGCCAGCGCACGCGGGCTCAGTACTTCGGGATCTTCCCGCACTACGCGCTCGGCACGATCGCAGACCGCAACCACATGGTCCGGCGGGACCTGTCCGGCCTGAGTCCTATGGAAGCGCGAAATGGACTATGATTTCTGGTCTGGAATGCAAGAAATAGGACTACGAGAATCTACGTTCGGGATTTCGCCAGAAAATGGAACGCCAGCAAACTGAATCCGCCCGCGCCGCGGCTCTCCGGGTGGAACAGGCCCATGTCTCGATGCTTTATGAACGTCTCGACGTGGCGCGGGAACGGGCCGAGGCAGCACTGCGTGAAGCACACGGACGCGGCGCGGCCGGCGGCACTCACCAGGCCCGCATCGAACGTGAGGTATCGGCCGCCGAGCATGCACGGCGGCTCGCTCAGCTATCGGGGGTGGAACGCGGGCTGTGCTTCGGCCGGATCGACGACACCAACGGCGATACCTACTACATCGGCCGGATCGGGTTGCGGGGTGACCAGAACCAACTCGTCCTGATCGACTGGCGTGCGCCAGCCTCCCGTCCCTTCTATACCGCCACTCCAGGCGATCCGGGTGGGCTGGTACGCCGGCGTCACCTGCGTACCCAGGGCCGCACGATCGTCGGCATCGACGACGAGGTGTTCGACCTGGAGCGGATGGCGGATAGCGACCGCGGCACGCTGGTCGGGGAGGCCGCGCTCATGGCGGCACTGCGGCGCGGGCGAACGGGCCGGATGAGTGAGGTGGTGGCGACCATCCAGACCGAGCAGGACCGGGTGATCCGCTCCGGCCTGCCCGGGGCGCTGGTGGTGCAGGGCGGCCCGGGCACGGGAAAGACGGTTGCCGCGCTGCACCGCGCCGCCTACCTGCTCTATGCGCACCGGAGCACCCTGGAGCGCCGCGGGGTGCTTGTCGTCGGTCCCAACGCGATTTTCCTCCGCTACATCAGCCAGGTGCTGCCGTCGCTCGGCGAGACCGACGTGGTGCTCTCGACCGTCGGCGAGTTGTACCCGGGTGTGCGCGCGATCGTGGCCGATGAGCCTGCCGCGGCGGTAGTCAAGGCAGACCTGCGGATGGCGGCTGTCATCAAGGCCGCCATCCGGGACCGTCAGCGCGTCCCGCCCGGCGACCTGGAGATTTTGGCGGAGGACATGACGTTGCGGCTCGGCCGCGACGCTTGTGCCCGCGCCCGAGATCGTGCGCGGGCGCTGCGCAAACCCCACAACGTGTCGCGCAAGCTGTTCGTTCAGGAGATGCTCACCGCACTCGTGCGCCAGCAAGCGGCACAACTGGTCAGGCCTTTGGACGGCGATGACCTGCCGTACCTGCGGGCGGCCCTGTGGGAGCAGGACACGGTCCGCGAGGCGCTCGACGGGCTGTGGCCCTTCCTCGCCCCGGAACGGCTCATCTCCGAACTTCTTTCCGACGCCACCGCCCTGCGCTCGGCGGCATCGGGCAGGGGCGGGCTCACGCCAGCGCAGCAGCGGGCGATCCTGCGGTCGGCCGGGTCGCCATGGACGACGGACGATGTTCCGCTGCTCGACGAGGCCGCCGCGCTCCTCGGGGCGGACGACGCCACGGCTAGAGCTCTGCAGCGGATAGCCGAACGGGAGCGGCACGCGGAGGAGGACTACGCTCAAGGCGTACTCGAGCTGACCGGGCTGTCCGAGCTTGGCATGGTGGACGCCCGCAGGCTCGCGGAACGCCACCGCGACGGCGGCACGTCCGCGACCACGGCCGAGCGGGCGGCCGGGGACCGCACCTGGGCGTACGGCCACGTCATCGTGGACGAGGCGCAGGAACTGTCGGCGATGGCGTGGCGCACCATAATGCGCAGGGTGCCGACCCGCTCGCTGACTGTGGTAGGCGACATCGCCCAGCGCAGTTCCGCCGCAGGCGCGCGGTCGTGGGGCGAGATGCTCGATCGTTACGTCAAGGGCCGCTGGCGTGAGCAGCGCCTGACCGTCAACTACCGGACGTCAGCAGAGATCATGCACGTCGCGGCCGACGTGCTGAAGGCGGTGGCCCCCGAGCAGGATCCGCCAGAGTCAGTGCGCACGGGCGAGATTCCGCCACGTGCCCTGCTCACGACTGGCAGCGATCTCCCTGATGCCCTCGCCGACGTGGTGAAATCCGAACTCGCGGAGATGGGCGACGGCCGCCTCGCCGTCATAACGCCGGACGCCCGCCACGCCGAGATCGCAGCCTTGCTGCCCGAGGCCGCTTCCATGGCGACGCTCGACGCGCTGGACTCCCCGGTGAACGTCCTGACCGTGCGGCAGTCCAAGGGCCTGGAGTTCGACGCCGTCGTGGTCGTTGCGCCCAGCGAGATCCTGGACCAGTCACCGATGGGCGGTCACGACCTGTACGTGGCGATAACCAGGGCTACCAGGCGATTGACCGTGGTGCAGGAGGGAGCGCTGCCAAACGTGCTCAGCGGACTGGTAACGCGCCCGTAGCGCCGCCAGCGGAAGGCCAAGCCCCACCATAACTGGAATTCAGGGGACTGCCGGGGAACTTGGCGGGAACGTCGCGGGCGGCGCTTACAGTCCTCCTGCTCCAGTTCCGGCTGCTGTACCCGGCCCGGGAGTGAGCAGTGCGGTGCAGTACCGGCAGCGCTGGGCCCCGATTGGCACTTCGCTGAGGCATTCGGGGCATTCCCGCTCGGTCGCCTCCTCATTCCGCTGCGCCCGGTCCAGCATTTTGCTGAGCGGCACCAGCACGAGGAAGTACACGACCGCAACGATGATGAAGAATGTGATCAACGCGTTGATGAAGTCGCCGTATAGGAACTTGCTGTGGTTGACCGTGAAGTAAAGCTGGGAGAAGTCTGGCTTTCCACCGATCGCCGCGATCAGCGGCGTGATCAGATCCTTGACAAAGGTCGAGATCAGCGCGCCAAAGGCCACACCGACAACGAACGCAACGGCAAGCTCCACCAGATTCCCGCGCAGCAGGAACTTCTTGAAACCCCTCATTATCGACATCCCCCCGAACCGCGGTGAACGTTGCACCCGCACCCCCAACGTCCACCTTCACCGTACCCGGCCGGGCTGATATTCCACCATCCCAGGACCGCGAGGGCGTCGCTGGTGCGCGAGTAACGGCCGGCCGCAGGCACCTCCGGGCCTTGCTCAGAACAGCACGGACATGAAAGTGCCGACCTCGGTGAATCCGGTCCGCTGGTAGGCCGCGCGGGCCGGGCTGTTGAAGTCGTTGACGTAGAGCGTCACCAGCGGCGCGAACATCCGCTGCGCGGCGGTCACGACGGCGGCCATACCGGGGGCGGCGAGGCCCCTTCCGCGCAGGCGCGGGTTCACCCAGACGCCCTGCACCTGGCAGGCGAGCGGCGCCACGGCACCGACCTCGGCCTTGAAGATCACGCGCCCGTCCTCGATCCGGGCGAACGCACGCCCGCTGACGATCAGTTCGGTGACCCGCGCGCGGTACATCGCGCCCCCGTCGCCGCCGGCTGGCGAGACGCCGACCTCCTCGGTGAACATCGCTACACACGCGGGCAGCAGGATGCCGAGTTCACTCAACCGTACCTGCCGCACCGCGAAATCCGGCGCTACCTGCGGCCGCGCGGAGATGGTCATTAGCGGCTGGGCCCAACGGATCGCCCTGGCCGGACCCCAGTACGGCCGCAGAAGCGCCCACAGATCCTTTACGGCTGCCACTGGCCCCACCAACGACGAACAGCGCCGCCCCTGCTTGCGTGCGCGCTCCGCGAAGGCGCGGATCGCAGGGGCTGTCGCATCCACGGGAACCAGATTGGCGCCCGCGTAGCAGAGGGATTCCAGTCGGCGACCCGAGTAGTAACCCCACATCTGCGCGCCGAGCGTGCGAGGGTCGAGACCGCCGGATCGCACGCGTGAACTGACGAACACGTTCACCGCCGGGTCCCGGTCGCAGAGCGCGAGAACCTCGTCAAGATCCCGGTCGTCGAGCACGCGTACCATTGCTGACGACCCGGGCGCCATGGTGCGCAACACATCCCCAGCCTAGGCGATCCGCCCAACCCGTGCCGCCCCAACCCGTGCCGCCCCAACCCGTGCCGCCCCAACCCGTGCCGCCCCAACCCGTGCCGCCCCAACCCGTGCCGCCCCAACCCGTGCCGCCCCAACCCGTGCCGCCCCAACCCGTGCCGCCCCAACCCGTGCCGCCCCAACCCGTGCCGCCCCAACCCGTGCCGCCCCAACCCGTGCCGCCCCAACCCGTGCCGCCCCAACCCGTGCCGCAGCACTCTGGGCCGCCCGGCCGGCCTGTGGCCGCCAGACACGAAGCGCGACCTGCTGTGCCCCCCCGGGTCGGGGATCTCGCCCAGGGTCCGAACCAGGCTCGCGAACCACGGCAGCGGCCGCCGGAATGAGCGCTCAGCCGCTGGCGGACGGGGCAGGAAGGGCCGGGCAGGTCACGTTGACCAGGCCGGGACGCTGCGGCAGCGCTCCGGTACCGAGGTAGCGGTTCAGGTAACCGTCCACGCAGGTATTGGGCGGATTGCCGAGCGACTGGCCATGGTTTCCGCCGCCCACGACGACCACCATCCGCGCCGTCGGCAGCAACTGGTGGGCCCGCTGTGCGCCCGCATACGGCGTGGCCGCATCCAGGGTGCCCTGGATCATGAGGATGCCAGGCAGTCCGCTGCCCTTGATCTGCATCGGCTGAGCCGGACCCTGGACCGGCCAGTAGGCGCATGCCGCGTTGAACCAGGCGTTGTCCCAGGCCTGGAACGGCGCGGTCCGGTAGACCGTGCGGGTGTCACGGTCCCACCGTGCCCAGCTGCGCGGCCAGTTGACATCGGCGCACTGCACCGCGTTGTAGACGGCGAACTCGTTCTCGTTCTGGCTGCCGTAGGCCTCGTACTGGCCGATCAACGGGCCAGCGTCGCCGCTGCGATCGTAGGCGGAAAGAGCAAGGGCCAGGCCAGGCCACAAGCTGTTGGCATACCCACCCTGCAGGAACGTGTCGTCAAACTCGTCTGGGCCGATCATGGGCCCGGAAGATCCGGCGGCCGGGTGCGCCTGCAGCCTCGTCCTCACGTTATACCAAGCCTGCCGGACCTGGGCAGCCGTCGTGCCCAGGTGGTATACGGCGTCGTTTCGCGCGACCCAGGTGAAGAACGCTGCCATCCGGCCCTGGAACGCGTAGTCCTGCTCAATGTTGTCCTGATACCACACACCCGTCGGGTCGACCACGCTGTCGAGCGCCATCCGGCGGAGCCGGTGCGGGAACAGCGTGGCATACACCTGACCCAGGTATGTGCCGTACGAGTATGCGAAGTAACTGATCTTCTGCTGGCCGAGCGCGGCGCGGATGCTGTCAATGTCGCGGGCCGCGTTAGCTGTTGTCATGTACGGCAAAAGCCAGCCGTAGTTCTTCTCACAGTCAGCGGCGTATATCTTCGCGCGCGCCTCAAGCACCTGCTCGTCATGGCGGGTCGCTGGGACGTAGTTAGGCCGTACCCCGGCAAAGAACGACGTGTCGCAGTGCAGTGCCGGCTGGCTTGATCCGACACCGCGCGGGTCGAAGCCGACAATGTCATAGGCGGCGGCGACACTGGGATTCAGGCCGCTCGCCACCACCTGGGCCAGTGATAGCCCGCTGCCGCCCGGGCCACCCGGGTTGACGAGCAGCACGCCCTGGCGCTGGCTGACCGGCGCGGTGGCGGGCACCCGGGAAAGCGCCAGCGTGATCTGGCGGCCGCCCGCGTTGCGGTAGTCGAGCGGCACTTTCAGTTTCGCGCACTGGATGGTACGGCTCCCACCGGAGCAGGAGTGCCAGGACAGCGATTGACCGGCCACCGCAGCGGGGGCGGATCCCGACGTCTTCGTCGAGTTCGAGCTCGAGGGCGCCGCCGCCGAACCCGTGTCGCATGCGGCGCACGCGAGAGCAAGCGCGGCGGCGACCGGCACACTCAGCGCTTTCATAATCACGCTCGGTATCCGGCATGCGCCGGATTTCCCTCTTTGCATCCGCCGACGTAGTCTCACCAGCTCAGGATAGGGATCCAGGCCCGAGAAGGACGCCCGAAACGCCGGGGAGGCGCCATGACCTACCACACCAAGATCATTCTTGACGAGTCCGGCTTCGCTCGGTTGACAGTCGAACTGCCTGGCTCCGTCACTGCCTGGCTTCGTCCGGACCGTCGTGCCGGCCACCCGGCGGGCCTACTGCCCGGCTCCATCGCTGTCAGCTCACGGACCATCGTGAGCCAAGAAGGCACCCATGATCCGATACTGTGTTAACTTTCCTGCTCTATCGGCTGGAAACTTAACACAAAAACGGATCATGGCCGGAGTATAGTCGGGCTGGCCGAAACCGCGGGGCGGGAGCGGCTGAGCGGATGCAGACTGGGCCGGCCGGGCCGAAACCGCGGGGGCATGGCAGGTGCGGCTGGGCCGTTGCCGACTGGGCCGATTGGGCCCGAACCGCGGGGCGGGACGGGTGCGGCTGGGCGGGATGGCGGTTAGCATCGACAGGCGCGCCCGCACCGCCTGCCCGCAGGCCCTGGGGGCCGGGCCGGCTAGCTGACGACTACTTGCGGGCCGGTGCCGTCCGAAGCGATCTCGCCGATCTCATCAGCAAGGCGCATGGCCTCCTCGATGAGGGTCTCGACGATCTGGCTTTCCGGGACCGTCTTGACGACCTCTCCCCTGACGAAAATCTGGCCCTTGCCGTTGCCTGATGCGACGCCCAGGTCGGCTTCGCGCGCCTCGCCTGGGCCGTTGACGACGCAGCCCATCACCGCGACCCGCAACGGCACCTCGAGGCCCTCCAGACCTGCGGTGACCTGGTCGGCCAGCGTGTACACATCCACCTGGGCGCGCCCGCACGACGGACAGGAAACGATCTCCAGGCCGCGCTGGCGGAGGCCGAGCGCCTCGAGGATGGCGATGCCGACCTTGACCTCCTCGACCGGTGGCGCGGATAGCGACACCCGGATCGTGTCGCCGATCCCTTCCGCTAGCAACGCACCGAAAGCGACCGCCGACTTGACCGTGCCCTGGAACGCCGGTCCGGCCTCGGTCACGCCGAGGTGCAGCGGGTAGTCGCAGCGCGCGGCGAGCTGCCGGTACGCCTCGATCATCACCACCGGGTCATGGTGCTTCACGGAGATCTTGATGTCCCGGAAACCGTGCTCTTCGAACAGCGAGCACTCCCACAGCGCGGACTCCACCAGCGCTTGCGGCGTTGCCTTGCCGTACTTGGCGAGCAAGCGCGGATCCAGAGAGCCCGCGTTCACGCCGATCCGGATCGGGATGTTCGCCGCCGTTGCCGCGCGGGCGATCTCGGCCACCTTGTCATCGAACGCCTTGATGTTCCCCGGATTGACCCGAACGGCTGCGCAACCGGCGTCGATCGCCGCGAAGACGTACCTCGGCTGGAAGTGAATATCGGCAATCACCGGGATCTGTGATTTGCGGGCGATCACGGGAAGCGCGTCCGCATCGTCCGCGGACGGCACCGCGACCCGCACGATCTGGCAGCCCGCCGCGGTCAGTGCGGCGATCTGCTGCAGCGTGGCGTCCACATCCGCGGTCAAGGTGGTCGTCATCGACTGCACCGACACGGGTGCGCCACCGCCCACCGGAACATTGCCCACCAGCACCTGGCGTGACTTTCGCCGCGGCGCGAGCAGGGGCGGTGGCGTCGGCGGCAAACCGAGATCAACAGGCATGGTCAGCACTACCTCACTGGATGATGCTCACGGGATTGACGAGCTCACTGGATGATGCTCACGGGATTGACGAGGTCAGCCATGATCAGCATCAAGCCGACGAAAACGAGGACGGCGAAGATCCCGAAGCTGACCGGAATCAGCTTACGCATGTCCACGAGGCCGGGATCAGGTCTTCCGCGCAGCCGCGCGACGTAGGCACGTGCCCGCTCGTACAGCACCACGGCGATGTGCCCGCCATCGAGCGGGAGCAGGGGCAGCAGGTTGAAGAGACCGACGAAGATGTTCAGCGATGCGATGATCAATACGACGAAGGTGACCTTCTGCTGCCAGCCGATATCCGCGGCGATGACCTGGCCGGTGTCGTTGCCGGCGCCGACGATGCTGGTCACCTGGCCGCCGGCGGTGCTCGCACGGTTGTGGGCGAACAGTTTCGGTATCGCCTTGGGCAGTTCGGTAATCACCTTCGCCGAGCCGGTGACGACCGTGCCGACGAAAGACCCGGTGGACCTGATCGCCTGTATCGGATTGAGGTGCTGGTAGACAATGGCCGGTGAGACGCCGAGGAAGGCACCGGGACGCCCCTTGATCGCGGCGAGCGTGACCCGCACGTTCACCAGCTCGCCGTCCCGCCGCAAGGTGACAACGGCCTCGCTGCCCACCGGGCGCCTGCGGATCACCCCGGCCAGATCGCTCCAGGAATGCACCGGCGTGCCCCCGAACGCGACAATCTTGTCGCCCGATCTTAGCCCGGCCAGCTTCGCCGGCGACCGCGCATCGGCCGGGCTGCACGAAGTCGCGCTCTGGCTGGCGGGCACGCAGCTCTCCACGGCGCCGAGCTTGGTCGTGTTCTGATTCGCCAGCCCCACGCCGAGGAACAGCCCGCACAGCAGCGCGGCCGCCAGCAGGAAGTGCATGGCGGACCCGGCCGCCAGGACGATGACGCGCTGCCAGCCAGGCTTACTGCGGAGCGCTCGCGGCTCATCCGCTGGGTCGACGTCCTCGAGCGAGGTCATCCCAACGATCTTGACGAAGCCGCCGAGCGGTACAGCCTTAATGCCGTACTCGGTCTCTCCCTTTTGCCTGGACCACAGGGTCGGGCCGAACCCGGCGAAGAACTGGGTGGCCTTCATGCCGAACCTCTTGGCCGTGACCAGGTGACCGGCCTCGTGCAGCGTGATGGAGACGAGCAGCGCCGTGATGAAGATGATCCAGCCGATGAGCAGGCTCATCTGGCGGTCCTCCCCTCGGTCCGTTGCCTGGCTTCCTTCACGCCGGTCAGTTCACGCGCCCGCGCGCGCGCCCAGCCATCCGCCGCGAGCACCTCATCGACTGAGGTGATCTCACGGCCTGTCCGGCCGTAGTCCGACATTACCCGCGCCACAGTGTCCACGATTCCAGTGAACGCGATCTCACGGGCCAAGAATGCGGCGACACACTCCTCGTTGGCCGCGTTGTACACCGCGGGCACGGTCCCGCCAGCGATACCGGCGGCACGGGCAAGCGACACCGCCGGGAACGCCTTGGTGTCCAGCGGCTCGAAAGACCAGTTGTGAGCCTGGCTCCAGTCGATGGCCGGCGCGGCCCCTGGCACCCGGTCGGGCCAACCGAGCGCGAACGCGATCGGGATCCGCATGTCAGGCGGGCTTGCCTGGGCGAGCGTGGACCCGTCGGTGAACTCGACCATGGAGTGCACCAGGGACTGGGGGTGCACGACGACATCGATGCGGTCAAAGCCGATGCCGAACAGCAGGTGGGCCTCGATGATCTCCAGGCCCTTGTTGACCAGCGTCGCGCTGTTGACCGTAATGACCGGGCCCATCTTCCAGGTGGGATGGGCAAGGGCCTGCTCCGGCGTGACATCGGCCAGTTGCGCCCGGGTACGGCCGCGCAGCGGCCCGCCGCTCGCGGTCACCACCAGCCGGGCGACCTCGTCGCCGCGGCCGCCCCGCAGGCACTGCGCCAGCGCGGAGTGCTCCGAGTCGACCGGCACGATCTGACCGGGTGCGGCGCGTCCGGCGACCAGGGACCCGCCGACGATCAGCGACTCCTTGTTGGCAAGCGCAAGCATGCGGCCCGCGTCGAGGGCAGCGAGCGTGGAGGCGAGCCCGGCGGCTCCCGTGACCGCGTTCAGCACGACATCGCAGGGCCAGGCGGCGACCTCGGCGACCGCGGAAGGCCCGGCGAGAATCTTCGGCAGGCGGAATTCACCGCGCGAGTAACCCCGCTGCTGTGCTGCCGCGTAGCACGCCAGCTGGACGTCCTGAGCGGCGCTCGCGCGGTCAATGGCGATCACCTCGGCACCCAGTTCGAGCGCCTGCTCGGCCAGCAGGCCGGGGTTCCCACCGCCGGCCGCGAGGCCGGTGGCCCTGAACCGACCGGGATTTCGCCTCACGACATCGATGGCCTGGGTACCAACCGACCCGGTCGAGCCGAGGATGACGACATCGCGAGTCATGCCAGGCTGCAGTGGCTGCACAGGGATATTCTCCCGCGCGCGGCCGACCGCGTGAAACCCGCCGCGCCTTCATCCAATCCACCGTCTGGGTCATCGTGCCTGGCGAGGGCCACAACCTTACAATCAGTAGCTGACTAATAACATTTTGTGGATCATACTTGTCGCATGACGCCGAAGACGTCGTCGGCCCGGCCATCCCTACTGGCCGTCGTCGGCATTCTCGCCGTCACCTGCGCGGTCGCCGCGACGGGTGCGGCCAGCCCAGCAGATGCGGCCAGCCCAGCAGCTGCGTGGCACGGCGGCGGACGAGCATCCCCGCACGACCGCGCCGTGCGGGTAGCCGCCACGCGCCGCGGCGGTGGGCACGCGGCAGGTGAGCTGCTGTGGGAGGGGAAGCAGGTCACCGCGCATCCGGCGGAGGTGACCGCGGCCGGGCAGGCGCACGCACTGCGGTACTGGACGGCGGCGCGGATGGCGCACGCGCGGCCACCCGGCATCTCCAGGGATCCGGGCATCGCACCGGCAAGCGCCGCCACCGTACACCGGCCTGCGGCCGCGGCCGCAGGCCGGAGGGCCCGCAGCGCCGCAGTGCTCGCGCACACCGCCACGGCGGCCTGGCCACGCCGCGGCGCGGTCGCCCGGTCCACCGGCAAGGTTTTCTTCACCATGGACGCCCGGGACTACGTCTGCTCCGCCGCCGTGGTAGCGAGCGCGAACGCCGATGTGGTGATAACGGCCGCGCACTGCGTCAAGAACGGCACCGGATCCTGGGCGCTCAACTGGATGTTCGTGCCCGGTTTCACCCAAGGCAGCCGCCCGTACGGCACCTGGACCGCGCGCCACTTCTTTGTCGCCCGCCAGTGGAGCCATGGGGCCAACGACAACGACGACGTCGCATTCGTCACGCTCAACCCGCAGCATACCGGCGGCCGGATCGTCCACATCGCGCACGTGGTCGGCGGCGCCGCGATCAGGTTCGGCCGGCCGACCGCGGAAGAGTTCCTCTTCGGGTACCCGGCCGAACCGCCCTACGACGGCGGGGGGTTGTACTACTGCAGCGGCCGGATCAGGCCAGACGCCTTTCATGCCAGCCCGGACCCGGGCCTTACCTGCGTGCTGACGGCCGGATCAAGCGGCGGGCCGTGGTTGTCCGGATTCGATCCCGCGACCGGGATCGGCACGATAACTTCGGTGAGCAGCTTCAAGTACAGCAGCGACCCATCGACGCTTTACGGCACTCCACTTGGCGTGATCGCGCAGGCCCTGTTCAACCGGGCGCAGCACAGGTAGCACCGGGCCGTCAGGGCCGTGCCACCCAGCGGCAGCCGTTATGGATCATGCGTGAGCCGGGCTCCAGGGCCGCGAGTCGATCTGCCAGCCGCACTGGCTGGCACAGACGTAGTTAAGCGCCTACCCTTTGTTCGTAGCTGGGCGTGACGGGTATGGCGCCTAGGGGGTGAGTGGATGAGCCGAGCAGAGCCGGCACGGGGATTGCCAGAACTCGGGGAGCCAGCACCACGCGAGCCAGCACCACGCGAGCCAGCACCACGCGAGCCAGCACCACGCGAGCCAGCACCACGCGAGCCAGCACCACGCGAGCCAGCACCACGCGAGCCAGCACCACGCGAGCCAGCACCCACGGGGAGCCAGAGGACGCGGGATTCGCACCGGGCGCGACACCGTCCGGGCGCGCGACAACGCCATCGGAGGCTGGTCAGCTGATAGACCCGGCTGGGCTGACCGCGGCTCAGCGCGCTGGTGAGGCCTGCGTGAGCTGCCACAAGAAATGGCCGCGCCCAGCCGCGCTTGCCGGGCGCCTAGCCGACGGCCAGCCGCTGTACAGATGCGACGACTGCGTCGTGGTGACCGAACCGGTGGGGAACGTCGCCTCCGCCATCTTGCGCGGGACGCGCGCATAGCACGAGCCTCAGTCCGGCGGCGAGCTGACGATCGACTTCCACGCGCCCAGCCAGGCCGCCCATGGGATGCAGCCGCGCTTGCCGTTGCCGCAGTCGGCGCCAGGCAGGTGCGCAAACGCGACCTTGCTCAGATAGGCCTGGTCACCGACGTGGTAAAGGCCGCAGACCTCGGGGCCGAGCTCATTACAAGCGGCCGGGTTCACGGGTGCCGTGCCGCTCCACTGCGCGACCAGTTGCTGCACGCGCCGCGTCAGCGACCACGCGAGCCACTTGTACATGCAGTTCGGGTCGGGAGCATGCGCACTCATCAGCCAGAAGCTCACGGATCCCGTCGTTCCCTCCGCGGGATCGGTGCCCGCGACCTTCAGGCCGGCCCGGGCAAGGACGTCGACCTGGTGAGGGTCGACGGCGCCGAGTACGGCGCTGCCAGTGGCGAGACCGTCGATAACCTGCGAATCCTGTGAGTAGAACTGCGTGATGCTCCGCCGCACGCTCGTGAGCAGGCCGGTCGCCGCAGCGAACTGGTTCGCGGTGAGTTCATATGGGTCTGTGATGCCGAGCGACGGCCGCGCCGACTCCAGGTACAGCGCCGCCAGGGCGATGGTGAATGGACTGTCCGGAAACATGATCTTCCCGGCGTGCCTGGCGGCGGACACTGGATCGAACAGGGCACCCCAGCTGCGCGGCGGCGGCTGCACGGCCGACGTCGCGTAGCCAAGGAGGTAGGCGTTCCAGACGTACGGCACGCCATAGGTTTTGCCCTGCGACGTCGCCGCCGCCTGCGTGCGGAACGCCGAGCTGATCGCGGCGTAGCCGTGCACAATCGCAGTATTGAGCGGCGCGATCAGCCCTGCGCTGATGAGCTGCCCGGCGATCGCAGGCGGCGCCACCACGCCGTCATAGCTCGCGCTCGTCATCCGCAACGTCGCCGGTATCGAGTTGACGTTCGCAACCTGGCTGTAGCTGACCTGGCAGCCGGTGCGATGCTCGAATGCAGTGACCCAATCGACCCGCGGGTCGGGGCTGCCGTCCTCGACGTAGCCGGGCGTGCCGAGCAGGCGCAGCGAACCTTCACCCGGCCCGATGGAGGTCAGCGGCGCGGGCTTAGCCTGGCCTGCCGGGCTGGTGCACGCAGCGAGAAGGGTCAGCGCGGCGCCGAGCGCCGCGCTGACGGTCAAGCGCGTGCCGCGTCCCAGTCGCGCCAAGCGCGTTGTCCGCGGCTGGCGGCTGGCGGCTGGCCTAGTCCCATCCACAGCATGCTGAGCCTAGCGTTGCTGGCGGCCTGCCTTGCCGACCGGCACCTGGTTCAGCGCAACGAGGCAATCCGGCGGGCGAGCGCGAAGTCGGCCGAGGTCAGCCCGCCGG
Organism: uncultured Actinomycetota bacterium; assembly: GCA_963820395.1. GTDB lineage: Bacteria > Actinomycetota > Actinomycetes > Streptosporangiales > Streptosporangiaceae > DATFVJ01. Next base: position 77,079 of record CAWGAE010000025.1, on the reverse strand, counting down.
CGGAGTGGGTGGAAAGGGTCAGCGTCACGCGGTTCCATCGAATCGTCATGTCCGGGTGGTGATTGGCCTGTTCGGCCAGGTAACCGACGGCCCCGGCGAACAGCATCGCAGCGCGGAAGTCCGCCAGCTGCACGGTAGTGGCGATCTCGTTTCCGGTGCGGCTCCAGCCGGGTACCTCCGCCAGTTCCCGCACGATCGCTTCCTCGCTCAGAAGTTCCATGTCTCTGCTATACACCCGCCTTCGCGGCAGCGCCGACGGGTGCACCGGTTCCACGTCCGCGGGACATGGCGTCAGCCGTCCGTCGCCATCGCCGCACGAAGCCGGTCGGCGTAGTCGCGGGCTTCCTCCTCGCTCTCGTACTTGGTCCTGGGCCAGAAGAAGCCGCGCAGGCCGTCTTTGCGGTTTCGCGGCACGATGTGCACGTGCAGATGCGGCACGCTCTGGCTGACCCGGTTGTTCATGGCCACCAATGAGCCCGCGGCGCCAAGCCCCTTCTCCACCGCGCTTGCAAGCCGCTGGACCCGCGCGAAGAACGGGCCGACGAAGCCCGCGGGCAGGTCGGCGAGCGTCGGCACATGCGCACGCGGGATCAACAGCATGTGCCCTTTGAACACGGGCCCGGTATCAAGAAAGGCGATCGCCTCGCTGTCGTCCAGGACCACGTGGGCCGGACGCTGGCCGCTGACGATTTCACAGAACACGCAGTCCGCCACGTCACCATCCTGGCGGAGAACCGTACGGTGGGCGGCACGACCGGGCTATCGCGGGTCAACAAGTGCAGCCGGTGTGGATTCGGCCAAAAGCGGTTTCCGGACCAGGCGCTGATAGGCTTTGCCGCAGCCGTAACCCGCACGAAGGGTGTACGGACGAGCCCGCCGCAGCCAGCCGCGGGTACCGAAGGCGGGGGCCCCTCGCAGCGGCTTTCAGGCCAGCCGGCGGCGCGGGCGGGGCGGCAGCTGGACGATGAGAATCAGCGGATCGCGGCCGCGTCGATGTGAGTGGAGTTCCCGCATATGACAGCGCCTGACACGACCGGAGACAAAGCGCCCGCCCCGTCACTCACGGGCAGCGGCGAGCGCACCCAAGAGGGCGGAGAGAAGACCACTCCGCTGCTTCAGGTACACCGTCGCCTGGGAGCCACGCTAACGCCATTCGCCGGGTGGCTGATGCCGCTGCGCTACGCCAGTGAGACCGACGAGCACAACGCCGTTCGCAGCGCCGCGGGGCTGTTCGACCTCTCGCATATGGGCGAGATCTCTGTCACGGGGCCCGCAGCCGGGGCCACGCTCGACTACGCACTCACCGGTCAGCTGTCCACCGTCAAACCAGGCCGGGCACGGTACACGATGATTTGCGCAGCCGACGGCGGGGTGCTTGACGATCTCGTGGTCTACCGGCTGGCGGACGACGAGTACCTCGTCGTCGCGAACGCGGCCAATGCCGGGGTGGTGTATCAGGAACTGGCCCAGCGCGCGGCGGGCCACGACGCGGCGATCCGCGACGTGTCGCTTGACTACGCGCTCATCGCGATCCAGGGGCCCAGCGCGGCTGCCATCCTGTCCCGCCGCACGGGTTCCCCGAGTAGCGCCTCGCTCGCGGAACTGAAGTACTACGCGAGCCTGCGCGCGGTCGTCGGCGGCACTCCGGTGCTGCTCGCCCGCACCGGTTACACCGGCGAGGACGGATTCGAGCTGTTCTGCCCGCCGGACCAGGCGGTGTCCGTATGGACCGCACTCGCCGAGGCAGGAGCCGGCGACGGGCTCATCCCGGCCGGGCTTTGCGCACGCGACACGCTCAGGCTCGAAGCCGGCATGCCGCTGTACGGCAACGAGCTCAACAGGGACACGACCCCGTTCGAAGCCGGCCTCGGCCGGGTCGTCAAGTTCGACAAGCCCGGCGACTTTGTGGGCCGCGAAGCCCTCGCCGCACGGGCGCTTGCGGGACCGAGCAGCAGGCTGATCGGGCTGATCGGCCGCTCCCGCCGGATTCCACGGCACGGCTACCCGGTACTGCTCGATGGGCAGGTGATCGGTACGGTAACGAGCGGTGCGCCATCGCCGACGCTCGGCCGTCCCATCGCCATGGCGTACGTGCGGCCGGACGCGGTGGACGCGGCCGGGACAGTGGCAGCGGGCACGGCGCGGGCCGTGGGCGCGACCGCCTCGGCGCGCACCGCCGCGCCGACCGTGAACGGCGCGGGTCGCCTCGCAATTGATGTGCGCGGCAAGGCCGAGCCAGCGGACTACATTCAGTTGCCATTCTACCACAGAGCAAAGTGAGAACACAGGAAAGGCACCAGTCATGACTGTTCCGGATGGGCTGCGCTACACCCCAGAACACGAATGGGTGGCCATTGACGGCGCCATCGCGACCATCGGCATCACTGCCTACGCCACCGAGGCGCTCGGCGACATCGTCTATGTGTCGCCCCCGGCTCCCGGGACGCAGGTGACGGCGAGCGAGCCGTGCGGTGAGGTCGAGTCGGTCAAGTCGGTAAGCGACATCTATTCGCCCGTGGATGGTGAGGTAATTCAGGTTAACGATGGAATCGAGGACGATCCGGCTGTGGTGAACGCGGATCCGTATGGGGAGGGCTGGCTGTTTCGGGTCCGGCTCGCCGCCGACGACGAAACCGAGCCGTCCGGCCTGCTCTCCCCCGACGAGTACGCGGCGCTCACGCAGGAAACGGACTGACCAGCAAGCGACCGCTGGCCCAAGACCAAGGACGTGCCGGCCAGGATGAGCGCTGACCCAGGACGCCAGGACGGAGTCACCATGGACACCAAATCCGCATCACTCGCCGAGGTCGATCCCGAGGTAGCCGACGCGGTCGCCGCCGAGCTTCGCCGCCAGCGGGACACCCTGGAGATGATCGCCTCGGAGAACTTCGCCGCCGTGGCGGTGCTCGAAGCGCAGGGCTCGGTGCTGACCAATAAGTACGCGGAGGGCCTGCCGGGCCGCCGCTACTACGGCGGCTGCGAGCACGTGGACGTGATCGAGCAACTGGCGATCGACCGGGCCAAGCGGCTGTTCGGCGCCGATCACGCTAACGTCCAGCCGCACTCCGGCGCGCAGGCGAATGCGGCGGCGATGATGGCCGTCATGCAGCCCGGCGACACGTTCCTCGGCATGGACCTGGCGCACGGCGGCCACCTCACCCACGGCCAGAAAGTCAGCTTCTCAGGCAAGCTGTACAACCCGGTCCTGTACCACGTGCGCGCATCCGATGCCATGGTCGACATGGACGAGATCGCCTCTTTGGCGAAGGAGCACCAGCCGAAGCTGATCATCGCGGGCTGGTCAGCGTACCCCAGGCACCTCGACTTCGCCGCGTTCCGCCAGATCGCGGACGAGACCGGCGCCGTCCTGATGGTAGACATGGCCCACTTCGCCGGCCTAGTGGCGGCGGGTCTGCACCCCTCGCCGATCCCGTACGCGGAAATCGTGACCACTACTACGCACAAAACCCTCTGCGGGCCGCGAGCCGGCCTGATCCTCTGCCGCGGGGATTGGACCAGGAAGATCAACTCAGCGGTTTTCCCGGGCAGCCAGGGCGGGCCACTCGAGCACGTCATCGCGGCCAAGGCGGTCGCACTCAAGCTGGCGGCAACTCCGGAGTTCACCGAACGCCAGCACCGCACGCTGGCCGGTGCGAAGATCCTCGCCGCGCGGCTGACAGCGCGAGACGCGCGGGCGGCCGGGGTGAACGTGCTGACCGGCGGCACCGACGTCCATCTGATCCTCGTCGACCTCCGCGAGTCGCAGCTTGACGGCCGACAAGCCGAGGACCGACTCCAGGACATCGGCATCACGGTGAACCGCAATGCGATCCCGTTCGACCCGCGGCCGCCCATGGTGACGAGCGGGCTGCGGATCGGCACCCCCGCGCTCGCCACGAGAGGTTTCACCGACGCCGATTTCGCCGACGTGGCCGACGTGCTGGCCGAGGCGCTACAGCCGGCCTGCGACATCGCGGGGCTGCGGCGGCGGGTCACCGAACTGGCGCAGCGCTACCCGCTCTACCCGGGCCTGTAGCAGCGCGGGCCAGCCCGCAAAGCACGCGGGCCCGCAGGACTAACGACGCCTGCGCCAGACGACGAGAGCCACAACGCCCACGAAGAGGATCGTGACACCCACCCCAGCAACGACCGGGTCGATCTGCGCCGCCTCACGGCGCACCTGGGTCATGACCCGCTCGGCCACCTTCGCCGGGCTCACCCGGTCCGCGATGGTATCAATGGTGCGCGCAAGCGCCTCGCGGGTCCGCTCGATCTCCTTCTCGAGCGCATCCGGATCGCGTTCCGCGAGCGACGTGTCCGCCTCAGCCACCGTGGCCCTCCTTCCTGCCCTCGCTGCGCCTCATGATCAGTGTGTCAGGTCGGCAACTACTTTCGCGTCATCGGGCTCTGCCTGAGCGTATCGGTCCAGGAAGAAGCAGTGGGGATGCTCCGCAAAGCGCTGATGCCACGTTCGGTTTGCTGCCTCCATGGCGTCGGGCGGACGCCCGTCGCTCGACCGGGCCTTTCGTACCCCTGACCCAGCAGGTCCCGTACCAGAAGATAGCGGTGTTCCCCACCGCCTGGGCGGTGGGGAACACCGCCACGGTCAGGCCACGGCACGGTCGCTTCCGTGACGCTCACTTCCCGCGATTGATCCACTCCTGTAGGTGCGGCGCCTCCGCCGCGATCGTGGTGCTTGGGCCGTGCCCGGCGTGCACCACCGTGGCAGGAGGCAGCGTGAGCAGCCGGTCGCGGATCGAGGCGACGATCTGACCGAAGTCAGAGTAGGACCGGCCTGTCGCACCCGGCCCGCCGGCGAACAGCGTGTCACCGGTGAACACCACACCGAGTTCCGGCAGGTAGAAGCAGCATGCGCCGGGCGTGTGGCCGGGCGTGTGGAGCACCTGGACCCCGGTGCCCGCGACCTCGATCACCTGACTGTCGCGCAAGTCCCCATCCGGCCTGATGCCCCGGTGCACCAGCCGCCAGAGTACGAGGTCAGCCGGGTGCAGCAATACCGGCGCGCCGGTGACATCGGCGAGCCCGACCGCCGCCCGCACGTGGTCGTCGTGCGCGTGGGTGGCAAGCACGGCGACCACCCGCCGGCCGGCGACCACGTCGACGATCGCCGCGACATCGTGCGGAGCGTCGATCACCACGCACTCGTCGTCGTCGCCGGCCACCCAGACGTTGTTGTCGACGTCGAAGGTCTGGCCGTCGAGGGAGAACGTGCCTGAGGTGACCGCGTGGCCGACGTGTACAGGCATCAGAAGGTCACCACCGAACGCAGCACGTCGCCGGCGTGCAGCCGCGCGAATGCCGCCTCCACCTGGTCAAGCGCGATCTCCTCGCTGACGAAGGCATCCAGGTCGAGCCGCCCCTGCAGGTACAGGTCGACCAGCATGGGGAAGTCACGGCTCGGCAGGCAGTCGCCGTACCAGCTTGACTTGAGCGCGCCGCCGCGGCCGAAGAGGTCGAGCAGCGGCATCTCGATGCGCATGTCCGGCGTCGGCACCCCGACGAGAACCACGGTGCCCGCCAGGTCACGTGCATAGAACGCCTGCTGCCATGTCTGCGGCTTGCCCACGGCGTCGATGACAACGTCGGCGCCGAACCCGCCGGTGAGCTCCCGCACCGCCTCGACAACGTCCGTCTCGCGCGCGTTCAGCAAGTGCGTGGCGCCGAACCCGCGTGCCCATTCAAGCTTGCGCGGATCCACGTCCACGGCAATGATCTTCGCCGCGCCCGCCAGCCTGGATCCGGCGACGGCGCCGTCACCGACTCCGCCGCAACCGATCACCGCGACCGCGTCGCCCCTGGTCACACCGCCGGTGTTAATCGCCGCACCGAGGCCGGCCATCACGCCGCAGCCGAGCAGGCAGACGGCCGACGGGCGCGCGCTCGGGTCAACCTTGGTGCACTGCCCGGCGTGGACCAGGGTCTTGTCGGCGAAGGCGCCGATGCCGAGCGCGGCGGCGAGCGGGGTGCCGTCGGTGCGGGTCATCGGCTGCGCGGCATTATGCGTGTGGAAGCAGTACCAGGGCCTGCCCCGCCGGCAGGCGCGGCAGTTTCCGCAGACGGCGCGCCAGTTCAATACGACGAAGTCGCCGGCGGCCAGGTCCGTGACGCCCTCCCCCGTCTCCGCCACGACGCCCGCCGCCTCGTGCCCGAGCAAGAAGGGGAAATCGTCGCTGATGCTGCCCTCGCGGTAGTGCAGGTCCGTATGGCACACGCCACACGCCTGCACCTCTACCACGACCTCGCCCGGGCCGGGATCGGGCAGCACGATCGTGGTGACCTCGACTGGCGAGCCCTTCGCGGGGGCAATCACTGCGCGGACTTCTTGCGTCATGGCGCGCTCCTTGTTGCTGGCGGTCCCCGTACCAGGCCTAAGTTAGCCTGATCATGCCCTGCCTGCCTGCTGCGATGTCACGAGTGGTGAGGTGCGACGACAATTGACCCCTAAAACGGCTCCCGCGGCGTGGCGGGTACCAGAAAGCTGGCACCCGAAACCGGCCAGGACGAGCGAGCGTGCGCGGGACGCCCGCCCGCGGCCAGTGCACAAGCGCGATCCTGGTCGGCGCGAAGTGCCGACCTTCGATCTATCATCCCCGATGCCGCGAGCGGAAGGAGGGGCGCGGCCCGGGGGCATCCTGAATCGAGGCGTGCTCATTGGCTGATACAACTCGACGGACGCCGATGACTTGACGCTGACCTAATTTGATGCTCAATAACCTGATTCTGATGCTCATCTACTTGACGCGGGAGCGGCATGAACGGAGCGCAAGCCCTTGCCCGGACGCTCGTCGGCAGCGGCGTCGACGTCTGTTTCGCCAATCCGGGCACCTCGGAGATGCATTTTGTGGCAGCGCTCGACGCGGTACCTGAGATGCGCGGTGTGCTCGCGCTCTTCGAGGGCACCGCGACAGGCGCTGCGGACGGTTACGGCCGGATGGCTGCGCGGCCGGCCGCCGCCCTGCTTCACCTGGGTCCGGGGCTCGGCAATGGCCTCGCCAACCTGCACAACGCGCGCCGCGCCCGCACGCCGCTCGTCGCGGTCGTCGGTGACCACGCCACCTACCACAAGCGCTACGACGCACCCCTCGAGTCGGACATCGACTTGGTGGCGCGCGCCGTCTCCGGTTGGGTCCGCCGCTGTCAGTGCGCCGCCGACACCGGGACGGACGCCGTGGCCGCTGTGGCCGCGGCGGTCGGCCCGCCAGGGCAGGTCGCCACCCTCATCCTGTCGGCCGACGCGTCGTGGTCGGACGGGGCGCAGCCGGCCCCGGCGGTGGCCGCCGCGGCACCCGGCAAAGTGCCAGACGATTTGATCGCAGCGGCCGCCGCGGCGCTGCGCTCGGGCGAGCCAAGCGTGCTTATGCTCGGCGGGGCGGCGGCCAGGGAAGCCGGGCTCATCGCGGGCAGCAGAATCGCCGCCGCGACCGGGGCCAGGCTGCTGTGTGAGACGTTCCCCGCGAGGCTCGAGCGCGGCGCCGGGCTGCCCGGTGTGGACCGGCTCGCCTACCTGGCCGAGGCGGCCACCGGCCAGCTCAAGGGCGCCAGGCACCTGATCCTGGCCGGCGCGCGCTTGCCCGTGTCGTTCTTCGCCTACCCGGGCAAGCCGAGCAACCTGGCGCCCGAGGACTGCCAGGTGCATCAGCTCGGCTCACCAGCGCAGGACGTAGTGGGCGGTCTTGCGGACCTGGCCGACAGGGTCGCCCCCGGGGTGGAGCCGAGCCGGCAGCCTGGTTCGCGGCCCAGCCTTCCGGCCGGGGGTCTCACCGGCGAATCGCTCGCACAGGTGGTCGGCGCGCTGCTGCCCGACGGCGCGATCGTAACCGACGAGGCGAACACGGCCGGCGTGTGGCTTCCCGCAGCGACCGCGGGCGCGCCGCGCCACGACTGGCTCACTCTCACCGGCGGCGCCATCGGCCAGGGCCTGCCCGCCGCCGCCGGAGCGGCGGTGGCCTGTCCGGACCGGCCCGTGCTGTGCCTGGAAGCGGACGGCAGCGCGATGTACACGATCTCCGCGTTGTGGACGCACGCGCGCGAAGGCCTCGACGTGACTACCGTGATCTTCAGCAACAGGTGCTACGACATCCTCAACATGGAACTTCAGCGGCTCGGGGCGGGGACCGGGCCGCGCGCCAGGGATCTGCTCCACCTGTCCAGGCCGGACCTTGACTTCGTGGCGTTGGCGACCGGCATGGGCGTGCCCGCGAGCCGGTCCACGACCGCCGAGGAGTTCGCCAGGCAGCTCGGGCAGGCGCTCGCTGAGCCCGGGCCGCACCTGGTCGAGGCCGTGCTGCCGTCGTTGTTTTGAACAGGGCCGTTATGGCGGGGCTCGGCTGGCACGAACGTGCCGGCCTGAATCGGAAGGATCTGATGGATCGCCAGCTCACGGCCGCGGATGCGGAACTCGTCCGCCTGGCCGAGGAACTCGTCGCCATCCGCGGCGACGGCGCCAACCACACGGTCGCGGCCGCCGCCCGCGCCGCGGACGGCCAGATCGTCACCGGGATGAATGCCTATCACTTCACCGGCGGGCCGTGCGCGGAGCAAGTGGTCATCGGCACGGCCGCGGCCATGGGAATACGCGACCTGACCACGATCGTCGCTGCGAACGATGAAGGCCGCGGAATCATGTCGCCCTGCGGCAAGTGCAGGCAGGTGCTCGTGGACTATTTTCCTGACATCAACGTCATCGTACCGGCCGGCGCCGGTTCAATGATCGTCACGCACATCAACGACCTGCTGCCGTGGGGCAACAGGTGGACCAGGGCCACCGGCAGCCAGCCGCTGAAACCGCCATGAGCGGCGAAACCATGTTTCGCACGATGCCCGTTTATCAGTAACCATTGGTGGTAGTAGGGCCGGTGGGATTCGAACCCACACTGTCGCGGACCTAAACCGCGCGCCTCCTGCCGTTGGGCTACGGCCCCGCATCGTTTCGTCTTACGATGTCCGGCTCTTTGGTTCTTTAGCCTCCCGGCATGTCCAGGTCTTTGCGCAGGCGCTCCACGTGGCCAGTGGCCTTAACGTTGTACTGCGCTTTCTCCACCTTGCCCGCGGCGTCGATCACGAACGTCGAGCGGATGACGGCGACCGTCGTCTTGCCGTACATCTTCTTCTCCCCGAAGGCACCATAGGCCTTGAGGACCCCGCGCCCTGGATCGGAAAGCAATGGAAAGTTGAGCCCCTCCTTCTCGCGGAACCTGGCGAGCTTGGCGGGCGGGTCGGGCGAGATCCCGATCACCGCAAGCCCGGCAGCATCGAACCCGCTGCGATGGTCGCGGAAGTCGCAGGCCTGTTTTGTGCACCCGGGCGTCATCGCGGCTGGGTAGAAATACACAATCACGCGCTGCCCACGGTACGACGACAGGCTCACTGGTTTGCCATCCGCGTCGGGCAGGGTGAAATCGGGCGCCGGATCGCCGGCTGTCAGCTGATGCTGCGTCACCCCTGCTCCCTCAAATGCCACACACGGCTAGTGCCGACTTCAACCGTACCGGCCGGCCCGGCGTCATGGCCGCGGTCTTCCTGGCAGCGGCACGCCCCCGCCGTCAGTGCCCACCGGCAGACCCCAGGTGATCATCCGACCGCCTGCCGCTGCGTCATTGGCTCGGCGCTCCTGCGGGCGACGTTCGCCGCAGCCCAGCGGTGCACCATGCCGATGTGCTGCAGCAGGTCGCGCATCTACCAGCCAGGGCAGGGCGGAATCGCACGGTCCAGCTCATCGCGCTCGGCCGCCGCCGCGAGCAACTCACTGTTGCGGCGCAGCTCGACGATGTACGCGGCGACCTCCATGACCGCTCCTTCCACCGGCGGCGCGAATCCACTCGTCTTTGTGCGCGCGTTTGTGCGCGCGCTGGCCGCCGCGCTGGCACCTCGGCCGGCGCCGCGGCCGATGCCGCCAAGCGGGTGCTTTCTTCCGCACAGGTGATACCGCAACCAGCCTGCAACCAGTTGACAAACGGGGCAGCTACCCGCGGCCGAGAGCCTGGTGTATGGGCAACACCACACCAACCGTCAGTACGGTGACAGGCCGCGTCGCGGTGCAAGCTCATCATCGCGGTGGATGGCCTTCGCTGGACGTGGTCCGGCTGCGGGATTGCCTGGCCGCCATGGCCCCCGCCCCCGTGGGGGGCCATGGGGAACGGCCCAAAACGAGGGAACGGGGATGACCATTATGGAGCAGAACGCATATCCGCTCCGTTGAGCTATCGATTCCGGTGTACTGGCCATCATGCGGCCGGATCCTTCCAGGCGGAGGGGTACATGTTCAGCGTGCTCAACGCACAGCGCCTCCCGATCGCGGCCACGACGGTCAGCATGCAGCCGGACAGCCGGGCCTGAAGTCGCTGACGCCGCACGGAATGCGGGTCACAAGATCGGACAGTGCAGGTGGACGAGACGCCGGCAGCCGCTGGCAGCCCATTCTCCGCACCCCCTTTTCCCAGCTCAGGCTCCATGCCGACACGATCAGGGGCAGTGCGCGCTACCAGCCACGACATGACCGCGGTGGTTTCCCGCAGCATAGGTACCAGGGGCAGACGATGGCTAACGGCCCAGCGCTGCTGACGGCCGGCACCGGGTATGGCTTACGAGTGGGTATCCAGCGCAACATCGCGGGAGCGGATGCGGCATGCTGTCCGGTGTGGATCCGGCTAACCTGCTGGCGACGTTCCGCTCGGAGGGCGAGCGGATCGCCTGGACGGTCGCTGGGCGAGATCTCGACGCGCCTGTGCCGCAGTGCCCGGGCCTGGACACCGGCGCGGTGATCCGCCACCTGGGCAGCGTCTACCAGCAGGTCAGCGCCTGGGTTGCCACCCAGCACCCGCCCGGGGAGTGGCCGCGTACGCCGCCGGGGGATACCGACGTCCGCAGCTGGTACGCGGCCGGCATGCGCACCCTCTTTGACGAGCTTGCCGCGCACCAGCCCGACGAGCCGTGTGACACGTGGTTCCCCGGTGACCGCAGCTACCTGTTCTGGTGGCGGCGGATGGCACACGAGACCACCATCCACCGGATGGACGTGACCGAGGCATACCGGCTGCGCTACCCGGTCGGCGATGCGGTGGCCGTGGACGGGATCGAAGAAGTGCTCACCCTGTGGCTCGGCACCAGGCTCGGCACCGATGTCCGGGGCCGTGACCAGGTCGTCGCGATCGAGGCCGGTACCCGGGTGTGGCGCGTCACCCTGCAGCAGAGCGCGGTGGATGTCGCCGCCGAGATCCCCTGGGAGTGCGACGCCGCCCTGTTGGGCTCACCCGAGGAGGTGTACCGGTGGCTGTGGGGCCGCGGCACGCTCGCGGTGCTCCGTGTCACCGGCGACATGGCCGCTGTGACGGACTTGCGCGAGACCATGGCCCGAGCCACCCAGTGACACCTCCGCGGGCCCTGCAGGGCCGGAAAATGACTTGGATCGGCGGGCTAAAGGACCCGTCGGCGCCCGGGCCCGAGAATCTCCGAGATCACCATCGCGAGCGCACGGAAGGCGCGCCCGCGATGGCTGACCGCGTCCTTCTCCGCGGGATCCATCTCCGCCGTGGTCCGGGTATCCCCTTCGGGCACAAAGATCGGGTCGTAACCGAAGCCGTGCGAGCCGCGGGGTGACGAGGTGAGCCGACCCACCAGCTGGCCCGCCGCGACGCGCTCGATCGGAGGCTGGCCGACCGAGGGCGATTTCGCAGCGGGCACCACCAGCGCGGCCGCGCAGACGAACCTGGCACCGCGGCGGACTGGCGGCACGTCCCTCAGCTGGGCCAGGACGAGCGCCAGGTTGGCCGCGTCGTCCCCGTGACCTCCGGCCCAGCGGGCGGACAACACCCCGGGCATCCCGTTCAGCGCATCGACGCAGAGCCCGGAATCGTCTGCGATCGCGGGCAGACCGGTGAACACCGCTATCGCACGAGCCTTGAGCAGCGCGTTCTCCTCGAACGTGCAGCCCGTCTCGGCAACGTCGGGCGCGCCTGGGCACGCGGCGAGACCCACCAGATCGACGACGGACCCATCGCCAGTCGCGGCGAGAATCCGGGTCAGCTCGGCGACTTTGTGCGCATTCCTGGTGGCGAGCACCACGCGCTGAGGCTGGGCACCCTGAGAATGGGGAACCATGTACGCGGCCGTCAAAGTCAATCTTCGAGCGCCGCGTGCTGGAGCTTCGTCAGCTCACCGCAACCGGCGACGGCAAGGTCGAGCAGCCGGTCGAGCATCTCCCTGCCGAACGCGTCGCGTTCCGCAGTGCCCTGAATCTCCACGAACCGGCTGTCCCCGGTGCAGACGACGTTCATGTCGGTCTCCGCCGCCGCGTCCTCCTCGTAGCACAGGTCCAGCCGCGCCTCACCGGCGACGATCCCGACGCTGACCGCGGCCACCGACGCCACCAGCGGCGGGCCCGGGCACCTGCCGCGGCGCCGCAGCCACGCGACCGCGTCCACCAGCGCAAGATACCCGCCGGTGATCGCGGCGGTCCTGGTGCCGCCGTCGGCCTGCAGCACGTCACAGTCGAGGACGATCGTGTTCTCGCCAAGCGCCTTGGCATCCACGCAGGCGCGCAGCGCGCGGCCCACGAGGCGCGAGATCTCCTGCGTCCGCCCGCCCGGCCTGCCCTTGATCGACTCGCGGTCGGTGCGCGAGTTCGTGGCCCGCGGCAGCATCGCGTACTCGGCGGTCACCCAGCCGGTGCCGCTGCCGCGGCGCCATCGCGGTACGTCCTCCTGCACGCTCGCCGCGCAAAGGACCCGGGTCCGGCCGAATTCGGCGAGCACCGAGCCTTCGGCGTGATCGAGCCAGCCGCGGCTGAACTTCACGGTCCTCAGCTGGTCTGCAGTGCGTCCATCGGGGCGAGGCATGCGGGTCAGATTAGCGGGCCTCGGCGTGGAGTGGCGATTTGGCGGGGGCGGTGCGGGACGGTGACCACGTAAGCTGCGGGGTCGTTTGCGCTCGGGCAGGCCATGCGGGACGCGCGGAGAGGAAGTGATCATGGCGGAAAATGTGCCGTGGCACCTCCGCCGACTAGCCCGGGCCGGGCTAGGCCCGAGCTAGCCCAGGCCTAGCCCAGGTGGAGCACCCGGCCGGAGGACGCGAGCGAGACGACGCCGCCGAACGCGCCCACCGCCTCGGTGAGCGAGCGGGCCGGATCGTTGCCCGGCACCAGGTGCGTGAGCACCAGGTGGCCGGCGCCGGCCCGCGCGGCGTGCTCGCCCGCCTCGCGCCCGGTGAGGTGCAGGCCCGCAGGCAGGCCGGGAGCGTCGAGAAAAGACGCCTCGCAGAGCAGCACATCGGCGGACTTCGCCAGCATCACGAGGGCGGCGGACTGGCCGGTATCCCCGGAGTAAGTAAGCACCCTGCCCGCGTGCTCGATCCGGAACCCGAACGTCTCCACCGGGTGGTCCATGTGGTCCACGGTAACCACGAACGGGCCGATCTGGCGGCGGCCCTTGTGCAGCCGAACGAAATCGAACACGCTGGTCATGCCGGGCTCCGGACCGAGCCCGGAGGCCTGCGCGAGCCGGGTGGCGGTGCCGTCCGGGCCATATACGGGTATCCGCGGCCTCGGCCCGTCCGGCGCGTAATAGCGGGCCACCCAGTAGGCACACATGTCCAGGCAGTGATCGCCGTGCAGGTGGCTCAGGCAGATCGCGTCCACCTCGAACAGGCCCACGTGCCGCTGCATCGTTCCGAGTGCGCCATTGCCCAGATCGAGCAGCATCCGGAAGCCTTCGGCCTCCAGCAGATAACACGACGCCGGGCTGTCAGGCCCAGGGAAACTGCCCGCACATCCGACGATCGTGAGACGCATAACGACCAAGGCTACGCGGAGTTTCCTGACGATCAGGAAACGGGCTGGCGCCAGACTGCGAGCTGCCTGCTTTGTGCGACGAGGCGACCGGCGCCGTCGCACAGCTACGCCTCTTCGTCGAACCAGCGCGTGCTGACCAGCCGGCAGTGCGCTGCAAGGCGCGAGTGGCCTGCCGCGGTCGCCTCGTCGAAGACTGTGCTGCCCCACCGGTGCCCGGGTCAGCCTGACCGGCGCCTACCGCTCGGGGATCTCGCTCACGCCCACAGCTGCCCTTCCAGGCGGCCCTCTGCCTCCTCGAGCGTGCCGCTGTAGGCGCCGGTGGAAAGGTATTTCCAGCCGCCGTCCGCGACGACGAACGCAATGTCGGCCCGCTGCCTGGCCGCAGCGGCCTTGGCCGCCATCGCTAGCGCGGCGTGCAGCGCGCACCCCGTTGAGATGCCGGCGAAGATGCCCTCGGTCTCGAGCAGCTCGCGGGTGCGGCGCAACGCGTCGCCCGAGCTTACGGAGAACCGCGTGGTGAGCACGGACTCGTCGTAAAGCTCGGGCACGAAACCCTCGTCGACGTTACGCAGCCCGTAGACCAGCTCGCCATATCGCGGCTCGGCCGCCACGACCGCCACGCCGGGCACCCGCTCGCGCAGGTACCTGCCGACCCCCATGAGGGTTCCCGTGGTTCCGAGCCCGGCGACGAAGTGGGTGATCCCGGGCAGGTCCGCAAGTAGCTCGGGACCGGTGGTCTTGTAGTGGGCCCGGACGTTTGCCTCGTTCCCATACTGGTAGAGCATCACCCAGCCCGGATTGGCAGCGGCGATCTCCTTCGCCATCCGCACGGCCTCGTTCGATCCGCCCGCCCCGGGTGAGGGGATGACCTCCGCACCCCACATCCGCAGGATCTGGCGCCGCTCCTCGGACGTGTTCTCAGGCATGACACAGACAAGCCGGTAGCCTCGCAGCCTGGCCACCATGGCCAGCGAGATGCCGGTGTTGCCCGAGGTTGGCTCCAGGATCGTTGACCCGGCGGTGAGCAGACCATCCTTCTCAGCCTGCTCGATCATGAACAGGGCCGGGCGGTCTTTGACGGAACCGGTCGGATTCCTGTCCTCAAGTTTGGCCCACAGCCGCACATCCGGTCGCGGCGACATGCGCGGCAGCCCGACCAATGGCGTGTTTCCGAGCGAATCGAGCAGCGAGTCGTAGCGCATGCATCGTCTCCCGGTTCAGCCGCCCGCCACGGCCCCGCCCGCGACCGCCCCGCCCGCCACAGCAGGGAGCACGGTTACCGTGTCGCCGTCGCGTAGCGGCGTCTCCAGACCGCCGAGGAAGCGGACGTCCTCGTCGTTCAGGTAAACGTTCACGAACCTGCGCAGGCCGCCGCCGTCGGCGATGCGCTCGCTCAAGCCCGGGTGACGCCCGTCGATGTCGGCGAGCAGCTCGGCGACCGTAGCGCCGGTGCCTTCAACCGATTTCGCGCCGCCCGTGTAGTTGCGCAGGATCGTCGGTATGCGCACCTCGATGGCCATGAACAACACTCCAGGAATCCGCGGCCCGGCGCGCCCGCGCCGGGGAGAGCATGGGTGACAAGCTACGCCTCCTGCGTACCCAACCGGCCGCCGACGTGGATCATTCCGGCCCGGTGATTGCCGCTTGGTCGGTGCTGTCAGGGAGGATGCGGACCTCCTCCTCCGTCACCTCGCCGTCCACGATCCGGAACGAACGGAACTCGGTCCGCTGTGGGTCCGCGGTGGAGACCAGGACATAGTGCGCGCCCGGCTCGCTCGCATACGAGATGTCAGTACGCGACGGATATGGCGGAGTTGCCGTGTGTGAGTGGTAAATGATGACGGGTTCCTCGTCTCGTTCGTCCATCTCCTTCCACACCTGGAACTGCTCGGCAGAATCGAATCGGTAGAAGGTCGGTGAGCGTTCGGCGTTGGCCATCGGGATGAACCGCTGCGGCTGTCCGCTAGCCGCCGGGCCGGCGATCACTCCGCATGCCTCGTCGGGATGGTCGGCGCGCGCATGAGCCACGATCTTGTCATGCAGCGCGCCGCCGATGGTCAGCATGCGCGCCACGTTACCTGCAGCGCGGGCACTTCACCACAGAGCGTGGACCAGGCTCTCCTGCGTGACGGAAAGCCAGTCGTAGACCGCCAGAACGCCATAACGGGGATTGTCCGGCCCGATCCTGGACATCTCCTCGCCGACGTCCTCGGTGATGCCGAGACGGACACCGAGGGCGAGCCGAATGTCGTTGAGCGCGCGAAGCCAGACCTTCGCCTGCGCTTCCGACAGGCTGATCCGGCCGCCGCCCGCTGGCAGCGTTTCAAGCACGGTGTTCGCGGCGGCCACCTTGCCCGCCCGCAGGTCCTTCTCGGTATAGCGGCGGAATTCGCTCGCCGCCTCCGGATCGTCACGGTAGGCGTCAGGGAGCAGCCGGGCCAAAGCCGGATCATCCGGCAGGCTGGCGTCCTCTGTCAAGCCCAGTGCGTCAGGGCCCAGTGCGTCAGGGCCCAGTGCGTCAGGGCCCAGTGCGTCAGGGCCCAGTGCGTCAGGGCCCAGTGCGTCAGGGCCCAGTGCGTCAGGGCCCAGTGCGTCAGGGCCCAGTGCGTCAGGGCCCAGTGCGTCAGGGCCCAGTGCGTCAGGGCCCAGTGCGTCAGGGCCCAGTGCGTCAGGGCCCAGTGCGTCAGTGGGGCCGTGCGCGGGTGGCCTTGCGACTAGTTCGGCGACCTGACCCACCAGATCACGCAGCAGCATCGCGTCCGTCGCGTTGAAGCGTGCCACGAACCGGTAACGGCACCTGCCCGGCTGCTCGCTCCCGGCAGCACCCCGATCGCGCGCTCGGTCCGGAACGCGCCTGAAAGAGGTCACGTGTCGTGGCGCAGCGTCGCCCAGAGCCCATACCCGTGCAGGACCTCCACGTCCCGTTCCATCTCCTCACGGGCGCCCGCGGCGACCACGGCCCTGCCCTTGTGGTGCACATCGAGCATGAGCTTCTCGGCCTTCGCCCTCGGATAGCCGAACACCTGCTGGAACACGTACGTCACGTAGGACATGAGGTTGATCGGGTCGTTCCACACGATCGTGACCCATGGCGGGTCAAGCAGCCTGTCCTCGCCCGCGGCTGGCCGTTCGACTTCGACGGGAGCCACGCTCACAGCTGATCACCTCCCGGTGACTGTCATGCGTCTAGTCTTCCATCCGTGGCTCCAGCTATCACCACCGCACTGCTCACCGACCACTACGAACTCACGATGGTGCAGGCCGCGCTGCATGGCCGCACCGCGAATCGGCGCGCCGTCTTCGAGGTCTTCGCCAGGCAACTCCCACACGGCCGCAGATACGGGGTGGTCGGCGGCACCGGCAGGTTCCTCGAGGCAGTCGAGAACTTCCGCTTCGACGACGAGGTCCTGGAGTTCCTGCGCAGCCAGCGGATCGTGGACGACCGGGTGATCCGCTACCTGCAATCCTACCGGTTCAGCGGCGACATGTGGGGCTACGGTGAAGGGGACTGCTATTTCCCCGGCTCGCCGATCCTCGTGGTCGAAGCGCCGTTCGCCGAGGCCGTCGTGCTCGAAACCATCGCGCTGTCCGTGCTTAACCATGACAGCGCGATCGCTTCGGCCGCCTCTCGCATGGTGAACGCCGCGGGCGATCGCCCGATCATCGAGATGGGCTCGCGGCGCACACACGAAATGGCGGCAGTGGCTAGCGCGCGAGCCGCCTACCTCGCGGGTTTCGCCTCCACATCGAATCTGCAGGCACGCAGGTGGTTCGGGGTCCCGACCACCGGGACGAGCGCGCACGCGTTCACCCTCGTGCACGACAGCGAAAGGCACGCCTTCGCGACCCAGCTCGAAGCGCTTGGTAGCGGCACGACGCTGCTTGTGGACACCTTCGACGTGGCCAGGGCGGCCCGCACTGCGGTTGAGCTCGCCGGGCCCGCGCTCGGAGCCGTCCGCATCGACAGCGGCGACCTGGCCGTGCTGGCGCTCGAGGTCCGCGAACTGCTCGACTCACTCGGCGCGACCGCCACCCGGATTGTGGTCACCGGTGACCTGGACGAGCACGGGATCGCCGCACTCGCGGCGGCACCTGTGGATGGTTACGGCGTCGGCACGGCGCTGGTCACCGGATCGGGCGCGCCGACCGCGTCACTGGTCTACAAGCTTGTCGCGCGCACGGACAGCGAGCGCCCAGGGGCGCCGCTGCGCCCCGTGGCGAAGCGCTCGGTCGGCAAGCCCAGCCGCGGCGGCAGAAAGTGGGCGTTCCGCCATCGCGATGACCGCGGCACCGCACTGGCCGAAGTGATCACTCTGGCGCCGTCCGAACCGGGACCGCACGACCGGCCGCTGCTACGGCCGCTGGTGCGCGGCGGCGAGATCGTCGGCCGCGAGCCCATCGAGAACGCCCGCAAGCGGCATGCACGGGTGCTCGCTGAACTGTCGCCGCAGGCCCTGCAGCTGTCTCGCGGCGACCCCGCCATCCCGACCGTCTTCTCGCCGGATGGTGACTAACAACTTGGTGCTAGGAAGTTACGAGGTCGTCTGGGCAGCAGCAGGTCACCCGAACACGGTCTTCCCGACGTCGTTCGAGGAACTTTCCCGCATTACCGGGGGCACCGGCGCTGATGTCGGCGCTGACCCCGGCGGCTAACCTCGGCGCGCCGGTGCCCCGGTGACACCGGCTGCCAGGCAAAGGCCGCGATACCGTCGGGGCGTGCGCGCTCTCATCATCGTTGACGTGCAGAACGACTTCTGCGAAGGTGGCTCGCTGCCTGTGACCGGCGGCGCGGACGTCGCCCGCGGCATCACCGCCTATCTGGACGAGCACGCCGCCGAGTACGACCATGTGGTCGCGACCCGGGACTACCACGTGGATCCGGGTGCCCATTTCTCCAGCCAGCCGGATTATCTGGACTCGTGGCCGCGGCACTGCGTGGCTGGGACGCCTGGCGCCGCGTTCCACCCAGATCTGGACGTCGCCAGAATCGAGGCGGTGTTCAACAAGGGGGGGACGCCGCCGCGTACTCCGGCTTCGAGGGCACCGGTCCCGACGGGATGCTGCTCGCCGCCTGGCTGCGCCAGCACGGTGTCACCGACGTCGACATCGCCGGCCTCACGACCGACTACTGCGTCCGCGCGACTGCGACCGACGCGATGCGCGAAGGACTGCGAACCCGGGTGCTGATCGGCCTCACCGCCGCGGTCGCCCCGGCCACCGGGGAGAAGGCGCTCGACGAGATACGGGCCGTCGGCGCCGAGCTAATCAGCGCGCGCTAGCGACAGCATGACATCGGGGAGGCCGGGAAGCGCGCGCACGTGCGCAGGGCTCGCGACCGAGGCCGCAGGCGACGCCGGGGGCAGGCCGGGAAGCGCGCGCACGTGCGCAGGGCTCGCGACCGAGGCCGGGGCGGGCCGGATGCGGTGTCAAGATCCCCGTTTCGGTGCCGCGATCAGTTCTCAATCCGAGAGGTGACCTTGCCGATCTGGCTGCATAGGATGTCAACCTGGTCCGGCGATCTCGTCGAAACCAGCCAGCACAGACAGGAAACGGCCGACGCCGACCAGGGCAGCGGCCTTGGTCACGAGGACAGGCCCTGAGTTGCTGATGGGAACCGGGTCGCTCACGAGCGTGAACGACCCGCGTGATGCTCAGCGGCCGGCGGCCGCCCAGCGGCGCAGGGTCGCGATCCGCTCCCTGATCTGCTCGGCGGTCGCCTGGGGCAGCGGCGGGCCACCGCAGGCGCGGCGCAGCTGCGCGTGGATCGCCCCGTGCGGCTGACCGGTGCGATGGTGCCAGGCGGCGACCAGCCCGTTCAGTTCCTTGCGCAGCGTCGCGAGGACCTCGCGGTGCACCTGGGGGGTGGCCTGCCTCCCCTCGGATGGCGCAGGGCCAGGCGGTCGCGCATCGCCGCGCAGCCGTTCAGGAGTAATACGGGCGCCGTCGCGCGCACGCGCCTTCAACTGACCTGCCTGGCGTTTACGCAGTAGCAGCGCCACCTGCTCCGGCTCGAGGAGGCCAGGAAGGCCGAGAAAGTCCGCCTCCTCCGGCGAGCCTGGTGCCGCGGCGGTGCCGAACTCCCCGCCGTCGAAGACAACCCGGTCGAACTGGGCGCAGGCGTGCACGATCTGAACCTCGGGCCCGTCCGGTGCGTCGGGCGTGTCCGCGCGGCGCTGCGCCGCAGCGAGCAGGTCCTCCGGTGACTCATCGTCGTCGCGTCGGGTGAGAACGTGGTCGCGCTCCGCCTCGAGTTCGGCCGCGTGCCCGAGCAGCACCGGCACCGAGGGAACGAACACAGAGGCAGTCTCGCCGCGCCGGCGCGCTCGTGCGAACCGCCCCACGGCCTGTGCGAAGAACAGCGCGGTGCTGACGGACGTGGCGTACACGCCGACCGCGAGGCGTGGTATGTCCACGCCTTCCGAGACCATCCGCACCGCCACCATCCACCGGTCAGCGGAGCTGGTGAACGCAGCGATGCGCCTGCTTGCGCCCTTGTCGTCGGAGAGCACGACCACCGGCCGCTGGCCGGTGATCTGCCGGAGCAGTGCCGCGTACGCGCGGGCGTCGTCCCGGTCGCTGGCGATCACCAGCCCGGCGGCGTCGGGCATGTCCCTGCGCACCTCCGCAAGGCGGCGGTCCGCGGCAGCGAGCACCTGCCTGACCCACTCCCCGTCCGGGTCCAGGGCAGCACGCCAGGCCCTGGCGAGGTGATCGGAGGTCAACGGGTCGCCCAAGGTGGCAGTGAACTCGCTGAGGTCGCCCGCGATCCGGGTCCGCCAGCGCATCTGACCGGAGTAGGCGAGGAAGATCACCGGCCGGACGACTCCGTCGGCGAGCGCGGGCCCGTAGCCATACACGTAATCCGAGGCGCTGCGTCTCGTGCCCGAACCGTCTGCGTCCTCCGCGTAGGTGACGAACGGGATGGGGTTGGTGTCCGAGCGGAACGGCGTCCCGGTCAACGCGAGCCTGCGCCTGGCGGGGTCGAAGGCTTCGCGGATGGCCTCACCCCACGACAGCGCGTCACCCGCGTGGTGGATCTCATCGAAGATCACGAGTGAGCGGCGGGCCCGGGTGCGCTGCATGTGCAGCGCGGGATGGGCCGCGACCTGCGCGTAGGTGACGGCCACCCCGGTGTAGTCGGCGCTCGCGGCGCCGTGTGCGTTGCGGAAGCCCGGGTCCAGGCTGATGCCGAACCCCGCGGCCGCCGCCGCCCACTGGTGCTTGAGGTGCTCGGTCGGGGTGACGACCGTGACACCTGCGACCTCGCGGCGGGCGAGGAGCTCGGTGGCCACCGTCAGCGCGTAAGCGGTCTTGCCGGCGCCGGGGGTAGCGACCAGCAGGAAGTCTCGCCGTGGAACTCGGAAGTACTCGTCGTATGCCGCCCGCTGCCACGGCCGGAGCCCCGGTGAGATGCCCACGAGGACGAAAGACTAGCGGGGGCCGGGAGGTCGGACCCCCGGGACTGCAACGTCAGCAAAAAGCTTGTGTCACTGCGCGTCTTCGCCATCGCCCGCGGGCAGCGACTCGTAGATCTCCTTGCACTCCGGGCAGACCGGGTAGCGCTTCGGGTCGCGGTTCGGCACCCAGACCTTGCCGCACAGCGCGACCACCGGCGTACCGGTCACCGCGCTCTCAAGGATCTTGTCTTTCTGCACGTAGTGGGCGAACCGTTCGTGGTCGCCGTCGCCATGGGACAGATCCGGCTTCGTTTCGCTGTCGGGCAAGACCTTCATGCTCACGAAGGCGATTCTACGCGCCTCGGCACCCGGCCCCGGGTCAGTTCTGCGCCGGGTCGTCCGGGAAGGTCGCGACCAGAGCCAGGTCGCCGCCCTGCCGCCGCAGAACGCCCGGCCAGAGCCGCTCGGGCTGCGCCGCGAATGCATCCTCGGGTTCCGCGGCAACCACGTACCAGGCGCCCTCGTCGATCTCGGTCTGAAGCTGGCCGCTACCCCAGCCCGCATAGCCGGCGAAGACGCGGAAGCTGGTTACCTCGGAAGCCAGGATCTCCGGCGGCGCTTCGAGGTCGACGAGCCCAATCCGCGACATGAGCGGCATGCAGTCAAGCGGCCGCCAGCCGAGCGGCTCGCCCGCACCGGGCACTAGCGCGAGGGCTACCGCACTGTCCGGCGCGACCGGGCCGCCGCGGAACACGACGGCGGGCCCGGTCACAAGCTCAGTCCACGGCTGGAGCACCTGGGCCACGGGCACCTGAGTCGGCCGGTTCAGGACCACACCGAGCGTGCCCTCATCCGGCTCGTGCTCCACCACGAGCACGACGGCACGCCGGAAGTTCGGGTCGCCAAGCAGCGGCGTGGCGACGAGCAACCGGCCAATCAGCGTCGTGTCCTGCATGCCTCCATCATCGTATGACCAAGGGCCCCGCAGGGTCCGCTGCCCGCGCTCGTCTTGCCCGCCGCGGGGCCTTCGGGACGGGCAGGCCGGCAACATGGCGGCGCCGCCGACCCCGACACGCGCCCTCCGGCCCGCCCGGTCGATGGCGCCAGCACGCCGCGCTGGCCGCGCCTACGCGTGAACGTCCGCCCGGTTACACATACGCTGCATGCATGTCCCAGGGGCAAACCGCCGGAAGCCCGGCGGCGCAAGACCCGGGCAACGGCGCCCGAGGTGAGGAATTGGCGGGCGCGTCCGCGGTGCCGGCCATCGACGCGACCCGGCTACGCGTCGCCATCGCCCGGCTGACCAGGCGCCTGCGCCGTCATCAGCTGGCCGGCCTGACCCCGACGCAACTATCCGCCCTCGCCACGGTGGAGAAAGCCGACGCGCTACGGCTGGGCGATCTCGCTGCGGCCGAGGGCATCGCGCCGTCCACGCTCAGCCGGCTAGTGACCGCGCTCGAGGACGCTGGCTATGTGCAGCGGCACGCGGTCCCTGAAGACGCGCGGGCGAGCACGTTGCGGATCACACGGGACGGACGGGCCGTGCTTGATCGCATCAGGCAGCAGACGACGATGGTCCTCGCGGGCATGCTGCTCGATCTGACCCCGGATCAGCGCGCTGCCATCGCGGCGGCGCTACCAGCCCTGGAGCAGCTCGCAGGTCCCGACCTACGCGAGCCAGGGGCGCAGTGACAGCGGCTTCCGCGAGCTCAGCATCGCGAAATCGCTCAGAACAGGAGGCCGGAGAGGGTCGAGCGGGCCTTGGCCACCCGCGGGTCACGGGGCGGGAGTACCTCGAACAGGCTGAGCAGGTGGCGCCGCGCGCGGTCCCTGTCGTCGCCCGTGGTGCGCCTGATGGTACCGATCAGCCGGTCCAGGGCTTCCTCGATCCGCCCGATCGCAATATCGATGTCGGCGACGCGGGTCTGCGCTTCGACGTCACCCGGATGCTCCGCGGCCGCTTTCCTGGCCTTCGCCTGATCGTAGGAGTTCACCCGCTTCACGAGCCTGACCTGCGACAGCCCGAGGGTCGCCATCGGATTGCCTGGCGAGTTCGCCCGCATCTTCTCGAATGCCGCCTCGGCTCCGTCCAAGTCGCCGCGCTCCATCGCCTGCTGAGCCTCGGCGAAGTCGGGGTCGCCAGGCGGGTGGTCCGCGCCGGGCTGGGGGCGATCTGTACCAGCCCCTCGGCTGAGCTGCCCCTTCCTGCCCAGTACCTAGCTGGCCGGTACCTGGCCTGCCGCCGGGCCCGGTGCCGAAACCCAGCCGCTGCGCCTCGGCCATCACCTGCTCGATCCACTGCCGCACCTGAGCTTCTGGCATCGCGCCGAGGAACCCGGGCACGATCTGGCCACCGATCGCCACCAGCACCATCGGAATGCTCTCTACCCGGAGCGCCGCGCTCAGTTGCTGGTTGGCCTCGGTGTCGATTTTCGCGAGGATCCAGCGCCCGCCCGCCTCTGCGGCAAGCTTCTCGAGCACCGGGCTCAGCTGCTTGCACGGACCGCACCACTCCGCCCAGAGGTCAATGATCACTGGCACCGACAGTGAGCGTTCGAGCACCTCCGTCCCGAACGTCTCCTCGGTGACGTCGATAACCGCACCATTCGCGCTGCCAGCGCCGCCGTCGCTCTGTCCGCCCGCGGGCGTTGGCCCTTGAGCCGCCACCTGCCGGCGTTTCAGCGCGGCCTGGCGTGCACCGAGATCCACTGCGCCGTATAGGGAGAAGTCCCGAGGTTGCTGCATGGCTCCATCCTGCCTCATGGGAGCAGGCGCATGCGCGCCCAAAGCAGCCGCGCACCGCAGGCGGCCGCCACACCGGCTGCCGCGCGGCGGCGTCAGAACCTGGCCGGCTCAGTGTAGCTGCCCCACTCGGCGCGGAGCGTGTCGCAGATCTCGCCCAGGGTCGCCTCCGCACGGGCGGCGTCGAGCATGCACGGGATCATGTTCCGGGTGGTTCGTGCGGTATCTATCATCCTGGTGAGTGCGCCGTCCACGACCGCCTGATCGCGTTCGGCCCGGCGCTGCGCGAGATCGCGGACCTGCCCGCGCTCGACCTCGTGGCTGACCCGCAGGATCTCCAGCGGCTGGCCGACGGTGTCGCTGTGACAGTTAACGCCGACGATCTTCTTCTCTCCCTTCTCCAGCTTCTGGTGGTATGAGAAGGCCGCCTCTGCGATCTCCGCGTTGAACCAGCCGTCGTCAATGCCACGCAGTATGCCGCCGGTCATCGAGCCATCCTGGCTCATCGCCTTGATCCGCGCGAAAATCTCCTCCGCCTCGCTTTCCAGGCGGTCGGTGAGCGCCTCGATGAACCACGAGCCGCCAAGCGGGTCAACCACGCTGGCTACTCCCGTCTCCTCCATGATCACCTGCTGGGTACGCAGCGCCACCTCCGCGGCCTTCGCACTCGGCAACGCGAGTACCTCGTCAAGGGCATTTGTGTGCAGTGAATTGGTGCCGCCGAGCACTGCGGCAAGCGCCTCGATCGCGGTCCGGACGACGTTGTTTTCCGGCTGCTGCGCGGTCAGCGAGACGCCCGCCGTCTGGGTGTGGAAGCGCAGCCATTGAGCGCGCTCCTCGCGCGCGCCGTAGACGTCGCGCATCCACCGCGCCCAGATCCGTCGCGCCGCACGGAATTTCGCGATCTCCTCGAAGAAGTCGATGTGCGCGTCGAAGAAGAAAGACAGTCCGGGCGCGAAGGCGTCCAGATCAAGGCCGCGCGAGAGCCCGAGTTCCACATAACCGAAACCGTCGGCGAGGGTGAAGGCGAGTTCCTGCGCCGCCGTTGCGCCGGCCTCCCTGATGTGATAGCCCGACACCGACAACGGCTTGTAGGCCGGTATCTCACGGGCGCAGAACTCCATCAGGTCGCCGATCAGGCGCAGATGCGGCCCTGGCTCGAACAGCCACTCCTTCTGGGCGATGTACTCCTTGAAGATGTCGGTCTGCAGGGTGCCATCAAGCCCGGAGATGTCGGTGCCCTGGCGCTCCGCGGCCACGAGGTACATGCAGAACACCGGCACCGCCGGACCGCTGATGGTCATGGAGGTGGTGATCTCGCCGAGCGGGATCCCGGCGAAAAGCACCTCCATATCCGCCGCCGAGTCGATCGCGACTCCGCAATGGCCGACCTCGCCGAGCGCACGGGGATCGTCGGAGTCGTGACCCATCAGGGTGGGCATGTCGAACGCGACCGACAGGCCCGCAGCACCCGCTTGCAGCAGCATCTTGTAGCGCTCGTTCGTCTGCCTCGGGTTGCCGAAACCCGAGAACTGGCGGATGGTCCAGGCCCGGCCCCGGTAACCGGTCGGATACAGCCCGCGGGTGAACGGATACTCGCCGGGCCAGCCGATCCGCTCGAAACCGGGATAGCTGCTGCCGGGCGGCGGGCCGTACACCGGGTCCACGGCCAGCCCGGACAACGTGGAGAAGTCAGCGTCCCGCTTGCGTGTCGCCTGATACCGCTGCTGCCAGCGGCGCCGACCAGCTTCGACGGCATTCTTGTCGGCTTCCATCACAGCTCCTGTTTCACCCATGCTCCTGGAGGAGATAGTAGGACGTCCTACTATCTCCTCCATATAGTGTACGGGCCTTCGGGCTCGATCCATCCGCATGCGGATCCTTCGCCAGCCCCCGGATCGCCAGCCCCCGGATCGCCAGGTTCCTCATCCTCCGGTGAGCCCAGGTCCGTAAGGACGAAATCGCCCGCCGAGACACGCAGCCCACGGAGGACGGCGAAGATCTCGCGCAGCCGCCGCGGGTCGTA
Source organism: uncultured Actinomycetota bacterium (assembly GCA_963820395.1). Lineage (GTDB taxonomy): Bacteria > Actinomycetota > Actinomycetes > Streptosporangiales > Streptosporangiaceae > DATFVJ01. The sequence continues at coordinate 51,110 of CAWGAE010000025.1, read as the reverse complement.
GCCGGACATGCAGAAACCGGCCGCCATCAGATCAGCGGTCGCGCGCTCCACCGCGTCGCGGCCCGGACGGGTGATCTCGGCGAGTCGCCCCCTGCCGTCAAGCGGATTCCGCCGCCGCGCGACCAGACCCTGGTTTTCCAGCCGGTCGATGATGTTGGTGACGCTCGTCGGATGCACCATCAGCCGCTCGCCGAGCACGCCGAGCGGTAGCACGCCCCGGCGGCTGAAACTCAGCAAGACCAGGGCCTCGTAGCGGGCGAACGTGAGACCGTACGGCCGTAGGACCGCATCGAGCTCGGCGAGCAGGATTTGCTGTGCCCGCATGATCGAGGCGACCGCGGCCATCGAGGCCGCCGGGCCGAACCTCCGCTCCCAGATCGCCGCAGCCCGGGCGATCGGATCGAAGGGCAACTGCAGCGGCTTGACCACGCGCCCACGGTAGCGCGCCCCAGGGCACTTCCAGCGTCGCGCCATGGACGTGATCACGATTGCCCTTGCGCGGTATCCGCAAAAAGGTTACCGAATCATTGATTTCGTCCTATATATAATGTGTTCAGCGTCTTATTCGGTACGTGCACGCCAAGTTAGCGCAGGGCAGTGACAGCGAAAGCCCAGCTGCGTTATTTTTGTCGCTGGAAAGAGTACGGCTTGGGCAAACTCGCTGCCGGGACGCGTGTATGGACCAAGCACCGGACTCGGACCGGGCACGGAACAAACCGGGGCAGGCAGGAACGCCGGTACGGGAAAGAACGCTACGGACGGGGGTGGGCGGGTGAGCGTGTCACCTGGGCGCACCGCCCCGTTCGCGAATTCGCCCGCGGCTGAAGAATCCTGCCAGCCGACAATTCTGGCAAATGGGCTCGGGCTGTGTCATCGTCGCGGATGGCTGCTGCGCTCGGTCACTTTCTCGGCCGGAGTTGGTGCCGGTGCTTTGGGTATCGCCGACGACCGCGGAGCGGGAAAGACCGCATTGCTCATGCTGCTCGCCGGGCTCGCCGTGCCCGCGCGGGGTGAACTCCGCGTGCTCGGCGAGGACATGCGCACATATCGCGGCCGCACCAAGGTCCGCCGCCGCGTCGGGCTGGTTCCGCCACCCGGTCGGCCCTTCGGGTTCACCGTACGCGGTCTTGTCACACACGCCGCATGGCTGTCGAAGCTGCCGGCGTCTTACCGCCGCGTCGCCATCGCGGGAACGCTCGACCGGCTGAACCTCTCTGGTTGGGCAGGCTCTCTGATCAGTGCAGTGCCCGAGGACGTGGCGCGCCGGACGTGGCTCGCCGCCTGCACCGTGCATGAACCGGACCTGCTCCTCGTGGACGGCCTGCTTGACGGGATCACGGACGAGGACGCACTGGCACTCGCCGGGTGCCTGCGCACGGCTACCGTCGCCACGCCGGCGCTGATCGCCGGGCGCGACGCCGCACGGCTCGCGCTCTGTTGCGGGCCGGTACTCAGGCTCACCGACGGGATCGCAGGCAATGGCTGAGGGCGCAAGCCCGGGTGGTGGCGTGGACCTGGCGCTGCTTGCCGCAGCGGGTCGCGAGGCGACGCCGATCATGCTGCTGCCCGTAGCGGTGTTCGGAATCGCAGGAGCCTGGCGGGCGCTCGCTCCGGGCATGTTCGGCTGGGACTTCGCTGGCGACGCGTTGCTGGACTCGATCCGCGCCAGCGGCCCAGTAGCCGCCGGGCTGGCCGCGTGGCTCACGATCAGGAGCGAGCGGTCCGGCCTCGGCAGGCTGGAGCGGCTGAGTCGCCGGTCCGCCGCCGCCGGTCCGCTGACCCGGCTTGGCGTCGCCGCGTCGGCCGCGCTGGCCGGATACGCGCTGACGGCCGGGGCAGTGGCGGCCTGGATTGGCGTGCACGGCGCGGTCGCGGGAAGCTTGCAGGCTGCGGAGGTGGCAGCAGGCGCCGCCGCGCTGCTCGTGCACGTCACGGCGGGTTTCCTCATCGCGCTGCTCTGTTGCGCGTGCTGCTGCCCCGCGCGGCTCCCGCGGGTACGGCGGCTACCAGGTCGTCCGCCGGTGCCCGCGGACCTGATCCGGGCGGCCAGCGGCGCGGTCGCTGCCATTGCGCTGCCCACCGCGGTGCTCGCGGCCACCTGGGCGCTGGATACCTGCGCCGGAGCCAGGCGGAGCGACGGGACGGCCTGGCCGGGCCTGCTCGTGTCACCCGATGTGCACCATTCACCGTTCACCGAATGGCGGCCCGGATTTTTCGTCGCGGTGCTCACCTGGTTCTGTGGTGTCGCGGCTGCCGCGATCCTGGCGTCAGGCTGGGCGCTGACCCGCGCCCACCGGTACGCCATCGGGTTCACTGCGGCAAGCGTCATGGCCGGCGTGGGCCTCGGTCATCTGCACGCCGACGCGGCACATCCGATGACGCCCGTTTACGCATCAGTGGTCTGCCGGAGCTGGCCGCTCGTGGTCTGCGTGAACCCGGCCTTCGCGGCCGCGCTGCCGCAGCTGGAGTCGGCCTTCACCGAGGTGGCCGCGGGGGTGTCCGGTACTCCGGCGGCGGTCCGCTCGGTCACCCAGCTGCCGCCAGGCGCGAGCGTGTCCGGCCGCCAGGGTGGATACGGGTTCCACCTCGATGATCTGCGACAGGGGTACGCGCTGCGCGCGAAATCCGATCTGACCCGCCAGGTTACCTGGGCGCTCAACCGGCCCACCCTCAACCGGCCCACCCTCAACCGGGCGACGTCAACCGGCCGAGCCAGGACACGGCGACCCACAACCTGGCGACCGACAACCCGGCGACCGACAACCCGGCGACCGACAACCCGGCGACCCACAACCCGGCGATACTGAATCGCCAGCCCGCGACGGCAGACATCGGCGACCCCGGCCGGAGCTGGGTCACATGTGATGTGAACCAGCTGCTATCGGTAGGTGCCATACGCTGTGGAAGATGGACTGGAGTTTGCTGATGTGTGCGCGAAAGGGGCACATCACCTACGCGCCGGATGAACCCGGCCTTAGTGACCGGCTCGCGTCGCAGACGGCCGGCGGCCAGTCCTGGCGCTGCCTGCGCTGCGGGACGTTCGTGCCCGGCAAGCCACGGCTAGCGGGTCCAGCAAGCGACGCGCCGCGGGTACGCCGCGGCGTCGAGCTGCGGAGCGTGTTTATCCTGCGGCTCTTCGCAGTCGAGCGCATGGTGCGCGCCATCATCGTCGCCTTGGCCGCTTACGCGGTATGGCGGTTCCAGTATTCCCGTTCACCCATCGAGCAGGCTTTCGATCGCGAATTGCCGCTGCTGCGCCCGCTCTTCAGGCAGCTCGGCTACGACATTGATCAGTCCAAGCTTGTCGCGACGATAAGGCACGCATTCGCCGTCGAACCGGTCACGCTCAGGTGGCTCGCCGCCGGCCTCGCCGCGTACGCGCTGATCGAGATTGTGGAGGCGGTTGGCCTCTGGCTGGCCAAGCGCTGGGGCGAGTACTTCGCCATGCTGGCGACGTCGGCAGGGCTGCCGATCGAGATATATGAACTGGCCCACAAGATCACGTTTCTGAGTGCAGGAGCATTCCTTGTCAACGTCGCGCTTGTTGTCTACCTCGTGTGCGCGAAGCGGCTGTTCGGGGTGCGGGGGGGCCGCCGGGCCCACGAGGCGCGGCTGCGGAGCGAATCGATCATCGAGACAGAGCTAAGTGCGCTCGCCGGGGGCGAGGATCAGCTGAAGCTGCCCGCCGGGCCCGCTGGAGCAGCCGGGCCCCATGAAGCAGCTAGGGCCCCATGGGGCAGCCGGGTCGGCTCAGGCAGCCGGGCCCGCCATGGAGCAGCCGGTCGGCTCAGGCGGACGGGCCCGCCGGGTGAGGCGAGCTCAAGCGGACGGGCCCGCTGAGGCAGCCGGGTCGGGTTTCACGCGCTCAGCTGGAGTGCCCGGACTCACCGAGGCGAGCAGCTTGTCGGCTGCAGCATAGGGATCCATTTCGCCGCCCGCGACCTTCGCGGCAAGCTGACTGAGCCTGCCGTCACCGGGCAGCGCGCCTATCCGGGCACGCAACTCCTCAAGAGCGATGTCCGCCACTTCACCGGCTGCCCTGGCCCGGCGGCGGCGCACAAGCTCGCCGGACCTGTCCAGCCAGGCCGCGTGCGCGTCCAGCCTTCTGGCGAGTTCTTCGATCCCCTCGTCCCGAACGGCGACGGTGGATACGATCGGCGGGTCCCACGCGCCCTCGCGCCGATCAGCGAGGGCGATCATGTTCCGCAGATCCCGCACCGTCTGCTGCGCGCCATCGCGGTCCGCCTTGTTCACCACGAACACGTCCCCGACCTCAAGGACGCCGGCCTTGGCGGCCTGGATAGCGTCGCCCATGCCCGGCGCGACAAGCACGATGGTGGTATCGGCGAGGGACGCCACCTCGACCTCGGCCTGGCCGACACCCACGGTCTCGATAAGGATCACGTCATAGCCCGCCGCGTCGAGCACCCGGAGCACCTGCGGAGTGGCCGACGCGAGCCCGCCGAGATGGCCACGGGTGGCCATGGACCTGATGAAGACGTCCTTGTCGGTGGCGTGGGCCTGCATCCGCACCCGGTCGCCGAGCAGGGCGCCACCGGTGAACGGCGAGCTTGGGTCGACCGCGAGGACCCCTACCCGGCTGCCCCGGTGCCGGTAGGTGCGGACAAGGGCGCTGGTTGTGGTCGACTTGCCCACTCCCGGCGCACCCGTAAGGCCAAGCACGCGCGCCCGTCCGGCCAGTGGCGCGACCGTCTGCATGATCGTACGCAACTGTCGCGACCCGTCCTCCACCAGGGAAATGAGGCGGGCGACGGCGCGCTGGTCGCCGCCACGGGCACGCCCCACCAGATCACGGACATCCGTGGCGCGGTTGCCGCGCCTGCCGGTGTGCGGCTGCGGTCCTGTGGGTCGCGGTTCCGCGGCGCGCTCAGCGATCACTGGAGCCAGGTACCCGCAGCAGCAGCGCGTCGCCCTGGCCGCCGCCACCACACAGTGCGGCCGCGCCCAGGCCACCGCCGCGCCGCCGCAATTCGTTGGCGAGATGCAGGGCGATGCGTGCGCCTGACGCGCCGATCGGATGGCCGATCGCGATCGCGCCCCCGTTGACGTTGACCCGCTCTACGCCGATACCAAGATCCTTCATGGACTGGATCGCGACAGCGGCAAAAGCTTCGTTGATCTCAAGCAGATCGAGGTCGCCTACCGAGCCGCCCGCCTTGCCCAGCGCATGCAGAATCGCGCCAGAAGGCTGCGAATGCAGCGAGTTGTCCGGCCCGGCCACGTTACCGTGCGCGCCGATCTCGGCGAGCACCTCAGCGCCGAGATCCGCAGCCTTCGCCGCGGACATCACCACGACCGCGCACGCCCCGTCCGAGATCTGCGACGCCGTACCTGCCGTGATCGTCCCGTCCGGCGCGAACGCGGGCCTTAGCCTGCTCAGCGTTTCCACGGTCGTGTCGGCGCGCACGCCTTCGTCCTGGCTCAGCACGACCGGTGCGCCGCGGCGCTGCGGCACCTCCACCGGCACGATCTCGTCGGTGAGCAGGCCAGCTGCCATCGCCGCCGCCGCGCGCTGGTGCGAGCGCGCCGCGAACTCGTCCTGCTCCTCGCGGCCGATGCCGAGCTTGGCGTTGTAGCGCTCGGTCGACTCGCCCATCGACACCTGTTCGAAACTGTCGGTGAGCCCGTCATGTGCCGTCGCATCAAGCAGGGTGGCGGAGCCGTAGGTGTAGCCGGCCCTCGCGCCAGGAAGCAGATGCGGGGCGTTGGTCATCGACTCCATGCCGCCCGCGACCACGACCTCGAACTCGCCCGCCTGGATCAGTTGGGCGGCAAGCGCGATGGCATCAAGGCCGGAAAGGCATACTTTGTTAATCGTGATCGAAGGGACCGTCATCGGGATGCCCGCTTTGACTGCGGCCTGCCTGGAGGGAATCTGCCCCGCGCCTGCCTGGAGCACCTGCCCCATGATCACGTAGTCGACCTGGTCGCCGGAGATCCCCGCCCGCTCGAGGGCGGCCTTGATGGCGAACCCGCCCAGATCCATGGCGGTGAAGTTCTTAGCCGAGCCGAGGAGCTTCCCGAAGGGCGTCCGGGCGCCGCTCACGATGACCGCTGTTGATACCGCTGCTGACATGGAATCCTCCGCCTCGTCCGGTTAGATTGCTTGTCACGATACCCACGACACGGCGGTACCGGGCCGGTCGAACCGATGCGGATATGCTGTCGAGAGGGCTGCGGAGGAGCACGGATGGATGAGCCAGCGATGCTGACGCGGATCGATCACGTGGGAATCGCCTGCCACAACCTGGCGGAGAAGATCGAGTTCTACCGGTCGGTGTTCGGGCTCAGCGTGGTGAGCCAGGAAACCCACACCGAGCAGGGCGTCCGCGAGGCGATGCTGCGCGTCGCCGAAGCGCCGGCCGGATCGTCCTACGTCCAGTTGCTGGAACCGCTGCATCCCGCCACGCCGGTCGGCAAATTCCTCGCCCGGCGAGGTGAAGGATTGCACCACGTCGGCTATGGCGTGACCGACATCACGGCGGCGCTCGCGGCGATCGGCGGCCACGCCGTGCGGCTGATCGATGAACGGCCGCGGCACGGTTCGATGGGCGCCTCGATTGCGTTTCTGCACCCCGCAGACGTCGGCGGCGTGCTGACTGAACTGGTGCAGGCGCCCTGACCCACCTGCGCGCGGCGCCACGGCCCGCCCGCGCACGGTGTACGGATTGCGCTCCGGGGTCCGGCCGAGGTGGTCACGTGTGTCACCGGCATTGGGGGCATATCTACACTAACCATGGCATTAGGGAATAATGGGTGCCACAGACGAGCGAGTTCTAAGGCACTGCAAAGGCACCTGCAAAGGCGCCTCCAACAGTGCCTGGCCGGAGTACGCTTTGGAACGCCGGGCGATGGAATTGTTACGCGCCGTAGTACACGCTCGGTCAGATCAGCGTGTCATCCCGTCTCACCAGGATCGAGCCACATGCAGTCCGACATCGACGCCCAGCTGAGCAACTTCTTCGAGGAAACACCCCCACGCGAGTTCGACACAGTGCTCCGCGGCTATGACCGGGGTCAGGTCGACGGGCACATCAAGCAGCTCGATGCTGAGGTTCGCCAGCACCGTGAGCAGATGCAGCTGATGCAGCGCCAGCTCTCCGAGGCGCACCGCCAGATCCAGGAACAGGAACGGCCGACTTACTCCGGCCTCGGCGCCCGCATCGAGCAACTGCTGCGGCTCGCCGAGGAGCAGGCCACGGAGCTGGTACAGGCGGCGCGCTCCGAGGCCATCGAGATCAAGGCGGCCGCCAAGGTTGACGCCGCCGAGTTGCGCGCCGCGGCCGAGAACGAGGCCACCGCGCTGCGGGCCAATGCCAAGCGGGAAACCGACGACCTGCGCGGCGCGGCCGAGCGTGACGCGGAAGCCGTCCGTACCAGTGTGCGGCGCGCGGCCGACGAGCTGACCTCCACCACCGAGCGCGAGGTCGCCAAGCTGCGTGCCACCGCCGACCACGAAGTCGCTGAGAAGCGTGCCGCGGCCGAGCGTGACATCGCCAAGCTGCGCACGAGCACCGAACGCGAAGTCGCGCAGCTGCGCGCGTCCACCAAACGCGAGCGGGACGAGATCCTCACCACCGCCAAACGCCAGGCCGACGAGATGCGGGCACAGGCGCAGCGGATCCTCGAGGAAAGTGAGGCACAGCGCGCCCAGGCCGAGGCCGAGTTCGAGATCCAGCTCGCCTCTCACCGCGAAGAGGCGGAGCGGCAGGAAGCCGAACGGCTCGCAGCGGCGCAGGCCGCCACGCAGAAGCTCGTCAGGGAGGCCGAGCAGCGCGCGGCGACGGCAGAGCAGCGCGCCGGCAAGGCCAGCGCCCAGGCGGAGCAGACCAGGCAGGAGGCCGAACAGCACGCCAAGCAGCTTGTCGCCAACGCGAAGCGGAACGCCGACCAGGTCCTCGGCCAAGCCAAGTCGCAAGCGAATCAGCACCTGGCCGACGCCAAAGCCGAAGCCGAACGGCACCGCGCTGCGGCACAGCGCCACGTGGACGACCTGACCAGGCAGAAGGACAGTATCCAGGGTCATCTGGCGCAGCTGCGCCAACTGCTCGGCGCGCAGATGCCCGGGCTGGAAGGCGCGCTGGAGCCCGGCCAGGCCAAGCCGACGATCGGCGGCCAGCAAGGTCCGCCGGTCGGCGCGCACCCGCAGGCTCCGCCGCAGCAGCCGCGGGAGGCGCAGCAGCCGCCGAGGCAGGGCGGCCAGCAGCCGCCGCAGAAACAGCCGGTCCCCGCGCAGGCGAAGCCGGGCACCAAGAGCGGCCAGGCTAAGGACGAAGAGTGGTGGACCGAGTAAGCGCCGGGGCTCCCGGGGGCTCGCCCCTCCAGGCTGGCCATGCGGTGCGGGCACCCGTTCACCACTAGCCCCCGCCGGTCAGATCGCGGGCCGGTCAGATCGCGGTCTGGCCGCCATCAACGATGATCGCCTGGCCCGTGACGTATGACGACGCATCGCTCGCCAGGAAGACCGCCGGGCCTGCCATTTCCTCGGCCCGGCCCCATCGCTTCATTGGCACCGCCTCGACCGTCGCCCTGCCGCCCTGACCGTCGTCCCACATGTCGCGGTTGAGATCGGTGGCCGTCCAGCCGGGGCAGAGCGCGTTCACCCGCACCCCAGACTCCGCCCACTCCACGGCCAATGACTTGCTCAGTGAGATCAGGCCTGCCTTTGCCGCACCATAAGGGGACAGGAACGGCGCTGAGGCCACGCCGGCCACCGACGCGACGTTGACGACCGACCCGCTGCCGCGTTCCAGCATGTGCTTGCCGATGGCATGGCAGGCGTACACGGCGGATGTCAGGTTCAGCCTCATGATCTTGTCCCAGCCCGGCAAGCGGAGATTGGCGAACGGAACCAGGAAGTTGGCGCCGCCCGCGTTGTTCACCAGGACGTCGACCTGGCCGAACTGCCCGATCGCGGCGGCGACCGCAGCAGCAACCTCCGCCTGCTGCGTCACGTCGGACTTGATGAGGAAGGCCTTCCGGCCCTGCTCCGTGACCAGCCGCGCCGTCTCGGCCAGACCCTCCGGACTGCGGGCGACAAGCGCGAGATCGGCGCCCGCACCGGCCATCGCAACCGCGATCGCGCGGCCGATGCCCCGCGACGCACCCGTTATCAGCGCCGCCTTCCCGGTCAGGTCAAACAGGTTCATGACCGATCCTTCTTCCACTCGGTGGGGAGGGGCCACGCGGCCGGGTTCACCCGCTTCACGATCTCATTGAGCACGATCCGCACATAGGGCTCCCCCACCCACAGGTGCCTGGCCCCTGGCACCGCCACGACCTCCGCCCCCGGTACCCGGGCGAACCGCCGCCGCGCCTCTTCGAGGCGCAGGTAGTCGTCAAGCTCGGGGATCAGCGCAATCAATGGCTTGCCCGACGCTGCCCAGGCGTCCAGATCCGCATCCGTGGTACGGCGCAGCGGGGGTGAGAGCAGCAGCGCGCCCGCCGCTGCGGGCACATTGCCCCACTTCAGCGCCAGTTCGGTGCCGAAGGACCAGCCAAGCAGCCACCGGACGGGCAACCCGGCGGAGGCCGCATACGCGACGGCGGCCGCCACATCGTGGCGTTCGGGCCCACCGCCGCCAAACTCCCCCTCGCTGGTGCCATGATCAGACGCGGTGCCGCGCGTGTTGAACCGCAACACAGCCAGATCCGCCAGGGCTGGCAGCCGGTTCGCCGCCTTGCGCAAGATATGGCTGTCCATCATCCCGCCGTGCGTGGGCAGCGGATGCAGGCAGATGAGGGTCGCGACCGGATCCCGCGTGACCGGCAGCGCGAGCTCACCGACCAGGTCCAGCCCATCCTCGCTGCGCAAGGTGACAGGCGTCCGACGGGCCGGAAGCACCGTGGACGCCCGGATATCCATACCGGGCGTGGTCATCCGAGCCTCCCTGGTCCCGTTGTCCGAGCGGCCCGCGGGCGTCATCCTCGGCGACCCGGCCGCCGTCCCGCTCGCCGCGCCGGCCGCCGTCCCGCTCGCCGCGCCGGTTGCCGTCCCGCGCGCCGCGCGGGCCGCCGGTCCAGCCGCCGCTGCCAGCAGGGCCGGTGCCAGTGCCTGCGCTCGCCGACCCCACCATTTATCCCGAACGGCTGCGCGTCGGCGGGCCAGGCCACGATGTGCGGCGTGCCGACGGGTATCTCCTGGTCGCAGCCGGGGCAACGGTAGGCCTTGGTGGCTGCGGCGCCCGACACCTGGCGGACCACCCAGTCCCCGTCCGGCGAGGACTCGATCCGCTCTGCGGGAAAAACGGGCCGCGGCGTGGCCGGCCCGCGGCGAATCCGGCGCGGGCTCACAGCCCCGCCTCATCCACCTGGGCATAACCGCGCCCGCTGCTGGTCACTTATACATTGTGCGGTCAGATCGGGACGACGTCAGCCATGATCCCCACGTGCCGCGGTGCCGCGGTGCCGCGGTGGCGGCGACCGCCGCTGCCTGGGGCAGCATCTACGATGGCCCGCGTTTCCCTGACCGCGGTGGTTCTCCGCGCGTCAATATGATGTAAATTCCACCGCGATCAAGAGATGGGCTGGCGGACGTTGGCGGGAAATGGCGGCCGGTTACGTATAGGACTGGTCCGCGGGGTGGAAGGGCAGGCCGGCGGCAGCTTGCTCGGCTAGCAACGGATCCGGCCCGAAGGCCGGGTCGCGCCAGCACCCGTATATCGCGGTGAGGCCGGCCAGAACCACATCGGGCCCGATGTCGTCGATCATTCGCAGTGGCCCGCGCGGGTAGCCGCAGCCGAGTGTCATCGCCGCATCGATGTCCGTGGCGCTCGCGTATCCCTCCCCGAGCATCCGGACGGCGTCGTTCAGATGCGGGTACAGCAGGGCGCCGACCAGGAAGCCGGGCCGGTCCGGTGAGTGCAAGGGCACCCGGCCAAGGTGCCTTGCGAGCGCGTCTGCACGTGCCAGCGCCGCCGCCGACGAGAGTGTGGTCCGCACGATCTCGGCCACGCGCTCGCCGGACAGGTGGAGGCCGACCGTGTCAGCCGGCCGGCCTCCAGCGATCGCGTCAATCCGTATCCGCGGCCGGTCCGGCGCGGCCGCCACCACGACAAGATCGCTTTCCGGCACCGTCGGACCGGTAATCGCGATCCCCGCCTCGGCCAGCGCCGCGGACAGCGCCGCCGCGGGCTTGCCCGCTTGGTCCGCATGCGTGATCAGTGCCACCGTGCGCGGCGCGGCTTGTTCCCCGGAGCCGTGCGGGAGAGGGCTTGAATCCTTCACCCGCGGCTCCGCAGGCCCGTACGGGTACAGTCCACGCCCGCTCTTCCTGCCGGTCAGGCCGGCCGTGACGAGGCGCCGTAGCAGCGGCGCAGGCATACGGCGCTGGCCGCCGAACTCCGCGTACAGGACCTCGAGCACCGGCAGCGCCGAATCCAGGCCCATCAGGTCAAGCAGCGTGAGCGGGCCCATGGGCAGGCCAATGCCGGACTTCGCCGCCTCGTCAATGTCCTCCGGGCTGGCATATCCGCTCTCGAGCAACCGCACGGCATGGTTCAGGTATGGGAGCAGGAGCGCGTTCACCACGAAGCCGGCCCGGTCGCCGACCGTTACCGGCGTCTTGCCGAGCCCACGCACCTGCCTGGCCGCCGCATCGACCACCCAGGAGTCGGTCAGCACGGTGGTGACAACCTCGACCAGATGCATCACGGGGGCCGGGTTGAAGAAGTGCAGGCCAAGCACGCGGCCCGGCCGGGACGTCCCCACCGCAATCTCGGTCACCGACAGCGCCGACGTGTTGGTCGCCAGGATCGCACCAGGGCGGCACACCCGGTCAAGCTCGGCGAACACGCGGCGCTTGAGATCCATCCGCTCCGGCACGGCCTCGATGACAAGGCCGGCGCCGGCCGCGTCGGCGAGATCCGTGCTCAGCGTCACCCGGTCCAGGATCGCCCGCTTGCCCTCACTGTCGAACTGGCCGCGCCGGACCGCCCGGCCGAGCGAGCTGTCCAGGCTGGCCATGCCCGCCGCGAGCGCCTCGCGACCCACCTCAATAACGGTCACGCCCACCCCACGCCGCGCGAAGACCTCGGCGATCCCGGTTCCCATCGTGCCGAACCCGATCACCGCCACGTCGCGAATTTCCATACCGGACGAGATTACCTGTCGCATCCCGCGCGCTGTCGTTGCCCTGGGCGTGGTCAGAAGAGGGTCAGGCCGCCGCGGTCGACACCCCGGAGCGCGTCGTAGTCGACCGTCACGCATCGGATACCACGATCTTCTGCGAGCACCCGTGCCTGCGGCTTGATCTCCTGCGCCGCGAAGACGCCGCTCACCGGAGCGAGCAGCGGATCCCGATTGAGCAGCTCCAGGTACCTGGTGAGCTGCTCAACACCATCGATTTCGCCGCGCCGCTTGATCTCCACGGCCACGGGACGGCTCGCGGCGTCGCGGCAGAGCATGTCGACCGGGCCGATGGCGGTGGGATATTCGCGGCGAACAAGCGTGAAGCCAGCGCCGAGCGCTGCCGGGCTCCCGGCGAGCAGCTCCTGAAGATGCGCCTCGACGCCATCCTTGACCAGGCCAGGATCTACGCCAAGCTCGTGCCTTGAGTCGTGCAGCACCTCTTCAATGGTAATCAGGAGCTGCTCACCCGCCTTGTTGGTGACCGTCCAGGCGCCGTCGCCCTCCCTGAGAGTGCACGGCGGGCTCATCCAGTTCAGCGGCTTGTACGCGCGATCGTCGGCATGGATCGACACCGACCCGTCCGCCTTGAGCAGGAGCAGCCGCCGGGCACTGGGCAGGTGAGCGGTCAGCCGGCCAACGTAGTCGACACTGCACCGCGCGATAACGAGCCGCACGGCTCCTACCGTAGTAGAAAGGCCCGCGTGGCACCGGTCACGCGGCGCGGTGGCCCGTCACGCCCCCGGGCCGGGCCGAGCAGGTGCGCAGCGCTGTGACTCCTCAAGATCCCGAGGCCGGGCCGAACAGGTGGACGTTGACCTCGCGCACGCGATCGGCAAGCTCGGGCACTTCGGCGACCGCGACCCCGGCCGTGGCAAGGATTTCGGCCCCCTGGCAATCGGCGAACAGGGCCGGCTCGCGCCAGGCGAAGACGACGCGCTGTATCCCGGCCGCGAGGATCAGCTCGGTGCAGGTCCGCGGCCGCGACGCGCGAGTGCTGCACGGCTCGAGGGAACTGTACAAGTTCGCACCCGCTAGCCTGCGCGCGCCGATCTGACCGGCGGACGCCTTGCGCAGCGCCACCTCCTCCGCGTGGTCGCTGCCGTCGCGCTCGCGCGAATAGCCGGTGGCGACGACTTCGCCGCCGGCATCCACAATGACCGCTCCGACCGAGTACGCGCGCGGCGAGGGCGGGCACCGGCGGGAGATCTCGATCGCCTCACGCAGCCAGCGCAGGTCCGCGCCGAGTGGGCCGAGCAGGTAACGCAGCAGCACCACATCGCCGAGCCGCCGGACCTCGGCCAGCGTCATCCCGTTGGCCGCGTTGTGCGGATACGCGGCCGGGCCCGCGAAGCGCGGAGCCGCCGGATCGCCGACGAAGAACGGGGCGACGACCAGCTGGAGCTCATCGGCGAGCCCGGCCGCCAGGAACTGCGTGAGCAGGCTCGCACCACCCTCGACCATCAACCGCCCGACGCGGCGTGCTGCGAGGTCGGCGAGGACAGCGTGCGGCGTGGGCCGCGCGCCCGCGTCAATAACCGTGGCGGCGCCGACCAGACGGGCCCGGGTCGCGGCGACCGCTGGTGTGGCGCAGTAGACGAGCTTCTCCCCGTCGCCAGCGGCGAAGAAGCTGGCGGCCGGATCCAGGTTTCCTGTCGCGGTCAGCGTAACTTTGGCCGGACCGGGCGGCAGCCCGCGCGCCACGCGCGCGTCGCGGCGTGCCCGTGAACGCAAGAGCAACCGGGGATTGTCGCTGCGGATCGTGCCCGCACCAACGAGGATCGCGTCCACACCGGCCCGGACGTCGTCCACTCGATCCGCATCGGCCTCGCTGGAGAGCACGAGCCTGGACGCGCTGGCGTCATCGAGGTAGCCGTCCACCGACACGGCGCAGCTGAGCAGCACATAAGGTAGTCGGGTCACAGGGTCGCCAAGCTTACTCGCGCGGAGCGGCGCGGCGCGAGGCTGGCGCCTGTTCTGGATTTGCCCCAAACTTGGCGCTGACCTCGCGATGATCTCGCCTGGAGGTCCGTCTGCCCCAGCCAGCGAGGCCCGCGGAAGGCATCCGACGCGGGACGCCGCGGCATGCTTGGCAGAGCGCGCTCCCGGCACTGCGGGCCGGGAGCGCGCTCTCCCCCCCAAACTCCGGTGTCCGACGGGCCCCCGAGATCCGCCGGACACCGGACGCAGGCCATCGCACGCCCCGGGACGCCGAGTGAATGACCTCGGGTGTGCCCAGTGCCCGGGGTGCCCATATCTCCGGGCTCCTCGCGTGGCCAGGTTTTTCATCTCGTCTTGTCCCGCCGGCCCACGGTGATACCAAGACCCGCGACCAACGGTTGCTAACAGTAATCTCAACAGTCATCACCGTTCGAGTTCATACGATGCCACATCGTGATGAGAAAGTGAATACCCCAGGTCAGAATACTGATCGTCCTCCAAGCAGAACACGTCAGCGAGAGGCAACTCGCCGCTTTTGCGGTCCTGACAGCGACGCTGGTCGAAGTTCGTAACAATATGTAGTTGTCCTTGCCGCCTATCGCCCAGCGTGGCTTGGCCCCGCCTCGCTCGCCGCCTGGTCGGCACCGTCTGGCTGGCCTGCCTCGGTGGCCCCGCCTCGGTGGCCCTGCCTCGGTGGCCCTGCCTCGGTGGCCCCGCCTCGGTGGCCCCGCCTCGGTGGCCCTGCCTCGGTGGCCCTGCCTCGGTGGCCCTGCCTCGGTGGCCCTGCCTCGGTGGCCCCGCCTCGGTGGCCCCGCCTCGGTGGCCCCGCCTCGGTGGCCCCGCCTCGGTGGCCCCGCCTCGGTGACCCCGCCTCGGTGACCCCGCCTCGGTGACCAGCCTGGTCGCGCCTCGGTGGCCCGTGTGGCTGGCACCGCATGGCTGGCACCGCATGGCTGGCACCGCATGGCTGGCACCGCATGGCTGGCCAAGCGCACGGGATCGTAGGCTGAGGTGCATGGCTCGCAACCGCAAGGACACCCCTATCGTGCTGTCCCGGATCTACACCCGCACCGGGGACGGCGGCATGACCAGGCTCGGCGACATGAGCGAGGTGGCCAAGACCGATCCCCGCCTGACGGCTTACGCCGACGTGGACGAGGCGAACTGCGCGGTCGGCGCCGCGATCGCGATCGGCCAGCTGGATCCGGGTGTGGCCGCGATGCTCACCCGGGTCCAGAACGAGCTTTTTGACGTGGGCGCCGACCTGTGCAAACCGATCAGGGCAGAGGAGGGCGAGCCGGAAACGGCTGGGGCGACCGGCGGATCCGGCACTGATCTGCGGATCACCGAGGACTACATCACCGGGCTGGAGGCCGAGTGCGATCGATACAACCAGGAACTGGAGGTCCTTCGCAGTTTCGTGCTGCCGGGCGGGACACCCGGTGCCGCCCTGCTGCACATGGCGCGGGCAGTGACCCGCCGGGCGGAGCGCAGCGCCTGGGCAGCGCTCGCCGTACTCGGCGGCTCGGTTAACCCGCTGACCGCCCGCTACCTGAACCGGCTGTCGGATCTGCTTTTCATCCTGGCACGCCACGCGAACAGTGAGCGCGGCGACGTGCTGTGGAAGCCCGGCGGCGAACGATGAGCTCGGGTCAGGCGATCTGATCCAGGTGTGAGCCAGGCGGCGCGGCCTCAAGCCAGGCGAGGAAGCCGGTCAGGGCATCCTGGCCCATGGCGAGCTCAACAGCCTCCGCGTGCGGTCCTTCCCTGCACTCGATGATGACCGCCTGGCCGCCAAAACTTACCACCTCCGCCGGATCCGGGCGGCGGCGTGCGGCCACGATCAGGTTCCGCCGGGCCAGCACCACGTCCGGCCGGAGCAGCACACCGAAGACCTGGTGCCAGCGCAGCTCGTCAAGCCGGTAACGGGCCACGCCAAGACGCCAGGACTGCCAGGAGCCGTCCGGGGCCTTCAGCCGCAAACCGCAGTCGACAGTTCCCCCGCCGCGCTCGAGCATAACCCGGCGCAGCGCGATACCGATCCCGGCGACCACGATGAGCAGAAGGAACGCCGCGAAGACACCGGCCGCGTCGAGCGCCAGCGCCCCGCCCACTCCCGGCGGCCCTTGTCAGTCTGACTGCCCGGCCGCCCGCAGGAGTGCCCGGGCGTATACCACGCCGGATGGCTCCGCAGCGGCCGTGGGTGACACGGTACCAGATTCCGCCAGCAAGCGGTCCAACTCGTACCGCACCGCCTGCACATCCACCTCGCTGCCGAGGTCGGCCTCCGCCGCGAGCACCGATACCCGATCATCCGCGACCGAAAGGAACCCGCCGGTGACCGCGGCGACCACGTCGTCTTCTTCGGTCTGCAGGATCCGCACCAAGCTTCCCGGTGTCAGGACACCGATCACCGGCGCGTGACCGGTCAGGATGCCGATGTCGCCGTCGATCGTCTTGGCGATCACGAGGCCGGCGTTACCTGACCAGATCTCGCGCTCGGGTGTCACCAGCGCGACAAGTAGCGTCACGGCCTCACCTCCTCGCCCGCAGCTCCCCCGCCTGATCGCCTGCTCACGCCTTGTTCAGCTCCTCGGCCTTCTTCTCCACGTCCTCAATGCCGCCGCACATGAAGAAGGCCTGCTCGGGGATATGGTCGTAGCTGCCAGCGCAGAGCGCCTTGAACGAGGAGATCGTCTCGTCCAGCGGCACGAACGCGCCGGGGATGCCGGTGAACTGCTCGGCGACAAACATTGGATGGGACAGGAACCGCTCGATCCGCCGCGCCCGCTGGACCAGGATCTTGTCCTCCTCTGACAGCTCGTCGATGCCGAGGATGGCGATGATGTCCTGCAGTTCCTTGTACCGCTGGAGGATCCGCTGTACTTCGCGCGCGACGTCATAGTGCTCCTGCCCGACGTACTTCGCGTCCAGGATTCGTGACGTCGAGTCGAGCGGGTCCACCGCGGGGTAGATGCCCTTCTCCGTGATTGCCCTGGACAGCACCGTAGTGGCGTCGAGGTGGGCAAAAGTGGTGTGCGGCGCCGGGTCGGTGATGTCGTCCGCCGGCACGTAGATCGCCTGCATCGAGGTGATCGAGTGACCGCGGGTCGAGGTGATCCGCTCCTGAAGTTCGCCCATCTCGTCGGCGAGGGTGGGCTGGTACCCGACGGCCGACGGCATCCGGCCGAGCAGCGTGGACACCTCGGAGCCCGCCTGCGTGAACCGGAAGATGTTGTCGATGAACAGCAGCACGTCCTGCCCCTGCACATCGCGGAAGTACTCGGCCATGGTCAGGGCGCTCAGGCCAACCCGCAGCCGGGTACCTGGCGGCTCGTCCATCTGACCGAACACCAGCGCGGTGTCGGCGATGACGCCCGTCTCCGTCATCTCAAGGAGCAGGTCGTTGCCCTCGCGGGTTCGTTCACCCACCCCGGCGAACACAGAGACGCCACCGAAGTTCTTGGCCACGCGGTGGATCATTTCCTGGATCAGCACCGTCTTGCCGACGCCGGCACCGCCGAACAGGCCGGTCTTCCCGCCACGGACGTAGGGCGTCAGCAGGTCGATGACCTTGATGCCCGTGGGGAACATCTCGGTCCTGGGTTCCAGCTGATCGAAGGTCGGCGGTGGCCGGTGGATCGCCCACCGCTCGGTGATA
Organism: uncultured Actinomycetota bacterium; assembly: GCA_963820395.1. Taxonomy (GTDB): domain Bacteria; phylum Actinomycetota; class Actinomycetes; order Streptosporangiales; family Streptosporangiaceae; genus DATFVJ01. The sequence goes on along the minus strand of CAWGAE010000025.1, from coordinate 33,361 downwards.
TTCAGCGACGCGGTCGGCACATCGAGGGTCTCACCCAGCGTATTGAAAACGTGGCCCTTGGTGATATCACCGACAGGGACCGAGATAGACGCGCCGGTGTCGGTCACCGGGGCCCCGCGGACAAGGCCATCCGTCGGCTGCATGGAGATGGCGCGCGCCATGCTGTCGCCGATATGCAGCGCCACCTCCAGGGTAAGCGTCCTGGTCACATCGCCGAGCGTGACATCCACGTGCAGCGCGTCGTAAATGGCGGGCATCCGGTCGCCGGAGAATTCCACGTCGACGACGGGACCGGTGACCCGCGCGACGCGGCCGATCCCTGCGGTAGTGGCGGCGCCGCCCTTGGCGGCTGGATTCTCGACGGTCGCTGTCATGACTCTCATTCACTCCCTGAGGTCGCCTCGGCGAGCGCGTTCGCACCGCCGACGATCTCACTGATTTCCTGGGTGATTTCGCTCTGACGAGCCTGATTCCCCACACGGGTCAGCTCCTCGAGGAGCTCGTTCGCGTTGTCGGTCGCCGACTTCATCGCGCGGCGCCGGGACGCGTGCTCGGACGCCGCCGCCTCGAGCAGCGCGTAGTAGAGCCGACTCTCCACGTACGCGGGAAGCAGCGCGTCGAGCACCGCCGCGGGCGACGGCTCGAATTCGTACACCGGCACCGGCCCTTCGGGCGGCAGCTCGGTGGTCTCCTCAATTTCGAGCGGCAAAATCCGACGCGCCTGCGGAGTCTGGGTGAGCATGGAGACGAACTCGGTGTACACGAGATGGATCTCATCGACACCGCCCTCCGACGCTGGCGATCCAAACGCCGCGAGCAATTCGGCGGTGATCTGCCGCGCGTGCTCGGGTTTCGGATTGTCGGAAAATCCGTCCCATTCCGCTGCCATTTCGCGCTCACGGAACCTGTGCCAGACGACGCCCTTGTTGCCGACCACGAACATCACGGGCTCCACCCCCTGGTCCCGCAGCAGCCCGGCAAGAGCCTGCGTTTCGCGCAGCACGTTCGCGTTGTACCCACCGCAGAAGCCACGGTCGCTGGTAAGCAACAGAATCGCGGAGCGCGAGGGGTTTGCCGGCTCGGTCGTAAGCGGGTGGTTGATCGCGTGTGACCGGCTGACCACCGCCTCGACCGCGCGTGTGATCTCCCGCGCATAGGGACCCGCGGCGTGTACCCGCTGCTGCGCCTTGAGAATCCGCGACGTCGCGATCATCTCCTGGGCACGAGTGATCTTTGCGGTGGACTTGATCGACCGGATCCGGCGGCGGATCGCCCGAAGCTGTGCTCCCATCCCTGCCGTCTACTCCTGCTCGACCTTGGGTGGCACGTAACGGGTGATCTTCTCTTGGCCGACGTCCTCTTCCCCCAGCGCGTCGACCGGGACCTCCTTCACGAGCAATTCGCCCGAACTCGTCTCGAAGGTCCTCTTGAAGTCATCTATCACCCCTTTGAGCGCGGTAATCGTATCTTCCGAAAGGTCTCCGGTCTCCCTGATGGCGTCGTAGATGCCGGGCCGTACCCGCTGCACGTGATCGAGGAACTCGGCCTCGAACCTGCTGATGTCCTCTACCGGCACCTCATCCACCTGACCGGTGTTACCGGCCCAGACGGAGACAACCTCGCGCTCCACCGGGAACGGGCTGTACTGAGGCTGCTTGAGCAGTTCAACGAGCCGGGCACCCCGGTCAAGCTGTGCGCGGGAGGTGGCGTCCAGGTCCGAGGCGAACGCCGCGAAAGCCTCCAGGTCGCGGAACTGTGACAGTCCGAGCCGCAGCGTCCCGGCAACCTTCTTCATCGCCTTTACCTGAGCATTCCCGCCCACCCTCGAGACCGAGATGCCGACGTTGATGGCTGGCCGGACGCCGGAGTTGAACAGGTCCGTCTCCAGGAAGATCTGGCCGTCGGTGATCGAGATGACGTTCGTCGGGATGTAGGCCGAGACGTCGTTGCCCTTGGTCTCGACGATCGGCAATCCGGTCATCGACCCTGCGCCCAAGTCGTCGGAGAGCTTCGCACACCGCTCCAGGAGCCGTGAGTGCAGGTAGAAGACGTCGCCGGGGTAGGCTTCACGGCCTGGTGGGCGGCGCAGCAGCAGCGAGATCGTGCGGTACGCCTCGGCCTGCTTGGACAGGTCATCGAAGACGATCAGCACGTGCTTTCCCGCGTACATCCAGTGCTGGCCGATCGCCGAGCCGGTGTACGGGGCGAGGTATTTGAAGCCGGACGGGTCCGACGCCGGCGCGGCGACGATCGTCGTGAAGTCCATGGCCCCAGCGTCTTCAAGGGACCGACGCACCTGAGCGATCGTCGAACCCTTCTGGCCGACGGCGACGTACACGCATCTGACCTGGCGCTGCGGATCGCCAGATGTCCAGTTATCCCGCTGATTAATGATCGTGTCGACAGCGACCGCGGTCTTGCCCGTCTGCCGGTCACCGATGATCAGCTGGCGCTGGCCGCGGCCGATCGGCGTCATCGCGTCGATCGCCTTGATGCCGCTCTGCAGCGGTTCCTTCACCGGCTGGCGGTGCACCACACTTGGTGCCTGCACCTCGAGCGGCCGCAGATCCGTCGCGACGATCTCACCCTGGCCGTCCATCGGGTCGCCCAGCGGGTTCACCACGCGGCCGAGAAACCCATCGCCGACGGGAACCGATAGGACCTCGCCGGTGCGGCGGACCGCCTGCCCCTCGTCGATCCCACTGTAGTCGCCGAGGATAACCACGCCGATCTCGCGCACGTCCAGGTTCAGCGCGAGACCGCGGGTGCCGTCCTCGAACTGGAGCAGCTCGTTGGCCATTGCCGAGGGCAGTCCCTCGACCCGGGCGATGCCGTCGCCGCACTCGGCGACCGTGCCGATCTCCTCGCGTGTGGCAGCGTCCGGCTCGTATGCCTGAACGAAGCGCGCGAGCGCATCGCGGATCTCCTCGGGCCGGATCGTCAGCTCCGCCATCTTCCCTATCTCTCTCTCCGTCGGTCGGACCGCATGTGCTTCGAGTTACGTCAGGCCACGAGCCGACGCCGCACGGCCGCCACCCTGCTCGCCAGCGTGCCATCGATGACCTCATCGCCCACCTGGACCGACAGGCCGCCGATGACGCCCGGATCGAGCACCACATTGAGGTGCACCTCGTGACCGTACGCGGCGGCGAGCGCCGCGGCGAGCCTAGCGCGCTGGTCTGCGCTTAGCTCCGTGGCGGTCCGCACCACGGCCACCAGGCGCTGGCGCCACTGCGCCGCGAGCCGCGCGTACTCCTCGAGGTTCGCGTCCAGGCTACGTCCACGTGGATGCTCCGCCGCCTCGCTGATGAGCCGCAGTGTCACATCGGTGACCTTGCCCTCGAGCAACGCGGTGATCAGGTTGTGCTTACGCTCCGGCGGCAGCAGCGGGTTGGAAAGCGCTATCCGCAGCTCAGGCTGCGCCGCCACCACCCGGCTGAACCTGAAAAGCTCGTCCTCCAAGTCATCCAGCTTGCGCTCCGCGTCGGCCGCGGTAACCAGGGCGGTGACGGCGAGCTGCGCTAGCGCGTCGGCGAGTTCGCGCGGACTCGACCACCGAAGCCGAACGGCTGCCGCGGTGAACTCTGCCGCGGCAGGTGAGACCTTGCCAGCGAGCAGGGCACCCGCGATGGCCGCTTTCTCGCCACCCGGCTTCGCCGGGTCGGCAAGGGCACGCCGGAGCGCATGCTCGCGATCAAGGAGGTGCACCACGGCGAACAGGTCGTCGCCGACCACCGTCGCCGTGCCGTCACCGGCGGCCGACCCGGAAAGGACCGTCGCTAGGTGCTGCTCTGCCTCGGTCAGGGATACTCTGCTGGCGCCCCTCAACTGAATCGCCTCCCTCGCGGGCGGCCGGCCCCAGAGGGCCCATTAACAGGTTCCCGCGTCCGTCGCGGGATGGTCAAGCCCGGTATAAGCCTCACCTGCGGAGCTCCGCCGCACCGGACTCGCGCTCGATCTCGTCGAGGAAGCGGTCCACGACCCGGCTCCGCCGGGTCTCGTCCGCCAGCGACTCGCCAACGATGCGGCTCGCAAGCTCGGTAGCGAGCGCACCCACGTCGGCGCGGAGCGTGGTGAGCGCCTGCTGGCGCTCCACGTCGATCTGGGTCTGGGCGGCCTCAACCAAACGCCGTGCCTCGGTTCGGGCCTCCTCGCGCATTTCGACGATGATCTGTGCGCCCTCTTCCCTCGCCTGCTCGCGCAGCCGCGCGGCCTCCTGCCGCGCCTCGGCGATCCGTGCCCGGTACTCTTCGAGCGTGCTCTGTGCCTCGCGCTGCAGGTCTTCTGCCCGCTGCAGGCCGCCCTCGATCGCGTCGGTGCGCTCAGCAAGCGTCGTCTGAATCTTTGGCAGCAAGACCTTGCCGAGCACGCCGAAGACGATAAAGAACGCGATCGCTCCGATGATCAGCTCGGTGAGGGAGGGAATCAGCGGGTCCTGCGAACCGGCCGCGAGCAAATGTGTCATCACGGTCACCTCTCAGCCGGTGTTCACTTGTAGATAAAGCCGACAACGAGACCGATCAGCGCGAGCGCCTCGGCCAGCGCGAAGCCGACCCACATGTTCTGGCGGATCATGCCGGCCGCCTCGGGCTGGCGTGCCATCGCCTCCATGGCGTGCCCGAAGACCAGCCCGATGCCGACGCCAGGGCCGATCGCGGCGAGGCCGTAGGCGAGCGCGCCCGAGTTCAGGGTGATGGAGTTCGCGGCCAAAATTCCACTGGCTAGGACCGACATTTATGTGCTCCTTTCGGTGACGTTGACCGTCAATGCCGTGACGGCCCAGACGTCTCGTTTGTTAATGCCCCGGCTCCAGCGATCCCGCTATGTAGGTTGCCGTGAGCGTGGTGAAGATGAAGGCCTGCAGCGCCTGGATCAGCAGCTCGAACGCGGTAAGGATGATCACCAGGAGGAACGAGGTGGCGGCGAAGATCAGGCCGATGCTGAGGCTGGCCAGGTACCAGGTCGCGAAGGTGAAGACGAGTAGCAGGATGGTCCCGGCGAACATGTTCGCGAACAACCGGACGCCCAGCGTAAACGGCCGGACCAGGATGTTCGAGAACAGTTCGACCGGCACGAGGAGCGGCAGGATCCACCAGGGCACGTCGCCGGGGATCGCGAGGTTCCGGATAAATGGGCGGAAACCCTGGTGTTTGAAACCGAGCCACATGTAGGTAACCCAGACTATAAGAACCAGAGACCATGGAAAGCCGATACGGGACGCCACGGGGAACTGAGCGATCGGAATGATCTCCATGATGTTCATGGCCCAGATGAAGAAGAAGAGCGAAGTAAGGAAGGGAAGGAAATTGTCGCCCTTCTTCCCGACCGCCGGGCGGAGAATCTGGTCTCTGACGAACAGCAACCCGACCTCGCCGACGTTCTGTACGCCGCGTGGCACCAGCCTCGGCTTCCTGAAAGCCGCCCAGAAGAAGATCAGCACTATTGCCGCGCAGACCAGGGCCAGCAGCATCGGCTTGGTGAAAGCCATGCCGCCGATGGTGAAGATCGGTTTGAAGTTGAAGTCGTCGAGAGATGGCGCCGGATAGCCGCATCCGGAGAAGATGTGGCAGCCGCTCGCCACGGTTACCGGTGCTACGTCAGTCATTAGCCACTCCTGCAATCTCTTCCAGCATCAGCGGCCGGCGCATGGGAGCCGGGCCGCAGGCGGTGCGCGCCGTGGCGGTCCGGCCAGGCCAGCACCTCAGGACCTGCCGTAGCGCAAGATGATCAAGGTGAGTGCGAGGCCCAGCCCGGCCAGCAGCCCAACAGGGAAAAGCACGGCCGTATAGCCCGTCCACCGCCCGATCAGCCAGCCAATGCCCCCATAGACGGCCATGCCGGCCACCATGTAGCTGATGATCGACCAGCCCGGGTTCGCATGGCCACCGGATTGGTCCCCGGCACTGAGCGGAGCAGCACTGGGCGGACCGGCGCTGGAACCGCCCGCGGGGGTTCGCGCGACACCGGGCCACCCGCGCTTGCGCGCCATGGGTGGCCGCGCGGTGTGCTGTTTGGCGCCGTGTTGCCCGGGACCCGGCTGTTCCTCGCCTTGCTGCCCGGGACCCGGTTGGCCGGGACCCGGTTGGCCGGGACCCTGTTGCCCGGGATCTTGTTGCCCGGGATCTTGTTGCCCGGGATCTTGTTGCCCGGGATCTTGTTGCCCGGGACCCAGTTGTTCCTCGCCTTGTTGGCCGGGACCCGGTTGCCCGGGACCCGGTTGGCCGGGACCCTGCTGCAGCGGGCTCTGTTGCTGGGTGCCCTGCTGCCGCACATCCTGAGTAGCGCCGAGGCGTTGCGCGGCCCATGATGGCTCCATGTTTCCCAGGTCGCCCGGCCATCGCTGCCATCCCGGCACGCGGTCCTTCCCGCTCATGTCGCGGCAAATAGTAACAGGCAAGGAAGCAGCGAAGCGAGCCGGCCCACGGGCAGTTCAGGACGCTCACGATTACGGCTCTCCGCCCGCTTGGCGCGCCTCAGGCGCGGTGCTTGCCCCGCGCGCCTCCGCCGAAGTACTTGCCCCGCGCGCCTTCGCCACGGTGCTTGCCCCGCGCGGCGCCGCGGTGCTCGCCTCGGGCACAACGTAGGGGATCCTGCGGCGCGCCAGGGTGGCGACCTGCCCGGCGCTCCAGACCAGGATGCAGGCGATCGCCGTCACCCCGAAGAACTTCGTGTTGAACACGGTCGTGTTCTGCAATGCGGCGACGAGGATCACGACCGCGAGGATCTTCGCCACGTAGGTGCCGAGGGCTGTCGCCTGTCATGGCGGTGGGACCCCAGCGCCCGGCGAAGCTGACCGCGACAACGCTAAGCGAGAAAAAGACCATGACGAGCATCACACCGCATACGGCGCCAAGAGCGCCCTTGCCGCCATCGACGACGGCTCCTATGACGACCAGGATGACCCCGGCGATCGCCGTAGCCACCGCCGATCGGATGAGGATCCGGGCGTCATGGGCCAGCATCGTCGCGGCTCCGGTTTGGTCGGCTCGCTAGGTTGCGGTGGGGTATCCCGAGACGGCCGTCGCTTGCCGTTTATGCAGGCGGCGGCTATTCGTGAAAGGTATCACAAGCTCTTGGTAAGACCTTTGCCTGAGGTACCCGCTGCGCTCGCCCCATCCGCAGACGGGGCGCTATCGCCCGGTTGCCGGTCGCGCGGCGCAGTCCGTGGCGCTGGCGCGGGGCGAGCGCGGCCATTGACGTGAGCATGCGAACGGGCGTCCGCAGACGCCGGAATAGCGTCGTCTTGCTGCGGAAATCCGTTCGTCCGCAGCAACGGAGCGCCGACAGCCGACGGCGGATGGATGCGTCGTGGCGATTGTTGCCCTGGTTCGCCCGCCGGCGACCAGCAGGCCGGGGACGGAGGGAAAAAGTCCGCGCTCGGCGGAAAACTACCGACCCCGTGTGCCAGCACCGGACCCGGCCCGGCATCCTCGCCCACGCTCGCACATGCCCCGTTGCCAGCCGTGGCACCGGCCGGGCCGCCGGCGACAGCACCGATCCTGGTGCCGGCCACCCCGGCCTCGGAAGATCCAAGCGGCCGTGCCGGATGACGTCGGCCCGGGACCCCGGCCCGCCTGGTACCGGCCTGATGGCGCCCCTCTGGCGGCCTGCGCGCGCGTAGCCACGGCATCGAGACGAGCAGCAGCGCCACCATTCCGCCGACGGTGGCTACGGAAATCACCGCGAGCGCCGACCCGGCGATCGACAACATCACCACGGTGAAGGCGAACAACGACGCCCACAGGTAGAGGATCAGCACGCTCAGCCGGTGTGAGTGACCGATGTTGAGCAGCCGGTGATGCACGTGGCCCCGATCAGCGGTGAATACCGACATACCCGCCCTGGCGCGCCTGATCACGGCAAGCAGCAGGTCCACATACGGGATCACCAAGATCGCCACCGGGATCATCAGCGGCAGGACCAGCGGGAAGCGGTTGATCTGCTGGAGCGTCGCCGGGTCCAGATTCGCCGTGCTCGAGATCGTCGCATAGGCGAGCACGAGCCCGATCAACATGGCCCCTGTATCGCCCATAAAGATCCGGGCCGGATAGAAGTTGTGTGGCAGGAACCCGAGGCACATACCGGTGAGCACCGCCGACACCAGGGCCGGCAAGGACTGGTGCGGCAACCCGACGACGCGGGTGAGCTCGTACGAGTAGATGAAAAACGCGAATGCGGCGATCCCTACCACGCCTGCCGCAAGCCCGTCGAGGCCGTCGATGAAGTTGACCGCGTTGATGGTGACCACGACAACAAGGATGGTCAGCACGACGCCCTGCCCGGGCGAGAGCGCGAGCACGCTCCCCCTGGGCAGCGGCACCCAGTCCAGCTCGACACCGCCCCAGACGAGGATCCCGCTCGCCGCCACCTGAGCCGCGAGCTTGCTTGTAGCGCTCATCCCCCAGCGGTCGTCCACGAAGCCGGTAGCGACGATCAGCCCACCTGCAAGTAGCAGGCTGCCCGGGGCGCTCAGACTTCCCGGGGCGTTGAGGTTGCTGGCGAACACAGCCTTCATGTGCGTCAGGTGACTCGCCACAAGCAGTGCCGCGGCGAGCCCGCCGTACATGGCGAGCCCGCCAAGCCGCGGCGTCGGCACCGCATGGACGTCCCGGTCGCGGACCTCGGGCAACGCCCTGACCGCGATCGCCAACCTACGCACCAGCGGGGTCAGCAGGTAGGTCATCGCGGCCGCGACAAGAAGCGTGAGCAGGTACTCGCGCACAAGGTCAGCCTACGCGCCCGGCGATCAGGTCGGGCCCAACGACGCCAACAACACCGTCCAGCGGGGGGATTCAACGGTATTGACAGGCCCAAACGGCACCGAAAGCCAAATATCACAAACAACCACAAACCCCGCTACTAGCACGACAGCCGCACTTTGCCGGAGACACGCCCTTGACGTGCATCGACGTCAACGATCTTGGTGGCCATGCGACCTTCTACAACTCTCTGATCAGCGCGTTCTCTCTCGGCCGTTCGAGAGTGCGGCTGTAGTGCCAGTGAGGCTCCGCCTCTGACCGGCGAGTTTGCCGTTCCGCCGGCGTGTAGCTGGCGGGCCAGCCGGATGCACATCGACGACGCCGTCGCCAGTACGTGACGGCGGGCGGGGAACGGCGCGTCTCCCGCTGTTTCCTGAGATCTATCAGGCGATGGACTGGCTGACGTCGCGGCAGCGCGCCGGCCAAGGCAGCCGCATAGACAACATTTTGTCGATCGGAGAAATCCAAGCTGGCTAGGCGTGCGACGAACCTCCATCCGGAGGACCGGAATCGTCCCGCGTGATCTCCGTGCTGTGCGGGCCGCCGCCTGCGCCGTCTGCGCTGCCGTCCGCGCCGTTCGCGGTATCGTCCGCACTGTCCGGACTGTCCGTGCCATCTATGATCGGCGCGACCGTGCGCAGCCGTTCAGGAGAAATGGCACCCGCACGCAGCAACCGCGGCACCGTACCGGTCAGATCCACGATCGATGACGGCACCCCGCCCGTTCGCAGCCCACCGTCCAGGTACACCGAGACGCGGTCGCCAAGCTGCGCCTCCGCCTCTGCCACCGTTGTGGCGGCAGAAGCTCCAGACCGGTTCGCGCTGCTCACCGCCATCGGGCCGGTCCGCTTCAGCAACTCGAGGGCAACGGGATGCAGCGGCATCCTGATGGCGACCGTACCCTTCGCATCGCCCAGATCCCAGCTGAGCGTGCGGCCAGCGTGGCAGACGAGAGTCAGCGCGCCAGGCCAGAACTCGTCGATCAGATCCTGACCGTGCATACCCAGGTCTTCGATGAGCGCCGCCGCAGCGCGCACCGATCCGACCAGCACGGGCGAGGGCATGTGCCTGCCCCGGCCCTTCGCAATCAGCATTGCGGTCACGGCCGCGGGCATGAACGCATCCGCACCGATCCCGTAGACGGTATCGGTGGGCAGGACGACAAGCTCGCCGCGACCGACCGCGGCGGCAGCCTCCTCGATCCCCGCAGAGCGCTGCGCCGCGTCGGTGCAGTCGAATCGGCGAATCGCTTGGCTCACAGCGGCCCATCCTGCCACGTGACCGCGCCAGGTTCGTGCGATGCGTCATTCTCCGCGGCCCCGCGGCGGGCGGTCACGAACCGGTCGCGGCCGGCGAGGTCCTTATGGTTGCGGGTGTCACGCCAGCCGCTGCTCTCAGGGAAGACCCAGTAGACCGCGGCGCCCTGGGGCGAGCCGTGCTCGACGGCGACCAAACCGCCGGGCCGGAGCAGCCGGGCGGCCGTGCGTTCGAGCCGCCTGATGGTATCCAGCCCGTCATGTCCGCCCCAGAGCGCCGCCGGCGGGTCGTACTCACCAACCTCAGGCGGCACGCTGGAACCGTCGGGGATGTAGGGCGGGTTGCTGATCACGAGATCGACTGCGCCGTCAAGCTCGGGCAGGGCAGCTGGCCAGGTCGGCTAGATGCAGGGCGACGCGCGGCACCGGCAGGTCCGATGCCCGGGTTGCCTGGCCGACGGGCCCACCTTCACAGTTCCTGGTGAACCAGGTCTGCGTTCCGCTCTATGTTTCGCTGGGCCCAGGCATGCGCCATCCGCTGCGCTTCCACCGCGTGCACCCGTGCGCGCGGCACCTCCTGCGCGATGGCGAGCCCGATCGCCCCCGAGCCGGCGCCCAGATCCACCACAACCGGATCGACCCCATCCATCGCGCGCAGTTGATCGATCGCCCAGCCCGTCATCACCTCGGTCTCCGGGCGGGGCACGAACACGCCGGGACCGACCTCGAGCTCCAGATATCTGAAATATGCCCGCCCGGTGATGTGCTGCAGGGGCTCGCGGGCCTCGCGGCGGGCCACATCAGCCCAGAACCGCGCGTCGAACTCGGCATCAGGAACCGTATGCAGCGTCCCCCGGGTGACCCCGTGGACGTGGGCAGCGATCTGCTCCGCGTCATTTCGCGGGGAGCCCACGCCCGCCGCGGCGAGCCGCTCAGCGGCGCGGGTGACCTCGTCGAGGAGCATGCTCACCGCCGCGCGACCCCGTCGAGCTGCGCCGCGACGTCAGCGTCGGCGAGCGCCTGGATCACGCCGTCCAGGTCGCCGTCGATCACCTGGTCGAGGTTGTACGCCTTGTAGCCCACCCGATGATCGGAGATGCGGTTCTCCGGGAAGTTGTACGTGCGTACCCGTTCCGAGCGGTCCACCGTACGCACCTGGCTGCGGCGCTCGGCCGCCGCCTGAGCCTCCGCTTCCTGCTGTGCCCCGGCGAGCAGCCGGGCGCGCAGGATTCGCAGTGCCTGTTCCTTGTTCTGAAGCTGGCTTTTCTCGTTCTGGCAGGAGACGACAATTCCGGTGGGAAGGTGAGTGATGCGGACCGCGGAGTCGGTGGTGTTCACGCTCTGACCACCGGGACCCGATGAGCGGAACACGTCTACCCGCAGGTCGTTCTGGTCGATCTGGACCTCCACCTCGTCGGCCTCCGGCAGCACGAGCACGCCAGCGGCGGACGTGTGAATGCGGCCCTGCGACTCCGTGACAGGCACCCGCTGCACGCGGTGCACGCCTCCCTCATGCTTCAGCCGTGCCCAGACGCCCTCCGCGCCGCCCGCTGCGCTGGCTGCGCTCGCCGCGGCCGCCCGGCGGCCCGCCTTGACGGCGACGGTTACGTCCTTGTAGCCGCCGAGGTCCGATGGTGTGGCGTCGAGGACCTCGGTCTGCCAGCCGCGCCGCTGAGCGTAGCGGAGGTACATCCGCAACAGGTCGCCCGCGAAGAGCGCGGACTCCTCGCCGCCCTCTCCTGCCTTCACTTCGAGAATGACGTCTTTGCCGTCGGCAGGATCGCGAGCCACGAGCAGCCGCTGCAGTCTCGTCTCGAGTTCAGCCCTGCGTATGTCCAGCTGATCCGCCTCGGCCGCAAAGGACGCGTCCTCTGCACCCAGTTCCCTGGCGGCTTCGCCGTCAGCAATCGTCCGCTGCCACTCCTCGTATGCGTGCACCACCGGCGTCAGCTCCGCGTAACGGCGGCCCAGCGCGCGCGCCTTCCCCTGATCCGCGTGCACGGCAGGATCGGCGAGCTCACGCCCCAGGCGTTCAAACTCGCCCACCAGCTCACTGAGCTGGTCAAACACGGCGCCTCCGGTTGCGGTTGTCAATCGTCGGCCCGCCGGTCGGCGGCCGTCAGTAGTGGCCGGGGACGACGGCTGACGCGCACCTTGAGGCCCGCGTCAGCACGTGACCGTTCCACCTTGTGCGGTACCAGCACCCGGCACGCCCCAGGTCCCGCCGGGGGTTCAGGTCCCGCCGGGACTCTGTCGCGCCCGGGGCTGCGGTCCGGCTGGCCGGGTCCCGCAGCGGCTCGGGTCCGGCTGGCCGGGACCCGCCGGGGCTGCGGTCCGGCTCCCCCGGTGCCGCCACGCCACTGCGGCAGCAGAGAAATCTGTCATGATCCCGGTAGCCTCTTGGAAGCATTCGCACAAAAAGTGACCGAGATCATCAAGACGTGGGGCCCCGGTCGGGGCATCGCGCTCCCGTCACGCGGATTGCCCAACCAGGAGCGCACCGCGCGTCAGTCCGCTACTTGCCGCCGGCGGTCTTCTTGCCGAATCGCCGCTCGAATCGGGCGACCCGGCCACCGGTGTCGAGGATCTTCTGCTTGCCCGTGTAGAACGGGTGGCAGTTCGAGCACAAATCCGCGTGGATCACACCGTTCTTGGCCGTGCTCCGGGTGGTAAAGGTGTTGCCACAGGTGCAGGTCACCGTGGTGACCACGTACTCAGGGTGAATCTCAGGTTTCACGTCAGACTCCTGGTTCTGGCGGTCGCCGGGTCGCCGTGGCTGTGTGCGTGAGGCTCCGTGTGCCGAGGCTCCGTGTGCCTCGAAGCTGTGCGCCTCGAAGCTGTGTGCGTCGAACTGTGTGCCTTCCCGCGACACGTCCAAGCGTGAACCGGTACCGCTATCTCGGCCTACCAGTCTGCCAGAGCCTGAAACGCCGCGTGCACGTCCGTAATTCCCGCGCCGGCGCATGCCGCGAGGGCGAGCTTCCGGGCGCCGGAGTTACGAGCTGATCGTGGTCTTCTGCACCTGGAGCAGGAACTCGGCGTTGCTCTTCGTCTCCCGCATCTTCTCGAGCAGCAGCTCGAGCGCCTGCTGCGTCTCCAGCGCGTGCAGCACCCGGCGGAGCTGCCAGACGACCTTGAGCTCCTCCGGCGACATGAGGATTTCTTCCTTACGGGTGCCGGACGCGTCCACGTCCACCGCCGGGAATATCCGCCTGTCGGCGAGCTCGCGGCGCAACCGTAGCTCCATGTTGCCGGTGCCCTTGAACTCCTCGAAGATCACCTCATCCATCCGGGAGCCCGTCTCGATGAGCGCCGTCGCCAGGATGGTCAGCGAGCCGCCATTCTCGATGTTGCGTGCTGCGCCGAAGAACCGCTTAGGCGGATACAGCGCGGTGGAGTCCACACCACCGGACAGGATCCGGCCGCTGGCCGGCGCCGCCAGGTTGTAGGCGCGGCCAAGCCTGGTGATGGAGTCGAGCAGCACAACCACGTCGTGGCCCATCTCGACCAGCCGCTTGGCGCGCTCGATGGCAAGCTCGGCGACCGTCGTGTGGTCCTCGGCCGGCCGGTCAAATGTGGAGTGGATCACCTCACCCTTCACCGAACGCTGCATGTCGGTGACTTCCTCAGGCCGCTCATCCACGAGCACCACCATGAGGTGGCACTCCGGGTTGTTCTTGGTGATCGCGTTCGCGATCGCCTGAAGAATCATCGTCTTGCCAGCCTTGGGCGGCGACACGATCAAGCCACGCTGGCCCTTGCCGATCGGGCTGACGAGATCGATGATCCGGGTGGTCAGGCCGAGCGGCTCGGTCTCCAGGCGCAGCCGGTCCTGTGGGTAGAGCGGAACGAGCTTGCTGAAGTCGGGACGCCCGCGCGACTGCTCGGGGTCAAGGCCGTTGACCTTGTCAAGCCGGACAAGTGCGTTGAACTTCTCCCTGCGCTCGCCGTCGCGGGGCTGGCGGACCGCACCCTCGATCACGTCGCCCTTGCGCAGGCCGTGCTTGCGGACCTGGGAGAGCGACACGTAGACGTCACTCGAACCCGGCAGGTAACCGGAGGTGCGCACGAACGCGTAGTTGTCCAGCACATCAAGAATGCCCGCGATCGGGATGAGCACGTCATCCTCGGTCACCACCAGCTCGCCGTCCGGCCTGTCGCGGCGGCGGTTTCGGTTGCGGAACCGGTCCCGGTCCCTGCGGCGGCCGCGCTGACCGTCGGCGTCGTCATCGGGTCGGCTGGCCTGCTGCTCAGCGCCGCGGCTCACCGCAGCAGCGTTCTGGTCACGGCCCTGCTGGTCACGGCCCTGCTGGTCACGGCCCTGCTGGTCACGTCGCTGGGCGTCATCCCGCCGGTTGTTGTTGCGGCGCCTGCGGTCGCCGCGCTGGTCGTCGCCGCGCTGGTCGTCGCCACGTGCGTCACCGTCGCCCGCATCCGCGGCAGCGCCACCCACGACCTCGCCGACGTGCTCAAACACGGGGTTGGCGACGTGGGCGGTGTCAGCGGCGCCCGCGTTGTCAGCAGCGTGGGCGTTGTCAGCAGCGCTGCCCACGGGTGCGACACCGGGCTGGACGGTCCCTACCTCGCCGTAGCCTGCGGCAGGAGATTCCGCAGCCGCGCCGCTGACCGTTGTGACAGCCGCAGGTCCCTGGAGCGCCCCGGCGTGCGCGGTGCCCGGCCCAGCGGCACCGGATCCGCCCGGGCTGTCCCCGGCTGGGCTGTCCCCGGCTGGGCTGTCCGCAACGGTGGAACCGGCACCCTCCCCATCCGAACGGGGCCGGTCGAAGCTTAGCTGTTCATCCCCGGCACCTGAAGCGGCGCCGTAGTCAGCCGACATGGATGTATCTGGTTGCATAACGTCCTGCTCATCGGGACGGGGGTCGCCGACTCCCGCGGGCGCCCCCCGCATGGCGGAGTTTGAATCGGAAGCGCTGGGCGGGTAGCCGGCCGGCGCATGGCTGGCACTGGCCCTCGCCGGTGCCACAACTGAACTCCCCTGATCCAGGCCCCTCCCAGCGGCGACGGGCTCGTCCAAGATCGCCCGCTCCTGGATCGCTTCAACGAGCTGGCTCTTGCGCATCCGCCCCGTCCCGCTGATGCCAAGGGACTGGGCGAGCCGCTGCAGCTCGGGCAGCAGCATCGATGACAAACCGGCGCCGGACCTGCGTCGCGGCCTGACGGCTGCCGCAGGAGCCTCGCCCGGCGCCTCGTCCGGGTTTCCGGCCGCGGGGGTCGCATCAGGCTTCTCTGCCGGGCCGGTGAGGAGTTCGGTGGTGTCGCTCACAAAGCGTCCTTCCCAGGGAGCGGGTTCCGGTCACTCATGCGACCGGCAGACCCCGTCGGTGCGGTGCGGCCGGCATGCCCGGCCGTGTTCTGCGGTACCCGTGATGTAGAAGCCTCCCCGTCACACGGCGACGAGTGCGACCTGCTGCCGCATTTGCGAGGGACCCATCCGCAGTTACCGCAAAAGAATCCGGGTACGGCCAGATGATCGGGGAGGTTTGCTCGGTCAGATCCCACAGGCCTGCTCCGACCACGGCGCCGCGTCCGCGCCCGGATGGTCGCGGGTACGGCGCAGTGTTCTGGTTTGCATGCACAGGGCCACCCCACAGCGCGACGACCCTGCCGTCCGGGCGATGAGTGGCTGACGAGCACCTGCCCCGTAACGGGGCATCTGGCTCAGCATCCAGACTAACACCACGAGCGGCCACGGTATTCCCCCGACCCGCACCACGAGAGGCCACGGTGTTCCCTCGAAAGTTGTCCGTGTGTCGCGGAAGCAGACCAACGATCTTGCGTTTCCGGCGGCGGCGCAACGCTGCGCGACCGCATCTGCCCCAGGCCGCATCCGGACCACGCCTTGCGGGGGGTGTTACCGGATTGGCGTCGGGAGCGCCGAACTCAACGCTGGCGCCTTGGCTATCGACGCCCAGGGGGCTTACGAGCCATGCACTACCCGTTTTCCCGACGATTGAACCAAGCACGTCAAGCCCAGCGGAAGAATCCGCAGTCAGGAAGGCGAGGACCGATGGCCCGGCACCGGACACGACGGCGGGTATCCGGGCCGCCCGCAGGCGGCCGACAAGGCCCGCCGTATCCAGCATGACCGGTGCGCGGTAGGGCTGGTGCAGCAGGTCCTGCGTCGCGGCAAGCAGCACAGCCGGGTCGGGGTCGGCGGTAAGTGCCGCGACAAGCAGCGCGCTGCGACCCGCGTTCGTGGCCGCATCCGCGTGCCTGACTGTCTCAGGCAACGCCTGCCTGGCCTGCGTGGTGGCGAGCGCATCGGGCGCTATGCACACCACCGGCATGATCCCGGGCAGCGGGGACATCCGGATCAGCCGCGGCCCGGCGTCTTCGAGCCACGCGATGGTGAGCCCGCCCGCGAGGCAAGCGGCGACATTGTCCGGATGGCCCTCGATGGCCGCGGCGAGCGCGAAGACCTCGTCATCTGTCAAGCCCGCCGCGCCATCGGGCACGCCCCCGGCGCGCTGCGTGAGCAGCTCCCGGGCGGCCAGCACACCGGCGACGATCGCGGCGGCGGAGGAGCCGAGCCCCCGGCCGTGCGGGATCCGGTTGACGCAGCGCAGCGCGAGACCTGGCGGCTGGCTGCCCGCCGCGGCGAACGTGGCGCGCATGGCACGCACGATCAGATGATCCTCACCCGCGTCGGCGGTGTCCGCGCCCTCGCCGGACGCCTCGACGACCAGGTCACCACTCGTCGCGCGGACCTTGAGGTCGTCGTAGAGGGTGAGCGCGAGGCCGAGCGCGTCGAAACCGGGTCCCAGGTTCGCGCTCGTGGCGGGGACCCGCACCATGACGGCCTCTGCGGGCCAGCTGATCATCACGCTCCCTCGCGGGCATGCCGGTGTGGATTCGGGTGTGTACAACGGTCGTCGGTGGTCATCGGTCGGTGGTTATCGGCCGTCAGGGCCCCGCCGTCATGCCAGGCTCGTCACGCCAGGCCCGTCAAGCCAGGCCGAGCGATGCCGCCGCTGCGACCGCGTCCACCGGTATGACCGGTGGGGCGGGCGCACCTGATACTGCCCAGTCGGGCTCCTTCAGCCCGTTGCCCGTGACGGTGCAGACAACGCGGGAACCTACCGGGACCTGCCCATTCTCACAAGCCTGCAGCAACCCCGCTACGCTCGCCGCGGATGCGAGCTCGGCGAAGACGGCCTCTTCGCGGGCGAGCAGCCGGTAGGCGGCGAGGATCTGCCGGTCGGTGACGGCCTCGATCACGCCGCCCGACTCGTCACGCGCGGCCTCCGCGAGTTGCCAGGAAGCCGGATTGCCGATCCGGATCGCGGTCGCGATCGTGTGCGGGGAAAGTACCGGCTCGCCCCGAACGATCGGCGCGGCACCGCTCGCCTGGAAACCGAACATCCGCGGCCGACGCGCAGCTTTCCCAAGTTTGGAATACTCAGTGTATCCCCGCCAATACGCACTGATGTTTCCGGCATTCCCCACCGGCAGGCAGTGCACGTCAGGCGCATCGCCAAGATCGTCGACGATCTCGAATGCGGCAGTCTTCTGCCCCTGCAGGCGATACGGGTTGACCGAGTTGACCAGCGCGACGGGGAAATCGACGGCGAGCTTGCGCGCCAGTTCCAGGCAGTCGTCGAAGTTGCCGTCCACCTGTAGCAGCCGTGCGCCGTGCACGAGCGCCTGGGCAAGCTTGCCGAGCGCGATCTTGCCGCGCGGCACGAGCACGGCACAGGTCAGCCCTGCCGCGCGCCGCGTAAGCCGCGGCACTCGCGCTCGTATTGCCCGTCGAGGCGCAGATGACCGCCTTCGCGCCTTCCTGCACCGCCCGGCTGATCGCCACGGTCATGCCGCGGTCCTTGAATGACCCGGTGGGGTTCTGGCCTTCGACCTTGAGATGGACGTCGCAGCCGGTCCGCGCTGACAGCCGGGGCGCGGGCAGCAGCGGCGTGCCGCCCTCGCGCAAGGTCACGACCGGCGTGTCCGCGGTAACCGGCAGCAGGTCGCGGTACTCCTCGATCACCCCGCGCCAGCGGCCGCCGATGGCTCCGCACCCGCCCTCCTCCCCCGCCGACACCCTGCCAGGAACCCCGCCCGGTGCTTCGCCCGCCGGGCCGGCCAAAGGCCCCGGCTTCGCAGCCGTACTCACTGGCCGTCCTCCCTCTCGACCCGCATCACGCTGGCCACCGCCCGGACCACGTCCATCGCCCGCAGATCCCGGACCGTTGCAGCGAGCGCCGCGTCCCTCGCCTGGTATGTGACGATCACTAGCTGGGCATCATCACCGTGCCCGTCCTGGCGCACGGCCTGGATGGACACCTCGTGCCGGGCGAAAGCCTCCGCGATCCTAGCGAGCACGCCAGGCCGGTCGGCCACGTCCAGCGCAACGTGGTACCTGGTGAGTGTTTCACCCATCGGCTTGACAGGAAGGCCCGCATAGGTGGTGGCGTCCGGCCCCCGGGTTCCCACGAGCCTGTTGCGGGCCACCGCGACGATGTCGCCGAGCACGGCACTCGCCGTAGGCGCGCCGCCGGCACCCGCGCCGTAGAACATCAGCCGGCCCGCGGACTCGGCCTCGACGAACACCGCGTTATAGGCCTCGCGCACGCCGGCGAGCGGATGCTCGCGGGGGATCATCGCTGGATGCACACGTACCGACACACCGCCGCCGCCCTGCTCGCAGATGGCGAGCAGCTTGACCACGCAGCCGAGAGCCCGGGCACTCGCGATGTCCGCGGCCGTCACCTCCGTGATGCCCTCGCGGTGGACATCCGCCGCGGTCACCGGGGTATGGAAGGCCAGGCCGGCCAGGATCGCCGCCTTCGCCGCGGCATCGAACCCCTCGACGTCCGCGGTCGGATCCGCCTCCGCGTAGCCGAGCGCCTGAGCCTCGTCCAGCGCGTCGGAAAAGCCCGCGCCGCTCGTATCCATCCGGTCGAGAATGAAGTTGGTGGTCCCGTTGACGATGCCGAGTACCCGATGCACATGATCGCCGGCCAGTGACTCGCGCAGCGGTCGCAGCAGCGGGATGGCCCCCGCCACCGAGGCCTCGTAGTACAGGTCGGCGCCGTACTCGCGGGCCGCGCCATGGATTGTCGCGCCGTCCTCTGCGAGCAGCATCTTGTTGGCGGTGACGACTGACTTCCCCGCCTTCATCGCGGCGACAAGCAGCGACCGGGCCGGCTCGATACCCCCGATGACCTCCACCACGATGTCGACGTCGGGCCGGGTCGCGAGTTCCATCGGGTCCGTGGTCAGCACGGAGCGCCCGATCTCGACCGTCCTCTTGCGCGCGGGTCGGCGCACCGCGACGCCCGCGAGCTCGAGCGGCGCGCCGATCCGCGCCGCGAGGTCGTCCGCCTGCTCGCCGAGCAGCCGGACCACTTCGGAGCCGACCGACCCGCAGCCGAGCAGTGCCACCTTCAGCGGCTCCACCGCAGCATCGCTCCCTTCAAGGTGCCGCGCACACCGCCTGAGCGGTATCCGGGCCTTACCCGACGTCTAGCCGCATCAGGTCATCGTCGGTCTCCCTGCGCACGATGATCCTGGTCGTCCCAGCGCGCACCGCGGCCACGGCCGGACGCGGGATGTGGTTGTAGTTACTCGCCATCGACATGCAGTACGCCCCGGTGGCCGCGACCGCGACCAGGTCGCCGGGCACGAGGTCGGCGGGCAGATACAGGTCGCGGACCACGATGTCCCCGCTCTCACAGTGCCTGCCGACCAGCCGGGACAACATCGGCGGCGCCGCGGATTCCCGTGACGCCAGTACGCAGGTGTAGTCGGCGTCATAGAGCGCCGTGCGGATATTGTCACTCATGCCACCGTCGATACTCACATATGCCCGGAGGCCGTCGACGTCCTTGACCGTGCCGACTTCGTACAGCGTAACCGTGCCCGGGCCGGCGATCGCGCGGCCGGGTTCGACGGTGAGCCGCGGCACCTCAAGGCCGGTCGCGCGGCACTCGCGTGCCGCGATCGCGTGAATGTTCTGCGCGATCTCCGTCACGTCGACTGGATCATCCTCGCCGGTATAGGCGATGCCGTAGCCGCCGCCGAGATCAAGTTCCGCTATCGACACGCCCAGCGAGTCGCGGATCGTCCTAGCGAGGCCGAGCACTCGGTGCGCCGCCGCCTCGAAGCCGGCCGTGTCGAAGATCTGTGAGCCGATGTGCGAGTGCAGGCCGGCGAGTTCCAGGTCCGGGCAGGCGAGGACGCGCCGCACCGCCTCCTCCGCTGTACCGGACCGCAGCGAGAACCCGAACTTCTGGTCGTCGTGCGCAGTGGCCACGAACTCGTGGGTATGCGCCTCCACGCCGGTGGTGACCCGCACCAGGACCTTCGGCCGCACGCCGTGCCGCGCGGCGAGGTAGCCGAGCCTGGCTATCTCCTCGAACGAGTCCGCCACGATGTGCCCCACGCCAGTGCCGATCGCCTGCTCGAGCTCCGATACCAGCTTGTTGTTGCCGTGCATGGTGATGCGCTCGGGCGGGAATCCCGCGGCGAGCGCGACGGCAAGCTCGCCACCGGTGCAGACGTCCACCCCGAGGCCCTCCTCGGCCACCCAGCGCAGCACAGCGCGGCAGCAGAACGCCTTCGCCGCGTAGAAGACGGCTGTGCCTTGCCCGAACGCCAGACGGTAATCGTGGCACCGGCCACGGAAATCCTCTTCGTCGACCACGAAGATCGGCGTGCCGTGCTCGGCGGCCAGTTCGCGGACATCGACGCCGCCAATGGTGAGCACGCCGGCCTGCCTCGCGGCCGTGCGCGGCCAGATGCGCGGGTCGAGCAGATGCAGGTCCGCGGGCGGTGCGGGCGGGTGGTCGGCCGGCAGCACGCTCGCGTGGAGCGGGCCTGCCGGATGAGCGACGCGGCTCACTTTCGGCTCCTCACAGGTTTCTGGTGCGCCCACGCCAAGTAGGTCGAGGCCGGTCGCGAGCACGGTTTTGGCCGACGTCTTCCGGCGCGCCCGGGTCGGGCAGTGCCGGACAGCTCTCGTGTGCGGTGAAACACGTCCGGACCGATCTTCGTTCAGAGGAGCCAGGACAGCACCTGCGGGAGCGCCCCCTGCCTGGGATAACCGAGCAGAGGGGCGCCGCCGCAAGGCGGACCTCCGGCGCCCATGCGCGAGCGCCCCACGCTGCCGTTAGGCGGCAGCATGCACATGTGCGTAACGCACAGCGTAGCGGGGCTTATCAAAATGATGCTTAACGGCTGCGCGCGCCGCGCCAGGCAATGCTGCGGAGCCCGCAAGGCTGATCGCGTGGCGGACCGGGTCGCGTCCAGCTAAGGCAATCAGCGCGCGGGAGAGCCCGCGCCCGGGCGCGGTGACCGCCACCCAGGCCTGACGCGGTTTCACTGGCCGCGACCGCGCGCGGCAGCCTTCGGGATCGGTCGAGGTGATCCGTGCACCCGTGGCAACCGCGCACCGGGCGGTCACCTCAGCGGCGGCGAACGGCGGTCTGCGCGGCCTCACTGGCCGCCGAGCGGTCCAGGTGCGGACGCCGCCAATTCGCGCACGATACGGATCATCTCGCCCGGATCGAACGGCTTGGTCAGGTAGGCGTCCACGCCGATCTCAATGCCACGGCTCCGGTCATCTTCCTGGGCCCGGGCGGTGATAAGTACGAGCTTGATGTGGCTGGTCAACGGATCGTCGCGGAGTTGTTCCGCGGTTGCCCAGCCGTCCAGGCGTGGCATCATGACGTCCAGGGTGATCACGTCCGGCTTGATCGCGTTCACCTTGTCCAGGCAATCCTGGCCGTCCACCGCCGTCGCCACGTCGAATCCCTCGAGCGTGAGGTTAACGGCAATAAGCTGCCTGATCACCTCGTCGTCGTCCACGACGAGCACCCGCCCAAGTTCCTCGTCCACGGGCGCGAGGTTAGCGCCTCCTGACCCGCCGCGGCGGGTGATCCGCCACGTGTCCGTGATAGTCGCGTGGCTGGTAACCTAACTGCGTCCCCGGGGCCCCCGTAGCTCAGGGGAGAGAGCAACGGCCTCCGGAGCCGTGAGCGCAGGTTCGAATCCTGTCGGGGGCACCATCCGATGAACAGCCAAAACCAGCGATGACCTCGGCGAACTCACGTACATCGTGATCACGCGATAGGCAGCGAAATGCCGCCGGGCGCCTTTGTGTGCGGTGGTCTGTGGACCAGGCGTGGACCAGAGTTCTCATGACTCGTCACCGCCGAGCGATCGGTTGATCCGGTCAAACCAGACCTGATCGCGGCCATCGATGCACTTCGCGTAGATAGTCAGGAGCACTTCGACGCTGTGCCCGGCCCACTCGGCTACCTGGGTCGCGGGGACGCCTGCGTTCAGCCGGAGTGAGACGCCGCCGTGGCGCAGGTCATAGGGGCGCCGCGCCAGCGGGGATGCCACCTGGGCGGGCGTGAGCCCGAAGTGGCGTGCCCGCTGCCACACGTAGCGGTAAGAGGATGGGTAAAGCACTCCCCCGCCCTCGCTGCGGAACAGCCTGCCATCCGGCGCCAGCCCATACCGCGCGATGTGCTGGCGCAAGATTGCGACTAGCTCGGGCGGGATGGGCACGATCCGGATCGCCCGGCGAGGACGGTTTTTCAAGCCGCGGCGCTCGTGGCTGTCACCTGTGTCTGTCCATTGCTTGCCGACAACAGGGTTGGTCTGGTTCAGTTCGAGTCGGCCCCAGCCGTTGTCCGGCAGAATGCAGTCCTCTGCGCGGAGCGCGATCGCTTCGGATGGCCGGAGCATGGCGAAGTACAGGCAGGCGAACAGCGCCACCAGGCGTTCACCTCGTCGGGGGCCGACGTAACTGAGCGCTGTCAGCAGCTCCCGGACCTGTTCGGGGGAAGCGACCACGCGGGGGTTGATCTCTGCGACGGCCGTATCGGGTGCTTCCCAGTCTGTTGTGTCGAGGGGGTTCTCCTGCAGGCGCTTCTCACGCACCGCGTACTTGAGCGCGTTGTAGAAGACCCGGCGGCGGCGACCAAGGTAGTCCGGCGCGGCAGGAGTGCCGTCGAGTTTGTTCGCGAGCGTGTCAAGCGCCTTGCGCACGACCTTGTCATCGCGGAGTGATGCCACCGGCAAAGAGCCGCGCTTGACCCAGGCCAGCGCGGCCCGGACCTCCGGCGGCTGGTCATCGTTTCGCCTGGGAGGACTGAACGCCCATCGGCGAAGCGCCTTCCGCAGGATCGCCGGATCTGGGGCGCCCACGTCGCTCCTGACCAGGACGGGCGTGACGGCCGTCAGGGTCTCAACGACCGAGATCCGGGACTTGCCTGCCCCTCCTGGCCACTTCATATCGATGTAGTCAACAGCGTGCTCGTACCAGGTCATCGAGTTCTGCTCGCGAAGCAGGGCCACCGGCAGGCCCGCCTCGATGTCGAAGGCTTCGCCCTGGCGCATGGCCTGCATGAGTCCGGACCGGAAGCTGTCAGCCAGTCCGCGTGTACTGAACGACTTCGCGACGGGCGGAGCGGGGCCGACCCTCCAGCGCACCTGATAGGGCTTCGGGCGGTCCTTACGGACCCGGATGGCCCAGATCCGCACGTCGTAACTCGTGCTCACGCGGCCGACTCCTCAAGGTCGGCCAGCCACGCCTCATAGACACTGCGGCGGATGCGAAGCTCCTTGTTGGGCAGTTTGATCGCTTCGGGTGCCCGTCCAAGTTCCCGCCAGCGTTGCCAAGTCCGGCGCGGGATGCCGAGATCATCGAGGATGTCGGCGACGGTAAGCCATTCGTCTTTGGTGCGGTTCACCTGCGCATCGCTCCTCCTTCGGTGGTTGGTATGGGTCAGGCGGCCGGGGCGGCCCACTCGGCATGCTCGCGGGCGCGAGCGGCGGCCGATAGCGCGAGTTGGTGATCCCCGAGGGTGTGGTGACCGGTTCCGGCGTAGTGCCAGTCGGTGAGGACCAGGACGACGGTCTCGTCGAGTTCGCGGCCCCAGGGGTCGGTTTCGCCGTCGGGGTGGCGCTGTGCGCGGCGGTGCTGGGTGCGGGCGGCGCGGAGCTGGCCGAAGGTGACCGAGTAGCGGCGGGATTTGGTCAGGTAGTGGCCGCCGTAGCCGAGCATGTGCGCCCACCTGCGCAGCCGCTGGCCACCGTCGGCGAGCGTGCCGCCGAGCCGCCAGGCGGTGGTGATCATCTGCTGGTAGTGGCGGCTGCAGGTGAGGCGCTGAATGTCGGCGATGCTGCGGATCGGCCGGGCGGGCAGGCCGGGCGCGTCGAGGCTCTTGGTGGCGTACTTGCCGATGTAGTTGGCGACGGCCTGGGCGGTGAGCGGCCCGTCGGGGCCGTGGCGGATGGGCCGGGTGTCGGTCTGGGTGCCGAAGCGCAGCAGCAGCGTGCCGCTGGACTCGCCGCCGCGGTCGGCCGCGACGTAGGCGGCTGCGGCGGCTTGCGTGATGGCATCCGAGAGCAGGCCGGTGGTGTAGCGGCCGGGCGGCGGCTGGTAGCTGTCGCCGGGGGCGTCGAGGCGGATGACGGCGTGGAAGTGGACGACGCCGCGGGCCTGGTATTCGGCGACCTTCACATACCGGATCCGCGCGTCGCGGCGGAGCTGGGCCACGGTGACGCCCGCGAGGGCGGCGAGGCGGCGGGGCAGGTAGGTGGTGAACCGGCGCCACAGTTCGGCGGCGTTGGCGTTGAACAGCACGGCGGCGGTGTAGTCGTAGCAGTCCGGGCACAGCGGGCGGCCGAGCCGCGGGTCGGCGTCCGGGTGGCGGTGCGGGCAGGAGATGTCGCGGCCGTGCGGGCAGCGCCGTTCGTTACGGTCGCGGCGGGCCCGGCAGGGCAGCGCCCGGCCTTTCGCGGTTCGCTGAGTGTGCACGGGGCCGAACGAGGGCGCGGTCAAGGTGGCGAACACGCACGGATGCGCGGCGACCGTCTCGGGGATGCCTTTGCCCCCGGCCAGGCCCGCTTTGACGAGCTGGCGGGCGTCCCGCTTGTAGACCTGCGAGCAGGGCGGGCAGACGTGTTCGCGGCGGTTGCCGCACGCGGTCAGCAGCACCCCATCGGGCTCGCTGGCGGTGTCGTACATCGAACGCCGTGTCGCCGGTGGCCAGGTCGACGGCCCGGATGCTGGCCGCGGAGCCGGACCGGCTGGCTGGCAGTGGCCGGTGTTCGCGAGCTGGCGTTCCCACCGGCCGAAGTCGCTGCGGCTGGCCCGCTCGACCAGTTCCGTGCGCCGCTGGTCTTCCCAGCGGGCCAGGTTGTCGCGCCGGAACCTGCTGCAGCCTGTCGTCGGCGGTCTCCCCCAGCCCCGGGCCCGCGTCGGGCGGCCCGGGGCTGAGCGGGATCGTCGCGGCGGCAGCGGTCATCCGGCCGCCTGTCCGCGCAGCTGCGCGGCGTGGCGGGCGAGGTGGCGGATGTCGTCGTCGGACAGGTAGGCGGCCTTGATCCGCTTGGGGATGCCGCTTTCGGACAGCAGCCAGCCGACGCCGCGGGCGAGCGGGTCGATCTCGGCGGCGGTGTAGCCCTCGTTGGCCCAGCCGTTGCCGAGCACCACGTCGCTGGAGCTGTCGGTGGTGCAGCGGAACGCCCACCGGTAGCCGAACAGGTCCCGCATGGACGGGTCGATCACCTGATGCGACGGGCCGCTGGGTCGCCAGGATGACGATGACCCCGGCGGCGCGGCCACGGGCGACCAGGTCGCGGGCGAGGGCGGCGAATTCGGCTTGCTGTTTGCGGTCGCCGACGGTGGCGGAGAAGTAGGCGTACTCGTCGATGACCACCAGGTAGACCGGTTCGCCGGTGTGGCGGGTTATCTTGCGCCGTCCTTCGGCCAGCAGCGTGTCGTAGCGGCCGTTCATGATGTCCTGCAGCTGCTGGAACGTGTCGATGGCGTGGCTGATGCTGGGGCCGACGAAGATCTCGGCGCAGTGGCGCCATTGGCCGAGTTCGACTTGCTTGCCGTCGACCAGGACGAGCCTGCCGTCGGCGGACAGCGCGCCGTGGGCGACGATGAGGTTGAGCGCGTTGGATTTCCCGCCGCCGGGTTCGCCGCCCAGCAGCATGTTGCGTTCGGCCAGGTCGACGTGGACGTGTTCGCCGTTTTCGTCGATGCCCAGGTGCACCGGGTCGAACATGGACAGCGGGAACACTCGCGGTTGCGGTCATGCCTGACACCTCCTTTCAAGGTGTGAGCGGGGAGCGGGACAGGGTCCCGGAGGTGTGCCGTGCTCCGGGACCCTGTCCCTGTGGTTGTTTGCGGCCGGTTAGGCGGCCTGGTTGTTGTGCTGCTGTGCGCGGCTGGCCTGCCATGCTTCGGCGCAGGTCTTGTGGCAGGGAACGCCTTTGCCTGGGGAGCGCAGGAGTGCGGGTTTGCCGCACAGCACGCACGGGGCCGGGCTGGCCACCGTCGCGCGCCGCCAGTCCAGGCAGCCAGGTTGTGGCTGGTGACCGGCGGCCGGTGATGCTGGCGGGGTCATGCCGGGTCGCTTTCCGGCCCGGTGGTGTGCGCGGTGACGGGAACCAGCTCAGATGCCGGGGATGGCCCTGCCGGTGCTTTGGTGATCTGGGATGGCACGTGCTGGTCGGCGCTCAGCGGGTCGTGGCGGATGATGTCGACGGTGACCAGCTGGGACCAGCGCTGGTTGCGGGTGACCCGGGCGTCGCGGGCGTAGCAGGCGGCGCGGATTTCGCCTTTGTGGGCCTCGAAGTCTTCGAGGCAGATTCCGGCGCGGCACCAGATGTGCGCGCGTTCGCCGACTTTGGTGGGGTGGATCCGCAGGATGAGCGGCAGCCGCCCGGAGCGGGTGTGCAGCCGTGTCTCGAAGCACAGCCGCTGCAGCCGGTGGCGGCTGATCACGCACCAGGCGCGGGCCAGCACGAACCGGCGGGTCCACGGCAGGCCCATGGTGATGGCGATGGCGGCAACCGCCGCGATGGCGATGCCTGCGGGCGTGAGGTAGGCCGACAGCCGCGCGGCACCGGCCACAGCGGTACCGGCGAGTGCCAGTTCGGTGCGCCAGCGCCACAGGGCACCGGCGGCGGTGTGGTGGAACCGGCCCGCGATGCCGTCGAAGACGTACGGGTTGTTGCGGTGGTTACGGGCGTTGTAGTTCGGCATCGGGATTCACCGCCTCGTGGCGTTGTTGCGGGCGGACAGGATGAGCTGGCCTTTGCACGGCAGGCAGTAGCCGCCATCGGCGGCCGGGTTGGCCCGGCAGCCAGCGCACACCGGCTTGTGCCGTGCCGTGGCCATGAGTTCGCTGGCCAGTTCCCGGATTTCGGTGGCCAGTTCGTCGGTGTTGATGGTCATGACGTGCGGCGTTGCGGTTACGGCGCGGCATTACCGCCCACCTCCCGGTCCATGGATGCGTGGTGCACAGCGGGCAGTAGCGGACCGGGCCGCCGGCTCGTTTGATGGCGCGTTCCCTGGTCCGGTCGCCGGTGCAGGTGCGCGCGAGGGTGAACCCGATTCCGGCGTGCCGGATGACCGCGATGAGCCGGGCGCCGTTGCCGTGCTGATGATCGGCGAGCCGGTCAGCGAGGTTGCCGGTCGTCCATCCGACGTAATGGCGGGCGTGCCTGTAGGGCTGGTGGAAATGCAGCAGGTAGATGGTTCCGGTGAGCGCTTTCATGGGCGGCCGTCCCAGTCGACGACGCAGGCGACCGGCCAGGCGGTGCCGCAGGCCAGGCACAGCAGCGCGATTTCGGTGATGCCGTCGCCGGTGTCGACTTCGGTTTCGGTGATGTTGGCGGACTCGCAGTCGGGGCAGACGGCGGCGTGGTAGATGACTCTGTGCTCGTGGTTTATCGCGGCCACCGGGCACTCACCGCCTCCGGTTGCCGCCCGGCAGATGCCTGTTGCGCCGCTCGGCGCTCGTCGAAGCGGGGGTCGCGGTACCGGTAGGTGCCGGGCGCGATGCGCTGGACCTGCCAGCCGTTGGCGGCCGCGATGGCGTTGTCGCGCGCCAGCCGGTAGTCGCGGGCGCGGCGGGCCTGGCGGGCCAGCCAGGCGTTGATAGCGTGGAACATGCCACGCACCTCCTTGTGTCGCTTGATCACGGGATGAGGGCGGATGTGGCCAGCCGGGCCGGGGGATGGCCGTCCCCCAGGCCCGGCGTCGTAGTGGTTAGCTAGCCACCTCGGTGGTGACGTAGGCGTACGCCTCGAACTCGGTGTCGTCGTGGATGAACCGGACCTCGCACCGCACGTAGGGGCGGCCGTCGTCGGTGGCGCCGGGGTCGCCCCGGACCACCCCGCCGAACCGGTTCGCCCATTCGGCGAGCGCGTGGAAGCTGGCCGGTTCCGGCCCGAACCGCAGCCGGGCACCGGCCCGCTCCGACACGTCGATGTCAGTGGGCGCGGCCAGGTCCGGGTTCCCGGTCAGCACGTCGAGGACCAGGCGGAGCAGGTCCTCGGCCGTTGCCCGCTTGAGGTGGACGTACTGCGGGATCTCGATCGTGGCTGTGTTGGTCATCTGCGTTACTCCTGTTCTTGATCACGGGATGAGGGCGGATGCGGCGGAGGATCCTCGGCGTCGGCTGTGCCCGGCACGGGCGGTGGCGTGGCGCATCTCGCGCCGGGATCTGGCTGGGCACGATCACGGGGCCCGGCGGGCTTCGGCAGGCGCGGCGATCTTGTCGGCGCGGAACGAGCGCACGATCTTGTTCTCACGGTTCACCCACGGGGCGAAGACCAGGCCGTGAACCTGCACGAGCTCATCGAGGGTCAGCTTGGGCTCGTCTCCAGCCACCTCGACCCAGATGGTCTCGGAAGTCTCCCGGTCGGTCTCGATCGCGGTCAGCCTGACGGTCCAGATCGGCCGCCCGTCCGGCGTCTTCTTCTGCGCCGGGTTGGCCCGCGACTCCTGACGTGGCCTCGCGGTCCCGGCCACGCGGAACTTGGACTCGCTCGTTTCGATCTTCAAACGCATGATCCTCTTCCTCCTACACGTATCTGCCGGTCTGCCGGTCTGCATACAGATTGCCAGCCAATCAACGTATTGTCAACCACTCTGTAGGCAGACATGCAAATACGCAGGTAGAGTGAGTACATGACCACCACTGGGCCGACCGACGCGCGGACATTGCAGGTGCGCATCGCCGACGACATCCGCGCCAAAATCGAGACAGGCGAGTACCGGCCGGGGCAGCAGCTTCCGACCTACGACGAGGTTGCCGAGCAGTACCTGTGCAGCATCGCCGTGGCGCGCCGGGCAGTGGACCTTCTCAAGCAGCAAGGCCTGGTAATCACCGTCCAGGGCAAGGGCTCATTCGTCCGTGAACGACCCCATGCCCGGCGCCACGGGACAGAACGCTACTCGCGAAGCCGCTGGTCATCAGGCACGCCGATCCTCGTAGCGGAAGCAGCCGAGCAAGGCTGGACGGCCACGCAGCTGATCCGCTTCCTCGGCCAGGTGCCAGCCCCAGAACCGGTAGCGCAACGGCTCGGCATCGAGCGGGCAACGCCGGTATGGGTCCGGCGACGGACCACGCTGATCGACGACCGTCCAAACCAGCTTGCCGACAGCTACTACGAACTGCCGGTCGCCGACGCGGCCCCCCAGATCAAGGAGGAAAACACCGGACCGGGCGGCGGTTTCGCGCGGCTTGAAGAAGCCGGTTACCGGCTAGCCCGGATCCGGGAGGAGATGGCGGCGCGCATGCCTATCGGGCCAGAGAGCGTCGCGCTCCAGCTCCCGGAAGGTACGCCGGTAGTCGAACTCATCCGCACGACCTACGACATCAACGGACGCGCGGTAGAAGTGATGATCGCGGTCATCGCTGGCGACATGATCACATTCAACTACGATTTCCCCGTCCCGGACTGAGCATGCAAATCACCCACGCCACCAAGAGCACTCCCGGCCAGGTCAACGAGGACTACGTCTGCACCGGCGCCGATTGGGCGGTCATCCTTGACGGCGCCACCGCCCCGCAAGGCGTCGATAGCGGCTGCATCCACGATGTGCCATGGCTCGTGCACCACCTCGCCGCAGCTCTCAGCGCTCGGCTGATCCTGCCGGATGCATCGTCACTGTGTGATCTTCTCGCTGCCGCGATCAAGGAAACCTGCGACGCGCACGCCGGTACCTGTGACCTCGGCAACCCTGACAGCCCGTCCTCAACGGTTTCCATCGCCCGCGGCCGCGGCGAAGCGCTCGAATACCTGACGCTGGGCGATTCACCGATTGTGCTGTGGCGTCACGACCAGACTTTCACCCCCATCGCCGACGACCGCACATCGCACCTTCCCGGCGGCCGTCCCTACACGATCGAGCTAGTCCGCGCGCACCGGAACAAGGCCAACGGTTTCTGGGTCGCCAGCACCAACCCCCACGCCGCCTATCACGCGGTCAGCGGGACAATGAACCTCACCGAAGTGACAGAGGCCGGTCTCTTCACCGACGGGGTAACCCGCCTGATCGACTGGTACGGATACACCTGGCCAGTGATCTTCTCTTGCCTGCGGAGCGAAGGACCCAGCAGCCTGATCTCCCTGCTGCGCAGCACCGAACGCGAGAACCCTCACCCGTACGCCAAGAAACATGACGACGCAACCGCCGTGCACATACGCAATACATGACACCGGCCAGTCCGCAGCCCTTGCTGCGCACACCATCCGGCCCGACACACGTATGGGGCCCGCACATGGGGCCCGCATTTTGCCTGTGAGAACTTTCTCTACGGTTTCAAGGGCGCGCGAAGCGCGCCGGGCACGGGGTGATCATCCGGGTGTCCTGGGCAGATGCGGGTGAGCGTAGGCTGACCTCCCGCTGGCGCCATAGACCCCGGGGCTGCTCGGATTCCGCGCGGAAACGCGGCGGCCAGGGCGCGGCAGCTTCCCGCCCTTCCGGCGCTGCCGCGCCTACGGGCGGGACCGCCGCGCGGGCCGCGACCGCGGCGACCGGCCGCACGGGGCACGCGCCGTCACGATCAGCCCTGGCGACCCGCCTGCAAACCGGGGCCATCCTAATGAGAATTACCGAGCCGCCGTTCCGGCAGACTCGGGACCGGTAGCCGCCGCCAGGTGAGCACTGAGCCATCCTGGGCCTCCGCGGGGAGCCTTTCCGGGAGATCGTGCCCCTGCCGGTGGCCGGGAGAGCGGATCGCTGCTGGGATGTCGTGCCCGCCGCTGCGGCGTGAGCACTGTTCATTAGGTCGCTGATGGTTCTCCCGCAGGCTGCCTGGCTGCCTGGCATCGAGGACGGGAGAGGTAATGCTGCTGGTGGGAGATGACTGGGCCGAGGATGATCATGCCGTTGAGCTGGTCCTGGCGAAGCACCGCCCACAGGCGTGGCCTGAGAGGGGCGGTGCTTCGCGGCTGGGCGGTGCTGCGGGGATGGGTTCAGGCCGCCGGTTGGGCCCTCCAGTTGGCGACGTTCGAGCTGCGGTTGAAGTAGACGTTGGTGCACACGAGGTACAAATCGCCGTCGGTGGAGTTCTGGTTGGTCTCCAGGAAGCCGCCGTTGTCGTTGTAGGTGTTCCACAGGTACAGCACGTCGCCAGCCCGGACGTTCTGGTCGGTGGGGGTGGAGGTCTGGGCGAAGATATGCCAGCGGCCGGTGCCCGGGGCGCGATCTATGGTCTGGGAGGTGGTCACGGCGTACAGGGCGCCGACCGTCTGCTGGCTGGCGGTGGCGTAGCCGTTGGTGTCGAGGTAGCCGCCGTCGCCGCCGTAGAGGTTCTGCAGGTAGATCAGGTCTCCGCTGACCACGTACTGACCGGCGGCTTTGCCCGAGGCGGACAGGATCCGCCAGGTGCCGGTGCCCGCGCCGCGCGCGGGGGTGGTGGCGGTCTCGACGCCGTACTTGGCGCCAGTTGCGGTGCTGGGGTTGATGGTGTCGAGGTAGCCGCCCTGCCACCCGTTGTAGCCGTTCTGTAAGTTGATCTGGTCGCCGTACTTGAGCTCGTTGGCCATCAGTTCTCCTTCCGTTGAGGTCACCTGATGCAGGCCCAGCCTGTAACGCCCGCTGGCTGATCAACCGGCTCGGGCACGCTAACCCTTCCCGAAAAGCGACATAAAACAATATCGTGCCGTGCCGTCACGCGCCTCCGTACCTCCGTAAGCCATATGCGCTTACGACAAAAACCCACTAGTTGAACAGCGTTAGGAGGATGCCCTTGTGCCAACATTTAAACACGGAACGAAACGCAGGAAAGGGATAACCAAAAGCTCAGCGAAACGCCGCCCCGAATGTATGCACTCAGGCGGCTCCTTCCCTAAACCATTAGGCGCTTACACAACGAGCCTCTCTATTCGCCGCCGGGTTGTCAAGACCTCTAGCTGATCGGCCAGGAACGTAACTCTTCAGACAGGTAGAGCTTGCCAGTTCGCGGAGGGATCGGTCTTACCGGGAATAGAGCCCCGACCAGCCTGCGCTTGCGGCAAACTCGCAGGTGACTCACTTATGGCCCGCCGTGGCCCCACCCGCGCCACGACCTTGATCCGGGTCTCGGGGCCATTGGCGTGCCGATTTTCACGCCGTCGCGTTGTCCCCCCGCAGGAATATCCGGGCTGACCGGAAACTACTGCCCCTGACCGGCGCACACTGTCGCACAAATTTATGACTTCTGCCGGACAGAAGCCGAGCAGACCAGCCTGCCGATCGGCCGCCTCGAACCCTGAGCCTCCTCAGCACTCGGGCATCCAGGGCATCGCGGGCCACATGCCGCACGAACCAACGGTCACTCACGGACAAGATAGCCCAATGCCTACAGGTCAGAGAATCAGCAGGTGGCATGCGGACTGCACCACCGACTTCCCAAGCTGATAGCGCCAACGCCAGAAGTTCGTGTGCCCGCTCGGTAACCGCGAACGGCCTTTCGGTCGAACGGCGTGGTGGCCGGTATCACCCGGCACGGCAGCAAACCCGCACCTCACCGGGGACCGTCGTGGAGAAGCCGACAGCTGGTAACTACTGAAGTACGAACGTGACCAGCAGAGCGACCTTCCACGCGACGATCCGGCCGTCCTCGATGTCAACGTTTTGCTCCTTGACCCAGGCGGCGGTGACACCGCGCAGGGTCTGCGAGGCGCGACTAACCGCCACGTTGATCGCGTCATCGAAACTGGTGTCAGACTTCGCAGAGATCTCGGTGACTCGTGCGACCGTACCTGTCATCTGTCCCTCCAGAATCATCGCGCCGTGAACTGCCCTTCCTGATATTCCTAGACCTCCCTGCATCGGTTCCGCAAGCCAGGGTGACCGCAACCGAGGGCCAAAAACACTCACTGTGTCGGCAGGCAGCGCTGCCTGGATCTGCTGCCCACAACACGACGTCACCCGCCCGTGGCGCGACGGTGGTCGCGATGCTGTGCGGGAGTGCCTGCTCGGCCCGCATTCGGACCCCGTTGCGGTCGAGTTCGCGTTGGAGGCCAAGTGCTACGCGCCGACCAACAGCGTGGGCGTACGGAGACAAGTCGGCTCATCTC